>NZ_JBVHTI010000005.1:47245-483188 GCF_055565975.1 Streptomyces sp. NPDC028289 | reverse complement strand
GTCCGCGGGTGCGGGAGTCCGCGGGTGCGGGAGTCCGCGGGTGCGGGAGTCCGCGGGTGCGGGAGTCCGCGGGTGCGGGAGTCCGCGGGTGCGGGAGTCCGCGGGTGCGGGATCCGCGGACCCGCAGGTGCGCGGGTCCGCGGAGGTGGTGCGGTGCCGTGCGGCGGCAGGCCGGTCAGTCGGCGAAGATGGCGCTGAGCTGCGGGGTTCCGGTCGTCGACACGCCCAGCTTGCTTGCGGAGAGGGCCCGGGAGCCGGTCGTGGTGATCTTCGAGCCGTTGGACGGCAGGTAGGTGACCGCGCCGTCGCCGCCGTTCTCGTACGAGCCGACGATCAGGTCCGCCTTGCCGTCGCCGGTGACGTCGTCGAGCTTGATGTCGACGCCGAAGAGGTCGTTCTTCTCGTCGTCGCCGGGGACGCCGGCCGTGCTCTGCGCGAAGGACTGGGCGCCGGAGGCGAGGTTGATCCCGGTCTTCGAGCCGTAGAGGACGGTGACCTGGCCGGTGTTGGCCTTGCTGCCGATGTCCTCGTACGGGGCGGAGACGACCAGGTCGGCGTAGCCGTCGCCGTTGACGTCGCCGAGGTCGATCTCCCAGCCGAAGTTGTCGCCCTTCTCGGAGGCGCCGGGGACGTTCCCGCTGTTCTGGTTGAACATGGTGGCCTTGGCGGGGCCGGAGGCGCTGCCGTAGGTGATGGCCACCCGGCCGCCGTTGGCGGAGTCCGGGAAGACGGTGCCGCCGCTGCTGGCGTCCCAGGAGGCGCCGCTGACGATGTCGCCGTAGCCGTCGCCGTTGATGTCGCCGATGCCGGTGACGATGCCGCTCTTCAGCGCCTTGGCGCCGGTGGCGGTCACGCCCTTGGCGCTGCCCGGCAGCCAGTAGTTGGTGTTCCAGTGGTCGCTGGTCTTCGTCTCGTACCCGTCGACGACGAGGTCGGTACGGCCGTCGCCGTTGACGTCGCCGGCGGTGAGCTTCATCGGGCCGTACGGGTAGGAGCTGGTGCCCGGCTGTATCGGCGGCTTGACGGTGTACCGGCCGCCGGGGGTGCCGCTGCCGGAGAAGCCGCCCTTGAACACCCACAGGGTGGCCGCGGAGCTGCCGACCGCGAGGTCCGCCTTGCCGTCGCCGTCGAAGTCACCGGCGGCGAGCTGCAGCCCCCAGTAGTCGTGGCTGCTCGGCGACGGGTCCTTGATGTCGACGCCCTTGCCGGTGAGGCCGCTCTTGGAGCCCCACAGGAGGGTGACGGTACCGCCGTCGGTGTCGGAGCCGACCTTCTCCGACGGGGCGCCGACGGCGAGGTCGTCGTAACCGTCGGCGTTGAAGTCGGCGTACGCCAGGGCCTCGCCGAAGTCGTCGCCGGCCTCGGCGGTGCCGGGGACGCCGGGGCTGTTCTGGCTGAGGGTGGTGCGCTTGGCGGTGGTGATGCCGGAGGCGGAGCCGTAGAGGGCGACGACCTGGCCGGCGCCCTTGTGGCCGCTGACGTAGGCGGTGGTGGCCGAGGTGGCGATGTCGCCGATGCCGTCGCCGTTGAAGTCGGCGCGGGCGACCTTGACGGAGTCCGCGGCCGACGCCGAGGCTGCCGAGAAGGTGAGCAGACCGCCCGTCAGCGCGGCAGCGGTGGCCGTCGCGAGGGCGAGTCGCGGGAACGTGTGCATGCGGGTCGTCTCCTGCGGCATGCGGGGGCCGTCCGCGCCCGGCGGCCGGCCGGAGTCAGTGGTGTCCAGCGATCAGGAGACCTGCGTCAAGGAGTAAGGGTTGTACAGGAGTTCGGTGAATTCTTCGGGTGGGCTGTGACCGGCGGGGAGCTCGGCGGCCGGTCGTGCAGGACGGGGCCGCCCTCCTGACCTGCGGTCGCGGCACAGCACGAAAACGCCTGTCGAGGCCGGTTCGGCATCTGGTCCAATGCGCGGATGGAGATCGTCCCGAGCGACGGAGCCCCACTCGCCGACTCGTGGCTTGTCCGCTTCACAGAGCGCGGGCACACGGGTGTCCGCCGTATCGGCTCGGGTGTCGAGGGCGTCGTCTACAGCCTGGGCGACGACCGGGTGGCCAAGGTGAGGAGCGGTCGGCCGCCGGCCGATTTCCGGCTCACCCGCCAGGTGTACGCGGACCTTGCGCGGCGCCCTCTGCCGTTCTCCACCCCGGAGATCCTCGACGTCGAGGAGTACGAGGGCGTCCTGGTGACGTACGAGCGGAAGCTGCCCGGTGTCACGTTGCGGGCCGACTCCGCACAGATGGACTATGAGCGCGAGCTGCCCGCGCAGCACAGCAACGCGATACTCACCGTCCTGCGCGGCTTGGCCTCCGTGCCCGGCACCGACGCCATGCGCCGGCTGACCGTCCAGGGCGACGACCGTCCGCTGTGGCGCGACCACGACCGCTTCCAGGACGCGCTCGCGGCCCTGGCCGCCCGGGCCGCCACCCGGCACGGTGCCGCCCTGGCCGCCCAGGTGCCGGACTTCGACGCGGGAGTCGAACGCACGCAAAAGGCGCTGCGCTTGCTCCCCGACGCCCCCGTGACAGCGATCCACGGCGACCTCGTCCCGCCGAACATCCACGTCGACGCCGCCTGTCGGCCCGTTGCCGTACTCGACTTCGGCTTCTACACGACCGCGGGCGACCCGGCCTTCGAGGCTGCCGTCACCGCTGCCGTCCGGGAGATGTACGGTCCGCACGCCGCGGAGCACACCGCAGAACTCACCCGGCTCTTCGCACACGAGCTCGGGTACGCGCCGACAACCCTCACCGTCTACCAAGCCGCGTACGCCCTCACCACCTACGACCTCTTCGGCCTGGATGACAGCGACGGACACTTCCGATGGCGCGTCGAACGACTACGCCACAACGCCGTATTCAGCGCCAGGTGATCCAGTCGAACAGCGTGTCCCGAGCTGGTTGACCGCGTTTTCCGGTCGCGGCCGGAATGCTGAATTCGAGGGTCCTGGTGTACGGATCCCGATGCGTTGCGAGGAGGTGATCATGTGACGACTTCCCCTGGGCCTGATGCCTCAGGGTCCCACTCCGGCTCGCATGTGATGGTGAGGCGGGGCCTGACGAAATGCAAATACTCACGGGCAGAAATGGCAGGGGTCCTGCTGGTCCTGCTCCTGACGGCGTTGCCGGTGGGCTGGTGCGGCTTCCAGGACTTCAGCGCGGCTCTGACTTTCCTGGGATGCGTCACGGGAGCGGCCCTCATCCTGGCAGCCCTCAGCATGGTGGTGGGTGTTGCCGCGGTCGTGGACTGCTGGGTTCGCGGGCCGATTTCCAACTTCGGAATGCTTGCGCTGATCAGTGCCGGCGTAGCGCTTTTGACGAACACCTTGCTCCTGCTTCAGACATGGAAGGACGGTGACAAGGTCGGCTATCCGGTACTGTTCGGTTTTCTCTCGGTGGGTTCACTATGGGCTGTCGTTCTGGTGTGGCGGAGACTGGACGAGATCCCTGCTCCGAAGAGGGTAGCCGCGGCACTGATCGTCTCCACTATTGTGGCGGTCGCCAATTTTGGCTACCAGGACCTCTATCAGCCGTACCGACGCGGGGGCGAGCCTCTCGTGCATCTGGCCGTGGGCAAGGCGGTGCTCAGCGGGGACCGCAACGCGTTCTCCGTGCCAGTCGACATCAAGCTCGTGAACCACAGTGATATGAGTTTCTATGTGCTGGGCACCGAGTTCCACGCCATGGGGGAGCACGTACCGCTGAGCAAGACGGACCGGCCGCGCGCCAAGTGGCAGGCCGACGCCGAGCAATGGATCAAATACCGGGAGAAGCACCCGCTCTCCCGCAGAGAGGTCTACCAGCCCGGTGAACTGGTGGCAGCACAGCCATGGATTCCTGCCGGACACTGGGTCGAGGCAAACGACGAGTCGCTCACGCGAACCATTGTTCAGCTTCCCATCGACACGCCGTACGACCATTTGGCGTTCTATGCCACCGTGAGCTTGGCACGCAAGGACAAGCTCGATCTGGGAGCTTTTGGTCGACCTGATTACTCCTGGCGCGGCGCCACACTTCCCCAATGGCTGAAGAGAGGGCAGAAAGAATACGACACCATCGTCCAAAGCGCCGAAGTACAAGAGAACAATGCAATCGATAATTACACGAGGGATCCGCGCCGCGTCACCACATACTGGCGCTTTGGCCGACATGGTGCAGACGTGTCGGAGGTCATCGCGCGGAAGGGCGAGGAAGGCCGCGAATTTCCCGAACGGACGAACCGCGAGGTGCGGGAACGCTACGGACTGGTCGATGTCCTGGTAGGCCCGATCGAACAGACGCTGTGGGACATCAAGAGCAGGCGCTGACCAGTCCCTCCGCACACCGCAACAGAGCCGGGCTGCCTGACGGGCATGCTCAGCAGCGCGACCAAGCTTCCCGCGGCAGGAAGTGGGGGAACGAACACCGGCCGCGTGAGAAGGTGATCGCCCGCGCGCTGCACATCCTTGCGCCAGAGCAGGGGCCCGGCCGACCCAGGCCACACCCTCCACGAGGACCTGGGGCCCCCGCAGCGCATCGACCACGATGCCGGCCAGCCGTTCGTCCCGGTAGTACAGCTTCAGACCGAACTCCCGGTACTCGCCCTCCGCCACGACGCCGACAGCCTCGTTCGCACGACGGCCGACCCTGTGCCGCTGAGCTTCTCCTGTAACACCCCCCCAGCGCCTCCGATACCTCACCGGGCCCCATATCGAACCCCAGTGGCCCCACGCTCGCGAACGGATCCAGGGACCATTGCTGCCGTTCGTCGTCCGCCAGCACATGCCACCACTCGAACACGATGACGGAGGCTACGGCAGTGCCACGGAAACGCCGCCATCGGCGGCAAGATCCGCCGGACAGGTCCGGTCGCTCACGCGTACTGGAAGTGCCGGCCGAACAGCGCGAGACGCCGGAGAAGCGGTTCGCGTCGCGGGCGCACGCCGTGGAGGGCTCGGACGGGTTCGAGTGGTTCGAGTTGCTGCGGCCGCAGCAGGAGCGTTGATGTACCACCAGGGTGCGTATCGAGTTGTGATCAATCTGCGGGATTCGCCTCGCAACAAAGGCTGATCACATGGCCAGCGGGCAATCGCACTGGATCCACATGCCGGTCAGCCTGTAGGCAGACCGATCTGGTCGCGTTCGAGCACGGAGCGGAGCTCCGAAAGGACCTGTACGGCGGCCAGTCCTGAGGGGCCACGGAGGGCGCCTGCGGTCAGCTCGGCCAGCGTTTCGGTGAAGGTCGCCTCCGCCGCCTCGACGAGTTGCAGGCCGTCATCGGTCAGGTCCAGCAGTGACGAGCGACGATCCGATGGATTGGTTCGCCGTATGACCCATGCCTGCTTCTCCAGGCGGTCGATGCCCTTGCTGGTCGCACCGATCCCGATGGCGAACTCAGCGGCGAGGTCCGCCACCCGGGACCCAGGGCGGTCGCGCAGGAAGCGCAGGAATTCGAACTGCGAGGTGACGATCCCGTGCCGCTCGCGAAGACGGTCGTTCAGCGCGTTGTAGAGGCGCGTCTCACAGCGAACGAGGTCGGCGAAGAAGCCCGGGAGGTCGACCCCGCCACCGCTTGACTTAGATGCCATGGCATATATCTTAGCCCCCACATAGATGCCTAGGCAGATAGTTCCTTGGCATCCACTTGTGATGGAGGCGACAATGAGCAGGAAACAGCGCACGGAAATCGACGCGATGGTCCGGCGGCCCCGGCCTGAGGGCCCTCGGTCGGTGGAGGAGCTCCGCGCCGGCTTCAGGGCGATGATGGCCGAAATGATCGTCCCAGCCGGGATCCGCACCCAGACTGCGACGCTCGGCGACCGGCCAGCGGTGCTCGTCGAGCCGGTCGGCACTCCGAAGGCCGGGACAATCCTTTACTTCCACGGCGGCTCCTACGTGGTCGGTTCACCGGAGACGGCGATGTCGCTGACGGGGAACCTGGTGACCAAAACAGGATTCAGGGCGTTCTCGTTGGATTACCGGCTTGCCCCTGAGCACCCGTTCCCGGCCGCGATCGAGGACGGGCTGAGCGCCTACCGCGCACTTCTCGACAGCGGCGAAGACCCTTCGGCGATCGCGTTCGCCGGGGACTCCGCCGGTGGAGGCCTCACTGCCGCCACCTGCCTCGCCGCTCGCGGCGCGGGCCTGCCCATGCCTGCCGCGATCGTGGCGTTCTCCCCCGGACTCGACATGACCCGGACAGGCGGGAGCATGGACAGCAAGGCGGACATCGATCCGTTCTTCACGCGTGAGGGCATGGAACACACCGGGGCCATGTACCTTGCGGGACAGGATCCGCACCAGCCCATGCTCAGCCCCGCCATCCGCGCCGACCTGACCGGTTTCCCCCCGATACTTTTGCAGGCGGGCACCAACGAAATGCTCCTGGACGACTCCACGCGCATGGCCACGCGCGCGAGGGAAGCCGGAGTGGACGTCATCCTGGACGTCACCGCTGACGTTCCACATGTCTTCCAGGCGTTCGCCGGCGTTCTGGACGAAGCCGACGAGGCACTGGAGCGAGCCGCTCTCTTTCTCCGTCAGCACGTCCGCACCAAGGGCACGGCACACACGCCGGCAAGCTGAAGGCGGCAGACCCCCTCACACGGACGACGGCCCACACCCCGGGCCCCGGCTCGCCGTTCCCCTCCCTGGCAGCCGCGGCCCCGCCGCCCCGCTCTGAGGGCCATTCAAGACCCCGAGGCCCGTTCGCCGTAGGCGGTGTCTCACCCGGGGACGCCAGGGCGCGTATCGGGTCGTGATGAATGGGTCGCTCTTGCGAGGTCTTTGATCCAGATCATCGAGGCACGCAGGTAAAGACCGGCGAGGTAGCTGTCCGGGGTCTTGTCGTACCGAGTGGCGACGCCCCGCCATGCCTTGGGCTTGTTGATCAGCCGTTCGACGGTGTTCCTCTCCTTGTACAGGCCGGCGTCGTGGCCGACGGCCCGGCCCCCGGAACCCTTCCTCTTCCGGTTGGCGGCCTGGTCGGCCTTCTCCGGGATGACCGCCTCAATGTGGCGTTTGCGCAGGTGGGAGCGATTACCGCTGGAGGTGTAGGCCTTGTCCCCGGCGACTGCGTCCGGCCGGGTGGGAGGGCGGCCGACGGGCCCGCAGACCCGGATCTTTCGCATGACGGGGATGAACTGCGGGCTGTCGGCCGCCTGTCCGGCGGGCGGGACTTGCGGTCGGCGGCGAGGTGAACCTTGCTGGCCCGCCCGCCCCGCGAGCGTCCCAAGACGGCGGTCTTCGGGCGGAGCTCGGCATCTCCCGCCACTGCCCGCCGGTCCGGAACCGCCAGATCACGCCCTCGAACTGCTGCCGCAGGGTCTTGGGGTACGGGCCGCACTCGCCGGTCGGCAGGTGCGGCTCGATGAACTCCCACTCGTCGACCGTCAGTTGCGCGCGCGTCACGCACGACGGTCTACCGGGCCAGGGCCTGGAACGGGGCGAAAGCCACGGATTGCTCACGACCCGATCCGCGCCCTAGGCGGGCTGCGGGGCGGGTGTTGCCGGAGTGGCCGCGACCTTGCGGGTCTCGCGCATTATCAGCAGGCCGTTGACCACCATCAGTGTCGCGGTCAGGCAGTGGACGCCGAGCGCGGTGGCCACGGAGCCGTGGTGGGCCAGCACGGTGGCCATGTCGCCGTATGCGGCGAGGGACTCCACCAGCAGCACCCAGCCCAGCGCCCGGCGGTGGCCTGTCACCAGCAGGATGCCCAGGACCAGGGCCAGGACGACGTCGCGGATTCCCTTGATGATCAGGAAGCCGTCGCCGTCGCCGGACGGCCAGCCCGGCAGGCCGAAGGTCGGCGCCGTCGTCTCCGGGCTCAGGATGAATTCCGTCCCGAACCAGAGGATGAAGAGGATGAAGGCAGCGACCAGAACGGTGTTGATCTTCTTCAGCGACATTGCTCTTCTCCTTGCGAGTCTTCGTCAGCTTGGTGAGCTTGGTGAGCTTCGTGGAGCCCGGTGCATCGTGTGGGGCCCGATCAGCCGCGTGGACGCGGCTGATCGAGGGGGCGCAGCTTGCCGGGATCGGAGTTGTGGGATTTGAGCGGCAGCTGGACTCCTGGATGTCGGGATCTCGGTGGTCGGCCGTACCCCGAGGAGTGGGGATTGGGCGCCACCGGCGCGGCGTCGGCCCGCGGGGTCAGAAATCCGAAGCCATGTCGGGCACACCTCGACGAGGCGAAAGTCGTCGAGGTACAGGGGCGAACCAGTGCATGCCGGGCAGCGGTGGTATCACGTGCGGGCGGCGACCAGCAGGGCGAAGGCGGCGATGATGACGGCGACGCGGACGTAGTGGTAGCGGTCCCAGCGGCGCAACTGCTGCTTCCAGTCGGCGGGCCGGTTGTCGGGGGTCCAGGTCTTGTTCCGGTTGTTGATCGGGACGAGCAGCAGCATCGACATGACCACGCTGACGATCAGCAGGCCGGCGGCAGCGACGACGAGTCCGGCGCCGTGGTGGTGCCATCCGGCGATGGCCCAGATCGCGCTGAGGACGAGCGAGCCTATGTACCAGAACGGCATCAGGGCGCCGAGCATCCGGCCGCCGTGGGCGTGGCCGAGCTGGCCGCTGTCCTCGGGAAGCGCGTCCAGGATCCGGTTCATGATGAAGGCGACGGAGAACTCCACCCCCACCATCAGCCCCACGACGACGGTGGTGACGACCTCAAGTGCGTTGAGCATGACGATCCCTCCGCGATCTAGCATTGCTAGCCGATGAGGCAACGCTAGTACTACTGCCGCTCGATTGTCTAGCGGTGCTAGGATCGACTCATGTCGGTACAAGAACGCAAGCAGCGCGAACGGGCGGAGCGCGAGCGCCTCATCGTGGCGTCAGCCCGCGAACTCGCCGAACAGCAGGGCTGGGACGCAGTCACCACTCGCCGGCTCGCCGAGCGCATCGAATACAGCCAGCCCGTCCTCTACAGCCACTTCCGCGGCAAGCGGGAGATCATCGGCGCCGTCGCCCTCGAGGGCGCCACCGAGATGGCCGCGGCGGTGCGGGCCGCGACCGCCGCCGTGGACGGCCCGCGCGCCCGGGTCATCGCCCTGGCCGGCGCCTACCTCGACTTCGCCGCACGCAACCCGGCGGTCTACGACGCCTTGTTCCAGCTCGACGGCGGCCTGGCGTACGCGCAGGAGGACACCCCCGAGCCTCTGAAGGACGCCTTCGCCGCCCTGCTGGAGACTCTCGGCGAGGTCGCCGGCGACGGCGTCCACCCGGGGCTGTTCACCGAGGTGTTCTGGGCGACCCTGCACGGCCTTGCGACCCTGACCCGCGCGGGCCGCCTGCTGCCCGAGGACGCCGAGCCGAGGGTGGAGCTGCTGGTGGACCGGCTCGCCATGGTCTGACGCACCGTCCCTGCGGGCACGCAACCGGGGTTCTCGGGCCCCGCGACGGCCTGCCTGCGGCACGCTTCCGGTCACTCGCGTCCACGCGGCGCAGCCGCAGACAGCCGGGCCCCGCGCCCCAGACGGGGCGCCCGCCCCGGAGGCTGCGATGAGCATTGATCACGACCCGATACGCGCCCTGGGGCCACGTCTCGGAAGCCCACCTGTCTGCCGACGTCCAGGGCGCCCTCTTGGTGCCGCTGGTGATCCAATGCGCGGATGGAGATCACCCCGGACTGCGAAGCCCCACTCCCCGACCCGTGGCTCGTCCGCTTCGCGGACCGCGGGCACACGGATGTTCGCCGTATCGGCTCGGGTGTCGAGGGCGTCGTCCACAGCCTGGGCGAGGACAGGGTCGCCAAGCTGTGGAGCGGTCGGCCGCCGGCCGATGTCCAGCTCACCCGCCGGGTGTACGCGGACATTGCACGGCATCCACTGCCGTTCTCCACCCTGGAGATCTTCGATGTCGAGGAGGATGTCGAGGAAATACGAGCCGTCCTGGTGACATACGAGCGCAAGCTGCGAGGTGTCTCGCTGGCGGCGACTCCGCGCAGGTGGACTTCGCGCGCGCACTGCCCACGCGGCACAGCGACGCGCTACTCACCGTCCTGCGCGGCCTGGCCTCCGTGCCCGGCACCGAAGCCATGCGCCGGCTGGGCGTCCAGGGCGACGACCGTCCGCTGTGGCGGGATCTCGTGCGCACGACGGCTGAGCCTGTGCCGCTGAGCTTCCCCGGTGACCCCGCTCAGTGCCTCAGAGACCTCATCGGGAGACATCCCGAACCCCAGCGGCCCCACACTCACGAACGGATCAAGAGCCCATCGCTGCCGTTCGGCATCCGCCAGAACATGCCACCGCTTGAACACGGTCACGAAGGCTAGGGCAGTGCCACGGAAACACGGTCACCGGCTGCAAAATGCGCCGGACACGGGGCCTGGTCCCTCACGCCCTCCTGATCACCCTTGCGCCAGGATGGGTCCATGAGCGTAGTGAAGATCAACGTACTGGAAGTACCGGCGGCGCAGCGCGAGACGCTGGAGAAGCGGTTCGCGTCGCGGGCGCATGCGGTGGAGAACTCGGACGGGTTCGAGTGGTTCGAGTTGCTGCGGCCGCAACGGGTGCGTTGATGTACCACTAGGAGCGGTCTGACAGATGATCAACCTCGTGTTGGCCTGGGGCGGTAGGCAATGGCATTGCCGTGGCGGTCACGGCCAGCGATGCTGGGCCGATGCCGGGGCAGCGCAAGAGGAGACGTCAGCACCAGGACGGGATGCGGCGGGCTGCTGACCGCTTCGCGCCGGAGGCAGGCCGCTGGGAAGTGCTTTTCGAGACCCAGGATGAGCCGCAGTGGCGCGAGCATATGCGCCGCCTCCGAGCGTCGGACACGCAGATCGACTGGTCCGCAGCGCGGATGGACGCGTTCTGCGGGCGCCTGATGCAACCGACTACGTACCGGCTGAGCATCTTCGTTCGGGACAGGGTGCCTGATCCGGGCAAGGACTCCTCTCACAATTGATCTTGTGGCTGGCCGGGGTGAGTTGACGGATGCGGCGTGGGAGCGAATAGAGCCCTTGCTGCCGCAGGTGGACGGGCGTGGTCGTCCGTGGCGTGATCACCGTCAGGTGGTCAATGGTGTGTTGTGGCGGCTGCGGACCGGGGCTCCGTGGCGTGCGCCGAGGCCCGGTTGACCGTGCGTTGGCCCCGAGTGCCAGCGGAAATGTGTTATCGGCTTTGAGTGTGCAATTCCAGCCAGGATGCCGCCTGTGGACAGGACGTGAAGTCCCGTTGTTCGCGACGTCGTTGCGAGTAGGGTCGACACACTACGCAGGCTGGACGCGGCAGTCACGAAGCTGGCCGCGCTCGAACAGGGGGCATCGTGGCTGCAGCGAACAAAACTCCGAAGGGGCCATGGATATTTCGAAAGGGAGCGGAGGAAGGCAATCAGAATTCGCAGCGCCTCCTCGGGAACTGGTTCCTTGAAAACAGTCATTGGAAAGAAGCGCTGGAGTGGCTACTGCCGCTGGCCGAAGCAGGGTGGGGAACCGAACGGGGAGCCGCCCATGCGTTGATCTCACTGGCTCGTGCTGATTCTCAATACGAGGCAGAAGCCGAGACCTGGCTTCGGCGCTTCGGCCGTCGAACAAGTGACGGGGACCATTACCTCGTGATGTTGGCTCGCGAGATGCGTTCTTGGACATCAGAAAGGGAAGTCGAAGCGCTGGAGCTCCTTGTCGACCTGACAGGAACGGGGAGTGGCGAGGCCGCTAACGAGCTGGCACACTGGCATCACGCTACCCCCAACGAAGCAGTGGCATGGCACTGCCTGGCCATCGAGTCAGGATTCACCGAGGACTGGCGAGTTCTTGAAGAACTGCTGCCCAGACTGCCGCAAGACGGCCTCGAATCGGAGCAGTTGACCGCTAGGGTTCACAGCGCTCTCGATACTGCGAAGACAAAAGAAGACAGAGTCAAACGGCTTCAAGCAGAGGCCGCCGCGAGTTCCGCCCAGAGGGAAGCCGAGTGGCGGAAAATGTCAGCGGCAGCTAATAGCGTGGCTTATTCTAGACCATGGGATCCGGCCACGGTTACCACTGTCGTAGCCACCGCGGCAATCATGCCTTTCTTTCAGGCCATCGCAGCACAGTCGGCGGGTGACGCCTATGCAAAGGCGCGCGAGTTCATAAAGGGCTTCTTCCAGCGAGAGGGCAGGGCCGAAGGACTTGGAGTGCCGTCTCTGCATGTGATCATTGATCCAGATGCTGGAATACTGTTCCGGTTCGGGGGCGGTGAGCTGAGCGACGACGCCCTTCGTGCACTGGCTGAGGCCGACCTGGAAGCACTCGGAGCCCCGGACCCGCGCGGGCGCGGGGTGCAGGTCTACTGGGATTCCGGGGCGCGCCAGTGGCAGAGGCGCGTGGGGTGATGCCGGGAAGCAGCCGAACCTTCACCATTCAGGGGCCACGCTGAAAAGGATCAGTCACTCACGCGCTCCTCATGACCTCTGCGAGAGGATGGGTTCATGAGCGTAGTGAAGATCAACGTGCTGGCCGTGCCCGCTGAGCAGCGGGAGACGCTGGAGAAGCGGTTCGCCTCCCGGGCGCACGCCGTGGAGAACTCCGACGGGTTCGAGTGGTTCGAACTGCTGCGGCCGCAACGGGTGCGTTGATGTACCGCTAGGGCCGCGTTTCGGAAGCTCACCTGCCTACCGGCTCCCGGGGAGCTCTCTTGGTGCGCGGGCGAGGCACAGCACGAAAACGCCTATCGAGGCCGGTGCGGCTGCTGGTCCAATGCACGGATGGAGACCACCCCGGACGACGAAGCCCCACTCGCCGACCCATGGCTCGTCCGCTTCGCGGACCGTGGGCACGCGGGTGTCCGCCGTATCGGCTCGGGTGTCGAGGGCGTCGTTTACAGCCTGGGCGAGGACAGGGTCGCCAAAGTGTGGGGCGGTCGGCCGCCGGCCGGTTTCCAGCTCACCCGCCAGGTGTACGCGGACATTGCACGGCACCCACTGCCGTTCTCCACCCCGGAGATTCTCGACGTCGAGGAGTACGAGGGCGTCCTGGTGACGTACGAGCGCAAGCTGCCCGGGGTCTCAGTGCAGGCCGACTCGTCGCAGGTGGACTACGAACGTGAGCTGCCCACGCAGCACAGCGATGCGTTGCTTGCCGTCCTGCGCGGCCTGGCCTCCGTGCCCGGCACCGAAGCCATGCACCAGTTGACCGTCCAGGGTGACGACCGTCCGCTGTGGCGAGATCACGACCGCTTCCAGGACGCGCTCGCTGCCCTGGTCGTCAGGGCCGCTGCCCGGCACGGTGCCGCCCTGGCCGCCCACGTGCCGGACTTCGACGCAGGAGCCGGACGTGTGCGAAAGGCACTGCGGTCGCTCCCCGACGCCCCCGTGACAGCGATCCACGGCGACCTCGTCCCGCCCAACATCCACATCGACGCGGCCGGCCGGCCCGTCGCCGTACTCGACTTCGGCTTCTACACGACCGCGGGTGACCCGGCCTTCGAGGCCGCCGTCACCGCTGCCATCTGGGACATGTACGGACCGCACGCCGCGGAGCACACCGCAGAACTCACCCGGCTCTTCGCCCACGAGCTTGGGTACGCGCCGGCAACCCTCACCGTTTACCAAGCCGCATACGCCCTCACCACCTACGACCTCTTCGGGCTCGACGACAGCGACGGGCACTTCCGGTGGTGCGCCGAACAACTGCGCCATAACGCCGTGTTCAGCGCCTGGTAGTGCTTGTTCAGGTTGATACCCCCCGCTGTGGCGACAGAAGAGGGCCTAGGCTGCAGTCCATGGACTTGCGCCGGTCGCCGTACAGCCCGAGCCCCGGGGTCAAGCCCGCGATGTTGGCAGGGCGGGACGATGTGCTGGAGCAGTTCGAGGTCACACTCGACCGGCTGGAGGCCGGGCGGTCCGGCGAGGCGCCGCTCGTCACTGGATCCCGTGGTTCGGGAAAGACCGTCCTGTTCAACCACTTGGTGGGCCGGGCCCGCGAGCGCGGGTGGTTCGTCGGGGCGGAGGAGGCTATCCCCGGGACGGAACTGTCCACGCTGATCGCGCTGCTGGCCCGCGACGTGCTGATGGAGATGAGTGGCCGCCACCGTTTCGCCGACCGGGTCAAGCGAGCACTGGGCGTGCTCAAAGCATTCGCCTCGGTGTCGGTGGCCGGGGTCCGGCTGGAGATCAACGCGGACGCCGTGGCCGGTACCGCCGACACCGGCATCTTCGACCTGGACCTGAGGCGGCTGTTCATCGAGATCGGCGAGGTCGCCCGCATGCATGAAATCGGTGTGCTGTTCGCGTTGGACGAGGTGCAGACCGTGCCGAATCAACACCTGCGCGTCCTGCATGCCGCGCTGCATCAGACGGCGCAGCGCGGACTGCCCATCGCCTTCCTGGGGGCAGGGCTTTTCCCTTCCTGGCAGCAGTCCGGGGCGGAGCTGATCGACCCCACGAGCACCACCACGTACGCCGCGCGTAGTGCCACGCTCAGCTACACCCGGCTAGAACCTCTGGGCGATGCCGCTGCACGGGCCGCTTTGACCCGACCGGCCGAGACGGAAGGGGTGTGCTTCACCGAGCACGCGCTGCAGGCCGCGGTCGAGTTCTGCGAAGGCAGTCCGTGGCTCGTGCAGTTCGTCGGGGAGACCGCGTGGCGGCTCGCCTCCTTCTCACCGATCGACAACCTGGCGATGCACAGGGCGCTGGCGACCGTACAGGAGCGGCTCAACCAGACCTTCTTCCCACGCCTACTGCGCCACTGCGGCAGGGACGAACGCCGCGTCCTGGCCGCGGTCGCCGCCCACGGCGGGCGCAACGTGCCAGCACTCAGCATCGGAGAGCCATCACCCCACGGCGACTGGTTCGACGAGGAGTTCGTCAAGCTCCTGGGCGGCCTGGCTCGCCAGGACCTGATCGTGCTGCACTTCTCGACTTCCCTGTTCGAGACAACCAACTTCGCGGTCAGCCTCGCTGTACCGCGCCTCACCGCTTACTTTTGACCTCCTCCGGGACCAGATCGCCGGAGGGGCACACTTCGCAACCAGACGCGCGTCTGGAGGTCACTCACACGTTCCTGATCACCCTTGCGGGAGGATAGGGGCATGAGCGTAGTCAAGATCAACGTATTGGCCGTCCCCGCCGAGCAGCGGGACACGCTGGAGAAGCGGTTCGCGTCGCGGGCGCATGCGGTGGAGAACTCGGACGGGTTCGAGTGGTTCGAGTTGCTGCGGCCGGTCGAGGGGACCGACCAGTATCTGGTGTACACGCGCTGGAGGGACGAGGAGTCCTTCCAGGCGTGGATGGAGGGGCCGATGAAGGCCGCGCACCAGGGGGGTGCGGAGGGGGAGCGGCCGAGGCCGGCGGCTTCGGGGTCGACGCTGTGGTCCTTCGAGGTGGTGCAGTCGGCGGGGCCGAAGGGCTGACGGAGACCGTGGCCGGTGCCCACGGGTGGGCACCGGCGCGGTGTGCGGTCAGGCCGGTGTCGTGGTCGTGAGGGGTGCGTCCGACCGGGCGGCATCCGGTACGACGCGGCGGCGCCGGGACGGGAGGCCGAGCATCGGGTGGGCCACGGCCCAGGCCGCGCCCTTGCAGATCAGTTCCTTGTAGAGGGCGGCGGTCCGGCCGGTCAGGGCCGCCCGTACGGCGCGGTCGTCGGCGGTGACGTACTGGATCAGACCCTGCCTGCGGCCCAGCGAGACGCACTGGTTGACGTAGCGCAGCGGGGTGTCCGGGAGCTTTCCGCCGGTCAGGCGGGCCGCGATGGAGTCGGCGGCCTGCCAGGCCATCGGGAGGCCCGAGGCGCAGGACATGCGGAGCGGGTTGTCGGCCGGGCCCGTCGCCAGGGCCGCGTCGCCGACGGCGTACACGTCCGGGTGCGAGACCGAGCGCATGGTCCCGTCGACGACGATCCGGCCGGCGTCGGTGACCTCCAGGGCGGTGGCCCGGGAGAGCGGGTGGACGGCGAAGCCGGTGGTCCACAGGGTGACGGCGGCCGGGACGACCGCGCCCTCGGCCGTGGTCACGTGGTCGGGCGCCACCGCGGTGACGGCGGTGTGCTCGTGCACGGTGACGCCGAGCCCGTCGAGGACCTTCCGCAGGTGACGGCGGCCCTTCGGCGAGAGCCGGTCGCCGAGGGCGCCGCGGGCGGCGAGGGCGACGTCGAGGTCCGGGCGGGCCTCGGCGATCTCGGTCACGGCCTCCAGACCGGTGAGTCCGCCGCCGACCACCAGCACCCGTTCTCCGGCCTGGAGGGCGGCGAGGCGCCGGCGCAGCCGGAGCGCTCCGGGGCGGCTCGCGATCTGGTCGGCGTGGTCGGCGGCGCCGGGGACGCCCTGGTCGTCCCAGGCGCTGCCGAGGGCGTACACGAGGGTGTCGTACTCCAGTTCCGCCGGCTCCGGTACGCCGTCCTCGGCGGTGGGGACCGTGGTGACCGTCTTCCGGTCGACGTCCACCGCCGTGACCCTCGCGAGCCTCAGCCGCACGCCGGTCCCGGCGAACATCTCGGCGAACGGCCGGGGCCGCAGCTCCTGGCCGGTCGCGAGCTGATGCATCCGGACGCGCTCGACGAAGTCGGGTTCGGCGTTGACGAGGGTGATCGCGACGTCTTCGGGGCGCAGCCGCCGGGCGAGGCGGCCGGCGGCGACGGCTCCGGCGTATCCGGCGCCGAGGACGACGATGCGGTGCTGCATGTCCGTGCTCCTGTCATCCAGCTCTTCAGCGGGTCGCCCCCTGAACCGGACGGCCCGCCGTTCCCTGACAGGAGGGCGGTGTGAAGCAGCTCACAACAGCTCACAACGGCTCACGCCGGCCCACAGCGACCCGCATCGGAGTGGGCGGCGCGTCAGAAGAGGCGGAGCAGGGGTGCGCCGTGGTCGGTCGCCGCCCACTGCCTGGTCGCGCGCTCCAGTTTGTCGGGGTTGACCTGGTTGCGGAGCGCGGCGATGCCCTCGGTGGTGATCTCCAGGCACATCACGCCGAAGACCCGGCCGTCGACGACCGCCACCAGCGCGGGTCCGCCGTTGGCGGTCGTGACGTACAGGTCGAGGGAGCCGCCGGCCAGGGCGCGCTGCGCCGGGCCGGGCTTGAACAGGCCCCGCATGAACGTCGCGACCGCGACGGCACCCTCGAACGCCTTGGCCCGCGCCGGGACCTTCCCGCCGCCGTCACCGACCGCGACGGCGTCCTCGGTGAGCAGCCGGACGAGCGGCTCGGTCCGGCCGCTGGTCGCGGCCGCGAGGAACTCCTCGACGACCCGCCGGGCGGCGGCCTCGTCGACCTCGGTGCGGGCCCTGCCCTGCGCGACGTGCTTCCTGGCCCGGTGCAGGATCTGCTGGCTGGCGGCCTCGGTGAGGTCGAGGATCCGGGCGATCTCCCGGTGCGGGTAGTCGAAGGCCTCCCGCAGCACGTACACCGCGCGCTCGGCCGGGGTCAGGCGCTCCAGCAGGACCAGGACCGCGTACGACACCGACTCCCGCCGTTCCGCGGTGTCGGCGGGGCCGAGCATCGGGTCGCCGGCGAGCAGCGGCTCGGGGAGCCACTGGCCCACGTAGGTCTCGCGCCGGGCGCGGGCCGAGGTGAGCTGGTTGAGACACAGGTTGGTGAGCACCTTGGTCAGCCAGGCCTCGGGGACCTCGATACGGCCGGTGTCGGCGGCCTCCCAGCGCAGGTACGTGTCCTGCACGGCGTCCTCGGCCTCGCTGGCGGAGCCCAGGAGACGGTAGGCGATGGCCGCCAGGCGCGGCCGGGCCGCCTCGAACCGGTCCACGTCGGTCATGGTCAGGGCCATGCCCGGATCCTAGCCCGCCCGCCTCGCGCCGAACCGGGCCCGGTGGGGACGGCCGCAGGCACCGGCAGACCCGGTGTTGCCGCAAGAAGGTATGCGCATATTGTCGTGAATGGGTGGTATACGCCGCCGTAGCGGGGCCCGGGAGGGGCTCCGCGCGGCGTACGCCGCCCACCGCACACGACCGGAGGACGAACGTCATGCGGCTCCGTGCCCGGCCCAGGGACGACCTCCCGGTCGACGATGCCCTGGGCGTGGCGCTGGCCGACATGGTCCGCCGGACGGGGGCGGCGATCGGCGGCGTCTACCTCGTCGAGGAGCCGGCCGCGCTGCTGCGCCTGGTGGCGCTGTGCGGGCTGCCCGTCGACTTCACCGTGCCCTGGCAGCGGCTGTCGCTGACCGCCCCCGTTCCGGTGGCCGACGCGATCAAGGAGGACCACCTGGTCTGGGTCGGCTCCCAGGACGAGATGGCGCGCCGCTACCCGCGGGCCGCGACCGTCCTGCCGTACCCCTTCGCGCTCGCCGCGGCCCCGCTGCGCGGGGTTCGCCGCCGCTGGGGCGGGATCGTGCTGATGTGGCCCGCCGACCACCCGCCCCGGGCCACCGCCCGCGAACTCCACCACATCATCGCCAGCGCCCGCAGGCTGGCCCGGCTCCTGGACGACTCGCCGGTGCCGCCCGCCCTCCCCGACCGGCCGCGTGTCGTACCCGTGGACGCCCAGCACCACTCCGCCCAGACCGCGCTGGCCGCCGTCGACTTCCTCGACCGGCTCCCGGAGGGTGCGCTGGCCCTGGACCTGGAGGGCAGGGTCACGTTCATGTCCGCCCCGGCCGCGCGGCTGCTGGGCCGGGACGCAGACCGGCTGCTGGGCACCCGGCCCTGGCAGTCCCTGCCGTGGCTGGACGACCTGAGGTACGAGGAGCGGTACCGGCTGGCGGTCGTCAGCCGGGCGCCGGTCTCCTTCAACGCGCTCCGCCCGCCGGACCGGTGGCTGACCTTCCACCTCCACCCGGACGCCAGCGGCATCAGCGTGTGGATCACCGCCGGGGAGGAGACTGCGGCAGCCGGCGCGAGCGGGCGCGTGGAGCCTGCCCCGACCAGGCCCGGACGCCTCTACCAACTGGTCCACCTGGCGGCCGCGCTCACCGAGACGGTGACCACCCAGGACGTGGTCGCGCTGATCGCGGACCAGATCCTGCCGGCCTTCGGCGCCCAGGGGCTCGTGCTCAGCATCGCCGAGGCGGGCCGCCTGCGGATCGCCGGGCAGCACGGCTACCCCGCAGACGCCGTCGAACGCCTCGACGCCCTCCCCCTCGACACCGGTGTCACCCCGGCGGGACAGGTCCTGGCGAGCGGCGTCCCCGCCTTCTTCGGCAGCCCGGCCGAGCTGGCCAACAGCTACCCCCGGGCACCCAGGATCAGCGGGAAACAGGCGTGGGCCTTCCTCCCCCTGATCATCTCGGGGCGCCCCGTCGGCTGCTGCATCCTCTCCTACGAGCACCCGCACGTCTTCACCACCGACGAACGCGCCGTCCTCACCCCGCTGGCCGGTCTGCTCGCCCAGGCCCTGGACCGGGCCCGCCTCTACGACACCCAGCACCACCTCGTCCACCAGCTCCAGCAGGCACTCCTGCCGCGCAGCCTGCCCACCGTGCCCGGTCTCACCGTCGCCGCCCGCTACCTGCCGGCCGGGCACGGCATCGACGTCGGCGGCGACTTCTACGACCTGCTGCGCCTGGACGACACGTGCGCGGCCGCCGTCATCGGCGACGTGGAGGGCCACAGCATGGCCGCGGCCGCCCTGATGGGCCAGGTCCGTACCGCCATCCATGCCCACGCCACCGCCGGCGCCGCCCCGGACCAGGTCATCGCCCGCACCAACCGGCTGCTCGCCGACCTCACCCCCGACCTGCTGGTGACCTGCCTCTACGTCCACCTCGACCTGGCCCGCAAGGAGCTGACCCTGGCCGGCGCGGGCCACGTACCGCCGCTGCTGCGGCCGGCGGCCGGCCGGGCCCACCCCCTCTACCTCGACCCCGGCCCGCCGCTGGGCGTCGACGCCTGCGCCCGCTACCCCCTCACCCGCGGCCCGCTCCCGGCGGGCGCGGTCCTCGCGCTCTACACCGACGGCCTCGTCGAACGCCCCGGCACCGACGTCGGCCACGCCACCGCCGGCCTCGCCGAGTACCTCGCCCGCGCCGACGTCGACGACCTGGAGCGCCTCATCGACGGCCTCGTCCGGCAGGCCTGGCCGGCCGGCGGCCACACCGACGACCTCGCCGTGCTCCTGCTGCGGTCCGGGAGCCCGCTCCCGGGCACCGGGACCCCCTGACGGGCTCTCGGGCCCCGGGGGGATACTCGCCGCATGCCGACGCTCTTTTCCCGGATCCTCGCCGGAGAACTGCCCGCCCGGTTCGTCTGGCAGGACTCCGAGGTCGCCGCGTTCCTGAGCATCGCCCCGCTGACCCCGGGGCACACCCTGGTGGTGCCCCGGCGGGAGGTGGACCAGTGGACCGACGCGGACGGCGAACTGCTGGCCCGCTGCGTCACGGTGGCGCAGGCGATCGGCCGCGGCGTGCGGCGCGCCTGGGACGCGCCCCGGGCCGGTCTGGTCATCGCGGGCTTCGAGGTGCCGCACCTGCACATCCATGTCGCGCCCGCCTGGGGCATGGCCGAACTCGACTTCTCCCGGGCCCGCGTCGAGAAGGACGAGGCCGCCCTGGACGACGCCGCGGCCCGGCTGCGCACCGCGCTGCGCGAACTCGGGTTCACCGAGCAGGTCGCGGCCGTCGGCTGACCGGCCCCCCGGCAGGGGGCCGTGAAACACGTCGTGCGCCCGCCGGTCGCCGGCCCGGGTGACCCCGGCGACGACGGTGTGCGCGTCATGCCCACCGGGTGCGCGGTCGCTCCGGACTAGCGGGCGGCCCCCCTCGGCCCGCTCGGATGTACGACCAGCCGCTCCACCCGTTCGTGCAGGTCCTCGACGTACTCCTCCGACTCCGGCTTCATGAGGACGCTGCGCAGGATCCGGGCGCCGTCCGCGTCCGCCGTGATCTTGGGGTGGCGGGCGGCGAAGGCGGCGCGGTCGGCCTTGAGGGTGCTGAGGAAGACCGGGTCGGGGGCGGCCATGCCGTCGGTCAGGACGCGGGCGGAGGCGGCGTCGATCGCGGTGAGGGCGGCCGGGTCGGTGGCCGGGAAGTAGGTGACGATGTCCAGTTGGGGGTGCTGGTAGAGCTCCAGGACGTCCGACGCCCCGATCAGGTCCGCCCAGCGCAGGGCGGCCCGGCGCCCGGCCGCCAGCACCGTGCCGAGGCCGTCGGGCGTGGGCGGCAGGAGCCGGAAGGTGAGCCACAGGGCGGCAGCGGCGGCACCGGCGCGGGAGCACTCCAGGCTGATCTCGCCCAGGTGGAGCTCACCGGAGGTGAAGTAGGTGTACGGCGAGTCGTGCAGGTAGAAGCGGCCGACCTCGGGGTCGCGGAAGAGGACGGCCCCGCAGCCGTACGGCTGGAGTCCGTGCTTGTGCGGGTCGATGACGATCGAGTCGGCCCGGGCGAGGGCCCGCCAGGGCTCGGGCGGCAGCCCCTCGGGGCCGTCGGCGCCGGCGAGGAGCGTGAAGAAGCCGCCGTAGGCCGCGTCGACGTGGACGCGGACGCCGTACCGCTCGGCGAGCGGCAGGATCTCGTGGACGGGGTCGACGGCGCCGAGCCCGGTGGTGCCGGTGGTGACGACGACGGTCCCGACGTCACCGGTCTCCAGGACGTCCGCCAGCGCGTCGAGGTCCATCCGGCCCTGGTCGTCGGTGCGGACGGGATGGCTCGTCATGTCCAGGACGTGGCACATGCGGCCGTGGGTGTAGTGGGCGTCGGCGCTGTGCGCGATGCCCCGTCCGGGGTGGAGTTCGCGGGCGACGAAGAGGGCTTCGAGGTTGGCGATGGTGCCGCTGGTGGTGAGGTGGCCGAGGTGTGTGTCGTACCCGAACATCGCGGCGAGCTGCGCGATCGCCTCGCGTTCCATCGCCGCGGTGGCGGGGCCGCCGTCCAGGGCGTGGTTGTTGGGGTTGATCAGCATCGCGGTGAGCTGGCCGACCACCGCGGCGGGGTGCGGGGGCTTGAGCATCTGGCCCGCGTAGTGCGGGTGGAAGAAGGGGTAGTTGTCCTTCAGCCGCTCCGTGAACTCCGCGAAGACCGGCGCGAAGCGGTCGTCGGCGACGTCGAGTGACGGGTGGGACCGGTAGGGGCCGAAGGTGCCGGCCCACTCCTGTACCGCTTCGGTGGCTCGGCCGAGCCAGTGCTGCAGATCCACGGATCTTCCTCTCGCTCTCGCTCGCGGTACCTCCACCGTACGATTTGATTGACTGATCAGCAATCATCTAGTCAGTAATTGAGGAATCAGCATTTATTGAAGCAGTGACCATCCGGTCAGTAATCGCGGGAGCAGTAAGGTCGGTCGCGATGAACTCCACGCCCCAGCACGACGCCGAAGCCGCCACCCGTGCCGCCAACAGTCCGCTCGTCCGGGACTTCGGGCTGCTGATCACGTCCGCCACCCGCCTGGAGCAGCGCATCGACAGCGCGCTGCGCCGGGAGTGCGGGATCAGCCACACCATGCTGGAGGTGCTGATCCTGCTCTGCCGGCGGTCCGGCGAGGAGGTCTCCCAGCGGCAGCTGGCCGACGGCCTCACGCTCACCAGCAGCGGCACCACCCGCCTGGTCGACCGCATGGAGGAGGCCGGGCTGGTCCGCAGGGTGCCGTCACCCGGCGACCGGCGGGTGGCCCTGGTGGAGCCGACCGCCGAGGGGCGTACCGCGTTCCTCGGCGCCGCCGCCGTGCACGCCCGGGTCGTGGAGGAGTTCTTCGTCGGGCCGCTGACGGCCGACGACTACACGCGGCTGACCGGCGCGCTGGCCGCGATCGACCGGGCCCTGCGCGAGGACACCTGCTGACGGGCCGCACCCGATGCGGCGCCCCCGGCCGAGGCCCGGCGGGCGGCGCCGCCGGTTGAAGGGGGTTCGGGGCGGCGGGATCCTGGGAGGGGTACCCGGACAGCCGGAGGCACCATGGAGGGACACGTACCCCTCGTACCGGAGGACCTGGCGGTCGTCGTCGACGCCGGCGGGGCGGTCCTGGTGTGGAGTGCGGGCGCCCGGCGGCTCCTCGGGTACGAGCCCGCCGAGGTCGTCGGCCGTTCCGTGCTGACGCTGCTCGCCGCCGACCTGCCGGTGTCCGCGCGCCGGCACCTCGCCGACGGGCAGCGCTGGTCCACCGAGGCGGCACTGCTGCACCGCAACGGCGACCGGATCTTCGTACACCTCCAGGGCATTCCGCTCGACGCGGGCACCGGCCGCCCGCTGTGGCTGGTGACCGGTGCCGTGCCGGCGCCCCCGTCCGGACGCGACCAGCCCGGGGCGAGGGTCCTGTGGGACCTCACGCTCGCCCAGCTGCCGATGCCGGTGGCGATCTACGACCGGGAGGCCAGGCTCGTGGCCGCCAACGAGGTCATGACCCGGATCATGGGCCTGCCCGTCGCGGAGATGCGGGGCAAGACCCTCTCGGAGATCGAGCCCAGGCAGCCGTGGCTGGAGTACGACCGCCTCCAGCGGCAGGTCCTGCGCACCGGGAAGCGGATGTTCCTCGAGGAGCAGAGCCAGGCACCCGGCGAGATACGGGAGCACTCCTGGTCGATGTACTTCTCCGCGCTGACGGACGAGACCGGCGCCGTGCAGGGCCTTTCCGCAGTCGTCTTCGACACCACGGAGCAGTACTGGGCCCGCCGCCACCTGGCCGTCCTCAACGACGCCAGCATGCGCATCGGCAGCACCCTGGACGTGACCCGCACCGCCGAGGAACTGGCCGACGTGGCCGTGGCCGGGTTCGCCGACTTCGTCACCGTCGACCTGCTGGAGTCCGTCGCCCTCGGCGACGAACCGGAGCCGCTGAGACCGGGCGAGCCGGTCGCCGTGCGCCGGACCGCACAGCGGTCGGTCCTGGCGGGCTGCCCGGAGTCGGTGGCCGACGCCGGCGACGCGTTCCGCTACCCGGTGAACACGCCCCCGGTGTGGACCCTGCTCGCCGGCCACGGCACCCGCCACCGGCCCGGCGACCCCGGCATGCAGGAGTGGCTCAGGAGCTCCCAGGCCCGCGCCGACACCGTCGCCCGGCACCGGATCCACTCGGTGCTGATGGTCCCGTTGCGGGCCCGCGGCGTCACCCTCGGCCTCGTCCACTTCCTGCGGCACCGCACGCCCGAGACGTTCACCGAGGACGACCAGCGGCTCGCGGAGGAGATCGTCGCCAGGGCCGCGGTGTGCGTGGACAACGCCCGCCGCTACACCCGCGAACGGCACACCGCCCTCGCCCTGCAGCGCAGCCTGCTGCCCGGCCGGCCGCCCGGCCTCGCGGCGACGGAGGTGGCCTACCGCTACCTGCCCACCGGCGCCGGCGCGGACGTCGGCGGCGACTGGTTCGACGTGATCCCGCTCTCCGGCGCCCGGGTCGCCCTGGTCGTCGGCGACGTCGTCGGCCACGGCATCCGCGCCTCGGCCACGATGGGCCGCCTGCGTACGGCGGTACGCACACTGGCGGACGTCGACCTCGCCCCCGACGAACTCCTCACCCAGCTGGACGACCTGGTCATCCGGCTCGACCGCGAGGAGGGCCCGGAGGTGCCCGGCCGGGCGGAGGCGGCGTCGTCCGGCGAGGTCGGCGCGACCTGCCTGTACGCCGTGTACGACCCGGTGACCCGCCGCTGCACCATGGCCCGCGCCGGCCATCCGCCACCGGCCCTGGTCACCCCTGCCGGCGACGTCCGCTTCCTGGACCTGCCGGCCGGGCCGCCGCTCGGCCTCGGCGGCCTGCCGTTCGAGTCCGCCGAGGTGGAGCTCGCGGAGGGCAGCGTGCTCGCCCTCTACACCGACGGCCTGGTGGAGACCGCCGACCACGACATCGAGGTGGGCCTCGGCCTGCTCCGCCGGGCCCTGGCCGACCCGGCCGCGCCCCTGGAGGAGACCTGCGACCAGGTCCTGGACACGGTCCTGACCGGCCGTCCGGCCGATGACATCGTCCTGCTGCTCGCCCGGACCTCCGCCCTGGACACCGCGAAGGTCCGCACCTGGCAGCTCCCCCAGCACCCGGCCGCCGTCGCCGGGGCCCGCAAGATGGCCTGCGAGCAGCTGGAGGCCTGGGGCCTGACGGACGCGGCCTTCGCCACCGAACTGATCGTCAGCGAGCTGGTGACGAACGCGGTCCGCTACGGCGACGGCCCGATCGCCCTGCGCCTCATCCGCGACGCCGCCCTCATCTGCGAGGTCTCCGACGGCAGCAGCACCGCCCCGCACCTGCGCCGGGCCCGGGTCTACGACGAGGGCGGCCGGGGCCTGCTCCTGGTCGCCCAGATCTCGGAACGCTGGGGCAGCCGCCAGACACCGACCGGCAAGACGATCTGGGCGGAACAGCCCCTCACCTCCTGAGCCGTGCCTAGCGGGTGAGCGGCCGGTCGCCTCGCAGGGTGTCGGTCACGGCGGACACGACGGCGGAAGCGACGGCGGAGGCGACGAAACTCCCCGCCATGACCAGCACCACCCCGACCATGAACAGCCCACTGGAATCGCCCGACCAGTCGACGTAGGCGGCGAGCGTCAGACCCACGGTCGTACCGCCCACGGCGGCGGCACTGTGGCCCCGGGCCGCCGCGCAGCACACGGCGGCCAGCAGGGTCGCCACCAGCCCGGCGACCTGCCACACCGCGTACGGCCCGCTGACCGACCCGTCGGCCCGCACGTCCTGGCCCTGGTCCCAGCCGAGCCAGGCGGCCCAGGCCACCACCGACACCCCGGCCAGCACGAGTGCCGGCGCCATCGCCCGCAGAACGGGCCTGTGAACTCCCATGTCCCCAGCGTCCCGGCCGGGCACGGGCGCCGGACAGAGTACGGATACTCAGGACGGGAACGGCGGGGCCACTCAGCCCGTGACCTCGTTGAGCCGCGCGTCGTAGCCCGCCAGGTAGCCCATCAGGGTGGGGTGGAAGACCGCGGTGCCGGCGTTCAGGTCGTTGATCCAGGGATCGGAGCCGCACGCACCGTGGCCCTGGAACGTGGCGCGCATGTCGATGAACTCGACCGCCTCCGCGGCCGCCGCGGCCTTGGTACCGTCGGCGAGCGCGTCGGCCAGCCCGTTCATGGCGGTGCGCTTGGCGGTGTCGAGGTCGATCACCGGGCAGGTCCCGGTCATGGACAGCGTCTGCGGGTAGCCGAGGACGATGACCCGGGCGTTCGGCGCCTTGGCCTTGATGTCCTTGTACAGCCCGGCCAGGTCGGTGACCATCTGGTTCCTGGCGTACGACGACATCCACAGCGTCGCCGTGTTGCAGTAGCCGTCGCTCTGGGTGAGGCACGCCTGGACCACGGAGGAGAACTGGGCGTCGTTGCCGCCCACGGTGAGCGTGACCAGGTCGGTGCCACTGCTCAGCGCGGACAGCTGCTCGGCGCGCACGTCCGCTGTGGTCGCGCCGCTGCAGGAGACGTCCGTCAGCGTGTAGTCGGAGTGCGCGGCCGCCCACAGCGCCGGGTAGTCGAGCGTGCTGCGCTTGCAGTCGCCGCTGGCGCTGTCGTAGTAGTCCGCGCCGACCCCGGAGGCGTACGAGTCGCCCAGAGCCACGTACTCCTGACCCGTCGCCGCCTGGGCGGGCGTGCTCATCATCCCGGCCATACCGGCGAAGGCCAGCACCGCGCCGGCGACGGTCGACGTCAATGTGCGCATGAATTCCTTGAGTTCCTTCTGGATCGGGGAGTCCTGATCTGTGTGAAGGATGTGGATCGTACAGGGGCGCGGAAATTCCGCTGCCCTGCACCGTTGCACAGCAATTACTCGTCGGTTGCCGCTGGTTGACATTCCGTCACATGCGACGGGGGTGGGAGTGCAAGCCGCCTTGCCCGACGGGAAACGGCGGCGGTGCGTTATTCGGGGAATTCGGTCCACCGTCGATTTCATCCGCATCCCGTACACCGCACCGCAGCCGGCACCACGGACGACGCGAGGAACAACACCCCGACAACACCCGAGCAACGGACCATTGATTGGCTGCTTTGCCGAACCATCGCAGGAAGCCTCACATCCCGTCGCACGCGTCCCGCACATACCTCGCGCGGCCCGCATGTCCCGCCCGCTCCGGACCCCCGTCCGGCGAGGCCCTTCATACCCAGCACCGCCCAGGAGGGCCCACCCGATGAACCACCGGCCCGGACCTCCGCGATGATCTCGGTCGACTCGGGTAGGGAACAGCTCTGTTCGCAGCGGCCTTGGCCGGATGCGGAGCCGAAGGTGATCGACGACGCGGGGCACACCGGCAGTCCCGCGAGGCACGGGGCGGTCCTGGCGGTGATCGCGCGGTTCGGCCGGTTCGGTCAAGGCGGGTGACCGGGACCGGACCGAACCGGCCGTGCGCTGGTCAGCGGCGGCGCAGGGCCGGGTCGAGGAGGGCGGGCGGGGTGTCGTACTTCTCGTGTGCGGCCAGGTCGGTGCCGGGGACGACGATCGCGTCGATCGCGTCCAGGACGTCCGCGGAGAGCACGGTGTCGGCGGCGGCGAGCTGGGTGCGCAGGTGGTCCTGGGTGCGGGGGCCTATGAGAGCGCTGGTGACGGCGGGGTGTGCGGTCACGAAGCCGAGGGCGAGCTGGATCAGGGTCAGCCCGGCCCCGTCGGCGACGGCGGCCAGCCGCTCCACGGCGTCGAGCCGGGCCTGGTTGGCGGGCAGGGTCAGGTCGAAGCGCTCGGGAGCGAGCGCGGAGCGGCTGGTGGTGATGGGCCGACCCCTGCGCACGGCGCCGGACAGCCAGCCGGAGGCCAGCGGGCTCCACACCAGCACGCCCATCCCGTACTCCTCGGTCACGGGCAGGACATGGGACTCGACGCCCCGCTGGAGGAGGGAGTAGCTGGGCTGTTCGGTGACGTACCGGCTGAGGCCGTGTTCCCGGGCGGCCCACTGGCCCTGCACGATCCGGTACGCCGGGTAGGTCGAGGAGCCGAAGTGGCGGATCTTCCCGGCGCGTTGCAGATCGGTCAGCGCCGAGAGAGTCTCCTCGTCGCTCGTGGCAGGGTCCCAGCGGTGTATCTGGTAGAGGTCGACGTGGTCGACGCCGAGCCGCCGCAGGCTGTTCTCCAGCTCGGTGACCAGCCACCGCCGTGAACCGCCCTGGTGATTGCGCTCGTCCCCCATCGGCATGCCGGCCTTCGTGGCCAGCACGATGTCGTCACGGCGGCCGGCGATGGCCTTGCCGACCATCTCCTCCGACTCGCCCTGCCCGTACATGTCGGCGGTGTCGATCAGATTGATCCCGGCGTCCAGGGCGGCGTCCACGATCGCGGTCGCCTCCTCCTGGGTGGTCTGCCCGATGGCCCCGAAGTTCATCGCGCCGAGCCCGAGCGCGCTGACCTGTACACCGGTACGGCCCAAGGTGCGGTACTGCATGGCTTTCCTCCTCACAGAACGCAAGCGGGACGACGTCCCGTTTCATGTCTTCGACGATACGGAACGCTGTCCCGTTTAGCAACGCCCCGATAGAGTGACGCGGACGGAGCACCCGATGAAGGACGCGCGATGAAGGACGAGGAGCAGGCGGTCCGGCCCCGGCGGGCGGACGCCCGGCGCAACGAGACGACCCTGCTGGAGGCAGCCGCGGCGGCGTTCGTCGCATCCGGCGTGGAGGCGCCGGTGCGCGACATCGCGGCCCGGGCGGGCGTCGGCACGGCGACCATCTACCGGCACTTCCCGACCCGCGCCGACCTGATCATCGCCGTCTACCGGCACCAGGTGGAGGCCTGCGCCGAGGCCGGCCCGGCCCTGCTGGCGACCGCCCCGAGCCCGTACGACGCGCTGCGCCGCTGGATCGACCTCTTCGTGGACTTCCTGGTGACCAAGCACGGGCTCGCCGCGGCCCTGCGCTCCGACCAGGCGGGCTTCGACGCCCTCCACGCCTACTTCCTGGACAGCCTGGTCCCCGTCTGCACCCGGCTCCTCGACGCGGCGGCCGAGTCCGGGGAGATCCACACCGACCTGGCCGCCATCGAGCTGATGCGCGGCGTCGGCAACCTCTGCATCGGCGCGGAGAACGACCCCGGCTACGACGCCCGCCGCCTGGTCGGCCTTCTCGTCACGGGGCTGCGCCACACGGCGTGACGTGCCGGGGTCGGTACCGCCCCACGCATCGCGCCTTCGCCTTCTCGCCGCCCGATCCCTGACCGCCGCTTTCGTGACAGGAACACCTGGACGACGAACTCCGCCCCCTGGCTCGAGCGTTGCCCGCCGCCGGCCGGCAGGGCGCCGCGCCTCCGGCCCGGATCACGCCCCCTGCCCCACCCCTGTCCCTGCTCCCGCTCCGGTGAACATGGCGATCAGGCCGTGCGGGGAGTCGTCGCCGAACATGCGCTCGTGGAGGTCGGCCGCGTCGGCGGCCTCCGCGGCGCTGCGGGGGAACACGGCCTGCTCGTACGCGGTCAGCGCGGCCTCGGTGTCGTCCGGGTGGGCCGCGAGGGCCCTGCCGAGTTCGGCGCCGTCGTACATCGCCAGGTTGGCGCCCTCGCCGTTCGGGATCATGAGGTGGGCGGCGTCGCCGAGCAGGGTCACTCCCGGCACCCGGTCCCACCGGTGGTCGGCGGGCAGGGTGTGCAGGGGGCGGAGGACCGGCGCGGTCTCTCCGTCGGTGATCAGCGCGGTGAGCTCGGGGGCCCAGCCGTCGAACTCCGCCGCGATCCGCGCGGCGACCGCGGCGGCCCCGGCAGGGTCGGCGGGACCGGCGGGACCGGCCGGCCCGGTGAAGCCCGCGTCGGCGAACCACTCCTGCGACCTGCGCAGTGCCACGTAGGTGTGGAGGGTTCCGCCGGTCTCCCGGTGGGCCTGGATCCCCTTCCCCGGCGCGAGCGCGAACATCGCCCCGCCGCCGACCGCCTTCGCGGCGGCGGGGTGCCGGGTGTCGGCGTCGTACAGGTAGGTCTCGACGAACGAGGTGCCGGTGTACGCGGGTACGGCCGCGGACAGCAGCGGCCGGACCCGTGACCACGCGCCGTCCGCGCCGACCAGCAGGCCCGTGGCGACGGCGGTGCCGTCGGCGAACGTCACCTCGTGGCGGCCCCCGCCGAGGGCGTGGACGGCGTTGACCTTGCGGCCCCAGCGGACGGTGCCGGCCGGAAGCGATTCGAGCAGGATCCGGCGCAGCTCGCCGCGCAGCACCTCGGGGCGGCCCCCCGTGCCGTCGTCGGCCTGTTCGAAGAGCACGGTGCCGTCGGCGGCGAGGGCCCGGGTCGCCTCGCGGCCCTCCAGGACGAGGGCGCGGAACTCCTCGTAGAGGCCTGCCTCCCGGAGCGCCGGCTGGCCGTTGTGCTCGTGGATGTCGAGCATCCCGCCCTGCGCGCGTGCCGCCGGGGAGGCCTCCGCCTCGTAGACGGTGGCCGGGATGCCGTGGACGTGCAGGACGCGGGCGAGCGTGAGGCCGCCGAGTCCGGCTCCGATGATCGTGACGGGCGTGCGCATGGTGACTCCTCGGGGAAGGCGGGGCGGGTCTCTTGCGGCCGGCCGTCCGGAAGATCCGGAACGGAACCGGAACAAAACTGGAACGACATTCCAGACTGGAACGCCGTTCCATGTTGGAACAGCGCTCCAGTCATGTCAAGATGGCGCCATGGCAACGCGGACACGCCGGTCACAGCGGCGCACGGACGCGCTCTCCCGCGAGCGCATCATCGAGGCCGCCGTCGAGCTGCTCGACACGGCCGGCGAGAGCGGGCTGACGTTCCGGGCACTGACCGAACGCCTCGCCACCGGGCCCGGGGCGATCTACTGGCACGTGGCGAACAAGGACGAGCTGCTCGCCGCCGCCACGGACGCGGTCGTCACCGCCGCCGTGGCGGTCGGGTCCGCCGTCCAGGACCCGCAGCCGGCGCCGGAGGGGGCAGGGACCCCGGCCTCGCCGCAGGACGGGATCCGGGCCGTCGCGCTCGGGCTGTTCGACGCGATCGCGCGGCATCCGTGGCTCGCGACGCAGCTCGCCGCGCAGCTCTCCCGCAGCCCCTGGGGGACGGTGACCCCGCGGATCTTCGAGAGCGTCGGTCAGCAGGTCCGCGCCCTCGACGTGCCCGAGAGCAGCTGGTTCACGGTGACCTCGGCCCTGGTGCACTACGTCCTCGGCGCCGCCGGCCAGAACGCCGTGAACAGCGCGAGCGCCCGTGCGCTCCCGCCCGGCGTGGACCGCGCCGGGTTCCTCGACACCGTGTCGGCGGCGTGGCAGGAACTCGACCCCGACGAGTACCCGTTCACCCGGGCCGTCGCGGACCAGATGCGCGGGCACGACGACCGCCGGCAGTTCCTCGACGGCATCGATCTCGTCCTCGCCGGCATCACCGCCACCCACCGCCCCCGTCCGGGCGACGCCGGCGCCCAGGAATAGCCGTCGGTCCGCCCCACGTTGCCGGGACCATGACGACCCACGCGCCCCGGCCCGAGATCCTGCGCTACACCGCCTTCTCCAGCTCCCCCGAGGGCGGCAACCCCGCCGGCGTCGTGCTGGACGCCACCGGTCTCGACGACGCCGGCATGCTCGCCGTCGCCGCGGAACTCGGCTACTCGGAGTCCGCGTTCCTGACCGCGCCCCCGGAGGGCCTGGGCGGTCCGGACGGACGGGCGTACACCATCCGTTACTTCAGCCCCAAGGCCGAGGTGCCGTTCTGCGGGCACGCCACCATCGCGACCGCCGTCGCGCTCGCCGAGCGGACCGGCCCCGGGGAGCTGGTGTTCGCCACCCGCGCAGGCACCGTGCCGGTGGCGGTGACCGAGCAGGGCGGGGCGATCCGGGCGACGCTCACCAGCGTCGAACCGCACACCGAGGAGATCGCCGACGCCGACCTCGCGGAGGCGCTGGCCGCGCTCGACTGGCCGGCCGCCGATCTCGACCCGGCGTTCCCGCCCCGCATCGCGTTCGCCGGCGCCCGCCATCTCGTGCTCGCGGCGGCGACCCGCGCCCGCCTCGCGGACCTCGCCTACGACTTCGCCCGCCTCGAAGCGCTGATGCACCGCCTGGACCTGACCACCGTGCAGCTGGTGTGGCGCGAGTCGGCCACCGTCTTCCACGTCCGTGACCCGTTCCCCGTCGGCGGGGTCGTCGAGGACCCGGCGACCGGCGCCGCGGCCGCCGCGTTCGGCGCCTACGCCCGTGAGCTCGGCCTGGTCCCCGAGGACGCCGTCCTCACCCTCCACCAGGGCGCGGACCTGGGCCGCCCCGGCGAACTCACGGTGACCCTGCGCACCGGCGACCCGCGCGTGCACGTGAGCGGCACCGGGGCCCGTATCGCCTGAGCCTCCGGCACCGAGCACGGCACGGCCTCGGATATTCCGTGGCCGTGCCACCGGACCGGGGCAGAGACTCGCCCCATGACGCACACGGCGGGCACGACCGACGCGGGGCGCACGGCAAGCATTCCCGGACCACGGACACGATCCGTCGGCGCCGGATACGGAGCGAACGCGGTGGACCAGAACGCCCAACACCGTTCGGGGCGTTCGGCTGAGCATGAGTTCTGGCAACAGGGCTCACTCCCGCTCAGTCTCCAGGAACGGTCTGCGTGCTGTCGATGGGCGGGGCGATGAACGTCGGCCGGTTCGCGCAGCTCCTCGGACCCACCGGTCTCGGCCTGCGCCTGACCGGGCTCTGCGACGAGCGCGAACGCCCCTACTACGCCCGCGGCCTGGAGCGGGCCGGCGCCGCACAGCACGGCATCTTCGTCTGCGCGGCCGACCTGGAGGACGAGCTGGTCCGCGCCCTCGGCCCGCCCCGGGTCGCCGAACTCGCCCACGCCGAGGGCGACCACCGTGCCCTGCGCACCTTCCTGAACCAGCCCGCTCAGCAGGGCCGTACCGCGCAGCAGCAGTTCCGCCGCTTCCTCGGCACGACGTCGGGCCGCAAGATCCGTTACGGCCGGGTCCTCGTCGAGGCCCTGGACCCCGACCGCGTACCCGCACCGCTCGACGCCCTGCTCACGGCGCTCTGAGCCGAGCCCCCGAGCCCGGCTTACCCGCCCGCCGGCTTCAACACCCCGGCCAGCGCCCCGGCCAGCGCCCGGTACGCCGGCAGCGGGTCGGTGCCGGCGGCGTGCAGCACCTGCAGCGCCACATGGTCGGCGCCCGCGTCCAGGTGGGCCCGGACGCCTTCGGCCACCCGGGCCGTGTCGCCGTGCGCGATCAGCGCGTCGAAGAGGCGGTCGCTGCCGCCGTCCGCGAAGTCGGTGTCGTCGAAGCCGAGGCGGCGCAGGTTGCCGACGTAGTTGGTCAGGCCCAGGTAGACGCCGAGCGTGGCGTCGCCGATCGCGCGGGCCTCGGCGGGGTCCGTCTCCAGGACCACCTTCTGTTCGGGGGCGAGGAGCGGTCCGGCGCCGAGGAGCTCGCGGGCCCGGCGGGTGTGCTCGGGGGTGACGAGGTAGGGGTGCGCGGCCGCCGTGCGGTCGCCGGCCAGCCGCAGGACGCGGGGGCCTAGCGCCGCCAGCGCCCGCCGGGCGGCCGGGACACCGCCCGCGTCGAGGACGTCCAGGTAGTCGTTGAGGGCCTCGTACGGCCGTACGAACTCCTTCGTCGCCTCCGGGTGGCCGGCGCCGATGCCCAGCAGGAAGCGGTCCGCGTGGCGTTCGGCGATGCGCCGGTACGCGCGGGCGACGCGGTCGGCCGGGTTGGACCAGATGTTCACGATGCCGGTGGCCAGCACCAGGCGGTCGGTGGCGTCCAGCAGCCGTTCGACTTCGGTCAGGTCCGGGTCGGTCACGTTGCCGAGCCAGAGGGTGCCGTAGCCCAGGCCTTCGAGCGCTACGGCCAGTTCGGGTTCGGTCCTGTCGTGGCGCCACACACCGACGGCGCCGAGGTCGATCTTGCGAGGGATCTCGTCCATGACCGGGACAACCGGGGGGCCGAAGCCCATATTCCGATCACTGTCGAAATAGCACTCTCGGCCGCACCCCAGACCCTGTTTTGATCACACTCATGAACGGAATTTGCATACATGACTATTGACGCACCCACGCCACTCTCCTAGCTTCGCAGGGAAAGCGCTTTCCGCAAGGTCCCGCACGGAGACGAACGGAGACGAACGATGCACGTGAGACCAGTCATCGCGGCCGTCGGCCTGCTCGCCGGCACGCTCGTCGCACTGTCCGGCGGCCCCGCACAGGCCGCGTCCACGGTGCTGTACGTGTCGCCGAGCGGCACCGACGGCGCGGCGGGCACCCAGTCGGCACCGACCACGCTCACCTCGGCGATCAGCCGCATCGCCGCCGGCGGCACGATCTACCTGCGCGGCGGGACGTACAGCTACTCCGCCACGGTGACCATCCCGGCCGGCTCCGACGGCACCTCCAGTGCCCGCACCACCCTCTCCGCCTACCCGGGCGAGACCCCGGTCCTGAACTTCTCTGCGCAGAGCGAGAGTTCGTCGAACCGGGGCATCCAGCTCTTCGCCAACTACTGGCACCTGTACGGCCTCACGGTCGAGCACGCCGGCGACAACGGCATCTACGTCGGCGGCAGCAACAACGTCGTCGAGCGCGCCGTGACCGCGTACAACCGCGACACGGGACTGCAGCTCGGCCGGATCTCCTCCAGCACGCCCAGCAGCCAGTGGCCGTCGAACAACCTGGTCGTCAGCTCCGAGTCGCACGACAACGCCGACAGCGACGGCGAGGACGCGGACGGGTTCGCGTCCAAGCTGACCACCGGCACCGGGAACGTCTTCCGGTACGACGTCTCGCACCACAACATCGACGACGGCTGGGACCTGTACACGAAGACCGACACGGGAGCCATCGGGCCGGTCACCATCGAGTACTCGCTCTCCTACGGCAACGGCACGCTCAGCGACGGCAGCCAGAGCGGGGACGGCGACCGCAACGGCTACAAGCTCGGCGGCGACGACATCGCCGTCAACCACGTGGTGCAGCACGACATCGCCTACGGCAACGGGCACCACGGGTTCACCTACAACAGCAACCCCGGCACGATGACCGTCTCGAACAACGTGGGCATCGACAACGCGGAGCGCAACTTCTCCTTCGACAAGGGCACTTCGGTGTTCCGTACCGACACCTCGTGCCGGTTCGCCGTCGACGGCTCCAACGACAAGACCGTCGGCGACGCGGACAGCTCCAACCAGTTCTGGACGGGCACCAACGGCTCCCGCTGCGCCTCCTACGCGGGCGCTCTCGGCTGGTCCTTCGCCTCGTCCGGCAAGCTGAACGTCACCTTCGGCGGGACGGTCGTCAACCCGTAGCCGCCCGCCGCACACGACTCGGCCCGGGCGTCCACAGGGTGTGGACGCCCGGGCCGGACCGGCGGAGCTCGGGGTTCAGTTCCGTACCGTCAGGTACAGCCAGCCGCCCCAGGTGTCCGCGTTGCTCGTGTCCTTGGAGCTGTGGACGTACTCCGTCCGCACCCGGAACCGCTGGTTCACCGCGTGGGTGAGGACCAGGTGGGTCACACCGGTGCTGCCCGGCGCCATCGAGAAGCAGGACGACGTGCCGATGGTGTGCCAGGCGCCGCTGTAGTACTCCTGGGCCTGGAACTTCATGCACTGCCCGGACTTGTCCGGCGTCACCGTGCCGACCACCTGCGGCCGCACGGTGTGGTGGTAGACGCGGTAGGTGACGCCGCTGTAGGTGGTGCTGGTGTAGTAGCCGCCCAGCTTCTCCGCGATCCTCACCCGGGCGGTGGCGGAATGGGTGGCCGTCGCGGGGGCGTAGCGGTAGTCGCCCGCGAAGGACGCCGTGAAGGTGGTGTTGTGCGTGAGCTTGTACGTCACCTTCAGGTTGCCCTTGCTGTCGACCGTGCCGGTCTTCAGGAGCGTCTTCCTGCCGCCGACGGGCGTGGCGTAGACCGAGACCGTACGGCCGTTGTACGTCGTGCCGAGGTGGGCGGTGACGGTCGCCGTGCCGTCGTAGGCGTAGCCGGCCTTGTCGGTGGTGACGGTCACCGTCGGCCTGACGCGGGACACCTGGACGATCGCCGAGGCGGTGGCCGCCTGGTGGACCGCGTCGCCGGGGTAGCTCACGGTGTAGGTGTTGGCGCCGCCGACGGCCGGGGTGTCCTTGACCGTGATGGTGCCGTCGGCCGCGACCGGCGCGGTCCAGGTCGCCGGGGTGGTGACGTGGGCGGCGTCGGTGCGGGTGACGGTGACCGTCTCGCCGGCGGGGTAGGGCCCGTCGCCGAGGTCGCCGGTGAAGGAGAGGGCCGCGGCGCGGGTGGCGCTGGCGGGGGCCTTCAGGGTGAGGGCCGGGGTGTAGGGCGAGATCTGGAGGGTCGCGTCGCTGGTGGTCGGTTCGTGGGTGGCGTCGCCCGCGAAGGAGAGGTGGTAGGTGAAGCGTCCGGCGGCCCCCGGGTCGTCGGTCACCGTGAACTCGGTGGTGTCCGGGTCGACAGGCACCGACGCAAGCTGGACGGTCTCCTGGGTGTCCTCGTTCGTGCGGGTGACGTCGACCTCGGTGCCCGGCCGGAGGCTGCCGAGGAGCAGTTCGGTGGTGAGCGTGTCCTTGAGGACGACCGAGTGCGGGGTGGCGGAGGCTATCTCCGGGAACGCGATGTCCGTGGAGAGCCGGGCCACGTACACCTTCTGGGTGGCGGTGGCGGGGCGGTGGGTGGCGTCTCCGGCGTACGACACCTGGTACGTGTACTGGCCCGCGTCCGGCCGGGTGTCGCTGATGCTGAACGTGCCGTCGGCGCCGACCGTGGCGTCGGGCAGGGGGTCGCCGTCGCGGGTGACCTGGAGAACGGCACCGGAGGGGAGGAAACCCCGGGTGGCGAGGGCGCCGGTCACGGTGAACTGCTCGGTGGGGGCCGCGTACCGCGGTGGGTTCGTGGTGAGGGTGGTGTCACTGAGCTTCGCGGAGCCGAGCACGTCGAGGGTGTAGGCGCCGGCGGAGTCCCGGGTGACCGCGTAGAGGGTGGTCCCGTCGCCGCCCCAGGTCAGGCCGTCCGGGGCGACGGTGGTGCCGGAGGGGAAGGTGACGTGGTTCTCGGCCAGGTTGGAACCGGCGTAGAGGTAGAGGCCCGCGGTACTGGCCGAGGCGACGGTGCCGTCGGTGTCGATCGCCAGCGAGGCCGGGCCCACGGCGCCGGTGTAGTACGGGGCGGGGTTGGCGCCCAGCAGGTCCGACGTGCGGTAGACCTGCAGCGCGGGCTGCTGGGTGGCGGCGAGCAGGACCCTGGCACCGTCGGCGGTGACCTGGAGCCCGGTCGCGGTGCCGCCGGCGACGTCCGTGTCGGCCTTGGCGGTCGCCGTCCCCGAGGAGACGTCGAAGGTCGCCACATGGCTGAGGCTCTGCAGCGGTTCCTCGGCCGCGAGCACCCCGCCGCCGGCCGCGAGCACCGGCGGGACCGACCAGTGGGAGAGCGAGGGCGTGGAGACCGTGCCGGACGCGTCGACGGAGCCGATCGCGCCCTTGCCGTCGGCCGTTTCGTAGCCGTACCAGACCTTGCCGCCCGCCACCGCGACGGAGACGGGCGCGCTGCCGGTGCCGGTCGCGTAGCGGGCGGACTCGGTCAGGGTCGCGGTGTCGACGGCGGCGACCGCGTCACCGTCGGCGAGGGCCGCGTAGAGCGTCGAACCGTCGGCCGAGAGCGCGAGGCCGGTGGCGCCCTGCTCGTCGGTGAGGGTGGTGACCGGGGTGCCGGACAGGTCGGTCACCAGGATGCCGGTCGAACCGGCGCCCTGGCTGAAGAAGAGGTGCTGGTGGGCCGGGTCGGCCACCATGTGCGCGTAGTGCGACAGCGGCAGCGACGCCGTGCTGTCCGCCCAGGCGGCGGGTGCGGCGAGGCCGACGGTGGCGGTGGTCAGCCCGGCGACGACGGATATCGCCGCCGAGACCGAGACCTGCTTGAGGCGCATGGAGCTCCGGGGAACAGGATCAGTATGTGATGTGGCTGTGCGGACGATAACCGGACCTGGTGGCCCGATCGTTGTCCGAAAACCTGATCTTCACCATGTTCCGGCAAAGACTCGGCGGGGCGGGTCCGCGGCCCGGCCCCGCCGGGGCATCACCGGCGTGGAACGCCGAACTTCGCGAAGGTGTGGCTGAAGTACCAGCGGTCCTGGGCTATTCCGGAGCAGGCGTTGGCGCCGCCGGTGCCGACGCAGTCGCCGTTGTCGCGCTGCAGGGCCCAGAAGGAGAGGGTGTCGATGCCCTGGGCGGCGGCCCAGCGCTCGACCGTCGCGGCGTTCTGGGTGGTGAAGGTCTCCGCGGGGCCGAAGTCGTCGATGCCGGGCATCTCGGTGACGCCGACCGTGCCCCACAGGTCCTTGGCGCTCTTGTGCGGGAAGAGGGCGTGGAGCTGGGCGTGCAGGCCGTCCGCGGCGGTCTTCGTGTCGGCGGCCATGTCGTGGGCGGCGCCGTCGTAGTAGTCGAAGGTCATGATGTTGACGACGTCCACGCGCGCGTGGTTGGCGACGGCGTTCTGGAGGACGGCCAGGCCGTCGTCCTCCAGGCCCTTGGTGGTCGTCGGCAGGGTGTAGGAGAACTGGAGCGGCCGGCCGGTGCGCTCGGCCCAGCGCTCGGCCTTGGCGACCGCCTTGTTGCGGCGGTCGATTCCGGCCGTGTTGGCGAGGGAGTCCGCCTCGATGTCGAGGTCGATGCGGCTGATGCCGTACGTCGTGACGAGCTTCTCGTAGACGCCGGCGATGGCGTCCACGTCGGTGCAGCTGTCGGCGAGTTCGGTGCCGGTGGTGTCGGCGCTGTAGCCGCCGAAGGAGGGGATGGCGTTGCCGCCGCGGGCCTGGAGGGCGGCGATGTCGGCACCGAAGGTCCCCGGGGCTATGGGCTGGGTGGCGTCGCCGTTCCAGTCGGCGGTGCAGGAGCCCGCGGCGGGCGTCTGCAGGAAGGCGAGGGTGAGGTACTTGTTGCCGGACTCGGCGGCGAGCGCGGCGGGGCTGTCGCCGGTCCAGGCCTCGAAGTAGGGGGCCGCGACGTGGGCGGGCATGGGCTTCACACGGTGCGAGGCGGCGTGCGGATCGGCGTGCGCGGCGCCTGCCCCGAGGGCAACGAGCGCGGCGGACAGGGCGGTTGCGGGCAGGGCGTGCAGGGCACGAGTGCGTCTCATGGACGCCCATAGTTGGACTAGACCAATTGACTGTCAAGGTTCTTTACAATCAGCAGACCCTTTCGTTCGATGCGGCATCAGGAGGCGGTCATCTACGGTCAGTTCCGGCCAAGAATTTTCATGCGAAGATTTGAACTGACCATAAGAGAGTCATTAGGGTCTGTTGCCCGAACCTCTGCTCGGAAGGAGCTCGCCTCCGTGGCGTCCCACCGTCGTGCCAAGCAGCCGGGCCGTGCCCGTGTCACCGTGCTCACCTCCGCGGCCGCTGCCGCCGTGGCCCTCAGTTCACAGGCGGCCAACGCCGCGCCCGTCGCGAAGCCGAGCAAGGACGAGGTCAAGTCCCGGGTCGACAAGCTGTACGAGGAGGCCGAGCAGGCCACCGAGAAGTTCAACGGGGCCAAGGAGAAGCAGGAGAAGCTCCAGAAGCAGATATCCGCGCTCCAGGACTCGGTCGCCCGCGGGCAGAAGGAGCTGAACGAACTCCGGGACGGCATCGGCTCCATGGCCACCGCCCAGTACCGCAGCGGCGGCCTCGACCCGTCCCTCCAGCTGTTCCTCTCCTCCGACCCGGACAGCTACCTGGACAAGGCCTCCACCCTCGACCAGCTGAGCGGCCAGCAGGTCGAGACGCTGAAGAAGATCCAGGCCAAGCAGCGCGAACTGGCGCAGGAGCGGGCCGAGGCGACCGGCAAGCTCAAGGACCTGGCCGCCACCCGCACCGAACTCGGCAAGAAGAAGCAGGAGGTCCAGGCCAAGCTCGCCGAGGCGCAGAAGCTGCTCAACAGCCTCACCGCCGCCGAGAAGGCCGCCCTCACCGCCGACCAGGACCGCGCCAGCCGCTCCGCCAGCGAGCGCGTCGACCTCGGCAACGACACCTCCGCCACCGGCAGGGCCGCCGCCGCCTTCGCCGCCGCCAAGACCAAGCTCGGCACCCCCTACGTCTACGGCGCCACCGGCCCGTCCTCCTTCGACTGCTCGGGCCTGACCTCCTGGGCCTACGCGCAGGCCGGCGTCTCCATCCCGCGCACCTCCGAGTCCCAGTCGACGATCGGCACCAAGATCTACTCGACCTCGGACCTCCAGGTGGGCGACCTGGTCTTCTTCTTCAACGACCTGCACCACGTGGGCCTCTACGCGGGCAACGGGCAGATCCTGCACGCCCCGCGCACCGGCACGGTCGTCCGCTACGAGTCGATGTCCACCATCGGCGGCCCGTTCATGTTCGGCGTCCGCGTCTGAGTCACCTCAGCGGGACCTGCCCCGGGCGTCCTCCAGGTAGTGCAGGACCGCCGCCACCCGGCGGTCCACCCGGTCGGCCGGGGACAGGTCGAGCTTCGCGAAGATGGACCTGACGGCATTTCGTAGCACTCGGCCGTGCCACCGTCCGGCGGGTGTCGGGGCAAGAACCTGCTCAGCCCTCTGTCTCAGGGCGGCCCTCTGTTGCCCAGTGGGTGTGGAAGGTGCCGGGACGGTCGATGCGGGCGTAGGTGTGGGCGCCGAAGTAGTCGCGCTGGCCCTGGAGGAGGGCCGCGGGGAGGCGGTCGGCGCGGAGGGTGTCGTAGTGGGCGAGGGCCGCCGAGAACGCCGGGACGGGAATGCCCCGGCGGGCCGCGGACGCGACCGTCTCCCGCCACGGCACCTGCGCGTCGGCGATCTCCTTCGCGAACTCCTCCTCGGCCAGCAGGCTGACGAGGTCCGGGTCGGCCCGGTAGGCCGCGCGGATCCGGTCCAGGAAGGACGCGCGGATGATGCAGCCGCCCCGCCAGATCCGGGCCACCGCACCGAGGTCGATCTTCCAGCCGTACTCGGCGGCCGCGTCCTGGATCATCGTCCAGCCCTGGTCGTAGGCGATGACCTTCGAGGCGTACAGGGCGTGTTCGACGCGGGAGGCGAAGCGGTCGGCCTCGGTGGCGCTGAGCGGTGGGGTCGTGCCGCCGGGCAGTCCGGCGTAGGCGGCGCGCAGCGCACTGCGGCCGGACGCGGCGCGCGCGAAGGTCGCCTGGGCGATGGCGGTGACCGGGGAGGCCAGGTCGAGCGCGGTCTGCACGGTCCAGCGCCCGGTGCCCTTCTGCCCGGCCGCGTCGGCGACGATGTCGACGAAGGGGGCGCCGGTGGCGGCGTCGACGTGGGCGAGGACGTCGGCGGTGATCTCGATGAGGTAGGAGCCGAGGCGGCCGCCGTTCCACTCCCGGAAGATGTCGGCGATCTCGGCCGGCGCGTACCCGCCGACCTGGCGCAGCAGGTCGTAGGCCTCGGCGATGAGCTGCATGTCGGCGTACTCGATGCCGTTGTGGACCATCTTCACGAAGTGCCCGGCGCCGTCCGCGCCGACGTGCGTGGCGCACGGCTCGCCGCCCACCTTGGCGCTGATGTCCTCGAACATCGGCCCGAGCACGGCGTACGACTCGGCGGAACCGCCCGGCATGATCGACGGCCCGTGCAGCGCACCCTCCTCGCCACCGGAGACGCCGACGCCGACGAAGTGCAGTCCCTTCTCACGCAGGGCGGCCTCGCGGCGGCGGGTGTCGGCGAAGTGGGCGTTGCCGCCGTCGATGACGATGTCACCTGGTTCGAGGAGCGGTACGAACTCGTCGATGACGGCGTCGGTGGCGGCGCCCGCCTGCACCATGATCATGAGGCGGCGGGGGCGTTCCAGGGCGGCGACGAACTCGGCGGCGGTCTCGGCGCCGACGAAGTCGCCCTCGCTCCCGTACTCCGCGATCAGCGCGCGGGTGCGGGCCGGGGTGCGGTTGTGGACGGCGACCGGGTAGCCGTGCCGGGCGAAGTTCCGGGCCAGGTTGCGGCCCATCACGCCGAGGCCGGTCACGCCGATGGCTGCGGATGCGTTCACGGGGGGACTCCGTTCTGCGGACGCGTGCTGTGCCCGGAGGTACGGGTCGACGGCGGGCGGGCGTTCAGTTCCGGGACGATCACCTGGGGGATGTGGTGAACACCAGGCGCCGGCCGGGCTCGACGGGGGCGGTCCAGGCCTCCTCGACGTCGGCTAGCGGCACTTCCCGCGCGTCGGCGGTGAGGGTGCCCCGGGTCAGTTCGGTCATCAGGGACGGCAGTTCGGCGACGATGCCACGGGCGGTGACCGAGCCCTGGCCGCTGCCCATGAGCCGCAGGTTCGCCGCGCGCAGCACGGCGGAGGGGAGGGTGATCCCGGGGCCGGCCGTGGCGCCGATCTGGATCCAGTCCAGCGGGGCACCGCGGTCGGTGCGGCGGGTGAGGACGGCCGGGAGGGCGCGCTCGGTCGGCGTACCCCACGTGTAGTCGAGGACGACGTCGACGTCCGCGGCGGCCTCGCCGAGGCGGGCGTCGGCCTTGTCCGGGTCGCCGGCCAGGGAGACCACGTCGGTGGCGCCGAGGCCGCCGAGCAGTTCCAGGCGCTCGGGGTCGCGTCCGGCGGCCACGATCCGGTCGGCGCCGAGGTGCCGGGCGATCTGTACGGCCATCCGGCCCGCGTTGCCGGTGGCGCCGAGCACCAGGACGCTCCGGCCCGGCTGAAAGGTGATCCGGCGGCGCAGCGCCACCCAGGACGACATGGCGGGATTCATGGCTGCGGCGACGGTCACCGGGTCGGCGCCGGCGGGCAGCGGGACCGCCCGGCGCGGGTCGAGGACCGTCCGCTCGGCCATGGTGCCGGGGTCCCCGTCGTCGGCCACGAAGTACACGACCTGTCCGTCGGGCAGCCGGCCCACGCCGTCGACGCCGGGGATCAGCGGGAGGCGGCCGTCGCTCGTGTAGTGGGTGCCCGCGGCACCGGAGCGGACCCGGGGGTGCAGACCGGCGGCGATCATCTCCACCGGCAGCCTGCCCTCACCCGGTTCGGGGGCGGGGAACTCCTCGAAGCGCGGCGGACGGTCGAACGAACGGACCACAGCGGCATGCATGTCGACTCCTCGGCTCACATTAGTTCGTGACGCCAATTAAATTAGTTCGTGCCCCATACCAAGTCAAGTAGTTGGGGGCGCGTACTAACGCCCGTAGGATGGAGCCATGCAGAACAAGCCAACCGCCGAAACCCCGGGCACGGCCGAGGACATCGAGGACCTGGGACTCGTGGACAGCCTCGCCCAGCTGTCGTTCCTGGTGCAGGGCGCGCTCGGGAAGGTCGCGGCGGAACACGGCCTGTCGGTCGTCCAGTTGCGGCTGCTCGGCGTGCTGCGCGACCGCACGCCCGGCATGCAGGAACTCGCCCACCACCTCGGCCTGGACAAGTCGAGCATGACCGGCCTCGTCGACCGCGCGGAGCGCCGGGACCTGGTCCGCCGCACCCCCGCCCCGCACGACCGGCGCAGCTTCCTGGTGTCGATCACCCCCCAGGGGCAGCAACTGGCCCGGCAGTGCGAGGCGCTCGCCGACCGGCAGATCCGGGACCTCGCGGCCCACCTGACCGACGCCCAGCGCGCCCGGCTCTCGCAGCTCGCGAGCACGGTGGTGAACCACCGCAGCCGGCTCTGAGCCGGGCCGATCATCCGAACAGGCGAAAGTCGTGGCGCCGGGCGCGTGGGGCCGCCCCCCGGCGCACCGCCCGTCAGAGGATCCGAAGATGCGAACGGATGATCTACGGCTCCTCACCGCCGCGCTGGTGCTCCTCCTGACCGGCGCGTTCCTCACCACACCCGCCAAGGCCGACGAGCGCCCGGCCCAGTGCGCCTTCGGCACGCGCAGCACCCCGTCCCACACCGCCCGCAAACGCGGCACCGACCGCACCGATCACGCCGATCGCACCGCCCGCTGGACCGCGCCCACCGTCGGCTACCGGCTCTCCGCCCGCTACGCCGCCAGGGGCCGCCTCTGGAGACACCGGCACACCGGCCAGGACTTCGCCGTCCACGCCGGCACGCCCGTGTACGCCGTCGGACCCGGCCGCGTCGTGGCCGCGACCTGCGGCGACGCCTTCGGCAACCAGGTGGTGTTACACCATCCCGACGGCTACTACACCCAGTACGCCCACCTGTCCGTCATCAACGTCCGCCGCGGCCAGCACGTCTCGACGGGCCAGCGGATCGGCTCCGCCGGCTCCACCGGGAACGCGGAGGGCCCCCACCTCCACTTCGAGGTCCGCACCACCCGGCACCTGGGCTCCGAGGTCCCGCCGCTGCCGTGGCTGCGGCACCACGGCGTGAGCGTGCCCGGAACGCCGTCCCCGGCACACCCCCACCCGGCCCCGAGCACCCCGGCCGCCCCGGCCGCGGGTCCGGCGCCGTCGTCCGGCGGGCCAGGACCCACGTCGTCGCCGGCGTCGGGGCACCGCCGACCGGCGAGGCCGCACAGGACTCCGAGGCCCCACAGAACCCCGGTGGGACAGTGGCTCCCGACGCCGGTGTGGGATCCGGCGACGCTGTGGAACCTGACGGCACGGTGAAGCGCGCCGCCGCCGACGGACCCCGGCCGTGGCACGCCGGATACCTGGTGCGCACAGGGTCACGGTATGACCACATGGCGTGGCCGCGGTGCGCGGAGCGGCCAGACTGCCTCCCATGGCACGTCTGAGGTTCCTGTGGGTCGCCGCGCTGGTCGCCCTCCTGCTGCTGCCCGTGTCCCGGCCGGAGGTCCCGCGGCCCGCCGCGCCCGGGCCCTTCGGGGCGTACGTCGGGTACGGCGCGGACGGGGTACGGCGGGTGGCTGCGCTCGGGAGCTGGCTGCGGGACCAGCCCCGGGTCGGGCACACCTACCTGCCCGGGGACGTGTGGCGGAACATCGAGGGCGCCCCGGACTTCGTACGGCTGTGGGCCCGTTGGCGGCAGGCCGAACCCGACCGGCTCCTCGTCCTCAACGTGCCGATGCTCGAACACACCGAGGCACACGTCCCGGACGCCGAGGTGCGCCGCCAACTGCGGCTCGGGGCAGGCGGCCGGTACGACGTCCACTTCCGCGCCCTGGCCCGGCGGCTGATCGCGGTCGGCGCGCCGGACACCGTCGTCGTGCTCGGCTGGGAGATGAACGGGGACACGTACACCCATCGCTGCGGGCCGGACCCCGCGGCCTGGCGGGCGTACTGGCGACGGATCGTGACCGCCATGCGATCGGTGCCGGGCGCCCGGTTCCGGTTCGACTTCGCGCCCAACCGGGGGCGGGACGCCGTCCCCTGGACCGCGTGCTATCCGGGGGACGGGTACGTGGACGTGCTGGGGATGGACGCGTACGACGCCCCGCGCGGGATGTCCTTCCAGGAGCAGGTCGCCGAGCCGTACGGGCTGCGGGCCCAGGCCGACTTCGCCCGGACCCACGGCAAACCGGTCTCGTACCCGGAGTGGGGGCTGTACGAGAACGGCGACGATCCGGCGTACCTGCGCGGGATGCTGGACTGGTTCGCGAGCAGCCGCCCGCTGTACCAGACGATCACCGACTACTGCCCGCACGGCGTGTGGGGGTGCCACGGCAACCCCAGGTCCACGGCCGTTTACCGGTCCCTGATGAGGAGCTGGCCGCCTCCGCCACGCTAGGAGTTCGCGCTGGACGGGCCGAAGAACTCGATCTCGGCGATGGCCACCTGGGTGCGGGCCGACGCCTGGTACGACGAGTCGATCGTGAAGCGGACGGAGACGACGTCCGCCGCGCGCAGGTCGCGGACCTGGCCGCCGGCCGCCTGGTCGAGGGTGAGTTCGCGGGTCAGGGACTTGCCGTCGGCGGTCTTTATGGTCGCCGTCAGGCGGTGCGGCAGGGCCGACTTGTTCAGCTGCTCGTTGTGGGTCGACTCGCCGGAGGTGATGACGACGTTCAGGAGCCGGGTCGGCTCGTCGAAGTGCGCCTCGACCCACTCGCCCTCGCCTGCCCCGGCGATGCCCGGGCCCCACCACGTGTTGTTCAGCCTGTCGAAGAGCAGTTCCGGCTTGTGGCCCGCGTACGCGCGGGAGGCGCGGTAACTGTCCGGGGGGACCGGGGCGCGCTTGGCGAAGTGGTCGCGGGTGGCGCTCACCGCCTTCGGCGTGTTGATCGCCAGGACCGTGACGCCGGTGAGGACGACGGCGGCGACGATCCAGGTGAGGACGCGGTCGAAGGTGCGGCGGAGGCGGGGGCGGTCGCCTGCCCACGGGGTCTCTCTGCGGCGGAAGTCGAAGATGCGGCGCCACCAGGGGCGGTGGGCCGCGGGGCCGGTGTCGGGGTGGCCGGCCATGGGCATGGCACAGCGGGTGCAGAAGTGGCGGTCGGGGCGGTTGGGGGTGGCGCACCAGGGGCAGGGGGTGCCGCCGTGGGCGCCGAGGTCCTCGCCGGGGGCGCGGACGGCGGTGGGGCGTTGGGGGGTGGGGCGGCCGGGGAGGACGGGAGCGATCGGTTGGGGGGCCGGGGTGGGGGTGGGCTCGCTCACCGGGATGAGGAGGCGGCGGGCCCGGTCGTGGTCGGAGGTGGGGGTGGGGGTGGGGGTGGGTGCGGCGCCGCTGTCGGCGGACTGCGGGTGGGGGGTGGGGAGGGGGGTGGTTTCGGCTGTGGGGGACGTGGCGGTGGGTGGGGGCTGGTCGCGCAGTTCCCCGCGCCCCTGAGGGGGCGCTGTCGTGGGCGGCGCTGACAGGTCGCCGTGGCCCTGAGGGGGCGCTGTCGTGGCCGGTGTTGACGGGGCGCCGTGGCCCTGAGGGGACGCCGTCGTCGCCGGTGTTGACGGGGCGCCGTGGCTCTGACGGGGCGCTGTCGTGGCCGGTGCTGACAGGTCGCCGTGGCTCTGAAGGGGCGTGTCCCCGTGGCCCTCTGCCGGGGTTGTCGCTGTCGTTGCTCGGGTGTCTCGTTGGGGGAGGCCGGTGCCGCCGTCTCTGCGGGTGAAGGCGTCCCAGTCGGGGGCGGCGGCGGAGTTGGCGGGGGGCTGTTGTGGGGTCTCCTCGGCGGTGGCCGCCCAGCTCAGGACCGCGCCGCAGGCGTCGCAGAAGGACTGGCCCGGTTCGGCGACCGTGCCGCACTCCGTGCAGTTCCGGTTGGTCGTCATCGCTGCGGGGTCCTTTCGGCGGACGCGGTCACCTGGACCGTGTAGGGCATGTGAGCGGGGCGGGCGGCGGCCACGAGGTGTTCCAGGCGGACCTCGTCGGCCGGGGTGGGGGCGGGCAGCGCGAGGTGGACGTGCAGGCCGGGGCGGGGTGTGCCGGGGAAGGGGCCCAGCGGGCGGGCGCTCCAGTCGGCGCCGCCGCTCTCCGTGATCTCCGGTGTCACGCCGAAGGCCAGCCGGACCGTCTCGGACAGGCCCCAGCGGGTGCCCCGGATCCGGTGCAGGTAGGCGGCCGCGGCCACGGCGGCCCGGAGCAGGGCCTCCGATTCCGTGCCGTCGGTCTCGGCGCCGACCCAGGTACCGAGCCACTCCGCGAAGTCCAGCGGGGCCAGCGCCGGGTCGAAGTAGCTGGGCAGGCAGTCGAGGACGTTCGGGATCGGGGCGATCACGTCGTCCAGGCCGGCGACGAAACGCAGCGCCAGGTCGTCGTCGGCGAAGACCGCGGGGAGCATCGCGCCGATGGGGACGGAGGAGCCGAGGCCGTCGATGGACCCTCTCAACGGAGGCCTCCGGTCGGGTTGTTGCCGGTCATTCGCCGATCACCCTCACCCGGTGGTCGTAGGAGAAGACCAGCGACGGGGCGTCCAGGTCGATGCGGTCGGTCGGGTCGCCCCGCTTGCCGGTCAGCGGGTCGGCGGGGTGCAGGACGACCTCGTCGACGAGTTCGATGCCGGGGACGCGTTGCAGCACCGCGAAGATCTCGCCGGACTGCACCGGGCGCCCGAACGGCCAGCCCTTGCCGTCCGCGCCGCCGGTCAGCGGGTCCAGGTGGCGGTAGAGGGCGTCGTGGGCCTGGCGGCGGACGCGGTCGACGTCCACGCCGCGGAAGGCGTGCACGGTGGCGACGACCGTGACGCCCTGGTAGAAGGGCGGGCCGACCGCGAGCCGGGTGCCGATCAGCCGGCGTTCGTCCAGGTAGCGGGTGATGCGGTCCAGCAGGGCGTCGCCGGGCACGAGTTGCTCGAAACGGAGGCGGCCGCCCGGGTCGGAGACCGCCTGGGGTACCACCAGGACCCGTACCGCGTAGGAGCCGTGCTCGCCCTCCTCGCCCTCCAGGCAGGTGATCCGGGCCGTCTCGGGCGCGGCGCGGCGGGCCAGCTCCTCGTAGTCGCGCAGGGTCACCGCCCGCTCCTGGGCGCGCAGCGTGATCGGCGCGCGCACCTTCGCCTCGGCGACCGTCTCGCCGTCGACCCCGCCCCGCGCGGCCTCCCGGTTGACCACGTCCGCGACGTAAGGGATGGAGGAGCGCAGGATCTGTACGGCTCCCCGGGCCACGTTGCCGTCCCGGCCGCCGCCGGTGCGGTAGCGGCGGGCCCGGATGACCGCGCCCTTCGGGGCCACCGCGCCGTACTGGCGCAGCGAGCCGTCCGGTTCGCGGACCGCGGGGCCGAAGGCGATCTCGCCGGTGGTCGCGTCGAGGGTGAGGTGCCGGTCGTACGGCCCGGAGGCCGCGAAGTGCGGGACGACCTGCCAGTCCACCCAGCCGCCCTCGCCGTCGTGCTCGGCGGTCTGGAGGAGGAGCGGCGGGTTGTCACCGACGACGGGGGCGTGGGCGAGCCGCAGGCGCTGGCCGGGCAGGCCCGTCGACTCGCCGAGCGCCTCGTCCTCGACGGTCTCCGCGTGCACGGCGGCCGTGGTGCCGCCCACCGTGCAGGCCTCGACGAACCGGACCGTCGGGGAGGTGGTGTAGAACGGCTGGTCGGCGTGCGGTTCGGTGACCCGGCAGCGCAGCCAGCTCGCCTCCAGGCCGCCGTTGCGGGACAGCACGTGGCCGCCGGGGACGTGCAGGACGACCTCGCCGGGCCGGTTCAGGCCGCCGGTGCCGTCCCGGTCGACCTCGCACTCCCGCCAGCCGTCCTCCGTCCACGCCTCCCACACCAGCGGGGGCTGCCGCGGGTCCACGCCGACACCGTCGACACGGCTGTCCAGGTCCAGGGCGACCGCGCAGTGCGGGACGGCGGCGGAGAGGCCGAGCAGCATGCAGTCACCGGGGTTCGGGGACTCGGTGAAGCACAACAGGTCCTTGCCCTCGGCGAGCTCGTGGGTGAGGTCGACGACCGCCGAGCCCTCCTGCTGGCGCAGCAGGTGCCGCAACTCGCTGGGCACGATGGTCAGTTCGCGCTCGGTCGCGAAGACCACCGCCTCCTGCGTCTCGGTACGGCGGGTCGCCACCTCGGTGCCGACCGGCACCGGGACCGCCTCCTCCTGGGCCGCCGACAGCCAGAACGTCACCTCCGTGCGGGCGGCGGAGGGCGGGAACAGCGTGATGCCGACCAGGTCCAGGAAGGCGAGGTGGTTCTTCTCCGGGACCCGGTTGAGGCGGTACACGATCTGGTCGGCCATGTGCGCGACCGTCTCCACCAGCGTGATGCCGGGGTCGGAGACGTTGTGGTCGGTCCACTCCGGGGCGCGCTGCTGGATGTAACGCTTGGCGTCGTCGACGAACTGCTGGAAGCGGCGGTCGTCGAGGTTCGGGGAGGGCAGGGCCATCGGGATCAGCGGTCGCTTTCGGAGGAGTCCGGGGAGGCGGGCGGCAGGTCCGGCTCGTCGTGGGAGGGGATGACGTAGAAGGGGAAGACCAGGCTGCGCGGGTTGTTGGTGCCGCGGATCGAGTAGCGGACGTCGATCATCAGCACGCTCGGGTCGGCACCGGTCGTGACCTCGACGTCCTCGACCTCGATCCGCGGCTCCCAGCGGTCGAGGCTGGCGTGCACCTCGTGCTGGATCCGGCCGGCGGTCTGCTCGTTGACGGGGGCGAAGACGAGGTCGTGGATGGCGCAGCCGAACTCCGGCCGCATCGGGCGTTCACCCGGGGCCGTGGAGAGGATGAGGCGGATGGCCTCCTCCACCTCCTTCTCGCCGCTGACGAGGGCGATGCCGCCGGTGGGGCCGATCCGCAGCGGGAACGACCAGCCGGAGCCGACGAACTGCTCTGCCATCAGTCCCGCACCCGCCCCTCCGGGAAGACCTGCCGGCCGCTCATGCCGGAATCACCGTCCCCGCTCATGCCGGGATCACCATCACCGTCAGTCCGCCCATCATCAGGTTGCCCAGGACCGGCACCTCCGGGGCCTGGATCCCCACCGTGGTGAAGGAGCTGATCGCGACGGCGGCGTTGCCGCGCAGCGACAGGGCGGCGTTCGCCATCACGTTCACGGCGGCGGCGTTCACGGAGACCGCGCCCGCGGGGGACTTGATGTCGACGAGTTCCGCGCTCTGCAGGGACAGCGGCCCCCCGCTCCTGATGCTGAGCGCGCCCGCCGCCTTCAGCGACAGGTTGGCGCCCGCCTCGACCGACACCGACCTGCTGCCCTTGATGGAGACGCTGCCCTTGCTGTCCACGGTGATCTCGGTCTTCTGCCGGTCCAGGAAGACGGTGAGCTTGTCGTCGCCGCTGGCCAGCCGGACGCCCTGTTTGCGGCCGCGCTGGTCGAGCAGGTCCATGCGGTTGCCGACCCGGTCGGAGACGGTGTGCCGGGTGGCCCGGCCGCGCATGCCGTCGTGCAGCGGCACGTCCTTGACCCGGGTCGGCTTGTCCTTGCCGTTGTAGAGGCCGCCGATGACGTACGCGTGGTCGAGGGCGCCGCGGTCGAAGGCGACGAGCACCTCGTCACCGACGTCCATCGGGAAGACCCCGCCGCCGCGCACCCCGCCCCACTGCATGGTCCGGGTCCAGTCGCTGACGTAGGTGTCGTCCAGCCACGGGAACTTGAGCTTCACCCGCCCCTGCTGGAGCGGGTCCTGGACGTCGGTGACGAGGGCCTGCGCCACGCTGAGCTGCCGGTCGCCGCCGGCGTCCCCGCCACCGCCGGAGGCGACGCCGTAGAGCGACCGCCACTGGCGGCCGCTGACGGTCACCCAGGTCTCGTAGTGCTTGGCGTCGCCGAAGACATGCCGTACCGAGGTGACCGTGTACTTCCCCTCGAAGGGGTCCCCGACGTCCGCGAGCGCCACCGGAACCCCCGGCCGCAGCTTCGGGTTGCCCCGCACGACCACCTCCACCTCGGCGAACGTCGACGTGACGTCGTCGGAGAGGGCGTCGGCCGCGAACTTCACCTCGGCCTGCTTGTCGTACGGCGTGCGCGTCTCGACCAGCTTCGACGTCTTGAACTCGCCGGCCGCCGCGGCCGGGGTGGTGCCGATGCTGTAGCCGGTGTTGTCGGCGGGGGTCACGGTCGCCGTGAGCGTCTTCTTCGTCCGTACGTCCCAGCCGCGCGACTCGACCTTGTTCACCTGGTCGGAGGCGGTGACCGCGGTGCGCAGCCGCAGGATGTCGTGCCCGGCCTCCAGGACGAACGGGCTCTTGTCGCCGTCGGTCTGCGGCGAGGGCGCCCCGGAGGCGCTCTTCTGCTTCACGAACTGGAACTTGCCGTCCGCGTCCACCGACATGACCATCTCGTTCTCGTCGGCGAGCCGGGCCAGGAAGTCCCAGTCGGTGACGTTCGACTGGCTGATGAACTCGTAGACGGTCTTGGTGGCCTGGATCCGCCCGATCGGCACGCCGTCCTGCGCGGCCAGCTTGCGGGCGATGTCCGAGGCGGTCTGGTTGCGGTAGGCGACGACGCGGCGCTGCCGCATCAGCCGGAACCCGTAGTCGTAGCCCCGGACCACCGCGTAGCTGCCGGTGCCGTCGTACTCGGCCTCCATCCCGGTGACCTCGCCGGTGAGCAGCGGGTCGCCGGTGCCCTGGCCGTCGGAGACCGGCGTGATCACCACCGGGGTGCCGAACTGGACGCCCAGCTTGCCCAGCAGTTTGCGGGCCGGGTCGCGGAAGGTCAGCTGGAAGGCTGCGGGCACCCCGACGCCCTGGTCCACGTGGGCGTCGACGAGATACCGCCCGTACTCCGAGGTGGCGGTCAGCTCCTTGCCGCCGATGACGACCTTGACGACGTTCGAGAAGGCATGCTTCACCATCAGGACCGCACCTCCTCGGCGGCAGGCAGCACCAGTTCCGTCCCCGTCGGCAGCCACCCGGGATCGTCGATGTCGTTCGCTTCCGCGATCGCCCGCCAGGCGCTCGCGTTGCCGTACTCCCGCCAGGCCAGCGACTGCAGCGAGTCCCCGGCGACGACCCGGTGCACGCGCTGCGCGGTGAGCGCACCGGACGTCGGGTTCTGTCCCGCGGTCTTGCTCGGGATCTCGTGCAGCTGGAGCCGGCAGCTGGCCCGGATCGGCATCCCGCTCGTCCCGAAGAGGGAGTAGGAGACGTCGGCGGAGGCGACGTACGCCGTGAAGTTGGCCGTCGAGAACGAGCCCCACTGGAAGACCACCCAGGGCGGCGACGGCTGCTTGGCGGCGATGCTCTTGCTGGTGACCTCGCAGCAGGCCAGCAGCGACTCCACCTTCTTCATCACGTCGTTGCTGTCCGGGTCGTCGGACCGGTCCAGGAAGATCTCCACGCTCATCTCGCGCGGGTGGGTGCCGAGGAACTCCGGCAGCGCGCCGTCCCGTTCGATCGGCGCCGCCGACGACTTCCAGTCCGCCCGCCGGGCGATCGACAGCTGCGCCGGGTTGAACTCGAAGCCGAACGTCTTGATGATGCCGCCCGGGCTGGTGCTGGTGCCCACGGGCGGCTCGTGAATCGCGAGGGTGGCCCGCACGAGGCTCTTGCCGGCGCCCCGGCTGCTCCTGGCCATGATCTGATCTGCCTCTCTCGGTCAGCTCTGACGGCTCAGTCCGTGAATCCGTGGTGGGCGATCTCCAGGACCTCCGTGGCCACGGACGGACTGCCCGCGTCCAGGGAGGGCCCCTGCCAGCTCACCGGCAGTACGTCCAGCAGCCCCCACCGGGCCACCTCCGAGCCGTCCGCGCGCAGCGCCGTGATCTGCCCGGTGGGCCGCTCGATCCCCGTCTGCACGGACGAGATCCACTTCGCGACCTTCGAGGTGTCCGGGGTGAGCGGGCGGGTCAGCCGGATGTGGGAGAAGGTGACGCGGGTCGGCAGCTGCCACACGAACCCGTTGTTGCCGCCCTCCTGCCGCTGCTCGATCTCCACCTGCGACGACAGCCCCTCGCACCCGTTGAAGTAACCGAGGTCCTCGCCGTCGATGGAGAGGCTGAACCAGACTGTGGTTCCCGGGTCCTGGCGATCCATCGGGAGGCCTTTCTGTGGGGTGGTGCGCGGTCGTCGTGATCAGGGGCGGTCAGGGTCGGTCAGAGGTGGTCAGGGTCGGAAGTCGCGGAGCTTGCCCACGCGTTCGCGGTCGCGGCGGAGTTCGGTGCGGACGTGCCGGGTGATCCGGTCGATGATCCGGTGGACGAGGGCGTCCACCTGGAACTCGGTGAGGGCGCGCGGATCGAATCCGCCGGTCTCGACCGCCGTGTAGCCGGGCGGCGGATCGTCGGCGGCCGAGGCGGAGGCGGAGTACCCGGGGGGCGGTGGGTCGTCGGGGGGCGGTGGCTGCCTGGACGTCTGGGTCCGGGGAGCCGCCGGGCGGCTGGTGTGGGTGGCCGGCGCCTTCTTCAGGGAGCTCGTCGGGTGGTGGCCGCCGGGGGACGCGGTGGTGAGGGCGTCGCGCTGGACGGTGACGCGACCGAGGGGGGCGACGGGGAGCGGGGTGGTGGCGGAGATCGGGGTGGTCGGGCGCAGGGTGACGGGCAGAGCGGGCGTGGGGGCGGAGGTGGTGGCCGGCTTGACCGGCAGGGCGGCGGGCGGGGTTGCGGCCCGCTGTACGAAGAGGGGCAGGGGTGCCGCCGGTCCGGTGGGAGGTGGGGTGGTCACGGGGAGAGGCGACTGGACCTGGCGCCGCACGGCCGCCTGGCGGCCCCCGGGGCCGGGCGTGGCGGAAGAGGCGGGGGCGGCGGTGCGCTGGACGAAGGGGGGGAGGGGAAGGGGCGAAGGCGGTGCAGCCGTCGCCGAAGTGCCCGACGTGGCGGGGCCGGGAAGAGCTGGTGGTGGCGTCGTCGCGGGGCCGGTGGAGGCCGGGCGGACCGGCTGGGTCGGCGGAGTCGGCTGGATCGGCTGGGCACGCTCGGCCGTCGTCGTGGGCAGGTCCGGGGCCGTCGCTCGCTGTACCGGCCGGGGCGCCGCGGGGACCGGTTGGGAAAGGGCGACCGGCTGGTCACCCGAAGAACCGCTCGACGAACCCCGCGAGGAACCAGTCGACGGACCGCTCGAGGAACCAGTCGACGGACCGCTCGAAGAACCAGCCGACGGACCGCTCGACGCCGGTTGCCGCTGCACGGACGGCACAGCCGCCCGACGGCCGACGGGCCTCGCGGCGGTCGCACTCGCGACAGGGCCCGCGACGGGGGCGCCGAGGCCGAGGCGGGGTGCGCGGGGAGTGGTCGTACCGGCACGCTGTACGGAGGCGCCGGCGGGACCCGGCTGCACCGGAGCGGGCCGGGCCGCCGCGGCCGGGTCGGCGGACGACGGGGAGGGTCCCTGCGCGCGCGGGTCCGGCGGGGTCTGCGCAGTCGGCAGGGCAGCGGAGGAGGGCTGCGGGCCCTCCGTCGTCCGCCGCTGTACGGGCACCTCACGGACACCGCTCCCGGCGGCGGACGGAAGCGGAGCGCCGAGGCCGGGGCGAGGGGCATCCGGGGTCGTCGCGGCACGCTGTACGGGAGCCGGCGCGGAAGGGGGCGTGGCCGCCGCCGTCGTCGAGGTGCCGGCCGCGTCGTTCCGGCCGGGCTCACCCGCTGGCATCGGCACGGCAGCCGGTACGGCTCCCCTGCCTGCCGGGCGAGGCGCTTCGCGTACGGCATCGGTTGCGCCCGCGCCCTCCCGCACCGTCCGCTGCACGGGCGCCTCGCGGCCACCGCTCGCGGCCGGGGATACCGAGGGCCGCGCGCTCTGCGGGACGGCCGGGGCGCGTGGGACGGGGGGCGCGGCGCCCGCCGAGGGCGAAGCAGCCGTGGCGGATTCCGTGCCGGTGGCGCCGGTGGCCGCTATACCGGAGGACCTGGGCGTCGGTGCCGAAGTCGCCCCCGTGCGACCGCTTTCCGGCGACGGCGGCGTGTGCCGGGCGGCCGGGTCCGTGACAGTACTGCGCTGCACTGACGCCGTCTCGGGACTGCCGGGCGAGGGCGGGGTCGGCGGGGCCGGGGTGCGGTCGCCGCCGCTCACCGCCTGCCGTTGCACAGGGGTGCGCGCCCCGGCGCCGGACATGCCGGAAGGCTCGCCGTCGCCCGGCGCCGTTGCGGATGCCGAGGGTGACGCAGGCGCCGTAGCAGGGACGGGAGGGGGTGTCGGTGTGGGCGAGGCGGAGGTCGTACGAGCCGTAGCCCCGGGCGACACGGGTACCGAGGCCGTACCACCGCCACGGCCGGAGGACACCCTGGTCGGAGTCGGATTCGGCCCCGGAGCCGTCGTGCTCGGCCGGGCGGTCGCCGGTGCGGCACCGGACGCGGAGCGCTGTACGGCGGCAGGTGCCGGCGCCCGTCCGGGGACCGCGGCCCGCGGAGCGCGCGGGGCGCCGCCGGATGAGGTGGGGCCGTCACCGCGCGGACGCGACCAGCCGCCGGTCACCCGCACCGGATCCCCGCCGCCGCCCTCGACCGTCCGCTGTACGCCCCCGGGCGGCGCCGTTTCGCCGCCCGCTCGGTCACCCTCACCCGACGTCGGCACCGCGCCCTCGGTGGCCGTCACCCGGGGTGCCGACGGCAGCGTACGCCGCTGCACAGCCGTCACCGACGGGCTCGCCGACGCCGTCGTCAGCGCGCTGCGGCGCGGCGGGACGGGAGGGGCCGGCGCGACGCGCGGACCGGTGGCCGGAGCCGGGGCGACCGGAGTCGGCTGCGGTGCCCATGCCACCGGCACCGCGCTCGAAGCGGCGGGGGAAGTGGAGGCCGAGGTCGCGGCAGCCGACGTGACCGACCGCTGGACAGCAGGCACCGCCCGCTGCCCGGACCCCGGTGCGGTGGGCGCAGATCCCTTGTCCTGGACGGTCGACGGGGCCGCCGAGCCCGGCGCGCTGTTCCCGTTCCGTTTCCGTACGGCTCCCGGTGTTACCCCGGTTCGCCGCGCGGCCGCACCACCACCATGCCGGCCCGCCGACGGCACCCGCTGTACCGCCGGCGCCACCGATCCGGCCGGTCCCGAAGATCCGGAAGGTCCCGAGCGTCCCGCCGAAGCAGCCGAACCCACGGCCCCGGCAGACCCAATGGATCCGGCGGACCCCGCGGACTCCCGGAACGTGGCCCGCTGCGGGTCCGTCGTGGCCGGCCGCGCAGTTCCCCGCGCCCCTGACGGGGCGCTTCCGCCCCCGACCGCCCGCAACGGCACCACCGGAACCGACGCACGGCGGCCGGCCGTCGGCCCCGCCGGCCCCGCCGCTGCCGTCGGCCCGGCCAACGGCAGTGACTGGACCGGACGTTCGAGGCCGGACACGGCCCCCGCGCCGGATGTTCCCGGGTGGCCGCCGCCGGCCAGGCGGGCGCTGGACTCGCCGTCCAGGACGGCGTGCGAGCGCGTGCCCGTGAACGACGGGTTCTGCCAGGTCGGCAACCGGCCGCCGAAACCGGCGTCCGCGACCGGCCCGCCGGCCCCCAGCGCACGCTGGATCGGCGGCAGCCCGGACCAGGCCGCCGCCACCACGGGACGCGGCGCCTCCGCGGGAGCCTCAGGCGCGCTCCCGCTCCCGGTCCCGGACTCTCCGGCCTCGGACCCGCGACCGCGCCCCCGTACCCGATCCCACAGCCCCACCCGTCAGCCCTCCGCCCCTGCGGAGGCCGCCGCCCTGGTCACCAGAGACGCGATCTCCGCCGTGTAGCGGCGGCGGTCGGCGTGCTCCAGGTCCAGGATGTCCTCCAGGTTCCAGTGGAAGTGGTAGGCGACGTACGCGATCTCCTCGTGCAGCCGGTCGGTCGCGTACGTCACGATTCCCCCAGGCGGCTCCCGCCGAGTTCCACTTCGAAGGGCTCGGAGCAGTGCGGGCAGTTGACCGCGGCCCGGGTGTGTCCCTCGGCGTTGATCTGACGGTAGAAGTCCTGGAGGAACGCCAGGTCGGAGGCGAACATGTTCTCCACGACCCCGTCGTGGACGAGCGGGAGCGTGCCGAGGCGGGTGATGACCCGGCCCAGCAGCACCACCGACAGGAACGCGGGGTTCTCCTGGACCCGGACGTCCCGCAGCGGGACCAGCTCGTCCCGGGCCGTCGACAGGCGCATCACGCCGTCGCGGTGGACGGTGCCCTGCTCGTCGACGTACCCGCGCGGGAGCTGGAACGGGAACTCCGTGCGCAGCACCTCGACGGGCGCCTCCGGTTGCTGAGGGGCCTGGGGCACCGCCGCCTCCGGTGCGAGCGGCGCCCCCACACCCTGGGCCCTGACAGCCGAACGCCTCATTACTCGATGACCAGTTCTTCGAACGTGATGGTCACCGTCTCGGTCAGCGCGGACGCCTCGCCCGCCTTCACCGTGCTGGTGTCGATCTTGCTGCACCAGGCGTTGCGCAGGTTGTAGCGCTTCACCGGGTTGTTCTCGAAGTCCATCATGATGATGGAGGCGTTCTTGCGGGCCGTGGTCATCTGGCCGTTGATCGACTCGTTGATCCACTGGGTGAACGACGAGGACTGGGTCATACCGCGGACGACCGTGCAGGTGCCGTTCTTCTTCACGCCCGGCAGGTTGCGGACGTGGTTCTTCCCGTCCGGCGTGTTCTGCTGGTAGGTGATGACGTCCTGTTCCATCGTCATGCCGCTGACCTCGGCGAGGTACTCGACCATCACGCCGTCGATCTGCAGGCCGAAATTGTGCGATGTGAGGGCGTCACCCGGCTGGAGACTCATGTGTTACTGCCCGTTCTTCTCAAGGTGCCGTGACAACAAGGGGATTGGGGACCGAGGGCCCGCTACTCCTGCAGCTCGCCGCTGCCGCTGCTGAACTGGGCCAGCCGGAAGATCACGAACTCGGCGGGCTTGACCGGCGCGATGCCGATCTCGCAGATCACGCGGCCGACGTCGACCGACTCCGGCGGGTTGGTCTCCTCGTCGCACTTGACGTAGTACGCCTCTTCGGGCCGCTGCCCGAACAGGGCACCGCTGCGCCACTCGTTGACCAGGAACGCGGAGATGTTGCGCCGGATACGGGCCCAGAGGTTGTGGTCGTTGGGCTCGAAGACCACCCACTGGGTGCCGATCAGGATCGACTCCTCCAGGTAGTTGAAGTACCGGCGGATGTTCAGGTAGCGCCAGGCCGGGTCGGAGGAGAGGGTGCGGGCGCCCCAGATGCGGATGCCGCGGCCGGGGAAGGCGCGGATGCAGTTCACGCCGATCGGGTTGAGCAGGTCCTGCTCGCCGCGGGTGATCTGGAGCTCCAGGTCGACCGCGCCGCGGATGACCTCGTTGGCCGGGGCCTTGTGGACGCCGCGCTCGGCGTCGTTGCGGGCCCAGACGCCGGCCACGTGGCCGGACGGCGGGATCAGCCGGGACTGTCCGGAGGACGGGTCGAAGGTCTTGATCCAGGGGTAGTACAGGGCCGCGTACTTGGAGTCGTAGCCGGCCGTCTCCTGGCGCCAGACCCGGATCTGGCGGGCGTTGAGGCCCGGCGGCGGGTCGATGACCGCGACCCGGTCGCCCATCAGCTCGCAGTGCGCGATCAGGCCGAGCTGGACGGCCTTGACGGCCTCCAGGTCGATCGCGCCGCGCTGGTAGGCGGCCATCAGGTCGGGGACGGCCACCATGGACACCTCGTCGACGGCCTCCAGGCCGCCGAAGCCGGTGCGGTCGGCCGAGTCGCCGAGGTAGTCGGCGGGGCCGGGGTGCGAACCGGCGCCCGCGACGGGGGACGCGGACGCCGGCGTCTGGGTCGGGGCCACGAGGGCCACCGTCTGGTTCTCCGGCCGGGCCAGCTGCGCGGCGGGCGCGGCCTCGGTCACGGTGATGAGCTTGGAGCGCTCCTTGACCTGGGTGACCACGTAGTTGCGGCCGCCCTTCTTCGCGGTCACGTCGAAGGTCTCGGCGGTCTTGCCGCCGTCCTTGACGACCAGCTTGAAGCGTTCGGCGGGGCCCTCGCCCTCCGGGTCGGCGACCTCGACGCTCAGGTCGCCGGAGGCGATGGCGCTGACGGTGAAGGTGCCGAGCTGCTTGGCCTCGCCGGGCGGCAGGGCGGCCGGGGCGGCGGCACTCCCGACGGCGGCGGGCGCGCCGACGGTGCCCTCGGCGTCTTCCCTGCTGCCGCCGACACGGACCACGTAGGCCGCCGTGCCGCCGTTGTTGAAGAAGCCGTAGACGGAGTGCGCGAGGTAGTACCCGTCGGTGAACTCACCGAAGGACGCGACGTACTGCGTCCAGTTGGTCACCAGCGTCGGCTCGTTCAGCGGACCGGTCGGGGCCAGGCCCACGAAGGCCGCCACCGACGTGCCCACCCCCTCGATGGGGCGCGAGCCGCTGGCCACCTCCTCGACGTAGACGCCGGGCGACAGGTAGGACGGCATGCTCTGCTCTCCTCGGGGTACGAGACAGGAACGCTTCCCACCCTCACGCGCGAAGCGCGTCCGCCGAAACGGCCACCGGTGCCCGGGCCCGGGCACATCTGTTGCCCCCAAGGGCAACCCCTGGGGGCAGCCACTCGCCGTACGTCACCGACCACGGGTCGGGAGCGCCTCGAATCCCCTTCGTTAACCGGTCCGTTCCCCGAACAACCCCTTGTGAACCCGTCCCGTTCACGCGTTACCCTGCACGGCCAGACGGGCTGCGTCCCGTCACGGGCGCCCGCACGCGCCACCAGGACGACGCGGACGGGGCCCCTGGTCCCGGCGGGGACGGGAGTGCGCGGGATGCGGCGGAGAGGGAAGCCGGCGGCGGGCGAGGGCGCGGCGAGCGGGGCCGGGGTGAGCCGCGCCGGCCAGGGCAGAGGCGAGGGACTCCTCCGCCGGCAGCCGTCGATGCCGGGTACGCCGGGCGGGCCCCCGGTCGCCGTGGAGATGCAGAAGCTGCAGAGCACGGCGGGGAACGCCGCCGTGGCCGGCCTGTTCGAGGGCGGCCGGCCGCCCGCCCCGACCCGCACTCCGCCGCCCGTACCCGCCGGGGCCCGGACGCAGGGGCCGCTCACGCTCCCCCCGTACCTGGCTGCGATGACCTCGGCGGGCCTGTCCACCGCCTCAGGACTGACCGGCCACCCGTTCGTCGCCGCGGAGGTGACCCGGGTCACCGGGCAGGCAGGCGCCGAAGTGGAGGCGATCGGGCAGGAGCTGGCGGGCCGGCCGGAGACCTTCTACGGCCGCGGGCGGGCCTTCGCCGTGCGCGGGGTGAACGGGGCGGTGCACGACGTCACCGTCGCCATCAGGCCGCGGGACGAGGAGGACGCCGCCGCGCTGTCGTTCGCGGACAGCGCCCAGGGCGAGGACGCCGACATCAAGGTCGACCACCTGCACAACTCGGCGGGCACGGTCGCCGCCGACACGGTCCGCGCCCGCCGGTGGGGCGCCGCCGCCTCCGGCACCGTCCTGGTCCCGACGCCCACGCCCGGCGTCCTGGGCGGCGCGCAGCTCGCCGGCGGAGCCGCTCTGACCTCCACCCAGGACACGCACTCCTCGCGCACCGTGTCCGAGCCCCGGACCTTCCGCAGCGGCGGCGGCACGGTCACGGCGCGGCGCCGGGTGAGCTATGTCGTGCGGATCAAGCAGCACGGCGCGCGGGGCCGGCACCTGGCGAGCGGCGACGGCTCCCTCGTCATGCGCGTCCCGCACGAGCACCTGGTGCCGCACGGCACCGTACGGCCCGTCCCCGGTCCGGAGCTGAGCGAGGAGCAGGCCACCTCCGTACGGCAGGCCGTGTCCATGGCGGCACTGGCCGTGGAGGACCCCGGTGGTCCGCACGGCGGCGGGGGCGGGCTGTTCGACACCGTCGCCTCCGTCCTCGCGCCGTCGGTGACCGCGCCGGGCGCCCCCGGCCGGGAGCGGCTGTTCCAGGCCACCTCCGGCACGACCGTGCTGCAGGACCTGCCCCGGCTCCTCGCGGGCTGGGTGCCCGGCGAGGACCTGCCCGCCAAGGACGGCAGCGCCGCGAGCGCGTACCGGATGCGCGCCGACATCGTGTCGCTGACCCCCGGCTGGGGTGCGGGACAGACCCAGCTGCGCACCCACCAGCAGAGCGCGCACGGCGCGGGCCGCACCGGCTCGAAGGGCGCGAGCGCGCTGTTCGGGGCCGGTCCCGCGGTCGCCGTCGGCGCCCCGGGGGTACCGGTCGCCCGGTTCCAGGGCATGGGCTCCGCCGCTCTGAAGAGCGCCCGGTTCTCGTCGTCCGACCAGACCGTGGCCACCCGGAAGGGCGCCGAGATCCGCGGTGACAAGGTGCTCTACCTCGGCCGGGTCAGGCTGACCGTGCAGGGCGTGGGGCCCGCGTCCCCCGCGCAGCGGCTGCACCCCGAGCGGCGCACGGCCGAGCACACCCTGGACAGCTGGGTCAGCCTGAACGCCCAGGAGGCCCGGCACCTCGGGCTGCCGCTGCCGGAAGGCGTACAGGCGGACCCCCTGCGCCGCAGGCCCACCGAGACCGCGCCCGACGGGACCGAGCGCGAGACCGAACGCCACCTGCCGTTCGGCGCCGTCGGCAACAGCGTCTCCCTCACCCACCTGGACGTGCGCCCCCTCGTCGAGGCGCTGGAGCGGCTGTTCGCGTCCCGGCCCGAACTGGCCGGCTATCTGCCGGACTTCGGCACCGGAGACCGGCCGGCGGGGCAGTCCCCCGACCCGGAGGAGGCCGAGGCGCGCATGCGCAACTACCGCGAGCTCGTCACCGTGCTCTCGGAGACCAACCTGCGGGCGAAGAAGAACCAGCTCCTGGGCGCCGGCGTCCCGGTGCGGCTGCGCCGGAAGACCACGCTGCACTCCCACGACGTGCAGGTCCGGGTACGCGGACGGGTCGGCGAGCTCAGCTATCTCGGCGACACCGACAACTGGCTGGTGCGCAGCAGTTCGGGCGTCGCCTCCGGCGGGCAGACCGGCCGCACCACCGCCCGCCGGGCCGGCGCACAGGGCAGCGTCAACGTCACGCTGCTGCCGGGCGCGCTGTCCTTCGGCGTCACCGCCAACGCCGCGCTGGAGAGCGCGCGCCGGGTCCAGGGCGGCCCCGCGGTCCGGGGCGACTCGCTCAACAGCGGTGACGTGCGGACGAGTACGTTCGGCACCCGGCTGCTGCTCGACGCCAAGGTCACCATGACCACCCGGGAGCGCACCCTGAAACGCTCCCTCACCCCCGGCGGCCCGGGCCGCGAGCGGCCCGAGGCCCGGACCGTCGCCTCGCTGGGCGACCTGGACGCCGCCGTACCGCAGCACTTCGACGGGAGCGCGGAGGGGCAGGACGTGGAGCTGAGCACGCCCGCCGCGCTCACCGTGGGCGCCGGCGAGCGCCGCAGGACGGCCGCCCGGCGGTCCCGGCCGGCCAGGTTCCACCTCGCTTCCGGGGCCACCGGCATCCACGACCTGCTGACCCGGCCGCCGGGTACGGACACCGAACGGCAGGTGCGGGACTGGGACTTCGTGGAAACCGTCGGAGACGGCGAGCAGCTGCGGCAGCTGGCCTTCCGGCTGCTCGCCCTGGCCGCGCGCAAGGGCGACCGGGACAAGCCGGGCGACACCGCGTACCAGGCGGAGGGCCTCGCCCCGCGCCTCGCGCTGGAGGAGCGGCTCGGCCCGGAGTCCATCACCGCGGCCCTGCGGCAGGCGACCCGTACCGGCTGGGTGGTCGGCGACCTGCGCCACGCCCGGCGCACGGCCGCGCTGAACGGCGCCGTCGGCACCCGGCTGGCCCTCACCAACCCGCGGGTCCTGCACCGCAGGCCGGAGCAGAACGGGGCGGGCGGGGCCGGCGTCGAGAACATGGTCCTGGGCGGCCATCAGGCGTCGGGGCAGCACGCGTCGACGACGAGCAAGGCGGTCACCTTCAACGGCACCGGGTCGGAGCGCGGCTCGGGGTGGACGCTGGCCCAGAGCGTGTCACCCGCCTTCGGGCAGGCGACGACCACGACGGACACGTCGACGACCGGCGGCACGATCGAACGCAACTCCGTCCATCCCCGCTCCAGGCCGCTCTACCTCGTCCAGTGCGACCTGTCCGCGTGGATGGTGGCCGAGGTCGCGGTGAACGGCCGCGGCCCGTACGCGATGTCGCAGCGGCTGACGGTGCCGGGCGCCGTCGGACTCTGGCTCACCGAACCGCAGTTGCGAAGGGCGGGCCTGCGGACGCCGGAGGAACGGGCCCGGGAGCAGGAGCAGGCGCTGGCGGAGACCGCGGACAGGTGGCGGCCGGCGGCCGGCACCCCGGCTGCGGGCAGCGCCGGTCCGGGGTCGGAGTCCGGACCGGGGCAGGGGACGTCGGAGAAGGCCAGGGGAGAACTCCCGGAGCGGGCGGAGGGCTCCGGCGGGCGGGAGCAGCGCGTCGCTCCGGCCGCACCTCCGCGGGACGTGTCCGACGTACCGGCGCTCGCCGCGCACCTCCCGCTCGGGGCCGGCATGGTCGAGGACATGCCCGACTTCGTGCCGCTGCTCGGACGGCTGCGGGCGGCGGTGCGGGACCGGGCGCTGGCGGCGGACCTGCTGCCGGCCCGGGTGCTGGACGACAGGTTCGAGAACGTGCAGCGGCTGCTGCGGGTGCTGGACCAGGACGGCGCGGTTGGTCTGCTCGCCGGTGCCATGGACGGGGGCGTTCCCGTCGAGCTGCTGCGGAACAGCTCCGTCCCCGGCCGCCGGGCCACGTCGTACCGGGCCGTCTTCCACATCCGCCGCACCGGGCCGGGCACCGTGGCCGGGCCGTCCGGGAACGACCGCGAGATGGAGTTCGCGACCGTCGCGTACTCACAGCGCGCGACCAGCCGTCAGGAGAGCCGCACCAGCGAAGTCGACGCCTCGCTGACCGGTGCCGGCAAGCCGCACGACGACCTGGTCGGCAGCGCGGGCGCCGTCGCCGGCCCCGGCATCGGGAAGACCACGTCGACCAGGCAGGCCGCGTCCGCCCGGACGCAGACCGGCCTGCGCACGATCGTGGACACCGAGGCAGGCTCGGTGAACGTGACGGTCCCCTTCCAGGCGGAACTCGAACTGCGCTCCGCGGACGGCCGGCTGGCGTCCGTGACCCTCGACGGTTCCTTCCTGCACCGCGTGCTGGACAACGACCTGAAGGCCCTGGCCCGCGCCCGGCCGGAGCGCACCGCGGGACCCGCCCGGGCAAGCGCCGCCCCCGTGCGCGACGCCACTCCGGCCGCCCTGGCCGCGTGGCGTGCGGACGGCGCCCGACTGCCCGTGGAGGCACAGGTCAACGGCTTCCGGGGCGCACCGCAGATACGGGAGCTGGTCGGCCGGGCCATGGCACAGGCTCACGTCGGCGGCGGCTTCCGGAAGGCCGGTGACGCCGCGCACCACGCCCAGCGGGAGGCGGTGTCCACCGAGTGGCTCACGGCGGCGTTGCCGCTGCTGGTGTCGGCCGGCGCGCAGCTGCCGCCGGTGCACGTGTCCGGCGTGGCGGGCCAGGACGTCGCCTGCTCCCTGCACGCGCGGCTGCGCGACGGCGAGATCCTCGGCAGCGGCGACAAGATGACCTTCGAGACCGTCGCGCAGAGCGGCCCCGAGGGGCGCCCCGCGGCCGCCGACGCACAGCACGCCGCGCACCACGGCCGTGCCGCGCGGTTCATGGGCGGCGAGGGTCCGGTCCGCGCCGACTACTCGGGCATGAACAACGTCCCCGGCACGTACGGCCGCGACGGCGGCCCCACCGACGCCGCGGGCAGCGCCTCCGGCACGGTGCCGCTGCGGAAGCCGAAGGCGGCGTCGGTGCTGGTGCAGTTCACCCTGCAGGTCAGGGCCGTGGCCCAGGTGCGGCACCGGCACACCGGCGCGCTGCGGGGTCCGGCCGGTGCGGTCGGCGTGCAGGACCACACCCTCACGTACCCGGTGGTGATCCGGATGCCCGAACCGGCGGTGCGGCGCATGGCGGCCGCCGCGGGGGGCGGGCACGCGCCGGCCGACCCGCACGGCGTACTGGCCGCGGCGGACGGAGAGTCCTGAGGATGTTGCCCCCGAGGCTGCCCGAACGCCCCTTGCGCACCCGGCCCCGGCACTCGTAGTTGTGGTCAAGGGTCCGTCGCCGAAAGGTAGTTCATGCACGCACAGGAGGAACACAGCCAGGCCGGCCACCCGCAGGCCGTCCACCGCCCTGCGGCACGGGAGACGGCCGCAGGTGCCGACCGTACGGCCGTGACCGGCACCGCGGCCGGGCTGCTCGCTCTCCAGCGAACGGCGGGCAACGCGGCCGTGACCCGCACCGTCGAGGCGTCGCGCCACCGGCACGACGCGAGCTGCGGCCACCCGACGGCGGTGCAGCGGCAGACGGCCGGCGCGGAACTCCACGAGCACGACACCGCCTGCGGCCACGTGCCGGCGGTGCAGCGCCGGGCCCTGGTGCACCGGGTGATCGAGTCCCCGGGCCAGAGCATGGACCAGGCGCTGCAGTCGGAGATGGAGACACGTTTCGACGGCGCGGACTTCAGCGGCGTACGGGTGCACACGGGGTCGCTGGCCCGGGAGTCGGCGAAGGAACTCGGCGCCAAGGCGTACACCACCGGCCCCAACATCGTGGTCGGCGACACCATGACGAAGGAGGACTGGGCCCACGAACTGACCCACTACGAGGATCAGTTGAAGGGCCCTGTGCCCGGTACGGACTCCGGCGGCGGGGTGCGCGTCTCCGACGTCAACGACTCGGGTGAACGCCACGCGGTGGACAACGCCCGCAAGGTGATGAGCGGTCCGGTGCCGCCGGCCCAGCGGACGCCGGCGACGCCGGCGGCCGCCGCGCCCGCGGCCACCGGCGCCGTGCAGCGGGTCACCGCCGTGCAGCGGGTCACCAACCTGGCCGTGCAACAGGGGCCGTCCTGCTGGCTCTACGTGCTGGAGGCCATCGCCGAGCACCACGGACTGCCCGTTCAGGCGCTGTCCGTCGCGATGCGGGCCTACCCCTCCACGGCCGACCGCGACGACCGCCAGCGGGAGGAGAAGCAGAAGGGGAACAAGATCGAGGGGCGCCGGCTCGCGGTCATCATGACGGCGGAGGCGCTGGACTCCATGGTGCGCAAGCTCGACAACTGGCGCGCCCACCACGACCAGGCCGTCACGGACATCAGCCGCGACGAGGTCGCCCTCTTCGCCCGCCGGTCCATGGGGGCGGAGACCTCGCTCGACAGACTGGACTTCCAGGACGGCAGGGCGCAGTTCGCCTCGATCCGCGAGGTCTATTCCAAGGCCTCCGACCGCGCCAGGATGTTGATCCAGAAGGTCGGCGCGCCCGGCGACGAGGTGAGCAAGCTCCTCGACACCGCCCCCGCCCACATCGACGCGAGCCAGAGCCTCGACGACGTGCGCCTTGCCATGGAGAACCAGAGCCTGCCCTGTTACGCCGGTATCAGGCGGAGGTTCAAGCTGGGGAAGGACGACGACACGGCCGCCGGGGTGATCGACCTGACCAGCCGGTCGGCGAGCACGATGGAGAGCACGGTCCACGCCGTCCTGATCGACTCCTACGACAGCTCGGCCCGGGTCGTCACCTACAAGGACCCCAACTACGGGAACGTCTCCCTGAAGGTGACCCTCTTCCAGCTCCGGGCGATGGCCGGCAACAGCTCGCAGAGCATGACCCTGCGGCCCTACTCGACCGGCCCGCGCGCGAGGCCCGGACTCGACGACCTGACGGACTGACCGCCGCCACTCTGCCCCGCCGGTCACGCGATGTGCCCCAAAACCTCCTGACCGGCGCGGGCGACCACCCCTAGCGTGACGACGTGAGTCTCTGGACCTCCCTCGAACCCGCCTCCGCGACCGTGGACCCGGGCGCTTCGACCCGTGTACGCCTGCGGCTGCGCAACACCGGCGACGTCGTCGACGAGTACCGCTTCGAACCGGTGGGCCCCATCGCGCCCTGGACGACCGTCGAGCCCGCCACGCTCCGGCTCTATCCAGGGACCACGGGCACGGTCGAGCTCACCTTCGCCCCGCCCCGCACCCCGGACGCTACGGCAGGACCGAACCCCTACGCGGTCCGGATCACGCCCACCGAGCACCCCGAGGCGGTCACCGTCCCCGAGGGCAACCTCACCATCACGCCCTTCACCGAGCTGCGCGCGGAGCTGGTCCCGCCGACGGTCAAGGGCCGGTTCCGGGGGCGCCCGAAGCTGGCGATCGACAACCTCGGCAACACGAAGCTCACCGCCTCGGTCAGCGGCAGCGACAACGGCGACCAGCTCGTCTACGACCTGCACCCCAGCAACGTCCAGATCGAACCCGGCCGCGCCGCCTTCGTGAACGCCACGCTGAAGCCCCGGCGGATCATCTGGTTCGGGCCCAAGGAGCAGCGGCCCTACCGGCTCAGCGTGCAGCGGTCGGGGGTGCAGCCGGAGCCGGTCGACGGAACGTACATCCAGCGCGGCTTCCTGCCCCGCTGGCTCGCCACCCTCTTCGGCACCCTGATGGCCCTCGCCCTCACCTTCGCGCTGATCTGGTTCAACTACAAACCCCACGTCCAGAGCCTCGCCCAGGAACAGCCCGTGGAGGCCGGGGTGAGCAGCATCGCGCCCAGCCCCTCGACGACCCCGACCCCGCCGCCGGCGCCCACCCAGACGGCGGCCGCGGCGCCGGCCGCCCCGACCACCGAAGCCGGAAACGACAACGGCGGCGGTGGCGGAGGGGGCGGAGGCGGCGGGGGCGCGACGGCCACCGTCACGGCCAAGCCCAAGCAGGACACGGCCGCGACCGCCGTGAACCGGCTCGCCGCCGCCGACCCGGGCGGCCGGCACATCTGCTACCGCGCCTACATCCAGGGCACCGGCTGGTCGAAGCCCGTCTGCGACGGCACCATCGCCGGCACCATCGGCAAGAACACCCCGATCAAGGACATCAACGTCGCGGTGTACGGCGTCGACGGCTCGGCCGGCAACTCCTTCGTCTACGACTCCCAGTCCACCAACGGGCAGGGCAAGTGGCAGACCTGGACCAAGATCGTCGCCGACGGCAAGGACAACTACATCGGCAGCACGAAGCCGGCCGACCCCTACCTGGAGACCTTCACCCTCAACGTCGGCAACGGCCAGGTCTGCGGTTTCGCCCACGTCCGCAACGCGGGCTGGGGCAACCAGGCGTGCAGCGACGCCCGTCCGGCCCTGCTCACCCTGGGCACCTGGGACAACACGCTCTGGCTCGAAGCCTTCAAACTGACGGTGTGAACCCATGACTCTCTGGACCTCGCTCGAACCCGCCTCCGCGACCGTGGACCCGGGCGCTTCGACCCGGGTACGCCTGCGGCTGCGCAACACCGGTGACGTCGTCGACGAGTACCGCTTCGAACCGGTGGGCCCCATCGCGCCCTGGACGACCGTCGAGCCCGCCACGCTCCGCCTCTACCCGGGCACCACGGGCACGGTCGAGCTCACCTTCGCCCCGCCCCGCACCCCGGACGCGACCGCCGGCCCCAACCCCTACGCCATCCGCATCACGCCCACCGAGCACCCCGAGGCGGTCACCGTCCCCGAGGGCAACCTCACCATCACGCCCTTCACCGAGGTCCGCGCCGAACTCGTGCCGCCGACGGTCAAGGGCCGGTTCCGGGGCCGCCCCCAGCTGGCCATCGACAACCTCGGCAACACGAAGCTCACCGCCTCGGTCAGCGGCAGCGACAACGGCGACCAGCTCGTCTACGACCTGCACCCCAGCAACGTCCAGATCGAACCCGGCCGCGCCGCCTTCGTCAAGGCCACCCTCAAGCCCCGGCGGATCATCTGGTTCGGGCCCAAGGAGCAGCGGCCGTACGCCCTCACCGTCCAGCGGTCGGGCGTCAATCCACAGCCTGTGGACGGCACCTACGTCCAGCGCGGCTTCCTGCCCCGGTGGCTGGCCACCCTCTTCGGCACCCTGCTGGCCCTCGCCCTCACCTTCGCCCTGATCTGGTTCAACTACAAACCCAAGGTCGGAAGCCTCGCCCAGGAACAGGTCCAGGAGGCCGGGGTGAGCAGCATCGCCCCCAGCCCCTCGGCCGGCGCGCCCCTGGCGGCAGCGCCGGCGCCCTCGCCGACCCCGGTGGAGAAGCAGCCGGCGAACGACGGCGACACCTCGTCCGGCACCCAGGCGGGCGGCAGCGGCGGCCAGTCCCAGCCGACCCCGAAGGCGACGAAGAAGAAGGCCCCGAAGCCGGTCGTCCCGGCGACGAACATCCTGCTGCGCAACACGACCACCAAGAGGTGCGCGGACATCCCCGGCTACGGCAACGGCACCAGCAACGGCCCGGTGCGCGAGTACACCTGCGACGAGACCACCAACGACAACCAGCTGTGGAACCTCGAGGTGCGGTACGCGAAGGGCGGCCCCGGCTCGGCCGCGCTCTTCCAGATCCGCAACGCCAAGGACCAGCTGTGCATGGACCTGCCCGACTACGGTTCGGCCAAGCTGTCCTCGCCGATCACCGAGTACAAGTGCGACGGCACCAAGGCGGACAACCAGCTGTGGTGGATCGACAAGCAGCCCAGCGGCGCCTACTGGATCCGCAACTTCGCCAGCGACAACCTCTGCCTCGACGTGGCCGGCTACAGCACCGGCGGCAACGACACCAACCTGACCCTGTACTACTGCTCGAACACCGACGACCAGGAGTGGCTGATCGTCCACCCGTCCACGGACTGACCACCCGTCCGGCGACTGCTCACCCCGTCAGGGGCGCTGGGGGTACCCCCGGCCGAAGGCTGGGGGAGGAACTGCGCGACCGGCCACGACGGCGCGGCAGACACAGGACGGCGCGCGCCCCCCGTGCGTCACTCACGCCCACGTGCCCGGCACCAGCCGCCCCGCCTTGCGGTACTCGCGCCGCGCCCCTTCGAGCAGGTCCGCCGCGCCGACGGCTTCGCCCCGCCCCGCCGCGAGGTACGCCGCGGTCACCACCGCGCTCCGGATGGAACCGCCGGCGAGCTCGAACTCCGCTGCCAGCGGGCGCAGTTCGACGCCGTCCTCACTCGGCACGTGCACCAGCCCGTGCCGCCACAGCGCCAGCCGCTGCAACTCGTCCGGGAACGGAAAGTCGATCACCAGGTCCAGGCGCCGGGTGAAGGCCTCGTCGATGTTGGCGCGCAGGTTGGTGGTGAGCAGCGCGATGCCGTCGAAGGCCTCCAGTCGCTGGAGGAGGTAGGCCGACTCCAGGTTGGCGTACCGGTCGTGGGCGTCCTTGACCTCGGAGCGCTTGCCGAAGACGGCGTCGGCCTCGTCGAAGAGCAGCACGGCGTCGGTGCGGTCGGCCTCGGTGAAGATGCGTTCGAGGTTCTTCTCGGTCTCGCCGACGTACTTGTCCACGACGGAGGAGAGCTGGACGACGTAGAGGTCGAGGCCGAGTTCGGCGGCCACCACCTCCGCCGACAGGGTCTTGCCGGTGCCCGACTCGCCCGCGAAGAGGCCGAGCACTCCGCGGCCCCTGCCGCCGCCGGCGCTCAGCCGCCAGTCGCCGAGCACCCGGTCGCGGTGGCGGGCGCGCAGCGCGAGCTCCCGCAGTTCGGTGAGCGGCCGTTCGGGCAGCACCAGGTCCCGCCAGTCGACGGCGGGCCGGATCCGGCGGGCGTGCTGCTCCAGGCCGGAGGCGGACTGCTGGCGAGCACCGAGCCGCAGGTGGGCGGCGGTCAGCGGGGTGCCCTCGAAGGCGGCGAGGTCCTGCGCGGCGCGGGCCGCCCGGGTGAGGCGCTCGCCGCCGAGGTGGTACGGGGCGACGGTGGCCGCGAGGTCGAAGCCGGGGTCGCCGGGCAGTACGGCCGCCCAGGCGTCCGGGGCGGCGGCGCGCCGGGAGGGCACCTCGAGGACGAGGGGGTCACGGGGGTCGCACCACTGGGGGTCGTAGGGACGGGCGGTCGTCACCAGCACGGTGACGTCCGCGGCGGCGTCACCGCTCAACGCCTTGAGGACAGCGCCCGGTTGGTCGCTGTCGACCAGGATCGCCCGCCCACTCAGGCGGGCCTCCCGCAGCAGCTCCGGGATCCGCTCCTCGGGCCCGGTGCAGTGCAGCCCCGCCCGCCCCGCGAGCCGCAGCGCGGCGGCCGCGCAGCCGAGACCCTCGCCCTCCTGCCGCTCCCGCAGGAAGGCGAAGAGCGGCCCGGCGGCGATCCGCGCGGCCAGCCGCCCCACGAACTCCGGGTCGGCGGGCTCGCCGCCGTACGACAGCTCCCGCAGGTGTCCGGTGAGCGCCGCGTCCGGGGTGTCGTCGCCGAGGAGGTGGGCCAGGACCCGGTCGGGGACGCGCAACGAGCGGCTGAGGAAGGGGCGTTCGGGCTCCTCGACGGTGAGCAGGCCGAGCGCAGTGAGCGGGGCGGTGGGGTGGAAGCGGGCGCGGGCCGCCGCGAGGTGCGCGGGGGCGCCGCACAGGTCGAGGGCGAGGCCGACGGTGGCGCGGCGGCGGCCGACGTCGTCGTTGAGGTAGCCGTACAGCTGCTCGAAGGTGCGGTCGAGGTCCGGGGCGAGGGCGATGAGGAGGAGGGTGGTGTCGAGGGGGGCGAGGCGCAGGCGGGTGGCGAGGGCGGCGAGCGGGTCGGCGAAACCGTCGGCCAGGGAGGGCAGTTCGGCCGGTTCCGGCTCGGGGCGCAGGAGGTGCCGTACCGCTTCCTCGGAGAGGTAGAGGCCGCGCAGCGGGTCGCCGGCCGTCGGGTCGTCGGCGGAGCGGTGGGCGACCAGGGCGGCGACCCGGTCGCGCAGCGCGGAGAGCCGGGTGAGGAGCGCGGCGGCCGGCTCCAGGGAGACGTCCAGGGTCACGCCCGGCCCCTCCGGGCGGCCGCGGCCTCGGCGACCTGGCCGGGCCGGTGGGCCCGCTCCTCGAGGACCGGCGCGCCGTCGTCCATCCCGTCGCGCACCCGCACGGCGGCACCCTCGGTGACCGGCGGGCCGGCGTCGTACTCGGGATAGGCCGGGAAGGGCGCCGTGATCACGACGTCCAGGGACGGTTTGAGCTCGCCGCCGAGCGCCGACCAGATCTCGGCGAGGGAGCGCGCCTCGGACTGGATGCCGGCGCACGACAGCGGGATCGTCAGGCCCAGCGCGCCAAGTGAGCCCGGCAGTTCCGAGGGGTGGATCAGCTCCCGCGGGATCAGGGTCGCGAGCACCGCGCTGATCAGCCGGTGCTCGTCCTCCGGCCGCTTGGTCCACGCCGTAACCAGGTACGACAGCCGGAACCACCGGGGCGGCTGGCGGCGCTTGACCACGACGTCCCGGTCGTCGCGGACGTCGATGTGCCCGCGCTGGCGCCGGTTCACGTCCTCCCGGATGTCGTACAGGTAGCTGTTGATCACAGGCCCGTTGCGGCGGGCCGACCAGTCGCGGGTCGGCGCGTCGAAGGAGACCTCGATGCCGGAACCCTCCAGCGCACCGCTGGTCAGCAGGTTCCGCAGCACCTGGTCCACCTCGTGGATCACGCCGTACTCACCACCCCATGGACCCGCGCGGCCCCCTCGGCATACACACCCATCCTGCCCTTCGCCCCGGCCGCCCCCGCAGGCGCAGCCGGGCAGACCGGCCTGCCCCTGAGCCGGTGTCAGCTGCCCGACCGGTCAGATGTAGCCTTCCCGGAGGGCATGGGCGACGGCGTGGGCCCGGTTGCGCAGATGCAGTCGGGTGGTCAGCCCGTGCATCACGTTCTTGACGGTGCGCTCGGAGTAGGACAGCTTGCTGGCGATCTCACCGGTGTCGAGTCCCTCGGCGACCAGCCGCAGGACGTCCACCTCGCGGGCGGACAGCCCGGCGGCCGGGGCGCCCGGCCGGCCGGCGGCGCTGCGGTGCAGGGTGCCGACCTGGTTGATGAGCCGGCCGAGCAGGTCGGCGGGCAGGTCCCCGTCGCCCCGGGCGGCCGCCAGGACGGCTTGCACGAGCCGGAGTTCGGTGGCCTCGTGGCGCCATACGATGGCTCCGACCCCGCACTCGATCACATCGAGCAGCTCGGTCTCGCGGAGGGCCCCGACCACGAGTACGGCCCGCGCCCCCTCGCTGCGCACCACCCGGCGCAGCCGGGTCAGTTCGGGTTCGTCGAGGCTGTCGCTGATGAGCAGCGCCACCGTGCCGGGCCCGGTCTCGGACTCCTCACGTATCTCGACCTCCGGGTGGCGCCGCAACTGGCTGAGCGCGCCCTCGCGGGAGATCGGGTCCGGCGCGTACACCGCCACGGGCGTGCGGCCGACCGACGCGAATGAGCTGTTGCTGACCAACCGCTTCCCCTATGTCCACGTGCCCGTCGTCTCCGAGGGAACAGTGACGGGCGGTAGTACCCCAGCCTGCTGTGGCCAAAGGGGCAACGACAATCGTGGAGCACCACGAGAAGGACCACGAGATGTTCGGGGGCCCTGAGGTTGTGGGCGACTGCGGGCACCGATGGGGGTTGTTCACGCAGTTCCCCGCGCCCCTTTGAGGTTGGACCAGTGGACCCACCATCTTGGGGGGCGCGGGGAACTGCGCGACCGGCCACAGATCACCCGCACCCGTGAACGGACCGGCACCGACACCGACACCCAGATCCACAGCCCCGTATCAAATGTGCAGCCCCTGCAACAAACCCACCGTCCACCCCCGGCACCCCACAACCTCTCCCACTCCCGCCACCTCTAACCCCGCGAACCCACCAGCGCACCGCGAGGAGCCAGGCATGACCCGTCCGTCCCCTGAACTCGCCGCCGCCATGCACCTGTTGGCCGAGGAAGCCGAGCGCACGCTGGCCGGCAGCGGCCGCCTCGTGCTTCTCCGGGGCGCCACCGGAACCGGACGCACCACCGTGCTGGAGGCCGCCGCCGAGCAGGCGAGCGCCCTCGGCCTGAAGGTGCTCCGCGCCCGCTGCTCACCCGGCGACACCCCCATCTCTTTCGCGACCGTCCTGCAACTCCTCGGCCGGGTACCGGAGTTCGCCGATCTCGCGGTGGACGGGGACGAGCGGTCCACCGCCGCCGGCCTCTGGCGGGTGCTGCGCGCCTACGCCGACGACTCGCCGCTCCTGGTCGCCGTGGACGACGTCCACCTCGCCGACGCCCCCTCGCACCGCTGGCTCGTGGAGTCCGCCCGGCACATAGACCGCTTACCGATCCTCCTCGTCGTCAGCGAACGCAGCCAGTACGACCTCGACCCGCCCGCCCAAGGCTTCACCCACACCCTGCCGCCGGCGCTGGTCCGCACCCACACCCTCGCGCCCCTCGCCCCGGCGGCCGCCGCCGCCCGGGTGCGCGCCGAGTTCCCCGACGCGTCCCGGTCCTGGGTCGACGCCTGCGTCCGGGCGGCGGCCGGCAGCCCCCTGCTGCTGGGCGCCCTCCTCGACGACCTCGACGAGAGCCGGCACCGGGACGTGCCCGAGACGACGGCCGCCCTCTACCCGGGCGCGTACCCGGCCGCCGTCCAGTGGTGGCTGGACAGTGCGGGACCGGCCACCACCGAGGTCGCCCGCGCCCTCGCCGTCCTGGAGGAGGATCCCGACACCGGCCTGCCGGAGAACGAGGTCACCCCGCTCCTCGCCGAACTGGCCGACGCCGACCCCACCCGGGTGGCCGGCTGGCTCACCGCCATGACCAACCTCGGCCTGCTCACCCTCGGTGCCGACGGCCGCCCGCACTTCCCGCACCCCCTGCTGCGCGACGCGGTCCTCGCCGGCGTCCCCGCCGCCCGCCGCCGCACCGCCCACCGGGCGATCGCCGAGGCGATGCTGCGCCAGGACGCCCCCGCCGAGGCCGTGGCCCGCCAACTGCTCGCGACCGGACCGGTGGACGCCCCCTGGGCGCCGGCCCTGCTCCGGGACGCGGCCGCCGTCGCCCTCTACGAGGACCGCGCCGAGGACGCCGTCGCCTATCTGCGCCGCGCCCTGGAGGAACCCCTCCCCGACGACCACCGGCAGCGGCTGCTGACCGAGCTGGGCTCGCTGGAGTACGCGGCGCCCCGCTCCTCCGCCGCGATCCCGCGCCTCGTCGAGGCGGTGCGGCTGCCCGCGGCCCCGCAGGACCGGGTGCGCGCGGCCGTCGCCCTCGGCACCGCGCTGACCGGCCGGGGCCGCACCCGCAAGGCCGTCGAACTGCTCCGCTCAGTGAACGGCGAACTGGACGGCCACCCCGACCTGGTCCGCACCCTGCACACCGCCTCCGTCCTCCTGTCCGACCAGGACCAGGAGGTACGGCAGGAGGTCTACCGGCGGCTGTCCGAGACCGCCGACCGCTCCCCGGAGCTGGTCGGCACGGCCGGCCAGGCCCTGCTGGTGCGGCACGCGGCCTCCGCGGGCCTCACCTCCGCCCGGGACGCCATGCGGCAGCTGCGCACCCTGCTCGCCGAACCCGCCGACCCGCTCACCGAGCCGTTCCTGGTCGGCACCGCGGCCACCGTCGCCCAGTGGGCCGACGAACTCGACGAGGCGGAACGGCTGGTGGACCGCGGCCTGGCCGGGCAGCGCCCCGACCTGCTGCACCCCATGCACCAGGCGCTGCTCAACAGCCGTACGGACATCGCGGCGGCCCGCGCCGACTACACCCGCCCGGCCGCCGTCCCCGACGCGGTCACGCCGTCCAACGCCCACGCGCAGGCGCTGATCGCGCTCGTGGAGACCGGCCGCGGCGCACAGGCCGCGGGCCTGGTCGCCGGGATCGACCTCAGGGAGGCGCCGGACTCCTGGGAGCTGAACCGGTTCCTGTACGCGCGGGGCGTGGTGCGGGTCGCCGCCGGCGACCCGGCCGCCGCGCTGCACGACTTCCTGGAGTGCGGGCGCCGCCAGACGGCCCGTGACGTGATCAGCCCGGTGGTCACCCCCTGGCGTACCGCCGCCGCCGAGTGCCGGCTGGCCCTGGACCGCCCGCTGGAGGCCATCGCCCTGGCCGAGGAGGAGTTGCGGCTGGCCCGGGTCTGGGGCACCCCGCGCACGGTCGGCCGGGCGCTGCGCGTCCTCGGTACGGCGACCGGCGGCCGCCGGGGCCTGGAGCTCACCGAGGAGGCGGTGCGGCTGCTGCGGGACGGCGGCCCGGCCGGTACCGAGCCTGCGCTCGCCCTGATCGCGCTGGGCCGCCAGCTGACCGCTGCCGGTGAGGGGGCCCGCGCCCGCGACTGCCTGCGGGAGGCCGCCGAGCACGCCGAACGGCAGGGCGCGGTACGGCTGTCGGAGCTGACCGAGGAGATCCTGCGGAAGGGCGGCGCCCGCTCTCCCAGACGGCGTACCGGCGCCGCCTCCCTCACCGGCAGCGAGCGGCGGATCGCCGAACTCGCCGCCGAGGGCCGCACGAACGGGGAGATCGCGGCCCTTCTCCACCTGGCCCGGCGCACCGTGGAGACCCATCTCACGCACACCTACCGCAAGCTGGGCATCCGCCGCCGCGCGGACCTGCGCCCGGCCCTGGACCAGACCGCCCCCCGTCCGTAGCGGACGAGGGCGTCAGGGGGCGAGCCAGTGGGCCGCCGCCGCGAGGAGTGCCCGGACGCCCGTCTCGATCGTGGGGTCGGGGACGGGAGCGAAGTGCGGGGAGTGGTTGGAGGGGATCTGCGGGGGAATGCCGTCGCGGACCAGGGCCTCCAGGTCGACGCCCTCGTAGAGCTTGTGGTCGGCGCCGCCGACGAACCAGAAGACCGAGGGCACCCCCAGGGTCGTACCGAAGGCCCCGAAGTCCTCGCTGTTGGGGACGGGTGAGGTCAGCTCGAAGGTGAGGCCCGGGAACTCGCCGGCCAGCGCGGCCTGGACGGCCTCGGTCGCGTCGGGGTCGTTGTGGGTGACCGGGAAGGAGTCGATGGGGACGATCTCCGGCTCCCTGGACACGTCGGAGGCCGCGGCCTCGGCCCGTATGATCCGCTCCACCGCGGCGAGCACCCGCTCCCGGACGGCCGCCGTGGCGGTCCGTACGTTGATCTTCAGCTCGACGCTGTCCGGGATGATGTTCTCCTTGGTCCCGCCGTGGATCGAGCCGACCGTGACGACGGCCTGCTGGCCCGCGGCCACCTCCCGGGAGACGACCGTCTGAAGCCGCATCACCACCGCGGCGGCCAGCACCACCGGGTCGACGGTGGCCTCCGGCGTGGACCCGTGCCCGCCCCGCCCGAACAGCGTGACCCGCATGCTGTCCGCGCCCGCCATCAGCGCCCCCGCCCGGGTCCCGACCAGCCCGGCCGGCGCCGCCGCCACATGCTGGGCCAGGCACACGTCCGGCCGCGGGAACCGCTCGGCGAACCCGTCCGCGAGCATCTTCGGCGCCCCGCCCACCTCCTCGGCCGGCTGGAACACCGCGACCACCGTCCCCCGCCAGCCCTCCCGCCCGGCGGCCAGCTGCCCGGTGGCCCCCAGCAGACAGGCGACGTGCAGGTCGTGCCCGCACGCGTGCATCACCCCGCTGGTCTTCGAGGCGTACGGCAGCCCGGTCTCCTCCTGCACCGGCAGCGCGTCCATGTCGGCCCGCACCAGCACGACCGGCCCGTCCCCGTTGGCCAGCACCCCGACCACCCCGGTGCCGCCGACCCCCTCGGTGACCTCCCAGCCCTGCTCCCGCAGCCGCCCCGCGACGACGGCCGCGGTCCGCTCCTCCGCGAAGGACAGCTCCGGGTGCGCGTGCAGGTCCTCGTAGAGCGCCCGCAGTTCGGGAAGCCGGTCGCTCAGGCCGGTCAGGAGGGGGCTGGTGCTCATGTCGTCGTCTCCCGGGGTGTGTGCGTCGCGTGCCCGCCGAATCAAGGATCAGGATCAACCTCGCGACCGGGCTTCGCACGTGAACGCCGGAAAACGACGCGAACGACGGGGACGGCGACGCGGACCGTGCGGACGCTCCTTTCACGCCCTGCCCCGTGCCCCGGGCGCCGTCTTGCCGCCGCCCGCTCCCGCCGGGGACGATTCCCCCATGTTCGAGGGAATCGGCGGAATCGACGGACTCAAGAACCTGGCGGACAAGGCGAAGGACGTCGCCGAGGAACACGGTGACGCGATCGGGACCGGTCTGGAGAAGGCGGGCGACCTGGTCGACGAACGGACCGACGGCAAGTACACCGAGCAGATCGACACCGGGGTCTCCAAGGCGCAGCAGCTGGTGCGGCGCCTCGGCGAACAGGCGGACGACAAGCCGCAGCCGTAGAAGCCGCCGCCCCGGCCGCTACTCGTCCGTGGTCGGGCGGGTCCGGCCCGGCTCCGGCAACTCGCCGAGCTTCAGCCGGGCGTGCAGGACGTCGCCGATGAACAGGTCGTAGACCAGCACGCCGATCACGCCGCCGACCAGCGGACCGACGATCGGGATCCACCAGTAATCGCTGAACGTGGCCCCGTTCCCCGGGAACGCGAGACTCTTCCACCCGGCGAGCCAGGTGAGCACCCGCGGACCGAAGTCACGGGCCGGGTTGATGGCGTAGCCGGCGTTCGCGCCGTAGGACATGCCGATGGCGGCGACGGCCAGGCCGATGACGAACGGGCCGAGGTTGGACCCGACGGCCGTGTTGCGCAGGTCGACGACCGCGACGACGAACATGACGAGGAAGGCCGTACCGACGATCTGGTCGATCAGCGGCCCCCAGATCCCGCCGTGGAAGTACGGCGCCGGGAAGGTGGCGAAGATGGAGAAGGTGGCCTCGGTGTGCCCACCCACCTTCGGCGGCTTCGACGCGGCGTCGAACGCGTTGATCGCGTCGTGGTACACGAGGAAGACCAGCGCGGCCCCGGCGAAGGCGCCCAGTACCTGCGACACCCAGTAGGGCACCACCTTCACCCAAGGGAACTTGCGGCGCACGGCGAACGCGAGCGTCACCGCCGGGTTCAGATGGGCCCCGCTGACCCCGCCGGCCACGTAGATGGCGAAGGTCACGGCCAGGCCCCAGCCCCAGGCGATCAGGAGCCAGTCACCGGCGGCGAGGAAGATCGTGGTGGGGGTCTCCGCCCGCCCCGACCCGGGCAGCGCGGCCACTGCCATCGCCACGACACCGGCTCCGAACGAGAGGATGACGAAGGTCCCGAGAAACTCTGCCAGGCACTCACCGAGCAGGCCTCCACGGCTTCTGAGCCGGGAGGGCTTGAGGAGAGGAGGTATTTCCACAGCCATCGCTGGCCCCCTTTAGCCATCGCTGACTCCCTGAGAGGAGCAATCGGGCCGAACACCATATTGACCCACAAATGATGTTCGCGCAGATCGGTCCGTCCCGCCCGACGGGACCTCTCCTCCCCGGATCTATCCGTCGAGGTCGTCGGCGTAGTGCCGGAACCCGTGCCGGTCGCGGTGCATCCCCCACAGCGCGTCGGCGAGCACCGCGGGGTCCTTGCGGGCGTGCCCCGCGACGATGGCCCCCGGGATGACCAGCTGCCCCACGTAGATCCCCTCCCCCGCGAGCCGGTCGTGCAGCAGGTGCCCGTACGCGCTCTCGGCGGCGAAGGCGATGGAGGTCCCGGCCCGGTCGGGGTGCGGGATGACGGCCGTACCGCCGTTGACGAGCAGGATCGTCCCCCGCTCCAGCTCCCGCATCCCCGGCAGCACCTGCTGCACGGCGGCGACCGGCCCGTACACCGAGAACTCGACGGGCCCGAGCAGGTCCGCGTGGGTGGTCTCCAGGACCGGCAGCATGAAGTCCCGCTGCGGTACGGGGCTGTACTGGAGGACCTCGACGGTCCCGAGCTCCTCGGCGGCCCGCGCCAGCGCCCCCGCGAGGGCGAGCGGGTCCCTGACGTCGGCGGCGTACCCGCGGGCCCGGACGCCTTCCCGGGCCAGTTCTCCGGCCAGCGCGCCGAGCCGCTCGCCGTCCCGCGCCAGCAGGGCCACCGCGAAACCCTCCCGCCCGAACCGCCGGGCGACGGCGGCCCCCAGTCCGGGCCCGGCCCCCACGATGGCAACACTGCTCACGACGACTCCCGACGAGCGACACGGCTGACACGGCTGACACGGCACGCTTGCACCTACGTCCGTACCGCACGCCCCCCGACTTCACACGTGCGGGCCGTCTCCGGCCTTGGCAGGATGGCGGCATGGAACGTGTGCTTGGAATCGGCGGGTACTTCCTGCGGTCCGCCGACCCGGCGGCCCTGAGCGCCTGGTACCGCGACTGCCTCGGCCTGGACACCGACGACCACGGCCTGTGGCAGCAGCCGGCCGGACCGACGGTGTTCGCGGCCTTCGAGTCCGGGACCGACTACTTCGGCTCCCCGGCCCAGCGGACCATGCTCAACTTCCGGGTCCGCGACCTGGACGCGATGCTCGCGCAACTGCGCGCCAAGGGCGCGGACGTCGCAGAGGAAACCCAGGACATGGACGGCGTGGGCCGCTTCGGCTGGGTCACCGACCCCGAGGGCAACCGCATCGAACTGTGGCAGCCGGCCTGACCTCGGCTCACGGCGTACGCGTTGTACATCGTGGCCGTCGAGCTGTCGCCGTGGGTGTCGCCGTGGGTGTCGGTGACCGTCGAGCGCAGGCCGCTGTTGCTGACGGGCGGCCTCGGTCTGGACGCCCTGTCCCTCCGGCGGGCCCGGGGCACGGACCGGGAGCCGGCGAGCCGGTGACCCGCGGACGTCAGTCCTCCGGGGGCCCGCCCTCGATCAGGCGTTCCGCGATGTCGTCGGCCCAGGTCTGGGCCCACTGGCGGAGAGCGGTGATCTCCTCGGCGTCGGGGCCGTGCCGTGCGAACTCCCGGTCGTCGATCCAGTCGGTGCCGGTCAGCCGGGACTGCAGGTCGGCGAGGTCGAAGGTGTCGCGGGCGTGCCGGCGGCCGAGGTCCTCCAGGTCGGGGAGGGTCCAGCGGTCCGCGGCGGCGTGCACGATCAGGAGGTCGCGGGGCAGGCCGCGGTCGGCCAGGGCCCAGACCCGCATGCCGACCACGTCCTCCAGGGCGAGGGTCAGGCCGAGTTCCGTCCGGACGGGAGGCTGCCAGAGGGCCTCCTTGAGGAGGTTGACCTCGCCCTCCTCCGCCGCGACCGGGTCACCGACGACGAGTTGCGCGGAGAGGGGGTCCGTCTCGCGGGCGTCGACCCGCCAGCCGCGCTCGCGGAGGCCGCCCGCGACCGTCGCGGCGATCGTCCGCATGGGCTCCGGGCTCTGCGTGGCCGCGTCCACGGTCCGGCCGGGGCGGTCGAACAGGCCGTGGGCCTGGGCCGCGTAGTCACCGGCCAGTGCCAGGGGGTACCCGGCACCGACCGACAGCAGGTCGGGCAGCAGGCGGCGGTGCAGGTGGGTGACGTTCACGCGGCGGCGGGCGAGGAGGGTGCCATGGGGCGATTATCGCTGGCCGGGGGGCGGGCGACGCGAGGACTCGGCGCCGGCACCGGTCGATTCGGCCGGGCGGTGGCCCCGCAGCCCGGCGTCACAGGTGGCTGCGGCACACTCCGGTCATGGAGTCCACCCAGCCGCCGCCGTCCTCCTGCTGCGCGCCCGCCGTGCCCGCGCAGTTGCCGGTGCGGCCCTTGCCCGCCCCCGGCGGCAGCGCCGTCGGCGGTACCGGCATGGTCGCGCTGCCCGGCGGTGAGTTCCTGATGGGCGCCGAGGACGCCGACGGCTTCCCGGCGGACGGGGAGGGTCCGGTGCGGGCCGTGCGGGTGGCGCCGTTCCTCGTCGACGCGTGTGCCGTGAGCAACGACGAGTACGCCGCGTTCGTCTCCGACACCGGCTACGTCACCGACGCCGAACGGCTGGGCTGGTCGTACGTCTTCGCCGGGTTCCTGCCCGCCGCGCTGCGCCGGGGTGCGCCCCGGCCGCCGGAGACACCCTGGTGGTGTGCGGTCGCGGGGGCCGCCTGGCACGAGCCGGCCGGGCCGGGCAGCGGGCTGGAGGGGCTCGGCCGGCATCCCGTCGTGCACGTCTCCTGGTACGACGCCGCCGCCTTCGCCTCCTGGGCCGGCAAGCGGCTGCCCACCGAGGCGGAGTGGGAGTACGCGGCCCGGGGCGGTCTGGAGCAGGCCCGTTATCCGTGGGGGGACGAGCTGGACCCGGACGGGGAGTACCGGTGCAACATCTGGCGCGGGACCTTCCCGACCCGGAACACCGCCGCCGACGGGTACCGCGGGACCGCGCCCGTCGACGCCTTCGCGCCCAACGGGTACGGCCTCCACAACACTTCGGGCAACGTGTGGGAGTGGTGCGCCGACCGGTGGACGACCGAGCACAGCGGTACGGGCGGCAGTACGGACGGCGGGCCGGCCCACGGGACCGACCACGGCACCGCCCGCGTCATCCGGGGCGGCTCCCACCTCTGCCACGCCTCCTACTGCAACCGCTACCGGGTCGCCGCCCGCACCGCCAACACCCCCGACAGCTCCACCGGCCACACCGGCTTCCGCTGCGCCCGCGACGCGGGGTGAACCCAGCGGGGTGAGGCGACGGCCCGCGGTCACTCGCCGACGGGACCGATGTACGTACCCGGGTGGGTGGCGCCGTCCTGGAGCACCACGGCACCGCCGTGCCAGGACAGGTCGAACGACGTGCGCTGGTTCGGCGCGGTGACGACGACCGTGGTCGGTGTGAACGTGGTGGAGGAGTCGCCCTGCGCCGGCACCAGAAAGGTGATCGCGAAGTTGGTGGAGGCGCCGTTCGCCAGGGTGACCCGCTTCGGGGTGGCGTTCGTCCGCTGGAGCGACCACTTCTGACCGCTGTTGACCAGGTCGACGCCCGGGAAGCCGTACATCGTGCAGGAGTGGCCGCTCTTGTTGGTGAACGCCACGACCGCGTGCTTCTGCTGGCCCGTGCCGCTGCCCGGGTCGGCCCAGGAGTAGCCGAGCTGGGAGGCCTGGCAGGCGGGCACCGAGCCGGTGGCCGAGGAGCCTCCGGAGGAACCGCCGGTGGAGCTGCCCCCGGTGGCGGACGAACCGCCGGACGCCGACGAGCCCGAGGTGCTCCCGCTCCCGTTGCTCCCGCTGCCGGAGCCGCCCGTCGAACCGCCGCTCGAACCCGTCGAGCCGTCCGCCGTCGTGGAGTCGCCCGCGGCCGGGGCCGCCGAACCGCCGTCGGCGCTGACGGAGCCGCTCGCGGTGCCGTTGCACGCGGTCAGCAGGGCCAGCAGCGCGGCGGCGCCGGTCACGGCGACAGCGGTCTTGCGGACGTTCGTACGGCGGTTGCGAAGCTTCGACATGGGATCCCCCAGCGGCGGTGTCCTTCCCGGCTCTCTGCCGGACACCCCTTTCGATGCGGCCCCCGGACGGGAAGTTCGGAGACCGCCGTCACGGGCCCGTCGTGGTCGTGTCACGGCCGCCGTTACAGACGCGCCCGCTCACGCCATCCAGAAGAACACCGCCGTCATCCGCTTCTCCTCCAGCGTCTTTCCGGCGTAACCGGTCGCGCTGTGCACGAGGTTGGCGTTGTAGAGGAGCAGCCGGTTGTACTTGTGCGGGACGCGGACGTCCTCCTCGAAGTGGTCGCCGGGGACGAACCGGGTGCCGAGCGCCTCGACGAGGTTGTTGTGCGGGGCCTGCACGATGTTGCCGCCGAGCCGGCCGCCGGGCAGCGACTGGCGGTAGAACGCGGTGCCGCAGTCCTTGGCCACCCCGGGGTTGAGGTACAGCACCGCCGCGTACCGGCACAGCGCCCGCGAGTCGGTGTGCGGGCGCGGCTCGCTCTCGCCCTCGCCGACCACCTGGACGCAGTTGTGGTTGAGGGTGCCGCCGCCGGGCGCCTGCTGCACCCACAGCTTCCCGGCGCCGGTGGCCTTCCGCACCAGCTCCTCCACGACGGCGAGTTCGGCGGGTTCCAGGCCGGGCATGGTGCGCAGGCCGGGCCAGGTCTCCGAGGTGTACGGGTATCCCTGGACCCAGTCGTCCTTGGCCAGGCACCGCTCCCGTACGGCGTTCACGTCCGCGAGGACGTCGTCGAACACCCAGTAGTCGCGGCCCCTGGTGGGCTTGCGATAGGGCAGGACGGGCAGGGCAGGTCGCGCGGCGGGGCCCCGGCCGGCCGGTCCGTTGGGCAGGCGGGGGATGCGGGGGGATGACTGTGGGGGCATGCGGCGAAGCCTGCCCGCGACTTTGTCATGACCACTCTCACCTGGGGAAAGCATCACCCTCTCATGGTCAGGACATGGGACCACGACACCCCGAGCGGGGTCGCTCCTCACAAGTTCTTTACCAAACCAAAAGGTTCACGGCGCTTCCCCGTCCGTATTCCTCTGCGAACCGACCCCGCCCCTGCGCGGGACCCCCGACCGGCAGGAGGCACCGGTGCGCTTTTCGCGGAACGCGACGGGAACGCTGTTCGTTGGCGGAGCCCTGAGCTTCACCCTCGCGGCGCTCGCCTACCCGAGCATGCTGGGCCTGAACACCGTGTCCAGCGACACCAACCGGATCATCGCCAACACCCAGTGGGGCCCGCTGACCGAAGGCGACCGGGACTTCGTGGTGAAGGTGCGGGCGGCCGGCCTGTGGGAGTACCCCGTGGGCCAGCTCGGCCTGAAGAAGGGCCAGTCCCAGGCGGTCATCACCGCGAGCAAGCACCTCATCGACGGACACGCCGCGCTGGACGCCAGCTGCCGCAAGATCGCGCCGATGCTCAACATCACCATCCCCAACCTGCCCTCTCCGCAGCAGCAGGGGTTCGTCAACACCCTGACCGCGGACACCGGGAAGAAGTTCGACACGGACTTCGCCAACATCCTGCGCGTGACGCACGGTTCGATCTTCAACACGATCGCGAAGATCCGCTCGACCACCCGGAACACCCTGGTACGGATCCTGGCCGACCAGGCCAACGCCACGGTCCTGGACCACATCACGGTGATGGAGCAGACCGGCCTGGTCGACTTCCCGTCGGTGCTCTTCCAGGAGACGACCCCGCCGAAGCTGCCGGCCACCGACCTGACCCCGCCGCCCCCGGCCGCGGGCCAGCCGGAGGTCGTCCTCACCCCGCCGGTCAACAGCACGACCAGCCCGCCGGCCCTCCCGGGCGAGAACGGCTTCACGGGCAGCGGAGCCGGTGTCGGCACCGGCAACGCCGACGGCAACGCGGTGAACGCGACCCCGGGCGCCACCCCCACCGCCGGCTGAGTCACCTCAGGCGCCCAGCCACACCGTGGTGTCGGGCGGCAGCGTGCCGTCATGCGGCAACGGCACGCTCGCCAGCAGCACTTCGCCCGGCGGCAGCGGCACCGGCGCGTCCGACACGTTCGTGACGCACCGCCAGCCCTCCGTCCGGGCGAAGTGCAGCACGCCCGTCGGCGCCTCCGCCCAGGTCAGCGTCTCGCCGTCAAGGAGCTTGCGGCGCAGCCGCAGGGCGGTGCGGTAGAGCTCCAGGGTGGAGCCCGCCGTACCGGCCTGCGCCTCGACGGCGTACGACCCGAACCACTCCGGCTGCGGCAGCCAGGCACCGCCGGCCCCGAAGCCGTACGACGGTCCGTCCGCCGTCCACGGCAGCGGCACCCGGCAGCCGTCGCGGCCCTTGCGGGCGTGGCCCGTCTGTTCCCAGATGGGGTCCTGCAGGACGGTGCCGGGCAGGTCGGCGACCTCGGGCAGGCCGAGCTCCTCGCCCTGGTAGACGTACGACGAGCCGGGCAGCGCGAGCATGAGGAGGGTGGCGGCGCGGGCGCGCCTCAGGCCATGGGGGACATCGACGTGCGGCGTGTGGCCGCCGGACAGCAGCCAGGCGTTCTCGTCCGTGCCCGGCGGCAGCGTCAGCCTGGAGGCGTGCCGTACGACGTCGTGGTTGGAGAGCACCCAGGTGGCCGAGGCGCCGGCCGCGCGGGCGGTGGCGAGCGAGCCGGTGATGACCTCGCGGAGCGCCTCGGCGTTCCAAGGGGTCTGCAGGTACTCGAAGTTGAAGGCCTGGCCGAGTTCGTCCGGGCGGGCGTACAGCGCCCGTCGCGCGTCCGGTACCCAGGCCTCGGCGACGGCCGTGCGGGGCGGGCTGTAGGTGTCGAAGATCTTGCGCCAGTCGCGGTAGACCTCGTGCACCTCGTCGCGGTCCCAGTAGGGGTGGGTGCCGGGCGGGACCCGCTCCAGCGCCTCCTCGCCGGTCGGGCCGAACTCGGCGACGTCCCGCAGCGGTTCGGTGAGGTCCTTCACCAGGGCATGGGCCACGTCGACACGGAAGCCGTCCACGCCCCGGTCGGACCAGAAGCGCAGGGTGGTGCGGAAGTCGGCGCGCACCTCCTCGTGCTCCCAGTTCAGGTCGGGCTGCTCGGGGGCGAACAGGTGCAGGTACCACTCGCCGTCCGGGACCCGGCGCCAGGCGCTGCCGCCGAACACCGACTGCCAGTCGGAGGGCGGGAGTTCGCCGTGCGCGCCGCGGCCGGGCCGGAAGACGTAGCGCTCCCGGGCCGCGGAGCCGGGGCCGGCCAGCAGGGCCTCGCGGAACCAGGCGTGCAGGTGCGAGGTGTGGTTCGGGACGATGTCGACGATCACCTTCAGGCCCAGCCGGTGCGCCTCGGCGACCATCGCGTCGAAGTCGTCCAGGGTGCCCAGGCGCGGGTCCACGTCCCGGTGGTCGGCCACGTCGTAGCCGCCGTCGGCGAGTTCGGACGGGTAGAAGGGGCTGAGCCACAGGGCGTCCACGCCGAGCGCGCCCAGATGGGAGAGCCGCCCGGTGACGCCCCTGAGGTCACCGAGCCCGTCGCCGTCCGCGTCGGCGAAGCTGCGCGGATACACCTGGTAGATCACGGCCTGACGCCACCAGTCGGGGTTCCTGGAGGAGAGGTCGACCACGCGCGTTCCTTTCCGACGAGGGAGCAGGCAACCAGAAGCCTGTCCATATTGACGGGAAAGGGAACCTTCACACCGCACGGAGGGGATCATTCCCCCTGTGAGGGAGTTGTGGTGGACTCCCAACGCCCCTTGCTTCACCGCAGGTTGACAGGGTTCGGCACGCCCGACGACCATGGGCGCACGCTGTGGCGCATGCGACCGATGGGCCCGGTGTTTCTTCGCGCTCCGCGAGCATTCACGATGGGATATCCATGTCCATAGCCAGACATGTCACCGCGCGCCGCCTGCTGGGGACGGGCGTCGCGTCGTTCGCCCTGTGTGCCGTCTCCGTCGCCGGCGCGTCCGGCGCCTGGGCGCACGGCGCACCCGGCGGTGACGGCTGGAAGTCCGGCGGCCACTACAGCCCCGGCACGGGTGCCGGCACGGAGACCGGCACCGACAAGTGCCAGTTCTCGATCGACGGCTCGAACTTCTTCGACTCGGTGAAGGTCGACGACCAGAACCTGAAGGTCAGTGACGACGGCAAGGTCCACCTCAAGGTCCGGGCCGCCGCGGACGCCGCCTCCTGCACCGCCTCGCTCGCCTCCTACATCGCCCACGGCCCCTCCTTCGCCACCTCGGGGCAGCAGATCTTCGTCGACTTCGACTCGGTGACGGTCAAGCAGGGCCAGACCGACTCGCTCGACATCGCGGTCCCGGACGCCGGCTGCTTCGCGCAGATCGACCTCTACCGGGGCGCGACGAAGTTCGACGGGAAGGCGGACGCCAACGACGGCTTCCAGCACGGCGACCTGCCGGCCGGCCCGGACCACGCGGTCATCAAGGACAAGCTGATCGCTTCCTGGAACGGCGGTACGAAGGACTGCTCGACGACCCAGTCGTCCTCGCCGTCCCCGTCCTCCCCGGCGTCCTCGACGCCCTCCGCCCCGGCCCCGGCCTCCACCCCGCCGGCCGCGCAGACCACCACGCCGACGCCCTCGGAGACCTCGGCGACCGGCACGGCCTCCGCGTCCCCCTCCCCGTCCGGGTCGACGACCGCCCCGGCACCGGCCCCGAGCACGAACTCCGGCGGTGGCGGCGACCTGGCCCACACCGGCGCCAGCTCCAGCACCGGTTACATCGCAGGCGGCGCGGCCCTGCTGCTGGTCGGCGGCGGCGCGATCGTCGTCGCGACCCGGCGCCGCAAGGCGACCCGCGCCTGATCCCTTCGGGTACGTCCGTACGCCCCGGCCGTCGGTGACGGCCGGGGCGTACGCGTCTGCGGCCGGGGCCGGTGCGGCGCGTGAGCCGGCGAAGGGCGGTCCGGGTGCCGTCAGCCGGCCTGGGCCCGGCCGCCGGCGACGGTCTCCAGGTACAGCTTCACGTACCGCTCCACGTCGACGTCCAACGCCACGTCGACCAGGGCCTGTTCGCGGGCGCCGCCGTGCATCTCGGCCTCGCCGGGGCGAGGCCGGCGGTCGACGACGGTCTGGCCCCGGGTCGGGCCGGGGGCGAGGGAGACCTCGACCGGGAGGAGCCGGGTGGTCAGACCGGCCGGATCGGCGACGGCACAGACCGCGCCCGCGTCGCCGAGGCCGCCGGCCGGGTCGTCGCCGTCGGGCGCGTCGCCGTCCGGGTCCGGGGCGGCCGGCCGGTGGGCGAGAAGCTCCCCGGCGAGCCGGGCCCCCGGTTCCGCGCTCGCGCGCAGCCGTCGTACCTCCGCGCCCGGCACCACGACCCGCTGGAAGACGTCCAGGCCGTACATGGTGATCGGCACACCGGCGGTGAGCAGGACGGCGGCCGCCTCGGGGTCGTGCCAGACGTTGAACTCGGCGACCGGGGTGGCGTTCCCGGTGGCGACCGCGCCGCCCATGAACACGATCCGCTCGATGTTCCGGGTCACCTCCGGGTGGGTGCGCAGCAGCAGGGCGATGTTGGTGAGCGGCGCGGTGGGGATCAGGGTGACGGGGCGGGGCGAGCCGAGGATCTCGCGGCGCAGCAGGGTGACGGCGTCGACGTCGGCGGGGCGGCGGGTGGGCGCGGGCAGCCCGAGATCGCCCATGCCGTCCGTCCCGTGCACATGCCGCGCCGACCGCGCCGCCTCGATCAACGGCCGCTCGGCACCCCGCGCGACGGGAACGTCCCCGGCCCCGGCCCGCTCCAGCACGGTCAGGGTGTTGCGGACCACCCCGTCCACATCCGTGTTCCCGGCGACACAGCTCACCGCCCGCAGCTCCAGCCCCGGGTGGCGCACGGCGAACAGCAGGGCGAGGGCGTCGTCGACACCGGTGTCACAGTCGATGATCACGGGGGTGGGCTGACCGCTCACAGGGGGCTCCTTTCGCCGGGCCCGACTCTAAACGCCCTTGCGACCACCCTCGACCACTCGTGACCACTCTCGACCGCCTCCGGACTACTCCCCGTCGAAGTAGTGCCCCTGCTCAAGGTCCGCCACCAGCCCCGGCTCCTGCGGCTGCCACCCCAGCAGCTCCCGGGTCCGCCCGCTGCGCACCGGCACGTCCAGCGTCACGAACGCCCCGAAGAACCCGAAGTGCTCGGCGCGCCGGTCCTCCGGGACGCTCTGCACCGGAACCCCCAGCCGCCGCCCGATGACGTCGGCGATGTCCCGCACCGCGACCCCCTCCTCGGCCGCCGCGTGCAACTCGGCGCCCGCCGGCGCCTTCTCCAGCGCCAGCCGGTAGAGCCGGGCGAGGTCCAGCGTGTGCACGGCGGACCACTGGTTGGAACCGTCTCCGGCGTAGCCGGAGACGCCCGTGGCCCGCGCGATCCGGATCAGCGTCGGCAGGAACCCGCCCCGGTCCCGCGCACTGTGCACGACCGGCGGAATCCCGACGAGCACCGTACGCACCCCCTGTCCGGCGAGCTCGCCGAACAGCCGCCCCGTGGCGGTCCTCGGATTGGCGCTGTACGCCGCGCCGAGGTGCTCGTTGCCGTCGCCGTGGCCCATGCCGACCCCCAGGAGGGCCTTGCCGGTCCCGGCGAGCGCCTCGCCGAAGGCCTGCACCACGGTCCGGTCGGTGGCCGCCGCCCCGGCCATGTCCCCGGCGGCCATCGCCGCGTGGTCGAAGGCGAGATGGACGACGGCGTCGGCCTCGGCCGCGGCCGCCCGCAGGCCGTCCAGATCCTCCAGGTCGCCGCGGCGGACCTCGGCCCCCAGGGCCTTCACGGCCGCCGCGGAGTTCTCGGACCGGGCGAGGCCGACGACCTCGTGCCCGGCGTTCAGCAGTTCGGGGATGACGGCGGAGGCGATGTGACCGCTGGCGCCGGTGACGAAAACACGCATGACTGCACTCTCCCGAGGGACGAGAAGAAGGTGATGTGACTCGGTACCGTCACCATACCCTCGTGACGGTACCGAGTCACATCACTTAGGCTGTCCCCATGGCCCGATGGGAACCGAACGCACGACTGCGCCTCGTGCAAGCCGCGATCGACCTGTTCGGCGAGCAGGGGTACGACAGCACCACCGTCGCCCAGATCGCCGAGCGGGCCGGGCTGACCAGGACGACGTTCTTCCGGCACTTCCCGGACAAGCGCGAGGTGCTGTTCGCGGGCCAGGAGGAGCACGGCCGCCTGCTGGCCGAGGGAGCCGCAGCGGCACCGGACACGGCGACCCCGCTGGAGGTGGTGACCGCAGCCCTGGACACCCTGACCGGCTCCTTCACCCCGGAGCAGCGCGCGTTCGGCCCACGGCTGATGCAGGTCATCGACAGCCACAGCGAGCTGCGCGAACGCGCCGCGTTCAAGAGCCTCAACCTCAGCACGGTCCTGGCCACGGCCCTCCACGACCGCGGCGTGCCCGACCCCGCCGCGTCCCTCGCCGCCCACCTGGGCGCCCAGGCCTTCTCGGCCGCCTTCGCCCGCTGGATCACCCCGGCGAACGACCGCCCCCTCCCCGACCTGGCCCGCGCCTGCCTGACCGAACTCCGCGAGGCGACCGCGGCCCTGACGTAGCGGCCCTCACGTGGCGGGCCGGGTCACTCCCACAGCGCGGTCCCCCGCCCCGCCACCCGCTCCCGAATCCGCCCCAGCACGCTCCGGTGCACCATCACCGGCCGGTGCCTGCGGCCGTCCGCCCCGACGTACCGCAGCTCGAACCGCTCCGGCTGGTGGAAGTCGATCTGAACGGTGGACAGGGTGGACTCCCGCCCGGTGGCGTCCGCGATCTGCAGCACGCGGGGACTCACCCGGACGGACCGCTGCGGTGGTGGACGGGGGCCGGGGATGGTGGCGTGGGAGCACGCGTCGCGCCGACTGCGCGCTGCGCTGCTCCCGAGTCCTGGTCCTGGAGAGGCCCCCGCATGAAAGCCATCGCCTCCGGTCTCGCCGTCGTCGGCCTGCTCGCCGGCTCCGCCTGCACCGCCGAGCCGCCGCAGGCGTCCGCCCCGGCCGCCACTGCGACCACCGCCGAACGGCCCGCCCCGGCCAGCCCCGTCGCCTCGCCCGGCACCTCCGGTACGTCCGGCACCCCGGCGCTCACCGTCGAACAGGCGCAGGCCGCGCTGATCGACGAGGGCGACCTGGGTGTGCCGTGGACGGCGACCGACGGCACCGCCACCTGGCACGACGGCCTGCTCAAGGCAGCCACCGGCCAGGCCGACTGCCAGCGCCTCCTGGAGGGCCTGTACACCGACGAACTGCTCGGCACCCCCGCCGGCCCGCAGGCCGCCACCGCCCTCGACGACGGCGACGACGCGGCCCAGCTCCGCTACCAGGTCGACGCGAGCCGCTCCGCCGATGTCGAGCGGACCCTGGCCTGGCTGCGGACCCTGCCCCGCACCTGCGGGCAGTTCACCGCGCAGACGACCGCGGCCGGGACCGAGGCCGTCCGGATCACCGACGCCGGGCTGCCGAACGACCTCGGGGACGCGCGCCAGGGGCTCCGGATGACCCTCACCGCGCAGCCGACCGCCACCGACGCCCCGACCACCCTCACCCTCGACGTCGCCGTCGTCCGGGTCGGCGACGACGCGATCGTCCTCACCGCCGGCGCCCTCGGCACCCTCCCCGACGACACCACCGAGCAGGCCCTCGACATCGGCGCCCAGCGCCTCGCACAGGTACGGGAGAAGGGCCGGGCCCAGGCCTAGGGCCCGGCCGGCGCGTCTCGTACGGGTCCGAGGGCTGCTTCACCGTCCTCGCCGACGTCGCGTCCGGCACCGGCGGCCACGCCACGTCCGAGCCCGGTTTTCCCCTGGGGTGCCAGGTGCCGGTGATCCCGTCCCCTCACGGGACGGGCGGCGCAACGGACGGGGTGGTCCTACAGGGGCGGCTGTGCCGGTGCCGGTCCCAGGGTCGTCGTGCCCGGGGCCGTACGGTGGCCGAGGCCGGTCCGGTAGGCGTCCAGAGCCGCCTCCACCCGGCCGGTGCGGCGCAGCAGGTCGCCGAGGAGACGGCACAGGTCCGCCAGGTCGCCGGCCGCGCCCGCCCGCTCCAGCAGGCTCAGCGCCCGTACATAGTGCTCCTCCGCCGCCTCCGTGTCCCTGGCGTCCTCGGCGATGATGCCGAGCAGCCGGTGCGCGGCGGCCGAGTGGACCGCGCCGCGCTCGGAGGAGAAGTCGCCGAGCACGTCGTGGAGGAGATCGGCGGCCTCGTCCGACTTGCCCCGGCGGTGCAGGACGTCGGCCAGCTCGACCGCCGCCTGGCTGCGGTACAGAGCGGCGCGGGTCTCCGACAGCATGGCGAGAGCCTCCCGCAACTCCCCTTCCGCACGCTCCAGTTCGCCGTTCTGGGCGTAGACGTAGCCGCGCATCCAGTGGCAGTTGGCGAGTTCGGTACGGAGCTGGAGCTGGCGGTACAGCTCGGCGGCCTTGGCCAGGGAGGCGTCGGCCTCGGCGACCCGGCCCTCGGCGAGCAGGGTACGGGCGACGGACCGGTGCATCCGGGCGATCAGCGCGGGGTCGCCGGCCTGGGGGGCGAGGGCGAGGGCGAGTTCGGCGGCCTGGGCGGCGCGGGCGTGGGCGCCCATGTCCATGTACGGGCCGATGGCGGAGGCGTAGAGGAGCAGGAGGGCGTCCGGGTCGTGCAGGCCGCTGCGGTTGAGTTCGTCGAGCGTGGTCTCAAGGAGGTAGACGGCGTACCGGAGTTCACCGGCGAGGTAGTGGCTGACCGCCCGGCCGCGGATCGCCGGTACCCGTACCGGGAGCGGCTCGTCGGCCGTCCACAGCTCAGCCCGTTCGAAGTACTCCCTGGCCCGCCCCAGTTCACCGGTGTCCAGGGCGCATTCGCCCATCCCGAGCAGCGCGGTGGCCTGTTCGACCGCGAGCCCGTGCGCCTCGGCCTCCGCGAAGAGGTCCGCGTACTGGGCGGCGGCGGCCTCGGCCGCGCCGGTGGCCAGGGTGCGCTGCGCCTCGGTGAGCCGTAGCCTCAGGTCGGTGGCGAGGTGGGCGGGGCGCCCGCTGGCCAGCTCCTCGAAGCCGACACCGAGCCGGCCCGCGATGTGCCGCAGCGCCTCGTCGGAGGCCCGCACCCGCCCGGCCTCCAGCGTGGAGATGTAGGCGGGCGTATAGGCCGGTTCGGCCAGTTGCCGCTGGGTCAGCCCCCGCTCGGTGCGCAGTTGCTGCACCCGCCGCCCTATGGTCTCCGGATCGTCCCGCTCCTGCATCCTGCCATTCCCCCCAACTCCCCCAGAACCTCTTGCCGTTGAGCTCTGACTGCCCCTAGGTTAAACCGCGAATTAAACGTGCTTAACCCGCCCCTGTTGTTGCGAGGTCGCCGTGCTCGGACGCACATCCGCACGCCCCACCGCACGCCCCCGGTCCCGAGTCCGCTCGATCGGGGGGACCCCCACCGCGAGGAGTGTCGCGGCAGCGGTGATCGCCGTGGCCGCACTCATCACCGCCGCGAACGCCGGCCCGGCCCGGGCGACGGACAACGCCCCCGCTTCCCCCACCACGGCGACCGCCCGGCACACGGCCGGCCACTAGGCGCTGCGCCGGTCACGCGGTTCGTCCGCCGCGCCCCTCGCGGGGCACGGTTTTGCACCCCCACCCCACGATCGCCCCCGGCGGGACCCTCCCCCTGTCCCGCCGGGGGCCTTTTGCTGTGGACGGACGTTGATCAGTTCCGCGAATTGCCGCCCCCCGTTTTACAGAAAGCCCTTCCATTGAACTCTCAACTTGCCAATCTTGGAGTCCCGACCCGGATGTCATGTCCGGGTCGAAAAGACCGTACCAACGGACCGCGTCACCGCACACCAATCCCGGACCGTCGACTGGAGCCCCCCGATGTCCCGAACCCGGACCCGCCGCCTCGGCCGAGCCGCCGCCGTCGCGGGCAGCGCCGCCGCGCTCACCCTCGCCCTCCCCTTCACCGCCTCCGCCGGGGTGCTCCAGAACCTCCCGGAGAACGCGACCTCGTACGAGAAGAACTTCGAGCCGCTGTACGACTACGACACGGACAGCTGCTACCCGGCCGCCGCCATCGACCCCGACGGCAACCTCAACGGCGGCCTGAAGCCGACCGGTTCCGTCACCGGCAGCTGCCGCACCGGCCACCTCGACCACGCCAACACCTACTCGCGGACCAAGTGCAACAACGGCTGGTGCGGGACCATCTACGCCAGCTACTTCGAGAAGGACGAGGCGTCCCCCGGCATCGGCCACCGCCACGACTGGGAGTGCATCGTCGTCTGGGTCAAGCAGGGCGACTCCACCCCGTCGTACCTGTCCGCCTCCCAGCACGGCGACTTCGAGACCGAGGCGGTCGCCGACGTCCCGATGAGCGGTCAGCGCGTCCAGGTCGTCTACCACAAGGACGGCCTGAGCACCCACGACTTCCGGTTCGCCAAGTGGGGCGAGACCCCGGAGAACGACGACGGCGCCTGGCACCAGGAGAACCTGCTCACCTGGGAGAACATGGCCTCCAACCTGCGCACCGTCCTGAACGCCTCCGACTGGGGCGACGCGAACTTCCCGCTCCAGGACGCCAAGTTCGACGACCACCTCAACAAGGCCAAGCCGAGCGCCGTCACGTTCGACCCGTACGCCTGAGCCGGACGACGCCCGGCGGTCTTCCTGGACGGCCGGGCAGCTGATGAGGACGGACCGATGCCGGACAACGAAGGAGCCGCCAGGCTGGCTCAGCGCTTCCTGGACGAAGAGACCGGGCCGGGCGACGCCCCCCTGGCTCTCGTGGCGGAGGAACGCGCTCACGTAGGCGGCCTGTACTACTTCGGCTGCCAGTCGGTCGCCTGCCTCCGCAGCGGAGAATTCCGGGACATGGCCGTCGGCACGGGCGGCGTATCCGTCGACGCGGAGACCGGGACGTGCCGTGTTCTGGGCGCGGTCGAGGCCGCTGGACTCGACCTCTTCCGACGTGCCGCACCACATCGAAAGCAGGTTCTGCAAGCGCTCGGCCGAGGTTTCCCGGCCGAGCGTTCTGCGTGAGCGAACTTCTAGTTCGTCTGCAACTGCCGCAGGTGCTGCTGGACGTTCTCCAGTGCGCCCTCCCGGCGGCCCGGCACCCTGAGTCTCAACTCCGCGAGGGCGGGACCGAGTTCGCGGGCCCGTGCCGTTTCCTTGATGGCGCCCCACTGGTGGTGGGCCCGGTCCACGGCCGCCTCGACGGCCGGTGCGTCGGCCGGCTGCCCCGCGGCCAGCCGGGCATGCGCCACGGTCAGCCAGGTACGGCAGCTGCGCGCCGCGTCCCCCGCGAACATCGCGAGGTCGGCCCGTACCTCGGACCAGTGCAGGGCGTCCTCGGAGGCCGGCCCGTGCGCCCGCGCGGCCGCCTGCTCCCAGCGGGCGGCGAGCTCGTCCGCCTCGGCGTACCGCCCGTCCCGTACGGCCGCGCTGATCGCGTCGTGCGGATCCCCGCCGGCCGGGGTGTGCGTGCTGAGCAGGATGTCGGAGGCGACGTCCGCCCCGAGCCGCGCGACCACCTGCTGGTGCAGCTCCGCCATCGCCGGCCGGTGCCCGCTCCGCAGCAGGGTCGCCACGGCCTTCATGTACGACGGTGAGCCGATCCCCCGCCGGGCGGGCGGCGGCGCGATCCGCCCGTGCACGGCGTTGTTCCGCCCGCAGTCGAGCGGAACCGTGTGCAACTGCTCCCAGGTCTCCGGATCCGCGTGCAGATCGAGCACCAGCGTCGTCGCCCCGGCCGGCCGCAGTCGCAACTCCTCGCGGACCCAGTGCCAGGGCAGGCCGGTGTACCGGACGGTGGCCGACGTGGTCCGGGCCAGCGCGAGATGCGGCAGGCGCTGCTTGCGGTCCAGGTGGAGCTGGCCCGCGACGAACACGGTGAGCGGACCGGGGGCGGCCGCGGCGGCCCGCAGCCGGGTCAGCACCGCCTGCGGCTCCAGGGGGTCGGCGAGTTCGACGACGTTGGCGGTCTCGGTGCCGGAGAGTATCGCCGGGGGCACGGCCGCGAGCACGGAGAGCACGGAGGCCGCGTCCACCATGCGCGCTTTGCCTGTCGGCGAGGCCGCGATCAGCAGCACGGTTCCGGGCATCGGGCCCTCCCCCTTTGTTCCCCGTTTTCACTTACGCCAGCACGGTAACCGCTGCGCTTGCAAAGCGGGGGGTACGGGGGAGGTTTGGGCCGGGTAAGGACCGGTACGACCACCACGGGGGCTCGCCGAGACCACCCTTCCTGCCCCTGCTCCTCTTGACGACAACACCCTCCTGGTACCGCCCGGTTGCGATGTGCAGCGCCGTCGTGGCCGGTCGCGCAGTTCCTCCCCCAGCCTTCGGCCGGGGGGACCCCCAGCGCCCCTGACGGGCGCCGTGCAGCCCCCTGTTCTTCCGCCGCGACGGCGCTCGGCCACGACGGTGCGACTCGGCGGTGCCGAACTGTCGGTACTCCACCGACGTGGCCGGTCGCGCAGTTCCTCCCCCAGCCTTCGGCCGGGGGGACCCCCAGCGCCCCTGACGGGGCGCTGCAGTACCGCGTCTCTAAGAGGTCGCGGTGCGGCGTACCGCGAAGATCGTGGTGTCGTCGGAGAGGCGGCCGTGGCTGTGGCGCAGGACGCCGTCGCGGATGTGGGCGACCAGGCGGGTGGGGTCGGGGGCGGGGGCCTGGGTGGCTGCCTCGGGGAGGGGGAAGAACGTGCCGTCCCTGTTCCTCGCCTCTGTCACGCCGTCCGTGGTGATGAGGAGGGTTTCGCCGGGGGCGAGGGTGACGGTGAGGGTCGGTGGTGGGCCCTTCGACGCGGTCAGGTCGGCCATGCCGAGGGGGAGACCGCCGCCCGGGGGGAGGGGGCGTACCCCCGTCGGCCCCACCGCCAGCGGCGGCTCGTGGCCGAAGTTGATCATTTCCACGACGTCCGGGGCGTCCGGCGGAAAGCCCAGCAGGACCGCCGTGGCGAAGCGGTCGCCGTCGTCCCGGCCCAGCGCCACCGTGTGGCTCCGGTGTCGGATCATCCGGGTCTCCAGCCGGTCGGCCACCGTCGCGAGGTCCCGTTCGTGGTAGCCCGCCTCGCGGAACGTCCCCAGCAGCGCCGCCGCCGTCTCCACCGCCCCCAGCCCCTTGCCCTGCACGTCCCCGACCAGCACCCGCGTGCCGTGCAGCCCCGGCTGGATGTCGTAGAAGTCGCCGCCCACCCGGGCCTGGGTGTCGGCGGCCAGGTACACCGCCGCGTGCTCCAGCCCGGCCCACCCCGGCGGCAGCGGCCGCAGCACGGTGCGCCGGGTCGTCTCGGCGATGTCCCGCATGTGCAGCATCCGCCGTTCGCCGTTCCTGCGGATCACGCAGGCGAGGATGGCCAGCAGCCCCGCGAAGGCGACCAGGATGAAGTCGGGCAGGCCGGCCCGGTACTGGTGGGGCCAGGCGTTGTCCACGGCGACGTAGTCGAGGACGGAGAGCACCGCGAAGACCGCCGTCGTCCAGACCCCGCAGATCGCCGCCGCGATACCGGGGACCAGGACGATCCAGGAGACGATCCGGAACCGCTCCGTGGTGTTGAGGTCGACCGCCGTGATCCCGGCGAGCAGCAGGAGCGGCGCCACCCAGGCGATGCTCCGGCCCCTGGCCCACAGCAGCTCCTTGCGCCGCCGCTGGGCCTGGTGGTCGGTCACGAGAGTCAGGGAACCACGGGCGGGGACGCGTCGCACGTCGTGGGACGCGCCGTACGGAACGCCGTACGGGATGTACTGACCGACTTGCCAGGGGGTACCCGCAGGTGTGCTCTGGAAGGTGGGGGCGAGGAGAGAGGAGCACGCTCATGGCTCAAGCGGCACCCACGTCCGGCGGAATGCCCCGGAGCGGCCGGACGCCCGACGTGTTCAGCACACAGATGCACGCCAGGGCCCGGGTGGCCATACCGGTCGTGACCGGGCTGATCTACGGCTACTGGGCCGCGGCCAACCGGCGCATGGGCGGGCCCATCACCGGCGGGAACCTGCTGTTCGGCTTCCTGACCGCGCTCGTCTTCGCGGTGGTGCTGTTCGGCGTGCTGACCATTGCCCCACGGCTGCGGCGGGAGCTGCACGCGGTGGTGTGGACGGCGTTCATGGGCGTCGCCTTCGGCTTCCTGTACAGCCAGAGCGGCGACTCGATCCTCCGGTGCATCGCCATGGCGCTCGCGGTCGCGGCGGTGACGTTCATCGTGATGTTCTACCGGTTCTACACGCACGAGGACGCGGCCGGACACCGCATCCGGTAGCCGGCATCCGCTGGCCGCGTACCCGGTGACAGCGCGTCACCGGCCCGCGCGTGGGCCCCGGCCCCCACGGCCGGGGCCCACGTGTTTCCCCTTTTTCCCCTCACCAGTCGCCGGGACGCCGCGGGCGCTCGGCGACGCCTCCAAACCAGGAAACACCCGTTCGGGTCAACCCTCCACCGGAGCGCGGCGCCCCAAGGGTTTCCGGGCGCCGGCACCGCCGTACCGCCCGTTCGGACCGGCCCGAGCCCCGCGATCCCCCGAATGCAGTCACCCCGCTCGCCTGACCGGCCCTCAGGGGCTTGCCTGGAAGCGTGCCCTCCGTGCCCCCGGGGTCCCCCTGGCCCACGCCGCCCTCAGCAGGTCTCCGGCGTGCCGTGTCGGCCCTGCTGATCGTGCTGGGCTGCCTGCTGCTGCCGTTCGGCGCGCTCGCGGCCTGGGCGGCGTACGGGCTGGCGGACACCGGACAGTACGTCAGCACGATGGCACCGCTGGCCGACGACCCGGATGTCCGGGACGCCGTGGCGGACACCGTCGGCGACGGCATCATGCGCGAGGTGGACGTCGGCCGGCCGATGCGGGGCACGGTCGCGCCGTTCGTACGCGAGGCGGTCCGTTCCTTCACCCAGACCCGGGCGTTCCGGCTGGCCTGGGACGCCGGCAACCGGGCCACCCACGACGCGGTGCTGCGCGCGCTCCAGGACGAGCGCGAGGAGCCCGTGACCGTCGACCTCGCGCCGGTCACCGCCCAGGTCAAGGACCAGCTCACCCAGGACCATGTGCCGCTCGCGGCCCGTATCCCGGTCCAGCACACGGCCGTCGCGGTACTCCCGGCGGCCGAACTGGACCGGCTCCGGAAGGGGTTCCACGTGCTCGAGGTCGCCGGCTTCTGGCTGCCCGTCGCGGCCGTCGTCTTCGCGGTCGGCGGCATCGCGCTCGCCGTCCGCCGCCGCCGCGCCGTCACGGCCACCGCGCTGGGCACGGCCCTGGGCGGCGCCCTGCTCGGCCTCGCCCTCGTCATCGGCCGTCGGCTCACCCTGGCCGACCTGCCGCCGGATGTCTCGCACCCGGCCGCGGCGGCCGTCTACGACGCCCTGACCGCCACCCTCCGCACGGTCTCCTGGCTGCTCCTGGCCCTCGGCCTGACGGTGGCCGCGCTGGCCTGGGTCGGCGGACACCTGCGCCGGTCCAGGACGCGGGAGAGGCGGCAACCGGCCGCCGGCCCAGCCGATTCCGCGTCCCTCAGCGCCGATTCACAGGCTCCTGACCAGAACATGCCAGTCATGTAACCGGTTGCTCCTCCCGGAGTCACCCGGCGGGCGCACCGGCCGACCACCGTGGCGCAACGACGGCCACCGGTACGGAACACCGGCGGCCGACGTGAGCTGAGGAGCCCCCACCCGATGAACCGTCTCACCGCGCGCCGCGCCGCTGTTGCCGTGACGGCCGGCCTCGCCCTGCCGTTCGCCGCCGCCCTGCCCGCGCAGGCCGCCGACTCGACCGTCACCGAGGCCCAGTGGCTGTCCGACGTCGCCGCCGTCACCGGCCCCGCGCAGAGCTACATCGACGGCCGCGTCGCCGCCGACACCTCCGGCGCCAAGCCGGCGATCGTCCTCGACATCGACAACACGTCGCTGGAGACCTACTTCGAGGGCGCCGGCACCAGCACCCCCGCCACCCCGCCGGTGCTCGCTCTCGCCCAGGACGCGCACGCCAAGGGGGTGAGCGTGTTCTTCGTCAGCGCCCGCAGCAACCTGTTCAACGCGGTGACCAGGTCCAACCTGACGTCGGTCGGTTACCCGGTCGACGGCCTCTACGCGCGGACCGTCGCCCAGCTGCTGACCGAGTCCGTCGCGGACTTCAAGACCTCGCAGCGCAAGGCGATCGAGGCGAACGGCTACGACGTCATCGCCGACATCGGCAACAACACGACGGACCTGACCGGCGGTTACGCCGACACCACCTACAAGCTGCCGGACTACGACGGCCTGCTGGACTGATCGTCCGCCGGGGGGTGCCGCGGACCGCGCGCCGCGAGGGCGGCCAGCGTCCGCAGCGCCCCCGCCAGCTCCGGCTCCGCGGCCGACGCGAGCCCGAGCCGTACCGCGTCCGGCGTCCGCTTCGGGTCGACGCGGAAGGCGGTACCGGGCGTGACGGCGATCCCGCGGGCGGCCGCGGCCGCCGTGAAACCGTCCGCCCGCCACGGCTCGGGCAGCTCCCACCAGGCGAAGTACCCGTGCGGATCGGCCCGTACGGCGAACCCGGCCAGCGCCTCGCGGACGAGCCGCTGCCGCCGTGCGGCCTGCTCCCGCTTGGCCGCCACGAGCCGCGCCACGGTCCCGTCCCCGATCCACCGCACAGCCGCCTCCAGTGCGAACGCCCCCGCGCTCCATCCGCCGGACCGCACGGCCGCCGCCACCGCGTCCACCCGGCCCTCCGGCACGACGGCGAACCCGGCGGTGAGACCGGGCGCGACCCGCTTGGAGAGTCCGTCGACGAGATGGACGAGCCGCGGCGCGAGGGCGGCGAGCGGCAGCGGCTCGGGGTCGCGGTGCAGGAACGACCAGATGCGGTCCTCCACGACCGGAAGCCCCAGGTCGTCCACCGCCCGCGCCAGTCGGAGCCGGCGCTCGGCCGGGACGGTCACCGACGTCGGGTTGTGCAGGGTCGGCTGGAGGTAGAGCGCGGACAGCGGCGCGGACCGGTGCACGGCGAGCACGGACTCGACGAGGGGCCCGTCCTCGTCGGCCCGCACCGGGACGAGCGTGACGCCGAGCCGCCCGGCGACCTCCTTGACCAGCGGATACGTCAACGGCTCCACCCCTACCCGGGCGCCCGGCCGTACCAGGGACCCCAGGGTGGCGGCGATCGCCTGCCGGGCGTTGCCGGTGAAGACGATGCGGCCGGGGTCGGGCCGCCAGTCGCCGGTGGCGAGCAGCCCGGCAGCGGCCTCCCGGGCGTGCGGGGTGCCGTCGGCGGCGGCCGGCCGCAGGGCGTCGGTGAGTGCGTCGGGCCGCAGCAGCGGAGCGAGGGCCGGGGCCAGCAGTTCCGACTGCCCCGGTACGGAGGGGTAGTTGAGCTCCAGGTTGACGCGGGCGGCACCGTCCTCGACCAGCGCCCGTCCCTGCGGCACGGCCTGCGCGGCCCGCACGAACGTCCCCCGCCCGACCTCGCCCACCACCAGCCCGCGCCGCACGAGTTCGGCGTACACGCGCCCGGCGGTCGAGGCGGCGATCCCGTGCCGCCGCGCGAACGCCCGCTGCGGAGGCAGCCGTTGCCCGGCCCGCAGCCGCCCCCGCGCGATGTCCAGCGCGATCCGGTCGGCGATCCCCCGGAAGTCGTCCACGGTCCCCCCTCTCCCATTGCACCGAGAGCAAAGATTTTATTGCACCGAGGAGTTGTGGATCCCTAGGGTCGTGCACATGCCCCCCTTCCTCGCATACGACGACAGCGGCCTGCAAAATCCGCAAAACTCGCACACCCCTCTCCTCCTCATCCACGGTCACCCCTTCGACCGCACGATGTGGCACCCCCAGGTGGCCGCCCTCGCCCCGGCCCGCCGGGTCGTCGCCCCCGACCTGCGCGGCTACGGCGCCTCCCCGGTCACCCCCGGCAGCACCCCGCTCTCCCGCTTCGCGGCGGACATCGAGGAACTCCTCGACACACTGGGCGTGCGGAGCTGCGTGCTCGCCGGCCTGTCGATGGGCGGCCAGATCGCGATGGAGTGCTACGGCCGCCTAGGCCCCGCACGCGTCCGGGGCCTGGTCCTGGCCGACACCTTCCCCGACCCGGAGACCCCGGAGGGCAGAGAGGCCCGGAACGCCATGGCCGACCGCCTCCTGAGGGAGGGCATGCGCGACTACGCCGACGAGGTCCTGGAGAAGATGGTCGCCCCGGACGCCCACCCCGACGTGAAGACCCACGTCCACCGCATGATGACGGCCACGAACCCCGAGGGCGCCGCGGCAGCCCTGCGCGGCCGCGCCGAACGCCCCGACTACCGCCCCCTGCTCTCCAGGGCGACGGTCCCCGCCCTGATCGTGGTCGGCGCGGACGACGAGTACACCCCCGTCTCCGACGCCGAGGCCATGCACGCCCTCCTCCCCGACGCCACACTCCGCGTCATCGACAAGGCGTCCCACATGCCCAACCTGGAACAGCCGGAGGACTTCAACCGGGCGTTGGGAGAGTTCCTGGCACGGGTCGACGAACAGTTCGCCATCCCGGACGAGTGACGCAGCGCCTCTGTCAGCCCGCCCGGCACCCGAACCCGAAAACCGGACAGCACCCCCCTCAGCCCGTCCGACACCCAAACCCGAAAACCGGACAGCACCCCCCCTCAGCCCGTCCGGCGTTTGAGGACGAGGCCGTTCAGGCCGAAGCGGGGGCCCGGGGGCGGCAGCCCCCGAAACGGCGACCGGCGACCGGCGACCGACGCCCGCACCCGCACCCGCACCCGCCCCCTGCGCCTGGCCGATACCGACCACCGCGCCCTCGTCGAGGACCTCACCCTCCACCGGCACAAGCACTGATAATGGGCGCATGTCCCGCGAGTTCCCCATCGGCCTGACCCCTCCCGACTGGCTGGTAAGGAACCTCCGGCCCCAGCAGGCCGCCCCCCTCAACTGGGCCGCCCTCGCCCGCGCCGCGCTCGCCATGAGCCTCCCGCTCGCCGCCGGGCTCGCGGTCGGACAGCCCGCGTACGGGGCGCTCGCCTCGATGGGCGCCCTGTCCGGGGTCATCGGCGACACCGCCGACGCCTACCGGATGCGGATCCTCAACATCGCGGTCCCGCAGCTCTTCGGCGCCGTCGGCGTCACCGTCGGCTCGCTGGTCTACGGCCAGGGCTGGCTCACGGTCGCCGTCGTCACCGGCATCGCGCTGCTCTCCGGGATGATCTCGACGATCGGCGCGGTCTCCTCCGTCTCCGGCCTCCTGCTCCTGCTCAACTCCGTCATCGGCGCGGGCCTGCCGCTGCCCGGCGCCTGGTGGCTCACCCCGGTGCTGATGACCGGCGGCGGCCTGCTCGTCCTCCTCCTCGCCCTGCTGGCCTGGCCGCTGCGCTCGGGCGTACCGGAACGCGCGGCGGTCGCCGCCGCCTACCGCACCGTCGCCGACCTGCTGTCCGTCAGCGACGGCGACGACGAGGCGTACGACCACGCCCGGCACACCGTCACCCAGTCGCTGAACCAGGCGTACGACCTGATCCTGGCCCGGCGCGCCCGGTACCACGGCCGCAGCCGCGAACTCACCCGCATGCTCGCCCAGTTGAACGCGATCACCCCGGTGGTGGAGGCCGCCCCGGCCGTCCGGCTCGCCCTCCGCGCCGGCAAGCCGCTGCCGCCCGAGGTCCCGGCGGCGGTCCTGCACATCGCCGACGCCGTCGAGACGGGCTACACCGGCCCGATAGGGCTGCGCCTGCCCGAGCCCGGCAACGAGACCGGCCGCGCCGTCGACCACGCCCTGCGGCACGTGGCCGAGGTCGCCACCAGCCCCGCGTCGACCCTCCCCCACTCTCGGCTCCGCTCGAGCGGGAGGGACCCCCAGGCCATCGACGACCGCCTGGGCCGCCCCGCCGCCCTCGGCATCCGCACCGCCCGCGCCGCCCGCAACGTCGTCCTCTCCGCCAACTCCTGGCGCTACGGCATCCGACTCGCCCTGTGCATCGGCATCGCGCAGGCCCTGGTCTCCCTCGTCCCGGTCCCGCGCTCCTACTGGGTCGCCCTCACCATCACCTTCGTCCTCAAGCCCGACTTCGGCTCGGTCTTCTCCCGGGCGCTGCTGCGCGCGCTCGGCACGGTGGCGGGCCTGGTGGTGGCGGCGACGGTGCTCACCGTCGTACCGCGCGGCTGGTGGGACGTGCCGGTGATGATGGTCCTGGCGCCTCTGGTCCCGGCCCTGACCCCCCGGGGCTACGGCTTCCAGACCGCCGCCATCACCCCGGTCATCCTGCTCCTCTCCGACAACCTGAACCACCAGGGCACGGCACTGCTCCTGCCCCGTCTCCTGGACTCCCTGATGGGGTGCGCGATCGCGCTGATCGCCGGGTACCTGCTGTGGCCGGAGAGCTGGCGCACCCGGGTCGGCGACCGGCTGGCCGACGCGGTGGCGGACACGGCGGCCTACGTCGAGCTGGCCTTCAAGGCGGACGCGGAGCCCGCCGCCCGCGCCCGGCTGCGGCGCCGCCTCTACCGCGACCTTTCCGTCGTCCGCACCGAGTTCCAGCGCGCCCTGACCGAGCCGCCGCCCACCGGCCGCCGGGCGGCCGCCTGGTGGCCCCTCGTCGTCGCGGTGGAACGCATCGTCGACGCGACGACGGCGGCCCGGGTCCGGGTACGGCACGGGGCGCCGCCCCCGGACCGGGCCGAGGTCGACCAGGTGACCCTGCAACTGCGCGAGCTGGCGGAGGGCGTCCGCCGCTCGGAGACCCTGGTCGCGGTCCGCACGGACCTCACGGGCCCGCCGGACAGCGTCCTGGAACCGCTGCGCCAGGAGGTGGCGGCGGCCAGGGCGATCGCCTCCCCCCACTGACGTCCCCGTCTCACACGCCGATGTCGCACCCGTCCTTGCACCACACGGCGACGACGGCGGGCCGCACGATCTTCCCGGGCCCGTCGGGCCGGCCGCTCGCGGGGTTCTCCACACTCGCGCCCTTGATCTCACCGGGATGCTGCACGGCGACCAGCAACAACCGATCGCGCTTGGCGGGAATCGGACCGACCGGCGTGAGGACCTTCACATCCGCCGCAGTCAGATCCTTCAGTCGGTCTGCAGGCAACACTCCGACAATTGCCTTAACTCACCCCATAGAGTGACATACCGCTCAATCATCATCAAAATCTGAACCCGATATGAACCTAAAGGAAATGAGAGGGAGTTGAGAACAGACTGGGACTCGACCGCCGTACGCCCGACAGGAGTCACCGACCCTCCCCAAGATCGCAACCTGGGGCCGCTAACCTTACGTGTCCGTCCTGGCCAGCGGTTGACGGGTATCAACTCACGCGAAGGGTTGCGCACATGGGCATTCTCACTCTCCTGCGGAACGCATTCGGCAGGTCGCGAAAGCCGCGCCCTGCCGAGGCAGAGGGTGCGGACCAGCTCCCTTCGCAGTCCGCGCCGACTCCGGCGGCCCCGCAGAGGACCCCGGAACCGGAAACCCCGGCCGCGGTCCCGGAGCCCCGTCCGGCAACGACCGACGAACACGATCTGGTCTCAGCGGCGTTCGACAACGTAACGGTCCCGAAGCAGGCAACCCGCCTGATCGAGCCAGAGGTGGAAGTGCAGCCGGAGCCCGGCCCGTCGACGGAGGCCACGGCCGAGCCGGCGGCAGCCGAGACCGAGGCTGAGCCGGCTGAGGTCGAGACGCCGGAGCCGGTTGCCGAGGTGGCACCGACAGGGGAGTCGGCGATCAAGATCGAGGCCGAGGCCCCGGCGGAGCCGGTGGCGGAAGCCAAGGCTGAGGCTGAGGCGGCTGTCGAGCCGGAGCCGACAGCGGAGGTGACCGAGGAGACGGCGCCGGAGTCGGCCGCAGAGCCCGAGCCTGTGGCTGAAGCGGCCCCGGGGCCGGTGACCGAGTCCGCCCCGGTCGCGAAGTCCGTCACCGAGCCGGAGCCGGAGCCGGTCGCCGAAGCGGCAGCCGAGCCCACGCCCGAACCTGCGGCCGAGACCGAGCCCGAGCCCGAGCTGACGTCGGAGCCGGTGGCCGAGGCCGAGCTGACGTCGGAGCCGGTGGCCGAAGCGACTGCCGAGCCGGAGGCCCAAGCGGCCGCGACGCCCGAGCCCGAGCCGGTAGCCGAGACCGCCCCGGAACCCACCCCCGAACCGGCCCCCGAAGCAGTCGAGGCGCCAGCCGAGACCGCCGCCCCGGAACCCGCCGCGGCCGCCGACGGCGAACCCGCCCCCCAGGGGCCACCCGCACCCGACGACGAAACCGTCACGGGTGGTGCGGGCGGGAACACGAAGGCCGAAGGCGAAGCCGAGGCCACGGCCCCCGGCGACGCCGCAACCACCGCCCTCGCCAAGGCCAACCTCACCGGCACCCGCGCCGCCACCTACCTCGTTCTCGACCGCTCCGCGAGCATGCGCGCGTACTACAAGGACGGCTCCGCCGCGGCCCTCGCCGACCAGACCCTCGCCCTCGCCACCCGCCTCACCCCGGACGGCGAGACCCCCTCCGTCCACGTCGTCTTCTTCTCCACCGAGGTCGACGGCACCACCGACCTCACCCCCGCCTCCCCCGAGAACGCGATCGACGACGCGCACGCCGGCCTCGGCCGCATGGGCCGTACCAGCTACCACGCGGCCGTGGAAGCCGTCCTCGCGCACTACGACGCGAACGCCACCCCCGGCTCCCCCGCCCTCGTCGTCTTCCAGACCGACGGCGCCCCGGACGCGAAGACCCCGGCCACCCAGTCCCTCACGGACGCCGCAAAGTCCCACCCCTCCGTCTTCTTCTCCTTCGTCGCGTTCGGCGAGCACGAGAACAAGGCCTTCGACTACCTCCGCAAGCTGAAGACCGACAACACGGCCTTCTTCCACGCGGGCCCGACCCCCCTGGAGCTCACGGACGCGGAGCTCTACGACGGCCTCCTGATCGACTGGCGCCCGTAAGGGCCGCAGCGGCACGCAATGCCCCGGGGGGTGGACCGGAAGCTGCCGGCCCACCCCCCGAAACGCGTGTGAGTCGATCTTCTCGGGCCAAGTAGGATTTCGACTTATGGCGGCCACTGGATCCGAGAAGCAGGGTGGAAAGGCGTACTACGTCACCACCCCCATTTATTACGTCAACGACGCTCCTCACCTGGGCCACGCCTACACGACCGTCGCAGGCGACGTGCTCTCCCGCTGGCACCGTCAGCGCGGCGAGAAGGTGTGGTTCCTCACCGGCACGGACGAGCACGGTCAGAAGATCATGCGCACGGCCGAGACCAACGGGGTCACCCCGCAGGCCTGGGCCGACAAGCTCGTCACGGAGGCCTGGAAGCCCCTGTGGGAGCACCTGGAGATCGCGAACGACGATTTCATCCGCACCACGCAGAAGCGGCACACCGACCGTGTCCAGGAATTCGTGCAGGACCTGTACGACAAGGACGAGATCTACAAGGGCGGCTACGAAGGGCCGTACTGCGTCGGCTGCGAGGAGTACAAGCTCCCCGGCGAGCTTCTCGACGGCGAAGGTGACTTCGCAGGTCAGAAGCTGTGTCCGATCCACAAGACGCCTGTAGAGATCCTCAGCGAGGAGAACTACTTCTTTAAGCTGAGCGAGTACGGCGAGAAGCTCCTTGCCCACTACGAGGCGAACCCGGACTTCATCCAGCCCGAGTCCGCGCGCAACGAGGTCGTCAACTTCGTCCGCCAGGGCCTGCAGGACCTCTCCATCTCCCGCTCAACGTTCGACTGGGGCATCCCGATCCCCTGGGACGACAAGCACGTGATCTACGTGTGGGTCGACGCGCTGCTGAACTACGCCACGGCGGTCGGTTACAACGAGAACCAGACGAAGTTCGAGGACACCTTCCCAGCCGATGTGCACCTCGTCGGCAAGGACATCCTCCGCTTCCACGCGGTGATCTGGCCCGCCATGCTGATGGCCCAGGGCCTCCCGCTGCCCGGCAGGATCGCCGCGAACGGCTGGCTGATGGTGGGCGGCGAGAAGATGTCGAAGTCGAACCTGACCGGCATCAAGCCGCAGGACCTGACCTCGCACTTCGGCGTGGACGCATACCGCTGGTACTTCCTGCGCGCGATCGCATTCGGCCAGGACGGCTCGTTCTCCTGGGAGGATTTCTCCGCCCGCTACACCAGCGAGCTGGCGAACGACTACGGCAACCTCGCCTCCCGGGTGGCGGCCATGGTCGGCAAGTACTTCGGCGGCGAACTTCCGGCAGCCACGGCCGACGGCGAGGCAGAGAAGGCCGTCCACGACGGTCTGGCAAAGGCCGTCACCGAAGCGGATCGCCGTATCGGAGACGAGCTGAACTTCCAGGGCGGCATCCTGGCCATCTTCGACTTCGTCAAGCAGGTCAACGGCTACCTCACGGAGCAGGAGCCGTGGAAGGTGGCCAAGGACGACTCCGCCGAGGGCCGGGCCCGTCTCGCGACGATCCTCTACACCGCCGCGGAATCCCTGCGCTCGGTCGCGGTGCTTCTGAACCCGATCATGCCGGACACCTCGCAGAAGCTCTGGGACTCCCTCGGCGCGGAGTCGGCCCTCGGCGCTCTTGCGGACCAGCGGGTCCAGGAGGCCGGTACCTGGGGCAAGCTGCCGTCCGGTTCGTTCGTCACCAAGGGAGCAGTTCTCTTCCCGCGCCTGGAAGAGAAGCCGACCGCCTAGTTTTCAGGGCCCGGGTGAACCGTTGAGTAGGGCAGGGAATGCCGGATCGCCATCAGGGCGATCCGGCATTGTCGTCCTGGTGAGGTGCGGCCACTCGTACAGGTGATGGTGATCGATGGTGCGCGCGGTCGGGGAACGTGTCGTCTAGGTTCACAGGCATGGCGCGTTTTCGGATGTATCCGACGGGCGAGCAGAAGCGGCAGATGCTGCTGCACTGCGCGCACGCGAGATATGTCTGGAACCTCGCGGTCGAGCAGCAAGCGCATTGGAAGCCCGGCCGCAAGCCCGCGCCCGGGTTCGCCGAGCAGTGCCGCCAGCTCACCGAGGCTCGACGGGAGAACGAGTGGCTGGCCGCCGGGAACGCTGATGTGCAGCAGCAGGCGCTCAAGGACTTCGCCACGGCCAGGGTCGCACGGTTCACCTCGGGGTTCGGCGAGCCGAACTGGCGCAAGAAATATCGGCACGAGGGCTTCCGCGTCATCGGCACCGAACGAGTGCCCGAATACCACGAGAACGGCTCGGCGAAGCTGAATGCGAAGACCGGCAGGCAGGTCTTGGGCCGGTCGGTGGTGCTGCAACGGCTGAACCGGCGGTGGGCGCAGGTGAAGGTGCCCGGTTGCGGCTGGGTTCGTTTCCGGCTCAGCGCCAGCGGCAAGGGCGCCCGGCTCCCCACGGCGAAGACGTTCCGGGTCACCTACCGCAACAACCAGTGGCACATCGCGTTCGCCGTTGTTCCCGAGCCGATCTCCGCGCCAGGCACAGCGGAGATCATCGGCATCGACCGGGGTGTGATCATCACTGCCGCCCTCTCCGACGGCCGGAAACTGAACTGCCCCCAGCTCACCACCAGGGAACGCGCCCAGATCCGCAGACACCAGCGGCGAGCAGCCCGGGCCCCCAGGGACAGCGAGCGCAAAGCGACCGAGTACGCCAAGGCCGCCCGGCTCAAAGCTCGCGAGGCGAACCGGCGCAAGGACTGGTGTGAGAAAACCTCTACGATGCTCGCCCGCACCTACGACCTAGTGCGGTTCGAGAAGCTGAACATCAAGAACATGACCCGTTCGGCCAAGGGGACGGCCGAGCGGCCCGGCACGAGGGTCCGGCAGAAGGCCGGGCTGAACCGGTCGATCCTCGCCCAGGGCTGGGGCCTGCTGCGCCGACGGACCGAGGACAAGGCGCCCGGCCGGGTCGAGGACGTCCCGGCTCCTTTTACGTCTCTGCGGTGCAGCGCCTGCGGATGGATCGACAAGAACTCGCGCAAGAGCCAAGCCGAGTTCGTCTGCTCCTTCTGCGGCTTCACCTGCAACGCCGACGAGAACGCAGCGAACAACGTCGCGGCAGGACAGGGCGGGATCCCCCGCCCCCGGCGATCAGCCGGTGCCGGAGGGGTGACAGCGGCCACCAGCCGTTCGAACACCCGTGAACCTCAACCCGCACGGGTTGGAATCTCCCTCTTTTGAGAGGGAGAGGATGTCAACTCTACGCGGTGGTCTCGGAACTGACCGCCGTGCCGACCGGCACCCCCTTCACCGTGCCCCGGTCCTGTTCGCGAAGCTCACGGACGAGGACCTGGAGACGTACAAGACCCGCTTCGGCGGCGAGACCGCCGCGTAGGCACGCCGCACGCACCACCCGCGACCCACCACCGAAGGGCCGGCAGGAGGACCCCCTCCCGCCGGCCCTTCGGTATACGTGAGGTAAATCCCAGACAAGAGACCGATCAGTCTCTTACTTCTCCTTCACTATGCATTTACCTCCGGGATAGTGTGCCGTTCGTGAAACGAATCCTGATCCGCTCCGGGAAGAGCCCGTTCCGTGTCGCCACTCCGGCGGAGTTCATCCACCAGGACCTGATCGGGACCAACACCGGGAACCTGATCTTCAGCGACTCGGCGCACAAGATGCTGACCACCCCGGACACCGAGGTGACGTCCAACGGCATCCGCACCGACCCCTCCGCCCGCCGCGCCGCGGAGATCAACGAGCAGTACGACGTGTTCGTCGTCCCGCTCGCCAACGCCTTCCGCCCCACCTTCCAGGCCTCCCTGGACCGGCTGACCACGCTGATCGAGCAGCTCACCATCCCGGTCGTGGTGTTCGGTGTCGGCGCCCAGGCCCCCGCGGACTACGACACCGCGTGGCTGAACCCGATGGCGGACTCGGTCCGCCGCTTCGCCCGCGCGGTCCTGGACCGCTCCGCCTCCATCGGCGTACGCGGCGAGCTGACCTCGGACTACCTCAAGGGCCTCGGCTTCCACGACGTCGACATCATCGGCTGCCCGTCGATGTTCCTGTACGGCGACACCTTCCCGGAGATCCGGGCCACGGAGCTGACCGCCGGCTCACGCATCGCCCTGAACCTCTCCCCGGACGCGATACCCGTCGGCGACATATCGGGCATCGCCCGGCACGCCTGGGAGCGCTACCCCCACCTCACCTACTACGCGCAGAACACCGTCGACGCGGAACTGCTGCTGTGGGGCGACACCTCCCCGGAGTCCGGGCACACCGACCCCTTCCCGCTCCAGCTCAGCCACGCCCTGCTCCAGGAGAACAAGGTCCGCATGCCGCTGGACCCGGCCACCTGGATCGACGAACTGCGCGGCTACGACTTCGCGTACGGCACCCGGATCCACGGCAACGTCGCCGCCCTGCTGGCCGGAACCCCGAGCGTCGTCCTCACCCACGACTCGCGCACCCTCGAACTGTGCCGCTACTTCGACATCCCGCACCGTTCGCTCACCGAACTGGACGCCGGCACCGACCCTCGTGACCTGTACGAGGACGCCGACTTCTCCGCCATGATCAAGGGACACGGTGAGCGCTTCGAGCGCATCATCGCCTTCCTCGACCGCAACGACCTGCAGAACACCTACACCCACGGCGACGGCGGCGCCGCCTTCGACGCCCGGCTGGCCGCCCTCGACCTGCCCGCGTCGATGCCGGTCTGGGACGGCGGCGACGACGGCCAGATGCGCTACCGGTTCAGCCGGCTCCGCGAGCGGATCACCGCGGCGGACGCCAAGGCCGCCCGGCACGCCAAGGAGAACAAGGAGCTGCGCACCCGGCTGACCACCGCCGAGAAGCGCGCCACCGAGACGACCCGCCAGCTCGACGCCCTCCGCAAGGAACTCAAGGCCGCCACCAAACAGCTGTCCGTGGTGGAGCGCCGCGTCACCGGCATCGACAAACGCCTCCTGGTCCGCCTGGGCCCGGCCCTGCGCCGCCGCGTCCGCCGCTCGAAGCCCGCGACCCCGCAGAGCTGAGCCCCGGCACCAGCTCCCACCGGGGCCACGGTGATCGTGGCCCCGGTGCAGCAGACGGCGGCCGGTGCGGGGGTCAGCTCGCGGTCAGCACCCCCGCCCCCGCCGTCTTCGCCAGCTCGGCCGGCAGGTTCTTCGCGCTGCTCTCCAGGCCCGCCGTCAGGGTCGGCGTCCAGTTCACCGTCGTCTTGATCTTCTTGGAGTTCGCGGCGTTGTAGGCGGCGACGAGGTCGGTCGTCGTGCCGTTGACGAGGTTGCCGCTGCCGGCGACCGAGCCGGTGCCGTCGCCGCTGAGCAGCTTGGAGACCTTGACGGAGCCGGGCACGGTCCAGAAGTTGTTCTGGGCCACGACCTGGGCCCTGGCGCGCGAGTTGATGCTGTACTGCAGGGTGTAGCCGTTGAGCGGCGTGACGGCGTAGACGTTGTTGTAGAGGTGCACCTGGCCGACGCGGGTCAGCGGGGCGCGCTGGACGACGCCCTTCCAGACGTTGTGGTGGAGGGTGACGCGCAGCTTGCCGCTCGGCTCGCTGTCGCTGCTGCCGATCAGCATCGTCTTGTCGTGGCTGGTGAACTGGTTGTGCTCGACGGTCACCAGGTCCGAGCTCTTGGTGATGTCGAGTTCGCCGTCGTGGACCTGGTACTCACGGCCGTAGTACTTCGGGTTGAGGCTGTCGAAGTGGCCCGCGTCGGTGAACGTGTTGTGGTCCGCCCACACGTGCGTGGCCCCGCGCAGCGTCACCGCGTCGTACTCGGAGTTCCAGTTGCCGCTGTCGCCGTCGGTCGGGTCCCACTGCGGGAAGCAGTCCTCGGTGTCGGAGAACGTCAGGTTGCGGACGATGACGTTGTCGACCTTCTGGATCTGGAGCATGCCGCCGGTGATGCCGGCCTTGGTGCCGGGGACGCCGACGATCGTGGTGTTGGCGGGCACCTTGAAGACGATGTTCGCTGCCTGCTTCTTCTGTGCGGCGGCGCGGGCCGACTCCTGGGCGCCGGAGGGCAGCTTGGAGCGGCCGTAGGTCGACGGGTCGAACGCCTTCAGATAGGCGCTCAGCGAGTACCCTGTGCCCGCCGCGTAGCCGGCGCAGGTCAGCTTCTTGCCGGAGTCGTCGGTGTTGGCGTCGATGGTGCCCTTGATCTTGACGATGCGGGGCGTGGTGTCGCTCGCCGAACCGAGCGCCTTCACCAGCTGGGCGCGGGTGGAGACGGTGAAGGTGTGCGCGGAGTCGGCCTTCGCCCCACCGGTCGTACCGGAACCGGACGACGCCCAGCCGTCCTTGGCGGCGAGCGTCTGGTGGTACAGGTCCACGGCCGACGTGGCGTTCGCGCTCAGCACGAGCGCACCGGCACCGACCCCGGCGGCCACGACGGCTGCGGAGACGACCAGGGCACGGCGCTTACGGAGAGACCGACGGTGAGAGGCAGAGGCCACGGGGGAGTCCTTACGTACGTCCGAAGTGCTGGGGAGGGCCCGCCGGGGGGCGGGCTTCACTCCTCTGTGGTCACGGAGATCGAAAAAGTTGCCGTCACCTTCTGCCGGACCGGGCGGAAAGACGTGAATTTTTTGGAGGAGCGGCGGCCCCGTACCTGCATGCTCACAACACATCCGTATGGTTTCGCCATGGCAATCCCCGAGCTCATCCCGATCGCCTACGAGCCCCACGGCCGTACCGAGGCCATCGGTCACTACACCGGCGGCCAGTTCCTGGCGTCGGTCACCTACGCGTTCCCCGAGGGCTTCCGGCTCGACGAGGGCTGGGAGGAGCAGAAACGGCTCTACGCGGTGCTGCATCTCTTCGACGCCGAGGGCAACTACCGCGACTCGCAGATCTGGTGCGCGGGCAGCTGGGCCGAGCAGCAACTCGATCCGGACGGCACCGGTTCGGTGCTGGCGCGGGCCCGCGCACACCTGGCCGGCATGCTGCGCAGCCTCCCGCGGCGGACCTACAAGGACATCGCGATACGCCCGTTCCAACTCAGGGTGGACGGCGTGTTCTTCGGGCTGGTGGCGAAGGACGACGAGGACGGCGGGTGGGCCGAGCTCTACCCGGACCACCTGGGCTTCGGCGACCCCTGGGACGGCCGGTACGACACCTGACCGGTATGGCCACGCCCAACTGCTGGTAAAGTCCGTGCACTTGCGCCAGGGCGGGGGGAGCGAGCGGGGTGGGATGCGCGTGCGCCCCCTGCCGATGGGGCAGTCGGTGAATCCACAGGGGGGTCACTCATGCGCAGATGGGGTGCGGCCGCGTTCGTGGCCGCCGCTCTGGTCGGCGGCGTCCTGCTGCCGGCCGTCCCGGCCGCCGCCGTACACGGCGCCGTGCCCGGCGACTTCAACGGCGACGGCTACCGCGACGCGGTCCTGCCCGCGCCGGGCGCGAACGTGTCCGGCAAGGAGGGCGCGGGCGCGGTCGTCGTGCTGTACGGCTCCGCCTCCGGGCTGTCGACGAGCCGCCGTAAGACCATCACCCAGAACACCGCCGGCGTGCCGGGCGTCAGCGAGGCCGGCGACGGCTTCGGGTCCGCCACCGCCACCGCCGACCTGAACCGGGACGGCTACGCCGACCTGGTGGTCGGAACGCCGTACGAGGACACCTCCAAGGGCACCGAATCCGGCGCGGTGACCGTGCTCTGGGGCAGCAGGAGCGGCCTGACGAGCGGCACGGACCTGCCGTCGCCGTACTCCTCCCCGTCGCACTACGGCGAGGACGTCGCCGCGCTCGGCCTCGGTGCCGGGTCGAAGACGCGGGTGGCGGCTGCCGGAGGGGACGGGACCGTGACCTTCGGCGGACCGTTCAGCCGGACGGGAACGTTCGGCTCCGCCGTCCACAACGACGACACGGCGTCCCCTCTCTCCGTCGCGCTCGGCGATTTCAACGGCGACGGCGTGCCCGACCCGGCCTCGTCCACCGACCGGCTCAGCGGCCTGAGCGGCGGCGAGATCTACACGACCGCCGCCTACGGCGACGCGCTCAAGGGCAACGGCCTGATCACGGCCTCCGGCGACATCAACGGCGACGGATACGCCGACCTCGTGGCCGGCGACCCGGACGAGCCGGAAAGGGCGGGCGTGGACGGGGCGACGGGCGGCCGCGTCCTCGTCTGGTACGGCTCCGCCACGGGTGTCTCGCCGGCCACGACGCCCGTGCAGATCACGCAGAACACGGCCGGCGTGCCCGGCGCGAGCGAGAAGGACGACACCTTCGGCGCGTCGCTGGCGGTGGCCGACCTCAACCGGGACGGCCTCGCGGACATCGTGATCGGATCGCCGTTCGAGAGCCTGGCCAGGAGCCGGGCGGGTCAGGTGACCGTGGTCCCCGGCCGCCGCAGCGGCGCCCTCGGTACCGGCTCCTACTCCTTCTCCCAGGACACCGCGGGCGTCCCCGGTGCCTCCGAGACCGACGATTTCTTCGGTACGACGGTCTCGGTCGGGGACATCGACAAGGACGGCAGGCCGGAGCTGTTCGTCGGCGCGGCGGGCGAGAACAACTCCACCGGGGCCGTCTGGGTCTTCCCCGGCGGCTCCACCCGGCCGACGGCCTCCGGCAGCCGCGTCATCACCGCACCCGCGGTCGGCCTCACGCAGACATCGTTCCCCACCCTGCTGGGCGGCGACGGACTGCTCCCGGTGATCTGAACGCACCGCACCCACCGAAGCGCCCGGGGCTTCGCACCTGAGCCCCGGGCGCCCGCGTAACGGATTGTCAGCCGTTGTTCGTCTCGTCCGGTTCGACGCCCAGCGTCAGATGGCCGCGGACACCCCGGGCGATATGGTGGCGGTCGTACTTGAGGTACAGCAGGCCGCCCTCGTGCCCGTTGTCCGGGTAGATGGTGTCCTCGTCGAGGGTGGTGCGGGTGGTGGTGTTGCTCGCGTACGGCTCCACCGCGTCCGACAGGAGCACCGACTTCTCGTCGAAGAACAGCTGGCCCGTGTGGCAGGTGTGGCCGCCCTCGTACCCGGCGTCCGTCCACTCGCCGTCCACATGCACCTTGACGTGGATGTGGACGCACCTGCCCTGGTACCAGCCGGGGAAGACGGTCTTGAAGGTGACCTGCCCGTGCCGGTCGGTGTGCCAGGTGCCCCGCAGGTAGCGGGTGTCGTCGGTCGGCTCCTGGTGGCCGCCGCCACCGCCGGGCGGGGGCCCGGTGGGGGTGCCGGTGGGCGCGTCGGTCGGTGCGTCGGTCGGCGGGGTGCCGCCACCGCCGCCACCGCTGCCCATCTCCTCGTACCCCGAGTAGATGCCCGACGCGTTGCAGTGCCAGATGTCCACGGCCGCGTTCCGCAGCGGTTTGCAGGTCTCCGCGTCGATCACCCTGAGGGTGAGGTGCAGGGGGATGCCCTCCTGGTCCTCGGTGACGTCCTGGCGGAGCTTGTCGGCGTCGATGTAGTACGGGCCCTCGACGAGTTCCGAGGTCAGCGTGTAGCAGGCGCCCTCCGAGGCAGAGGCGGAGGCCGCGGCTCCGGTGCCGGTGTCCGCGGCGGTGCCGTCGGTCGCCGCGAAGGCACTGCCGACGCCCACCGCGGTCACTGCCGCACTGCCCGCCGCCAGGACCGTACGGCGGGCCAACTTCCTTCTTTCTTCGGGGGATTGATCGTCCGTGGGGGTGTGGGTGTCTGTCATGGTCAGGGACCGTAGACAAGGCTGACCGGGCGCGAACATCGGAGAGAGCTGTGAATGCGTGGTGCACAGGCGAAAGGCTCGAAACCGACGCCGGCTTCGAGCCTTTCCTTCCGCTGTGCTGGTTCTGCGTGCCTGTGTGCCTTACTTCGGCTGCGGCTTCCGGATGGAGATGTTCAGCTCGCGCAGGCGGGTCTCCTCCAGCTCCGTCGGGGCGCCCATCATCAGGTCCTGGGCGTTGCCGTTGAGCGGGAAGGCGATGGTCTCGCGGATGTTGGGCTCGTCGGCGAGGAGCATGACGATGCGGTCCACGCCCGGGGCGATGCCGCCGTGCGGCGGGGCGCCGAAGCGGAAGGCCCGGAGCATGCCGGCGAACTCGCGCTCGACGGTCTCCTCGTCGTAGCCCGCGATGCCGAAGGCCTTGAGCATGATGTCGGGCTCGTGGTTCCGGATGGCGCCGGAGGACAGCTCGACACCGTTGCAGACGATGTCGTACTGCCAGGCGAGGATGTCCAGCGGGTCCTGGTTCTCCAGGGCCTCCATCCCGCCCTGGGGCATGGAGAACGGGTTGTGCGAGAAGTCGATCTTCCCGGTCTCCTCGTCCTTCTCGAACATCGGGAAGTCGACGATCCAGCAGAACCGGAAGACGTCCTCCTCGAAGTGCCCGGCGCGCCGGGCGGCCTCGACCCGGACCGCGCCCATGATCTTGGAGACCTCGTCGAACTCGCCCGCGCCGAAGAAGACGGCGTGCCCGGCGGCCAGCTGGAGCCGCTTGGTGAGCTCGGCGACGTTGTCCTCGGTGAGGAACTTGGCGATCGGGCCGGTCAGCGAGCCGTCCTCGCCGACGCGCACCCAGGCCAGGCCCTTGGCGCCCTGCGAGACGGCGTAGTCGCCGAGCTGGTCGAAGAACTTGCGGGGCTGGTCCTGGACCGCCGGGACCGGCAGCGCGCGCACGTGCTTGCCGGCGAAGGCCTTGAACTCCGAGCCCTCGAAGATGTCGGTGATGTCGACGAGCTCCAGCTGGGCGCGGAGGTCCGGCTTGTCGGAGCCGTACTTCAGCATCGCCTCGCGGAACGGGATCCGCGGGAACGGCGAGGTGACGTGGCGGCCGTTGCCGAACTCCTCGAAGAGCTCCGTCATCAGCTGCTCGATCGGGCGGAAGACGTCCTCCTGCTCGACGAAGCTCATCTCGACGTCGAGCTGGTAGAACTCGCCCGGCGAGCGGTCGGCGCGGGCGTCCTCGTCGCGGAAGCAGGGCGCGATCTGGAAGTAGCGGTCGAAGCCGGAGATCATCAGCAGCTGCTTGAACTGCTGCGGGGCCTGCGGCAGGGCGTAGAACTTGCCCGGGTTCAGGCGGGAGGGCACCACGAAGTCACGCGCGCCCTCGGGGGAGGTCGCGGTGAGGATCGGGGTGGCCATCTCGTTGAAGCCGAGGGCGACCATCTTGTGGCGGATGGCGGAGATCACGGCCGTGCGCAGCATGATGTTGCGGTGCATGCGCTCGCGGCGCAGGTCCAGGAAGCGGTACTCCAGGCGCCGCTCCTCGTTGACCCCGTCCTCGGTGTTGATCGTGAACGGCAGCGGGGCGGCCGCGCCGAGCAGCTCGACCTCGCCGACCTCGACCTCGACCTCGCCGGTGGGCAGGTCGGCGTTGATGTTCTCGGTTCCACGTGAAACAACGCGGCCGTCGACGCGGACCGTGGACTCCTTGGAGAGCTTGTCCAGGGCCTCGTACGCGGCGGTGCCAGGACGGGCGACGAGCTGCGTGATGCCGTAGTGGTCGCGCAGATCGATGAAGAGGATGCCGCCCAGGTCGCGCCGATTGTGCAGCCAGCCGCTCAGCCGGACGTCGGTGCCGACGTCAGAGGCGCGGAGCTGGCCGCAGGTGTGGGACCTGTACCGATGCATCGTCGGATGTTCCTCTTCTTCGTGGTCTGCCGAGGTGCTCTCCTCGACCGGCACCGGGCCATGGTGCCCGGACCCATCAAGGGTACCGGGCACCCCAAGATCGCCTCCCCACCATTAATGCGGTCCAGAAACAGTGGCACTCTGCGATCTCATCTTCTTAAAGTGGGGCAATGCGAACTGGCGAGCCCCTGCCCGCCGTGGAGGACGTCCTCGCCGCCCTCGCGACCGGGCTGTGGCACTGGGACACCGCCACCGGGCTGGTCACCGCGGACGCGGAGGCGGCCCGGCTGATCGGGCTGCCGGCCGAACCGTCCGTCCTGTCGGAGGCCCTGGTCCGGTCCCGTTTCCACCCCGTGGACTGGAACGAGAACACGAGCATCACCCGGCTGGCCGCGGTCGAGGGCACCCTCGGGGAGGTCCGGCTGCGGGTCATGGACGAGCGGGGCCGGCTGATCCGGACCGTGCGCAGCCGTTTTCGACCGGTGTACGACTCCGAGGAGCGCGTGTACCGGGTGACCGGCACCATCCAGGAGGTCTCCGAACCGTCCCCCGGCACCGCGGTGCAGCATCCGGTGACCGGCGACTGGCGGCGCTCCCGGGAGGCGTTCCTGCTGGACGCGGGCCGGGCGCTGGCCGAGGCGCGGTCCACGGAGGAGGTGCTGCGGGTCGCCGCGGGCCTGTCGATGCCCGGCTTCTCCCCGGACGGGCTGGTCCTCTTCGGGGTCAAGGGCGACCGGCTGATGATGATCGGCCACCACGGCCAGGACATCGACGAGGACAGCCCCTTCAGCAACATGCCGCTGGACACGGACTACCCGGCCGCCGAGGTGGTACGGACCGGCCGGGCCGTCTACCTCTCCTCCGCCGAGCAGTACAGGTCCCGCTACCCGGTGACCTGGCCGCTGGCCGAGCGCTTCGGGCGGCAGTCCTGGGCCTTCCTGCCGCTGACGGTGGCCGGGCGGACCATGGGCGCCTGGATGGCGGGCTTCACCCACCCGGTGTCGTTCACCCCCGACGAGCGGTCCGTGCTCACCACGGTGGCCCGGATGCTGGCGCAGGCCCTGTCCCGGGCCGGGATCGCCGACTCGGAGCGGGAGCTGACCGACGGCCTGCAGCGCTCCATGCTCCCGACGCTCGGCCCCGAGATACCCGGCCTGGACACCGCCGCCCGCTACATACCGACCGGCGGCGGGCTCCAGGTGGGCGGCGACTGGTACGACATGATCCCGCTGCCGTCCGGCCGGCACGCCCTGGTCATCGGCGACGTCCAGGGCCATGACGTGCGCGCCGCGGGCCTGATGGGCCAGCTGCGGATCGCGCTGCGCGCCTACGCCTCCGAGGGCCACCGCCCGGACGCGGTGCTCTCCCGGGCCTCCCGTTTCCTGCACGGGATCACCTACGCCGAGGACGACGCCGACCTCCGCTTCGCGACCTGCCTGTACGTCGAGGCGGATCCGGCGACCGGGGTGCTGGAGATCGCCCGTGCGGGCCATCTCGACCCGACGATCCGGATGGCCGACGGCACGGTGCTGCGGCGGCCGACGGCGGGCGGGCTGCCGCTCGGCATCGACCCGGACGCCGACTACCCGACGACGCGGTTCGCCCTCGAACCCGGCGAGACCATGATGATCTGCACCGACGGTCTGATCGAGACCGGCGGCCACGACATGGAGAGCGGCTGGCAGCGGATCCGGACGATCATGGAGGAGCACGGCGACGGCGACCTGGAGAAACTGGCCGACGGCCTGGTCCAGGCCGTGCACGGGCCCTCCTCGCACCACACCACCGGGCCGCTGGCCGACCGCCGCGAGGACGACATCGCGGTCCTGCTGCTGTCCCGGCCTGGCACCGGCCGCGGCGAGGAGCCCCTGGCGGTACGGCCGCGGATCCGCCGCACCCTGCTGTCGGTGGCCCAGGACGAGCCCGAGCGGGTCGCCGAGGCCCGCCAGCACGTGCGCGAGCTGCTGCACGACTGGGGTTCGCCGGACCAGGTCGACTCGGCGGTGCTGCTGGTCTCCGAGATGCTCACGAACGTCCTCGTGCACACCGACGCGGACGCGCTGCTGCTCGCCGAGGTCTCCGGCCGGGCCCCCGAACGGCGGCTGCGGGTCGAGGTCACGGACGTGGGCGACGACCTCCCGCACAAGCGGCGCCCCGGCGAACTGGCCTCGTCCGGCCGCGGCCTGGTCCTGATCGAGATCCTGGCGGACGCCTGGGGCGTCGACCCGCGCGGGCAGGGCAAGAGCATCTGGTTCGAGCTGTACGAGTCCGGCAAGGAGGCCGGCGGGTCCTAGCGGGTGGCGTACCGGGCGTGCAGTTCGTGTACGACCCCGAAGACGGCCGCCGTGAGCGGTACGGCCAGCAGCATGCCCAGGATCCCGGCGACGGAGGCTCCGGCCGTGATGGTCAGCATCACCACCGCCGGATGCATCTGCACGGTCCGGCTCTGGATCATGGGCTGCAGCACGTGCCCCTCCAGCACCTGCACGGCGAGTACGACGCCCAGCGCCCACAGCGCGATGACGAAGCCGCGGTCGGCGAGGGCGACCAGGACGGCGACGGCGCCGGAGATGAAGGCGCCGAGGTAGGGGATGTAGGCGCCGACGAGGACGAGCGCGCCGAGCCCGACGGCCCCCGGTACGCGCAGGACCAGCAGGCCGACGGTGATGCAGACGGCGTCGATGAACGCGATGACGGTGGTGCCGCGCATGAACCCCTCGATGCCCTCGAAGGCCCTGCGGGCCATGGCCTCGACCATGTCGGCGCTGGAGCCGGGTGCGACGGCCCGGATGGTGGCGACGACCCGGTCCGAGTCGCGCAGGAAGAAGAAGACGAGCAGCAGCGCGAGGACGGCCATGGCGATGCCCTCGCCGACCACGCTGACACCGCTGATGACGTTGGAGGCGGCGGTCCCGCCGAACTTGGCGAGCAGGTCCCTGGCGCTGCCGGCCAGGTCGCCGATCGAGGTCCCGGCGGCTCCGAAGTGCTGGGCCAGGGACTTCGCGGCCTGTTTGAGGGAGGCGACGATCTGGTCGCCGGTGTCGACGAGGGCCGCGACGACGATGTAGACGGCACCGCCGGCGACGGCGACGACCGCGACGCAGGTGAGTCCGGCGGCGAGGGAGCGGTGTACGCCGACCCGTACGAGCCGCCGGTGCAGCGGGCCGAGCAGCGCGGTGCCGAGCAGGGCGAGCAGGACCGGGGTCACCGCGGTGCGGAACTCGGCGCAGAGCCGGATGCCGACGTAGCCGACCCCGGCGGCCAGCAGCAGCACGGCACACCACGCGGCGAAACGGCGCACGGGCTCGGGCAACAGGTGCACGAGTCCTAGCGGACCATACGAGGCCGGCGGATGCCCCGCCGTACACCCCCTGCCGAGTGAACCGGCCCCGCGCTTCCCGTACCAGGGGGCTCCGCCCCCTGGACCCCCGAAACCTTCGCCCACCCACCACCCGACTCGGCCGACGAAAAGGCGAGGCCGAAGGCGGGAAGGCGACTCGGTCGATGAAAAGGCGAGGTCGGAGGCGGGAAGGCGACTCGGCCGATGAAAAGGCGAGGCCGAAGGCGGGAAGGCGACTCGGCCGATGGAGAGGCGAGGTCGGAGGCGGGAAGGCGACTCGGCCGATGGAGAGGCGAGGTCGGAGGCGGGAAGGCGACTCGGTCGATGGAGAGGCGAGGTCGGAGGCGGGAAGGCGACTCGGTCGATGGAGAGGCGAGGTCGAGTCGGTGGTGGACGCCGAGAGGCCCGGCGCGGGATGGCGCCGGGCCTCTCTGGGGGCTGTGTCGGTTATGCCTGCGGGCCGGTCTCCGTCATGCCGTGCACGGCCGGGATCGTGCCCAGGCGGCCCTTCTGGAAGTCCTCGAAGGCCTGCATGAGCTCGTCCTTGGTGTTCATGACGAAGGGGCCGTAGTGGGCCATCGGCTCACGGATCGGCTCTCCGCCGAGCAGGACGACCTCGAGGTCCGGCGTGTGCGAGTCCTGCTTCTCGTCCGCGCGGACGGTGAGGGAGGAGCCCGCGCCGAAGACGGCCGTCTGGCCCAGGTGGATCGGACGGCGCTCCGCGCCCACCGAACCCTTGCCGGCCAGCACGTACGCCAGCCCGTTGAAGTCCTCGCGCCAGGGCAGCGTGACCTCGGCGCCCGGGGCGACGGTCGCGTGGATCATCGTGATCGGGGTGTGGGTGATGCCGGGGCCGGCGTGGCCGTCCAGCTCACCCGCGATGACGCGCAGCAGCGCACCGCCGTCGGGAGTCGTCAGCAGCTGCACCTGGCCGCCGCGGATGTCCTGGTACCTCGGCGCCATCATCTTGTCCTTGGCCGGGAGGTTCACCCACAGCTGGAGGCCGTGGAAGAGACCGCCCGAGACGACGAGGGACTCCGGCGGGGCCTCGATGTGGAGGAGGCCGGAGCCGGCCGTCATCCACTGGGTGTCGCCGTTGGTGATGGTGCCGCCGCCGCCCTGGCTGTCCTGGTGGTCGAAGATGCCGTCGATGATGTAGGTGACGGTCTCGAAGCCGCGGTGCGGGTGCCAGGGGGTGCCCTTGGGCTCGCCCGGCGCGTACTCCACCTCACCCATCTGGTCCATCATGATGAACGGGTCGAGGTGGCGGTAGTTGATCCCCGCGAACGCCCGGCGCACCGGGAAACCCTCGCCCTCGAAACCGCTCGGCGCGGTCGTGACGGTGAGCACGGGACGGGCCACGGCGTCGGCCGGTGCGGCCACCCGAGGCAGGGTGAGCGGGTTCTCGACGGTCACTGCAGGCATGTTGGCTCCTCCTTGTGCGCCCAGTTTAGTTGAGCGTTGAACTTTCTGCCACCCCTAACGACGAAGGCCCGGAGGGCATTCCCTCCGGGCCCGGTCGTCCCCCGTTCGGTGGATCAGTTGCTGAAGTAGAGGTAGTTCCACGCGCCGTAGGTCGTGGAGTTCACGGTGTCGCCGGACGAGCCGTTGACGTACACCGACCGCATCCGCGCCCGGATGCCGGACTCACCGGGAGCGTCGAGCTGCACGGACGTCTTGCCGTTCGTGCCGAGCCCGAAGTACTCGGAGTCCGTCGCGTACCACTTGCCCTGGTAGTAGACCTCCAGGTCCAGGCGGTGCTCACGGCCCGGGTAGTAGGTCATGGTCGTGTTGAACACCGGGCTGGTGTTCTTGTGGAACCAGCGGTACGACGTCGAACCGATCTTCGCCGTCTTGTAGTACCTCGACAGCGAGGTGGAGATCTTGACCCGCGCGTACGCCGTGACCTTCGCGGTCTTCGGCGCGTAGCGGGCGTCCCCGTCGAAGACCGCGGAGACGGCCGTGTCGCGGGTCATGTCCACCCAGGCGGCGATGTTCCCGTGGGAGTCCACCTTGCCGGTCTTGATCAGCTTCTTGCCCTTGTCACTGCCGAAGGGGTCCGCGTAGATCTTGACCGAGCGGTTCTTGTACGTCGTCCCGAGGTGCGCGGTGAACTTCACGTCGGCGCCGTAGTTGTACAGCTTGCCGTTGTTGTTCAGGCTCAGGCTCGTGCCCGCACGGGAGACCGAGACCTTGTCGGAGGCGGTGGCCGCGGTGTGGTCGGCGTCGCCCGCGTAGGTCACCTTGTAGGTGACCGTGCCGCCGGCCGGCGGGGTGTCGGCGAAGGAGTAGGTACCGTCCGACTTCACCGTGACGGCCGGCAGCGCCTTCCCGCTGGGGCTCTCGAGGTCGGTGCGGGTGACGGAGAGCTTGGCGCCGGCGGGCAGCGCGACCGTCGCCGAGAGCTTGCCGGTGACGGTGAGCTTCTTGGCGCGGGGCGCCGAGCTCGGGGCGTTGACCGTGAGCGTCGGCACGTTGAGCGTCGGCTGGGTCAGGACCTTGAGCGTGAAGGTGCCGCCGTTCGACGCCAGCGCGAAGATCCGCGAGGAGTCCGGCGCCCAGCGCAGGTTGCCGGTGGCGTAGTCGGTCGAGGTGCCGAGGCTGTAGGTGCGCAGCGGCTTGGTGGCGTCGGGCCGGTACACGGCGACCTTGCCGGCGTTGAACTGGGCGACCAGCCCGTTCGGCGCGATGTCGGCACCCCACGCTCCGGGGTAGGAGCCGGCCTTGCTGAACTTGCCGTCCGCCCACGCGTCCCGGTCGGTGCCGTTGACCAGCACCTGGTCGGCGCCGGGGACGAGGTCGATGTCCCCGATGCCGTCGTTCAGGGTGTAGTCGCCGAAGTACCAGGCGGTGGCCTTGGGGGCGCCGTCCGAGACGTCGAGGACGGCCATGGAGTCGGTGGAGATGCCGGTCTGGCCGACGGCCAGCACGCCCGGCCGGTTCGGGTCGGTGTCCAGCAGCGCCTGGCCCCAGAGGCCCACCGAGGTGCCCTCGGTCGGGAACTGCGCCATCGCCACCGGGTCGGCCCCGCCCGCCGGGTCCACCGACGGGTCGATGGAGCCGATGTCGCCGTCCCACTGGTCGCCGTACGAGAACCACGCCTTGCCACCGGTGAAGGCCAGGTGGCGGGGGCCGGTGTCGGTCGGGATGCTGTACGTCGTCTTCACGTCCAGCGTGGCCGGGTCGAGGGCGAGGATCTGGTGGGTGTTGGGCAGGGCCGCGTACAGGGTGCTGCCGTCGTCCGACAGGGCCAGGTCGCTGACGCTGCCGAGGCCGGCGTCCGAGTCGACGAGGGTGCCGTTGTAGTCGGAGGCGAGGATCCGGCCGTTCGCCGCGTCGCCGACGAACACCCGCTGGAGCGGGCCGTCCACGACGAAGCCGCCGATGTTGGTGACGGTGGTGCCGGCAGCCGAGGCGGTCCCCGCCGCCACGACGCTCAGCGCCGCCGAGCTGAAGACGACCGCGAGCGCCGTCGCGACCGAAGTGCTGCGCATGCGCACAGTGATGAAACCCCCAGTGAGAACCCGGGTTCGCCGGGTGGATGAGAGCGCCGCGCGGCACCCGGACACGACCGCAGAAGAGCGGTTGCGTGCGGGGCGCGGCTGCCAGGGGAAGCCTATGGCATGGCTGTGACAACCGGGGGTGAGTTTTCAGCGGGCAGCGCCCCAAAGGGGCGCTGGGGGTACCCCCGGCCGAAGGCTGGGGGAGGAACTGCGCGACCAACCACGACGGCGCCGCAGACGGCAATCGGCAGACCGCAGATCGCGGCACTCCCAGCGAAGCGCTACCCGTACATCCGCCGCATCGCGAACTCCACCATCTGCTCGACCGCCTTCGCGTCGAAGACCATCCGGTGTTCGCCCTCCATGTCCAGGACGAAGCCGTAGCCGGTCGGGAGGAGGTCGATGACCTCCGCGCCGGTGATCACGAAGTACTTGGACTCCTTGCCCGCGTACCGGCGCAGCTCCTTCAGCGAGGTGAACATCGGGATCACCGGCTGCTGGGTGTTGTGCAGGGCCAGGAACCCGGGGTTGTCGCCGCGCGGGCAGTACACCTTGGACGTGGCGAAGACCTGCTGGAAGTCCTCGGCGGTCAGCTGACCGGTGGTGAAGGCGCGCACCGCGTCCGCGAGCGAGGGCGGGGACGGCTCGGGGTAGAGCGGCGGCTGCTGGCCGTACCCCCCGAGGCCGCCTGCCATCTGCTGCTGCGACGAGGCGTACTGCTGCTGAGCGGCCCCACCGTCCATGGGCTGGCCGTATCCATACATGCGCGCAAGCCTACCGAGACACGCGGTGTCCGCGAGAAGGTAGACCCTTCTCACACTTAACCCGAGGGGGGTTGCGTCTTATTACCGACGGGTAGCATCATCGGAGCTACTCGTTGGTATGTGAAAGCTTGCGCGAGGATTCAGTGCCTCGCCGATCCGGATACGGAGCAGTCACCATGGGGCACTACAAGTCCAACCTCCGCGACATCGAATTCAACCTGTTCGAAGTGCTCGGGCGCGACAAGCTGTACGGCACCGGCCCGTTCGCCGAGATGGACACCGACACCGCGAAGAGCGTCCTGGAGGAGCTGACCCGGCTCGCCGAGAACGAGCTGGCGGAGTCCTTCGCCGACGCCGACCGCAACCCCCCGGTCTTCGACCCGGAGACCAACACCGCGCCGGTCCCGGCGTCCTTCAAGAAGAGCTACAAGGCCTTCATGGACTCGGAGTACTGGCGCCTGGGCCTGCCCGAGGAGATCGGCGGTACGACCGCCCCCCCGTCGCTGATCTGGTCCTACGCGGAGCTGGTCCTCGGCGCCAACCCGGCCGTGTGGATGTACTCCTCCGGCCCGGCGTTCGCCCGCATCCTCTTCGAGGAGGGCACCGAGGAGCAGAAGAAGTGGGCGCAGATCGCCGTGGACCGGACCTGGGGTTCGACCATGGTGCTCACCGAGCCCGACGCGGGTTCGGACGTCGGCGCCGGCCGTACCAAGGCGGTCCAGCAGGAGGACGGCTCCTGGCACATCGAGGGCGTGAAGCGCTTCATCACCTCCGGTGAGCACGACATGGAGGAGAACATCCTCCACTACGTCCTCGCCCGCCCCGAGGGCGCCGGCCCCGGCACCAAGGGCCTGTCCCTCTTCCTCGTCCCGAAGTACCTCTTCGACTTCGAGACCGGCGAGCTGGGCGAGCGCAACGGCGTCTACGCGACGAACGTCGAGCACAAGATGGGCCTGAAGGCCTCCAACACCTGCGAGATGACCTTCGGCGACCGCCACCCGGCCAAGGGCTGGCTGATCGGCGACAAGCACGAGGGCATCCGCCAGATGTTCCGGATCATCGAGTTCGCCCGGATGATGGTCGGCACGAAGGCCATCTCGACGCTGTCCACCGGCTACCTGAACGCCCTGGAGTACGCCAAGGAGCGCGTCCAGGGTCCGGACCTCGCGAACTTCATGGACAAGACCGCGCCCAAGGTCACCATCACCCACCACCCCGACGTCCGCCGCTCGCTGATCACGCAGAAGGCGTACGCCGAGGGCATGCGCGCGCTCGTCCTCTACACCGCCTCGATCCAGGACGCGATCGCCGTCAAGGAGGCGAACGGCGAGGACCCGAAGGCCGAGCACGCGCTCAACGACCTGCTCCTGCCGATCGTCAAGGGCTACGGCTCCGAGAAGGGCTACGAGCAGCTCGCCCAGTCGCTGCAGACCTTCGGCGGCTCCGGCTTCCTGCAGGAGTACCCGATCGAGCAGTACATCCGCGACGCCAAGATCGACACCCTGTACGAGGGCACCACGGCGATCCAGGGCCAGGACTTCTTCTTCCGGAAGATCGTCCGCAACCAGGGCGCGGCCCTGAACTCCCTCGCCGAGGACATCAAGAAGTTCCTGGCGCTGGGGACGGGCGGCGAGGAGCTGGCGGGCGCCCGCGAGCACCTCGCGAAGGCGGCCGTCGAGCTGGAGGCGATCGTCGGCCTGATGCTGACCGACCTCGCGGCCACCGAGCAGGACGTCAAGAACATCTACAAGGTGGGCCTCAACACCTCCCGCCTGCTGCTCGCCTCGGGTGACGTGATCGTCGGCTACCTGCTGCTCAAGGGCGCCGCGGTCGCCGCCGAGAAGCTGGAGACGGCGTCGAACAAGGACAAGGCGTTCTACACCGGCAAGATCGCGGCAGCGAAGTTCTTCGCGGCCAACGTGCTGCCGGGCGTCACGCTGGCCCGCAAGGTCGCGGCCGGCGTCGACCTCGACCTGATGGAGCTGGACGAAGCCGCATTCTGACCGTTCTGTCCGACCGAGTCCGCCGCGGTGGCCCGCTCCTTCACAGGGGAGCGGGCCACCGTACGTCGTTAAGGTGAAGCACATGAGCGAACCCTCCCGCTTCGATCGCGGTCACACCGACGACCTGATGTCCTTCCTCGCAGCCGGTCCCACGCCGTACCACGCCGTGGCGAACGCCGGCGCACGACTGGAGAAGGCCGGTTTCCGGCAGGTCGCCGAGACGGACACCTGGGACGGCACCGCCGGTGGCAGGTACGTGCTGCGCGGCGGCGCGATCATCGCCTGGTACGTCCCGGAGGGCGCCGCGCCGCACACGCCGTTCCGGATCGTCGGCGCCCACACCGACTCCCCGAACCTGCGGGTCAAGCCCCGTCCGGACACCGGGGCGCACGGCTTCCGCCAGGTCGCCGTGGAGATCTACGGCGGACCGCTCATGAACTCCTGGCTCGACCGGGACCTGGGCCTGGCCGGCCGGCTCAGCCTGCGCGACGGCTCCACCCGCCTCGTCGACGTGGACCGGCCGCTGCTGCGGGTGCCCCAACTCGCCATCCACCTGGACCGTTCGGTCGGCAGCGAGGGCCTCAAGCTCGACAAGCAGCGCCACCTCCAGCCCATCTGGGGCCTCGGCGACGACGTCCGCGACGGCGACCTGATCGCCTTCCTGGAGCAGGAGTCGGGCCTGCCGGCCGGCTCGGTCACCGGCTGGGACCTGATGACCTACACCGTCGAACCACCCGCCTACCTGGGCCGCGACCAGGAGCTGATGGCCGGTCCCCGGCTGGACAACCTGCTCTCCGTGCACGCGGGTACCGCGGCGCTGGCGGCCGTGGCGGCGGCCGGCGCCGAACTGCCCTGCATCCCCGTCCTCGCCGCCTTCGACCACGAGGAGACCGGCTCCCAGTCCGACACCGGCGCGGACGGCCCGCTGCTCGGCAGCGTGCTGGAGCGCTCGGTGCTGGCGCGCGGCGGCTCGTACGAGGACCGGGCGAGAGCTCTGGCGGCCACCGTCTGTCTCTCCTCCGACATGGGCCACGCCGTCCACCCCAACTACGCCGAGCGCCACGACCCGACGCACCACCCCCGGGCCAACGGCGGCCCCATCCTCAAGGTCAACGTCAACAACCGCTACGCCACGGACGGTTCGGGCCGCGCGGTCTTCGCCGCCGCCTGCGAGAAGGCCGGGGTCCCCTTCCAGACCTTCGTCTCCAACAACTCGATGCCCTGCGGCACCACGATCGGCCCGATCACCGCGGCCCGGCACGGTATCCAGACCGTCGACATCGGCTCGGCGATCCTCTCCATGCACAGCGCCCGCGAACTGTGCGGCGCCGACGACCCGTTCCTGCTGGCGAACGCGCTGGTGGCGTTCCTGGAGGGGTAGTTGCACATGGCCCGCCCGCCCCTGGGTACCCGGTGTGAACCGGAACCACCGAACCTGAAGGGGAGGCAACACTCATGGGGCTCGGCGGGTGCATCATCCTCATCGCCGTGGGGGCCATCCTCACGTTCGCGACCGACTGGCACATGAACGGCGTCAACCTCGACGTCGTCGGCCTGATCCTGATGGCCGTCGGCATCATCGGCGTCGCCACGTTCAGCAGCATCGCCAGCCGCCGGCGGGTCATGGTGCCGCCGACGACGACGGTGGTCGAGGAGGAACGGCATCATCACCACCGTGACGGATACGGAGACGGATACGGCGTGTAACGGACAGAGCCACACCCACAGGGTCATCACAGGCAACCGTGAGCAATCCGTTACAGCTTTCAACTACCGAAGTTGTACGGATTTCGTGAAGACTTTCGATCACTGACGGGTCCGGAGCATCGGCTTCCGGATCCACCGAGGTCTTCACGACAGGGGGTACCGAGCCGTGCGCCGTCACGCCACGCGCCGTGCCCACGCCGCGCCCGAGGAGCCGGGCGACAGACCAAGACTCGCCGTCCTGATCCCGGCGCACAACGAGCAGAAACGTATCGCCGACGCGGTCGACGGCCTCTGGGAGCAGACCCGGCGCCCCGACCTGGTCGTCGTCGTCACCGACAACTGCACCGACGACACGGCCGGCGTCGCCACCGCCCACGGCGCCCAGGTCTTCCCCACCCAGGGCAACACCCACAAGAAGGCCGGTGCCCTCAACCAGGCCATCGCGTGGGTGCTGCCGCACCTGGACGACCGGGACCTGCTGCTCGTCCAGGACGCCGACACCGTCCTCAACCCCTGGTTCGTCGAGACCGCGCTGGCCACCTTCAACCGCAAGGTCGGCGCGGTCGGCGGCGTGTTCTACGGCGAGGACGGCGGCGGCCTCCTCGGCCTGCTGCAGCGCATGGAGTTCCACCGCTACGCCTGGGAACTGGAGCGCACCGGCGGCAAGGCCCAGGTCCTCACCGGCACCGGCACGATGTTCCGCGCCCGCGTGCTGCGCGAGGTCCGCGCGGCCCGCCGCGCCGGCGAGCTCGGCGGCGGCACCGGCTACTACAGCCTCGCCTCGCTCACCGAGGACGACGAGATGACCAAGGCCGTCAAGACCCTCGGCTACCGGGCCATGTCCCCGGCGGGCTGCGCGGTCACCACCGAGGTCATGCCGACGCTCCCCAAACTCTGGCACCAGCGGCTTCGCTGGCAGCGCGGCGCGCTGGAGAACCTCCGCGACTACGGCTGGACCCGGGTCACCGCCCGCTACTTCATGCAGCAGTTCCTGATGGGCTTCGGCGCGCTCTCCTTCCTGGTCTACCTGGCCTACATGGCCGCGTACACCTCGCTGTACGGCTGGCCGGGCCTGTCGCCGTTCTGGACGGCGATCGGCCTGATCTTCGTCGTCGAGAAGACCGTCTCGGTACGGCGAGCGGGGCCGAAGGCGGTCCTGGTCGCCGCGCTGATGGTCCCGGAGATGCTCTACGACCTCTTCCAGCACGCCGTCTACTTCACCTCGCTGTGGGGGCTGGTGCGCCGCAGCGAGGAGAAGTGGGTGGCGACGTGAGATTCCCTCAACCCTCTTAGGAGAAAAGCGATGTACGGCAGAGTGATCGGCGCGGGCACGGCCGGTGCGGGCGGGGCGACCCTGGCCGCCACCGGGCTCTGGATCAACAGCATGGCGATGGTGGTGGCGGCCACGACGCTGGTGGCGGCCGGGGTGGCGGTGTTCAAGCTGGTTCCGCGGAGGCGCTAGCCGGTTGTGTGCCCCCCGCTGCGGGTGCGTGGGGGCTGGTCGCGCAGTTCCTCCCCAGCCTCCGGCCGGGGGTACCCCCAGCGCCCCTTCCGGTCGGCTACTGCTGATCCATTCCTGCAAGGACCAAGGGCAGACGGTCGACCCCACCCTCCGCGATCCGCACCGGCACCCCCCAGTCCTGCTGGTGCACATGGCAGGCCGGGTACTGGTTGGCCTCGTCGTCGTCGCAGGACGCGGCCATCGCCGAGACGTGCAGGACGCCCTCCTCGATTGCCGGGTTCAGGTCCAGCTCCCTCGACAGCTCGGTGTCGGCGCCCTCGCCCTTGAGCAGCAGCTCGGGCGGGGTCGACGACACGAGCAGGCGGGTCGACGGGCCGTACCTCGTGTCGAGTTTCTGGCCCGCCGGGGCCTGGAAGACCACGTCGAGCCGGAGCCTGCCCGGAGCGACCTCGGTCGCCGCGCGCTGGGTGCGGTGGGCGACCGACTCCACCCGGACCGCCTCCTCGGGCAGCCGCAGCCGGGTCAGCCGGTGCCGGGCCGACTCGACCACCACGATCTCGTCGCCGGCCAGCACCGCGTCGCTGGGCTCCCGCAGGTCCGTCGCCAGCGTGGTGACCTCGCCGGTCGCCGGGTCGTAGCGGCGCAGCGCGTGGTTGTAGGTGTCGGAGACCGCGACCGAGCCGTCGGGCAGGGCCGTGACGCCCAGCGGGTGCTGGAGGAGGGCCTGCCCGGCGGCGCCGTCCCGGTGGCCGAAGTCGAAGAGGCCGGTGCCGACGGCCGTGTGGACGCGCCCCTCCGGGTCGACCCAGCGCAGGGCGCTCGTCTCGGAGTCGGCGAGCCAGAGACGGTCGGCGGTGGCCGCGAGGCCGGACGGCTGCGCGAACCAGGCCTCGGCCGCCGGCCCGTCGACCAGTCCCTCGTTGGTGGTGCCGGCGGCCACGGCGACCGTCCGGCTCTCCGGGTCGTAGGTCCACAGCTGGTGCACGCCCGCCATGGCGATCCAGACCCGGCCGCCGAAGACGGCCACGTCCCAGGGGGAGGACAGGTCGATCTCGCGGGCCGGCCCGGAGGTCGGGGAGCCCTGCCACCACTGCCGGCCGGTGCCGGCGAGGGTGGTCACCGCACCGGTGGCCAGGTCGAGGCGGCGCAGGGCGTGGTTGACGGTGTCGGCGACGACCACCGAGCCGTCTTCGAGGAGCGCGAGGCCCTGAGGCTCGTTGAAGGCGGCGGTGTCCGCCGTGCCGTCGGTGAAACCGCGCGTACCGGAGCCGATCCGCCGTACGACCGTCTCCGCGTCCTCGGCCAGCTCCACCAGCTGGTGCCGGGTGGTGTCGCTGACCAGGAAGTTCCCCGAGGACAGCAGCAGGGCCTTGCCGGGGAAGCGCAGGGCGGTCGGCTCGGGCTCCGGCGGCACGTACGGCCCGTCGCCGCGCCGCAGGGTGCCCTTCGCCTCGTGCTCCGCCTCCAGCTCCTCGACCAGCCGCGCGATGGCATGCGCGTGGCCCTCGCCGGCGTGCTGGGCGACGACGTACCCCTCCGGGTCGATCACGACCAGCGTCGGCCAGGCCCGCACCGCGTACTGCTTCCAGGTGGCGAGCTCCGGGTCGTCCAGCACCGGGTGCTCGACGCCGTACCGCTCCACCGCGTCGACGACCGCACGGTGCTCCGCCTCGTGCACGAACTTCGGCGAGTGCACCCCGATGATCACTACCGTGTCCCGGTGCTGCTCCTCCAGCTCACGCAGCTCGTCCAGGACGTGCAGGCAGTTCACGCAACAAAATGTCCAAAAATCAACAATTACGATCCGCCCGCGTAGCTCGGCGAGGCTGAGCTGCTTGTCACCCGTGTTGATCCAGCCGCCCTTGCCGATCAGCTCGGGGGCGCGGACGCGTACGCGTTTTGCCATGGTTCAAGCCAACCACACGCGCGCGTGGCGCTATTCCTCACCGATGTCGACCGCCCAGACGATCCGGAGCCGCTTTGCGGGATCGAACCGACGCCCTCGGCCAGGAGCCCTGGTAACCCAGACTCGCTCCACGGCCGCATACAGGAGGGCCCGTCTTTGCCTGATGTCGCTCCTCTGCCAACGGACCGCCAGGGCTGGATTCCGGTCCAGGAAGGCGGAGACCACAGCCTCCGACACCGCAGCGGAGCAGCCCGGTCAGCAGGTGAGCTGGATCACGGACGGGCCGTTTGGTGCCGTCGCCTCGAAGCCGGGTCCTGGACTCCAGTTCCGCGATGATCAGTCGCTGCTCTTCCACAGTGACGATCCCCTCTCCGACAACCACGGAGCTTCCCGTCTCCGGGTCCAGGTACGGATGAACGACACCGGTGTACTTGTGACGGCCCCGTTCCTCGTCCCAGACGACTTCCGTCTCCGGAAGGAGTCCTGCGAAAGCTGGGGTCTTGAGCAATTGCGACAGCGAGCCGACCTGCCACAAGCCACCTCTGGGCGCAGGGATCTCCTGCTCGTTGAGCAGCCTGGCGATTCTCACCAGAGGGCCTGGCCATCCCCTCGCCGCAAGTCCCCTCCCGGAGTTGCTCACTCCGTGAACGAACAGCAGGATCAGAGGTAAGAACCTCAGGACCTTCCTGGGGTCCGGGGCCCGGCTTCGGGCCCCGGACCCGTCGGTCCACTCAATCCTGGTGCACCACGTTCCGGCCGGGACCGCCGGAGAGCCTGTCGTTGCCGGGACCGCCGTACAGCCTGTCGTTGCCGCTGTTGCCGTACAGGACGTCGTTGCCCTTGCCGCCGTACAGGGTGTCCGCGCCGGTTCCGCCGTACAGGGTGTCCGCGCCGGTTCCGCCGGTGATGGTGTCCTCGCCGTCGTCGCCGGACAGGTACTGGGCCCCGCTGCCGCCGTGCAGCACGTCGTTGCCCTTGCCTCCCTGCACGATGTTGTCGCCGCCGCTCGCGTTGATCGTGTCGTTGCCGTCGTCGCCCCAGGCGAGACCCTCCTTGCCCACGGTGATGGTGTCGTTGCCCGTGCCGCCGGAGACGTAGGCGCCGTCGAGGCGACCGGAGTCGGTGGCCTTGTCGTTGCCCGTGCCGAGTGCGATCTGGGCGTAGAAGTAGATCTGGTCGGTGGCGTTCCTGTAGGCGAGCATGTCGTCCCGGTCGCCCAGGCTCACGATCAGCGCGGCGTACGGGTCCTGACTGTCCACGAGAGTGACCCTGCAGGAAACCTTGGTGTGGTCCGCGCTGTCGGGGTAGGTGCAGTCATGGCCCGCGCTGATCGGGACAACGTCGTCGATCACATAGACGATGCCCGTGCGGTCCGCGGTGAGCGATGCGGTGACAGCGGCTTTGTTGGCCTGACCGGCGGCGGCCTTGTAGGTGAGCTGCCAGTCGTACTGGTTGACCACGGCGGTGGCCGGTGCCGTCGCGGCGTCGACGGTACCGGCCGTGGTGAGTGCCGCGGCCATGGCCGCACCGAGAGCCAGCGTCATCGCCGGGACGGCGCGTACGACCCGGCGGCGGATGGGACGAGCATGCATGGAGACCTCCGAGAGGACCGTGCGCAATTGCGCGAACTACGCACTGTCGGACTCGGGGCCCACCCCGTTGGTTGGGCAGCTTCTGCACAGGCACGGGGACTTCAACTCCCGGACATCCATTGGACCGGGGGAATCCGCGGCCCGGTCAGGTGAGGACGTGTCCGGTCGTCGCGTCCACGTGCCCGGGAACCTCGTCGTGCCGATCGCCCACCGTGAGGGTTCCGGTGGGCTCGAGGAGCAGGATCTCGGTGGGCACACGCGCGTGCGGCTTGTGCTCGGTACCCCGGGGGACCGTGAAGACCGAGCCCTTGGGGAGGACGACCGTGCGCTCGCCGGCCGGCTCCCGCAGGGCGATGTGCAGTTCGCCCTCCAGGACCAGGAAGAACTCGTCGGTGCGGTCGTGCACGTGCCAGAGGTGCTCGCCCTCGACCTTGGCGACGCGGACGTCGTAGTCGTTGACGGCGGTGACGACGCGGGGGCTCCACAGCTCGTCGAAGGAGGCGAGGGCGTGGGCGAGGGAGACGGGTTCGCTGGTCATGGCGATCATCCTGAGGCGTCGACGAGCGTCAGCGTGAGTGCTAGAAATCGCATATGGCGCAAGGATCCTCTCAGTCGACACGGTCGACTCACCGGGTGGCCGTGATCGTCGACGCGGGCACCAATCCGTTCGAGGTCGGGGTCGCCACCGAGTTGTTCGGGCTGCCGCGGCCCGAACTGGGGATGCCCGTCCCGCCGTACGAGGTGACGCTCTGCGCCCCCACGCCCGAGGTGCGCATGAACCACGGCTTCTTCACGCTCAGCGGGGTGGCGGGGCTGGCGGCCGTGGACGAGGCGGACACGGTCGTCGTACCGGGACGGCCCGACAACGTCGTACCGCGCGGTGCCGACGTTCTCGACACCGTCCGGCGCGCACACGCGCGTGGGGTGCGGATCGTGAGTTTCTGCACCGGGACCTTCGCGCTCGCCGAGGCCGGGCTGCTGGACGGACGGCCGGCCACGACACACTGGCGCTGGGCGGACGCCTTCCGGGAACTGCATCCCCGGGTGCTGCTCCGGCCGGACGTGCTCTTCGTCGACGACGGTGACCTGCTCACCGCCTCGGGCAGCGCGGCCGCGCTCGACCTGGGGCTGCACGTCTGGCGGCAGGACCACGGCGCCGAGATCGCCAACGCGGTGTCCCGGCGGCTGGTGTTCGCCTCGCACCGGGACGGCGGCCAGCGGCAGTTCGTGGAACGGCCGGTGCCCGAGGTGCCGGACGAATCGCTCGGCCCGCTGCTGGCCTGGGCGCAGGAGCGGCTCGGACAGCCGCTGACCGTGGCGGACCTGGCCGCGCGGGCCGCCGTCTCCCCCGCCACCCTGCACCGCCGGTTCCGCGCCCAGCTGGGCACCACCCCGCTGGCCTGGCTGACGGGGGAGCGGGTGGCCCTCGCCTGCCGTCTGATCGAGCGCGGGGAGGAACGGCTGGACGTGGTGGCGGCGCGCAGCGGGCTCGGCACCGCGGCCAACCTGCGGGCGCGGTTGCGGCGCGAGACGGGACTCAGCCCGTCGGACTACCGGCGGCGTTTCGGGCCGGTGGGGCGGGAAGGGGTACAGGTATGAGATTCCTGGTACGCGACCGGCTCCTCGGCTTCGGTGAGGACTACTGGATCGAGGACGAGCGCGGCGACAAGGTCTTCCTCGTCGACGGCAAGGCCATGCGGGTACGCGACACGTTCGAGCTGAAGGACCGGCACGGGCGGGTGCTCGTCGACTTCCACCAGAAGATGTTCGCCCTGCGCGACACCATGGTGATCGAACGCGAGGGCGAACCGCTGGCCACCATCAGGCGCAAGCGGCTCTCGCTGCTGCGCAACCACTACCGGGTCCGGCTGGCCGAGGGCACCGAACTGGACGTCAGCGGCAAGATCCTCGACCGGGAGTTCGCCGTCGAGTACGACGGTGAGCTGCTGGCCGTGGTCTCCCGGCGCTGGCTGCACGTACGGGAGACCTACGGCGTCGACGTCGTACGGGACGACGCGGACCCGGCGCTGCTGATCGCGGTGGCGGTGTGCGTGATCCACCTGGCCGACAAGGAGCGGGACGGGGACTAGGAGCTGCTAACGGTGGCGCGGGGGGTCCAGGCCGAGGAGTCGGTCCTTGAGGGCCGGGAACTGTTCGCGGGTCGCCGCGACCTTGGCCGGGTCGAGGTCGACGGTGAGGATCTCCTCGCCGGCACCCGCCTCGGCCAGCACCTCGCCCCACGGATCGACCACGATCGAGTGACCGGCCTGCGGAACTCCGGCGTGCGTCCCGGCCGTTCCACACGCGAGCACGAACGCCTGGTTCTCGACCGCCCGCGCCTGGGCCAGCAGCGTCCAGTGCGCGCGCCGGCGCTCGGGCCAGCCCGCCGAGACCACCAGCGTCTCGGCCCCGGCGTCGACGAGTCCGCGGAAGAGTTCGGGGAAACGGAGGTCGTAGCAGGTGGCCACGCCGACTGTGGTCCCGGGCAGCCGGACCGTCACCAGCTCCTGTCCCGCGCCCATCAGCACCGCCTCGCCCTTGTCGAAGCCGAAGCGGTGGATCTTACGGTAGGCCGCGGCCAGCTCACCGGAGGGGGAGAAGACGAGAGCCGTGTTGTAGAGGGGGCCGTCAGGATCCCGCTCGGGGATCGAGCCGGCGTGCAGCCAGACGCCCGCGTCGCTCGCCGCCTTCGCCATCGCCTCGTACGTCGGGCCTTCGAGCGGCTCGGCCTCCGTGGCGAACTCCTCGTAGGCGAACGCGCCCGTCGTCCACAGCTCGGGCAGTACGACGAGATCGGCGTCCGTCTGCTCGCGCACCAGTGCGGTCACGCGCTGCCGACGAGATTCGACCGATTCACCCTCGTTTACGTCGATCTGGATGAGCGAGGCGCGCACACTACCACCGTCCTGGCATTCGAGCCGTCCACACGGGCCTACGATCGTCACACGAAAGCACTGCCGGGGTGCCTCACAGCAGCGTAACTTAGCGTTTCAAGACACCCGCCGACAGCAGCCACCTCCCGCTGGCAGCGCCGCCACCACCTGCCCGAGTACCGACCGCCGAGGGGTCCCGTTCCGTGAGTCTGCATCCCACCCTCCAGCCCTACGCCGACGCTTGGACCCACTCCATCGAAGCGATATCCGAGCTGGTGACGCCGCTTGTCGAGGGCGAGTGGAACCGGCGGACCCCGTGCCCGGGCTGGTCGGTGCGGGACGTGGTCTCCCACGTCATCGGCCTGGACTGCGAGATGCTCGGCGACCCGCGCCCCATCCACACCCTGCCGCGCGACCTCTTCCACGTCACCAACGACCAGCAGCGCTACATGGAGATGCAGGTCGACGTCCGCCGCCACCACACGGCGCCGGAGATGACCTCCGAGCTGGAGTACGTGATCATCCGCCGCAACCGCCAGCTGCGGAACGAGTCGCGGGACCCGGGCGCCAAGGTGCGCGCCCCGCTCGGCACCGAGCTCACCCTCGAAGAGTCCATGCGCGGCCACGCCTTCAACGTGTGGGTGCACGAGCAGGATCTGCGGGCCGCCCTCGGGCGCCCCGGCAACCTCGACTCCCCCGGCGCGCACATCGCCCGTGACGTGCTGCTCGGCGAGCTGCCGGCCGTCGTCGCCGAGAAGGCGAACGCACCGCGCAGTTCGGCCATCGTCTTCGACGTGCACGGCCCCATCGAGTTCCTGCGCACCATCCGCGTCGACATCCAGGGCCGCGGCACCCTCGAAACGGCCCCCGCCCTCGGTCCCGCCGCCACCTTCACCCTCGACTGGGAGACCTTCGTCCGCCTGGCCTGCGGCCGCACCACGCCGGACGCGGTCGCGGACCGGGTGAAGGCGGAGGGCGAACCGGAGCTGACGGCGGCGATCCTGCGCAACTTCGCGGTCACGCAGTAAGAATCGGGAAAGAGGCGGGCGCGGGGTGCGCCGGTAATTCGGTGCCCTGCGGCGGCCGTCCCGACCTATCTTTCCCGGCATGACCTCTGCGACCGCGCCACAGGACGACCTCCCGCCCCGCCTCACCCGGCTCACCTTCCACGGCCCGCTCTCCGAGGCCCGTGCGACAGCGATGGTCCGGCGCCTCGCGGGCTCGCAGCCCGGCAGCGTGCTGGACATCGGCTGCGGCTGGGGCGAGTTGATGCTCCGGCTGCTGGCGGCCGTACCGCAGGCCCACGGCGTCGGAGTGGACGTGAACGCGGCGGACCTGGAGCGGGGGCGGCGGGCCGCCGGGGCGCGAGGGCTGGCCGGGCGGGTGGAGTTCGCCGAGGAGTCCGCGGTGGGCACCGGCCGGGGCCCCGCCGACGTGGTGCTGTGCCTCGGGGCGAGCCAGGCGCTGGGCGACGATCTCGTGCCGGCCCTGCGGGAGCTGCGGCGGCTGGTGTCCGACGGCGGGCGTGTCCTGCTCGGCGAGGGGTTCTGGCAGCGCACGCCGACCGAGGCGGAGCTGGCCGGAATGTGGCCGGGCGCCTCGGCCACCGACCACCACGGCCTGGCCGCCCTGACCGACCTGGCGGTGGCCGCCGGCTTCCGCCCGGAGTGGATCGAGACGGCGAGCATGGAGGAGTGGGAGGAGTTCGAGTCGGCGTACCAGGCGGACACGGAGGTCTGGCTGGCGGCCAACCCCGGCCACCCCTTGGCGACGGAGACCCGAGCCCGCCTGGACAGCCACCGCTCGGCCTGGCTGACGTACCGGGGTGTGCTGGGTCTGGCCTACCTGACCCTCGTCCCGACGGCGGCTTGATCCGACCCACGGAACGGGCGGGAGGGGATCACGCAGGCACGTGCACCGTCTCCACCCGGCTGGCCACCAACCGTTCCCGCTCCCGCCGGACCGCCCGCCCCCGCAACCGCAGAATCTGGCTCACCCCCAGCGCCTGCAGGACGAACACGCACGAGAACGCCACCGAGTAGTTGTCGCCGGTGGCGTCCAGCAGCACACCCACCGCGAACAACGTCGTCATCGAGGCCGTGAAACCACCCATGTTGGTGATCCCGGACGCGGTGCCCTGCCGCTCGGGCGGGTTGGCGGGCCGCGCGAAGTCGAAGCCGATCATCGACGCCGGCCCGCACGCGCCCAGCACCGCGCAGAGCACCACCAGCAGCCACATCGGCGCGTGGTCGGCCGGATACACGAGCGTCGCCGCCCACACCACCGCCGTCGCCCCGACCGTGCCCAGCGCCAGCGGCAGCCGCGCCGTGTGGTGGCGGGCGATGATCTGGCCGTATACCAGGCCGATCACCATGTTGGAGAGGACGACCAGGGTCAGCAGTTCACCGGCCGTGGCGCGGGACAGCCCCTGCGCCTGGACCAGGAACGGCAGCCCCCACAGCAGCAGGAACACCATCGCCGGGAACTGGGTGGTGAAGTGCACCCACAGGCCCAGCCGGGTCCCCGGCTCCCGCCAGGACGCGGCGATCTGCTTCCGTACGTACCCGGCCCCTTGATGCGGGAAGGGCGCCGGCTCGTACCCCTCGGGGTGGTCCTTCAGGAAGAACAGGACGAGGACCAGCACGACCACACCGGCGAGCGCGCTGCCCGCGAACGCCGGGGTCCAGCCGATGCCGTGCAGCAGCCGGGCCAGGACCAGCGTGGAGACGAGGTTGCCCGCCATGCCGACGAGACCGGCGAGCTGGGCGACGAGCGGGCCGCGCCGGGCCGGGAACCAGCGGGTGCCGAGCCGCAGCACGCTGATGAACGTCATCGCGTCACCGCAGCCGAGCAGCGCGCGCGAGGCGAGCGCGGTGCCGTACGAGGGGGAGAAGGCGAAGCCCAGCTGCCCGGCGGTGAACAGCACGGCGCCGATGGACAGGACCTTCTTCGTGCCGAGTCGGTCGACCAGCAGGCCGACGGGTATCTGCATGCCGGCGTAGACCAGCAGCTGGAGTATGGAGAACGTGGACAGCGCCGAGGCGCCCACGTGGAAGCGGTCGGCCGCGTCGAGGCCGGCGACCCCGAGGGACGTCCGGAAGATGACGGCGACGAAGTAGACCGAGACGCCTATGCCCCAGACCACCACGGCCCGGCGGCCGCCCGGCGGATCACCGGGCAGGGACGCACCGCCGCGGCTCATCGGACCTCACCCCTCGCCAGGTGCGCGAACCAGTCGACGTGCCGGTGCACAAGGCCGACCGCGCGATCGGCATCCCCCGCGCGCAGCGCGTCCAGGATCTCCTCGTGCTCGGTCAGCGACTTGGCGATGCGGTCGGGGTGCGCGTGCATGATCGCGACCCCCATCCGCAGCTGGCGGTCGCGCAGCTGGTCGTAGAGGCGGGAGAGGATCTCGTTGCCGCCGTCGCGAACGATCGCGGCGTGGAAGCAGCGGTCGGTGACGGCCGCGGCGGCCAGGTCACCTGCGGCGGCCTCGGCCTTCTGCCGGTCGAGCAGTTCCTGGAGCCGGGCCACCAGCCCCGCCGACGCCGGTACGGCCTTGCGCACCGCGTGCTCCTCCACCAGCATCCGGGTCTCCACCACGTCCGCGATCTCCTGCGCGGAGACCGGCAGCACCATGGCGCCCTTCTTCGGGTAGAGCTTGATCAGGCCCTCGACCTCGAGACGCAGCAGCGCCTCCCGTACCGGGGTGCGGGAGACTCCCACGGCCTCGGCCAGCTCGCCCTCGGTGAGGAGGGTGCCGCCTTCGTAGTGGCGGTCCAGGACGCCCTGCTTGACGTGGGAGTAGACGCGGTCGGCGGCGGGGGGCTGCTTGACGGCCAGGCTCATGCCCACAGCTTAGATACAACACGTACGCAAGCGGCACGGGAGTCCATCATCCGGACGTGATGTAAATCGCTCTCAGCAGCCGCACAACCATCTGTGCTACTTACGTGTCACACACGTGCGGCCCCACTCGCTTCGGCACCCCCAACTCGGCCGCACGCCAGGGGCATTACGACTCGACTCGACTCGGGGTATTTCAGTTGATTACCGGTATTAAGGGCACCCGCCTCCGCAAGGCCGTCGCCATCGCCGTCACGTCCGGCGCGATGCTCGCGACCGGAGCCCTCACCGCGGCGCCCGCGCAGGCCGTCACCGCGCCCACGATCGTGGCCAAGGGCGGCTACATCATGAACAACGCGAACGCGAAGACGCTGTACACGAAGAAGGCGGACACCGAGCTGTCCACCGGCTCCACCACGAAGATCATGACCGCCAAGGTCGTGCTCGCCCAGTCGAACCTGAACCTCGACAAGAAGGTCACGATCCAGAAGGCGTACAGCGACTACGTCGTCGCCAACAACGCCTCCCAGGCACACCTCATCGTCGGCGACAAGGTCACCGTCCGTCAGCTGCTCTACGGGTTGATGCTGCCCTCGGGCTGCGACGCCGCCTACGCACTCGCCGACACGTACGGCTCGGGCACCACGCGCGCCAAGCGCGTCGCCAACTTCATCTCCAAGATGAACACCGCCGCGAAGAACCTGGGCCTGACCCACACCCACTTCGACTCCTTCGACGGCATCGGCAACGGCAACAACTACTCGACGCCGCGCGACCTGACGAAAATCGCCAGCAGCGCGATGAAGAACTCCACGTTCCGCACGGTCGTCAAGACGAAGAAGTACACGGCGAAGACGATCACCAAGACCGGCTCCACCCGCACCATGGGCGCCTGGACCAACACCAACACGCTGCTCAGCAGCTACAGCGGCGCCATCGGCATCAAGACCGGCTCCGGCCCCGAGGCCAAGTACTGCCTGGTCTTCGCCGCCACCCGCAACGGCAAGACGGTCATCGGCACCGTCCTCGCCTCCTCCTCGATCACCCAGCGCGCGACGGACGCCACGAAGCTCCTGAACTACGGCTTCTCGACGATCTGACCCACCTCGCACTGAGCCGACGAAGGCCCGCCGCAACCCGTGCGGCGGGCCTTTGGCATACCAGGACGGTTCGCCGCAGCAGATGTGGTTCACATGAACGAACCCAACAAGCAAGCGAAGCCCGCCGGCCGAAGGCTCTCTCCGACCATGTCCCAGAAGACCATCGAGAGATTCTCGAGACCCTGACTGGAGGTTACGGTCTCAGCATTCCCGCAGGTCGAAGAAGGGCGAGACCGTGACTGGAAGTCACGGTCTCGCCCTTCTCCCACTTCTCCCGGGGTCTCACCCCCAGGTGATCAACCGCTTCGGCTGCTCCAGGATCGCGGCGATGTCCGCAAGGACCTTCGAGCCCAGCTCTCCGTCCACCAACCGGTGGTCGAAGCTCAGCGCCAGCGTGGTGACCTGACGCGGCTTCACCTTGCCCTTGTGGACCCACGGCTGGAGCTTGATCGCGCCGACGGCGAGGATCGCCGCCTCACCCGGGTTGAGGATCGGCGTGCCCGTGTCGATGCCGAAGACGCCGACGTTGGTGATGGTCACCGTGCCGCCCTGCATCGCGGCGGGTGACGTCTTGCCGTCCCTGGCCGTGCCGACCAGCTCGCCGAGCGCCTCCGCGAGTTGCGGGAGCGTCTTCGCGTGGGCGTCCTTGATGTTCGGCACGATCAGGCCGCGCGGGGTGGCCGCGGCGATGCCCAGGTTGACGTAGTGCTTGAGCACGATCTCCTGGTTCGCCTCGTCCCAGGACGCGTTGATGTCCGGGTTGCGCTTGATGGCGACCAGCAACGCCTTGGCGATGAGGAGGAGCGGGTTGACCCGGAGGCCCTGCAGGTCCTTGTCCTGCTTCAGCTCCTCCACCAGCTTCATGGTGCGGGTCACGTCCACCGTCACGAACTCCGTGACGTGCGGGGCCGTGAACGCCGAGCCCACCATCGCCGCCGCCGTCGCCTTGCGGACGCCCTTGATGGGGATACGGGTCTCGCGGGCGGTGTCGGGAGAGGCGGCGGCCGGGGTCACGGCGGTCTCCGGGACCGTCGGCTGCGGCGCGGTCGTCGGTACGGTCACCGCCGGCACCGCCGCGTGCACGTCCTCGCGCGTGATGATGCCGTCCGGGCCGGACGGGGTCACCGTGGCCAGGTCGACGCCCAGGTCCTTCGCCAGCTTGCGCACCGGCGGCTTCGCCAGCGGGCGGGGCCGCTCCTCCTCCACGGCCGGGGCAGCGGCCGGGGCAGGGGCGGGGACCGGAGCGGGGCCGTGGCCGTTGAGCTCCTGCTGGACCGCTGCCTGGACGGCCGCCTCGGCGACCGTGACCTCCGGGCCCTTGCGCGGGCGGCGCTTGGTGGAGGAGGCCGCCACGCCGTAGCCGACGAGGACCGGCTGGCGGCCCTCCGGCTTCTTCTCCGGCTCCGGGGAGGGGGCCGGGGCCGCGGCGGGCTCCCCGGCCGGCGCCCCGCCCGTCACGTCCACCGCGATGATCGCCGTGCCCACGTCCACCGTGGTGCCCTCGGCGAAGCGCAGCTCGCGGACCACGCCGTCGTAGGGGATGGGCAGTTCGACGGCCGCCTTCGCCGTCTCGACCTCGCACACCACCTGGCCGTCGGTGACCGTGTCGCCGGGCTGGACGTACCACTTGAGGATCTCGGCCTCGGTGAGCCCCTCGCCCACGTCCGGCATCTTGAACTCGCGTACGGACGCTTCCGTCATCGTCGTCACGACCCTCTCCTCAGTACGCCAGGGCACGGTCGACGGCGTCGAGCACCCGGTCCAGGCCCGGAAGGTACTCCTCCTCCAGGCGGGCCGGCGGGTAGGGGGCGTGGTAGCCGCCGACCCTGAGAACCGGGGCCTCCAGGTGGTAGAAGCAGCGCTCGGTGATGCGGGCGGCGATCTCCGCGCCCGAACCGAAGAACACCGGGGCCTCGTGGACCACGACCAGGCGGCGGGTCTTCTCGACCGAGGCCTGGATCGAGTCGAAGTCCATCGGGGAGACGGACCGCAGGTCCAGGACCTCCAGCGACTTGCCCTCCTCGGCGGCCGCGTCGGCGGCCTCCTGGCAGAGCTTCACCATCGGGCCGTAGGCGGCGAGGGTCAGGTCGGTGCCCTCGCGGACCACGCGGGCCTTGTGCAGCGGACCGGGGATGGCTTCGGTGTTGACCTCGCCCTTGTCCCAGTAGCGGCGCTTGGGCTCGAAGTAGATCACCGGGTCGTCGCTCTGGATGGCCTGCTGCATCATCCAGTAGGCGTCCGAGGAGTTGGACGGAGAGACGATCTTGAGTCCGGCCACGTGCGCGAAGAGCGCCTCGGGGGACTCGGAGTGGTGCTCGACCGCGCCGATGCCGCCGCCGTAGGGGATGCGGACGACGACCGGCATCTTGACCTTGCCGAGCGAGCGGGCGTGCATCTTCGCGAGCTGGGTGACGATCTGGTCGTACGCCGGGAAGACGAAGCCGTCGAACTGGATCTCCACCACCGGGCGGTAGCCGCGCAGGGCGAGGCCGATCGCGGTGCCGACGATGCCGGACTCGGCGAGGGGGGTGTCGATGACGCGGCTGTCGCCGAAGTCCTTCTGCAGCCCGTCGGTGACCCGGAAGACACCGCCGAGCTTGCCGACGTCCTCGCCCATGACGAGGACCTTGGGGTCCGACTCCAGGGCGCGGCGCAGCGACTCGTTGATCGCCTTGGCCAGAGCCATCTTTTCCGCTGCCATGGTCAGGCCCCCTCTACGTCCGCGAACGACGCCTGGTAGGCGGCGAACTGGGCTCGCTCCTCGTCGACGAGCGCATGCCCGTCGGCGTACACGTTCTCGAAGATGGCGAAGTTGTCCGGGTCCGGCATGGCCCGTACCGCTTCGCGCACTCGCCTGCCCAACGCCTCGGACTCGGCTTCGAGTTCCGCGAAAAATCCGTCGTCCGTGTGGTTTGAGGCCTCCAGGTACCGGCGCAGGCGCAGGATCGGGTCCTTGGCCTCCCAGGCCAGCCGCTCGTCGTCGCCCCGGTAGCGGGTGGGGTCGTCGGAGGTGGTGTGGGCGCCCATCCGGTACGTGTACGCCTCGACCAGCGTCGGGCCCTCGCCGCTGCGGGCGCGCTCCAGCGCCCACTTCGTGACCGCGAGACAGGCCAGCACGTCGTTGCCGTCGACCCGGACGCCGGGGAAGCCGAAGCCCTGGGCGCGCTGGTAGAGCGGGACGCGGGTCTGCTTCTCGGTCGGTTCGGAGATCGCCCACTGGTTGTTCTGGCAGAAGAACACCACCGGGGCGTTGTAGACCGCGGCGAAGGTGAACGATTCGGCGACGTCGCCCTGGCTGGAGGCGCCGTCGCCGAAGTAGGCGATGACCGCCGAGTCCGCGCCGTCCTTGGCGACGCCCATCGCGTAGCCGGTGGCGTGCAGCGTCTGCGAGCCGATGACGATCGTGTAGAGGTGGAAGTTGTTGCTGTTGGGGTCCCAGCCGCCGTGGTTGACGCCGCGGAACATGCCCAGCAGGTTGGTCGGGTCGACCCCGCGGCACCAGGCGACGCCGTGCTCGCGGTAGGTCGGGAAGACGTAGTCGTCCTCGCGGGTGGCCCGCCCGGAGCCGATCTGGGCGGCCTCCTGGCCGAGCAGGGACGCCCACAGGCCCAGTTCGCCCTGCCGCTGCAGGGCGGTGGCCTCGGCGTCGAAGCGGCGGGTGAGCACCATGTCGCGGTACAGGCCGCGCAGCTCGTCGGGGGTGATCCCGGCGACGTACGCGTCGTACTCGGCGTTCTTGACCCGCTTGCCCTCGGGGGTCAGCAGCTGCACGAGCTCGGGATCGGTGCTCTTCTTCGCGGTGGTACGGCTGGTGGTGCGCTTGGTGCCGGTCTTGCTGCCGGTGGTACCGGCCTTGCCTGCGGCGCTGCGTCGCGGTGTGCCCGCGGCACTGCTGTCCACGCTCACGTGTGCTCCTCCGTCGGTCCGGCCCCCGGGGTTGCCGGGTGAACCAGTGCGGCTCACCTGCTTCCGACACCCATGGCACGGGGTGTGTGCCACTCGGCCGGGAACAGGCGTGACAGGTGCCCCGGCGAGCGCCCTGCAACATGCACGTTACCCAGTGCTCCACATTTCTGTGAAACCCCTCCTGACCTGCGTTTTTGCTTGGAAATCCAAGTACTTTTTGCTTGGGATCCCTAGTAGATCGACGCGGGCCGGAAGCTTGCTGGTCAGAGCCTTGCAGGAGGCCGGAGCAACGGCACGTTATCCCGCCGCCCGGGGCCACGGGAAGATGTCGAGGTGTCCGGTCTGCTCCCCGAAGAGCGGGCGCGCGCCGCGCGCGGCGCGCTGACCCTACGCTCCGCGCGCCGTCACGGCGGCGCATCTTTCGCACTTGCATTCGCCATGACCCATCGCGTGACCGAAAGCGACCACCGACGACTGCCTGTGACAACTCGCAGCTCACAGGGTTGGTGCTTGCCCTAGCATCTGCCGCGTGCCGCGCTCATGTTTACCCCCCCTCGTACCCCACGCGCCCCCTCTGGGCGCCCTGCTCCGGCTGTACGCCGCCGGTTCCGCGCTCGCCTGCGAACCGGTCGAACAGGGCCTGCTCAACCGCGGCTACCGCCTCTGCACCACCCGCGGCCGCTACTTCCTGAAACACCACTTCGACCCCGACACCGCCGATCCGGCCGCCATCGAGCGGCGTCATCTGGCCACCCTGCGACTGGCCGCCCTCGGCGTCCCGGTCGCCCCGCCCCTCGCCGACCGCGACGGCCGTACGGTCGCCGTCGTCGGCGGCCACGCCTACGCGCTGCACCCCTGGATCGACGGCCGGCACCGGCACGGCGGCCAGCTCACACGCGGGGAGTGCGCGCGGCTCGGCGCGCTCCTCGGCGCCGTGCACGCCTGCCTGGAGCGCGTGATGCCCCCCAAGGGGCGCACCCGCCCGGCAACCAGCCCCCACCCCGTCGAGAGCGCCGACCCGGCCGACACCTTCGCCCTCATCGACGACCTGCTCGCCCACGTCAGCCGGCACCGCCCCGCCGACGCCTTCGACGAACTCGCCCGCCACCGGCTGCTCGAACGCCGTGCGCTCCTGGAGCAGCACACCGCCCGGCGCCCCCCGCGCGGCGCCTCGGTGGGCTGGGTGCACGGCGACTTCCACCCGTTCAACCTGCTCTACAAGGACGACGCGCCCGCCGCGATCGTCGACTGGGACCGGCTCGGCGTGCAGCCCCGCGCTGAGGAGGCCGTACGCGCCGCCGCGATCTTCTTCGTGCGCCCGGGGGGAGCGCTCGACCTGCGGAAGGTACGGGCGTACGCGCACGCGTACCGGCGCGCGGCCGGGGCCACGCCCTCGGAGCTCGCGGCGGCCGTGCATCGCGTGTGGTGGGAGCGGCTCAACGACTTCTGGATGCTGCGCTGGCACTACGAGCGCGGCGACACCCGCGCGGACACCCAGTTCCCGGCCGCCTCGGCACTGGCCGTGTGGTGGACCAGGGAGTACGACGCGGTGTGCGACGCGTTCGTGCAGTAGCGGCTGATCGGCGGCGGCCGGTCAGCCGAAGGGTGTCGGTGTCCTTCAACCGCCGCCGACACCGGTGCCGGCGATCGAGCCGGCGTCGGTGCCGCCGTCGTCGCCCGCGCCTGTCGTGTCGGAGGGCTGCGTGTCCGGCGAGCTCTCGGAGTCGGTGGGCTGCGAGGCGCTCGCCGTGTCGCTCGGCTCGTCGGTCGGCTCGCTGCTCTGCTGCTGGGACTGGCTGTAGGTCGGGGTCGGCGACGGCGTGTAGCCGGAGTTGTCGTTGTTGTTGCCCGAGCCGCTGTCGTCGGTCTCCGTGTCCGTGGCCGTGTCGCTGGACTCGTCCGACGGGCTGGAACTCGGCGTCTCGTCCTTGGTGGTCTGCGAGGTGGTCGGCGACTGCGACGTACCGGTGCCGCCGTCGCCGCCGCCCCCGCCCTTGTTCAGCGCCAGCGCGACGCCCGCCGCGATGGCGATCACCGCGAGGACGGCCAGGATCCACAGCTTGCCGCGGCCGCTGCCTCTGTTGCCGTGCCCCTCGAAACCGCCGTCGTCGCCGCCCCCGTAGCCGCCCGGCAGGATCGGCTGCGGGATCTGCGTGGTCCCGGCGCCGGTCGTCGGGTGCGGCATCACGGTCGTACCGGCGAAACCGGCCGCCGGTGTGTGCCGGCCGTCGTGCACGGTGACCGGGCCGGTGTTCCAGGTGCCGGTGTGGCCGCCCTGGTCGTACAGCATCTGCAGGCCGTACTGGACCAGGCCGCGCATCTCCTCGGCGGTCTGGAAGCGGTCGTCGGGCTCCTTGGCGAGCGAGCGCATGACCAGGCCGTCCAGCTCCGGCGGGGCCGCGCCCTCGGAGGTCTGGGAGGGCGGCACCGGAATGTCCTGGACGTGCTGGTAGACCACCGCCAGCGGGGTCTCGCCGATGAACGGGGGCCTCAGGGCCAGGAGTTCGTACAGCAGGCAGCCGGTGGCGTACAGGTCGGAGCGGTGGTCGACGGCCTTGCCGAGCGCCTGCTCCGGGGAGAGGTACTGGGGCGTGCCCATGACCATGCCGGTCTGCGTCATCGTCGTGGAGGCACCGTGCAGGGCGCGGGCGATACCGAAGTCCATCACCTTGACGGCGCCGTTGTGCGTGATGATCACGTTGGCGGGCTTGATGTCGCGGTGCACGATGCCGTGCTGGTGCGAGTAGGCCAGTGCCTCGAGGACGCCGGAGACGATGATCAGGGCCTGCTCGGGCCCCGGCGCCTCGGCGTTGATCAGCAGGTCGCGGATGGTGCGGCCCTCGACCAGCTCCATCACGATGTACGGCACGGACTGGCCGCCCACCACGTCCTCGCCGGAGTCGTACACCGCCACGATCGCGTGGTGGTTGAGCCCGGCGACCGACTGTGCCTCGCGCGTGAAGCGGGCCTTGGAGACCGGATCCTCGGCGAGGTCGGCCCGGAGCAGCTTCACGGCCACGGTGCGGCCGAGCCGTACGTCCTCGGCCGCGAACACCTCGGCCATGCCGCCCCGCCCGAGCCGGTGGGTGAGCCGGTACCGGCCGTCGCCGACCAGGCCCTGGTTGCCCCACATCTCCGGCGCGTCTGACATGCCGCCGCCAGTCGCCTCGGGGTCGGACGGGCCCTGGGCGCTGTGCGTCTGTGCCATCGGTCCTCGCCGTCGTTTCTGCCCGCGGTGCGCGCGGTGTTGTCACGGTCTCCGTCGGCCACGCTACAGCCTCCGCGCAACCCGTCGGTCCGGGATCCGGCCCGTGGACGGACCGGCCATCAAACCCGTACCACTCGCCGCCGTGCAAATTCTGTGTACCGGACGTACGGCCCCTGTAACTCTTCCGCGGCTGTTGTTTCGCGTACGGTCACGGAACGGGCACCGCGCTTGACGTGTCACTGCCCTCCGGCAGACTTGGCCGGGAATGAGACATTCGATCAACAAGGGTGCCTGAGTGCCGGGCGGGGGACGGGGAAAATGAGCCAGGACGGCACATACGGCCGTTACGCGGGGCGGGCTCTGGCCGGTGGCCGCTACCAGCTGCGCGACCTGCTCGGCGAGGGCGGCATGGCCTCCGTGCACCTGGCGTACGACGCGGTCCTGGACCGGCAGGTCGCGATCAAGACCCTGCACACCGAACTCGGCCGGGAACAGGCCTTCCGCGAACGCTTCCGCCGCGAGGCCCAGGCAGTGGCCAAGCTCACGCACACCAACATCGTCTCCGTCTTCGACACCGGCGAGGACGCGCTCGACGGCTCGACCATGCCGTACATCGTCATGGAGTACGTCGAGGGCCGCCCGCTCGGCTCGGTCCTGGACGAGGACGTACGGCAGTACGGCGCGATGCCCGCCGACAAGGCGCTGAAGATCACCGCGGACGTGCTGGCCGCGCTGGAGATCAGCCACGAGATGGGGCTGGTCCACCGCGACATCAAGCCCGGCAACGTGATGATGACCAAGCGCGGTGTCGTCAAGGTGATGGACTTCGGCATCGCCCGCGCCATGCAGTCCGGGGTCACCTCGATGACCCAGACCGGCATGGTCGTCGGCACCCCGCAGTACCTCTCCCCGGAGCAGGCGCTCGGCCGGGGCGTGGACGCGCGGTCCGACCTCTACTCGGTCGGCATCATGCTGTTCCAGCTGGTCACCGGGCGGCTGCCGTTCGACGCGGACTCGCCGCTGGCGATCGCCTACGCGCACGTCCAGGAGGAGCCGGTCGCTCCCTCCTCGGTCAACCGTGCCCTTCCGCCGGCGGTGGACGCACTGGTCGCCCGCGCGCTGAAGAAGAACCCGAACGAGCGTTTCCCGACCGCCGAGTCCATGCGCGACGAGTGCCTGCGGGTCGCCGCCTCGCTCCAGCCGGCCGCACCCAGCATCATCCCGGGCATCCCGCCGACGCAGAGCGGCGCCGGGGTCGGCTCCGCGGTGTTCCCGCCGGTCGGCCAGGGCACGCCGACGCCTCCCGGGCCGGTGCAGACGCCGTACCAGCCGGCACCGGCCCCCAATCCCTACGGGGCCACGGGGCCCTCACCCGCCTACGGCTATCCGCAGCAGGCGGGCTACCAGACCCCGGCCGGATACGCCCAGCCGGCGCCGTCGACCCCGCCGCCGTACAACATCACCCCCCAGGCGCCGTCCGCCGGTGGCGGCGGTGGTGGGAAGAGCAACCGGCCGGTGGTCATCGGGTCGATCGCGGTGTCGCTCGTCGCGGTGGTCGGCCTGATCGTCGCACTGGCGCTGAACACCGGCGGCGGCGATGACGACACCGGCGGCAGCGGGGGCGGCGGGGGCAGCAGCGCGAGCACCGCGGCCTCGCACGCCTCGGGCTACCGCGGTCCGGACACCTCGAAGACCGTCGAGAAGACCGAGTGCACCGAACCGCAGGAGTCCTACGACGACCCGGACAAGATCCAGGTCCCGGACTTCAAGTTCAAGTACATCAAGTCGGTCAAGGAGTGCTTCCAGGCCGCCGGCTGGCAGATGAAGATCGTCTCCGTGGACGAGAACACCTACGGCGACGGCACGATCATGGAGCAGTTCCCCTCCGCCGGCACCGACGTCGACCCGCAGGACATGCCGACCGTCGAGCTCAAGGTGTCGACGGGCAACCCGCCGACCGGCTGACGCGAGACGCGGCGGGAGTGGCGGGTGCGGCGAGGGGAAGCGGGAGCGGCGGGAGAAGGGGAGTAGGAAGGGCCCGGCGGTGGTTCGCCAGGCCCTTCGCCGTCTCGGGAGTGTCCGGGAGTCTCTAGAGGTACGGCCCGCCGGAGCGGCCGGCCGGGCCGTGCTCCTCGCCCTCGTGGCCGACGCCCGGCGGCAGCGCACGCCGCATCGACTCCAGCTGGGCGCGGGCCGCCATCTGCTGGGCGAACAGGGTGGTCTGGATCCCGTGGAACAGCCCCTCCAGCCAGCCCACCAACTGGGCCTGCGCGATGCGCAGCTCCGCGTCGGAGGGGGTCGCGTTCTCGTTGAACGGCAGCGAGAGGCGCTCCAGCTCCTCCACCAGCTCCGGGGCAAGACCGTCCTCCAGCTCCTTCACGGAGCTGGCGTGGATCTCCTTGAGCCGGGCCCGGCTGGCCTCGTCGAGGGGAGCCGCGCGCACCTCCTCCAGGAGCTGCTTGATCATGCTGCCGATCCGCATGACCTTGGCGGGCTGTTCCACCATCTCCGTCACCGGGATCTCGCGGGAGTCCTCGTCCCCGTTGCCGCCACCGAGTGCCATCCCGTCCTGGCCCACGACCAGGATCTGCGGATTCTCGGGCGACCGTTCGTTCCTCGGCATCTCCATGCCGCCATTCTCTCGCACCCCTGCACCTCACCACCGTGGTGCCCCCCTTGAGGGCTGATCCACCCCTCAAAACCGCCCCGGACCGGCCGTAGCCCCTTCGGCCGCATCAGAAATGCCGGGTTTGCCGTCACATGTGAGGCTGGTGATCGTCGGCCCTGACGACGACTGTGCTCCAGGAGGTCACCGACGTGACTCCAAGGCTGCGACTCCCCCGCGCCGGCAACCGGCCCCTCGGTCAGGTACGGCTCGCGCCCGCCCGCCCGCTGCTCGTCCGGCTGCTGCTCGTCCTCGCGGCGGTCCTGCTCCCGTGCGGCACGGCTGTCGCGTACGGCCCCGAGCCGGCGCCCTCGGACTCCGCCAGCGCCTCGGCCACCCCCGAGCCGTCGCTGGCCGGCACCTTGGCCGGCGAGGGCCGGACACGACCGGGGCGGCCCCAGGGACCGGCGACGAAGGTCGAGGACCAGGACCCCGACGACCCGGACGACCCCAGCACCCCGGACCACTCGGACCACTCGGACCACTCGGACCACTCGGAGGACGATGGCGGTCTCGGTGCGGGGACGGCGACGGAGTCTGCCGGGAGCGGCACCGAGAGCCCGGCGGCCGCCTCCGCACAGCCGCCCCGGGAGGCCGTCCTGACTTCCGTCTCGCCCCAGCCGCACCCGGCGGGCCAGGCGATCGGCCCCGGCCAGGACGACGACACCGAGCCCGTGCTGCACATCCTTCCGCTCGGCAGCGGCCTGGTCATGATCGGCCTCGGGCTCGGCCTCGCCTTCGTCGGCCTGCGGGTACGGCGGGGCTGAGGCGCTACGGCGCTACGGCGCTACGTGGCTACGTGGCTACGTGGCTACGTGGCTACGTGGCTACGGGGCTACGGGGCTACGGGGCTACGGGGCGATCAGCAGAACCTTGCCGATGTGCTCGCTCGCCTCGACCACCCGATGGGCCTGCGCAGCGTCCGCCATCGGCAGCTCCCGGTCGACGACCGGACGGACATGGCCCTGGGCGATCAAGGGCCACACGTGCTCCCGGACCGCCGCGGTGATGGTCGCCTTCTCGGCGAGCGGACGGGCGCGCAGCGAGGTCGCGCTGATCGCGGCCCGCTTCCCGAGCAGCGCGCCGATGTTCAGCTCGCCCTTCACACCGCCCTGCATGCCGATGATCGCGAGCCGCCCGTTGACCGCGAGCGCCTGCACGTTCCGGTCCAGGTACTTGGCGCCCATGTTGTCCAGGATGACGTCGGCCCCCGCGCCGCCGGTGGCCTGCTTCACCTCGGCGACGAAGTCCTGCTCGCGGTAGTTGACGAGAATGTCCGCGCCGAGCTCGGCACAGAAGTCCAGCTTCTCCTTCGTGCCCGCGGTGACCGCGACCTTGGCACCGACCGCCTTGCCCAGCTGGATCGCCATGGTGCCGATGCCGCTGGAGCCGCCGTGCACGAGAAGGGTCTCGCCGGGGCGCAGGTGGGCGATCATGAAGACGTTCGACCAGACCGTGCAGGCCACCTCGGGCAGGGCTGCGGCCTGCTTCAGGTCCAGGCCCCCGGGCACCGGCAGCAGCTGTCCGGCCGGCACGGCGACCTTCTCGGCGTAGCCGCCGCCCGCGAGCAGCGCGCACACCTCGTCGCCGACCGACCAGCCGGAGACACCGGGTCCGAGCGCGGTGATCCGCCCGGAGCACTCAAGACCGGGGTACGGGGAGGCGCCCGGCGGCGGGTCGTAGTAGCCCTGCCGTTGCATGATGTCGGCGCGGTTGACGGCACCGGCCACCACCTCGACCAGCACTTCGCCGTCCCCGGGCACGGGATCGGGAACCTCGTCCCACACCAGCGCCTCGGGCCCACCAGGTTCGGGAATCGTGATCGCATACATGCGGCCGACGCTACTCCCCGCCCGTCCGGGCCCCGCTGGTGACGTCACCGGCGGCTCGCCCGGTCAGGCGCGGGGTATCGGTCGTACGTCGGGGGCGACCTGGCTGCCCGGCGAGGCCCGCACGATCGTGATCAGCCGGTCCGTCGCCTCGATGGTGCCGACGGCCGGATCGTCGTACCCGAGCACCCGGTGGCCGCGTACGACGCTCACCACCAGGTCGGCCGTCTCGCGTGGCGTCCTGCCGACCTCGGCCTTGACCGCGGGGCGCTCCACGAGGTCAAGGCCGCTGCCTTGCTGGATGAGGTCCTCTATGACCATGCCGGCGGCCGGACTGAGCACGGACAGCCCGAGCAGCCGCCCGGCCGCGCTGGCGCTGGTGATCACGGCGTCGGCGCCGGACTGCTTGAGCAGCGGCGCGTTCTCCTCCTCGCGGACCGCCGCCACGATCTTCGCGGCCTTGTTGAGCTGCCGGGCCGTCAGGGTCACCAGCACGGCCGTGTCGTCACACTGGGTCGCGATGATGATCTGCCGCGCCCGCTGCACCTCGGCCCGCTTCAGCACCTCGCTGCGGGTCGCATCGCCCATGACGCCCGCGTATCCGTCGGCGGTGGCCGCCTCGATCACCTTGGAGCTCGGGTCGACCACGACCACCTGCTCCTTCTTCAGCCCGGTCGCACAGACGGTCTGGATCGCCGACCGCCCCTTCGTCCCGAACCCGACGACGACGGTGTGATCGCACAAGGCCGACCTCCAGCGGTTTCCCGAAAGTGCCCTTAGAGCATGGACAACGACCTTGTGCCGCGGGCCCGTTGGGGCGACTTAGCGGGGCAGAACTGGGCCGGACCCGTCCGCCTGTCCTTCGAGGTCGACGAGGGCCCCGATACTGCTGAGAACGACGCTGGCGACACCACGGGTGCCAGGCCCGCGTTCCGGCCCATGACCGGCCGGGACATCAGGAGCCGCGACGAGCAGGAGAAGGACAACAAGCGCTTCGTCGACTCCCGCGGGGGCCGGTACGTCGATACGTACGAGGAGCCGGACACGAGCGCGTGGAAGCGCCAGCGCGTCCGGCTGCCGAACGGCGAGACGGGTACCGCGTCATCCGCCCTGGCTTCGAGGGCGCGTTGGAGGACCTCAAGCGGGGACTGGCCCGAACGGCGAGCGGTTGGACGGCTTGATCGTCTACGACATCGACCGGCTGACGCGCGACAACCGGCACCTAGCGGACGCGATCGAGGTCGTGGAGAACTTCGGGCGCCCGATCATCGACATCGCGGGCACCCTCGATCTCCTCACGGACAACGGCCGTACGGTCGCACGGATCGTGACCGCGACGAACAACAAGCAGTCAGCCGCCACGGCACGACGGGTCGCCCGCAAGCACAGCGCTCTTCAGCAGGCAGGCATCCCCACGGGCGGGACCAGGCCCTTCGGGTGGCAGGACGACAAGCGCACGCTGGACCCTCACGAGGCGGAGTGGCTCCGCCGGATGGTCGAGTGGTTGCTTGCGGGCAAGCCGATCTCGGCCGTCATCAGGAAGCTCGCCTACGGGTGACCAACCCGACGCACGCCGGACACGACCACGACCGTACCTAGACGCACCCTCAGGAGACGAGGGCAGGGAACGCCTGTCGCAAGATCAGGGCGACTCCAGGACTTGCAGCACAGCGATGGTGCGCTACGTGGTCGTAGGGGTGCTATCGCGTCGAGCGCTGGAACCTCTCACTCGATTGGCGCCGTCAGACCACCTGCTCCAATAGCGTCAGATGCTCTGTAAAGGAAATTGGGGAAAGCCCGATGTGCGGCCGATCGATCCTCTCTCACGGAATCACATGCTCGGCGGGTAGCTGCAACCTGGCCTGTGAACAGGTGAGGAGCGCTGCGGTAATGCCCGCGCCTCCAGTGCCTATTGCTCCGACGGTGCCTCCGAGTACGGCTGCGAGTCCAGCATCCATTACCTGCAGTAGCCAGCAGTGGAGGCAGGGCGGCATCATCAAGAGCCCTTTGAGCTGGAAGGTGCGACAAATCACATCTCCGGCTACGGTGGAAAAGCGCACCGGCCAGCATCACGATTCTCGGCTACGACGCGCTCCCTGTTGAGGTCGAGCGCGCTAAGCCTGGCTGGCGCATGGCGCAGAAGGCCCCGGGGTAACGGCTGTGCACGGCCGTGCGTGATCGGGATCTCCGGGGCGAGCCCATCGGCTCAAGGGAGCCACTCCTTCAGGAGGCAGACCCATGGCAGCACCCACACAGCCTGCGTTCGTTGACTGGACGTCCGCCGACCCCCTGCACGATCGTGCCACCGGCTTCCTGGGGGACGTCAGGGTGGAGCTCGAAGGGGAGCTAGGCAATTCCTTCATCAGCAACGAATACAACGGCTACGGATCGGCCGTGTTCACCCCGCCGCTCCCCCTCAGCGACGCGGTGGAGGTGCGAAGCACTCCCGGCAGCGCATTCCGCCTCACATTTGATCCTCCGGTGCAGGACCCCATCCTCGATATCGCCTCGCTCGCTTCCGACATGAAGTTCACTCACCTCCCGCACGGAGCAACGGTGATCAGGAAGAACGGCGACCCCGACTTCGAGGTGGTGACCGGCGACGACACGGTCAAGGGCCAGCATCATGAGGCCAAAACGATTGACGGCGGGATCCTGGCCACCGACTCCAACGGCACGATCCAAATTTCCGCGAACGCCCCCTGCGAGGAGATCAGGTTCACCCTGACTCCGAACTTCACGGCGAGCGTGCCCGATGGCGTCCTGCTCCAGATAGGCGGACCGATTGCCAAGCCTGCGTTCGTTGACTGGACGTCCGCCGACCCCCTGCACGATCGTGCCACCGGCTTCCTGGGGGACGTCAGGGTGGAGCTCGAAGGGGAGCTAGGCAATTCCTTCATCAGCAACGAATACAACGGCTACGGATCGGCCGTGTTCACCCCGCCGCTCCCCTTCAGCGACGCGGTGGAGGTGCGAAGCACTCCCGGCAGCGCATTCCGCCTCACATTTGATCCTCCGGTGCAGGACCCCATCCTCGATATCGCCTCGCTCGCTTCCGACATGAAGTTCACTCACCTCCCGCACGGAGCAACGGTGATCAGGAAGAACGGCGACCCCGACTTCGAGGTGGTGACCGGCGACGACACGGTCAAGGGCCAGCATCATGAGGCCAAAACGATTGACGGCGGGATCCTGGCCACCGACTCCAACGGCACGATCCAAATTTCCGCGAACGCCCCCTGCGAGGAGATCAGGTTCACCCTGACTCCGAACTTCACGGCGAGCGTGCCCGATGGCGTCCTGCTCCAGATAGGCAGGACGCCGCACTGACGAAGAGGCCAGCCAGCAACGGCCTGCCCCCGCTGGCGGTCGGGCATTCACATCACCGCGTCCGTCAGCGGGCCGGATTCAAGCTCAGGCCGGTGCCGGCGAGACAGCCGTCGGCCACATCAGGGCGGTACGCGTTTCACCGCCCGGGTGATCTGGCCGAGATCGGCCGCTGCAAGGTTTGCCGTGGTGACCAGGGCCAAAATCCCCGGCAGCGCAGACTTGTGGCACATCTGCGAAATCGTTGACTCCAGCGGTTCAGGCGCCATTCCTCCCGGGTGCGTTCGGTGAGGACTTCGAGCGTGGTGCCGACCAGGATGATCAGGAACAGCACATGCAGGGGCGTGATGACGAAGATGTTGGTGAGCCGCGCGCTGTCGCTGACGGGGTGATGTCGCCGTAGCCCGTGGTGGAGAGGGTGACGGTCGCGTAGTAGAAGGCGTCGAGGAGGTCGACCGAGCCGTCGGAGTTGTCGGTGTAGCCGTCACGGTCGGCATAGACGATCAACGCGGTGGCGACCAGCACCAGCAGCGCCATGGCGAGCCGTCTGGCGACCTGGCGGATCGGGCGCTCCACCACCTTCGTCGGGAGTTTCACCCGATGGGTCACCAGGTGTTCGTCCGCCTGGCGGGCGATGGCGTCATGGCCGGGAAGTTTCACGTGAAACAGACTCCGATGCCCGCGGCCGCCCACGGCAGGTCAAGGAGTTCCGTCTCCGTACCCTGCTGTGCTCCGCCCGGCGCCACGACCGCGAGCGCATCGGCGGCGGCGATGCCGCGGAGCATGGCCGGGCCGTTGTAGTGCAGCGGGACCGCGGTGTCGCCCCGCAGGACGACCGGGATGAGCCGGGTGTCGTACGGGTGCCCGTGCGTCGCCTCCGCCAGGGGCAGGGTGTACGGCTCGGGGGCCGGGTGGGCGGCGAGGGTGCGCAGCAGGGGTTCGGCGAGGGTGAGCAGGCCGGAGACGGCTGCGAGGGGGTTGCCGGGGAGGCCGACGAGGTGCTGGTTCTCCTTGGTGCGGGCCAGCAGCATGGGGTGGCCGGGGCGCACCTTGACGCCGTCGACGAGGAGTTCGGCACCGATGCGTTCCAGGGTGGGGTGGATGTGGTCGACCGGGCCGGATGCGGTACCGCCCGTGGTGACCACGAGATCGGCCGGCGACGAGGTGATCGCCTTGTACAGGGCCTTGGCGTCGTCGCCGATCCGGCGGACGGCGGTGACCTCGGCGCCGAGCCCGCGCAGCCAGGGCGGCAGCATCGGGCCGAGCGCGTCCCGGATGAGTCCGTCGTGCGGGAGCCCTTCGGTGAGCAACTCGTCGCCCAGGATCAGGACTTCGACGCGAGGGCGGGGAACGACGGTGACGGTGTCGTATCCGGCGGCCGCGGCGAGACCGAGGACGGCCGGGGTGACCAGGGTGCCGACGGGCAGCAACTGGTCGCCGGTGCGGCACTCCTGGCCGCGCGGGCGGATGTCCTGGCCGTGGACCACCTCGCGGGTGGGGTGCAGTCGGCCCTGGGCGTCGAGACGGCCGTGCTCGCTGCGCAGCACCGCGGTGGTGTCCGCCGGGATCCGGGCGCCGGTGGCGATACGGACCGCCTCGCCGTCGGTGAGCGGCTCGGGCTGCGCGTGCCCGGCCAGCACGCCTTGCTCGCGGACGTCCCAGGGGCCGGGGCCGGCGACCGCCCAGCCGTCCATCGCGGAGGTGTCGAAGGAGGGCAGGTCGGTGAGCGCGTCCAGTGAGGCGGCGAGGGTCAGCCCGAGAGCGTCGCCCAGCGGTACGGAGACGGGGGCGCGGCGGGCTCCCGACCTGGCGGCGGACCGGGCGGCGCGGGCGGCGGTCTCGCGGGCCTGGGGCCAGGGGGTGGCGCGGTGGCGGTGCGCCGAGTGACCGCCGTGCGCGTGCTCACCGTGGGGGGTGGGCGCTGCGGTCGCGTCCTGCCGGGGCTCCCTGGGCTCTCTCACGAGGGCGAGCGCCTCCTCGACGTCGAGATCGTCGTCGGTGTCCGCGGTGGCGGGGGTGCCGGACCGGGTGCCGCGGGCGGTCACCGGCCGGGCCCGGGGGCGGGGTTGCCGGGGCCCGGCTGGTCGGAGCCCGGCCCGTCGGTGGCGGGCTTTCCGGTGCCGGCCTCGGCCTCTTCCGCCCAGCGCAGGGCCAGCGCGGCGGCCTTGTGGGCCGCCTCGGCGACCGCCTCGGGGCCGCCCTTGCCCTGTGCGGCCGCGTAGCCGACGAGGAAGGTGGTCAGCGGGGCGGCAGGGCGGTCCACGCCGTGCGCGGCGTCTCTGGCCAGGTCGAGCAGAAGGCGGATGTCGACGTCCAGGTCGATGCCCAGTTCGTCCTTGACTGCGGAGATCCATTCATCCAACACGTGCCCATGCTCCCTGATGCGTGCCCTGGCGTCGGCGATGTCGTCCCAGGTGTCGCAGTCGAAGGCCGCGAGGGGGTCCGGGACGCGGGTGAGGTTCAGTGCGGCGGTCAGGCGCCGCAGGGGGAGGCCGGTGAGGCCGTTGCCGCTGTCCTCGGCGAGGGCCGAGAGGGCGTGGCGGAGTGCGGTGGTGCGGTAGGCCGCGACGAGGGGCTGGTCCCGGCCGTCGGCGTCGGTGAGCAGGGCACCGTCCGCGGCGGACGAGTGCAGGGCCGCCAACAGGCGCTCCACGGTCGCCTCTTCGAGGAACGGGAGGTCTGCGGAGAGTACGACCGCGCGGTCGGCGGTGGTGTGACGCAGGCCGGCGTCGAGGGCGGCGACCGGGCCGCCGCCCGGGGGGTCCTCGCGGGTCCAGTGGACCGGGCGGGAGGTGGGGCGGGGGGCCGCCACGACGACGGTCCGCCGGGCTCCGGCGCAGGCCGTGAGGACGCGGTCGAGGAGGGGGCGGCCGCCTACCCGGACGGAGGGTTTGTCGGTTCCGCCGAGGCGCCTTGCGGCGCCGCCGGCCAGCACGATCGCGTCGTAGGGCGGGGGGTCGGTGGCGGTCACCTTTCGAGTATGGGGGGCGTTCTGATCACGGGGAACCGACGGGAGGCGTGGGATCTGCAGGGTGTGGTTGCGTGCGCCTGGGAGGCCGGGGGAGCGGCCGTACGCGGGCGCGGGTTGTGTGTGGCTGGTCGCGCAGTTCCTCCCCTCAGCCTTCGGCTGGGGGTACCCCCAGCGCCCCTATAGGTAGGGGCGCTCAAAGTGTCCTGAGAAGGACCGTCGGCTGTTCTACGCAGTCGGCCACGTACCTCAGGAAACCACCCGCTGTGCCGCCGTCGCAGACCCTGTGGTCGAAGGTGAGGGACAGCTGGACGACCTGGCGGACCGCCAGCTCGCCTTCGTGGACCCAGGGTTTCGGGACGATGCGGCCCACGCCGAGCATGGCCGCCTCGGGGTGGTTGATGATCGGGGTGGAGCCGTCGACGCCGAAGACGCCGTAGTTGTTCAGGGTGAAGGTGCCGCCGGTGAGGTCCGTGGGGGTGAGGGTGCCGGCGTGGGCCGACTCGGTCAGGCGGGCGAACTCCGCGGTCAGGGACTCGGCGTCGCGGGCATGGGCGTCGCGGACGACGGGGACGACCAGGCCGCGGTCGGTCTGGGCGGCGAAGCCCAGGTGGACGTGGTCGAGTTGGACGATCTCGCGGGCCTCGACGTCGACGTAGGAGTTCAGCTCGGGATGGCGGGCCAGGGCGGCGGTGCAGATCCGGGCGAGGAGCGCGAGGAGGGAGATCCTCGGGCCCGCCGCCGCGTTCATCGCCGTGCGCGCGCGCATCAGCTCGGTCGCGTCGGCGTCCACCCAGCAGGTCGCATCGGGGATCTCCCGGCGGCTGCGGGAGAGCTTGTCGGCGACCGCGCCCCGGATGCCCTTGAGGGGGGTGCGGATGCCGGAGGGCGCGTTCAGAGGGGTGGGCGGGGTCTTGGGGGCGGCGGCGCGGGCCGCGCTGACCCGCAGGGCGTCCTCGACGTCCGCGCGCAGGATCAGGCCGTCGGGGCCCGAGCCGGACAGCCTGCGCAGGTCCAGGTCGTTGTCCCGGGCGAGGCGGCGGACCAGGGGGGAGATCACCGGGACAGGGCCCTCGGTGAGCGGAGTGGGTGGTGCGGGCATCTGGGCGTGGGGGGCCGCTGCCGCTTCCGCGAGGGCGGCATGCGGCGCCGGTTCCCGGGCGGTGTCCCGGTCGGCCGTGCCGTTGGCCCGCTCCGGGACGGCGTTGCGGACCCTGCGGCGGCGCGCCGGAGGCGTTCCCGTGCCGTATCCCACCAGGACGTTGCCGGAGCCCTCCGGCTCGGGGACGGTGGTCGCCTCGCCGACGGCGACCGTCAGGAGCGGGGCGCCGACGGGCAACTCGGTGCCCTCCTCGCCGAAGCGGGCGGTGACCACACCGCCGTAGGGGCAGGGGACCTCGACCATCGCCTTGGCCGTCTCGACCTCGACGACCGGCTGGTCGATCGCGACGACCTCGCCGACCTGGACCAGCCAGGTCACGATCACCGCCTCGGTGAGCCCCTCCCCGAGGTCGGGCAGTTTGAACTCCAGCACCTGTGCCATCAGCCCTCGGCCTCCCATTGCAGACGCGCCACCGCGTCCAGGATGCGGTCCACGCCGGGCAGGTGGTGGCGCTCCAGCATCGGCGGCGGGTAGGGAATGTCGAACCCGGCCACGCGCAGCACCGGCGCCTCCAGATGGTGGAAGCAGCGCTCGGTCACGCGGGCCGCGATCTCCCCGCCCGGGCCGCCGAACCCGCCCGACTCGTGTACGACGACCGCGCGCCCGGTGCGCCGTACGGAGGCGCAGACCGTCTCGTCGTCGAACGGCACCAGGGAGCGCAGGTCGACGACTTCCAGGTCCCAGCCCTCCGCCTGGGCGGCCTCGGCGGCTTCGAGGCAGACCGGTACGGACGGGCCGTAGGTGATGAGCGTGGCGCTGCGCCCTGTTCGGCGCACCACCGCGCGGCCGATGGGTTCAACGTCCGTCGGGTGCTCGGGGTTCCAGGTGTCCTTGGACCAGTACAGGCGCTTGGGTTCGAGGAAGACGACCGGGTCGTCGGAGGCGATGGACCGGCGCAGCAGCCCGTAGGCGTCGGCGACGGTGGCGGGGGTGACGACGTGCAGGCCCGGAGTGGCCATGTAGTAGGCCTCGGAGGAGTCGCTGTGGTGCTCGACGCCGCCGATGCCGCCGCCGTAGGGGATGCGGACGGTGATCGGGAGGGGCATCCGGCCGCGGGTGCGGTTGCGCATCCGGGAGACGTGGCTGATGAGCTGTTCGAAGGCGGGGTAGGCGAAGGCGTCGAACTGCATCTCCACGACCGGGCGCAGCCCGTACATGGCCATGCCGACGGCGGTGCCGAGGATGCCGGCCTCCGCGAGGGGGGTGTCGGTGCAGCGGGTCTCGCCGAACTCCTTGGCGAGGCCGTCGGTGACCCGGAAGACCCCGCCGAGGGTGCCGACGTCCTCGCCCATGACGTGCACGGCGGGGTCGGCGGCCATGGCGTCCCGCAGCGCGCGGGTGAGGGCCTGCGCCATGGTGGCGGGCTTGACGGCGACGGTCGTCATCGCGGGCCGCCTTCCTGGTCCTGCTGCTCGGCCTCCAGTTCGGCGCGGAGCAGGGCGCGCTGTTCGCGCAGCTGTGTGGTGGTTTCGGCGTACACCTGGTCGAAGAGGTGCATGGGGTCGAGTTCGGGGTCGCGGTTCATGCGCTCGCGGAGGTCGGCGGCCATGGTCTCGGCGTCCTCGCGGGCGCGCCGTACGGTGTCCTCGTCGAGGAGTCCGCGGTCGGTCAGCTCGCGTTCGAGCAGCAGGATCGGGTCGTGGTCGCGCCAGGCGTCGACCTCGGTGTCACCGCGGTAGCGGGTGGCGTCGTCGGCGTTGGTGTGGGCGTCGATCCGGTAGGTGACCGCCTCGACCAGCGTCGGGCCGCCGCCCTCGCGCGCGTGCCGTACGGCGTCGGCGAGGACCTCGTGCACGGCGGCCGCGTCGTTGCCGTCGACCAGGCGGCCCGGCATGCCGTATCCGACGGCCTTGTGGGCCAGTGAGGGCGCCGCGGTCTGCTTGGCGAGCGGGACGGAGATGGCGAAGCCGTTGTTCTGGACCAGGAAGACGACCGGGGCCTGCCAGACGGCGGCGAAGTTCAGGGCCTCGTGGAAGTCGCCCTCGCTGGTGCCGCCGTCGCCGACCATGGCGAGCGCGACCACGTCGTCGCCCTTGAGGCGGGCCGCGTGGGCGAGGCCGACGGCGTGCGGGAGCTGGGTGGCGAGGGGGGTGGAGAGGGGGGCCACGCGGTGGGCGTAGGGGTCGTAACCGGTGTGCCAGTCGCCGCGCAGCAGGGTGAGCGCCTCGACGGGGTCCACGCCGCGGGCGATCACCGCGAGGGTGTCGCGGTAGCTGGGGAAGAGCCAGTCGCGCTCCTCGAGGGCGAGCGCGGCGGCGACCTCGCAGGCCTCCTGGCCCGTGCTGGAGGGGTAGACCGCGAGGCGGCCCTGTTTGGTGAGGGCGGTGGCCTGGGCGTTGTACCTGCGGCCGCGGACGAGCTGGGTGTACAGCCGGCGCAGCAGTTCCGGGTCGGCCTTGGCGGCCGAGTCCGTCCCGAGGACGCGGTACGGGCGCTCGTCGGGCAGCAGCGGTGCGGGGTCCGTCCGGGGCTGCCAGGCGGGCGGCGGCGACGGGCGGTATGCGCCGCGCTGCTCCATGACCGTCATGACGGCACCTCCTTGTGGGGGTGGCTACGGGAGACGGGTCGCCTGTGACCCGTCCCACCTACCGATTGTTCGGTCGTCGGCACATTTTGGCTACAGGCGGCTCCAGGCTGTGGACAAACGGTTCTCCACAACCTGGAATGAACGCAGTACGTCCATGGTAGGGAGGTGGGGGGACATGGCACCTGAACAAATGGCCGAGGGCCCGCAGGACCGCGCGGCACTGCCGCCCGCGCGCCCGCTGGACGCCATTGATCAGGACATCCTGCAGATCCTGCAGGCGGACGGCCGGGCGTCGATACGGTCGGTCGCCGAACGCGTCCATGTCTCCCGCGCCAACGCCTACGCGCGTATCAACCGGCTCGTCGAGGACGGGGTGATCCGCGGTTTCGGCGCCCGTGTGGACCATGAGCGGGCCGGTCAGGGCACCTCGGCGTACATCACGCTGAAGATCGTCCAGAACAGCTGGCGGACCGTGCGCGAGCAGTTGCGGCAGCTGCCCGGCGCCTCCCACATCGCCCTGGTGGGCGGGGACTTCGACGTCCTGCTCCTGGTGCACACGCCCGACAACCGGGCGCTGCGCGAGCTGGTGCTGACCCGCCTCCAGGCCATCCCCGAGGTGCTCAGCACCCGCACCCTGCTGGTGTTCGAGGAGGAGGACCTGGAGCCGGAGGACGGCTGAGCACGGCTGAGGTCAGTGCGCGCGCAGGCCGGAGAAGACCAGCCGGACGACCGCTTCGGAGACCTCGCGCTCGCTCGCGCCGCGGCCGTCGGGGCGGTACCACTCCACGATCGAGTTGACCATGCCGAAGACCAGCCGGGTGGCGAGGCGCACCTCGACGTCACCGCGTATGTCGCCCTCGGCGGCGGCCGCCTTCAGCAGGTCGGCCACCCGGTGGTCGAAGTCCCGGCGCCGCTCCAGCGCCCACCGCTCGGTGCCGGTGTTGCCGCGCACCCGCAGCAGCAGTGTCACGTACGGCAGTTCGGTGATCAGCACCTCGACCATGCGCCGTACGACGTGTTCCAGGCGGTCGGCGGCGGGGCCCACGCGCGCGTGCTCCTCGTCGAGGATCGCGAACAGGCCGTCCAGGGCCCGGCTGACCGCGCGGCGCAGCAGCTCTTCCTTGCCGGCGACGTGGTGGTAGATCGACGACTTGGAGATGCCGGCCGCCTTGGAGAGGTGCTCCATGGAGGTGCCGTCGTAGCCGCGCTCGTTGAAGACCTGGACGGCCACCGAGAGCAGGGTCTCGGGGGTGTAGGTGTCGCGCTTGGCGGTGGTCATGAGGCGCCCTCCCGCTTCTCGGTGGCGTAGGCGTGCCGGTAGAGCGCGAGGGAGGGGGCGTAGCGGCCGCTCGGATCGCGCAGGTGCAGGTCGTCGAGGAGGTCGTAGGCGAAGTCCCGGCCGAGGCGGCGGCTCCACTCGAAGGGGCCGAGCGGGTAGTTGACGCCCAGGCGCATCGCGGTGTCGATGTCCTCCTCGGTGGCGACGCCCTTGGCGACGGCGTCGTGCGCCAGGTCGACGATCCGGGCTACCGTGCGCGCGACGATCATGCCGGGGACGTCGCCGATGACACTGACCTGCTTGCCGAGCGCCTGGAAGAGGCCGATCGCCTCGCCGAGGGTCTGGGGCAGGGTGTCGTGGCCCGCGGACAGGGCGATGCGGGTGGCTCGGCGGTAGTCGAGGGCGAGGTCGAAGTAGACGACGTCCCGGAACTCCACCGAGGTCTGGCCGTCGGCGAGGACCAGCTGGCCACCGCTGGGCAGGACGAGTCGGGTGCCGTGGTCCTCGCCCTCCTCGCGGACCTGGATGCCGGCCTCGCGGATCATCGCGAGCAGTTCGGCCGCGGGGCCCAGGCTGCCCTCGGCGACGACGTAGGCGGGCCGGTCGGCGGGCTCGGCGGTGTGCGGCTCCGCGGGCTCGGCGTCGTCCGCGTAGTCGTACCAGCCGTGCCCGGTCTTGCGGCCGAGCCGGCCGGACTCGACCAGCCGGCGCTGGGCCAGGGAGGGCGCGAAGCGGACGTCCTGGAAGAACGCCTGCCACACCGAGTGCGTGACGGACTCGTTGACGTCCTGGCCGATCAGGTCGGTCAGTTCGAAGGCGCCCATCTTGAAGCCGCCGCACTCGCGCAGCACCGCGTCGATGGTGGCCGGGTCGGCGGCCTGCGCCTCGTAGACCGCGAACGCCTCGGCGTAGAAGGGCCGCGCGATGCGGTTGACGATGAAGCCCGGGGTGTCCGCGCAGGCGACCGGCGTCTTGCCCCACGAGCGGGCGGTCTCGTACGCGCGCGTGGCCGACGTGACGTCGGTGGCGAACCCGGAGACGACCTCCACCAGCGGCAGCAGCGGGGCCGGGTTGAAGAAGTGCAGGCCGACCAGGCGGGAGGCGTTGCGCAGGGCGCCGCCGATGGCCGTCACCGACAGGGAGGAGGTGTTGGTGGCGAGCAGACAGTCCTCACCGACGATGTCCTCCAGGGCCCGGAACAGCTCCTGCTTGGCCTCCAGCCGCTCCAGGACGGCTTCCAGGACCAGCGTGCAGTCGGCGAACTCGGTGAGCTCGCCGGCGGGCAGCAGCCGGGCGCGGGCGGCGTCCCGGGCGGCGGCCGTCATCCGGTCCTTCTCGACGAGCCGGTCGAGGCGGGCGACGATCGCCGCGGCCGCCTCCCCGGCCCGCCCGGGGACGGTGTCGTACAGCCGGACGGGATGGCCCGCGACGAGTGCGACCTGGGCGATGCCCTGGCCCATGGTGCCGGTGCCGACGACTCCCACGGTGCTGCTGAGGTCGAGTGCTGTCATGTGCGCGATCCTCCCGCACGGGGTTTTCCACAGATGCGGCAGGCCCCCTTGTCCCGACCGATCGTTCGGTTACTCTAACTCTGTCCGGCCGTTTCCGCCCAGGTCATGAGCTTCAAGGGGAAGCTCATCAGACGAGGAGTTGGTCCCGCATGACCGCCGAACTCACCGCGCACGAGCTGATCGTCAAGCACCGGCCCACGCTTGACCAGGCGCTGGAGGCGATCCGCACGCGCGCGTACTGGTCCCCCCACCCCGAGCACCCCAAGGCCTACGGCGAGCACGGCAGCCTGGACGCGGCGGCGGGCAAGGCCGCCTTCGACGCCCTCCTCGGCAACCGCATCGACCTCGGCCAGCCCGGCACCGACGACTGGACCGGCGGCGAGGTCTCCCCGTACGGCATCGAGCTGGGCGTGACCTACCCGCATGCCGACGTCGACACACTGCTGCCGGCCATGCGGGCCGGGCAGCGCGCGTGGCGTGACGCGGGCGCGGAGGCGCGTGCGGTGGTGTGTCTGGAGATCCTCAAGCGGATCAGCGACCGGACGCACGAGTTCGCGCACGCGGTCATGCACACCAGCGGCCAGGCCTTCATGATGGCGTTCCAGGCGGGCGGCCCGCACGCCCAGGACCGCGGCCTGGAAGCGGTGGCCTACGCCTACGCGGAGCAGGTCCGCACCCCCGACACGGCCGAGTGGACCAAGCCGCAGGGCAAGCGCGACCCGCTCGCGCTGACGAAGACGTTCAAGCCGGTCCCGCGCGGCATCGCGCTGGTCATCGGCTGCAACACGTTCCCGACGTGGAACGGCTACCCGGGCCTGTTCGCCTCCCTCGCCACCGGCAACGCGGTCCTGGTGAAGCCGCACCCGCGCGCGGTGCTCCCGCTGGCCCTCACCGTCCAGGTCGCCCGCCAGGTCCTCGCCGAGGCCGGCTTCGACCCGAACCTGGTGGCACTGGCGACGGAACACCCCGGCGAGGGCATCGCCAAGACGCTCGCGACCCGTCCCGAAATCAAGATCATCGACTACACCGGCTCGACCGCCTTCGGCGACTGGCTGGAGGCCAACGCCCGGCAGGCCCAGGTGTACACCGAGAAGGCCGGTGTCAACACGGTCCTGGTCGAGTCGACCGACAACTACAAGGGGATGCTCTCCAACCTGGCCTTCTCGCTCTCCCTCTACAGCGGCCAGATGTGCACCACCCCGCAGAACCTGCTGATCCCCCGCGACGGCATCCGCACCGACGAAGGCCCGCGGACGTACGACGAGGTGGTCGCCGACATCGCCCGCGCGGTCGACGGCCTGCTCGGCGACGACGCCCGGGCCAACGCGCTGCTCGGCGCCATCGTCAACCCCGACGTCAAGGCCCGTCTTGAGGCCGCCGCCGGGCTCGGCGAGGTCGCCCTCGCCTCCCGCGAGATCGCCAACCCGGAGTTCCCGGGCGCGGTCGTGCGCACGCCGGTGATCGTGAAGCTGGACGGCGCCAAGCCGGACGACGAGGCCGCCTACACGAGCGAGTGCTTCGGCCCGGTGTCCTTCGCCGTCGCCGTCGACTCGGCCGCCGACGCCGTGGAGCTGCTGCGGCGGACGGTCCGCGACAAGGGCGCGATGACGGTCGGCGCGTACACGGTCGACGCCGACGTGGAGCGCGCGGTGGAGGAGGTCTGCCTGGAGGAGGCGGCCCAGCTGTCGCTGAACCTGGTGGGCGGGGTGTACGTCAACCAGACCGCCGCCTTCTCCGACTTCCACGGCTCGGGCGGCAACCCGGCGGCGAACGCGGCGCTGTGCGACGGGGCGTTCGTGGCGAACCGGTTCCGGGTGATCGAGGTGCGCAGGGAGGCGTAGCGCGCGGGGCGCGCGAGCGGCCGACGTTTCCGGTGGGCATCGGTTCCTGTCCAGGCCGTCACCAGTTCGTCGGTCTCCGCCGTCTCTTCGGCCGCCGCAACGGCGCTCCGCCACGACGGCGTTGACCGGCGGTGCCGAACCGGGCGGCACCCGCCGTTGCGGCGGACGGTCGTTGGGCGGGTGCGGCACCGTTGTGGCTGGTCGCGCAGTTCCTCCTCCAGCCCTTCGGCCGGGGGTACCCCCAGCGCCCCTTTCGGGGCGCTCCGGTCCCGCCTCCTACAAAGCACTCCAGTGGTACAAGGTCATCGCCACGCTCGTCGCCAGGTTGTAGCTGCTCACCTGGGGGCGCATCGGCAAGCGTAGGAGATGGTCGGCACGTGTGCGTAGCTCCCCCGACAACCCGGTCCGCTCGGAGCCGAAGGCGAGGATCGCGTCGTCGGGGAGTTTCACCGCTCTGATGTCCTCGCCCTCCGGGTCGAGCGCGTACAGCGGGCCCTTCGGCAGTTCGGCCACCGTCAGCCGTTCCACCGCCGTGGCGAAGTGGAGGCCCGCGCCGCCGCGGACCACCGTCGGGTGCCAGGGGTCGAGGGTGCCGGTCGTGATGACGCCGGTCACCCCGAAGCCCGCCGCGAGGCGGATCACCGCGCCCGCGTTGCCCAGGTTGCGCGGCTCGTCGAGGACCACGATCGGGGCCGTGCGCGGGACGCAGGCCAGCTCGCGCAGGTTCGCCTCGCGGGGCGGCCGTACGGCCAGGGCGGCCACGGCCGTGGGGTGCGGGCGCGGGACCAGGGACGCGTACGTCTGCGCGGGCACCTCCGTCAGCAACGCGGCCAGCGCCTCCCGCACGTCCGGTGCCAGCTCCTCGGCCAGGGCCAGCGCCGCCGCCCGGTCCGCCGTGACCGCCACCGGCACCTCCGCGCCGAAGCGCAGCGCGTGCTTGAGGGCGTGGAAGCCGTCGAGGAGGACGGCCGAGCCGGCCAGCCGCGCCCAGTGGTCGAGGGGGTCCGTCATGCCCCGAAGCCTACGCGGGGCTGTTCGTCGGGCTCCGGCGAGCGCTGCGCGGGCAGCTCCGGGGCGGTCCGGTGGGAAACCCGGTCGCGCGCTCGTGCCGCCCAGCCGCCGACCCGGTGCAGGAAGGGGGCCGGCAGGAAGACGGAGTCCGCCGCGATCATGGCCAGCGAGAAGAAGGGCAGCCCGAGGACCACCGCGATCACCGCGTGCTCGGTCATCATCACGGCCAGCAGCACGTTCTTGACCCGCCGGTTGAACAGCGTGAACGGGAAGGCGACCTGCACGATGACCGTCCCGTAGGTCACCAGCATCACCATCGTGCCGTTGGCGGACAGCAGGTCGGCGAGGGCCGGCCAGGGCGAGAAGTAGTCCAGGTGGAGCGGGTAGTAGACGGCGGTGCCGTCCTGCCAGCGGGAGCCCTGGATCTTGTACCAGCCGGCGGTGGCATAGATCAGGCAGGCCTCGGCCATGATCACGAACAGGGCGCCGTTGTGCAGGATGTTCGCGACGACGTCGAGCAGGATCCGGGGCTCGGACGTGCGCCCGCGACGGCCGGCCGCCCACCACAGGGCGGTGCCCGCCCAGGTCGCCCACAGCACGGCCGGGACCAGCCAGCCACCGCCGGTGCGGCCGGTGAGGGCCGCCGCGAGCAGGACCAGACCCGACGCCGCCCACAGGGCGGGACCCGCCAGGTCGGGGGCCACGCGCAGGCCCCGCGCGCGTGCGGCGCTCGCGCGGGCCGCCCGGCGGGCGTCCAGGGACCACACCTGGCCGCAGCGCGTGAACACCAGGTAGAAGGACATCAGGTGCAGCACGTTGTCGCCGCCGTCGCCCACGAAGACGCTGCGGTTCTGCAGGGACAGCACACCGATCATGAAGAACAGCGAGGTGGCCCGGGTCCGCCAGCCCACCAGCAGCAGCGCGCTGGAGACGACGGCGAGGAAGTAGAAGACCTCGAAGAAGACCTGGCTGTCGGAGGCCAGCAGCGCCGTGAAGGCGTGGTTGTCGGCGGTCAGCTGCTGTGCGAGGTCGAAGCTCCAGGTGGCATGGGGGCCGTACAGCTCCTGGCGGTGCGGGTACTCACGCAGCAGGAACAGCAACCAGGTGGTGGCGAAGCCGATGCGGACGACGGCCGTCTGGTACGGGCCGAGCGCCGCCTCGGTGACCCGGGCGATGGCACGGGACAGGCACAGGGCGAGACGGTTCACCGCACACCGCCGATCGCTTCGTCCTTCGTGACCGTCCACCAGGGCAGCACCCGGTAGACGGGTGTGTCGGAGACCTTCTCGCCGCTCCAGTCCGGCGGGGGCACGTTGGTGGTACTGGAGCGCACTTGCACGCGTTCGATGGTGCCCTTCCGGCTCGTGGCGTCCCCCTTGTACATGCGCATCACGACGATCCGCCGCAGGTACTGCTCGGACAGGGAGCCGCGCAGGCCGATCGGCCGGTTGTCGGTGCCGTGCGTGGAGGTGAAGAAGTCCCAGGCCCGGCGCAGCTCGTTCTGCACGGTGTGGCTGGGCACCAGGCTGCCGTCGATGGCCCTGCCGTCCTGTGCGGACAGGTCGTTCCAGCCGGTGGTGCTCGTGGTGCCGTCCGGCATCAGCACATCGGCGCGCACCTGCACGGCGACGTTCTGCTGCAGCGGGTTCGGCGCGAAGAGCTTCCAGTTCTGTTCGAACTCCGGGTACACCCAGTCCTCGATCGCCTTGCCGTGCTGCTTGGTCACCGTGTTCGCCGGTGCCACGCTCAGGAACACCATCCCGAGGTGCACGCACGCGGCGACCGCGACCAGGGCGAGGGCGAGGGCCGCACCGACCTGGTAGCGGGGGGAGAGGGCGGCGACGCCGGTACGGGGGAGGGTGGGGGACTCCGCCGGTGCGGCCGGTGGGCCGGGTGGCGGCTGTTCCGGAGGGGCCGGACGGGCCGGTGAGGCGGGCTCCGGCTCCGCACGCGTCCCGCTCGGGGCGTCCGGCCCGTGCCGGGCGTCCACGCCCTCGTCGTACGCGTCGTCCATGCCGCCCCGTTCCCCGATTCCGCCGCGTCGTCCGGGCGGCCGCCGATCCGGCACCGCCCGGTGTGCCGCTGCCCGGCACTCGCACGGAACGGTACTCAGCACCGGCCACCGGGCGCAGCCCCGGGGACGAGGCCGCCGGCGTGGCCATCACCACTCCGGGCAGGGCCGTCGGCCCTTCCGGTCCGGGGCGCCAGAGCCCGACGTCCGAGATCGCCGCAGGTCATACGGCGTACGAGCGCGTCCACCGACCGCACTTCCGCGAGTTTTCCACAGGTCGCGGCCGAGGTTTTCCACAGGGGTTGATCGTCGGTACGAGCACGGCGACCATGGGATTGGCCGGAACCGAACGATCGGGCGGGGCACGGCCCGGCCGGGCTGTGCCCCGCCGGGGTCAGGCGTTCGCGATCCTGGCGTCGAGCATGCGGCGGACGGCGTCCGAGCGTTCCAGAAGGGTTTTGCGGACCACGGGAACCGCTTCCCGGGCCGCCTGACGGACCTTCTCGATGTATTCGGCATCGACGGCGTACGACGGGAAGAGGTGGGAGGTGTAGGTCATCGCCGGGATCATGCCGCCCTGGTGCAGTTCGGGGATCAGGTCCAGGTAGCGCTCGGCGTAGGGGGCGAGCTGGGTGTCCTGGCCGGGGCGCCAGAAGGCGGCCGCGACCGCGGAGACCGACGCGACGGGCACCTCGCGGTCCACGGTCAGCCGCTGCCAGACCTCGGCCTTCGCGGCCGGATCGGGGAGGGCGGCGCGGACGGTGAGGGCGCGGACCCAGGCGTCGGGGTCGGCGTCGCGTTCGAGCAGCGCGGCGGACTCGGCGGTGACGTCGCCGCCGAGTTCGGCCTCGCGGACGAGGGCGCGCCAGCGCAGGTCGACGTCGTCGCCGACCTGCTCGCGGAGCCAGGCCAGGTCTTCGGCGCCGGTCGCGGTGCGGGCGAGGCCGCGCAGGGCGACCTGGCGGCGGCCCGGGTCGGCGGCGAGCCGCCGGCACACCGCGGCCACGGCCTCGGTCAGCGCGGGGCGTTCGGCGGGCGGGGCCCAGAGCTCGGCGATGTTGGTCACGAGCGTGAGGTAGGGCTCGATCACGGCGTCGGACGTCTCTGCCGCGAGAACCGCGGTGAGGCAGTGGCCGGCCTCGGCCGCCGTGGCCTCGCCGGCCGTGAGCATGTCCCAGACGGTGGCGGCGGCCACGCCCCGCGAGATCGCCGTGGGCAGCTGGGCCGCGGCGCGGAAGAGGGTGTCCCGGGCGGTGGGGTCCGGGCGCGTGGTGGCGAAGGTGAGGTCATCGTCGTTGACCAGGAGGAGGTCGGACGTGGCGGGAAGGCCGGTGACCGGGGTGCGGGCCTCGGTGACCTCGACGCGGACCAGCGCGGTGCGTTCCAGGGCGTCGCCGGCGCGGTCGTACGCGCCGACCGCGAGGACCTGGGGGCGCGGGTTGCCGTCGGCGAGCAGAGCGAGGGTGTCGCCGTCGTGCTCCAGGGTGAAGCGGTCGGTGCCGGCGGTCTCCAGCCAGGCCTTGCGCCAGCCGGTCAGGTCGCGGCCGCCGGCCTCGGCGAGGGCGTCGATCAGGTCCTGGAGGGTGGTGGTGCCCCAGGCGTGGCGGGCGAAGTAGGCGGCCATGCCGGTGCGGAAGCGGTCCTCGCCGACGTAGGTCATCAGCTGGTGCAGGACGGAGGCGCCCTTGGGGTAGGTGATGTTGTCGAAGATCGACGCGGCCTGGGCGACGTCGTGGATGGGCTGGTGGATCGGGTGCGAGACCGGGCCCTGGTCGGAGAGGTACGCCCTGACCTTGCCGCTGAGGAGATGGCCGGCCCAGGCGTCGGTGTAGCGGGTGGCGCCCTCAGCGGCCCAGTGGCAGGCGAACTCGGCGAAGGCCTCGTTCAGCCAGAGGTCGTCCCACCAGCGCATGGTGACGATGTTGCCGAACCACATGTGCGCCATCTCGTGCAGCAGCACCACCGCGAGCAGCTCGCGCTCGGCGGGCGTCGGCTCGGCCCGCCGCAGGAAGGCGTCAGACCACGTCACACAGCCGTAGTTCTCCATCGCGCCGCCGAACTCGGGCATGAAGACCTGGTCGTACGTGCGCTGCGGGAAGGGCATCGCGAAGGCCTCGGCGTAGAAGGCGAGGCCCTGCCGGGTGAGGGTGAAGATTTCGTCGGCGTCGCGTTCCAGGACCTCGGCGAGCGAACGGCGCGCGTAGATGCCGAGGTCGTGGCCGTCGGCCTCGCGGCGGATCCCGTGGAAGGGGCCGGCGTTGACGACGGTGTTGTACACGGACAGCGGCGGGGTGTCCGGGAAGCTCCAGCGGCGGGCCGCGCCCTGCTCCTCGATCCGCGGGTCACCGGAGTTGCTGAGGACGGTCCAGGCGGCCGGGGCCGTGACGGTGAAGGCGTGCGGGGCCTTGAGATCGGGCTGGTCGAAGCAGGCCCAGACGAACCGGGCCTCGTCGGGTTCGAAGCTCGTCCAGACGTACACCTCGCCGTCGGCGGGGTCGGTGGCCTTGTGCACGCCCTCCCCGGCCGCGGTGTCGGCCTGGACGCTCTCGACGCGCAGCACGTTGTGCGCGGCCAGACCGGGCAGCGGGATCCGGCCGTCGCCGGAGGGGGTGAGGGGGGTGCCGTTCAGGGTGGCGGCGCGGACCTCGGCCGCGCAGTCGACGAAGGTCTCCGCGCCCGGCTCGGAGCAGGTGAAGGTGACCGTGGAGACGCAGCGGACCTCCGGCCCGCCGGGCAGGGCGGTGAGGTCGATGTCTATGTCGTACCGCTCGACCGTGACCAGTGCGGCCCGGTGCTCGGCCTCGGTGCGGGTCAGGCTTCGGATCCCCATGTGTCCTCCCTCGTGTGTCCGGCCCCCGTCGGCGGACAGCGGCCGTCAGCCTATGACGGGAGGAGCTGGTGATCGCAGGGGTTTTGGGTTCCCTTCTTCTAGAACCTGTTCTATCTTGACGGACCGTCAGATCAGCGGGGACCCGCCGGGAGGACAGGACCGTGGACTTCACCTTCACCGAGGAGCAGTTGGCGGCGGCCGAAGCGGCGCGCGGGGTGTTCGCCGGGGTGGCGCCGGACGCGGTGCCGAGCCCGGCGCTGACCACCGGCGCCGTGGCCGAGGGCTTCGACCGGGAGCTGTGGGACAGGCTGGCGGGCGCGGATCTGCTGAGCCTGCTGCTGGGCGAGGAGTACGGCGGCGCCGGTCTGGACGCCATCGCGCTCTGCCTGGTGCTTCGGGAGTCGGCGAAGGTGCTGGCCCGGGTGCCGCTGCTGGAGCACGGCGCGGCCCTGGCGGCCCTACAGACGTATGGAACGGCGGAGCTCCTGGACCGGCTGGCGGCGCGGGCGGGGCGGGGCGAGCTGGTGCTGACCGTCGCCGCGAGCGGGCGCACCGGGCACGACCCGGCCGAGCTGGCGGTGACCGCGCGGCGGGACGGTGACACCTGGGTGCTCGACGGGGTGCAGACGGCGGTGCCGTGGGCGTACGACGCCGATCTCGTCGTCGTACCGGCGCGCACCGAGACGGACCGGAGCGTGCTGGCGCTGGTGGCGCCGGACGGCGAGGGGGGCGCGTCCGGCGTCTCCGCCGGGGTCACGGTCGCCGAGCAGGTGTCGACCAGCGGCGAACGGCTCGGGGAGCTGCGCCTGGAGTCGGCTCGGGTCGCGGACCGGGACGTGGTGGTGGCGGAGGGGGCCTGGGAGTGGCTGCGGGAACTGCTGGTGACCGGGACGTGTGCGCTGGCGCTCGGGATGGGTGAGCGGGTGCTGCGGATGACCGGCGAGTACGCCGGGAAGCGGGAGCAGTTCGGGCATCCCATCGCCACGTTCCAGGCGGTGGCCGTACAGGCCGCCGACCGGTACATCGACCTGCGGGCCATGGAGGCGACGCTCTGGCAGGCGGCGTGGCGGATCGCGTCGGGGGCGGCCGGGGCGCTGCCGGCGGCCGGAGACGTGGCGGTGGCGAAGATCTGGGCGGCCGAGGGGGTGCGGCGGGTGGTGCAGACCGCGCAGCATCTGCACGGGGGGTTCGGGGCCGACACGGAGTATGTGCTGCACCGGTACCACGCGTGGGCGAAGCAGATCGAGCTGGCGCTCGGGGGGGCCGGGGCGCATGAGGAGGCGTTGGGGGATTTGCTGGCTGCGCATCCACTGGGGTAGGGGATGGGAAGGGGGGCGCTCGGTCGTATGTGATCCGCGGGCCGGATGGGGGCTGGCCGCGCAGTTCCTCCCCCAGCCTTCGGCCGGGGTACCCCCAGCGCCCCTGAAGGGGCGCTTCAGCGCGGCCTTCTCAGATGACGAAGCCCGGTTCTCCCCCGTCCGTGACGACCTCGCGGCCCGCTGCCTGCCACACCTGCATGCCGCCGTCGACGTTCACGGCGTCGATGCCCTGCTGGACCAGGTACATCGTGACCTGGGCCGAGCGGCCGCCGGAGCGGCAGATGACGTGGACGCGGGCGTCCTGGGGGGCCGCCTCGGTGAGTTCGCCGTAGCGGGCCACGAACTCGCTGATCGGGATGTGCAGGGCACCGGCGGCGTGGCCCGCCTGCCACTCGTCGTCCTCGCGGACGTCCAGCAGGAAGTCGCCGTCCTTGAGGTCCGCGACCTCGACCGTGGGCACACGCGCTGCGAAGTTCATGTCCCCGACGCTACCCGACCCGAGCGGAGGGCTACTCCTGGGTCAGCAGGGCCGCCAGTTCCGCCTCGCGTTCGGTCACGTCCTTCCGGAGCCGCTCCGCGATCTCGTCGAGGAGGCCGTCGGGGTCGTCCGGGGCCAGCCGGAGCAGGCCGGCGATGGGGCCGTTCTCCAGCTCCTTGGCGACCAGGCCGAGCAGTTCCTTGCGCTCGGAGAGCCATTCCAGGCGGGCGTACAGCTCCTCGGCCCGGCTCGGCCTGCGCTCCGGCGGGACCGGGCCGGCCGCCCACTCCTCGGCCAGCTCGCGCAGCAGGGCCTCGTCTCCGCGGGCGTAGGCCGCGTTGACCCGGCTGAGGAACTCCTCGCGCCGCTCCTGCTCGGCCTCGTCCTGCACCAGGTCGGGATGGGCCTTGCGGGCCAGCTCGCGGTAGAGCCGGCGGGCCTCCTCGCTGGGGCGGACCCGCTGCGGCGGCCGCACCTCCTGCTCGGTGAGCATCGCGACGGCCTCCGGGAACAGGCCGTCGCCGTCCATCCAGCCGTGCAGCAGCTCCTCGACGCCGGGGATGGGCAGGACCCGGGCCCGGGCCTCCTCGGCGGCGCGGATGTCCTCGGGGTCGCCGGTGCGGGCGGCCTTCGCCTCGGCGATCCGCGCGTCCAGCTCCTCGATGCGGAGGTAGAGGGGGCCGAGCTTCTGTTCGTGCAGCCGGGAGAAGTTCTCCACCTCGACGCGGAAGGTCTCGACCGCGATCTCGTACTCGATCAACGCCTGCTCGGCGGCCCGCACGGCCTGCTCCAGCCGTTCCTCGGGCCGCGGTGCCTGGGACTGCTCAGCTTCCGGGGTCGTCACCCGACCAGCCTAGGGCCTGTCGTCACCGGCGGTGGCCGGGACCCACTCGGCGACCAGATCGGTGCAGGCCACGACGAGGGTGCCGGGGCGGCAGGCCAGCTCGTGGGTGCAGCCGCCGGGGTGCGGGAGGATCTCGTCGAGGATCACCTCGCCGAGCGAGGTGAGGTCGCAGGCGCCCAGGATGTCCGTCTGGAAGCGGGAGACGCCCGTGTAGCGGACGATCAGGTCCTCGTCGTGCCGGTAGCAGTTGCGGCGGAAGCGGATCTCGATGTCGGCGGGGGCCGTGCGGCGCATGTCCAGCGGGTGCAGGTCCTTCACGCAGCGGCGGCCGCCGAACTCGTAGTGGCGCGGGTCGGTGGCGAAGGCACGGGCGCCGGGCGGCAGGCCGTCGGCGAGTTCCGGCAGCCGCGCCAGGTAGGGGCCGGGGTCGACGGAGACCGCGGCCACGCCCTCGTCCGTCGCGCCGTCGCCTATTTCGACGTACTTCACTTCAGCACCTCTCGGGAGACCGGAGGCCGGAAGCCGGAAGCCGGGGACGGGAAGCCGGAGAGCACGCGGATCACACCCCGAGCTCCGCCGCTATCCGTCCCGCCCGCACCGCGGTCACCAGCTCCTCGTGGTCCGCCTCCGTACGGTCGGCGTAGGTCACGGCGAACGCGGCGATCGCCTCGTCCAGCTCCTCGTTCTTGCCGCAGTAGCCGGCGATCAGGCGCGGGTCGGCGCTGTGCGAGTGCGCGCGGGCCAGCAGGGCGCCGGTCATCCGGCCGTAGTCGTCGATCTGGTCGGGGGACAGGGCGGCCGGGTCGACGCTGCCCTTGCGGTTGCGGAACTGGCGGACCTGGAACGGGCGGCCGTCCACCGTGGTCCAGCCGAGCAGGATGTCGCTGACCACCTGCATCCGCTTCTGGCCGAGGACCACCCGGCGGCCCTCGTGGTCGACGGCCGGCGCCTCGAAGCCGGCCGTGGCGAGATGGGGGACGAGTGCGGACGGGCGGGCCTCCTTGACTTGGAGGATCAGCGGCTCGCCGCGGTGGTCGAGGAGGAGGACGACGTAGGAGCGGGTGCCGACGCTGCCGGTGCCGACGATCCGGAAGGCGACGTCGTGCGGGGTGTGCCGGGCGAGCAGCGGGTGGCGGTCCTCGGAGAGCGTGGTCACGTAGTGCTCCAGGGCGGCGGTGACCGCCTCCGCCTCCGCGTCCGGGACCCGGCGCAGCACCGGCACGGCGTCCACGAAGCGGCGGCCGCCGTCCTCGGTGGGCGCGGTGGAGCGGGCCGCGAACCGGCCGCTGGTGTTGGCGCGGGCCTTCTCCGAGACCCGGCGCAGGGTGCCGACCATGTCGTGGGCGTCGGAGTGGGAGACCAGCTCCTCGTCCGCGATCGCGTTCCACGCGTCCAGCACCGGGAGCTTGGCCAGCAGGCGCATGGTGCGGCGGTAGGCACCGGCCGCGTCACCCGCGGCCTTGCGGCACATGTCCTCGTCGGCGCCCGCCTCCCGGCCGGCCAGCACCAGGGAGGCCGCGAGCCGCTTGAGGTCCCACTCCCAGGGGCCGAGCACCGTCTCGTCGAAGTCGTTCAGGTCGATGACGAGGTCGCCGCGCGGGTCGCCGTACAGGCCGAAGTTGGCCGCGTGGGCGTCGCCGCAGATCTGGGTGGCGATCCTGGTCATCGGGGTGCGGGCCAGGTCGTGCGCCATCAGGCCGGCCGAGCCGCGCAGGAACGCGAAGGGGCCGGCCGCCATTCTCCCGACCCGTATGGGGACCAGCTCGGGGATGCGGTCCCGGTTGGACTCCTCCACCGCGCTCACCGCGTCGGGACGGGAGCCGTCCAGGTCCAGGGCGTCGTGGCTGCGGCGCGGGACCGCCGAACGCAGCGCCTTGCCCTCCTCCTTGGGGGAGCCCTTCGGGGGCCACTGCGCAAAGCCCTTCGGCGCGGGCAGCTTGCGCCCGCCGACCGTCGTCAGCTCTTCCGCTCCGGTCACGTCGACCGCCTCCCCCGTACTCCACGCACACACGCACGAACATCAACTCGTGGAGACGGTACAGGTGGGGGCCGAAAGCCGTCAGACCCTGTGGACAACTTCGGGGTGGTTCGGGGAGGGCGGGTCACCGTCGTCGTATATCCACCGGCCGGTGGGGGTTGTTCGCGCAGTTCCCCGCGCCCCCAAGAAGGGTGGGGCCACTGGTCCCACCTCAAAGGGGCCCGGGGAACTGCGCGAACAACCACGACGCACCCGCAGCCGAAAACATCCCGGAAGGCCCCCGAACAAAGAAGTCACGCCCTCAGATACGCCAGCACAGCCAGCACCCGCCGGTGCGAATCCTCCGCCGGCGGCAGGTCCAGCTTCGTCAGGATCCCCCCGATGTGCTTCCCCACCGCCGCCTCGGAGACCACCAGCTCTCTCGCGATCGCCCCGTTCGACTTCCCCTCGGCGACCAGCGCGAGCACCTCCCGCTCGCGCGGGGACAGCCGCTCCAGCGGATCCCGGCGCCGGCGCAGCAGTTGCCGTACCACCTCGGGGTCGACCACCGTCCCCCCGCCGGCCACCTCCCCCAGCGCCGCGACGAACTCCGCCACCTGCCCCACCCGGTCCTTGAGCAGGTAGCCGATGCCCGACCCGTCCCCGGAGTCGAGGAGTTCGGCGACGTAACTGCGCTGCACGTACTGGCTGAGGACCAGGATCGGCAACGTCGGCCTGGCCGCACGCAGCCGCACCGCCGCCTGCAGGCCCTCGTCCTGGAAGCCCGGCGGCATCCGCACGTCCGTCACGACGACGTCGGGCGCGTGCTCCCCGACCGCCGCGACCAGCGCCTCCGCGTCCCCGACCGCGGCGACCACCTCGTGACCGAACCGGCCCAGCAGCCCCGCGATACCCTCCCGCAGCAGCACGCCGTCCTCGGCCAGGACTACGCGCAGAGGTCGATCGGCTCGCACGGCAACTCCACACGCAGCAGGGTCGGTCCTCCCGGCGGGCTGGACAGGGAGAGTCTGCCATCGAGGACGGACACCCGGTCCGCCAGTCCGGTGAGGCCGCTGCCCGCCCCGGCCGCCGCGCCGCCGCGGCCGTCGTCGCGCACCTCCAGGTGCAGCCGGCCGTCCCGGTGCCCGCCGGTCACCTCGCAACGGCCCGCACCACTGTGCCGGTCGACGTTGGCGAGCGCCTCCCGCACCACGAAGTACGCGGCCGCCTCGACCGCCTCCGGCAGCCGCCCGGGCAACCGGAGACCGACGTCCACGGGAACGGCCGTCCGATCCGCCGCATCCGCCACCGCCGCCTCCAGGCCATGGTCGGCCAGCACCTTCGGGTGGATGCCGTGCACGATCTCCCGCAGCTCGGCGAGCGCCTCGCCCGCCTCCCGCTGGGCCTTGGCGAGCTGGTCGGCGAGCGGACCCGGCGGGGCGTCCAGACGGGCCAGGCCCAGGGTCATCGAGAGGGCGACCAGGCGTTGCTGGGCCCCGTCGTGCAGATCGCGCTCGATGCGCCGCCGTTCCGCCTCGAAGGCGTCCACCAACCGCGCCCGGGACCGCGCCAGTTCGACGACCCGGTCCCCCAACTCGGCCTCGCGCGGCGCGATCAGCAGCCGGACGAGTCCGGCCCGCGCACCGGCCGCCACGCCCAGCGCATAGCCGCCGAGGGCCAGCAGCAGCACCCCGGCCAGCGCGATGCCGAAGGCGGCCGGCCAGCCGGTGACCGTCCACGCCTTCAGCACCTTCGTCTCCCGGCCGCCGCCGACCGTGGCCAGCAGCAGCGGGGCGGCGGCCATCGACAGCGGGCAGAGCAGCGCGAGCGTCACGGCGAGCGCGTCCACCGGCCACAACAGGCCCGCGAACAGCAGCGCATGGCCGAGCTCGCGCCAGGTCGCCCGCTCCCGCAGCCGGGTCGCGAGCCACGCCCGCAGTCCCGGGGCGGACGGCCGGACATGGGGGTCGTACACCCGCTCCCGGTCGACCAGCCGCAGCCGGCACCGTTCGAGCCAGGCCACCGGAAGGCCCGCGAGCGCCGCGAGGAGCAGCAGCGGCAGCCCGACGAGTACCACGGCGAGCACCCCGCCGGCCGTGACCGCGACCACCAGCCCCACGAGGAGTACGGCTCCGGTCACCGCGCCGGTCAGCAGGTAACCGGCGGCCCGCCAGGGCCAGGAGGAGATCAGGAAGCCGGGCCCGGCCATGGCCTGCCAGACGCTGCGGGGACGGGGCTGCATGCGGTCACCGTAGGCGGCGGGCGGACGGCGCGGCCATCCGTCCAGCCGCCGGAGCGGGGGTATGCCTGGCCCTACCCCGGGTCTCGGTCCTGCCGCAGTGCGCCGCCCCGCCCCCGAACGGTTTCGTGGCCGTACCGCCGCCGTCGAACCGACATGTGAGGACCCATGGACGCCATCAACCTGCGCTCCGTCAGCAGACGTCACGGCTCAGGCGACCGCGCCGTCACCGCGCTCGACGAGGTCTCCCTGGACTTTCCGAGGAGGACGTTCACCGCCGTCATGGGGCCGTCCGGCTCCGGCAAGTCGACCCTGCTGCAGTGCGCGGCGGGCCTCGACCGGCCGACTTCCGGGTCGGTGACCCTGGGCGGGACCGAGCTGACCGGGCTGAGCGAGACGAAGCTGACCCTGCTGCGCCGGGAGCGCGTCGGCTTCGTCTTCCAGGCGTTCAACCTGCTGCCCTCGCTCACCGCCGAGCAGAACGTGGCGCTGCCGCTGCGGCTGGCGGGCCGCCGTCCCCCGAGGGCCCGGGTCCGCGAGGTCCTCGGCCGGGTGGGACTCGCCGACCGCGCCCGGCACCGGCCGGGCGAGCTGTCCGGCGGGCAGCAGCAGCGCGTCGCGCTGGCCCGCGCCCTGATCACCCGCCCCGACGTCCTGTTCGGCGACGAGCCGACCGGCGCCCTGGACTCACGGGCCGGCCACACGGTGCTGACGCTGCTGCGCGCGATGGTGGACGACGAGGGCCGGACGACGGTCATGGTCACCCACGACCCGGTCGCCGCCTCCTACGCCGACCGCGTCGTCTTCCTCGTCGACGGCCGTGTCGTAGGCGAACTGACCGGCGCGTCGGCCGCCGACATCGGCACGCGCCTGACCGGACTGGAGGCGCAGCCGTCCGGGCCGCAGACTCTGCCCACTTTTCCGCAGACCCCGCCCTCCGAACCGCAGACCCCGCCCTCCGAACCGCAGACCCCGCCCTCCGAACCCCAGACCCAGCCGTCCAGGCCGGAGGCCCAACCATGCTGAGCGTCGCCCTGCACACCCTGCGCGCCCGACGGGTCACCTTCGTCGGCAGCTTCGTCGCCCTCGCGCTGGGCGTGGCCCTGCTCACCGTGATGGGCCTGGCACTCGCCTCCTCGCTGGACGCGCCACGGCGGGCCCCGGAGCGGTTCGCCGCCGCCCCGGTCGTCGTCAAGGGCGCCGACACCCTGCGGGTCGCCACCCCGATCGGCACCCGCACCCAGCGGCTCGCACAGCCGGGGGCCGTACCACCCGCCGCCGTCTCCGGACTGAACAGACTCGGCAAGGTCACCCTCGACCGCACCTTCGCCGTGCGCGCGGAGAACGGGCCCGGCGACCTCGTCGGGCACCCCTGGCCGGTCGCCGCCTTCGCGCCGTACGAGCTCACCTCGGGACGCGCACCGCGCACCGCCCGCGAGGTCGCCGTCACCGGGACCTGGACGACGCCCGGCCGCACCCTCCGCACGGATCACGGCAGCGTCACCGTCGTCGGCACGGTCGCCGACCGCGGCTTCGAGCACGCCGTCTTCTACACCGACGCGCGGGCGGCGCGACTGGCGCCCCGCAGCACCCAGCTGGTCGTGGCCGCGCGACCGGCGGCCGTACGGAACGCGGTGCGGGGCATCCCGGGCCTACAGGTCCTCACCGGCGACGGCCGGCGTCTCGCCGACCCGGACCCGAACCGCGACCGCGAGGCGCTGACCGCGCTGAACGCCCTGTTCGGCACCGCAGGCGGGGTCACCGGCTTCGTGTCGGTCTTCGTGGTGGCGTCCACCTTCGCCTTCGCGGTCGCCCAGCGCCGCCGCGAGTTCGGCCTGCTGCGCATCGCCGGGGCGACACCCGGGCAGCTCCGCAGGACAGTGCTGGCCGAGGCCCTGCTGGTCGGAGCGCCCGCCTCGGCGGTGGGCTGCGTGCTCGGCGGGTACGGCGCACCCCGCCTCGCCCGCTGGACCGCCGACGGCGGACTCGCCCCGGGCTGGTTCCGGATCGGCGGCCACACCTGGCCGTACGGCGCGGCCTTCGCGGCCGGTCTGCTCGTCGCCCTGCTGGGCGCGGCCACCGCGTCCCGGCGGGCGGGCCGGACCCGGCCGACGGAGGCGCTGCGCGAGGCGGACGTGGACGGCAGGCCGATGACCCGCGGGCGTTGGCTGTGCGGTGCGGGCCTGTTGCTGACCGCGGCCGTACTGCTGCTCCTCGACGCCCCCGGCGACCTGCTGCACCGCAAGACCTACGTGAGCCGGCCGATGGTGCTGATCACGGCGGCCGCGCTGCTCGCGCCCGTCCTGGTCCGTCCGCTGGTCCGGCTGCTCACCTGGGCCCCGGCCCGGCTCCCCGGCGCCACCGGCCTGCTGGTGCGCGAGCACGCGGCCGCCGGGGTGCCTCGTACGGCGGCCGTCGCGGCACCCGTGCTGGTGACCGTCGCCCTCGCCGGCTCGCTGCTCGGCGCCACCGCGAACCTGAACGCGGCCCGGGCCGCCGAGACCCGCGACCGGACCACCGCGGCCTTCGTCGTCACGCCCCCGGACGGCGCCGGGTTCGACGGGGCGACGCTCCGGGCGATGCGCGCGGTGCCGGGCGCCGAGGTGTCGGCGACCTCGGCGAGCGCGGTGTACGTGCTGGAGGACGGGGTCGCCCTGATCAGGTCCGAGGCGCGGGCCGCCGATCCGGCCGCGCTGGCGGCCACCGCCCGCCTCCCGCTCGCCTCCGGCCGGGTCGGCGGGCTGGACGACGGCTCGATCATCGTGAACGAGGAGTGGGAGCGGCACACCGTCGGGCAGCGGGTCCGGGTGTGGCTGGGCGACGGCACCCGGAAGACGTTGCGGATCGCCGCCGTGCTGCGGACGGGCACCGGCGACAACGGCGTGTACGTCACCCCTGCCAACGCCCGGGGCGCGGCCGTCGACCGGGTCGACGTGGGCCTGCGGGTCGGCGCGGACGCGGACGCGGTGGCCGCCGGGCTGCGGGAGGCGGTCCGGGCGAGCGGTGGGCGGGTGCTCACGGCGGACCGGTGGGTGGCGGCGACCTACCCGCAGACCGACCGGACCACCCGGCTCGGCCTTCTCCTGGTCCTCGGCATCGCGCTGGTCTACACCGGGATCTCCCTGGTCAACACCATGGTGATGGCCACCGCCGACCGAGTGCGCGAGCTGGCCGCGCTGCGACTGGCCGGGGCCACCCGGGGGCAGCTGCTGCGGCTGGTCGGCGCCGAGGCGCTGACGGTGGTCGCGGTCGGGGCGCTGCTGGGACTGCTGGTCGCGGCGCTCCAACTGGCGGGAATGTGGCGGGCCTTGCACCTGCTGTCGGCGCCGGCCGCGATCCGGCTGCCGTGGACGGCGATGGGCGCGGCAGCCGGAGCCTGCGCGCTCCTCGCCACGACCGCCGCCGTCGCCACCGCGTGGCCCGCCCTGCGCCCCCGGGGAGACAAGGCCACGCCCGTGAGATAGCTCACGGGCCGGCGCCCTCCGGGCCTCCGCCTGCCTGGCAGCGCCGTGCGATGCCTCACAGCCGCACACCGCCGCCGGCAACGAGAAACGGGCCCCAACCGTGACTTCCGTCACTGGTGGAGACCCGTTTCATCGGTATCTCTTGCTTCTTGTGCGCGAGGGGGGAGTTGAACCCCCACGCCCTTGCGGGCACTGGAACCTGAATCCAGCGCGTCTGCCTATTCCGCCACCCGCGCATTGGGTGTGTCTTCCGGCTTCAGACCCGTTGTTTCCTTCGGGCTGGCCCCTTCCGACATCGAGAACACTAGCACGTGGGACAGGGTGGGTTCACATCCCTTGTCCCGGGGCAGCGCTCACCTGGTGATCACGTACCGAGCAGTCCGCGGTCACGTATCAACCTCGTACCGGTCGAGCCCATCTGTCCAGGAGACGGATCGGGTCCACAGTCAGGTGCGGGACACTGGTCGTGGGCCACCTCTACGATCCTGGGAAGAAGTAGCGCCGATCCTTGACAGGAGAAGCGAGCCGATCGGTTCGAAGGGGGGCCGCTCGGGGAACCGGCTGATTGCCGGGCGCGTAGATACGATCAGTGAGCGGTAACGGCAACGGCAGGCAGTACGGGCAAGGCGACAGAGGAGGTGCCCTGTGGGAGTCCTGAAGAAGTTCGAGCAGCGTCTCGAAGGTCTGGTCAACGGCACCTTCGCGAAGGTGTTCAAGTCCGAGGTCCAGCCCGTGGAGATCGCCGGCGCGCTGCAGCGCGAGTGCGACAACAACGCGACCATCTGGAACCGCGACCGGACCGTCGTACCCAATGACTTCATCGTGGAGCTGAGCGCGCCCGACTTCGAGCGGCTCAGCCCCTACTCCGGGCAGCTCGGCGACGAGCTCGCCGGGATGGTCCGCGACTACGCCAAGCAGCAGCGTTACACCTTCATGGGGCCGATCAAGGTCAACCTGGAGAAGGCCGACGACCTCGACACCGGCCTGTACCGGGTGCGCAGCCGTACGCTCGCCTCCTCCAGCAACCAGCAGGCCCCCGAGCGCGCCCCCGCGGGCGGTGCCCCGCAGCGTCCGGGCGGCTACGGCTACCCGCAGCAGAGCGCCGCCGCCCCGCCGATGCCGAGCGCCCCGCCGCCCGGCTCCCGCCCCGGCGGCTACGGCTACCCGCAGCCGACCCAGCCGGCCGCCCAGCGGCCGCCCTCGGGTCCCGTCGGCGCCCAGGCGCCCGGCGCCCGCACCCGCTACTGGATCGAGATCAACGGCACCCGCCATCAGATCTCCCGCCCGACGCTCGTGCTGGGCCGCAGCACCGAGGCCGACGTGCGGATCGACGACCCCGGCGTCTCCCGTCGGCACTGCGAGATCCGGACCGGTTCGCCCTCGACGATCCAGGATCTCGGGTCCACCAACGGCATCGTGGTGGACGGGCAGCACACCACCCGCGCTACGCTCCGCGACGGCTCGCGGATCGTCGTGGGCAGCACCACCATCATTTACCGGCAAGCCGAAGGGTGAAGCGGGGGCAATGTCAGAGCTGACCCTCACGGTCATGCGGCTGGGTTTCCTGGCCGTACTGTGGCTGTTCGTGATCGTGGCCGTGCAGGTCATCCGCAGCGACCTGTTCGGTACGCGCGTCACCCAGCGCGGATCGCGTAGGGAAGAAGGACGCCGGCAGCAGCCCGCCGCCCGGCAGCAGGCCGCGCCCCCGCAGCAGCGCGGCCAGCAGCCCGCGGCCGGCGGCCGCGGACGCCGTAACGCCCCCACCAAGCTGGTCGTCTCCGAGGGCACCCTCACCGGTACGACGGTCGCGCTCCAGGGACAGACCATCACCCTCGGCCGCGCCCACGACTCGACGATCGTGCTGGACGACGACTACGCCTCCAGCCGCCATGCCAGGATCTACCCGGACCGCGACGGCCAGTGGATCGTCGAGGACCTCGGCTCGACCAACGGCACCTACCTGGACCGGTCCCGGCTGACGACTCCCACGCCGGTCCCGCTGGGCGCACCGATCCGCATCGGCAAAACCGTCATCGAGCTGCGGAAGTAGTGCTACATCATGGATAGGCGCGAGCGGAGCGAGCACGCAGCGGCGGACCGGACGCCGGTCCCCGGCGCGCTCCCGACCGGAGGGTGGGCACCGTGCGGATGTACCCGGAGCCGACAGGCGAGGTGCGCATGAGTCTGTCACTGCGCTTCGCCGCCGGATCGCACAAAGGCATGATCCGCGAGGGCAACGAGGACTCCGGTTACGCCGGTCCCCGCCTGCTCGCCATCGCCGACGGCATGGGCGGCCAGGCCGCGGGCGAGGTCGCCTCCTCCGAGGTGATCTCCACCCTGGTCACGCTCGACGACGACGTGCCCGGCTCCGACATCCTCACCTCCCTCGGCCACGCCGTGCAGCGCGCCAACGACCAGCTGCGCGCCATGGTGGAGGAGGACCCCCAGCTCGAAGGCATGGGGACCACCCTCACCGCCCTGCTGTGGACCGGCCAGCGGCTCGGCCTCGTGCACGTCGGCGACTCCCGCGCGTACCTGCTCCGTGACGGCGTGCTCACGCAGATCACCCAGGACCACACCTGGGTCCAGCGGCTCGTCGACGAGGGCCGGATCACCGAGGAAGAGGCCACCACCCACCCGCAGCGCTCGCTGCTGATGCGCGCGCTCGGCAGCGGCGACCACGTCGAGCCGGACCTGTCGATCCGCGAGGTGCGCGCGGGTGACCGGTATCTCATCTGCTCCGACGGGCTCTCCGGGGTCGTCTCCCACCAGACCCTGGAGGAGACCCTCGCCAGCTACCAGGGACCGCAGGAGACCGTGCAGGAGCTGATCCAGCTCGCGCTGCGCGGCGGCGGCCCCGACAACATCACGGTGATCATCGCGGACGTCCTCGACCTGGACACCGGCGACACCCTCGCGGGCCAGCTCTCCGACACCCCGGTCGTGGTCGGAGCGGTCGCCGAGAACCAGCACCACCTGCACGACAACGGCTATATGCAGACCCCGGCCGGCCGCGCCGCCAACCTCGGCCGGCAGGGCCACGGCGGCGGCGGAGAGTTCGGCCCGCCCGGCTCCGGCGACACCACCGGCTACGTCCCCACCGACAGCTTCGGCGACTACACCGACGACGACTTCGTCAAGCCCCGCAGGGGCCGCAAGTGGCTGAAGAGATCCTTCTACAGCGTGCTCGCCCTCGCCGTGATCGGCGGGGGCCTGTACGGCGGCTACCGCTGGACGCAGACGCAGTACTACGTCGGCGCCAACGGCGAGCACGTCGCGCTGTACCAGGGCATCAGCCAGGACCTGGCCTGGGTGTCACTGTCGAAGGTGGAGACGGACCACCCCGAGATCGAACTCAAGTACCTGCCGCCGTACCAGCAGAAGCAGGTCAAGGCGACCATCGCCGAGGGCGGTCTCCAGGACGCCCGGTCGAAGGTGCAGGAGCTGGCCGTGCAGGCCTCCGCCTGCAAGAAGGAGTCGGAGCGCACCGCCGCCGAGTCCAAGACCAACTCCAAGACCGGCCAGGGCGAGGCCGGCGGCACCACGGGAACCACCAAGACCTCTCTCACGTCCAAGGCCTCGCCAAGCCCTTCGAACTCGGCGTCCTCCACGGCGTCACCGTCCCCGTCCCCCTCAGCGACCCCCAGCCCCGGCCCCACCCTCTCGGAGGATGAGCAGAAGGTCGTCTCGCTGTGCGGTAAGCAGTAGGCAAGCCGTGAGAGGCCCTGTCACACGATGAGCAGTACTACCAACACGTCGACGAACCACACGTCCACGATCGGCTCCATCGGCACGCCGAGCCGGCGCAACACCGAGCTCGCGCTCCTGGTGTTCGCCGTCGCCATCCCGGTGTTCGCCTACGCCAACGTGGGCCTGGCCATCAACGACAAGGTCCCCGCCGGACTGCTGAGCTACGGCCTCGGCCTCGGCCTCCTCGCCGCCGTCGCGCACCTCGTCGTCCGCAAGTTCGCCCCCTACGCGGACCCGCTGCTGCTGCCGCTGGCCACCCTGCTCAACGGCCTCGGCCTGGTCGTCATCTGGAGACTCGACCAGTCCAAGCTGCTCCAGTCGATCCACGTCTCGGGCGGCAAGGCCACCAACCAGCTGCTGTACACCGCGATGGGCATCGCGCTGTTCATCGTCGTCCTGATCTTCCTCAAGGACCACAGAGCACTCCAGCGCTATACCTACATCTCCATGGTGGCCGCGCTCTTCCTGCTCCTGCTCCCGCTGGTCCCCGGCCTCGGCCTGAACGTCTACGGCGCCAAGATCTGGATCTCCATCGGCGGCTTCACCATCCAGCCCGGTGAGTTCGCGAAGATCGTCCTCGCGGTGTTCTTCGCCGGCTACCTGATGGTCAAGCGGGACGCCCTCGCGCTCGCCAGCCGCCGCTTCATGGGGCTGTACCTGCCGCGCGGCCGCGACCTGGGACCGATCCTGGTCGTCTGGTTCATCTCGATCCTCATCCTGGTGTTCGAGACCGACCTCGGTACCTCGCTGCTGTTCTTCGGAATGTTCATCATCATGCTGTACGTCGCCACCGAGCGGACCAGCTGGATCGTCTTCGGTCTGCTGATGTCGGCGGCCGGCGCGGTCGGCGTGGCCAGCTTCGAACCGCACGTCCAGCAGCGTGTCCAGGCCTGGCTCGACCCGATGAAGGAGTACACGCTCTCCCGGCAGGGCGTCGCCGGCCACTCCGAGCAGGCGATGCAGGCCCTGTGGGCGTTCGGCTCCGGCGGCACCCTCGGCACCGGCCTCGGCCAGGGCCACTCCGACCTGATCCGGTTCGCCGCCAACTCCGACTTCATCCTCGCCACCTTCGGCGAGGAGCTGGGCCTCGCCGGCATCATGGCGATCCTGCTCATCTACGGCCTGATCGTGGAGCGCGGTGTGCGCACCTCGCTCGCCGCCCGCGACCCGTTCGGCAAGCTGCTCGCCGTCGGCCTCTCCGGCGCCTTCGCCCTCCAGGTCTTCGTCGTCGCCGGCGGCGTGATGGGCCTCATCCCGCTGACCGGTATGACGATGCCGTTCCTCGCGTACGGCGGTTCCTCCGTGATCGCCAACTGGGCCCTCATCGGCGTGCTGATCCGCATCAGCGACACCGCCCGCCGCCCGGCCCCGGCCCCCGCCGCCAACCCCGACGCCGAGATGACCCAGGTGGTCCGCCCCTCATGAACAAGCCCCTGCGCCGGATCGCGATCTTCTGCGGCCTCCTGGTCCTCACCCTGCTGCTGCGCGACAACTGGCTCCAGTACGTCAAGGCCGACACCCTCCGCGAGGACCCGTCCAACCGCCGCGTCACCATCGCCCGCTACTCCACCCCGCGCGGCGACATCATCGTCGACGGCAACCCGATCACCGGGTCCACGGCGTCCGGCTCCTCCGGCCTCAACGACCTGAAGTACAAGCGCACGTACAAGAACGGCCCCATGTGGTCGCCGGTCACCGGCTACGCCTCCCAGGCCTTCGGCGCCAACCAGCTGGAGAGCCTCGAGGACGGCATCCTCACCGGCAACGACGACCGGCTCTTCTTCCGCAACACCCTCGACATGATCACGGGCAAGCAGAAGCAGGGCGGCAACGTCGTCACCACCCTCAGCGCGGCCGCGCAGAAGGCCGCGTACAACGGTCTGAAGGCACAGGGCGGCAAGGGCGCGGTCGTGGCCCTGGAGCCCTCCACGGGCAAGATCCTGGCGCTGGCCTCCTACCCGTCGTACGACCCCTCCGCCTTCGCCGGCACCTCGGACACCGACGCCGAGGCCTGGAAGAAGCTGCAGAAGAAATACAACCCGAACGACCCGATGCTGAACCGGGCGCTGCGCGAGACCTACCCGCCGGGCTCCACCTTCAAGGTGGTCACCGCCGCGGCCGCGCTCCAGAACGGGCTGTACACCTCCGCCGACCAGGCCACGAACTCACCGCTGCCCTACGTCATGCCCGGCACCACCACCGAGCTGAAGAACGAGGGCAGCATCCCCTGCAAGAACGCGACCATGCGGATCGCGCTGCGCTACTCCTGCAACACCGTCTTCGGCAAGATCGGCGCCGACCTCGGCAACGACAAGATGCTCGCCGAGGCGAAGAAGTTCGGATTCGACTCCGAGCAGTTCACCCCGGTCCGCTCCAGCGCCTCGGTCTTCTCCGACAACATGAACCAGTCGCAGACCGCGCTGTCCTCGATCGGCCAGTACAACACCGCCGCGACCCCGCTCCAGATGGCCATGGTCGCCTCCGCGGTCGCCAACGACGGCAAGCTGATGAAGCCTTACATGATCGACAAGCTGCAGTCGTCGAACCTGGACACCATCTCCCAGACCGACCCCGAGGAGATGAGCCAGCCGCTGAGCTCCTCGAACGCCCAGGTCCTGCAGTCCATGATGGAGACGGTCGTCAAGGACGGCACCGGCAAGAACGCGCAGATCAACGGCATCACCGTAGGCGGCAAGACCGGTACCGCCCAGCACGGCGTGGAGAACAGCGAGAATCCCTACGCCTGGTTCATCTCGTACGCCAAGCTCCCCGACGGCAGCAAGCCGGTCGCGGTCGCCGTGGTGATCGAGGACGACCAGGCCAACCGTGACGACATCTCCGGCGGCGGCCTCGCGGCCCCGATCGCGAAGAGCGTGATGGAGGCGGTCATCAACTCCAAGAAGTGACCCCGCTCACGTCCCCTTCACATCGGTGCACGTTGACATACCGGTCCTGTATCGGGTTACGGGCTTGGCCAGGTCACACAAACACAGCCGGGTACGGTAGGCCCGGACGGCAGCCTCCGACCGCACACCCGTGCCGGTCGGGACCGACGGAGAGGGCTGGTAGGGAACTATGGAAGAGCCGCGTCGCCTCGGCGGCCGGTACGAGCTGGGCCACGTGCTCGGCCGTGGTGGCATGGCGGAGGTCTACCTCGCCCATGACACGCGGCTCGGCCGCACGGTGGCGGTGAAGACGCTGCGCGCGGACCTCGCGCGCGACCCGTCCTTCCAGGCCCGGTTCCGCCGGGAGGCCCAGTCGGCCGCCTCGCTCAACCATCCCGCGATCGTCGCGGTCTACGACACGGGCGAGGACTACATCGACGGGGTCTCGATCCCGTACATCGTCATGGAGTACGTGGACGGCTCGACGCTGCGTGAGCTGCTGCACTCCGGCCGCAAGCTGCTGCCCGAGCGCGCGATGGAGATGACCATCGGCATCCTCCAGGGCCTGGAGTACGCGCACCGCAGCGGCATCGTCCACCGTGACATCAAGCCGGCGAACGTCATGCTGACGCGCAATGGCCAGGTCAAGGTCATGGACTTCGGCATCGCCCGCGCCATGGGCGACGCCGGCATGACCATGACCCAGACGGCGGCCGTCATCGGCACCGCCCAGTACCTCTCCCCGGAGCAGGCGAAGGGCGAGCAGGTCGACGCCCGCTCGGACCTCTACTCGACGGGTTGCCTCCTCTACGAGCTGCTGACGGTACGGCCGCCCTTCGTGGGCGACAGCCCGGTCGCGGTCGCCTACCAGCACGTCCGTGAGGAACCCCAGCCCCCGTCGGTCTTCGACCCCGAGATCACCCCGGAGATGGACGCGATCGTCCTGCGGGCCCTGGTCAAGGACCCGAACTACCGGTACCAGTCGGCCGACGAGATGCGCGCCGACATCGAGGCGTGCCTGGACGGCCAGCCGGTCGCGGCCACCGCGGCCATGGGCTCCGTCGGCTACGGCGGCTACCCGGACGACATGCCGACCACGGCCCTGCGCTCCGACGCCGGCGCCACCACCATGCTCCCCCCGATGAACCCGGACGACGGCGGCTACGGCTACGACGAACGCCCGGACCGCCGCCGCCAGCAGAAAAAGAAGAACAACACGTCCACGATCCTGCTCGTGGTCGCCGGCATCCTGGTGCTGGTCGGCTCGATCCTGATCGGGAAATGGGTGGTCAGCGGGGGCGGGTCGGACAAACCCTTCGCCGCCCCGAACTTCGTCGGCCAGACCTACGCGGACGCACAGAAGATGGCCGACAACTCCGGCCTGAAGCTGGGCACGCCGACACGCAAGACCTGCAACAACGCGCCCAAGGGCAGCGTCTGCTCCCAGGACCCGACGGCCGGTTCGGACGTCAACAAGGGCGACACGATCAACCTGGTGGTCTCGACGGGCGCGCCGAAGGTGGTCGTACCCAGCGTCGTCGGCCAGAACATCGACGACGCCAGGACGACGCTCGAGGGCGACAAGTACAAGTTCGTCGTCAAGACGAAGCAGCAGACGTCGGGTGAGGACCCGGGCACCGTCCTGGACCAGGATCCGGCCCTCGGCGCGGAAGTCCAGAAGGGCTCCACGATCACCCTCACCATCGCCAAGGCCCAGGAGAAGTCCACGGTCCCCGACGTCAGCGGCAAGACCTGTGACGAGGCCAAGGCGCAGATGCAGGCGAACAACCTCACCGGCAACTGCACCGAGGTCGACACCGCCGACCCCAACCTGGTCGGCAAGGTCGTCTCGACCGACCCGGCGGCCAACACGCAGGTCGACAAGAACTCCACGGTGAACATCCAGATCGGCAAGGCCCAGCAGCAGACGGCCGTGCCGAGCGTCCTGGGCCAGACCGTGAAGCAGGCCAAGCAGACCCTGCAGGCGGCCGGCTTCTCCAACATCCAGTTCAACGGCGACTCCAGCGACAACGCCCTCGTCACCAACCAGGACCCGCAGGCCAACACCGGCGTCAATGATCCCGGCAGCACGCAGATCACCCTGACCACGGTGAGCACCGGCAACAACGGCGGGAACAACAACGGCGGTACCAACTTCTTCGGCGGTACCTTCGGCTGACGTTCCACGCACAGCGACGAAAGAGCCTGCCAGGGCGGACGCTCCTGGTCAGCCCACGGCAGGCACTTCTCGGCCCCGCCGAGCTTCGGCTCGGCGGGGCCGAGTGCTTTCATCCACCCGCGCAGGAGACACACCACCCCTGAACATCTGATCGTGTACCGATCGTGCCTTCCCCTTCGACAAGTCGTTGATCAGATCGGGTGGGGACTCGCAGCTCTGCCCTGGCCGTACGGCCACACCACGAACGAAAGGGCAGAGCGTGATCAACGAATCGGCGCTGCTGGAATCGCAGAGCCTGCGCAACAGCGTGCTGGACCGCACCGACGTGCTCGACAAGGTGAAGGCGCTGTCACTGCTGCCGGACGGAATGCATGTGACGACGGCGATGGTGGCGGCGTACTTCGGAGTCGCCGAAACAGTGATCAACAACCCTGCTCGGCTGCCACAGGCAGGAGCTCGAGTCGAACGGCCTTCGCGTGCTCCGCGGTCCTGAACTGCGCGAATTTAAGGAACTCAACTTGAGTTCCTATGGCGGCCCGCAGCCCCGCTCCGGCCTGGCCATCTGGTCCCGCCGAGCCGTCCTCAACGTCGCCATGCTCCTCCGCGACAGCGAAGTCGCACGTCAGGTGCGTGTGTATCTCCTGGACATGGAGTACCTGGCCCGCACACAGCCTGTGGAAAACCCGGCCCCGACAGACCTCGGGGACCTCGACGACCGCATCGACCAACGCATCACCCACATCCTCGGCAAGACCGTCGTCCCGATGTTCAACGCCCTGATCGAAACATCGGGGGAACACCGCGCGGAGCTGATCGCCCTACGGACCGGCGTCCAGCGCATCGAGCGGCGGCTCCACCAGCACCACACACGGCTGAAGCGGCTCGAAGGAATCCGGGACGACCGCCCCGCCGTCGGAGTCATGGCCGCGATGGACGCCATGAACGGCCGTACCTTCGAGCGCCACATCGCCAAACTGCTGATCCGCGACGGTTGCACCAACGTCGTCGTGCAGGGCGGTCATGGCGACCGGGGCGTCGACATCATCGGACTCACAGCCGACGGACGGCGCTTCGTCGTCCAGTGCAAGAGGTTCGCGCCCTACCTCAACATCACCAGCCCCGAGGTCCAGAGGTTCATCGGGGCCGCCAAGGTTCTGTACGGCGCGGACGTGGCTCTCTACGTGGCAACGTGCCCCTTCACTCCAGAAGCCCTGAGTATCGCTGGTGAGGCCGGTATCACCGCAGTACACCGCGGGGCGCTGGAAGAGTGGAGCGCCGGGGAGCCGCTCTCGATCCTGGAGTAAGTACGGCCTGACGTGAAAGGGCCCGAAGTCGCAAGAGCTAGTTGCGGCTTCGGGCCTCCGTCATGCTAGGCGACAGACCTCCTGCCAGGAGGTCTGTCAGCGCAGTTCCTTCGGCGGAGTCCGCTCGCTGTCCACCTTCTGCACCCGCACCAGCTCCCCCCACACCACGTACCGATACCGGCTCGTGTACACCGGCGTGCAGGTCGTCAGGGTGATGTAGTGGCCCGGCCTGGTCTTGCCGGACTCCTTGGGGACCTGGGAGAGGACCTTGACGTTGTACTTCGAGGTCTCGGGGAGGATGTCGTAGACCTTGTAGACGTACCAGTTGTCACGGGTCTCGAAGACGACCGGGTCGCCGACCTTCACCTTGTCGATGTTGTGGAACTTGGCGCCGTGGCCGTCACGGTGGGCGGCGAGGGTGAAGTTGCCGGTCTTGCCGGTGGTGGGGAGCGCGGCCTTGGCCGGGTCGGTGTAGTAGCCGGCCACGCCGTTGTTCAGGACGTCCGTCGACGTGCCCTTCTCGACGAGGACCTCGCCGTTCTTCATCGACGGCACGTGCAGGAAGCCGATGCCGTTCTTCGTGTCCAGCGCGCCGGGACCGGTGTCCGGCTGGGCCCAGCTCTCCCGGACCCGGTCACCCGCCCGGTCGGCCTTGCGGTCCGCTATCACGTTCGTCCACCACAGCGAGTAGACGACGAACAGGCCGAGCACCAGGCCCGCCGTGATGAGGAGTTCGCCGAAGACGCTGACCGCCATGGCGATCCGGCCGGTCGGCCGACGGCCCGCGGGGGGCGCCGAGTCCGGCGCGTCGGTCTGCTCTTCGGTGTCGTCGGCGGTCGCTGCCACTGTTCCTCTGCCCCTACTCGACGAGCGCGTCTGGCTTGCCCTTGCTGCGCGGGCGTTCCTCGACCATCTTGCCCCACACGATCAACCGGTACTTGCTCGTGAACTCCGGCGTGCAGGTGGTGAGAGTGATGTAGCGGCCCGGTGCGGTGAAACCCGAACCCTTCGGGATCGGGTCCAGCACGCTCACGTTGCTCGGCGCGGTCACCGGCAGCATCGACGTCACCTTGTACACGTAGTACTCGTCCTGCGTCTCGACGACGACCGCGTCACCGGCCACGAGCTTGTTGATGTACCGGAACGGCTCACCGTGCGTGTTGCGGTGCGCGGCCAGACCGAAGTTGCCGGTCTTGTCCTGCGGCATCGCGGTCTTCAGCGCGCCCTCGCCGTAGTGCCCGACCATGCCCTTGTCGAGGACCTTCTTGTTGCTGACGCCCTCGGCGATCGGCGCCACCACGTCCAGCTTGGGGATGTGCAGGATGGCGAAGCCCTGCCCGGGCGCGAAGACACCCGGCGCACGCTTGCCGCTCGCCCAGTCCTGCTGGAGGCTGCTGGCCTCCTTGCCGGCCTCCGCGTGGGCACGGACGTTCGTCCACCACAGCTGGTACGTGACGAACAGCAGCATCAGCACGCCGGTGGTGATGAACACCTCGCCTATCGCCCGGCTCGCCATGACGGCCGGGCTGGGCTTGCGCAACCGCTGCTGCCGACGGGCCTCGACCCGGGAGAGCGGCCGGCCCGGCGCGGCGCCCGGCGCGATGCCCGGCGCGGTGTTCTCCGGCAGCGCGGTCTCCGGTGCGCCGCCGTGCCGCCCGCCACGCCGCTTGGCGGCCTTTCTGCGGGCCGCTCGGCCGCCTCCTGGGGTTCCGGTGCCCGAAGGGACTGCTGTGCCCGCAGAAGCCGATATGGGCGGCGGATCTGGGATCCGCAGCGCGACGGTCTCCTCGTCGATCGGCGGAAGGGGCGGGAGAAACGCCGTCTCCCCGAGCGCACCTGACCCCTCGTACGGCTGCTCCCCGTACGAGGCACCGGTCTCGCGCTCGGGGCGCAGCGCGGTCACGCCGTGGCCCTGCCCACCACCGGGGCGAGCCCCACCGACCTCGCCACGGCCCCCTGGTCACCGCACTCCACCAGCCAGTTGGCCAGCATCCGGTGCCCGTGCTCGGTCAGCACCGACTCGGGGTGGAACTGCACGCCCTCCACCGGGAGTTCACGGTGCCTGAGGCCCATGATGATCCCGTCGTGGGTGCGGGCGGTCACCTCCAGCTCGGCCGGGACCGTCGCCGGCTCCGCGGCCAGCGAGTGGTACCGGGTCGCAGTGAAGGGCGTCGGCAGGCCCGCGAAGACGCCCTTGCCGCCGTGCTCGACCAACGAGGTCTTGCCGTGCAGCAGCTCCGGCGCCCGGTCCACCACACCGCCGTACGCCACCTGCATCGACTGCATGCCGAGGCAGACGCCGAAGACCGGGACACCGGTCGCGGCGCAGTGCCGGACCATGTCCACGCAGACGCCCGCCTCCTCCGGCGTACCCGGACCGGGCGAGAGCAGCACCCCGTCGAAACCGTCCTGGGCGTGCGCGGTCGACACCTCGTCGTTGCGCAGCACCTCGCACTCGGCGCCCAGCTGGTACAGGTACTGGACCAGGTTGAAGACGAAGCTGTCGTAGTTGTCGACGACGAGAATCCGCGCGCTCACTGGTTGTCCACCGTCACATCGTTGAAGGGCAGCAGCGGTTCGGCCCAGGGGAAGACGTACTGGAAGAGGACGTAGACCACGGCCAGGACCAGCAGGAGTGAGATCAGCGCCTTCACCCACGCGTTGCCCGGCAGATGCCGCCAGATCCAGCCGTACATGCCGTCCCTTCCGTTCCACCACGGCACCAGAATCCCGCCGTACTGCACCAGACTAACGGCGCAGCGCCTGAGGTCTGCCTGACTCCACAGGCTGTGTGGAGTCCAAGTGCGCCCAGACGATCAGCCGATGGCTGTGCCCCCATTCCGGATCGCACGTGGTCAGCGTGAGATAGCGGCCCGGACGCGTATACCCCGACTTACGTGGCACAGGGTCGATCACTTCAACGTCCGTCGGAACTGTTTTGTAAGGGCCTTTGTCGATCCGATACGTGAACCAGGTCGTCCCGTCCGTCAGCACGATCGCGTCGCCCTCGCGCAGCTTCGGGAAGTCGAGGAACGGGTCGCCGTAGGTGCGCCGATGGCCGGCGACCGCGAAGTTGCCCACCTGGCCCACCTGGGCGGTCCGGGCGTAGTGGGCGAGGCCCTTCTTCAGCACATCGGTGCCGGTGCCCTCCAGGACCGGCTTGTTCCACGTGAAACCGAACCGGGGGATGTACATGATCGCGAAGGCCTTGCCGTAGTGGTACGCGGCGGGTTTCGCGGGTGCGGCGGTCGCCTTCGCCGTGGGGTGCACCGTGGCCTTCGCCGACCACTGCCGCTGTAACTGGTCGATCTGGTCGTGCATCACGCTGTCGGCCTTCACACCGGTCCAGAACAGCACGTACGCGACGAAGAGCACGATGAGCGTGCCGACGGTGATGCAGAGCTCGCTGACGGTCCTGACGATCACGCGCACCGGCGGCTCCAGAAAGTGACGAGCTGCTTACTCCACGGGCTTCGCGTAGTGCAGATCCACTGTGCCCGAGTAGCCCGGAAGAGTCACCGTCCCGTCCTCGGTCACTTTCCAGCCGAGGCCGTACACGTTCACGTACACCATGTAGTTCTGGATCGCCTCGGAGTCCGCGAGCGACTTCTGCATCTTCGCCGGGTCACCGATCGCCTGGATCTTGTACGGCGGTGAGTACACCCGGCCCTGGAGAATCAGGGTGTTGCCGACGCAGCGCACGGCGCTGGTGGAGATCAGCCGCTGGTCCATGACCTTGATGCCCTGGGCCCCGCCCTGCCACAGGGCGTTCACCACGGCCTGCAGGTCCTGCTGGTGGATGACCAGGTAGTCGGGCTGCGGCTCGGGGTAGCCCGGGAGCTTGGCGGTGGCGTTCGGCGGGGCGTCGTTGAGCGTGACGGTGATGGCCTTGCCGGTGAGCTTCTGGGTGCCCGCGTCCTTCTCCAGGCCGGTGAGCTGGTCGTCCTGGGCCTCGGTGGAGCCGTCGTCACGCTTGGCGAGCTTCTCGTTCTGGTCGCGCGTGCTCGCGTTGGACTCGTCCAGCTCCTTGTTCTTGCGGCTGTGCTCCTGGATCAGGTCGGAGAGCTTGAGCAGGTTGTCGTCCGAGCGGATGTCGGTGCCCTTGGCCGTGTTGAAGCTGGTGAAGAAGAGCAGACCGGCCAGGGCGAAGACGCCCACGGTGAGAATCCGCACCGGACGGAAGCCGGGTCGGAGGCGCGGGCGGAGGCCGGGCCGGAAACCGCCCTTGCCGGCCGGGCCGGAACCCGTTGATCCGGTCGCGTTGGAGTCGGCAGAATTGCTCAACGTACCCTTATCTCCTTCAGCGCCACGGAAGCACTACGCTAACGGACGCCCGGGGGAGCGCTCAGTCTGCCCTTACTGTCCCCTTGTACGCTGCCCCGAGCCCGACCCAGTTACCTGCGCGGCCACGCAGCGCATCGACAGGAGAGACCCTCGTGCCGAAGTCACGTATCCGCAAGAAGGCCGACTACACGCCGCCCCCGGCGAAGCAGGCGACCGCCATCAAGCTCAACAGTCGCGCCTGGGTCGCGCCGGTGATGCTGGCCATGTTCCTCATCGGGCTGGCCTGGATCGTCGTCTTCTACGTGACCGACGGTTCGCTGCCGATCGACAGCCTCGACAACTGGAACATCGTCGTGGGCTTCGGCTTCATCGCGGCCGGCTTCGGCGTCTCCACGCAGTGGAAGTGACCCGGCCGACAGCTCTGCCCAGGGCTGTTCGCTGAGTTATCCACAGGCCTGACCTGCTGTCCACACCCTCCTGGGGAAAAGACGACGATCTGTGGATAACCCGTCGAGCGTTGACGCCGGTACGACTACCACAACACCCTTCGTCTGACTGCTCGCCCCCTGCCTGACCTGCGGTAACGCAAGCGAGGGACAGGGGGCACAGTTGTGCGCGCACGTTGTGCACAAGATCCGCGACCGACTGTGGACAACGGTTCGGTATCGGTGCGGTGAGCCGCCGTGATCAGGTGAGCTGACCGGTTCTGACGAGGGTCAGGGCGACCGCCACCACCAGCACCAGGGCGCATGTGCCGTACTGGATCAGGTTCCGCCGCTCACGCGGTGCGTGCACCATCGCGTAGCCGGTGATGACACCCGCGACCAGGCCGCCGATGTGGGCCTGCCAGGCGATGTTGGCCCAGCTGAACGTGAAGATGAGGTTGATCACCAGCAGGGCGATGATCGGCCGCATGTCGTAGTTGAGCCGGCGGATGAGCACCGCGGTGGCGCCGAAGAGGCCGAAGATCGCGCCGGAGGCGCCGAGCGAGGGCTGGTTGGCGTCGGCCAGCAGATAGGTGAGGGTGCTGCCGGCCAGGCCGGAGACGACGTAGAGCGCGAGATACCGGGCGCGGCCGAGCGCGGCCTCCAGCGGGCCACCGATCCACCACAGGCTGAGCATGTTGAACAGGATGTGGATGTAGCTGCCATGCAGGAACATCGCGGTCAGCATCCGGTAGTACTGGCCCTGGGCAACGCCCTCGACATCGCCATACTGCGGGAACCAGGCCTGGCCGATCAGGTCGAAGCGGTTGGTGAAGCTGTCTCCGACAGACAGCTGGACCAGGAAGACGGCGATGTTGATGCCGATCAGGATCTTGGTGAGCAGTCGCGGGTCGGCGGTCATCGTGCCGCCGGCGAGGGTGCGGGGCCGGGAGGCGGCGGGGGGTGGGCCGCTGTGGCCTTCGGTGGTGCCGCGGACGCAGTCGGGGCACTGGAAGCCCACGGAGGCGCTGACCATGCACTCGGGGCAGATGGGGCGCTCGCAGCGGGTGCAGCGCACGCCGGTCTCCCGGTCCGGGTGCCGGTAGCACTTGGGCAGGCTGTGGGCGTCGCGCGCGCTGCCTGCCGCCTGGTCCTCCATGGGGTCCCCTCGCTCGTCGTGGGCAGTGTTCCGCCCCGCCCATCCTTACGGACGAGCGGGGCGTTTGGTTCCCTTCGGGTGCTTCCCTTTCGTACCCGGTCAGCCCGCGCGTGCGTACCCGGTCAGCCCGCGCGCTTCGCGACCACGACCGTCTCGATGACGACGTCGTTCACCGGCCGCTTGTTGGGTCCGCTGACGGGGACGGCGGCGATGCTGTCCACGATCTTCTGGCCGGCCGGGTCGACGACCTCGCCGAAGATGGTGTGCTTGCGGTTGAGGTGGGGAGCGGGGTTGACCGTGATGAAGAACTGGGAGCCGTTGGTGCGGGGGCCGGCGTTGGCCATGGCGAGCAGGTAGGGGCGGTCGAAGCGCAGGTCGGGGTGGAACTCGTCCTCGAACTTGTAGCCGGGGCCGCCGATGCCGGTGCCGAGCGGGTCGCCGCCCTGGATCATGAAGCCGCTGATCACCCGGTGGAAGACGGTGCCGTCGTAGAGCGGGTCGGTGGAGACGGCGCCGGTGGCAGGGTGGGTCCACTCACGCTCGCCCTGCGCCAGTTCGACGAAGTTCCTCACCGTCTTGGGCGCGTGGTTCGGGAAGAGCCGGACCTCGATGTCGCCGAGGCTGGTCTTCAGGGTGGCGTAGAGCTGCTCGGCCACGATCCGCCTTCCGTTGTGCTCGCTTCAGTGTCCCGATCCTCGCACGGTACGGCGGGTCCGACGCCCGCCCGGTGGTTCCGGGCCCGGATCCTCACGAATCACTTGCGGAACCCCTCCTGCCATGCGGGGGCGCACGGCACCGATCCGTGGCATTGTCGTCGACAAGCCCCTCTTAGTTCTGGTTGCACCCGTATGCCCGTCCTCGCGCGCCGCTCGGCCCGCGGACAGGCATGATCCGTAAAAGGGTGGAAAGTCGAAATACCGTACGCCACCGAGGAGGAGGAAACCCGTGACCCGCAAAGACAGCGTGCGCGCCGCGACCAGTTCGGCGAAAGACAGCGTGCGGCACGCCGCGGAAGCGGTGGCGCCCTACGCCGACACGGCCAAGGAGCGTGCCGCGTACTACGCACAGGAGGCACGTGTACGGCTCGCGCCCGTGGTGTCGCAGGCCGCCGAGCAGGCCCGCGTCCAGTACGACGCCCGTCTCGTGCCGCGTCTGGAGCAGGCCCGCGCCCATGTGCCGCCGAGGATGGACCAGGCCGCGCACGACGCCGCCGACCTGACGCGCAAGGCGGCCCGGCAGGCCGCCGACTACTCGCGTCCGAGGATCGAGCAGGCGGTGGCGGTGGCCGGTCCGGTCCGTGAGGAGGCGACCGCGCGGGGTGCCGCCGCGCTGGCCGCGCTGCGCGGCAACGTGTCGGCCGAGGAGATCGAGAAACTGGCCCGCCGGAACCGGCGGCGCTCGGCCTACGGCCGAGCGTTCAAGGCGTTCGCGGTGTTCGGCGCGGTGGCCGGTGCGGCCTTCGCGGCCTGGAAGTGGTGGGACAAGCAGGCCAACCCCGACTGGTTGGTCGAGCCCCCGGCCCCCACGGAGGTCCCGGAGGCGGGGCGTCTCGGCTCGGTGGACGGCAGTTCTCCCCTAGACCCGGAGGTCCAGGCGAAGGAGGCGGAGGAGCACGGTTCCCGGCCCCGGGACGACAAGAACCGCTGAGTCCGGCAGGTCGCGCATCTGTCACGCCCCGCCTCACGATGCCGTTTCACGTGAAACCAAATGCCTGACCGCGAGGGCGGACAAAAACCCCTCTGACCGCGTTTACGCAGGTCAGAGGGGTTTGTTGTGGAGCCTAGGGGAGTCGAACCCCTGACATCCGCCATGCAAAGACGGCGCTCTACCAACTGAGCTAAGGCCCCGTACGGGAAGCGCCCGGCCAAGCGGAAGGTCCGCAGGGTCGGTGCCGCAGACCAGAGTACCGGGTCACCCCCCGTACCTCGCAAAAAGATTGGGGGTCCCCGCAGATGACCACTCTCCGTAAGATGCTCGACGGGGTTCGCTGTAGCGAACCGTGGTTTTTTTGGGGAAGCGATGGGGAGACGCAATGGACGCCGCACAGCAGGAAGCCACCGCCAGAGCGCGGGAGCTGCAGCGGAACTGGTACGGAGAGCCGTTGGGGGCGCTCTTCCGTAAGCTCATCGACGACCTGGGGCTCAACCAGGCACGTCTCGCGGCGGTCCTCGGACTGTCCGCGCCCATGCTGTCGCAGCTGATGAGCGGACAGCGGGCGAAGATCGGCAACCCGGCCGTGGTCCAGCGGGTGCAGCTGCTCCAGGACCTCTCGGCACAGGTCGCGGACGGCAGCGTGAGTGCGGCCGAGGCGACCGAGCGCATGGACGAGATCAAGAAGTCCCAGGGGGGCTCGGTGCTCAGCAACACCACGCAGACGACCAGCGGTTCGGGGGCGCCGACGGTCAAGCGGGTGGTCCGCGAGATCCAGTCGCTGCTGCGCTCTGTGGCCGCCGCCGGTGACATCATCGACGCGGCCGACACTCTCGCTCCGTCCCACCCGGAGCTGGCGGAGTTCCTCCGGGTCTACGGTGCGGGCCGCACGTCGGACGCGGTCACGCACTACCAGTCGCACCAGAGCTGAGCCACGGCCCGGCGCACCGGAGGGGGTCCGGTGAACCGGGCGGGGCCAGGCCCTGGCAGAGGGGGTCATGCGAGAGGGGTCGTATCGCTCATCCGGGGGAAGCAAGGGGGGTAACAGGCAAGGGGGGTGGCAGGGGAACCCGAGGGGGAGGGGCACGGGCAGTCATGGGTGAGGTCTTCGCGGGCCGGTACGAACTGGCCGACCCGATCGGTCATGGCGGAGTGGGCGCCGTCTGGCGCGCCTGGGACCACCGGCGCAAGCGCTATGTGGCGGCCAAGGTGCTCCAGCAGAGCGACGCCCACGCACTCCTGCGCTTCGTGCGGGAGCAGGCGCTGCGCATCGACCACCCCCATGTCCTGGCCCCGGCCAGCTGGGCCGCCGACGACGACAAGGTCCTGTTCACGATGGACCTGGTCGCCGGCGGCTCGCTGGTCCACCTCGTCGGGGACTACGGTCCCCTGCCCCCGCTGTTCGTCTGCACCCTCCTCGACCAGCTCCTCGCCGGCCTCGCCGCGGTGCACGCCGAGGGAGTGGTCCACCGGGACATCAAACCCGCGAACATCCTGCTGGAAGCGACCGGCACGGCCCGTCCCCGGCTGCGCCTGTCCGACTTCGGCATCGCCATGCGGTTCGGCGAGGCCCGGCTGACCGAGACCAATCTCGTGGTCGGTACGCCGGGTTACATCGCCCCCGAGCAACTCCTGGGCGCCGAGCCCGACTTCACGGCCGACCTGTTCGCCGTCGGCCTCGTCGCCCTGTATCTCATGGAAGGCGCCAAGCCCGACGCCAAGGCGCTCGTCCAGTACTTCGCCGAACACGGCACCCCAGGAGCGCCCAAGAGCATCCCCGACCCGCTCTGGCAGGTCGTCGCCAGCCTCCTCCAGCCCGATCCCCGCGCCCGCTTCCGCACGGCCACGGGAGCCCGCAGGGCGCTCGCCGAGGCCCGGGAACTCCTCCCGGAGACGGACGCCGACGACGAGTCGATCGAGATCTTCGACCAACTGGGGCCGTTGCCGCCGGGGTTCGGGCCGGCGGGTCCGGTACGGGTGGCTTCGGGAATCGACACGGCGCAGGGGGCGCCGGGGACTGCGGCGGGGCCTGGCGCGGCGGGATCGGGGACCGGGATGGCACGGGGAGCGGCGACGCACGGTGCGGCGGCGGGTGCGGACACGGCGACCGCGCCGGGGGTGCGGGCAGCCGGCGCCGCCACGGGACTGGAGACGGCCGGGGAATCGGCCGCGGCGGCAGATACGGGTGCGGGCACGGTCCCGGGTGCGGGTGCGGGTGCGGGTGCGGGTACGAAGTCGAGTGCGGGCCCGGATCCCAGGTCAGGTGCGGGTTCGGGGGCGGCGCCGGCTGCGGCGACACCCGGGGCCGAGGACGGAGCGGCGGCGAGGAGCGCCGCCGGGTCGCCCCCGGCGGACGGTACCGGCAGCGGCGGAACCACCTCGGCCCCGGCCTCCATGTCCGACACCGGAAGCTTCCGGCTCCCCCCGCCCCGGACGCCGGTCACCCCGCCCCCCGCTGCCGTACGGCCCGGGCCGACACCGCCGTACGTGCCGTACGCCGAGCCGGCGGCCGCCCCGGCCGCGCAGCCCCACACGCCCTGGCCCCCCGCGCAGCCGCTCCCCCCGGTCCAGCCACACGCCGACACCCCCACCCCGACGGCCACGTACACCGCGCGGGACCCGCAGACCCCACCGCCGTCGATCCGCACCCATGGCCGGCGTCGGCGGCGGGCGCCCAGGCCCGGCCCGCCCGCGAGGGCGGCCGTGCCCATCCTTCTCCTCGCGCTGGCCTGCTACGCCGTCGGTTTCTGGGCGCTGGCCCGGCTCTGAGCACGCCGGGCGACCAGGGTCCACAGGCCCAGGACGAGCAGCAGAGCCGTGCCCGTGCCGATGCCGCCCGCCGCGAGCGCCCGCATCGCCGTGTCGTCGTCGGCCGGGGTCAAGAGTCCCCCGCGGTCCCAGGCCACGCCGAAGATGCCCTTCGGGACCGGTGAACCGGCGTATTCGGGGCCGGAGTTCGGGGTGCCGTCGATACGGACCCGGAGCGTGACGCCGTACGGCCCCTTGCCGAAGGTGTCCGCGGTCTGCCCGGTGAGGTGGACGACGAGGTAGTAGGCGCCGGCGAAGCGGACGGCGCTCTCCGCTCCGGAGGCGGCGTACCGGTTGGCGTAGGCGACAGGCGGCAGGGGATCCAGGGAGGACGACTTCTGGGTGCCGTCGTAGCCGAGGGAGACGTCGTCGACGTAGCCGCGGACGGGGTTGTAGAGGGAGAGGTTGAGAGCGGCGCTGACATAGCCGTGGGCGTCGCCGCCGGTGCTGCCGAGGTCGACGGTGGCGTGCAGCTGCTGGCCCCAGTCGACCGGGACGGCGTAGTAGAGCGTCTGGCCGGGCGTGATGTCGGTCTGCCAGACACCCTGGTCCAGGGTGCGGGCCGTGGTGAAACCGGCGCCCGCGGTGCGGTGGCGGGGGTCCGAGGTGAGCGGCTCGGGGGACGCGGAGTTCCAGGCCTCGGGGGCGGTGGTGGCGCCGGCCTTGGCCAGGGCCGGTTCGGTGACGGGGGCGATCTCCAGGTCCCAGCTGCCCGGGGAGGTGGTGCGCGAGCCGGACACGACCCGCGCGACGACCACGTAGTAGGTGCCGGCGTCCCGGCACAGCGCCTTGCCCGCGTCCCGCCGCCCCACCGCCGTGACCGGCCGCGGGCTGAGCCCGGCGCCGAAGCGGGCGCTGTCGTAGTCGCAGGCGGTGCCGTTGGCGTCCTCGATCGAGACCTCGATGCCGTCGCTGGCGGAGACGGTGGCCGAGGAGGGCGGCACGGCGGTGACGGGGACGTAGGCCGTGGTGCCGGCGGTGAGTTCGAGGCGGAAGTACAGCTCGCCCTTGTCGGGGAGGGTGCTGCGGTAGGCCGTACCGGGCTCCAGCGTTACGGCGTCCGTGGTGCTCGCCGCTCCGGCGACGGTGCGGGCGTCGGGGGCGAAGGAGTATCCGCTGCCGCCGTCGGCAGCGGCGGCAGCGGACGGGAGCAGTGCCGTCAGTCCGAGGGCGGCCGTCACGCAGATGCCCCGCCATGCCGCCGTACGCCACCGCCGTATCACGCACGCCCCCAGTCGTCATCCGCCGACCGCCGAGGTCACGGTCCGGCCGGGCCCCATACTGCCCCGCGCGCCCCCGCGCCACCCGGCGATCCGCACGACCGTCCGAAACGCCCCACCCGGAACCCCCGTATCGCACCGCCCGGCCGTCCCGGCGACGCAGGCTTCGGCAACGCAAGTCCCGGCAACGCAGGCCCCGGCAACGCAAAACCCCGACCGCGCCGGCGGCCGGGGTCTCAGTGTCGTCTGTTGTCGGTACTCACGAACCCGTGGGCACGGAGTCAGTCGCCTCCGTCCACAGATCCTGCTCGGCGCGATCCGCCTGGATCTGGCGGTACACGAGGAGCCCGCCGATGGCGGCCAGTGCGACCAGGAGAAGCTTCTTCACCGCGCGACCTCGTCTCTTCCTTGACGTAGGGGACCTCTGGCGCCCGACTATACACACCGACCGATATCGATCGGTGACCTGGCATCCGGCCCCCAACTCCGGTCCGCCGCAAGGTGTTGCACGAGGTCGGACCGCTCCGATCGGAGGGTGATCACACCTCCACGGACGGTTACTTTGCTCCCCCTCGACCGCCTTCATGCGCCTTTCTTGGGATTTTTCCCATGCCATGCACCCATCCGTGTGGTGTTCATCAGAACATCGACGCGCCACAGGCCGACGTCCCCCACTTCGCGAGCCCCATACACATCATGAGGAAAGTACGCAAATCGCCCAACCCGAAAGTGAGGGGCCATGGCCCGGAACTCCAAGGTCATGAAGCTGTGGACCGCCATCGTCACCGCATTCCTCGCGCTGTGCACGGCGCTCGGATTCGTCTCCGCCACCACCGCCGCCGCAGTACCGCAGACCGAGACCCCACGCAACAGCACCGGCGAGGACCACGGCCCGGCCCGGGTGACGATCCCGGCACAGACCCACTGGCTCTGGTCCCAGGCAAGGTCCCTCCCACCCACGATGAAGCAGCGGATCCGGGCCGAGGCCCACGGCAAGACCCCCAGCTGCCGCCACCGCCCCCTGGACACCACCGAGTCGGAGACCTCGGCAGAACCCCCCGCGGCTCCGCTCGACTGCTGACCCCCTCAGGTAACAGACGGCTCGGACGCAACGGCGCAAGGGCGACTTGCGTACGTACCAGCGCCTACTGCGACACAGACCCGCGACGGGATCGCCCCGGTCGCGGGTCTCCGCACGCCCGGAATCCCCACATCCCTGCATTTCTGCACCCTGCATGCCTGCATGCCTGCATCCCTGCATTTCTGCCTCTGTGTCTCCGTGCCTCCATGGACGGAACGGCTCGGCTCATCAACTCCTCTTGAGGAGTCGTAGGCTGATCATGTGCCCAAGGCATACGAGGAGATCGCAGACGACCTCCGCCGCTCCATCAGGGAGGGCGAGCGCGAGCCCGGCGCCCGGCTGCCCTCCGAGGCGGAGCTGGCCCGGTCCTACGGGCGGAGCGTCCCGACGATCCAGAACGCGCTGCGGTTGCTGAGCGCGGAGGGCCTGATCGACAAGCGGCACGGCAGCGGCACCTTCGTGCGCCGCCCGCGCACCCGCGCGGTCCGCGACAACGAACGGCACCAGTGGGAGAAGAACCGCGCCCTGATGCCGGAGGCCACCCGGGCCGAGACCGGCGCGACCGAGCGCGAGACCGGCCTGGTCATCGACGACCTGGTCTTCTTCGCCCGCTACCGCGAGCTCACCGCGCCCGGCGACCTCGCCGACGCGTTCGGGGTGCCGGAGGGCACCGCGCTCCTGGAGCGCACCTACCGGACCAGGCACTCCGCCGAGACCGCTCCCTTCAGCCTGGTGACCTCCTACCTCGTGCGCGACCTGATCGCGGCCAATCCGGCCCTCCTGGACGAGGCCAACGAACCCTGGCCGGGCGGCACCCAGAACCAGCTGCACACCGTCGGCATCGAGGTCGGCCGCGTCGAGGAGCGCTTCACCGCCCGGCCGCCGACGCCGGAGGAGGCCCGGGAGCTGGACCTGCCGGCCGGCACCTCGGTGATCCTGCTGCGCAAGACGTCGTACGACATCCACGACCGCATCGTGGACATCACCGCCGTCACGCTCCCCGGCGACCGTACCGAGCTGCTCTTCACCACACACCTGGAAAGGTGGTGAGCGCTGCCGTGACCCGGCGCATCACCGTCGTCACCGCGGTCCACGCGCCGTCGGCCCCATTCCTGCCCGAGGCCCACAAGTCGCTGTGCGAGCAGCGGCTGCCAGACGGGTGGGAGTGGGAGTGGCTGATCCAGGAGGACGGTCACGGCGAAGAGGTCCAGGCCTACGTCCCCGACGACGCGCGGGTGTCCTTCCGGCAGGGCCGTACCGGGGGTCCCGGGGTCGCGCGCACCATGGCGCTGGCCCGGGCGCAGGGGTCGTACGTCAAGGTCCTCGACGCCGACGACCAGCTGCCGCCCGGTGCACTGGGCCGTGACCTGGCCGCGCTGGAGGCCCGCCCGGACCTCGGCTGGGCCACCTCACAGGCTCTGGACCTGCTGCCGGACGGCTCCACGGCCGGTTTTCCGGGCGATCCGGAGGAGGGCCCGATGGAGCGCGGGACGGTGCTCGGCCACTGGGCGGCGAACGGCTTCCGTGCCCAGGTCCACCCGGCCACCCTCTTCGTCCGCCGCGAGCTGCTGCTGGCCCTCGGCGGCTGGATGGCGCTGCCCGCCTCCGAGGACACCGGGCTGCTGCTCGCCCTCGACGCCGTCAGTGCGGGCTGGTTCTCGGCGGAGGTCGGGCTGCTCTACCGCAAGTGGGAGGGCCAGGCCACCGGCCGCCCCGCGCACACCGACCCGGTGGAACGGGAGGCCCGCATGACGGTCGTGGCGGCACGGGCCCGGGCGCTGGCGGAGCTCGGCTGGCGCTACGGGTGACGTGCGGCGGTACGGCGGCGGTACGACCGTCCTGCCGGGGCGCTCACAGGGCCGCCGCGTCCACGCGGGAGAACACCAGGTCGCTCTCCTCGGTCACCGGGCGGTCCCAGCGGACCGGGACCACCGGTTCGCCGTACAGGGCGCGGGGGTAGCTGTCGGCCGCGTAGCTGTTGGCGAGCCGGTAGACGTGGTAGCCGGCGTCGGTCATGGTGCGCAGCAGGTCGTCGGCGGAGTCGCCCAGCTGGGCCATCCGGTCGGGGGTGACCTCGACGGTGATCTCGGCGTCGGGGCGGAGTTTCTCCAGCAGCGGGGCGAGCCCGCGCACCACCGCTCCCTCGGCGCCCTCCACGTCGATCTTGACGACCCGCGCGGTCTCGATCTCCTCCGGCCGGAGCAGCTCCGGCAGCGGTACGGCCTCGATGTCGAAGCTGGACTCGGCCGGGCCGTCCCACGGGACGATGCTGTTGGCGCCCATGTTGCGGGAGCTGGCGAGCACGAAGGTCAGGGTGCGGTGGGCGTCGGAGACGGCGGCGTTGACCGCGCGGATGTTCCGGCAGCCGTTGAGCGCGCTCTGCTGTTCGAGGCGGCGGTGGAAGGCGGGGGAGGCCTCCACGGCCACCACCCTGCCCTGCTCCCCGACCAGCCGGGAGGCCAGGACGCTGAAGACCCCGATGTTGGCGCCGACGTCGACGAAGCAGTCCCCCGGCGCCAGCCGGCCGCGCAGCCAACGGGTCATGTGGGGTTCCCACACCCCGAAGAGGTAGAGGTAGCGCTGGATGAGGTCCTGGGTGTCGACCGCGAACCGGTCGCCCGAGAGCGTCTCGACGACGCGCCGCCGGGGGTGGTCGCGCAGGTACGGGTTGAGCGCGCGGGCCGCGAGGGACTTGCCCCAGGGGCCCGGGACGTCGCGGACGTAGCGGCGGCCGAGGGTGGCCAGGAGTTCGGTGAGTTCCGTGCCGGTGCTGCGCATCCGCTAGTCAGTGACCTTCTTGCCGTCGATCCGGATCGCCTGCGACGGGCAGCGCTCGACGATGTCCCGGATCAGTTCGTCCTCGTCCCCGGGCTCCTCGCGTCCGGGCAGGACGAAACCGTACCCGTCCTCGAAACCGAACACACCGGGTGCCCGGAAGGCACACTCGCCCGACCCGTAACAGACGTCGGCATCGACGGAGACCTTCATGGAAGGTCCCCTGCCCAGCAGGGGACCCGCTGAACCCGCTACTTGAACGGCAGCTCCAGCATCCGGATCGCGTTCCCACGCAGCAGTTTGTAGGCGACCTCCGGGTCCAGGCCGCCCACGTGTTCCTGGGCCACCCGCTTGGTCTCCGGCCAGGTCGAGTCGACGTGCGGGTAGTCCGTCTCGAAGGTCGCGTTGTCGACGCCGACCGTCTCGATCGCCTCGATGCCGTGCCGGTCCCGGAAGAAGCAGCAGAAGATCTGCCGGTAGTAGTACGTCGAAGGCGGTTCGGGGATCAGGTCCTTCACCCCGCCCCAGGCACGGTGCTCCTCCCAGACGTCGTCGGCGCGCTCCAGGGCGTACGGGATCCAGCCCATCTGGCCCTCGCTGTACGCGAGTTTCAGCCGCGGGAACTTCACCAGGACCCCGGAGAAGAGGAAGTCCATCATCGAGGCCATGGCGTTGTTGAAGCTGAGCGAGGCCTGGACGGCGGGCGGGGCGTCCGGGGAGGCGGCCGGCATCTGGGAGCTCGACCCGATGTGCATGTTGACCACCGTCCCGGTCTCCTCGCAGGCCGCGAAGAACGGGTCCCAGTAGCCGGAGTGGATGGACGGCAGGCCCAGGTAGGTGGGGATCTCGCTGAAGGTGACCGCCCGGACGCCCCGTTCGGCGTTGCGCCGGATCTCGGCGACGGCCAGGTCGACGTCCCACAGCGGGATCAGGCACAGCGGGATCAGCCTGCCGCCGCTGTCCCCGCACCACTCCTCGACCATCCAGTCGTTGTAGGCGCGGACGCAGGCCAGCGCGACCTCCTTGTCGTCGGCCTCGGCGAAGGTCTGCCCGCAGAAGCGGGGGAAGGTGGGGAAGCAGAGGGAGGCCTCGACATGGTTGATGTCCATGTCCTTGAGCCGTTCCTTCGGGTCCCAGCAGCCGGGCCGCATCTGCTCCCGGGTGATGCCGTCGAGCGTCATCTCGTCCCGGGAGAAGCCGACGGCCGCGATGATGCGCTTGTACGGGAAGAGCAGGCCCTCGTACTCCCACCAGTCGGTGGTCTGGCCCGCGGGGTCCGTGGTGAACCGGTACTTGCCGCCGACGTAGGCGAGTTCACCGATGCCGGCGGTGAAGGGCTTGGGTCCCTTGTCGCGGTACCTGCCCGGCAGCCACTTCTCGAAGAGGTGCGCGGGCTCGATCACGTGGTCGTCCACGCTGATCACCCTGGGCAGATCCTGGGTGCCGGTCGCGTTCTCTGCCATGCCTACCCCCTGCTGCCTGCGGAGTTCCCACATTATCTGACGGTCCATCAGATAAGCCGTCGGCATTCAGGCTAGGCCCAGGAGCCCGCACCAGCAAGGCCCGCCGCACCCCGCCCGCCGCCCGCCTCCCGGAGTTCGTCTCGCCCGCCCTCTTGCGACGCGTGCCGCCTTCCGCTGAACTGACGAACCGTCAGATAGATGGTTCGGGCAGTCGGACAGATGGTCATGGGGATCCAGGGAGGGTGCGGGATGCGATCAGCCTTGCTGAACGGTGCCGAGTGGTTCGCGGTGCTCCGCATCGGGCTCGGTCTGTGGTGGCTGGAGAGCTGGCGGCACAAGGACAAGAAGCAGTGGTTCGGCGGCGGAGGCATCCGGTGGGCGGCCGGTGTCGCGGAGAAGCACCGCTGGCCGGTGGTCCGGCGGGGCTTCGACACCGTCGTCGCACCGCGCCCCCGGCTGATGGCCTACGTCGTGGCCTACGCGGAGCTCGCCCTGGGCCTCGGACTGGTCGCCGGCTTCCTCACCCCGGTCGCGCTGGTGGCCGGGTTCCTGCTCAACCTGATCTACCTGGTCCTCATGATCCACGACTGGGCGGAACAGGGCCAGAACCTGATGATGGCCCTGATCTCCCTGGTCGGCCTGTTCGCGATCAGCTGGCAGAGCTGGTCGGTGGACTCGGCACTGGGTCTGTTCGGCTAGCCGGACGCCCTTCGGGGTCGGGCCCCATGGGAGCGCCCGCGACGAGGTGCCCTCTGATCGGCGGCGCAGCCGCCGTTCTGGGGGCGCGGGGAACTGCGCGACCAGCCACGACGAGCCCGCAGCGTCCCTCCGCCCCCATCACCCCATCACCCCATCACGGCATCACGGCACCCGCGGCGAGGAGGCACAGATGACGACCGACCCCTCGAAGTCCCCCTCCGGCTCTCCCCCGAAGTCCCCCTCCGATTCCCCTTCGGCCGACACCCTGAGAAAGCTGCACTCGGCCCGCGCCCGCAGCGCGTACGAGCGCGCGGTGGCCGCCTGCCGCGACGCGGGGATCACTCCGGACGCGGCGCAGACCGTCCCGACGAGTCCGGCGGGACGGGCCGCGAACGCGCTGCGGCTGTCGGCCCAGTCGCTCGCCGCGCTGGCCGGTACCGCCCCCGACCCGGCGGCGGACGCCCGCTGCGCCCGCAACGCCGCCGCCACCGCGGCCCTGGCCGCACAGGTGGCCGCCGCCCTGGACGACCGCACCGAGACGGCTTCCGCCCTGCGCGCGGCCCTCACCGCCTCCCAGGCGGCGGCGACGGCGGCCGGCGGTACGGCGGCGGGACGGGACTCGGCCCTGACCGCGAAGGCCGACGACACTGAGGAACGCGCGGTCGAGGCGGCTCGTACGGCGGGCTGGATGTGATCACGTACGGCGGGCGGGATGTGATCCCGTGCCGTTCGGCACCGGTCCCTCCCCACGTGGGGACCGGTGCCGAACGGCGCGGGAGGTGGAGGACCCCCGACTGAGACCGGAGGCCGGCTCAGTGGGCGGGAGCAGTTCGCGTCCGACGGCCACTCCGGCGGAGGACCACCAGTCGAAGGTGACCGAGAACGTGCGGTGCCTTGAGCTGTCTCTGGGAATGCTGAGCTGGTCGGCCGGTCGGGGCGACCCCCGATCACCGCGTTGCTGAGGCGAAATCCTGCCAGCCGAGGGGCCCGTATGAGGAGGGCAGGACGTCCGGTCCAGGGCTTCGCCGCAGGTCAGCCGTATAAAGTGGGTTTTCCGGTCCGGATGGCCAGCAGCGGGGGAAGTAAGGGGTGGAGATCCTTGGGTCCCGACGCAGGGGCACGCACAGCCTTCGCGGAACGTCTCGCGTTGCTGTACAGAGAGGCCGGTAATCCTCCGCTCAAGCGAGTCGCCGAGGCGGTCGACCGACTGCACCGCGTCGACGAGCGGGGTCGGCCCGTGCGGGTCTCCGCCCAGCGGATCAGCGACTGGCGGCGGGCGAAGAACGTTCCCGCACAGTTCGTCGCCCTCTCCGCCGTCCTGCAGGTCCTGATCCCGCAGGCCCGTCGCGCCCAGCCGACACCGGTGTCCGGCGGGCTCTACGACCTGGTCCAGTGGCAGAAGCTGTGGGAGCGGGCCGTGGCCGATCCGGTCGGCGAACTGCCCACACCGGAAACGGCCGAGGAGACGGAAAAGCCGCCGCCGGTCGACAGCGTCTGCCCCTACCGGGGTCTGGCCTCCTACCGCCGTGAGGACGCCCGCTGGTTCTTCGGACGGGAACGCAGTACCGACGCACTGGTCGCCCAGCTCCGTTCCGCGGAGTCGGGCGGCGGTCTGGTGATGCTGGTCGGCGCCTCGGGCGCGGGAAAGTCCTCGCTGCTGAACGCCGGCCTGGTCACCGCGGTCCAGAGCGGCGCCCTGGCCGACGACGAGGACCGCGACCGCCCGCGCCACATATTTCAGCTCGTCCCTGGCGCGGACCCCGTGAAGGAGCTGACCCGCCGCATACCCGAGCTGGCCGAGCCGGCAGACCTGGACGACCCGGACGCCGTACGGAAAGCGCTCACGGCCTGGGCCCGCCGGGAAACATCGGCCACGCGGACGGCGGCCGGGCGGACCACGCCCGAACCGACCGACGCCGTACCTGCCGTACCGACCGCAGCCGGATCAACCGTCGATGTTTCACGTGAAACACGACCGCCCTCGCGGCCCCATCCAGCCCGTCCGGTCGTGATCGTCGACCAGTTCGAGGAGACCTTCACCCTCTGCACCGACGAGGCGGACCGGCGCACCTTCGTCCAGCTCCTACACACGGCCAGCACCCCCGCCGCCCCCGGTGAACCGGCCCCCGCCCTGGTGGTCCTGGGTATCCGTGCCGACTTCTACGAGCAGTGCCTCGGATACCCGGAGCTGGCCGACGCGCTCCAGCACCGGCACATGGTGCTCGGCCCGCTGACCACCGCGGAACTGCGCGAGGCCGTGACTGCTCCCGCCAAGGCCGTGGGCCTGGAACTGGAGCCCGGGCTCGCCGAACTGATCGTCCGTGAGGTGAGCGCGGACGGCCCGCGCGGCGCCCATGACGCCGGCGTCCTCCCGCTCCTCTCCCACGCCCTGCTCGCCACCTGGCAGCGGCGCAAGGCGGGTCGGCTGACGCTGGCCGGCTACCGGGCGGCCGGCGGTATCCAGGGCGCTGTCGCGGCGACCGCCGAACGCGCCTGGTCGAGCCTGGACCCGGCCGCCCGCACCGCCGCCCGGCTGCTTTTGCTCCGGCTGGTACGGCTCGGCGAGGACACCCAGGCGACCCGCAGACGCGGCACCAGACGCCAGCTGGCCGCGGAATCCACCGACCCGGGCAAGACGGAGGAGTCGCTCGAAGCCCTGGTCCGGGCCCGGCTGGTGACCCTCGACGCCGACACCGTGGAGATCACCCACGAGGCGCTGCTGCACGCCTGGCCCCGGCTGCGCGAGTGGCTCGACGAGGACCGCAACGGCAATCTGCTGCGCCAGCGCCTGGAGGAGGACGGCCGGGCCTGGGAAGAGTCGTCCCAGGACTCCTCGCTTCTCTACCGGGGCTCACGCCTGGAACAGGCCCACACCTGGGCGAAGTCGGCCGGTGACACCTTCCTGACCCGCAGCGCGGTGGAGTTCCTGGCGGCCTCGGTACGGCTGCGCCGCCGTACCGTGTGGCTCAGCCGGGCCGCCGTGTCGGCGCTGGTCGTGCTCGCGCTGCTGGCGGCCGGCTCCGCCGTGATCGCCCGCCAGCAGCGGGACGACGCGGTGTTCGAGCAGGTGGTGGCGGAGGCCGACCGTTTCCAGTACTCCGACCCGTCGCTCTCCGCCCAGCTCGACCTGGTCGCCCACGACCTGCGCCAGGACGACGAGGGCGCCAACAACCGTCTGATCTCCATCGTCAACGCCCCACTGGCCACCCCGCTGCTCGGCCACACCGGCGCCGTCTACCTCACCACCTTCAGCCCCGACGGCAAGGTCCTGGCCACCGCCGCCTACGACCGCACGGTCCGGCTGTGGGACGTGAGCGACCCGACCCGGCCGAAGGCCCTGGGCAAGCCCCTGCTCGGCCACACGAGCTGGGTCTCCAGCGCGGTCTTCAGCCCGGACGGCAGGACCCTGGCCAGCGCCGGCGACGACGGCACCGTACGCCTGTGGGACGTCTCCGACCCGCGGCACCCGACCTCCCTGGGCTCACCGCTGGCCGGCCACGACGGCACCGTCTACCTGGTCGCCTTCAGCCCGGACGGCAAGACCCTGGCCGCCGCCGACGAGGACCACACCGTCCGCCTGTGGGACGTGCACGACCCGCGCCACCCCGGCTCGCTGGGCACCCTCACCGGCCACACCGAGGCCGTGCGCTCCATCGCATTCAGCCCCGACGGCCGCACCCTCGCGGCCGGCAGCGACGACAACTCGATCCTCCTGTACGACGTCTCCGACCCGCGCCGCCCCGAGCGCGTCGGCGCTCCGCTCACCGGACACACGGCGACCGTGCACTCGGTGGCCTTCAGCCCGGACGGCCGGACCCTCGCCAGCGGCAGCAAGGACGACACCGTACGGCTGTGGGACGTCAGCGACCGGGCCCACCCCAAGACCCTCGGCGCGCCGCTCACCGGCCACACCGGGCCTGTCTGGTCGGTGGCCTTCAGCCCCGACGGCTCCATGCTCGCCGCGGGCAGCGCGGACTCCACGGCCAGCCTGTGGAACGTCGACAACCCGGCCTTCCCCTCCCAGGTGGGCGAGCCGCTCGCGGGCAGCAGCGGCGAGATGTACGCCGTCGGCTGGAGCCCCGACGGGCACACCCTCGCCACCGGCAGCGGTGACGGCAAGGTGCGGCTGTGGTCGATCCCGGGCTCGGACATGATCGGCGCGGCGGGGGCGTTCAGCCCCGACGGCAGGGTCCTGGCCACCGGCGGCGGCGACAGCCGGATGCGGCTGTGGAACATCACGGATCCGGCCCGGCCCACCGCGCTCGGCGAGCCGTTCACGACCGGGTCACGGGACCTGCGCTCGATGGTGTTCACCCGGGACGGGCGCACCCTGATCATCCTGACCAGTGAGAACAACCTCAGCTGGGTGCAGCTGTGGAACGTGTCGGACCCCGCGCACCCCGCCCAGTACGGTGCGCCGGTCCGGCTGAACACCCGGTACGCGGGCTCCGAGGCGCTGACCCTGAGTCCCGACGGGCGGACCGTGGCCGCCGACTACGACGACCGCACGGTCCAGCTCCTGGACATCAGCGACCCGGCCCGTCCCCAGCGCCTCGGTGAGCCCCTCAAGGGCCACACCGGTTACGTCAACGCGCTCGTCTTCAGCCCGGACGGCCGCACCCTGGCCAGCGGCAGCGCGGACGGCACGGTCCGCCTCTGGAACGTCTCCGACCGGACCCGGGCCACGCCCCTCGGCGCCCCGCTGAAGGGCCACCTGGGCCCCATCAACACCCTCGCCTACAGCCCCGACGGCCGCACCCTGGCCAGCGGCAGCGACGACGACACGGTCCGCCTCTGGAACGTCTCCGATCCCGGCCACGCGACCCGTCTCGGCTCGGCCCTCACCGGCCACACCGAGGCGGTGGTCTCCCTGACCTTCAGCCGGGACGGCAGGACCCTGGCCAGCGGCGGCAACGACAACACGGTCCGCCTCTGGAACGTGTCGTCCCCGTCCTCGGCGCACCCCATCGGCCAGTCCATGAGCCCCAACGCCAAGACGGGCAACTTCCTCTCCTTCAGCCCGCGGAGCAACATGCTGGGCGTCTCCAGCGGCGCCGACACGGTCCGGCTGTGGAGCCTCGACGTCGACCAGGCGGTCAACCGCATCTGCGCGGTCACCCGCAACGTCCTGACACCCGCCAAGTGGCGCGAATACCTCCCCCGCCTCGCCTACAACCCGCCCTGCGAGGCCTGATCCGCCCCTGCCTCCGACCGCGTTTGAGTGATCCCGATCACAACTGCTCAAGACGGCTGAGAAGTTGACTCCCGCCGCACAGGCCACCTTGTTAGGCTGGCCGCAACCCGGTCGCTGGTGCATCCCCCGTCGCCAGCGACCGGGCCTTTTCATGCCCGCTCCCGGCCGAGCCCGCACCGCCGCGACCACCGTCCCGGCTCAGTCCCCGGCGTCGGTCCAACGAGCCCCGGCGAACACTCCGGTCCGGATCTGCAGCACCGCACCGAGCACGATGAACCCCAGGGCAACGCCGGAGACAACCAGCCCCACCCCGGACGAGACGCCGAGAACCCTGGCCCCGCCGTCCAGGACGAAGCCGCCCCCCATCGCCACCCGACCCCACCCATCCCTGCGCGACCGCGCGTGCGGCGCGGCTCCCCGACCGATCAAGGCCAGCACGCCCACGACCACGACAAAGCAGCCGGCTCCCAAGGTGACCCACCCAGACATGGCACCCCCTCCGCGGGAAGGCTACGCCCGCGGGCCTGGCGGTGCCGTAGAGCACCGCCGGTCGACAGTTCCGCTATGCCTGGCTGATCAGCACGCCGACAGCACACAGGGCGCACGCGAGCCCGATCAGACTCTTCTTCACGCCACGGCCGGCAGCCTGCCGCTGGAGTTCCCGCGTACCGAGCAGGGCCCCACAGAGCAGGAGAGCGCCGGCGACGACGCGTCTGACCACCTGCACGGGCGCCCTCTCGGCCGTAGATGCCGAAGACCCCCGGGGACCAGATGGCCCGGGGGTCTTCGTGCTGGTGGGGCTAACAGGATTTGAACCTGTGGCCTCATCCTTATCAGGGATGCGCTCTAACCAACTGAGCTATAGCCCCGCCGCGCTCTGCGGTGTATGTCCCGCGCGCTGACTCCTGAAGATTAGCGCACGACCGGGGCAGTCCCAAAATCGGTTGTCGGGGGACCGTCAGGAGAGGTTTGGACCGCGGTTACTCGTCCTCGGCCAAGGTCAGCTCGACGCCGCCGACGAAGCCCGCGGAGAGGTTGTAGATGAACGCGCCGAGGGTCGCCAGCGCCGTCGCGAGGACGACGTCGATGACCGCGATGATCGACGTGAACATCAGGACGTGCGGGAGGGACAGGAACGCCTGGAGGTCGAAGCCGTTCGACTCGTTCGAACCGGTCGCCTCCGAGATCGTGCCGCCGACCGTCGAGAACACGCCCATCGCGTCCAGGACCATCCACAGCACCGCCGCCGCCACGATGGAGCAGATGCCCAGCGCGATGGAGAGCAGGAAGCTGACCTTCATCACCGACCAGGGATCGGCCTTGGCGACCCGCAGCCGGGCCTTACGGGTGCGCGGCGCGGTGCGCGCTCCGGCGGCGCCCGTGCGCGGCCGTCGTACGCCCCCCGCGGGCGCCTGGGCGGCCTGCGCCGCCGGGTAGGCCTGCGGCGGGTGGTAGGGCGCGGCGGGCTGCTCGGCACGCCGCTCCCCGGGCAGCGGGGAAGCCCCCTGCTGCGGCTGTGCGGGCGCCGGCCGGTCGCCCGGCGCGGCCGGCCCTCGGGTGTCGGTCACAGTTCCCCCCTGCGATCCCTGTGCGTCGGACGCGGGCGCCTTCGCGGGCGCCTTGATCGCCTTCAGCTGGGTCGTGTGCGTGTCCGCCTGCTGCGGCGCACCGCCCCCGTCGGACGCGGCGGAGCCACGGCCGCCGCCGTCCGCATCCGTACCCGTCGAGGTACCGGCCGATCCGGCGCCCGTGGCTCCGCTCACGATGACTCACTCCTCGTGCCTACTCGGCCGAGGGCGCCTCACCCTCGTCCGTGCCGCTGGTCGCGACACCCTCGGCGGTCTCGTCCACGGCGTCCTCGCCGTCGACTTCCTCCGCCTCGCTGCCGGCCTCGGCGTTACGTGCGATACCCACGACGGCATCGCGCTTGCCCAGGTTGATCAGTTGGACGCCCATGGTGTCACGGCCCGTCTCCCTGACCCCGCTGACTCGCGTGCGAATCACACCGCCGGACAGGGTGATGGCGAGGATCTCGTCGTTCTCCTCGACGATCAGCGCGCCGACCAGTGAACCGCGGTCCTCCACGATCTTGGCGGCCTTGATACCGAGGCCGCCGCGGCCCTGGACGCGGTACTCGTCGACACGGGTCCGCTTCGCGTACCCCCCGTCGGTGGCAGTGAACACGAACGTACCGGGTCGAACAACATTCATCGACAGAAGTTCATCCCCCTCACGGAAACTCATGCCCTTGACACCGGAGGTGGCCCGGCCCATGGGTCGCAGAGTGTCGTCGGAGGCGGTGAACCTGATCGACTGTGCCTTCTTGCTGATCAGAAGCAGATCGTCCTCCGCCGAAACCAGTTCGGCACCGATCAGTTCGTCGTCGGAACCGTCCTCGCGCTCGCGCAGGTTGATCGCGATGACACCGCCGGAGCGGGGCGAATCGTAATCCTTCAGAGGCGTCTTCTTGACCAGACCGGCCTTGGTGGCGAGCACCAGGTACTCCGCCGCGTCGTAGTCCCGGATCGCGAGGATCTCGGCGATCGCCTCGTCCGGCTGGAAGGCCAGCAGGTTCGCCACGTGCTGCCCGCGCGCGTCCCGGCCGGCGTCGGGCAGCTCGTAGGCCTTCGCCCGGTACACCCGGCCCTTGTTCGTGAAGAACAGCAGCCAGTGGTGCGTGGTCGAGACGAAGAAGTGGTCGACGATGTCGTCTTCCTTCAGCTTCGTACCGCGCACGCCCTTGCCGCCGCGCTTCTGCGCCCGGTAGTCGTCCGTCTTGGTCCGCTTCACGTAGCCGCCGCGCGAGACGGTGACCACGATGTCCTCCTCGGCGATCAGGTCCTCGATGGACATGTCACCGTCGTAGGGCACCAGCATGGTCTTGCGGTCGTCGCCGTACTTCTCGACGATCGCGGCCAGCTCCTCGCTGACGATGCCGCGCTGGCGGACCGGCGAGGCCAGGATCGCGTTGTACTCGGTGATCTTCGCCTGGAGCTCGTCGTGCTCCTGGATGATCTTCTGGCGCTCCAGGGCGGCCAGTCGGCGCAGCTGCATCTCGAGGATGGCGTTGGCCTGGATCTCGTCGATCTCCAGGAGCTCCATCAGGCCCGTACGCGCGATCTCGACCGTGTCACTGGCCCGGATCAGCGCGATGACCTCGTCGATCGCGTCCAGCGCCTTCAGCAGACCGCGCAGGATGTGCGCCCGCTCCTCGGCCTTGCGCAGCCGGAAGCGCGTACGGCGGACGATGACCTCGATCTGGTGCGTCACCCAGTGCCGGATGAACGCGTCCAGGGAGAGGGTGCGCGGCACGCCGTCGACAAGGGCCAGCATGTTGGCGCCGAAGTTGGTCTGCAGGTCGGTGTGCTTGTACAGGTTGTTCAGGACGACCTTGGCGACCGCGTCCCGCTTCAGCACGATGACCAGGCGCTGGCCCGTCCGCGACGAGGTCTCGTCACGGACGTCCGCGATGCCGCCGACCTTGCCGTCCTTCACCAGGTCGGCGATCTTCTGCGCGAGGTTGTCGGGGTTCACCTGGTACGGCAGCTCCGTGACCACCAGGCACTGGCGGTTCTGGATCTCCTCGACCTCGACGACCGCCCGCATGGTGATCGAGCCGCGACCCGTGCGGTACGCCTCCTCGATGCCCTTGCGGCCGACGACCAGGGCGCCGGTCGGGAAGTCCGGGCCCTTGATCCGCTCGATCAGCGCGTCCAGGAGCTCCTCGTGCGAGGCCTCCGGGTTCTCCAGGCACCACTGGGCACCGGCGGCGACCTCGCGCAGGTTGTGCGGCGGGATGTTGGTCGCCATGCCGACCGCGATACCGGCGGAGCCGTTGATCAGCAGGTTCGGGAAGCGGGCGGGCAGGACGGTCGGCTCCTGGGAGCGGCCGTCGTAGTTGTCCGTGAAGTCGACGGTCTCCTCGTCGATGTCGCGGACCATCTCCATCGACAGCGGCGCCATCTTGCACTCGGTGTACCGCATGGCGGCCGCCGGGTCGTTGCCCGGGGAACCGAAGTTGCCGTTGGAGTCGACGAGCGGCATCCGCATCGACCAGGGCTGGGCCAGGCGGACCAGGGCGTCGTAGATGGAGGAGTCGCCGTGGGGGTGGTAGTTGCCCATGACGTCACCGACGACACGGGCGCACTTGTAGAAGCCGCGCTCGGGGCGGTAACCGCCGTCGTACATCGCGTACAGGACGCGTCGGTGGACGGGCTTGAGACCGTCCCGGACGTCGGGCAGCGCGCGGGACACGATGACGGACATCGCGTAGTCGAGGTACGAGCGCTGCATCTCCGTCTCGAGCCCGACGGGCTCGATGCGCAGGGTGTCGCCGCCTTCTGCCTCAGGCGTGACTGGGGTGTTCTCGTCGGCCATAGCTGGTGGGGATCCTTCCTGGTGCGGTCAGCTGAGACCGACTCAGATGTCGAGGAAGCGGACGTCCTTGGCGTTGCGCTGGATGAACTGGCGGCGGGCCTCGACGTCCTCGCCCATCAGGACCGAGAACAGGTCGTCGGCCTGGGCGGCGTCGTCGAGGGTGACCTGCCCGAGGACCCGGTGGTCGACGTCCATGGTGGTCACGCGCAGCTCCTCGGCGTTCATCTCGCCGAGACCCTTGAAGCGCTGGATCGAGTCCTCCTTGACCCGCTTGCCGCGCTGGCGGCCCAGCTCGAGGAGGGCGTCGCGCTCGCGGTCGGAGTAGGCGTACTCGACCTCGTCCCGGCCCCACTTGATCTTGTAGAGCGGGGGACGGGACAGGTACACGTGCCCCTGCTCCACCAGGTCGCGCATGAAGCGGAACAGGAAGGTCAGCAGCAGGGTGTTGATGTGCTGGCCGTCGACGTCGGCGTCCGCCATCAGGATGATCTTGTGATAGCGGAGCTTCTCGATGTCGAAGTCCTCGTGCACACCGGTGCCGAAGGCCGAGATCAGCGCCTGGATCTCCTGGTTCTGCAGGATCTTGTCGATCCGCGCCTTCTCGACGTTGAGGATCTTGCCGCGGATCGGGAGGATCGCCTGGTACTGCGGGTTGCGGCCGGACTTGGCCGAGCCGCCGGCGGAGTCACCCTCGACGATGAAGATCTCGCACTTGGTGGGGTCGTTCGACTGGCAGTCGGAGAGCTTGCCCGGCAGCGACGCGCTCTCCAGCAGGCCCTTGCGCCGAGTCAGGTCACGCGCCTTGCGGGCCGCCACGCGCGCGGTGGCCGCCTGGATGCCCTTGCGGATGATGTCCGCGGCCTCCACCGGGTTGCGGTCCAGCCAGTCGTTCAGGTGCTCGTAGACCGCCTTCTGCACGAAGGTCTTGGCCTCCGTGTTGCCCAGCTTGGTCTTCGTCTGACCCTCGAACTGCGGCTCGCTGAGCTTGACCGAGATGATCGCGGTCAGACCCTCACGGATGTCGTCACCGGTGAGGTTGTCGTCCTTCTCCCGGAGCAGCTTCTTGTCGCGCGCGTACTTGTTGATCAGCGAGGTGAGCGCCGCGCGGAAGCCCTCCTCGTGGGTGCCGCCCTCGTGCGTGTGGATGATGTTGGCGAACGAGTAGACGCCCTCGCTGTAGCCGCTGTTCCACTGCATGGCGACCTCGAGGGACAGGCTCTTGTCCTTGTCCTCGGCCTCCAGGTCGATGATCGTCGGGTGCACCACGTCTCCCTTGCGGGAGTTGAGGTACTTCACGAAGTCGACGATGCCGCCCTCGTAGTGGTACGTGACGGTCTTGACCTCGGCCTTCTCGTCCGCACCCGCCTCGTCCGCACCGGCGACGGCCTTCGCCGACTCGCGCTCGTCGGTGAGCCGGATCGTCAGGCCCTTGTTGAGGAACGCCATCTCCTGGAAGCGCCGCGACAGCGTCTCGAAGGAGTACTCGGTGGTCTCGAAGATGTCCGGGTCGGCCCAGAACGTCACCGAGGTGCCCGTCTCGCCGGTCTCCTCGTGCTTGGCCAGCGGAGCCGTGGGGACGCCCAGCTTGTAGTCCTGCGTCCAGCGGTGGCCGTCGGTCCTGATCTCGACGGACACCCTGCTCGACAGCGCGTTCACGACGGACACACCCACACCGTGCAGACCGCCGGAGACGGCGTAGCCGCCGCCGCCGAACTTGCCGCCCGCGTGCAGCACGGTCAGCACGACCTCGACGGCCGGCTTGCCCTCGGACGCCACGATGCCGACGGGGATGCCACGGCCGTTGTCGACGACGCGCACGCCACCGTCGGCCAGGACCGTCACGTCGATGGTGTCCGCGTAGCCGGCCAGGGCCTCGTCGACGGAGTTGTCCACAACCTCGTACACCAGGTGGTGCAGGCCGCGCTCACCGGTCGAGCCGATGTACATACCGGGTCGCTTGCGGACCGCGTCCAGCCCTTCGAGCACGGTGATGGCACTGGCGTCGTACGAAGCGGAGGCGGTGGCCTCACCGTGCGCGCCGGCGTCGGTGGACGGGATGTTCTCGTTGGGGTTGCCGGAATCGGCCACGAAGCGCCCTTTCTGGCACAGCACGAGCCAGGCTCGTCGGCGGGTTGCCGGAGCGGCTGCGGCATGTTGCGTTGGTAAGCCTTGATCAGCGTTGCTCAGCTTTTCCCGGACGGTCCCCACGGTCGGGGCGGGATTGTCTCCCAGTCTACCGGTAGCGCCGACAGTGATGGGGGTTTGCCGGTACCTGAGTCCGCATGTGCCGCCCTGAACCGGCCTCTGCCGACTCCCGATATACGGATGGGGGCTCCAAGAGGCTCACGGAGGCACTCAGCGCTTCCGGCTGTCAACCCTTGGCTACTCCGGCGTCAGGTCGCTATTCGCAACCGCGTGCGGTCGTACGACGATCAGCCGGGCCGACCGTGGAACGGCCCCGCACCCGGCTGCGATCGTGACGTAAGTCACCCGTAGGTGTCCCCGGGACCCGTGCTCCCAGGGGCCCGCAGCGGACCGTAGCGGCGGGCCGGACCGCCGGGATTGAGCACCTTGATCAGCCGTACGGTGCCGTGCCCCAGGTCCTCGTTCAGGCGGGCGACCAGCGCGGGCGCGAGGTGGCGCAGCTGGGTCGCCCAGGCCGTGGAGTCGCACTGGACGACCAGCACCCGCTCGTCCTCGTCGTACCGCTGCGGCACACAGTGCTTGGCCAGGTCCTCACCGACGATCTCCGGCCAGCGCCCCATCACCCCGCCCACCGCGGCCGGTGTCTCCCAGCCGCGTTCGGTGATCAGCCGGTTGATCGCGGAACCCAGCGCCATGGGGTCGCGGCCGTCCGCGCGCGCGCCGGAGCGCAGGCCACCGCGCCGCACCTGCTTCTTCTGCTGCGCCGCGTCGCCACGTGCGCGTGCCGCCTCCTTGGCCGCCCTGAGCGCCACGCGCGCGAGGTCGACACCGGAGGGTTCCTCCTTGGGTGCGGGTCCGTCGGTGCTCATGCCCGCTCCACCGTCCCGTCGGCCACCGCGTACCGCGTACCGGCCAGGATGTGCGGCACGTCGTCGTCCACGGCGGCGGTGACCAGCACCTGCTCACCGGGCGCGACCAGCTCCGCCAGCCGCTCCCGGCGCCGTGCGTCCAGCTCGGCGAACACGTCGTCGAGCACCAGCACCGGCTCGTTGCCCTCGGCCCGCAGCAGGTCGTACGAGGCGAGGCGCAGCGCCAGCGCGTACGACCAGGACTCGCCGTGCGAGGCGTACCCCTTGGCGGGCAGCTGCCCCAGCTTGAGGACCAGGTCGTCGCGGTGCGGGCCGACCAGCGTCACGCCCCGCTCGATCTCCTGCTTGCGGGCATCGGCCAGAGCCGCCATCAGCTGGCCGTACAGATCCTCGCGCGTGTGCGCCTCGCCGGGCGCCGACGGCTTGTACTCCAGCGCGACGGGACCACCGCCCGGCGCCAGCTGCTCGTACGCCTTGTCCGCGAGGGGCTGGATCGCGGCGACCAGGTCGACCCGCTGGGCGAGCAGCTCGGCGCCGGCCCGCGCCAGGTGCTGGTCCCACACGTCGAGCGTGGACAGGTCCATGGAGCGGCCGCCATGGCGCCGGGCGAGAGCGGCGGTCTTCAACAGGGTGTTCCGCTGCTTGAGCACCCGCTCGTAGTCGGACCGCACACCGGCCATCCGTGGCGAACGGGCCGTGATCAGCTCGTCCAGGAAACGCCGCCGCTCGCCGGGATCGCCCTTCACCAGCGCGAGGTCCTCGGGCGCGAACAGCACGGTCCGTACGATCCCCAGCACGTCCCGCGGCCTGACCTGCGAGGACCTGTTGATGCGGGCGCGGTTGGCCTTGCCGGGGTTCAGCTCCAGCTCGACCAGCTGCTGCCGGTCGCCCTGCCGGACCTGCGCCCGGATGATCGCCCGGTCGGCGCCCATGCGGACCAGGGGGGCGTCGGAGGCGACCCGGTGGCTGCCGAGGGTGGCGAGATAGCCGACGGCCTCGACGAGGTTGGTCTTGCCCTGGCCGTTGGGGCCGACGAAGGCGGTGACGCCCGGGTCGAGCGGGACCTCGACCCGGGCGTAGGAGCGGAAGTCGGCCAGCGACAGATGCGTGACGTGCATGGGTGTTTCGCCGACCTCCCCGTGACCTGCTGTTCGTCTCTGCTCGGTACTGCTTCTCGGTGCTACTTCGCCTCTACGGCGTGGCCGCCGAACTGGTTGCGCAGCGCGGCGATCATCTTCATCTGCGGCGAGTCGTCCTGCCGGGAGGCGAACCGCGCGAACAGCGAGGCGGTGATCGCGGGCAGCGGCACCGCGTTGTCTATGGCGGCCTCCACAGTCCACCGGCCCTCGCCGGAGTCCTGTGCAAAACCCTTCAGCCTGTCCAGGTGCTCGTCCTCGTCGAGGGCGTTCACCGCGAGGTCGAGCAGCCAGGAACGGATGACCGTCCCTTCCTGCCAGGAGCGGAAGACCTCGCGCACATCCGTGACGGAGTCGACCTTCTCCAGGAGCTCCCAGCCCTCAGCGTAGGCCTGCATCATCGCGTACTCGATGCCGTTGTGGACCATCTTCGCGAAGTGGCCCGCGCCGACCTTGCCGGCGTGCACCGAACCGAAGTCGCCCTCGGGCTTGAGCCCGTCGAAGACCGGCCGGACCTTCTCGACGTGCTCGGCGGCGCCGCCGTACATCAGCGCGTAGCCGTTCTCCAGGCCCCAGACGCCGCCGGAGACCCCGCAGTCGACGAAGCCGATGCCCTTGGCGGCCAGCTCCTCCGCGTGCCTCTCGTCGTCCGTCCAGCGGGAGTTGCCGCCGTCGACGACCACGTCACCGGGCTCCAGCAGCTCGGCCAGCTCGTCGATCGTGGACTGGGTCGGCGCCCCGGCCGGGACCATCACCCACACCACGCGCGGCCCGCTGAGCTTGCCCACAAGCTCTTCCAGGCTGTGGACATCGGCGAGGTCCGGGTTGCGGTCGTATCCGACGACGGTGTGGCCCGCGCGGCGGATCCGCTCGCGCATGTTGCCGCCCATCTTGCCGAGGCCGACGAGACCGAGCTCCATCAGTTGGTTCCTTAGGTTGCGGTGTGGCAGGAGAGGCACGTGCGTGCCCGCGTCCGAGCCTAATCCCGGCCCTTTGCGCACAGTTGTGGGCATAGCCGCTCACCTGGGGAAACCCACCCCGCGACGGTGCCGGATACCCACAGGGGGCGGCCGGCACCGTGCACAGCTGTGGACAACTCAGCCGCTGAGGCGCACCGGCATGATCAGGTACTTGTAGGCCTCGTCCGCCTCCGCGTCCAGCGCCGGCTTGCCGCTGAGCAGCGCCGGCTTGGTGGACGTCGTGAACGACAGCTGGGCGACCGGCGAGTCGATCGCGCTCAGGCCGTCGAGCAGGAAGGTCGGGTTGAAGGCGATCGAGATGTCGTCGCCCTCCAGCTGCGCGTCGACCCTTTCCACAGCCTGTGCGTCGTCGCTGGAACCGGCCTCCAGGATCAGCACTCCCTGCTCGAAGCTGAGCCGCACCGGCGTGTTCCGCTCGGCGACCAGGGCGACGCGCTTGACGGCCTCCACGAAGGGGGCGGTCTCGATCACGGCGACGGAGTTGAACTCGGTCGGGAACAGCGTGCGGTACTTCGGCAGGTCGCCTTCGAGCAGCCGCGTGGTGGTACGGCGGCCGGCACCCTCGAAACCGATGAGCCCCTCGCCCGCGCCCGAGCCGGAGAGCGCCAGGATGACGCTGTCGCCGCTCGTGAGCGCCTTGGCGGTGTCCAGGAGCGTCTTGGCGGGCACCAGGGCGACCGCGGAGGCCTCCGGGTTCTCCGGCTTCCACAGGAACTCGCGGACCGCGAAGCGGTAGCGGTCGGTGGAGGCGAGGGTGACCGTGTCGCCCTCGATCTCGATCCGCACACCGGTGAGCACCGGGAGGGTGTCGTCACGGCCGGCGGCGATGGCCACCTGGGAGACGGCGGAGGCGAAGACCTCGCCGGGGACCGTGCCCGTCGCGTTCGGCATCTGCGGCAGGGAGGGGTACTCCTCCACAGGCAGGGTGTGCAGCGTGAACCGGGAGGATCCACAGATCACCGTCGCCCGTACACCGTCTGTGGAAATCTCCACCGGCCGGTTGGGGAGCGCCCGGCAGATGTCGGCGAGCAGCCGGCCGGAGACCAGGACCGTGCCCTCTTCCTCGACCTCGGTCTCGACGCTCACCCGCGCGGAGACCTCGTAGTCGAAGCTGGACAGGCTCAGCTGGCCGTCCTCGGCCTTCAGGAGCAGGCCGGCGAGGACCGGCGCCGGCGGACGGGCCGGGAGGCTGCGTGCCGCCCAGGCCACTGCCTCCGCGAGTACGTCGCGTTCCACCCGGATCTTCACCGTAAGCCCGCCTCCTGCTGTTGCCGGGGCTTCTCGCCCTGCTGCGTCTTCGTCGTCTGTCCCGGTGTCGTCGGCCCCGGGGAGGGGAAGAACACCGGGGACCAGTCTGACGCACCGCACTGACAGCTGGTGCCTCTCGGGGTCAAGTCGTGACGAGGCGCGGTCAGAGGCCGGAGAGCGAGTTGTGCACAGGGCCCTCTTCGAAACGGATTCCCAGCTCTCTCTAGTTGTCAGTAGTAGTAGGGGCTGTGGATACCGTGGATAACCTCGTTTGCCCAGCTCAGGGGCGAGATTTTGTCCACCGCCCCTGTGGGTGGAGCCGGTGGACAACTGGGCGTCTCTGTGGAGAACAGAAAGTTCTGCACACACCGTGCACAGCCCGAGGGCAGTTCTCCCCAACGCCGTCCCCAGCTTTACCCACCTTTCCCACAGCCCAACCCGGCACCTTCGTGTGACGCCTTTCACTCGACTCGGTGAGGAGGCGCGTCGCGTTGCCGAACAGTGGACAGCGGTGTGGAGAAGCTGGGGATCGCTGGGGACAACCGCCCCTCAGCCTGTGGGGTACCGGTGGACAACTTCGTCCACAGTCTGTGGATCCCGTCTTCGTCCACAGACTGTGGAGATCCGTCGTCCACGATTCCACAGCCACCTGAGCTGCCCTGATGCCGTTTCAACCCCCAGCCTGTGGACGACGCTCGGGACAACTTCACAGTCCCCAGGGTGTGGACGCAAGAAAGTCGGCAAATCTGTGGAGGACGCCCGTAACCGGGCCGGTAATCGAACAGCGGACCTTGTTTGAACGCCCCCTGGGGGCGCGGGGAACTGCGCGACCAGCCCCCATGGACCGGCACCAGACCCCCTCCGAACCACCCCAGGACGCCAGAAGGGCGCCCCCGGATCTCTCCCAAGGGCGCCCTGAACGCCGTAGAACGTCGGACGGACCGCTACCCGTTCTTGATGCGGTTGGTCAGCTCGGTGACCTGGTTGTAGATCGACCGCCGCTCCGCCATCAACGCCCGGATCTTCCGGTCGGCGTGCATCACGGTCGTATGGTCCCGGTTCCCGAACTGCGCCCCGATCTTCGGCAGCGACAGATCCGTCAGCTCCCGGCACAGGTACATCGCGATCTGCCGCGCCGTGACCAGCTGCCGCCCGCGCGAGCTCCCGCACAGGTCCTCGACGGTGAGCCCGAAGTAGTCCGCGGTCGCCGCCATGATCGCCGTGGCACTGATCTCCGGCGTGGAGTCCTGTCCCCCGGGGATCAGATCCTTCAGCACGATCTCGGTCAGCCCGAGATCGACCGGCTGCCGGTTGAGCGACGCGAACGCCGTCACCCGGATCAGCGCGCCCTCCAGCTCACGGATGTTGCGCGAGATGCGGGAGGCGATGAACTCCAGCACCTCCGGCGGCGCGTTCAGCTGCTCCTGCACCGCCTTCTTGCGGAGGATCGCGATCCGCGTCTCCAGTTCCGGCGGCTGGACGTCGGTGATCAGACCCCACTCGAACCGGTTCCGCAGCCGGTCCTCCAGCGTGACCAGCTGCTTGGGCGGCCGGTCGCTGGAGAGCACGATCTGCTTGTTCGCGTTGTGGAGCGTGTTGAAGGTGTGGAAGAACTCCTCCTGCGTCGACTCCTTGTCCGCGAGGAACTGGATGTCGTCGACGAGCAGGATGTCCATCTCGCGGTAGCGCTTGCGGAAGCTGTCGCCCTTGCCGTCGCGGATGGAGTTGATGAACTCGTTGGTGAACTCCTCCGAGCTCACGTACCGCACCCGCGTGCCCGGGTAGAGGCTCCGCGCGTAGTGCCCGATCGCGTGCAGCAGGTGCGTCTTGCCGAGTCCCGACTCCCCGTAGATGAAGAGGGGGTTGTACGCCTTGGCGGGCGCCTCGGCGACGGCGACCGCGGCCGCGTGCGCGAAGCGGTTGGACGCGCCGATGACGAACGTGTCGAAGAGGTACTTGGGGTTCAGGCGGGCGGTCGGCTCACCGGGGCCGCCGGACGGCGCGGGCTTCGCGCCCAGCGGCCCGGGGCCGCCGGCGCTCGGCATGTTCGGCAGGTCCGGCCGTCCCGGACCGCCCCGGTGTCCCTGGCCCGGCCCGCCCGGGGACTCGGACAGCTCACGGCGCCCGGAGTCCCGGTCGTAGTCGGACCGGTCGTGGGGAGCAGGCCGGTCGTGCGTGGGCCGCTCGTAGTCGGAGCGGTCGTAGTCGGGCCGGTCGTAGTCGGGCCGGTCGTAGTCGGGGCGCGGCGGTTCGTACTCCGCGCGCTGCTGCTCGTACGACGGCCGGTCCAGCGGCTGCTGCGGGCGGTACTCCTGGGCGTACGAGTCCCCGTAACCGTCCGAGCGGTACGCGTCCTGGGACGGCGAGGCGTAGGGATCGCGCTCCGGGAAACCCAGCCGCGGCTGCTGCCAGCTGTACTCGTCCTGTCCGGGGCGCGGCCAGGCACCGGGCTCGGGGCGCTGGTACTCGGAGGGGTAGGCGGGGCGGGCCGTGGGCAGCTGGTCGCGGCCGCCCTGGTCCGGCAGCTGCTCGGCGCGGTGCCGGCCGTACCCTCCGTCGTACGGCGAGGACGGGTGCTCGGGCTCGTCGTAACGCTGCTTCTGTACGGGGGGCGCCGGCGGGGCCGGGGGCTCACCCGCGGACTCGTCCACGGTGATCGCGATCCGGATCGGGCGCCCGCACTCGCGGCTCAGGGTCTCGCTGACGATCGGTGCGAGACGGCCCTCCAGTACGTTCTTCGCGAATTCGTTCGGTACGGCGAGGAGAGCGGTGTCCGCGACCAGCGCGAGCGGCTGGCAGCGCCTGATCCAGTGTTCGTCCTTCGCCTCCACACCCTGACCGCGGCCCTCACCGAGGAGCTGCTCCAGTACTCGTGGCCACACTGCGGCAAGATCGGCAGGTACGTCAGCCACAGGGCACGCTCTCTCACAGGTCCCACGAACGTGTGGTTCGAGGACGGGTCGGGATGAAAATCAGGTCGGGCGGGGATAAAGGAACGAATCGGAGTTCAGCCACGGTAGTCAGCGTGGCGGCTGCGGTTCAAGTTGTTGTCCCCAGCCTGTGGATAGTGTCTCTCGGTCACTGCTGGTTTGACCGAATGGCGTAGCCCCGCGTACCGTAACCAGGTCGAGTTGTCGATGGCTGCTGCCGCCTGCCTCCGATGGGCACAGATCGCTGAAGGTGATCGGGAAGCGGTGCACTCGGGCGTGATGCGAGCTACTCGTGGGCGCACGGTGACAGCCAGGACGGCACCCGCCACCACCGATTTGATTTCTGGAGCCCCCGAGTGAGCAAGCGCACCTTCCAGCCGAACAACCGTCGTCGCGCGAAGACCCACGGCTTCCGTCTGCGGATGCGTACCCGTGCCGGCCGCGCGATTCTCGCGAACCGTCGTGCCAAGGGTCGCGCCAGCCTGTCCGCCTGATCCCGATCAGGTCATGACGTCGTGCTGCCCACCGAGAACCGGCTGAGGCGGCGCGAGGACTTCGCGACCGCGGTACGACGAGGGCGCCGGGCAGGCCGCCCGTCCCTCGTCGTCCACCTTCGAAGCGGTGCCACGGACCCGCACGCGCCTGGGGAGAGCGCTCCCCCGACGCGTGCGGGTTTCGTCGTGAGCAAGGCCGTGGGTGGTGCGGTTGTGCGCAACACAGTGAAGCGCAGACTGCGTCATCTGATGCGTGAGCGAGTCACCCTGTTTCCCCCCGGTAGCCTGGTAGTCGTACGAGCGCTGCCCGGAGCGGGCGACGCCGACCATGCACAGCTGGCCCGAGACCTGGATGCCGCCATCGAGCGGCTGCTGGGAGGGGGCGCGCGATGAAGTACCCGCTGCTGGCTCTGATCAAGCTCTACCAGTGGACGATCAGTCCGCTGCTGGGGCCGGTATGCAAGTACTACCCGTCGTGCTCCCACTACGGCTACACGGCCATCGACCGGCACGGTGCGATCAAGGGCACGGCACTCACGGCCTGGCGCATCCTGCGGTGCAATCCGTGGTCGCTCGGCGGTGTGGACCATGTTCCGCCGCGCAAGCGCCCGCGGTGGCACGAAATGCTGCGTGACGCCTGGCGTGCACGCAGGGGCGGGCCCTCCGCCGCCGAACCGGCCACCGAGGAGAAGGCTCCTTCCGAGCTTCCTTCGAGCCCGGCCGCAGAGACTTCGTCCCATGCCCAAGGAGCATGATTAGTGGACACGATTGCCAGCCTTTTCAGCTTCATCACGACACCCGTCTCATGGGTCATCGTCCAGTTCCACTCCGTGTACGGGAAGATCTTCGGTCCCGACACGGGCTGGGCCTGGGGCTTGTCCATCGTGTCCCTGGTGATCCTGATCCGCATCTGCCTGATCCCGCTCTTCGTGAAGCAGATCAAGGCGACCCGGGCCATGCAGACGCTCCAGCCCGAGATGAAGAAGATCCAGGAGCGCTACAAGAACGACAAGCAGCGTCAGTCCGAAGAGATGATGAAGCTGTACAAGGAGTCGGGTACCAACCCGCTCTCCTCGTGCCTTCCCATCCTGGCGCAGTCCCCGTTCTTCTTCGCCCTGTACCACGTGCTCAACGGCATCGCGACGGGCTCGACGATCGGCGTCATCAACGAGTCGCTGCTCGCCAGCGCCCGTAAGGCCCACATCTTCGGGGCCCCGCTCGCCGCGAAGTTCACGGACGGCTCCGCGAAGGTGGAGGCCCTCGGTGCCTCCCTCACGGACGTCCGGGTCGTCACCGCGGTCATGATCGTCCTGATGTCGGCGTCGCAGTTCTACACGCAGCGCCAGCTGATGACGAAGAACGTCGACACCACGGTGAAGACGCCGTTCATGCAGCAGCAGAAGATGCTGATGTACGTCTTCCCGGTCATGTTCGCCGTCTTCGGCATCAACTTCCCGGTCGGTGTCCTCGTCTACTGGCTGACCACCAACGTGTGGACCATGGGCCAGCAGATGTACGTCATCCGCAACAACCCGACCCCGGGTTCCAAGGCCCAGGCCGCCTACCTGGAGCGCCTCACCAAGCACGTCACGCACCACGGCAAGACCCGTCGGCGCAGCGAGAAGACCATCGTCAAGGCGATCGTCGCCAAGGGCCGGGACCGCAACGAGTTCGAGCGCTCGTTCGTCAACGCGCTGACCAAGGCGGGCCTCGTGGCCCAGGCCGACGGCACCGTGGTGAAGGGCGAGGCCCAGGCCGTCGCGCAGACCGAGGACGGCGTCACGGCCACCGGCGCCGCCAAGCGCCAGCAGCCCAAGCGTCAGACCAAGGCCCAGCGGCAGTCCGGCGCGGCGAAGGTGGCCGGCGACACCGCATCGGATTCCCCGGACTCGTCGGGTTCGGAGGGCAAGACGACCTCGCTGGAGAAGTCCGACGAGCCGCAGGATGCCAAGCCGGCCACCCAGCAGGCCCCGAAGGGCGGCTCCAACGGCCGCAGCAGGGCCCAGTCCGGTCAGCGCAAGGGCGGTCCGCAGCGCCCCAAGTCCCCGTCCAAGAAGTAAGAAGGAGCCCATCCCGTGACGGAAGGCACCACCTCCGCCGCTGCCGAGGGTGCAGACACCCTGACCCGCCTGGAGCAGGAGGGCGAGATCGCGGCGGACTATCTCGAAGGTCTGCTGGACATCGCCGACCTCGACGGTGACATCGACATGGATGTCGAGGCCGACCGTGCCTCCGTGTCGATCATCAGCGACTCGGGTGGCCGTGACCTGCAGAAGCTGGTCGGCCGCGACGGCGAGGTGCTGGAGGCGCTCCAGGAGCTGACCCGCCTGGCCGTGCACCGAGAGACCGGTGACCGCAGCCGGCTGATGCTCGACATCGCGGGCTACCGCGCCAAGAAGCGCGCCGAGCTCTCCGAGCTGGGCGCCAAGGCCGCCGCCGAGGTGAAGAGCACCGGCGAGCCCGTGAAGCTCAAGCCGATGACCCCGTTCGAGCGCAAGGTCGTGCACGACGCGGTCAAGTCCGCCGGGCTGCGCAGCGAGTCGGAGGGCGAGGAGCCGCAGCGGTTCGTCGTCGTGCTGCCCGCCTGAGCGGTCCCCCCGTTTCACCGGCCCCGTCTGTTGAGCAGGCGGGGCCGAACTTTGTCAGCCTGGTAGTTCTGGTGGCCGGTGCGCGGAGCGCCGGCGCGGTACGGAAGGACGGTCCCCGTGACGGAGGCTGCGGAGCTCCCCCCGGCGCCCGAACAGGCGCGGGAAGTGTTCGGCGAGCGCTTCGCCGATGCGGTCCGCTACGCGGAGCTGCTCGCCGAGGCAGGCGTGCAGCGTGGTCTGATCGGCCCACGGGAAGTGCCCCGCCTGTGGGAGCGGCACCTGCTGAACTGCGCGGTGCTCTCTGAGGCCGTCCCCGAAGGGGTGACGGTGTGCGACGTGGGTTCCGGAGCCGGCCTGCCGGGCATTCCGCTCGCGCTGGTCCGGGAGGACCTCAACATCACCCTGCTGGAGCCACTGCTACGGCGCACCAACTTCCTGACCGAGGTCGTCGAGCTGCTCGGCCTGGACCATGTGACCGTGGTGCGTGGCCGCGCCGAGGAGGTCATGGGCAAGCTGCCTCCGGTGCATGTGGTGACCGCCCGCGCCGTGGCCCCGCTGGACCGGCTGGCCACGTGGGGCATTCCGCTGCTGCGCCCCTACGGCGAGATGCTCGCCCTCAAGGGGGACACGGCGGAGGAGGAGCTGAAGGCCGCGGCCACCGCGCTGGCCAAGCTCGGCGCGGTGTCGACCTCCATCCTGCATGTGGGTGAGGGCGTGGTGGATCCGCTGTCGACCGTCGTCCGTGTGGAGGTCGGGGAGAGCCCGGGCGGCGTGCGCTTCGCGGCCAAGCGAGCGAAGGCGGCCCGTACGGGGAGGGCGCGTAGGCGCCGCTGATCCGTCCTGACGACCAGACGTACTCCACACAAGCTGCCAAACCTACGCATGACGGAGTGTCGCGGCTTTTCGGTACTGCGCGCTGTGCATCGTGTTTCACGTGAAACGTCGCTCACTGCTACACGGCATTATCGGCCGGGGCCGCGCCGCGGCCGAACCGCGCGACCGAAAGCCCCTCGGATCCCTCAGAGAGGGGGCCTCTGGTGACGCTCCGTCCTCCCTGCGGGGCGCGGAGTTGTCCACAGAGGTGGATTTCTCCACAGAACACCAGGCCTCACTGGTTCACGACCCCGAAGGCATGGGAGGCTCTGTTCATTGCGAGCCTGAAGTCGAGGAGAGTGAATCCTTGCGGTCCGACGCCAACATCGCGGGACCGATGACCGATCCGGTCCCCGGTCCCCGTACCGAATCGATGGGGGCGGATGTTTCACGTGAAACACCGCCTCCGATGGACGACACTCCCATCGGTCGTGCTGCCCAACTCGCGGTGGAGGCTCTGGGCCGCGCCGGCGAAGGACTGCCACGTCCGGAGCAGACCAGAGTCATCGTGGTCGCCAACCAGAAGGGCGGCGTGGGCAAGACGACGACCACCGTCAACCTTGCCGCGTCCCTGGCCCTGCACGGTGGTCGCGTTCTGGTGATCGACCTCGACCCGCAGGGCAATGCGTCCACTGCGCTGGGGATCGACCATCACGCCGAAGTTCCGTCCATCTACGACGTGTTGGTCGAGAGCAAGCCTCTGGCAGAGGTTGTCCAGCCGGTGGTGGACGTCGAAGGTCTCTTCTGTGCCCCCGCCACGATCGATCTCGCCGGTGCGGAGATCGAGCTGGTGTCCCTGGTGGCGCGGGAGAGCCGGCTGCAGCGGGCGATCCAGGCGTACGAGCAGCCGCTGGACTACATCCTCATCGACTGCCCACCCTCGCTCGGCCTGCTGACGGTCAACGCGCTCGTCGCGGGCGCCGAGGTGCTCATCCCGATCCAGTGCGAGTACTACGCGCTGGAGGGCCTGGGCCAGCTGCTGCGCAACGTCGACCTGGTCCGGGGGCACCTCAACCCCAACCTGCACGTGTCGACCATCCTGCTCACCATGTACGACGGCCGGACGCGCCTTGCCTCTCAGGTCGCGGACGAGGTGCGCAGCCATTTCGGCGACGAGGTGCTGCGGACGAGCATTCCCCGCTCGGTCCGTATCTCCGAGGCGCCGAGCTACGGGCAGACGGTACTGACCTACGATCCTGGATCGAGCGGTGCCCTCTCGTACCTTGAGGCGGCCCGAGAAATCGCGCTGAAGGGCATCGGGATCAGCTACGACCCGACGCAGGCCCATATCGGCGCTCAGACCAACCCGAGCATGGTGGAGGGGATCCAGTGAGCGAGCGACGGAGGGGGCTGGGTCGTGGTCTCGGTGCACTGATCCCAGCTGCCCCGACCGAGAAGACCCCGGCCCAGACGGCCGTGGGGGGAACGGTAGTTCCGTCCCCCGCCGCGGCTCCGGTGCTGACGACCGACCGTGGCGTCGCCGCGGCCAAGGTGACGACGCTGCCGGCTGTTTCACATGAAACCGAGGAGCCCTCGGTGTTCGGGGCCGGAGGAGCCGCGGAGACGCCCGCCCCTCCGATGGGCGCCCACTTCGCGGAGATCCCCCTCGACGACATCGCGCCGAACCCGCGTCAGCCACGTGAGGTCTTCGACGAGGACGCTCTGCAGGAACTGGTCACCTCCATCCAGGAAGTGGGCCTCCTCCAGCCCGTCGTCGTACGGCAGCTGGGTCCCTCCCGCTATGAGCTCATCATGGGCGAGCGGCGCTGGCGGGCCTGCCGTGAGGCCGGCCTGGAGGCGATCCCGGCGATCGTCCGGGCGACGGACGACGAGAAGCTCCTTCTGGACGCGCTGCTGGAGAACCTCCACCGTGCCCAGCTGAACCCGCTGGAAGAGGCCGCCGCCTACGACCAGCTGTTGAAGGACTTCAACTGCACGCACGACCAGCTGGCCGACCGCATCGGTCGCTCCCGCCCGCAGGTCTCCAACACCCTGCGGCTGCTGAAGCTCTCCCCGGCCGTCCAGCGCCGGGTGGCCGCCGGAGTTCTGTCGGCCGGGCACGCGCGGGCGCTGCTCTCCGTCGACGACTCGGAGGAGCAGGACCGGCTGGCCCACCGGATCGTCGCCGAGGGACTGTCGGTACGGGCCGTCGAGGAGATCGTGACCCTCATGGGCTCGCGGCCCCAGACGACGACACGTGCCAAGGGACCGCGGGCCGGCGCCCGGGTCTCCCCAGCGCTGAGTGACCTCGCGACCCGGCTCTCGGACCGCTTCGAGACGCGGGTGAAGGTCGACCTGGGTCAGAAGAAGGGCAAGATCACTGTCGAGTTCGCCTCGATGGAAGACCTTGAGCGGATCCTCGGCACCCTTGCACCCGGCGAGGGACCGGTCCTCCACCAGGGCCTTCACGACGGTGACTCCTCGGCCTCCGAGGAGCTGGAGGACTGATCGTCCCGGCTGTTTGCCGCCTGGTCGGTGTTCTGTCGCCCAGAGAGTGGATCGTGTCCGGTGTGTACCGGAACACGGTCCGCTCTTTGCTTTCAGGCGGTATCGACGGAAACGCTGTGTGGATACGATGCGTTCGGTATGGCGCATCCACCTGGCAGCTGGCAGTACCTCTGAGAGAGGCGTGGGCCATGCGATCGATGAGCCGCACCGGACTGGTGAGCGCGGGTCTGGGACTGGGCGCGACCGTCGGATTCTTCGGCAGTCTGCTCAGGGAACGCAGCGCTCTGTCAGCCGCTCGCGACGCCGCGGGCGAAGGAAGCGAGGAACAGCCTTCATGGGGCGCCGGCTCGTACCGCTCACGCTGGACAACCTTGAGGACCTTCCCCAGCGCTGTCGCTCGTGTGTCTTCTGGGAACTGGACCCCGTCAGCAGCGAAGCAGCGGTGAGAGCGGGTACGGCCGCGCTGGAGAAGGAATCCTGGATCTCCGCCGTCCTGCTCGACTGGGGATCGTGCGGCCGAGTCGTCTATGTCGACGACGTACCGGTGGGCTTTGTGCTCTACGCTCCGCCCGCCTACGTCCCGCGGTCCACGGCGTTCCCCACGAGCCCGGTGTCACCGGACGCCGTCCAGCTCATGACCGGCTTCATCATGCCCGGCTATCAGGGGCAGGGGCTCGGACGTGTGATGGTGCAAACGGTCGCCAAGGATCTGCTGCGGCGGGGCTTCAAGGCGATCGAGGCGTTCGGGGACGCCCGCTACAAGGAATCCGCCTGTCTGCTCCCTGCCGAGCATCTGCTGGCGGTGGGCTTCAAGACGGTCCGGCAGCACCCCTCGCACCCCCGGCTGCGGCTGGAGCTGCGGACGACGCTCTCCTGGAAAGAGGACGTGGAGCTGGCGCTCGACCGGCTTCTGGGGGCTGTACAGAAGGAACCGGCGCTACGGCCGCTCTAAAGCGAATGGGCCAACCCCTGAGGGTTGGCCCATTCGTGTTTCACGTGAAACATCACTCGGCGATGAAGTCCTCGAGGTCGCGGACAAGCGCCGCCTTCGGCTTGGCGCCGACGATGGTCTTGGCGACCTCGCCACCCTGGTACACGTTCAGGGTCGGGATCGACATGACGCCGTACTTGGCGGCCGTGTTCGGGTTCTCGTCGATGTTCAGCTTGACGATCTCGATCTTCTCGCCGTGCTCGGCGGCAATCGCCTCGAGCGACGGGGCGATCTGGCGGCACGGACCGCACCACTCGGCCCAGAAGTCCACCAGGACGGGCTTGTCGCTCTTGAGGACGACCTCTTCGAAGTCGGCGTCGGTCACATGCTTCAGGGTGCCGGCCACGGCGGGCTCCTTTACTTGATGGTGCGGTGGGGCGGAAGGGGATGGTCAGACGGTGGTCTTCTCGGGCTCGGCCTTCTCCTCGTCCGCGAGGGCGGCGAGGAAACGCTCGGCGTCGAGAGCGGCGGAGCAGCCGGTACCGGCCGCAGTGATGGCCTGGCGGTAGGTGTGGTCGACCACGTCACCGGCGGCGAACACACCCGTCAGGTTGGTGTGCGTCGAGGGAGATGCCACCTTCAGGTAGCCCTCCTCGTCCAGGTCCAGCTGGCCCTTGAAGAGCTCGGTGCGCGGGTCGTGGCCGATCGCGATGAACAGACCGGTGACCGGCAGGTCGGAGAGCTCACCGGTCTTGACGTTGCGCAGCTTCAGACCGGCCAGCTTCTGCTCGCCCTGGACCTCGGCGATCTCGCTGTCCCAGGCGAACTTGATCTTCGGGTCGGCGAAGGCACGCTCCTGCATCGCCTTGGAGGCGCGCAGGGTGTCCCGGCGGTGGACGATCGTCACGGACTTGGCGAACCGGGAGAGGAAGGTGGCCTCCTCCATCGCGGTGTCGCCACCGCCGATCACGGCGATGTCCTGGTCCTTGAAGAAGAACCCGTCACAGGTGGCGCACCAGGAGACGCCGCGTCCGGAGAGGGCGTCCTCGTTCGGCAGACCGAGCTTGCGGTGCTGGGAGCCGGTGGTGACGATGACGGCCTTCGCCTTGTGGACCGTGCCGGCGGTGTCGGTGACGGTCTTGATCTCACCGGTCAGGTCGACGGAGACGACGTCGTCCGGAATCAGCTCGGCGCCGAAGCGCTCGGCCTGCGCCCGCATGTTGTCCATGAGCTCGGGGCCCATGATGCCGTCGCGGAAGCCCGGGAAGTTCTCCACCTCGGTGGTGTTCATGAGGGCACCGCCCGCGGTGACGGCCCCCTCGAACACCAGGGGCTTCAGCGACGCGCGCGCGGTGTAGAGCGCCGCCGTGTAGCCGGCGGGCCCGGAGCCGATGATGATCACGTTACGGACGTCGCTCACGGCTTGATTCCTCGTCTCTGGTCTACGTCAATTCGACCGGTGGGAGCTTCTGTCAGAAGCTCTCACCCCACCCAACGGATCCTAAGGGGCGCGCATTCCCGGTGTGTCCGGGCACACGGGCATCCCACACCGTACGGATTTCCACGCTGGGGCGAGACGATGCGTACCCCTTCTGAGGCTGTCCCCGGGGGACGCTCAGGGATGGGCCAGAGACTCCGTCAGGAGGACCTTGCCGGGGGAAGCCGACCCCTTGCTGTCACAGGACGCGTCGACGATGTATGCCGTCACCCGGGAGGTATCGGAGGAGTCGGGGAGCACGACGAGGTAGGCGTCATGGCCCTCGTAGGTCCCTTTTTTCGCGCCGAGGACAAGGTCGGTCTGGCTGATGCCCTGGCGCACGCACACAGGCACCTGTGTCGTGGGCTGCAGCTTGATCGTCGGGCTTGGCGTCGAGTTCGGTTGGCCGCTGGGCTGGGACTCGACGCTGAAGGGCTTCTGGGAGCCCCGCTGCGTGCTCGGCTTCGTGCCGAGGAGATCCTTCACCTGGCCTGGAAGGGTGCTCTTGGAGAAGGTTCCGGCGGAGTTCGTCGGCTTGCTCTGAGCCGTCGGGGTCCCGTCGCCGCCAAGAGACTGCAGGAAGAAGGAACCGGCGCCGAGAACGGCGGCGGTGAAGACCGTCCCGAGGACGACCGTGCGGCGGCGTCGGCCGCGGTTATGTCCGCGGTCCTTGCGGCCGGGACCGGCGGAGGCACTTGGCCGTCCGGCAGGGCGGTCCCCGGGGGGCGGCGTCTCGCGGGGAGATGTTTCACGTGAAACATGAGCCACAGGCGCCGTCGCGTTCAGCAGAGCCTCGGCGGCGAGGGCGGCGTCGATCCGGCCCGCGACATCGGCCGGCATGCGCGGGGGGCCCGGCAGTGTGCCCAGCAGACCCCGGATCTCCTCCAGCGAGGTGTGGACGTCGGTGCAGAGTCCGCACCCGTCCAGGTGCTGTCGTACTTCCTCCGTCCGGGCGGGTGGGAGCAGACCCTCGGTGAGGTCGGAGATCTCCGCGACGTCCGGGTGCTCGGTCGTGTCTGTCGTCGAAGTCACGCTCGACCACCTCCGCCCTTCACTGCGGCTGAATCACTCGGCCCGGTGTCCTGCGGGCCCCCGTCCTGATGCCCCGCTGCGGGTGGGACGGATGTCCCCTCCGCCCGGTTCCGTGCCTGGGCCGGGTCGTTTTCGTCACCGGTGTTTTCCGGCCGTAGATGGGTGATCAGCGGCAGGAGTCTGGCCCTGCCGCGAGCGCACCGGCTCTTCACCGTCCCGGTGGGCACATCGAGGATCCGGGCCGCCTCGGCGACCGGGTAGCCCTGCATGTCGACCAGGACGAGGGCGGCCCGCTGGTCGTGGGGCAGGGTGCCGAGGGCTTCCAGGAGCTGGCGGTGCAGATCGTTCCGCTCGGCCGGAGCGGAGGCCGATTCATGCGGCTCCAGCAGCTGCTCCAGCCGCTCGGTGTCGTCGACCGGGGCGGTCTTGCGGGAGGCCGCTTTGCGCGCGCGGTCGAGGCAGGCGTTGACCGTGATCCGGTGCAGCCACGTTGTGACGGCCGACTGGCCACGGAAGGTGTGGGCGGCCCTGTAGGCGGATACGAGGGCGTCCTGGACGGCGTCAGCGGCCTCCTCGCGGTCCCCCAGGGTCCGCAGGGCGACCGCCCAGAGCCGGTCCCGGTGCCGGCGCACGATCTCACCGAAGGCATCGGGGTCGCCTTCCACATGGCGGGCGAGTAGCTCCTGGTCGCTCGCTCCGCCGTATCCGGCGCCTTCCGCCATCTGCCCCCTCCGCCTTCGGTGCTGCCGGTGAGACGTCAGCCTGTGAACTTCACCTCGGTGACGGCCTGCTTGTAGCCGGCTTGTGCGTACGCGTCGGGATCCGCGCCCGAATTCGGCACGGCGGTGATCCACACGAGCACGAACTGGCTCTTCACCTTCTTGCTGACCTTCACCGTGGCGGTGTTCCCGGTGGTGGTGACGCTGCCGATCTGCGTCATCGAGCTGATCGATCCCGGGCTCAGCGAGTCGGCGGCGTACAGCGCGACCGTTGTGTGATCGCCAGAGTAGCGAAGGGAGATGGTTCCCGTGGCGAGTTCCTTGGCGGACCCCAGGTCGTAGACGATTCCCACGCCCGGCTTGTACGGAGCGAGCTCCGGTCCGCTCACGAAGGTGTTCGTCCTCCAGTAGGTCGAGGTGCTGCCGTCGTACGTCTTCTTGACGTCGTTCGGATGCTGGGCCTCGCCCTCGGCGACGTACTCCTGGGCGTTCTGGATCTTTATCGTGGCGGCGGGCGCGGGGCTGGCGGTGTTCTTGTCGCCGTCGTCCGTCGTCTGGGTGTTGGTGGTGTCGCCGCCGGACTTGTCGCTCTGGTCCATCAGGGCGTCCGCGAGCTGCCAGCTGCCCAGGCCCAGGGCGGCGATGAGGAGGGCCGAGACGGCCCACTTCAGCGCCTTGCCGGTGCGGCTCTGGAGCGGTGGCGGCGGGGCCTGGAGCGGCTGTGTCACGCCGGGCGGCGTGGGACGGCCGTAGGTGCCCTGCTGGTACGTGGTGCGCTGGTACTCGGGCGGTGCCGTGAACGCCGGCTCCGGCGGACGGATGCGGGGCATCTCGCCGATCGCCTTGACCAGCTCCTCCGGCGTGGTGCACGCGGACTCGTGGCGGGAAGCGGTGGCGCCGTCGTTGACCAGAGCCCGCATGGCGAGCTCGGACAGGCCGCGGTGGACGCCGGCACGCACCTGGTCGGGTGCGATCAGACCGATGTCCTTGGGCAGCCCGGCCAGACCGTAGGCGTCGCTCTCGTAGGGCCAGCGCTGGGTCAGCGCCGCGTACAGCAGGGCGCCGATCGCCTCGGTGTCGGTGCGCTGCGGGGTGTCGGAACTGATACCGCGCAGCGCCGCGTTCACCGCGAGGCCGCGGATGCGCCACTGCCCCGTGGAGGTGCGCAGCACGGCGTTCGGGTTCAGGCGGAGATGGGCCAGCCCCTCGCGGTGCGCGGCCGCCATGGCGGAGGCGATCTGACTGACCATCTGGTAGGCGTCGTGCGGCTCCAGCGGTCCGGCGGCCAGCAGTGCGGTCAGCTCCGTGGCGTCCGGCAGCCACTCGTGGACGACATAGACGAGGTCGTTCTCCTCGACGGCGTCCAGGACCTGCACGAAGCGCGGGTCCCCGAGCAGCGCGGCGGAGCGGGCGGCGGCCAGCACCGCACGGGTCCGCGGATGGTCGGCCGGCAGGATGTGGACGCCGACGGCACGGCGAAGTTTCTCGTCGACCGCACGCCAACTGCTGAATCCGTCCAGACGGGTGACGCACTCCTCAAGACGGTAGCGTCTGGCGAGCTTGTGCCCGCTGTGCAGTTCAGGGGGTGCGGCCTGCTTCTCAGCACCCGCGGCCATGCCGTTTCCCTGTGCTTCGTCGCTGTCCGTGTCCCGCTCCGGGTTCTTGGCCACCCCGTCGGCCGTGGACTGGTCCGCCTTGGCGGTCAGCGGCTCGTCACCGCTGTTGTCTGCCACGTCGACGGCAGCCGTGCTCCGTTCCGCCACCGTCGTTCCTGCCTCCCCATCCGTTGCACGCTGTACGACGCCGAAACCAATTGTGCCCACAGTCCCCCGCTATGCACGACACGCGGCGGCGAACGATGGTTGTGCGCTTACCCCCGCCTCAACGACCCAGACGCCCGCGCACCATACCCACGAGGGAGTTGAGCTCCTCGATGCGCATGCGGCGCGCGGCGACGTAGAAGACGCCGAGCAGGACCGCCCCGCCGGCCACCAGCGCGGCGAAGGAACCGATCACGCCCTGCCCCAGAGTGTGGCCGATGCCGTAGCAGGCCGCACCACTGAGCAGCGCGGCCGGTACGGAGGCGATGCAGAGCCTGGCGTAGGTGCGGGTGACCCGGGAGCCGTCCAGGTCGCCGCCGAGCCGCTTGCGCAGCCGCCGCCAGGCCACCCCGACGCCGATCGCGTAGGCCAGGCCGTAGGAGGCCGCCATGCCGGCCACCGCCCAGCGGGCCGGGAGCAGCAGGTAACAGGCGACCGAGGCGCCCGCGTTGACCGCCGCGACGATGACCGTGTTGTAGAAGGGGGTGCGGGTGTCTTCGTAGGCGTAGAAGGCGCGCAGGACGACGTACTGCACCGAGTAGGGGATCAGGCCGAGGGCGAAGGCCATCAGCATGAACCCCATGTTGGTGGCTTCGCTGACGCCCGAGGAACCGAAGATCAGGGTGCACATCGGGATGCCGAGGGCCAGGAAGCCAAAGGAGATGGGGACGATCGCGACGGCGGTCGTCCTGAGGCCCTGGGAGATGTCGTCGCGGACGGCGCCCGTGTCGTTCTCGGCGGCCGAGCGGGAGATCCGCGGCAGCAGGGCGGCCATCAGGGAGACCGTGATGATGGCCTGCGGCAGGCCCCAGATCAGCTGGGCGTTGGCGTAGGCGGCGAAGCCGGTGCCGTCGACCGGGGAGCTCTTGCCGGCCGAGGTGGACAGCTGGGAGACGACGAGCGCGCCCGCCTGGTTGGCGAGGACGAACAGCACGGTCCACTTGGCGAGGGTTGCGGCCTTGCCGAGGCCGTGGCCCCGCCAGTCGAAGCGCAGCCGCAGCCGGAACCCGGTCTCGCGTAGGTAGGGGATCATCGCCAGGGCCTGGACCACGAGCCCGAGCAGCACGCCGAGGCCGAGCAGTCGCTGGCCCTCCGGCGGAATGGTCGTGACCTTCATGCCGGAGTGCGCGGCGGTGCCGTAGACCCAGATGAACAGGCCGAGGGTGACGATGATGACGATGTTGTTGAGGACAGGGGTCCACATCATCGCGCCGAACTTGCCGCGGGCGTTGAGGATCTGACCCATCACCACGTGGATGCCCATGAAGAAGATCGAGGGCAGGAAGTAGCGGACGAAGGTGATGCCGACCTCGTTGGCCGCCGGGTCGCTGGCGACCGAGTCGGACAGCAGCCGGATGAGGAAGGGCGCGGCCGCGATGGTGGCCGCGGTGAGCAGGCCCAGCGCCACCATGACGAGGGTCAGCAGACGGTTGGCGAAGGCCTCGCCGCCGTCGTCGTCCTCCTTCATGGCCCGCACCAGCTGCGGCACGAAGACGGAGTTGAGGCCGCCGCCGACGGTGAGGATGTAGATCATCGTCGGCAGCTGGTAGGCGACCTGGAAGGTGTCGCCGAGGAGGCCGACGCCCAGCGCGGAGACGATCAGCGCGGAGCGGACGAAGCCGGTGAGGCGGGAGACCATCGTCCCTGCCGCCATCACGGCGCTCGACTTGAGCAGCCCCGCGGCCTTGCCGCCCTTCTTCGCCGCGACGGGGGCCGGGGCCGCGGCGGGAACGGCACCGAGGTTCAGGGTCTGGTCGACCGCGGCCGTCGGGGCAGCCGGTGGCGTCGGTGCCTGGTACGGCGGCACCTGTGCGGGCCCTCCCGGGGCGGCCGCCGGACCCGGAACCGCCGGGGGCTCCGACGGCAGCCGGCCGCCGCCCTGCTGCGGATCCCGGTAGCCGCTCTGCTGCTGTTCGCGGTAGCCGTTCTGCTGCTGGTCGCGGAAGAGATGAGCGAAGGCGTCCGGCTCGTGGTGCTCCTCACCGGAGTGCGAGACCAGGTCGTCCACGCCCACGAACTGGGTCGTGCGCGGGTTGTCGCCGTACGGCAGGTACTGGCTCGGCCTGTCCGGCTCCGGCGCCGGGGTCTGGGCCCACACGTGCGGGTCGGGGGCGTAGGGCGACTGGGCGGGCTGCCCGTACAGCGGCTGCTGCGGGTAGCTGCCCGGCGCAGGCGGGGGGTGCGCGGCACGGTCGTAGAGTGCCTCGGCGACAGGGTCCTGGGCGGAGAGGTCGCGTGCCCGGTAGGGGTCCTGGTCGTAGGCGTCCTGGAGGTACATGTCAGCCGCGTGCTGCGGCGGGACCTGGCCGGGCTCCGGCGGCGGCTCGGGGTAGCCCGAACCGGCCGCGCCCTGGCCGCTTTCACCGTCGTACGGCGCGTTCATGGTTACCCCTACCTCATCGTCCCGGGCCCACCGGCCACGACATCGCTCAACGGTCCACTCTCTCACCCGTCTCGGACGGGTCGGCGCTTTCCGGTGCGGTGTCCGGTGTCGGGTCACTCGGCTGCTCCGGGTCGTCTTCCCCGGACCGGGCGACGGACTCCTCGTGGAGACGATCCCCACGGGCAGCGGGGTTCCCCGGTCCGTCGGCGTCCTTGGTGTCCTCCGGGTTCTCGGCCTCCGGGACGTCGGCGGCCTCCGAGGTGCCAGGGGTCTCCGGGGCGTCGGGAGCGTCCGGGGTGTCCTCGCCCGTCTCGTCGGGGCCGTCGCCCTCCTCGGCCCGGCGGGCGGCCGCCCGCTTGCGCTGGGTGTACATACGGAAGCCGGCGAGCACCAGCAGCAGCACGCCGCCGCCGATGACCAGCATCACCGTCGGCGTGACCTCGGTGACCTTCACGTCGAACCTGACGGGCGCGCCGTACTCCTGGCCGTCCTCGGTGTACAGCTGGGCGGTGACCTCGACCCGGCCGTTGGCGTTGGCCGAGGTGGAGAACTTCACGGACTGGCTGTGGCCGCCGGAGACCTCGACGGGCTGCTCGTAGTAGGGCTTGCCGCCGATCTCCAGTCGGGTCGGCATGGTCGAGGTGAGCCGCAGCACCAGGTGGTCGACGCCCTGGACCAGGTTGTTCTGGACGGTCACCGGGATGGTGGCGCTGCGGCCGGAGAGCTTGGTCTCGGACTTGTCGATCAGCTTGACCTGACCGGTGAGGTCGTCGAGCCAGGACTCCACGCTCGTGCGGAAGCTGTCCGCCGCGCTGCCGCGGCCCCGCCACGACGTGGACATCTCGCGGTTTATGGCCCGCCCGAAGGGGGTCACCACCCGGGACTCGTCGGTGAGGATCACCTGGAAGTTGTCGAGCTTGTCCTGGGTGCGGGCGATCTGCTCGAAGGCCGTCCGGGGCAGCTCCTGCTTGCGCAGTGCGGAGGGGTACGCGGACGACGAGGGGATCTTCGTGGTCGCGCCGGGGTCGGGCTTGGCCTTGGCGGCCGCCGCGAGTTCCTGCGACTGCGACCAGTTGCTGTCCTGCAGCGCGGTGATCGCCGTTGCCATCGCCTGGGCCTGGCTTGCCGTCGGCATCCGTTGCGGGGCGACGACGATGCTGCGCTGCTTGCCGGTCTGGGTGTTCAGCGCGAGGCTCTGGGCGAGGAACTGCTGCACGGCGAGCGTGGCCGAGTCGGCGTTCGTCAGATCGCCCTCGAACGCCGTGGACAGCCGCGCGTCGGCGACCACCGCCGTCGTGCCGCCGCCGATCGGGCGCGCCGCCGAGGGCGTGTAGGTGAGCCCGCCGGTCTCCTGGAGGCTGTCGCTGCGGGCGATCACCTTGTCGGCACCCGCCGAGGTGGCGACCTTGATGATCGAGGGGTCAACGGCGCCGTCCACGGGCCACGCGAAGTCGGTGCTCGGTGTGACATGGAGCACGGTCTTCACGGTGATGGTGGCGACGTCGGTGGCGTCCTTGAGGTGGCTCAGCGAGCCGGTCACGCTGGTGCCGTTGTGGGCGAGGGAGGCCAGGTCCGGGTCCGCGAAGGGGAGGGCCACCACCTCCTTGTCCGCCACCGCCTCCTGGAGGTCGGCCAGGAACTGCTTGGCCACCGCCTGGTGGGTGCCGGCCGTGGTGGTGTCGCCGGCGCCCTGGATCCGGTAGTTGCGCGTCATCGCGTCCACGGAGGCCAGCAGATCCGGGTCGATCACCCAGGTGACATCGAGATCCTTGCCGAGCGCCAGCATCTGGGCCAGCCGGCCGCCGGGCGCGATCTCCTTGGCGAGGTCGTCGTTCTGGAAGACGGGCGTCTGCAGTTCGCCGGCGCCCGTCTTCGCCGTCACGTGGACGGTGGAGATCAGCGGCCAGAGATACGTCGTCTTCGTCTTCGTGTCGGCCTCGGAGGACTGCCACGGCAGGAACGTCCGCTGGATGCCGAGAACCTGGTCCCACTGCTGCGCGGAGGTCTTACCGGACAGCGAGACGCCGAACTGGTACACGCCGTCCTGGCCGAGGTCCAGCTTGTCGACCGGCACGGAGATGCTGAAGTGCTCGGCGACGCCCGACGGGAGCGAGTCGAAGTCCTCGGTGTACTTGCCGCCGACCTCGGTGCCCAGGCCCGACTGGAGGTCCTCGGAGTGCCGGGCGGCCGTGTCGATCTCGGAGCGGGTGCTGAGCAGGGAGCCCACCCGCAGGTCCACGTGCGCGTCCGTGACGGCCTGCTTGCCGTTGTTGGTCACCGTGCCGGAGACCGTCAGCGTGTCCCCGTCGTTGGGGGCGCTGGGGCTCAGCGAGTCCAGGGCGACGGACACGGTGTCCGAGCCGGCCGCCTGCGCCGGCACCGCCGCGGGCAGCTGCATCAGTCCGGCCAGCAGGGGCGCACCCGCGAGCAGTGCCCCGGTGCGCCGCAGCCAGCGGCGGGCAGGTGAGGGCGTCCCCTGGAAGTCTGCCGCCTCGGCCACGCGCTCGTCCGTCCCTCGTCGTCGTCAGTGGTCGTCGGAATGTGCGTCCACGCATGGTAACGAGGTGTGCTGAACGGAAGTGCCGCGGTCTGCCTCACAAGATCGGGAAAGCGGATCGGCGTGTCCCCTATATCCAGTATCGTCGGGAGGCTCTGTTAAGCGGCGAAAACTGTGCTTGTGCGGGTACGGAGTGAGATGTCCCACCCCCTGCGCAGAGGGGCTCTCCATGGGGCGCTGCCGGAATACGGAGGCGCTTCGGACCGTCTGGGGCACGTACTCTGTTCTGTTGTGCCGAACGCCAATGAAGACACTCCCACTGTCCTGAGCCAGGCGCAGCAGCGCGCGGTGAGCGAACTGCTGCGGGTGGCGCCCGTCGCCGACGACCTCGCCCGCCGATTCCAGGAGGCCGGGTTCTCCCTTGCCCTGGTCGGCGGCTCGGTTCGGGACGCGCTGCTGGGCCGGCTCGGCAACGACCTGGACTTCACGACCGACGCTCGCCCCGAGGACGTATTGAAGATCGTCCGGCCCTGGGCGGACGCCGTCTGGGAGGTCGGGATCGCCTTCGGCACGGTGGGTGCGCAGAAGCAGGGCTACCAGATCGAGGTCACCACCTACCGTTCCGAGGCCTACGACCGCACCTCGCGCAAGCCCGAGGTGTCGTACGGGGACTCCATCGAGGAGGACCTCGTCCGTCGCGACTTCTCGGTCAACGCGATGGCGGTGGCGCTGCCGGAGAAGGACTTCATCGACCCTCACGGCGGTCTCGAAGATCTCGCACTGCGTGTGCTGCGTACCCCGGGGACGCCCGAGGACTCCTTCTCGGACGACCCATTGCGGATGATGCGGGCCGCCCGCTTCGCCGCGCAGCTCGACTTCGAGGTGGCTTCCGAGGTCGTCGCGGCGATGAAGGACATGGCCGGCCGCCTGGAGATCGTCTCGGCCGAGCGGGTCCGGGACGAGCTGAACAAGCTGATCCTCTCGGCTCACCCCCGCAAGGGGCTGACCCTGCTCGTCGACACCGGCCTCGCCGAGCATGTCCTGCCCGAGCTGCCCGCTCTGCGTCTGGAGAGTGACGAGCACCACCGGCACAAGGACGTCTACGACCACACGCTGATCGTCCTGGAACAGGCCATGGCGCTGGAGGACAACGGTCCCGACCTCACCCTCCGGCTCGCCGCTCTGCTGCACGACATCGGCAAGCCGCGCACCCGCCGCTTCGAGGACGACGGCAGGGTCTCGTTCCACCACCACGAGGTGGTCGGAGCGAAGATGACCAAGAAGCGCATGACGGCGTTGAAGTACTCCAACGAACTGGTGAAGGACGTCTCGCAGCTGGTCGAACTCCACCTGCGCTTCCACGGCTACGGCACCGGGGAGTGGACGGACTCGGCGGTCCGCCGCTACGTCCGTGATGCGGGCCCGCTGCTGGACCGTCTGCACAAGCTCACCCGGTCCGACTGCACCACTCGCAACAAGCGCAGGGCCGCGGCGCTCTCCCGTGCCTACGACGGCTTGGAGCAGCGCATCGCCGAACTCCAGGAGAAGGAGGAGCTCGATGCGATCCGCCCGGACCTCGACGGCAACCAGATCATGGAGATCCTGGGTATCCGCCCCGGCCCGGAGGTCGGCAAGGCCTACAAGCACATGCTGGAGCTTCGGCTGGAGAACGGGCCGATGGGGCACGACGCAGCGGTGACCGCACTCAAGGAGTGGTGGGCCGAGCAGGGCTGAGAGCGCACAGCGGGGTCATGTTTCACGTGAAACATGACCCCGCTGTGACGCAACGAGGGGCGATGTTTCACGTGAAACATCGCCCCTCTTCACTCTTCACTGCGGGGTGCGTGATCCTGCTGCGGTCGGCGGTCCTGCTCGAAGCGGGCCATTGCCGCAGCAACCACTGCGTAGACGAGGGCGACCGTGATGATCAGGGGCGCGGAGCGGCCGTCCGGTGGAAGCATCAGCGCGGCTACTGCGGCGGCCCCGACAAAGGCGACGTTGAAGAGGACGTCGTAGACGGAGAAGATCCGACCGCGGAAGCCGTCGTCGACGGACGATTGCACGAGGGTGTCCGTGGCGATCTTCGCGCCCTGGGTGATGAGTCCGAGGACGAAGGCGGCGACGAGCATGGGGACGGTCGTGAACGGGAGGCCCAGGGCGGGCTCCAGCACGGCGGCCGACGCGGCGCATACGACGATCCAGCGGCCGGGGCCGAGGCGCCCCGCGGCCCATGGCGTCACCACGGCGGCGGCGAAGAAGCCCGCGCCGGAGATGCCCAGGGCCAGCCCCAGCAACCCGAGTCCGTCGTCCGGGTCGGAGGAGAGGGCGTACCGGCACAGCATCAGAACCAGGACGAGCAGTGCGCCGTAGCAGAAGCGCATCGCCGTCATGCCGGCCAGTGCCCAGGCCGCCTCACGACGGCGCGGTGCGGCGAGATGCCGAATCGCCTCCAGCAGGTCCCGTGCCGTGGTGATCACGGCCGTTCTCAGGTTCGGCTGGGCCGTGTGCCGGTCCGGGCCGAGGAGGTCGGGAGCCATGGACAGGGAGGCGAGGGCCGCGCCCAGGTACAGCGTGGCGCCCAGCGACACCACCGCCGCATCGGAATCCGAGGCCACCAGCCGCACGGCGAAGGCGAGGCCGCCGCCGGCGGTCGCGGCGAGGGTGCCGGCGGTCGGGGAGAGGGAGTTGGCGATCACCAGCCGGTCGGTGTCGACCACTCGTGGCAGCGCGGCCGACAGGCCGGAGAGGACGAAGCGGTTGACGGCCGTGACGCACAGGGCGGACGCGTAGAAGAGCCAGTCGGGGACTTCGCTGACCATGAGGACGGCGGTGGCCGCGGCCAGCAGTGCGCGCAGCAGATTGCCGTAGAGGAAGATCTGGCGGCGGCGCCAGCGATCCAGCAGGACGCCGGCGAAGGGGCCCACGAGGGAGTACGGGAGGAGCAGGACGGCCATGGCCGAGGCGATCGCGGCAGGCGAGGTCTGCTTCTCCGGGGAGAAGACGACGTAGGCGGCGAGGGCGACCTGGTAGACGCCGTCGGCCCCCTGGGAGAGCAGGCGTATGACGAGTAGACGGCGGAAGTTCCGCAGGCGCAGCAGGACACGCAGGTCGCGGACGACGGGCATGGGGCACAGCCTCACATATGGGGCCGTGCACAGGGGAAGGGTCCCCGGATCGGATGACCCGGGGACCCTCTGAGCCCTGGCAGGAGCGATTTTTACGAGCTTGAGCTGTGGAGCTTCAGTGCCCGGCGGGGTGCCGGGTCAGCGCTCGACGTCGCCGCGGATGAACTTCTCCACGTTCTCGCGGGCCTCGTCGTCGAAGTACTGGACCGGCGGGGACTTCATGAAGTAGCTGGACGCCGAGAGGATCGGGCCGCCGATGCCGCGGTCCTTGGCGATCTTCGCGGCGCGCAGGGCGTCGATGATGACACCGGCGGAGTTCGGGGAGTCCCAGACCTCGAGCTTGTACTCCAGGTTCAGCGGGACGTCACCGAAGGCGCGGCCCTCCAGGCGGACGTACGCCCACTTGCGGTCGTCGAGCCAGGCGACGTAGTCGGACGGGCCGATGTGGACGTTCTTCTCGCCGAGGTCCCGGTCGGGGATCTGGGAGGTGACGGCCTGCGTCTTGGAGATCTTCTTGGACTCCAGGCGCTCGCGCTCCAGCATGTTCTTGAAGTCCATGTTGCCGCCGACGTTCAGCTGCATCGTGCGGTCCAGGATGACGCCCCGGTCCTCGAAGAGCTTCGCCATGACGCGGTGCGTGATCGTGGCGCCGACCTGAGACTTGATGTCGTCACCGACGATCGGCACACCGGCCTCGGTGAACTTGTCCGCCCACTCCTTGGTGCCGGCGATGAAGACCGGGAGGGCGTTGACGAAGGCGACCTTGGCGTCGATGGCGCACTGGGCGTAGAACTTCGCCGCGTCCTCGGAACCGACGGGCAGGTAGCAGACGAGGACGTCGACCTGCTTGTCCTTGAGGATCTGGACGACGTCGACCGGCTCGGCCTCGGACTCCTCGATGGTCTGGCGGTAGTACTTGCCGAGACCGTCGAGGGTGTGGCCGCGCTGCACGGTGACACCGGTGTTGGGCACGTCGCAGATCTTGATGGTGTTGTTCTCGGAGGCGCCGATGGCGTCCGCCAGGTCAAGGCCGACCTTCTTGGCGTCCACGTCGAACGCGGCGACGAACTCCACGTCCTTGACGTGGTAGTCGCCGAACTGCACGTGCATCAGGCCGGGGACCTTGGACGCCGGGTCGGCGTCCTTGTAGTACTCGACGCCCTGCACCAGCGATGCGGCGCAGTTGCCCACACCGACGATGGCTACGCGAACCGAACCCATTCCGGTTGCTCCCTGTGTGTACGAGTGAGGCCCTGAACGGGTCTCACGTGGCGGTGTCGTCGGACGCATCCGGCCGGAGGGAATCCCCGGACCGGGGCAGGGCGCCCGGCGCTCCATTGGTGGTGTTCTGCTGAGCGGACCCCCCGGAGGCGGAACCCTTCAGGTCCCGCCCGGCCCGCTCGCTCTCGATGAGCTCGTTCAGCCAGCGCACTTCGCGCTCCACGGACTCCATCCCGTGGCGCTGGAGCTCAAGCGTGTAGTCGTCGAGGCGCTCCCGGGTGCGCGCCAGCGAGGCGCGCATCTTCTCGAGGCGCTCCTCCAGCCGGCTGCGGCGGCCCTCCAGTACGCGCATCCGCACATCGCGGGAGGTCTGCCCGAAGAAGGCGAACCGCGCAGCGAAGTGCTCGTCCTCGTACGCGTCGGGGCCGGTCTGCGACAGGAGCTCCTCGAAGTGCTCCTTACCTTCCGCCGTCAACCGGTAGACGATCTTGGCACGGCGGCCGGCGAGCGGCGCGGCGAGTGCGTCCTCGGCGGTACTTCCCGGTTCCTCGATCAACCAGCCGTTGGCGACCAGCGTCTTGAGGCAGGGGTAGAGCGTTCCGTAGCTGAACGCACGGAACACGCCGAGTGATGTGTTGAGCCGTTTCCGCAGCTCATAGCCGTGCATCGGGGACTCGCGGAGCAGGCCGAGGACGGCGAACTCAAGGATGCCGGAGCGCCGGCTCATGGTCGCCTCCTCTCGTCCGCGGCTCGCTTATCTCGCTCTGATGTATCGACTCGATACATCACGACGATAGATCGGCTTTCCCCGTGCGACAAGAGGAACGACGGTGAACGGGATCACATCACCGATTCGTTGGAGGCAACTTGCCTGATTTGGGGTGAACTTCGAAGCTCGGCGGGTTTTGCTGGTGCGTAGTCTGTGCGGCATGCACACCACCGGGAACCATGTGACGCCTGGGGGGCGTCCACGTCCTCGGTGCCGTACGGGTGAATGCAGGACCGACCACATCCGTATTTCGGGGGGACCGGAAATCAGCCGCCGTTCCAGGCGCCCACGGGTGCGCCTGCCCGAGGAGTAATCGTTCGATGAGCGAGCACCGTCGCAAACCGCCGCCGCCGCAGGGAGGCGGACGTGCCGCGGCCCGACGCGGCCAGTCCGGACCGTCCTCCGGCCGCCGCGCGGCACCGCGAGGCGCCACCGGGTCTCTTTCCGACTCCTATGGGTCCAGTTCCTATGGGTCGGACGCGGACTCGGGAGGTGAGGAGCGTCCGTACGGTGGCCGTGCCGAGGCACGCCGGGCGGCACAGAGAAGTACGGGAAACAGCCGTCGCAGAGCGGCCGACAACGGAGGCCGTGGTCCGGGTGGTCCTGCCGGGCCCGGGCGCGGCAGAGGCTGGGCGTCGACGGCGCCCGGCAAGAAGCGTCTGATCGACTATCCCAGGGCGAACAGATTCGGCTGGCGCAGGTGGGTTCCCTCCTGGAAGCTCGTCTCGGGGCTGTGCATCACCTTCTTCGGCAGCCTGGTGGCGCTGGTCGGCGTCGGGTACGCCATGGTCGGCGTCCCGGACGAGAACCAGGCGGCCAAGTCCCAGAACAACGTCTACTACTGGGCCGACGGCAAGCAGATGGTGGCGACGGGCACCGGCATCAACCGGCAGAACGTCACCATCGACCAGATCCCCGAGGCCATGCAGTACGCGGTGATCTCAGCGGAGAACAAGAGCTTCTACACGGACCCGGGCGTCGACTTCAAGGGCATCGCCCGTGCCCTCGTCAACATGGCGCAGGGTGGTGAGACGCAGGGTGGTTCGACGATCACCCAGCAGTTCGTCAAGAACACCTACCTCAGCCAGGACCAGACGATCACCCGCAAGTTCAAGGAGATGTTCATCTCCATCAAGGTGGGCACCAAGTTCACCAAGCCGGAGATCCTCCAGGGCTACCTGAACACCTCGTACTTCGGCCGTGGCGCGTACGGCATCCAGGCCGCCGCCCAGACCTACTACGGAGTGGACGCCAAGGACCTCACCCCGAGCCAGTGTGCGGTCCTGGCGTCTCTGCTCAAGGGCGCGACGTACTACGACCCCGCGGGCAACCCGGACATCGACCCCGCAGCGACCAAGGAAGCCAACTACAAGCGCTCGCACGACCGCTGGGCCTGGATCCTCGAAGAGATGCACAAGGACCAGCACCTCACCGACGCCGAATACCAGACGGCCGTCAAGAAGTACCCGCTGCCCCAGGGCCGCAAGGCGGTCAAGGGCATGACCGGGCAGATCAGCTACCTCGCCGACACGGCCAAGAAGTACGTCCTCGCGCACTCCAACATCACGGAGGCGCAGTTCGACCAGGGCGGCTTCCAGATCTACACGACCTTCGACAAGGACAAGGTCAACGCGCTGACCGCGGCCGTGGAGAAGGTCCAGAAGGCGCGTCTGGACCCGAAGAACCGGGACAAGGACAAGTACGTCCAGTTCGGTGCCGCGTCGGTGGTGCCCGACGACGGTGCGATCGTCGCCCTGTACGGCGGTGCCGGCTACGAGAACAACCACTTCACCAACAACGCCGACACCTCAGGTGTCCCCGTCGGTTCGACGTGGAAGCCGTTCGTGCTGGCAGCGGCCATGCAGGACGGGACGTACAAGACCGACGGCGTCGGGGTGTCGCCGCTGAGCAAGTACAACGGCGACGACAACCTCAAGGTGCGCAGGCCGGACGGTACGTACTACCTGAACAAGGACAACTCGATCTTCCGTCAGCGGAACGAGAGTGCGTACCCCTGGGGCTACATCACCCTGCGCAAGGCGATGGAGCAGTCGATCAACACACCGTTCGTGCAACTCGGCGTGGACGTCGGGATGACGAAGGTACGGGACATGGCCCAGGCGTCCGGGATCCTGCCGGACAGCATGTCGCAGGACCTGAACCCCTCGTTCGCCATCGGTACGTCCACTCCCAGTGCCATCCGCATGGCGGATGCGTACGCGACCTTCGCGGCGTCCGGCGAACACGTGGACCCGTACTCCGTGACCGCGGTCAAGCAGGACGGGCAGGAGCTGAGCGGCTTCGGCAAGCCGAAGACGACCAGGGCCATGGAGGAGAACGTCGCGAACAACGTCACGGACGTCCTGCAGAACGTCATCCAGAACGGTACGGGTACCAACGCCAAGGCCCTGGGGCGTACGGCGGCGGGCAAGACCGGTACCACCGACAGCAACAAGTCGGCCTGGTTCGTCGGCTACACCAAGCAGCTGTCGACCTCGGTGGCGATGTTCCGTGAGAACCCGAAGGACGCCGAGCTGCTCTCCATGAACGGCACCGCCGGCGTGGCGTCCATCCACGGTGGTGACATCCCGACCTCGGTGTGGACCGAGTACATGAAGGCCGCGCTGAAGGGCAAGAACGACCTGGGCTTCCCCGAGGCGACCAAGATCGGTGAGGTCGCCGATGAGGCCGGGGCTCCTTCCCCGACGCCGTCTCCCAGCATCACGCCGAGCGAGACGCCCAGCGAGACGCCGAGTGCCACCCCGAGCGAGACGGTCACCTCCCCGTCGCCCACGGTGACGGAGACCTGCCAGTTCGCCTGGAACTGCTCGACCGACGGCGGTAACACCGGCGGCAGCACGTCGGGCACGACGTCCTCGCCGTCAGCCACGGAGACGACCGGCGATGGCAACACCAGAGGCAATGCCAACGGCGGAGGAAACCTCTTCGGTGGATCAACCGGCTAGCCGCGCGGTCTGACCGGCTGGTGACCATTTCGCCCGCCGAGGTCTGTTTCACGTGAAACATGGGCCGCCGCACCCGGCGAGGTGCGGCGGCCCTCGGCGTATTCCTAGAGAGGTACGGCAGGATGGGCCCCATGCCCAGTGCAGAGACGACGCCCGCGGGCGTGCGTGAGCCGGAGCCGGTGCGGCCGACCAGGGATGACGAGGTCGCCGCCGCCGGGAGTGAGCTGATCGGCGGCCCCATCGGGCGGCGTGCCCTGCTCGGCACGTCCTGGTGGACGCCGCTACGGGTGGTCGTCATCGTGGCGGTCGGGATGTTCGCCCTCGGCATGGTGCAGAAGATGCCCTGCTACGACAGTGGCTGGTTCTTCGGCGCGAGTTCCCAGTACACCCACGCCTGCTACTCGGACATTCCGCACCTCTACCAGGGGCGCGGTTTCGCCGACGGTCTGGTGCCGTACTTCGACAAGCTCCCGGGCGACATGGACTACCTCGAATACCCGGTGCTCACCGGTGTGTTCATGGAGGTGGCCGCATGGCTCACGCCGGGCAGCGGCAGCATCATGCTCCAGGAGCAGGTGTACTGGTTCGTCAACGCCGGAATGCTCATGCTGTGCGCCGCGGTCATCGCGGTGTGCGTGGTCCGTACGCACCGCAGGCGCCCCTGGGACGGCCTGCTGGTCGCCCTGGCACCCGCCTTCGCCCTGACCGCCACCATCAACTGGGACCTCCTGGCGGTCGCTCTGACGGCCGCGGCGATGCTGATGTGGTCCCGGAGCCGTCCCCTCGCCTTCGGTGTCCTTCTGGGGCTTGCCACGGCCGCCAAGCTGTACCCCGTCTTCCTGCTGGGGCCGTTGTTCCTCCTGTGCTGGCGCGCCGGCAAATGGCGGGAGTTCTTCGTTGCCACGGGCGGTGCGGTGGTCGCCTGGCTCGTCGTGAACCTGCCGGTGATGATCTTCGCCTTCGACGGCTGGTCGAAGTTCTACACGTTCAGCCAGGAGCGGGGCGTCGACTTCGGTTCCTTCTGGCTGATCTGGGCGCAGAACACGACCACCCCACCCAGCACCGACTTCGTGAACACCGCGGCCACGGTCCTGGTGCTGCTCTGCTTCCTGGGCATCGCGGCCCTGGCCCTCACCGCTCCGCGTCGGCCGCGCTTCGCCCAGCTGGCCTTCCTGGTGGTGGCGGCCTTCATCCTCACCAACAAGGTCTACTCCCCGCAGTACGTGCTGTGGCTGGTGCCGCTGGCCGTCCTCGCCCGGCCCAAGTGGCGGGACTTCCTGATCTGGCAGGCGTGCGAGGTGGCGTACTTCCTGGGCATCTGGATGTACCTCGCCTACACGACCAGCGGAGACGCCCACAAGGGCCTGCCGACCGACGGCTACCACTGGGCCATCGCCGTGCACCTGTTGGGCACGCTCTACCTGTGCGGCATGGTCGTGCGCGACATCCTCATGCCCGAGCGGGACTTGGTGCGCCGCAGCGGGGAGGACGATCCCTCCGGCGGGGTGCTGGACGGTACGGAGGACGCCTTCGTGCTCGGCGCGGCGGCCCGTCCCCCGCGCCACGCGGCCCACTTCGAGGGGCCGCAGGTGGAATGGGGAACCCGATCCTCGGAGGACGGTTCGCTCTGAAGGTGGTTCGCTCTGAGGGTGGTTCGCTCTGAGCGAACAGCTCAGCTCCTGAACGGAAAAAGGGCCGTACACGGACTCCGTGTGCGGCCCTTTGCCTGTTCCGCGGACGGTCAGGCGGTGCGCTTCTCCGTCCTGGGGCCGGTCAGCGGTCCACGATCCGGTCGAACTGGGTCGTGGTGTGCCGCAGATGGGCCACCAGCTCCTCGCCGACCTTCGGCTCCGGGGCGTCCGAGGGCACGAAGAGGATCGACACCTGCATGTGGGGCGGCTCCGCGAACCAGCGCTGCTTGCCGCCCCAGACGAACGGAGAAAGGTTCCGGTTCACCGTGGCCAGGCCGGCCCGTGCGACGCCCTTGGCGCGCGGCATGACGCCGTGCAGGGCCTTCGGGGCCTCCAGGCCCACCCCGTGCGATGTACCGCCCGCCACGACCACCAGGAAGCCGTCCGAGGCCGCCTTCTGCTGCCGGTAGCCGAACCGGTCGCCCTTGGCGACGCGGGAGACGTCCAGGACCGCCCCGCGGTACTCGGTGGCGTCGTGGTCCCCCAGCCACAACCGGGTGCCGATCCGGGCCCGGAACCGGGTCTGCGGGAACTGCTGCTGCAGCCGGGCGAGTTCGTCGGCCTTGAGGTGGCTGACGAACATCGTGTGCAGCGGCAGCCGGGCCGCGCGCAGCCGGTCCATCCAGCCGATGACCTCCTCGACGGCGTCCGAGCCGTCGGTGCGGTCCAGCGGCAGGTGGATGGCGAAGCCCTCCAGCCGGACGTTCTCTATGGCGGAGTGCAGCTGCGGCAGATCCTGCTCGCTGATGCCGTGCCGCTTCATCGTGGACATCACCTCGATGACCACGCGGGCGCCCACCAGGCCGTACACGCCGTCGATGGACGACACCGAGCGGATGACCCGGTCGGGCAGCGGCACCGGTTCCTCGCCGCGCCGGTACGGGGTCAGCACCAGCAGGTCGCCGCCGAACCAGTCCTTGATGCGCGCGGCTTCGTACGTCGTACCGACGGCGAGGATGTCCGAGCCCAGCCGCGTGGCCTCCTCGGCCAGGCGCTCGTGCCCGAAGCCGTAGCCGTTGCCCTTGCAGACCGGGACGAGGCCCGGGAACTGCTCCTGCACGTGCTTGTGGTGCGCCCGCCAGCGCGCGGTGTCGACGTAGAGCGTGAGCGCCATGGCCGGACCTGGAACCTTTCTGGGTGGCTGGGGAGTGCCAGAGGACTGCGGTGTGTCAGGGCTATAGAAGCACGGAGCGTGACGTCAGCGGCGCGACATGTAGATGTCGAGCGCCTTGTGGAGCAGCTTGTTCAGCGGGAAGTCCCACTCGCCGAGGTACTCGGCGGCCTGGCCACCGGTGCCCACCTTGAACTGGATCAGGCCGAAGAGGTGGTCCGTCTCGTCCAGCGAGTCCGAGATGCCGCGCAGGTCGTAGACGGTGGCGCCGAGCGCGTAGGCGTCGCGCAGCATCCGCCACTGCATGGCGTTCGAGGGCCGCACCTCACGGCCGATGTTGTCGGACGCGCCGTAGGAGTACCAGACGTGCCCGCCGACGATCAGCATGGTCGCCGCGGACAGGTTGACCCCGTTGTGCCGGGCGAAGTACAGCCGCATCCGGTTGGGGTCCTCGGTGTTGAGGGCCGTCCACATGCGCTGGAAGTACGACAGCGGGCGCGGCCGGAAGTGGTCGCGCACGGCCGTGATCTCGTACAGCCGCTGCCACTCCGCCAGGTCCTGGTAGCCGCCCTGGACGACCTCGACGCCAGCCTTCTCGGCCTTCTTGATGTTGCGCCGCCACAGCTGGTTGAAGTTCCTGTGGACCTCTTCCAGGGAACGGTTCGCCAGCGGCACCTGGAAGACATAGCGCGGCTGCACGTCACCGAAGCCGGCGCCGCCGTCCTCGCCCTGCTGCCAGCCCATCCGGCGCAGCTTGTCGGCCACTTCGAAGGCGCGCGGCTCGATGAAGTCGGCCTCGATGTCGCGCAGTCGCTTCACGTCCGGGTTCTGGATGCCCTGCTTGATGGAGTTGGACTCCCAGCGCCGGATGATCACCGGCGGGCCCATCTTCACCGAGAACGCGCCCTGCTGCTTGAGGTGGGCGAGCATCGGCTGGAGCCACTCGTCGAGATTCGGCGCGAACCAGTTGATGACCGGGCCCTCGGGGAGGTAGGCGAGGTAGCGCTTGATCTTGGGCAGCTGGCGGTACAGCACCAAGCCCGCACCGACCATCTCGCCGGTGCGCTCGTCGAACCAGCCGAGGTTCTCCGAACGCCACTCCGCCTTGACATCGGCCCAGGCCGGGACCTGCATGTGGCTAGCCGCCGGCAGGCTCTGGATGTACGCCAGATGCTGTTCGCGGCTGATGGTCCTCAGGGTCAGGCTCATGTCGGGGCGCTCCTCGGGCTGGTGTGTCCCCATGGGTACAGGGGCTCCGGCTCTCGCGCCGAAGCCTACTGCGCCTCGCCCGCGGCCCGACTGGCCGTACGGCACCTACGCCCCGGCTCCTGTCCGGCCGGGGCGTTCCAGGGTTGTGTCAGGGGTGCAGGACTCAGCCGAACAGGCCGCCGTGCGCCATGCCGATGAAGAAGCCGATGCCCGAGGCACCGAGACCCAGGATCAGGCCGAAACGCTCTCGCGTGGTGATCGAGACCCACTGCCCGTACAGACCGGTGCAGAGGCCGATCAGGCCGGTCCAGGAGCTGAGCAGGTGAAGGCTGTGGAAGAACGACGTGATGAAGGCGATGAGCCCGAGCGCCAGCGTCACTGCCATCAGCGAGTCCTGGAGCGGATGGGTCTTGCCGTCGGTGGCGAACAGAGATCCGGCGGTGTTGGGTCGCAATGCCTGTGCCATGGGCACCTCCTGCGGAAGGCGGCGCATCGTAGCGCCGTACACACCCGATGTGTACAGATTGAGGGCCCCGGCCGCCGGATTTCAACCGGAAGCGCGTGTGCGGGTAGTCTGTAGCGTCTGCACCGGTGTCTGCCCAGGCCCTGGCCGGGATCCCAGCGGGAACCCCCGAATGTCAGTGGCTGCCGATACCGTTGCGTACGCATCACAACCCTCCTGCCACGGAACGACCGTGGCCGCTGAGTCCAAAGGAGGTGGGTTCCACATGCGTCACTACGAGGTGATGGTCATCCTCGACCCCGATCTGGAGGAGCGCGCTGTCGCCCCCCTGATCGAGAACTTCCTCTCCGTCGTCCGTGAGGGCAACGGAAAGGTCGAGAAGGTCGACACCTGGGGCCGTCGTCGTCTCTCGTACGAGATCAAGAAGAAGCCCGAGGGCATCTACTCGGTCATCGACCTGCAGGCCGAGCCTGTGGTCGTCAAGGAGCTCGACCGCCAGATGAACCTGAACGAGTCGGTCCTCCGGACCAAGGTCCTCCGCCCCGAGACCCACTGAGCTCTCCGCTCAGCCGATCTCGGGATTTCGAGTAGCAGCACAAGCAGCCAGCAGCAAACCCGCCGAGAGGTTCCCCCATGGCAGGCGAGACCGTCATCACGGTCGTCGGCAATCTTGTCGATGACCCCGAGCTGCGCTTCACCCCCTCCGGTGCGGCGGTCGCGAAGTTCCGTGTCGCGTCCACCCCCCGCACCTTCGACCGTCAGACCAACGAGTGGAAGGACGGCGAGAGCCTGTTCCTGACCTGCTCGGTCTGGCGTCAGGCGGCGGAGAACGTCGCGGAGTCGCTCCAGCGAGGCATGCGCGTCATCGTGCAGGGCCGCCTGAAGCAGCGGTCCTACGAGGACCGTGAGGGTGTCAAGCGCACGGTCTACGAGCTGGACGTCGAGGAAGTCGGCGCCAGCCTGCGGAGCGCCACGGCCAAGGTCACCAAGACCGCCGGTGGCGGCGGCCGCGGCGGCCAGGGTGGTTACGGCGGTGGTGGCGGCCAGGGTGGCGGCGGCTGGGGCGGTGGCCCCGGCGGCGGCAACCAGGGCGGCGCCCCCAACGACGACCCCTGGGCTTCCGGCGCTCCCGCCGGTGGTGGCAACCAGGGCGGTGGCGGCTGGGGCGGCGGCTCCGGCTCCGGCGGCGGTGGCGGCTACTCGGACGAGCCCCCCTTCTAAGGGGTAAGGGCTCGTATCCCCACTTCTTGATCACACAGGAGAAACACCATGGCGAAGCCGCCTGTGCGCAAGCCTAAGAAGAAGGTCTGCGCTTTCTGCAAGGACAAGGTCACGTACGTGGACTACAAGGACACGAACATGCTGCGGAAGTTCATTTCCGACCGCGGCAAGATCCGTGCCCGCCGCGTGACCGGCAACTGCACGCAGCACCAGCGTGACGTCGCCACGGCCGTCAAGAACAGCCGTGAGATGGCGCTGCTGCCCTACACCTCCACCGCGCGCTAAGGGAAGGGTGACCGACCAATGAAGATCATCCTTACCCACGAGGTCTCTGGCCTCGGCGCCGCCGGCGACGTCGTCGACGTCAAGGACGGCTACGCACGCAACTACCTGATCCCGCGGAAGTTCGCGATCCGCTGGACCAAGGGTGGCGAGAAGGACGTCGAGCAGATCCGTCGTGCTCGCAAGATCCACGAGATCCAGACCATCGAGCAGGCCAACCAGGTGAAGGCCCAGCTCGAGGGCGTCAAGGTCCGCCTGGCCGTCCGTGCCGGCGACGCCGGCCGTCTCTTCGGTTCCGTCACCCAGGCCGACATCGCTTCGGCGATCAAGGCTGCCGGTGGCCCCGAGGTCGACAAGCGCCGCATCGAGGTCGGTTCGGCGATCAAGACGCTGGGCGCCCACGAGACGTCCGTGCGTCTGCACCCCGAGGTTGCCGCCAAGGTCAACATCGAGGTCGTCGCGGCCTGACGCTGCGCTCGGCTTGAGCAGTAGCAGCAGTAGCTGAAAGGGGCCGCACCCGTGAAGGGTGCGGCCCCTTTTGCCTTCGCCGAGGACGGTGTGGAGCCGCGGGGTGTTTCACGTGAAACGTGACAGCCCGCGATGTTTCACGTGAAACCGTCGGCAGTGCGTAAAGGTCAGCGCGTCGCGCCGGTCACGATCCATCGCCCGGAGCGTGCCCGCAGCCAGAGGGTGAGCATCCGTACTGTCATCATCAGCGTCATGGCTCCCCAGAGCGCCGTGAGCCCGCCGCCCAGGGCGGGGACGAGCAGCGCCACCGGAGTGAAGACCGCGAGTGTGATGACCATGGCCCCGGCGAGATAGGGCCCGTCTCCCGCACCCATCAGTACGCCGTCGAGGACGAAGACCACGCCGGAGATCGGCTGGGAGAGCGCCACGATGAGCAGCGCGGGCAGCGCGGTGTGCTTCACGGCGGGGTCGCCGGTGAACAACGGGAGGAAGAGCGGCCGGGCGGTGATCACGAGCAGGCCCAGGACGACTCCGGTGGCGATGCCCCATTGCACCATGCGCCGAGAGGCTTCGCGGGCGCCGGCGGCGTCATCCGCCCCGAGATAGCGGCCGATGACGGCCTGCCCGGCGATGGCGATCGCGTCCAGGGCGAAGGCCAGCAGGCTCCACAGGGACAGCACGATCTGGTGGGCTGCGATGTCGGCATCGCCCAGCCGGGCCGCCACGGCGGTGGCGATCATCAGGATGGCCCGCAGTGAGATCGTCCGGACGAGCAGGGGTACGCCGGCCTGTGCCGAGGCACGTATCCCGGCGGCGTCGGGGCGCAGCGACGCTCCGTGTCTGCGGGCACCGCGTACGACGACGGTCAGATAGACGGCCGCCATCCCGCACTGGGCGATGACGGTGCCCCAGGCGGAGCCGGCGATGCCCAGTCCGGCACCGTAGACGAGCACCGCGTTGAGCCCGGCGTTGACGATGAACCCCGCTACGGCGACGTACAGCGGCGTCCGGGTGTTCTGGAGGCCGCGCAGGACGCCGGTGGCGGCGAGCACGACCAGCATGGCCGGGATACCGAGGGAGGAGATCCTCAGGTAGGCGGTCGCGTAGGGAGCGGCGGTGGCTGAGGCGCCGAAGACGTCGACGACGCCGGGGGCGAAGGGGACGACGACGGCGATGACCGCGGCACCGAGCAGCAGTGCCAGCCAGATGCCGTCCATGCCCTGGCGGACGGCCGCCTGGAGATCGCCGGAGCCCACCCGGCGGGCGACGGCGGACGTGGTGGCGTAGGCGAGGAAGACAAAGATGCTCACCGCGGTGGTGAGGAGGGCCGAGGCGATTCCGAGACCGGCGAGTTGTGCGGTGCCGAGGTGGCCGACGATCGCGCTGTCGGCCATGACGAAAAGCGGCTCGGCGACGAGTGCGCCGAAGGCCGGGACAGCCAGTGCGATGATCTCTCGGTCGTGCCCCTGTCGGGTGGCCTCGGAGGTCGCGGGAGCCTGTGACATGGGCGCTAATCTAATCGTCCACAGGTAAGTGATGCAAATGCATAGTGACCCTTACCTGGGGTTGTGTCGTCCGCGCCGTCGCGCGTTGTTCGAAGCGATCTTGGTCCGACTGGGAAAGTTTTTCTTCTGCACAGCCGGTGGATGGTAAATGTGCAGGTCAGAGGTTGTTGTGGACAGGGATCGAGGGCTTGTTCACAGGGCTGTCCACCGCGTCGTGCACAGGTTTTGGCGGGTTCTCCACAGCATACGGGCGGTCGTCCACATGGCCTGTGGATAACCAGATTGGCTGACGGTGCCTGCGGGCCTAACGTGGTCCGGCACCCGCTCCTTGTCGCGGCCTCGGAAACCTCATAAAACCGACGCGTCCAGAACCGGAATGGGGCGTCCTGGTTGTCAGTGCCGTGCCGTACAAAAGAGGGCATGGCGAGGTCCGCGGTGCGGACGGGAGGAGGTGGCTCGGTGAGCATTTCCGAGCCCTTGGACGATCCGTGGGCCGACGCCGGTCCGGGTGATCGTCTGCCCGCCTCCCGCCGGCGGGAGGACGGCGGTCCCCGCCGGGACGACCGGCACGACCGGGGCCGGGACAGCGGGGACTGGGACGGCGGGGGCGCCACCTTCGAGCGGGTTCCCCCGCAGGACCTGGACGCCGAGCAGTCCGTGCTCGGCGGCATGCTGCTCTCCAAGGACGCCATCGCCGACGTCGTCGAGATCCTCAAGGGCCACGACTTCTACAAACCCGCGCACGAGACGATCTACCAGGCGATCCTCGACGTCTACGCGAAGGGCGAGCCGGCCGACCCCATCACCATCGCCGCCGAGCTCACCAAACGCGGCGAGATCAACAAGGTCGGCGGCGCCTCCTATCTGCACACCCTCGTCCAGACGGTGCCGACGGCGGCGAACGCCGAGTACTACGCGGAGATCGTCCACGAGCGGGCGGTGCTGCGCCGCCTGGTCGAGGCGGGTACCCGCATCACACAGATGGGATACGCGGCCGACGGCGACATCGACGAGATCGTCAACAGCGCCCAGGCCGAGATCTACGCCGTCACCGAGCAGCGGACCAGCGAGGACTACCTGCCGCTCGGCGACATCATGGAGGGCGCCCTCGACGAGATCGAGGCGATCGGCTCCCGCACCGGCGAGATGACCGGCGTGCCCACCGGCTTCACCGACCTGGACTCGCTCACCAACGGCCTTCACCCCGGCCAGATGATCGTCATCGCCGCGCGTCCCGCCATGGGTAAGTCCACCCTCGCGCTGGACTTCGCGCGGGCCGCGTCGATCAAGCACAACCTGCCCAGCGTCATCTTCTCCCTTGAAATGGGCCGCAACGAGATCGCGATGCGTCTGCTGTCCGCCGAGGCCCGGGTCGCCCTGCACCACATGCGTTCCGGCACGATGACCGACGAGGACTGGACCCGGCTGGCCCGCCGGATGCCCGACGTCTCGGCCGCGCCGCTCTACATCGACGACTCCCCGAACCTGTCGATGATGGAGATCCGCGCCAAGTGCCGTCGGCTGAAGCAGCGCAACGACATCAAGCTCGTGATCATCGACTATCTCCAGCTGATGCAGTCCGGCGGCAAGCGGTCCGAGAGCCGTCAGCAGGAGGTGTCGGACATGTCGCGAAACCTCAAGCTGCTGGCCAAGGAGCTGGAGGTTCCGGTGATCGCGCTCTCACAGCTCAACCGTGGTCCCGAGCAGCGCACGGACAAGAAGCCGATGGTCTCCGACCTGCGTGAGTCCGGCTCCATCGAGCAGGACGCCGATATGGTGATCCTGCTCCACCGCGAGGACGCCTACGAGAAGGAGTCGCCGCGCGCGGGCGAGGCGGACATCATCGTCGGCAAGCACCGAAACGGCCCGACGGCGACGATCACCGTGGCCTTCCAGGGCCACTACTCCCGCTTCGTGGACATGGCACAGACCTGATCCGAGCCGGGACAGCACCGACGTGATCCGAGCCGGCGAAATGGACTCGACGCCGGTCCGCCCACCAGGTGGACTGGGCGCATGACGACATTCCAGGAAGAGTTGCTCCCCGCCACCCGGCGGGCGCTGCTGCATCGGATCGCCGTGGCTCAGTCCGAAGGCCGGGCGCCGTCACTGGTGGCGGCGGTCGTGCGCGGCGGGCGGGCCGTCTGGCACGGGGCGCGGACCTCGGTGGACGGGCACGGGCCGGACGAGAACGTGCAGTACCGGATCGGCTCGATCACCAAGACCTTCACTGCCGTTCTGGTGCTCAGGCTTCGTGACGAGGGGCTGCTCGACCTCGGCGACCCGTTGGAGAAACATCTGCCGGGTACCGGCGCGGGGGAGGCGACCATCGCCGAACTCCTCGCGCACACCGCAGGGTTGGCGGCCGAGTCCCCGGCACCCTGGTGGGAGCGCACGCCGGGCTCGCTGCGGCCGGAGCTCAGCGACGTCCTCGGTGAGCAGCCCCTCCTGCATCCCGTCGGCCGGCGCCACCACTACTCCAACCCCGGCTACACCCTGCTCGGCGCGCTGGTCGAGGAACTCCGCGGTGCTCCCTGGGAGGAGGTGCTGCGGCGGGAGGTGCTCGAGCCGCTGGGCCTCCACCGCACGACCGCCCAGCCACATGCGCCGCACGCGGGTGGCTGGGCGGTGCACCCCTGGGCCGACGCCCTGCTCCCGGAGCCCCTGGAGGATCTCGGGCGGATGGCACCGGCCGGGCAGCTCTGGTCGACCACCGGCGACCTGGCCCGCTTCGCGGCGTTCCTGGCGGCCGGGGACGACCGAGTACTGAGCGCCGAGTCGGTGCGGGAGATGCGCACTCCGGCGGCCCCCGCCGAGGCCGCCGACGTGATGGACGGCGCCACCTACGGCCTCGGCCTGCAGATCCAGCGCCGTGACGGGAGGTTGTTCGTCGGGCACTCGGGCTCGCTACCCGGCTTCCTGGCCAACCTCACCATCAGCGTGGACGATGACGTGGCGGCCGTGGTGCTGGCGAACTGCACCTCCGGCCCCCTGCTGTCCGCCACCGGTGCCGACCTCGTCCGTATCGTCGCGGAGGCCGAGCCGCGCATCCCCGAGCCATGGCGCCCGCTGCCCCAGGTCGAGCCGTCCGTCCTGGAGTTGGCAGGCCCTTGGTACTGGGGAACACATGCCTTCGCGCTGCGGGTGGCGGCCGACGGGCTGGTCTCGCTGGGGCCGCTGACCGGCGTCGGCCGCCGAGCCCGTTTCCGCTCCAACCGCGACGGCACCTGGACCGGCCTGGAGGGCTATTACGCCGGAGAGCTGCTACGGCCCGTACGGCGCACGGACGGTGGCGTGAGCCACCTGGACGTCGGATCGTTCGTGTTCACACGTCAGCCGTACGACGAGACGGCTCCCGTGCCCGGAGGGGTGGATCCCGAGGGATGGCGGGGGATCGGTTAGCGGACGGGAAGGCGGGGGCGGTGTTTCACGTGAAACACCGCCCCCGCCCGCATGCTCCGCTCGGCTGTAAGCCGCTGGGGTCAGATCTCGAGCTTGAAGCCTGTGTGCGAGGCGGTGAAACCGAGCCGCTCGTAGAAGCGATGAGCGTCGACCCGTGATGTGTCCGAGGTCAGCTGGACCAACTGGCAGCCTTGGCGGCGGGATTCGTCGATAGCCCACTCGATGAACCGGGTGCCCAGACCGCTGCCGCGCTCGTCGGCGTGGATACGCACACCTTCGATGATCGACCGGGTGGCACCGCGCCTCGACAGCCCGGGAATGACCGTGAGTTGGAGTGTGCCGACGACGCGGCCTTCACGGACGGCCACTACCAGATGCTGGTTGGGATCGGCGCTGAGCCGTTCCAGGGCGCTCAGATAGGGCGCCAGGTCGTCCGGTGTCTCCCGCCGGGCGCCCAGCGGGTCGTCGGCGAGCATGCCGACGATGGCCGGGACGTCGTCGGCGACCGCGGTACGTATGTCAAGGTCTCCCATATCCGCAGCCTATGCGGGCACGTGCAGTGACTCCACGGCCCGGACCAGGGGAGCCAGATCTGCGTTCCTGGCGGCTTCGTCGAGGGATTCGCGCAGCGCCGTGTCGTTGGTGGGGCGAGCCTCTTCCAGCAGGCGTAGGCCCGCCTCGGTGACGTTGGTGTAGATGCCGCGACGGTCGGTCGGGCAGAGGTAGCGCTCCAGGAGGCCGCGGTCCTCCAGGCGTGTGACCAGCCGGGTGGTGGCGCTCTGGCTGAGTACGACCGCGTCGGCCACCTGCTTCATCTGCAGATGGCCCCCTTCGCCGTCGTGCTGCCGGCTGAGCACGTCGAGTAGGGAGTACTCGCGGACGCTCAGGTCGTGCTTGGCCTGTAGGGCGCGCTCGATGTGCGCCTCGATCCTGCCGTGGAGCAGGGAGAGGGCGCACCAGCCCTGGGCGAGGGCGGTGAGCGCGGGGTCCGTCGCTGTCATGGGCGTTTTCCTCCGTCCCGAAGCTGCTGAACCCAGGATAGAGCAGGCCTGCAATATCCCTCGCTTGCATATAGCCCGCGTCTGCAATTATTGTGAACGCACGCAAAGCGCACCTGCAATCGTCTGGGAAGGTCGTACCTCCATGCCTCTCGCGCTTCTGGCCCTCGCGATCGGGGCCTTCGGAATCGGAACGACCGAATTCGGGATCATGGGCTTGCTGCCCGAGGTCGCGGGTGACTTCGGGGTCTCCATCCCGACCGCCGGCCTGCTCGTCACCGGTTACGCGCTCGGCGTGGTCATCGGCGCCCCGCTGATGACAGTGCTGGGCACGAAGGTTCCCCGCAAGCGGATGCTGATGCTGCTGATGGGCTTCTTCATCGCCGGTAACCTGCTCACCGCCGTGGCCCCCGTCTTCGCCGTCATGCTGATCGGCCGGGTGGTCGCCTCCCTCGCACACGGCGCCTTCTTCGGCATCGGCTCGGTCGTGGCGGCCGAGCTGGTCGCCCCGAGCAAGAAGGCAGGGGCCATCGCGATGATGTTCACCGGCCTCACGGTCGCCAACGTCATCGGCGTCCCGTTGGGCACCTTCGTGGGACAGCACGCCGGCTGGCGCGTCACCTTCGGCATCATCGCCGCCCTCGGCGTCGTCGGCCTGGTCGGCATCGCCAAGCTGGTCCCCGAGCTGCCCAAGCCGCAGGGCGTGCACCTGCGGCACGAGCTGGCCGCCTTCAAGAACACCCAGGTCCTGCTCGCCATGGCGATGACCGTCCTCGGCTTCGGCGGGGTCTTCGCGGCCATCACCTACATCGCGCCGATGATGACCCATGTCACCGGCTTCGCCGACGGCTCCGTGACCTGGCTGCTGGTCCTCTTCGGCCTCGGCATGGTCGGCGGCAACCTGGTCGGCGGAAAGTTCGCCGACCGCGCCCTGATGCCCATGCTGTACGTGTCCCTGGGCTCCCTGGCCGTCGTTCTCGCCCTCTTCACGCTCACCGCGCACAGCAAGATCGCGGCCGCTGTCACCGTGGCCCTGATCGGTGCCCTGGGTTTCGCCACCGTCCCGCCGCTCCAGAAACGTGTCCTGGACCAGGCGCACGGCGCTCCCACCCTGGCGTCAGCCGTGAACATCGGCGCCTTCAACCTCGGCAACGCCCTGTCCGCCTGGCTCGGCGGCATGGTGATCGCCGCCGGCTTCGGCTACACCTCCCCCAACTGGGTCGGTGCCGCCCTCGCCGCGGCCGCCCTCGTCCTCGCCTTCCTGTCGGCCGCACTGGAGCGCCGCGACAGCGTCCCTAGCGCGGTGGTCGCCGGCGGTACACCCGCAGGACAGCGGGCGTCGGTCCACCACTGACCGCCCGCATCTCTCACCGCACGTCAGCACCATCCAAGGAGAACCATGACCACCACCACCGTCGCCCCGCTCACCACCCAGGACGCCGAGCTCCTCATCGCCGAAGCCGGTCGCGCCGCCGAGGCCGCCGGGGTCACCGTCAGCGTCACCGTCCTGGACGCCGGGGGCCATCTGCTCGCCTTCCGGCGGGACGACCACGCCGTGCTGATCTCCGGCGAGACCAGCACCCGCAAGGCCTATACGGCGCTCCAGCTGAACACCCCCACCGCCGACCTCGTCGACGCGGTCCAGCCCGGCGGCCCCTTCCACACCCTCCCCACCGCGCTCGACAGGCCGCTGCTGTTCATCGCCGGTGGTGTCCCCGTCCGGCGGGACGGCCGGCTCATCGGGGCGATCGGTGTCGGCGGCGGTGCCCCCGACCAGGACCACGGCTTCGCCTCCGCCGCCGTAGCTGCACTCGCCTGACTGCACCTCACTCGACCGGGAACGCCGGGTCCTTCCAGGGAGCCGGCGTTCGCCATGATCGAAGGCTTCTCAGCCCGCCGCGACCGTCAGTGGCGCGAACCGTCGCGTCCAGTCCCCCGGTGACTCCGTGATCCCGTAGGTCATCACCGAGTTCATGGCGACGGAGGCCAGCCCGCGGGCCTTCGCCCAGGCCAGCAGTTCCTCGTGGCGGACGTCGATGTCGGTACGCAGCGGGCGGTCGGTGTGGGCGGCGAGCGAGGCGATCAGGGACTTCGCCGTCTCCGTGTCGCGGGCGATCAGCGGTCCGACGACATGCGTGTCCATGTTGGGCCAGGCGGCCGCGTACCCGACGATCCGCCCGTCGTCCACGGCGACGCGCAGCAGGTCCGAGAACGCGGGCAGCCGGGTGATGAGCAGAGTGCGGTCGACGCCGAACACCTCCTCGTCCAGCCGGAGGATGGAACCGAGGTCCTCGGCGGTGGCTGCGCGGGTCACCATCCGCGGCTCGGGCCCGCCCGGCGTGAAGGAGCCGCGGAGCATCTCCGAACGCCCCGTGACCTTGAATCCCAACTCCTCGTAGAGCGGCCGACCGTTCGGTGTCGCGTACAGGGTCAGCGGAGTCGTTCCCGCTGCCGAGACGATGTGCCGCATCAGCCGACGTCCGATGCCCTGGCGGGCATGTCGTGCGGCGACCAGGACCATGCCGACCGCGCCGAGATGCGGGCGTTCCCTCGGGCCGTACTCCGTGATGACACAGGCGGCGACCAGGCCCCCGCCGGGGTCGTCGATGCCGTATCCCTTCCCGGCCGTGAGGAGCAAGCGCCACTTGTGTTCCTCACGGGGCCACCCCCGATCCTCGGACAAGTCGGCGCAGGCGCTGAGATCGCGTGGCGTCAGTCGGCGAATGGGCAGAGGGGCGTCGGAAGGAGTTGACACGCAGGTCAGGCTTGCCGACCGACACCCCCGGCGTCCACCTGTTTCAGGGGAGACGCACGCGCTTTTGGCCATGTGTAGTCCGCGGCTCAGTCCCTGGACAGACGCAGGACGTTTCACGTGAAACATTGCCGTATGGTCCCCGTCGGGTTGCCGCACCGAGGATCCATACGCTGCCCGTTAGCCTCGGGCCCATGGCGAGACTTCACCTCTTCGATCTTGACGGCACCTTGCTGCGCGGCAGCTCCGCACCCGTCGAGATATCCCGTCAACTCGGCCTGGAAGCGGAGACCATGGAGCTTGATCGGGCGATCTCGGCGGGACGGATAGATCCGCCGGAGTACGCGGCGCGGGTGTACACCCTCTGGGCCGAGCTGACCGAAGCCCACGTGACGGCGGCATTCGACAGCGCGCCGTGGCTCGCCCGTATCCGGGACGTCTGGGCCGAGATCAGGGAGTCGGGGGACTACTGCGCGGTGGTCTCGCTCTCACCCTCGTTTTTCGTGGAGCGTCTGCTGGACTGGGGAGCCCACGCGGCCTTCGGTTCGCGCTTCCCGGCGGTGCCGTTCGTCGAGCCCGTGGACCCGGCGGGGGCCCTCACCGCCGCGGCGAAGGTGACGATCGCGGACCGCCTGTGCGAGCAGTTCGGGGTCGGCCGGGCGGACTGCGTCGCCTACGGCGACTCGATGTCGGACAGGGAGTTGTTCGTCGCGGTTCCGGTGTCCGTGGCGGTCAATGCGGACGGACATCTCGCCGGTCTCGCGACGTACTCCTACACGGGCCGTGATCTATGGGATGCCTATGAATTGGCGCGCGGCGCCCGGTAATTGAAGGAACCGATGGTTCGCCCGTTGCCAGTTTCACGGGGGAGACAGGGGGGACTTGTGTGCACGGCGACGGCCGGTAGGGTCGACTCCGGTTAACGTCCGGGGCGGGACGCTCCCTGCGGGAGTGATTGCGGCCCATGTCACACTCTCGCCTTACTTGTCCGTACACGGGGGAATCGCGGGTTGAATGTGGTCGTGTCGGCCACGGGGCCCGACCGGGGAGAGCTGGCCGTCAACGGGGGAAAGCAAGCACCTTCCGAGTGAAGTGCGCAGACCGACCGCAAGATGTTCGAGGCGAGGGCACACCATGGACGCTCCGACCACCACGTCGGCGGGCAACGACGGGGCCGGCGGGGGCCACTGGTTCACGTCCCACGACAGGCCCGCGGTCGACTCTTCCGCCGGGCCTCCGGGCGTGGCGCCGGGGAGCGGGCAGGAACCGCCCCAGAGCCGCCCTCTCGTGCCCGCGGAGCCCCGGGAGCGAATACGGTCGACAGCGGAGCCGACGCGCCTTCAGGGAGCCCCTCAGGCCCCGCCCGCCGGACAGCACGCGGCACCCGGCTCCTTCGCTCCCGCGACCGGGCACCCCGCACCCGGCTCTTTCGGCCAGCGCGTCCCGCCGCAGCGCAGCGCACAGCAGCCGCAGGACGCCTCCCCGGACGCGATCCGGATCCGCGGCACCATGGCCGAGATCGGTCCGATCGCCGACAAGGTCACCTCGTACTTCTACGCCCTGCTCTTCGTCCGCCACCCCGAACTGCGTTCGCTGTTCCCGGCCGCGATGGACACCCAGCGGGACCGGCTGCTGAAGGCGCTGCTCACCGCGGCCGAACACATCGACAACCCGCCCGTCCTGGTCGAGTACCTCCAGAACCTGGGCCGCGGTCACCGCAAGTACGGCACCCGGCCCGAGCACTACCCGGCCGTCGGCGAGTGCCTCATCGGCGCACTGAGCAAGTACGCCACGGGCATCTGGGACCGCGAGACGGAGGCGGCCTGGGTCCGCGCGTACACGACCATGTCCCAGGTGATGATCGACGCGGCGGCCACGGACGAACTGCGTGCGCCGGCGTGGTGGCACGCGGAGATCGTCGCCCACGAGCTGAGGACCGCCGACGTCGCGGTACTCACGCTCCGTCCGGACCAGCCGTACCCCTTCCTCGCCGGGCAGTACGCGAGTCTGGAGACACCTTGGTGGCCACGGGTGTGGCGGCACTTCTCCTTCGCCTCCGCGCCCCGCTCGGACGGCCTGCTCACGTTCCATGTGAAGGCGGTCCCGGCCGGCTGGGTCTCCAACTCGCTGGTGCATCGCGCCCGCCCCGGTGACGTCGTCCGCCTCGGCCCGGCCGGTGGTTCGATGACCGTCGACCACACGCGGGACGACGGACTGCTCTGCCTGGGCGGCGGCACCGGCATCGCACCCATCAAGGCGATGGTCGAGGACCTCGCCGAACGCGGCTCGCGCCGTCCGGTCGAGGTGTTCTACGGCGCCCGTACCGACCACGACCTGTACGACATCGACACCCTGCTCCGGCTCCAGCAGAGCCATCCCTGGCTCGCGGTCCGTGCGGTCGTCGACCAGCAGGCGCACCTCCAGCTTCCCGACGCCATCCGCGGATACGGGCCGTGGATCGAGTGCGACGCCTATCTCTCCGGGCCGCCCGGCATGATCCGCAACGGGATCGCCGCGCTCCGGGCCGCCGGCATCCCCGCGCACCGCATCCGGCACGACTCGGTCGAGGAACTGGTCGTCGCCGGAGACTGACCCGTCACCCGAGATCGGGAGCGTGCATGGCCCGCACGCCCTCGATGTTGCCGTCCAGGTAGTGCCGCAACGACAGCGGTACGAGATGGACTGAGGCGATCCCGACACGCGTGAAGGGGACCCGCACGATCTCGTACTCGCCGGCGGGCTCGTCGACTTCGGGGCCGTGTCGCAGGGCCGGGTCCATGGACTCCAGCCGGCAGACGAAGAAGTGCTGCACCTTCACGCCGGTCGCGCTGCCGCTGTCACCGATGTGTTCCACGGTGTCCACGAAGCAGGGCACCACGTCGGTGATCTTGGCGCCGAGCTCCTCGTCCACCTCGCGGTGCAGGGCGTCGACGACGGTGGTGTCCTCCGGCTCGACCCCGCCACCGGGTGTAACCCAGTAGGGATCGACACCGGGCTTGGTGCGCTTGATCAGAATCAGGTCGTCGCCGTCCAGGAGAACGGCACGGGCGGTGCGCTTGACCACGGGTCGGACGGTCATGGGAGAAATGTGGCCCAGCTGGTTCCACGTGAAACATCGCGAGGCGCCACCGTACGGCCGCATTGCGTCAACCCTCGCGGAACGGTCCTCAGCCCCAGTCCGCGGACGCGTGCTGGAGCCACTCGTGCGCCCGTGCCACATGGGGCATGGCGAGCGTGCCGGTGCGCACCACAAGGAAGTACGTCCGAAGCGGGGGCACCGCGGGATCGTGCAGTGCCACGACCTCACCACGTTCCAGGGCGGCCGTGCACAGATACCGGGGCAGCACGGCGAGGCCGGCACCTGCGGCCGCACAGGCGAGGACCGCGCGCAGATCCGGCACCACGACCGTGCCCGAGGCGGCCGGACGCATGTCGAAGACGGAGCCCCAGTAGCGCGAGACGAACGGCAGCGACTCGTGGACCTCGACGACCGGGAGGTTCTCCAGGACGCCCGCGCCCTTGCCGCGTACCGCGTCCAGGCCGATCTCCTCGGACCAGCGCGGAGCGGCGACCAGTACGTGCTCCTCGTCGCACAGCGCGGTGGCGGTGAGCAGGGGGCCGCGCGGCCGGACCGTACTGATGGCCAGGTCATGGTGACCGGCGGACAGCCCCTCCAGAGTCTCCTCGGCGTTTCCGAACGAGGCACGCAGCGCGAAGCCCTGACCGTCGTCCCCGGCGAGCTCCGTGAGCGCGGGAAGCGCGCGCTCGGCGGTGAACTCTGGCGGGCCTGCCAGGTGCAGGGTGCGCACCGAGGAGTCGTCGTCGAGGCCGCGTTCCGCTATCTCCACGAGGGCGTCGAGATGCGGTGCGGCCTTGTGTGCGAGTTCGTCGCCGATGGTCGTGGGGGTCACCCCGCGGGCTTGGCGCAAGAAGAGCGGTCGTCCCAGCTGCCGTTCCAGAGTCCGGATCTGGGAGGTCACGGCCGGCTGCGAGAGGCCGAGCAGGGCGGCGGCGCGGGTGAAGGAGCCGGCCCGGTGCACGGTGACGAAGGTGCGCAGCAAGGCCAGATCCATCGCACGCCCTCCCGTTCGGCCTGCCCTTTTCCGGCCCTCGGGCAGGCCCCAACTATAAATAAGTCGATAGGTCTCTGTCGCTACAGTGATTGGACACTGACGCAGAGTCAACTAGCCTTGGTCGCGCGGTTCTTGGCGCGCGAGAACCGGGAGACGGTCCGAGCCACGAGGGGGGAGGCTCGGACCGTCCGTTATGCGTAACCCGGCCCGCGGGGGCGTCCGCAATCCGGTCACCGGTCCGACTCGTCGAGCGCCCGCAGCACATCGGCCACGAGATCTGCGGGATCCTCCGCCCCGACCGAGAGCCGGATGAAGCCCTCCGGTACGTCGTCCCCGCCCCAGCGCCGCCGCCGCTCGGCAGTGGAACGCACCCCGCCGAAACTCGTCGCATCGTCGACCAGCCGCAGGGACTCGAGGAAACGCTCGGCACGCGCACGCGTGGGCAGCGTGAAGGAGATCACCGAGCCGTAGCGGCGCATCTGCTGCGAGGCGATCTTGTGCGCAGGGTCGTCGGACAGCCCCGGGTAGCGCAGGGCCGTCACCTCGGACCGCTCGCGCAGCGCCTCCGCGAGCAGCAGGGCGGTCGCGGTCTGCCGGTCCACCCGCAGCTGGAGGGTGGCGAGGGAGCGATGGGCCAGCCAGGCTTCCATCGGCCCCGAGATCGCCCCGATGATCTTGCGCCAGCGGCGCACGGCGGCCATGGCCTCCGCGTCGCGCCCGGCGACGTACCCCAGCAGGACGTCCCCGTGGCCGGTGAGCTGCTTGGTGCCGCTGGCCACGGAGAAGTCGGCGCCCAGCGCCAGCGGCCGCTGGCCGAGCGGGGTGGCGAGGGTGTTGTCGACCGCGACCAGGGCGCCACGCGCGTGTGCCTCCTCGGCGAGCCGGCGGATGTCGCAGACGTCCAGCCCGGGGTTGCACGGCGACTCGATCAGCAGCAGCTTCGCGCCGTCCAGGACGTCGAGCTGGGCGTCGCCGGCGGTCGGCGCGGTGCGCACCTCGATGCCGTACGCCTCCAGCTGGGCACGGATCAGCGGCAGCACCTGGTAGCCGTCGGAGGGCAGCACGACCGCGTCCCCGGCGCTCAGCTGGGAGAAGAGCACCGCCGCGACGGCCGCCACGCCGGAGGCGAACACCAGCGTCTCGACACCCGCATCACCGGGTGCCTCCAACTCGCCGATCGCCCGCTCCAGATGGGTCCAGGTCGGGTTCTCATCGCGGCCGTAGGCGTACGGCCCGCTCACCTCGCCGGGCAGATGGAAGTGCGCGGCGAAGACCGGCCCGGGCAGGGTCGGCTCGTTCTTGACCGGCTCGGGCAGCCCCGCGCGCACGGCGCGCGTGCCCTCGCCCATGGTCGCCTCGCTCATGCCGCCGTTCCCTCCACCTCGGCCCGCACCGCGGCGAGCAGGCCCACGCTCGCCGCCTCCACCATCTCAAGACACTCCTCGAACCCGTCCAGACCGCCGTAGTACGGATCCGGTACGTCCAGGTCGTCAGCGGCGGCCGGGTCGTACGAGCGCAGCAGCCGCACCTTGCGCGCGTCGTCCTCGGTGGGCGCGAGGCGGCGCAGCGCCTTGAGGTGGCCGGAGTCGAGGGCGATCACGAGGTCGAGGCGGGCGAACCAGGACGCCTGGAACTGGCGGGCGGTGTGCTCGCTGTCGTAGCCGTGCTCCGCGAGGACGCGGACGGCGCGCGGGTCGGCGCCGTCGCCCTCGTGCCAGCCGCCGGTGCCGGCGCTGCCGGTCTCGACGCGGTCGTCCAGCCCGGCCTCGGCTGTGCGGGCACGGAAGACGGATTCGGCCATCGGGGAACGGCAGATGTTGCCGGTGCAGACGAAGCAGACGCGGTAGGTCATCGGGGGCTCAGTCCGCGTCGGGAAGGATCATGTTGAGAGCCCAGGACACGACCGAGATGATCAGACCGCCGAGGACGGCCGTCCAGAAGCCCTCCACGTGGAAGCTCAGGTCGAGCTTGTCGCACACCCACGACGTCAGCAGCAGCATCAGCGCGTTGACCACCAGGGTGATCAGGCCGAGAGTGAGGATGAACAGCGGGAAGGTCAGGACCTTCACGATCGGCTTGACCAGGAAGTTGACCAGGCCGAAGACCAGGGCGACCAGGATCAGCGTCCAGACCTTCTTGGCGGTGCTGTCGCCGGTCAGGGTGATCTTGTCGAGCAGCCATACGGCGACCGCCAGGGCGCCCGCGTTGGCGATCGTCTTGACTAGGAAATTCTTCATGTGTCTGATCGTGGCAGAAGAGATCGGATACGAGCAGTGGGGCGAGGGCGACGAAGGCGATGAAGGCATTCCGGCTGGACGAACTGGAGGCGGAGCGCGCCGCCAACGACGGGGCCTACCTGCAGTTCCTGCGGGAGCGGAACATGTCGGTCGGCCTCTACGCCCTCGACGCCGGCTCGCACGACCCGCAGCAGCCGCACAACCAGGACGAGGTCTACTTCGTCGTCAGCGGCCGTGCCGCGATCACCGTCGGCATGGAGACCACTCAGGTGGCGCGGGGCAGCGTGGTGTACGTCCCGGCCGGGGTGGCCCACAAGTTCCATCACATCAGCGAGGATCTGCGGGTTCTGGTCGTCTTCTCTCCCCCTGAGGCCTGACCTCGGGCCTCGGGGTTCCCTAGGGGACGGGTCAGGGGAGGACAAGGGATCCAGGGCCCCCGTACGACCCCTTCGCGGCTCTAGCATCGGGTGCAGGACATCGCATCGTGCGGGACGCACGAGACCGTACGTGCCGGAGCGCACGAGAAGGCGGAGGACAGGGCAATGCGAGAGATCTTCACAGGTCTGCCGTGGTGGGTGAAGTGGATCGCGGTGCCGGTCATCGCGCTGGTGGTGTTCGGCGGTCTGATCACGGCCGTGATCAGCTGGGTGGTCTTCCTGCTCTTCAAGCTGCTGATCTTCGTGGCCCTGGTCGGCGGACTGATCTACATCGTGCGGAAGTTCATGTCGAACTCCTCGTCGAAGAGCGACTGGTGAGGACCGTGGGAATCGGTGACCGGTAACAGGAATCACCGGTTCCCTCGGGCGAGGGAAGTTTCGCGTACGGGCCGACCGGGAGCGGCGGCGGACGGTTAGAGTCGCTGACCCCCTCGCGCTCCGGGAGTGACTCTTGGCCACGCTTGACGCCACCTCCGCACCCACGGAACATCCCCCGCCCCCGACCCAACGCAGTTCCGGCACACCCCCCGTGCAGAGGCCGGCTTCCCCGGCCGACTCCGCACAGCCGCATTCGGCCACCCTCATCGGCTCCGTACAGCGCGCGATGCGCCTGCTGGAGTGCGTCGCCGGACACGAACACGGCGCACCCGCCAAACAACTCGCCCGCGAAACCGGCCTCGCCCTGCCCACCGCCTACCACCTGCTGCGCACCCTGGTCCACGAGGGCTATCTGCGCCGTGACAGGGGGCTGTTCTTCCTCGGTGACGCGGCGGAGCGGCTGAGTAGCAGCGGAGCGCAGCAGAAACGTCGCAGCGCGGTTGTCGACACCCTCGCTCACTGGCGCGATTCGATCGGTGCCCCGGTGTACTACGCCATGTACCGGGACGGCGAGATCGAGGTCATGAGCATCTCCGACTCCCCGGCCACCCCGGCGGTCGAGGAGTGGGCCGGCTTCCGCGAGACCGGGCACGCGCACGCCGTCGGCCAGTGTCTCCTCTCCCAGCTGGACCAGGACGTCCGGCGCGACCATCTCCACCGCTACCCCGTGCGGCCCCTCACCCCGTACACGGTCCGTGACGAGCAGACGCTGCTGCGACGGCTGGAGCGGACGCGGCGGATGGAGCCGGTGCTGGAGCGCCAGGAGTACGGGCTGGGGACGGTGTGTGCGGCGATCCCCCTCACCGTCGGCACCACGGCCGCCACGATCGCCATCTCCCTCCCTCTCCACCAGGCCGACCGGCTGCTGCCCGCCGTCCGGCAGTTGCAGACCGAAGTGGGTCGGCATCTGGGGTCCCTGGCCATCGCTATCAGTATCTGAAAACTCACTCCTTGTGATCTCCCGTGTACTTTCAGCAAGATTTGACCACCATCAAGGGATAAATCCCGGCCAGTCGGTGTCATATGACGGGGTAGGCAATGCGCGAGTCCGTACAAGCAGAAGTCATGATGAGCTTTCTCGTCTCGGAGGAGCTCTCCTTCCGCATCCCCGTGGAGTTGCGCTACGAGACCTGCGATCCCTATGCCGTCCGGCTCACCTTCCACCTGCCCGGGGACGCGCCGGTGACCTGGGCCTTCGGCCGGGAGCTGCTGATCGACGGGGTGGGGCGGCCGTGCGGCGAGGGCGATGTGCACATCGCGCCCGCCGATTCCGAGGTGCTGGGCGAGGTGCTGATCCGGCTTCAGGTCGGCGGCGACCAGGCGGTGTTCCGGTCCTCGGCGCCCCCGCTGGTGGCCTTCCTCGACCGTACGGACAAGCTGGTGCCGCTCGGGCAGGAGGGCTCGCTCGCCGACTTCGACGCCCACCTCGACGAGGCTCTGGACCGCATCCTGGCCGAGGAGCCAAGCACTGGCTGAAGCGTTACGGCACGGAGTCGCGCGCCGCTCGTCCGAGCCGCGTGAGCGTGAGGACGGGCAGGAACGCTTCTGCGCGTCCGTCTGCGGCCCTTGCCGGAACGCTTCCCCAACCGGCGCACCATCCGCGCCCCCACGTCGTGGACGGCCTCCTCCCGGGCCGTCCACCGCGCCGTCACCGCTTCCGGCGCCGCCCCCGCCCGCCGCGTGCCGTGGGTGGCCCGGTCGGTGCGGCCTCCACGGACGCGGCCGGCCCGGTGCCCGGCCGGTCGGCCGACACCACCAGGGCGGCGAGCAACGTGGTGACCGGCACCGAGGCGACCAGGCCGATCGAGCCGACCAGGGTACGCACGATCTCCTCGGCCACCAGCTCGCTGTTGGCGACCGTGGCCACACTGCTCTGCGCGATCGAGAAGAGCAGCAGCAGGGGCAGCGCGGCGCCCGCGTAGGCCAGCACGAGGGTGTTGACGACGGAGGCGATGTGATCGCGGCCGATGCGGATGCCCGCCCGGTACAGTCCGCGCCAGCCCATCGTCGGATTGGCCTCGTGCAGCTCCCAGACGGCCGAGGTCTGGGTCACCGTCACGTCGTCCAGGACGCCCAGCGAACCGATGATGACACCGGCCAGCAGCAGGCCGCTCATGTCGATCGACGGGTACAGGCCGTGGATCAGGCCGGTGTTGTCGTCGGTGTTGCCGGTGAGCGCGGCCCAGTCGATGAACTCCGAGCCGAGCAGGCCGATCAGGCACAGGGAGACCAGCGTGCCGAGCACCGCCACCGAGGTACGGGCCGACAGCCCGTGGCAGATGTACAGGGCGATCAGCATGATGGCGCTCGACCCGACCACCGCCATCAGCAGCGGATTCGAGCCCTGCAGGATCCCCGGCAGGATGAACAGCGTCAGCACCAGAAAGCTGACGGCCAGCGCGACCAGGGCCATCACACCGCGCAGCCGGCCCACCACCACGACGGCGAGCGCGAAGATCCCGGCGAGCAGCGCCATCGGGAACTTCCGGTTCACGTCGGTGACCGAGTACTGCAGGTCCCTGGGCGCGGAGGGCTCGTACGCGGCCACGACCTGCTCGCCCTCGTGCAACTGCCGCGACTGGTCGGGCTGCACGATCTCGTTGAAGGTACGGCCCTTGTCCTTGCCGGTGTCGACCCGGACGGTGGCCTTCTTGCAGGTGCCGTCCCCCTCCTTCGAGGAAGTGCCGTCGGCGGTGGCGGTGTCGGCGGTCGAGCCGCCTCCGGAGGCGTTGACCGACTTGCAGCTGACCGAGACGACCTTGGTGACCGTCGCCGCCTGCGTCTGGCGGTCGAAGCCTACGCCGGTGCGCTCGTGCGGCGGGGCACCGCCGGGCCACAGCACCACCAGACCGACCACGACCGCGGCGGTGAAGGGGATGAGGATCGCCGCGATGACCTTGCGCAGATGCTTGGAGACGGGCGCGGCGGGACCGTGGCTGTGGCTGTGCCCGTGCGAATGGCCGTGACCCCCGCCGGGTCCGGATCCGTCCTGGGCCTCGCGGTGGCCGTGGGCATGGCCGTTGTCGTGATGGTGGGCATGGCTGAGGGCCTGCCCATGGATGTGTCCGTCACCGGCACCACGGCCCCCGTGGCCGGGTCCGCCGCCCTGCGGGGCGCCGTTGCCGCGCCGCGGGTCCGGGGGCGGATAGGGGTGCTGCTGTGTCGAGGTCACCGCCCGATCATCGCAAGAACGGTAGGGGCCCTCTGTTCACCGCGCCCGAATTGACGCTAGCGTGGAGGCACCTTTGCACACGCGGGAGCTCGGAGCACCGGGCTGAGAGGGCGCTGACCTCCGTATTCGCGATGTTTCACGTGGAACGTGTGATGTTTCACAGGAAACGCCGCCCGACGGAAGCCGCTGCGTCGACCGCCGAACCTGTTACCGGGTAATGCCGGCGTAGGGAGTAGGTCTCATGACCAACAAGGACGCACGCAGGCCTGCCTTCAGCCAGGACGAACAGTCCATTACGGGCGAACCGTCCCCGGAGGCCGGGAGGTCCATCGGCTGGCACAAGGGGTATGTCGAGGGCTCCCGCCCCGACCTGCGGGTGCCGGTCCGTCAGGTGCATCTCACCAACGGGCAGTCGGTCACGCTCTACGACACCTCAGGCCCGTACACCGATCCGCTCGTCGAGACCGACGTCCGCAGGGGCCTGCCGCCGCTGCGGGAGAACTGGATCGTCGCCCGCGGCGACACCGAGGAGTACGCGGGCCGGCCCGTCCGTCCTGAGGACGACGGAATCAAGCACACCTCGCCGCGCGGTGGCCTGCGCAACCTGGATGCGGTCTTCCCGGGCCGTCCGCGCCAGCCGCGTCGCAGCCGGGAAGGCGAGGCGGTGACCCAGCTCGCGTACGCCCGCCGGGGCGAGATCACCCCGGAGATGGAGTACGTGGCCATCCGCGAGAACGTTTCTCCTGCGGTGGTCCGTGAGGAGATCGCGGCGGGCAGGGCCGTACTGCCCGCCAACGTCAACCACCCGGAGATCGAGCCGATGATCATCGGCAAGCGGTTCCTGGTGAAGGTCAACGCCAACATCGGCAACTCCGCGGTCACCTCCTCCATCGAGGAGGAGGTCGAGAAGATGACCTGGGCGACCCGCTGGGGCGCCGACACGGTCATGGACCTCTCCACCGGCCGCAACATCCACACCACCCGTGAATGGGTGCTGCGCAACTCCCCCGTCCCCATCGGCACGGTGCCGCTCTACCAGGCCCTGGAGAAGGTCGACGGCAGGGCCGAGGAACTGACCTGGGAGATCTACAAGGACACGGTCGTCGAACAGGCCGAGCAGGGCGTGGACTACATGACCGTCCACGCAGGCGTGCGCCTGCCGTACGTGCCGCTCACCGCCAACCGCAAGACCGGCATCGTCTCGCGCGGTGGCTCGATCATGGCGGCCTGGTGCCTCGCGCACCACAAGGAGTCGTTCCTGTACGAGAACTTCGAGGAACTCTGCGAGATCCTCGCCGCCTACGACGTCACGTACTCGCTCGGCGACGGGCTGCGCCCCGGCTCCATCGCGGACGCCAACGACGAGGCCCAGTTCGCGGAACTCCGCACGCTCGGGGAACTCAACCGGATCGCCAGGCGTTTCGATGTACAGACCATGATCGAGGGCCCGGGCCACGTCCCGATGCACAAGATCAAGGAGAACATCGACCTTCAGCAGGAGATCTGCGATGAAGCTCCGTTCTATACGCTCGGCCCGCTGACCACGGACGTCGCGCCGGCGTACGACCACATCACCTCCGGCATCGGTGCCGCGATGATCGCCTGGTGGGGCACGGCGATGCTCTGCTACGTCACGCCCAAGGAACACCTTGGCCTGCCCAACCGGGACGACGTCAAGACCGGCGTCATCACCTACAAGATCGCAGCCCACGCGGCCGACCTCGCCAAGGGCCACCTAGGCGCGCAGGAGTGGGACGACGCACTGTCCGACGCTCGCTTCGAGTTCCGGTGGGAGGACCAGTTCAACCTCGCCCTGGACCCGGACACCGCCCGCGAATTCCACGACGAGACGCTCCCGGCGGAGCCGGCGAAGACGGCTCACTTCTGCTCGATGTGCGGGCCGAAGTTCTGCTCGATGAAGATTAGCCAAAGCATCACAGAGCGGTTCGGCGGTGCGGCGGCCGAGGGGGCGTCACCGGAGGAGGTCGCGGAGGGGATGCTCCAGAAGTCGAAGGAGTTCGCGGCCTCGGGCAACCGGGTCTACCTCCCGCTGGCGGACTGAAGCGCGTCTGCTCACGGTGCTGCTCTGGGGAGCCGCAGACGGATTCCCCAGAGCAGCGTCTCGGCACATTGGTTTTCCGCATCCCGCGGACCCGGCACGCTCTCATGTACCGAGGCGGACCGCCATGCTTTGGTGGCATGGCAGGAGGACAAGGACATGGGTGAGGGGAGCAAACGTGCCTGTGGAGTTCTTCCCGGTCAGAGGAACGGTGCGCTCACTGGGCTGGGATGGCGAAATGCTGTTGGACCTCGCCGGAGGTGGCAGGCGCTGGAGCCTTGATGGTACTGAGCATCCGACCTCTGTGAGCTTCGGCCAGCCATTCGATCAAGCGGTGAGCTCTCCCTCCGGGCGGTACGCGGTCGTTTACGGAGAACGAGACACCAAGGCGCTCGTCCTGGCTGGCGCCCGCGCGCTACGCGAGATCAATCGGAGCCCTTATCACGCCGCTGATTTTGACTACCCGGTGGCGCTTGGAAGGCTCCCGGACGGTCGGGAGATCCTGGTTCACTGCCCGGATCACTACAACGTGCTGCAGATCGACGACCTCGCATCGGGGGCGCGGCTCACCAACGGCGACCGCACGCCGACGGACGTCTTCCATTCGCGCCTGTCGATAAGTCCGGATGGCCGGCACCTTCTGATGGCAGGCTGGTTCTGGAGCCCGTTCGGCATCGCCCGTGTCTACGATCTCGCGGAGGCGCTCGCCGACTCGGCGACGCTCGATGGCGACGGAGTCCTGCCGATGTCCCCCGGGGTCGATGCCGAAGTCGCGTCTGCCTGCTGGCTGGACAGCGATCGCCTCGTCGTTGCGACGACTGACGAGGTCTTCGACGACGAAGAGGCGCCCAACCTGGGGCCGAGACAGCTCGGCGTGTGGTCGATCTCCGAACAGCAATGGCTGTCTCGAAGTTCTGTCAACTACCCCGTCGGCACAGTTCTCCCTCGCAATGCTCAGGTCATCTCGTTCTACGACCATCCCCGGTTGATAGACACCGAGAACGGAGCCACTGTCGCGGAGTGGCCCGAAGTGAAGGTCGCGCCGAAGGACGGAAGCTTCGGCGTCACCCATATCCCCACACCATTGGCAGCGGTCAATGCGACTGGCACCCGCCTGGCTGTTGCACAGGATGCCGGTATTGCCTTGATCGAGCTGCCGCCGCCAAGATCTTGAATGTGGTGCTTCCGGCCTCTAGCTGTCCTCGATGAAGATCTCCCAGGACATCCGCCGTGAACACGGCGGCAGTCAGGCCGAGGTCGAGGCGCGTATGGCGCAGAAGTCCAAGGAGTTCGCGGCCGCGGGCAATCGGGTGTATCTGCCGATCACGGAGTGACGGGGGGTGTCCGGCCTGCGCCCCCTGGCCGGGGGCGCAAGCCGGGCTATTCCGGCTGGTGTTCCGGGCCTCCGAAGTCCGGGCTGGTGTAGTCCGGGCTGGTGAAGCTCGGGCGGGGTGCGGGTGCGGCGCCGTCGTCGGTGCTGAAGCCGGGACGGTCGTAACCGAGACGCGGCATCCGGCCCGCCGGGCCCGACGGGGCGGTACGGCGCAGTCCGGCCGTGCCGGAGTCGGCGGCCAGTGCTTCCCGCAGGAAGGGCACGATGCCGCGCTCCAGCAGGGCGTCCCGCCAGGCCTCCCGGGCCTTGGCCACCTCCCCGCCGGGTTCGCCGTAGGCTCCGGCCTCCAGCGAGGGGCTGTTGCGCAGTGCGGTGAGCAGCAGTCCCGCGCCGGCCATGACGATGGCGGCCGCGGCCACGACGCCGAACACCCAGCCCGCGGTGAGCATGGTCTGGGCGAACGCCGGGGCCGGGTCCAGCATCTTCAGGACGTAGCCGACGAGCAGGAAGATCGCGGCGGCAGTGCCGGCGAGCACCGGTGCCAGGACCAGCGCGAGGGCGAAGCCCCCGGCGCCGGTGGTCTCGGCGGCCTCGCCGAGGGTGGTGGCGAGCCCCATCGCGCCGCCCGGGCCCGGCTCTGCGGAGCCGGACTCCTGGACGGTGGCCGGGGTGGACCGCGCCGGATTGCGCAGTTCCTCGCGGACCTTCACATAGTGCTGGTACTCGGTCGCCGCGGCCGCCGTGATCAGTGCGGTGGCGTTGAGCGCCATGGTGCGCAGCTGTTCGGTATTCAAGTGCTGGCCTATACCGGCCAGTTCGGGACGGTACGGGGCGGAGCGCAGCGCCTCGTCGAGGATCCGCTCGTACTCCTGGCGGTCCTCGCTGTGCAGGTGCTGCGGAACGCTGTTCATGTGCATCCCCCGATGCTCCGTAGGGCTGGTGGCTCGCACGCCGGCGAGCCGTCGGGCAGAAACGGAGGGGAGCCTGCTACGGATAAACCGATGGTAGAGCCGTTACGGCACGCGGTGACAGGGGGTTGCCGGAAATTGGGGGTCGCCCGTGTGTGACGTCGAGGGGATGAAACCGCCCGGTTAACGCTCAGGTATTGAGCGGGAGTTGCCTCACCAGCAGCTTTCCGGCCATGGTCACGCCGCCGTCCATGGCGATGGCGAGCCCGTCGGCGTAGACGTGCGGCCCCTCCACAACGGGACCGGTGCCCTCTTCGCCCTCCTCGGAGCCGACTTCGCCCAGCAGATAGGGAATCGGGCTGTGTCCGTGAACGATGCGGGTACCGCCGTACGTATCGAGAAGGGAACGGACGGCGTCTGCACCCCCCTCGTCGCGGAAGGAGAAGCGCTTGGTGAACTTGCGGAAGAGATCCCACACCTCGTCCGCGTCATTACGCGTGATGGTCTCGCGGACGGTGTCGTTGACCGCCTCGATCGAGTCGCCGTAGTCGAGGTAGGCGGTGGTGTCGGAGTGGACCAGCAGGTAGCCGTCGACCTCCTCGACGGCGTCCAGGCGGGCCATCCACTGCAGGTGGTGGTCCTGGAGCCGGTCCATGTCGGTCTTCTGGCCGCCGTTGAGCAGCCAGGCCGCCTGGAAGGTGGCGGTGCCCGCGCCGGAGTTGACGGGGGTGTCGCCGAACCGCTTGGCGCCGAGCAGCAGCAGCTCGTGGTTGCCCATGAGGGCCTTGCAGTAGCCGCCGGCCGCGGCCGCCTCGGCGGACAGCCGCATCACCAGGTCGATGACGCCGATACCGTCCGGACCCCGGTCGGTGAAGTCGCCGAGGAACCAGAGCCGGGCGACGCCCGCGCACCAGTGCCCGTCCGCGTCGATCAGGCCCTGCTCGCGCAGCGCGGCCATCAGCTCGTCGAAATAGCCGTGTACGTCACCGACGACGTACAGCGGGCCGGGGCCGTCCGCGGGCTGCGCGGCCGGGGCGCCGGCCGGTTCGACGGGCACCTGGAGCGTGTCGCCGCGGTTGATGACCGGCAGGTCCCGCTGGGTGGGCGTGTACCCGTCCGGATGCCCCTCGGGGTACGCGTCGTCGAAGGGCGGGACGACGTCGCCGGGGTGGCTGCTGGGGGCGTACGGACCGGTCTCGTTGACGTACCCGGGCACCCGGAAGTCGCGCAACGTCGCCGTCCGCTCCGTCTCGGGTCCCTGACCGGCCCCCTGAGTCATCAGACCCCTCCACCATCGCGCCGCATCTGCACCGCTTCGGACTGCCTGGTCGCAGCGGCCCGCGGTGTCGTGGGCCCATCATAGGAACGCCCGTCGCGCCGTGTGATGACCCAGGGGTGGTGAATCCGGGCAGGACTCCGGTTCAGCGTGGCTTTCGCCCCGGTTGGGCAGGGGTTCGACCACCCGGCGTTCGGCTGCCGGCCGCCGTCCGACGACGTCCGGCAGCCGTGCCGCCCCGTTCTCCGCGCGTCCGTGCTACTCCTCCTCCGGTGCCCGCGGCGGGCTGACCGTGGTGCGCTGCGCGCGTCGCTGGGAGGAGGTACGCACGATCAGTTCGGTCGGTATCACCTGCTCGACCGGATGGTCCGACTCGACCCCCTCGATCGCGTCGATGAGCAGCTGCACCACCGCCGTGCCGATGCGGCGCGGCTTCAGGGAGAGCGTGGTGATGGGCGGCTCGGTGTTGGCGTACACGGTCGACTCGCTGCAGCACACCAGCAGCAGGTCGTCGGGGACGCGCAGCCCGTAGCGGCGGGCGGCGGCGAGCAGGTCGGTGCCGTTGGGGTCGAACAGTCCGTAGACGGCGTCGGGGCGGTCCGGGCGGGCCAGCAGCCGGTCGGCGGCGACGGCGCCCGCACACGGGTCGTGCGCCGGGTAGGCCTCGTAGACCGGGTCCTGGCCGACGCGGTCGCACCAGCGCAGGTAGGCGGTGGTCGACAGGTGGGTGTACGTGTCGGTCGAGGTGCCCGTGAGCAGGCCGATCCGGCGGGCGCCCGCGTCGGCGAGATGGTCGAGGATGCCGAGTACGGCGGCCTCGTGGTCGTTGTCCACCCAGGCGGTGACCGGGAGCGAGCCGGCCGGGCGGCCGTCGGAGACCACCGGCAGGCCCTGCCGGACCAGTTCGCTGACCACGGGGTCCTGGTCGGAGGGGTCGATGACGACCGTGCCGTCCAGGGCGACGTTCGACCACACGTCGTGCCGTGAGGTGGCGGGCAGGATGACGAGAGCGTAGCCACGGGCGAGCGCGGCCGAGGTGGCGGCCCGCGCCATCTCGGCGAAGTACGCGAACTCGGTGAAGGTGAAAGGTTCATCCCCGTACGTCGTCACGGTCAGGCCGATGAGCCCCGACTTGCCGGTACGGAGGGTGCGCGCGGCGGCCGAGGGGCGGTACCCCAGCCGGTCGGCGACCTCTCTGACATGGCGGCGGGTGGCGTCCGGGAGCCGCCCCTTGCCGTTCAGGGCGTCGGAGACGGTCGTGATGGAGACTCCGGCGGCGGCGGCCACGTCTCTGATGCCTGCCCGGCCCGGCCGGCTGCCTCGCCGAGAGGTTTCCGCGCGGCTCACCTGGTGCTTCCCTGCTGCTGTCATGGCGAGCCGATAGTAGGGCTCATGCGGTGGGGTAGTGCGGACGCATATGCACGCGTTGACAGGCACGTTTCTGCAAGGTCAATTTGGGTCAACTGCCTTAGAAAGAAAGTCAGTTGAACGATCCAATGGTAAGACGTGACTTGTCGGCACGGATGGGCCTGCCAAGTGCCCGATGTTTCGAAGAGGTCTCAACTCACCTGCACGGGTGATGCGCGCTACGGCGTGAGCCACCGGCGCGTAGATATATGTAGGGCGCGCCCCCGATAAATGCGCCTTCGTGCGGTGATGCCCGTGATGCCGGTGGTACGGATGAGGTTCGCCGTTCCGGCTCCTCGTCCCCCCGGCCGCTCTGCCGGCCCGGCTCTTCGCGCCCTCTTCCGCTGTACGCAGCGGCGGCGAATCCTCATAAGGTGAGCAGTATTGGATGCCGGCGGCGCGGACGGTCCGCCGGTGGTCGCGAGGAGGACTGCGGTGAGCGAGACGAGCCCCAAGCTGCGCGCCGAGCTGGAGGGGATCCCGACCTACAAGCCGGGCAAGCCGGCGGCGGCCGGCGGCCCGGTCGCGTACAAGCTCTCCTCCAACGAGAACCCGTATCCCCCGCTGCCCGGCGTGATGGAGTCCGTCACCGCGGCCGCCTCCTCCTTCAACCGCTACCCGGACATGGCGTGCACCGGTCTGATGAACGAGCTCTCGGACCGCTTCGGCGTTCCGCTCGGTCACCTGGCCACCGGCACCGGGTCGGTCGGTGTCGCCCAGCAGCTGATCCAGGCCACCAGCGGGCCCGGCGACGAGGTGATCTACGCGTGGCGGTCTTTCGAGGCTTACCCGATCATCACGCAGATCAGCGGCGCCCGGTCCGTTCAGGTGCCGCTCACGCCCGGTGATGTGCACGACCTGGACGCGATGGCGGACGCCATCACCGACCGCACCCGCCTGATCTTCGTCTGCAATCCCAACAACCCGACCGGTACGGTCGTGAAGCGGGCCGAGCTGGAGCGGTTCCTGGACCGGGTGCCGAGCGACGTGCTGGTGGTCCTCGACGAGGCCTACCGGGAGTTCATCCGCGATCCCGAGGTGCCCGACGGCGTCGAGATCTACCGGCAGCGGCCGAACGTCTGCGTGCTGCGGACCTTCTCCAAGGCGTACGGACTGGCCGGGCTGCGCGTCGGCTTCGCGATCGCGCACGAGCCGGTGGCGGCGGCGCTGCGCAAGACGGCGGTCCCCTTCGGTGTGAGCCAGCTCGCCCAGGAGGCGGCGATCGCCTCGCTGCGGGCCGAGGACGAGCTGCTGGGCCGGGTCGGCTCACTGGTGTGCGAGCGGCAGCGCGTGGTCGAAGCGCTGCGCGGGCAGGGCTGGACGGTGCCCGAGTCCCAGGCCAACTTCGTGTGGCTGCGGTTGGGGGAGCGTACGACCGCCTTCGCACAGCTCAGCGAGGAGCACGGGGTGGTCGTCCGGCCGTTCCCGGGCGAGGGTGTGCGGGTGACGGTCGGCGAGACCGAGGCGAACGACATCTTCCTGAAGGTGGCGGAGGCGTTCCGCAAGGATCTGTAGCGTCCGCGAGGCCTTGGGGAGGCCCCGCGGTCAACGGGTGTCAGGTGTGCGGGGTCGTACGGCCGGGATGAGGGCCGAGCGGCCCCGTTCGCATGTTCCGGAGGGGCCGGACGGCTCAAGCGCGACCCCCCTTCGATGTTCGAGAGTGAGTGCGCCATAATGGCTTGTGAATGTGAATGCATTCACAAGCGCGTCCCGTTTGCTCCGTGATGTACGTGACAAAGGGGGCACATGCCGCTGTACCACGGCGACGTAAGGAGACTGACGACGTGGACCTGGCTCTGGCGCCGGAGACACTGGCGCGCTGGCAGTTCGGCATCACCACCGTCTACCACTTCCTGTTCGTCCCGCTGACGATCTCGCTGGCCGCCCTCACGGCCGGCCTGGAGACCGCCTGGGTGCGCACGGAGAAGGAGAAGTACCTCAGGGCGACCAAGTTCTGGGGCAAGCTCTTCCTGATCAACATCGCGATGGGCGTGGTCACCGGCATCGTGCAGGAGTTCCAGTTCGGCATGAACTGGTCCGACTACTCGCGGTTCGTCGGCGACATCTTCGGTGCCCCGCTCGCCTTCGAGGCACTGATCGCCTTCTTCTTCGAGTCCACCTTCATCGGGCTGTGGATCTTCGGCTGGGACAAGCTGCCCAAGAAGATCCACCTGGCCTGCATATGGATGGTCTCCATCGGCACGGTCCTGTCCGCGTACTTCATCCTCGCGGCCAACTCGTGGATGCAGCACCCCGTCGGCTACAAGATCGACAAGGCGAAGGGGCGGGCCGAACTCACCGACTTCTGGGCCGTCCTCACCCAGAACACCGCGCTGGCCCAGGCCTTCCACACGCTGAGCGCCTGTTTCCTCACCGGCGGCGCGTTCATGGTCGGCATCGCCGCCTTCCACCTGTTCCGCAAGAAGCACATCAGCGTGATGAAGACCTCGCTGCGGCTCGGCCTGATCACCGTGGTCATCGGCGGTCTGCTCACCGCGGTCAGCGGCGACACCCTCGGCAAGGTCATGTTCAAGCAACAGCCCATGAAGATGGCCGCGGCCGAGGCCCTGTGGGACGGCCAGAACTCGGCCCCGTTCTCGATCTTCGCCTACGGCGACGTGAGCAAGGGCCACAACACCGTCGAACTCTCCGTGCCGGGCGTGCTGTCGTTCCTCGCCGACGACGACTTCAACTCGTACGTGCCCGGCATCAACGACACCAACAAGGCCGAGCAGCAGAAGTACGGCGCCGGCGACTACCGGCCCATCATCCCGGTCACCTTCTGGGCGTTCCGCTGGATGATCGGCTTCGGTATGGCGTCCTTCGCCATCGGCCTCGCCGGACTCTGGCTGACCCGCAAGAAGTTCATGCTGCCGCAGCACCTGCGGGTGGGTGAGGACGAGGTGCCGAACCTGGTCCTCTTCAGGAACAAGGCGCTCAGCCCCCAGCTCGGCAGGCTGTACTGGCTGGTGGCGATATGGACGCTGGGCTTCCCGCTGATAGCCAACTCCTGGGGCTGGATCTTCACCGAGATGGGCCGCCAGCCCTGGGTCGTCTACGGCGTCCTGCAGACCCGCGACGCGGTCTCCCCCGGCGTCTCCCAGACCGAGATCCTCATCTCGATGATCACCTTCACCGCGCTCTACGCCGTTCTCGCCGTCGTCGAGGTCAAGCTGCTCGTGAAGTACGTGAAGGCGGGCCCGCCCGAGCTCACCGAGGACGATCTCAACCCGCCCACGAAGATCGGCGGCCAGACCCGTGACGCCGACAAGCCGATGGCCTTCTCGTACTAGGCCGAGGGAGACGCAGTCATGGAACTTCACGACGTCTGGTTCGTCCTGATCGCCGTCCTGTGGACCGGCTACTTCTTCCTGGAGGGATTCGACTTCGGGGTCGGCATCCTCACCAAGCTGCTCGCCCGGGACCGCCTGGAGAAGCGGGTGCTGATCAACACGATCGGCCCGGTCTGGGACGGCAACGAGGTGTGGCTGCTCACCGCGGGCGGCGCAACCTTCGCCGCCTTCCCCGAGTGGTACGCCACGCTCTTCTCCGGCTTCTACCTGCCCCTGCTGGTCATCCTGGTCTGCCTGATCGTCCGGGGCGTCGCCTTCGAGTACCGGGCCAAGCGGCCCGAGGAGAACTGGCAGCGCAACTGGGAGACCGCGATCTTCTGGACCTCGCTGATCCCGGCGTTCCTGTGGGGCGTGGCCTTCGGGAACATCGTGCATGGCGTGAAGATCGACCGGAACTTCGAGTACGTCGGCACCGTCTGGGACCTGCTCAACCCGTACGCCCTGCTCGGCGGACTCGTCACGCTGACCCTGTTCACCTTCCACGGCTCGGTGTTCACCGCGCTCAAGACGGTCGGCGACATCCGGGTGCGGGCGCGGAAGCTGGCGACCAAGGTCGGTGTCCTCACCGCCGCACTGGCACTGGTCTTCCTGGTGTGGACCCAGGTCGACAGCGGTGACGGCAAGAGCCTGGTGGCACTGGTCGTGGCGGTCGCCGCGCTGGTGGCCGCTCTCGGGGCGAATCTCCGGGGCCGCGAGGGATGGGCGTTCGCCCTGTCCGGCGTGACCATCGTGGCCGCCGTGGCGATGCTCTTCCTGTCGCTCTTCCCGAACGTCATGCCGTCGTCGCTCAACGGGGACTGGAGCCTCACGGTCACCAACGCCTCGTCGAGCCCGTACACCCTGAAGATCATGACGTGGCTCGCGGCGATCGCGACGCCGCTCGTCATGCTCTACCAGGGGTGGACCTACTGGGTGTTCCGCAAGCGGATCGGTACGCAGCACATCGCGACCGAAGCCGCGCACTGAGTCCGAGGATGGGGTGTTTCACGTGAAACACCCTCTCCGGCCCGAAGGGCATGTTTCACGTGAAACCAATCGATCCTCGTCTGCTGCGTTACGCCGGTGCCACCCGCGTCTTCCTGGTGGCCGTCGTCGGCCTCGGTGCCGTCGGTGCCGGGCTGGTCATCGCCCAGGCCATGCTCATCGCCGACGTCGTGGTCGGCGCCTTCCAGCATGGTCACTCGGTCTCCGAACTCCGCACCCCCCTCCTGCTGTTGGCGGCCGTGGCCGTCGGCCGGGCGCTGGTCTCCTGGCTCACCGAGCTTGCCGCGCACCGGGCGAGCGCTGCGGTCAAGTCCGAGCTGCGCGGCCGTCTCCTCGACCGGGCGGTGGCACTGGGTCCCGGCTGGTTGAGTGACCAGCGGACCGGTTCGCTGGTCAACCTCGCCACGCGCGGTGTCGACGCCCTCGACGACTACTTCTCCCGCTACCTGCCGCAGTTGGGGCTGGCGGTGGTCGTGCCGGTCGCGGTGCTGGCGCGGATCGTCACCGAGGACTGGGTGTCCGCGGCGATCATCGTCGGCACCCTGCCGCTGATCCCGCTCTTCATGGTCCTGATCGGCTGGGCCACCCAGTCCCGGACGGAGCGTCAGTGGCGGCTGCTGTCCCGGCTCTCCGGGCATTTCCTGGACGTGGTCGCCGGGCTGCCCACGCTGAAGGTGTTCGGCCGGGCCAAGGCGCAGGCCGAGTCCATCCGCCGGATCACCGGCGAGTACCGGCAGGCGACCATGCGGACGCTGCGGATCGCCTTCCTCTCCTCGTTCGCGCTGGAGCTGCTCGCCACGCTGTCGGTGGCGCTGGTCGCCGTGACCATCGGCATGCGGCTCGTCCACGGCGACATGGACCTGTACATCGGGCTGGTCATCCTGGTGCTGGCGCCCGAGGCGTATCTGCCGTTGCGGCAGGTGGGAGCGCAGTTCCACGCGGCGGCGGAGGGGCTGGCCGCGGCGGAGGAGATCTTCGCGGTGCTGGAGACGCCGGTACCGGTGTCCGGGGCCGGTACGGTGCCCAGCGGCGCTGCCCTCGCCTTCGAGGGGGTGACGGTCCGCTATCCGGGGCGCTCTGCGGACGCGGTGACCGATGTGTCGTTCACGGTCGAACCCGGGGAGACCGTCGCGCTGGTCGGCCCGAGCGGTGTGGGCAAGTCGACGCTGCTCAACGTCCTGTTGGGGTTCGTGCGGCCGACGCGGGGGCGGGTGCGGATCGGGGACGCCGATCTCGCCGACGTCGACCTGGCGGAGTGGCGGTCACGGATCGCGTGGGTGCCGCAGCGGCCGCATCTGTACGCCGGGACGATCGCCGAGAACGTACGGCTCGCGCGTCCGGACGCGGACGACGACGCCGTCCGGGGGGCGTTGCGGGACGCCGGGGCGCTGGAGTTCGTGGATGCGCTGCCGGAGGGAGCGGAGACGGTCCTCGGCGAGGACGGGGCGGGTCTGTCCGCGGGGCAGCGGCAGCGGCTGGCGCTGGCGCGGGCGTTTCTGGCCGACCGGCCCGTGCTGTTGCTGGATGAGCCGACGGCTGCGCTGGACGGGGTGACCGAGGGGGAGGTCGTGGCGGCGGTACGGCGGCTCTCCGAGGGGCGCACCGTGGTGCTGGTGGTGCACCGGCCGGCGTTGCTGTCGGCGGCGGACCGGGTGGTGCGGCTTTCCGGCGGCGAGGCCCCCAGGGGGCTCCGCCCCCTGGAACCCCAGAGCCTTTGCGGACCCACCACCCGACTCGGTCAATGGGAAGGCGAGATCGCGGAGGGGCTCGGTGGGCTGGAAGGTGAGGGTGTGGGGTCGCTCGGTGGGGTGGGGAGTGGGCGCGCCGAGCGGAGTGGTGAGTTGGACGGTGCTCAGGGGGACGTGCTTGGGCAGTCCGCAGGGCGTGCTGTGGAGCCGGTGGCCGGGCGTCAGCAGGGTGTTCTCGCCCGCGTGCGCGCCGCCTCCCGGGCCCGGCGGGGGCGGTTGCTGCTTGCGCTTCTGCTGGGGGCTCTTGCGCTCGGCAGCGCCGTCGGGCTGATGGCGACGTCCGGGTGGCTGATCTCGCGGGCCTCACAGCAGCCGCCGGTGCTGTATCTGATGGTTGCCGTGACGGCCACACGGGCCTTCGGGATCGGGCGGGCCGTGTTCCGGTACGGCGAGCGGCTGGTGTCGCACGACGCGGTGCTGCGGATGCTGGCCGACACGCGGGTCGCGGTGTACCGGCGGCTGGAGCGGCTCGCGCCCGCCGGGCTGCGGGCGACCAGGCGGGGCGACCTGCTCAGCCGGCTGGTCGCCGATGTGGACACCCTGCAGGACTACTGGCTGCGGTGGCTGCTTCCCGCCGGGGTGGCGGTGGCGGTGTCCGCCGGGGCCGTGGGTTTCACGGCCTGGCTCCTGCCCGAGGCCGGGGCCGCGCTCGCGCTGGGGCTGCTGGCGGCCGGTGTCGGCGTTCCGCTGGTGACCTCGGCCGTGGCCCGGCGCGCCGAGCACCGGCTGGCACCGGCCCGCGGGCTGCTCGCCACCCGGGTGACCGACCTGCTCACCGGCACCGCCGAACTGACCGTCGCCGGCGCCCTGCCCGCCCGCACCGACGCGGCACGGCGAGCCGACGGCACGCTCACCCGGATCGCCTCGCGAGGGGCCACGGCCACCGCACTCGGTGACGGGCTGACCGCGCTGCTGACCGGCCTGACCGTCGTGGCCGCCGCGCTGCTGGGCGCCCAGGGGGTCACCGACGGCCGGCTGAGCGGCGTGGCGATGGCGGTCGTCGTGCTCACTCCGCTGGCCGCCTTCGAGGCCGTACTCGGACTGCCGCTGGCCGTGCGGCACCGGCAGCGGGTGCGCAGGAGCGCCGAGCGCATCTACGAGGTGCTGGACGCGCCCGAACCCGTGCGGGAGCCGGAGCGGCCGCGTCAGGCACCCGCCGCGCCCTTCCCCGTCGTCCTGAAGGGCCTGACGGCCCGGTACCCGGGGCAGGCGCGGGACGCGCTCGGCGGGCTGGACCTCACCCTGCACGAGGGGCACAGGGTCGCCGTCGTCGGTGCCTCCGGCGCCGGCAAGTCGACCCTCGCCCAGGTCCTGCTGCGGTTCCTCGACCCGGACGCGGGCTCCTACACGGTCGCCGGCGTGGACGCGTACGGCATGGACAGCGACGACGTGCGGCGGCTCGTCGGGCTGTGCGCCCAGGACGCGCACCTCTTCGACAGCTCCGTGCGCGAGAACCTGCTGCTCGCCCGGAAGGACGCCACCGAGGAGGACCTGCGGGACGCGCTGGGCCGGGCCCGGCTGCTCGACTGGGCGGACGGGCTGCCCGACGGACTCGACACCCTGGTCGGTGAGCACGGGGCACGGCTGTCCGGCGGGCAACGGCAGCGGCTGGCCCTCGCCCGGGCGCTGCTCGCGGACTTCCCGGTGCTCGTGCTGGACGAGCCGGCCGAGCATCTCGACCTGCCGACGGCGGACGCGCTCACGGCGGATCTGCTGGCGGCCACCGAGGGCCGTACGACGCTGCTCATCACGCACCGGCTCGCGGGCCTGGAGGCCGTGGACGAGGTGATCGTCCTCGACGCGGGCCGGGTGGTGCAGCGCGGGAACTACGCGGAGCTCGCCGCCGTGGCCGGACCGCTGCGCGACATGGCGGAGCGGGAGGCGGCGGCGGAGTCGCTGGCGGGAGTGCGGTAGCCCGGTGCCGCGGGCGGACTCAGGAGCGCGCGGTCAGGAGCTGCTCGATCACGACGGCGACCCCGTCCTCGTTGTTGGCGACCGTCCGGCCGGAGGCGGCGGCGACGGCGGCGGGGTGGGCGTTGCCCATGGCGTACGACTGGCCGGCCCAGGTCAGCATCTCGACGTCGTTGGGCATGTCCCCGAAGGCGACGACCTCCTCGTGCGAGATGCCACGTTCGGCACACTCCAGGGCGAGTGTGCTGGCCTTGGAGACGCCCGGGCCGCTGATCTCCAGCAGGGCGCTGGGGCTGGACCGGGTGACGGTGGCGTGGTCGCCGACGGCGAGGCGGGCGAGGGTGAGGAAGGCGTCGGGGTCGAGGCCGGGGTGGTAGGCGAGGATCTTGAGCACGGGCTCGCCGGCGCTCGGACCGTCGGCCGCCAGGATCTCCTCGGCGGCCAGCAGATGGTCCGGTATCTCCAGGTGCAGCTTGGGATAGGCCGGCTCCTGGTGGAAGCCGTAGGTCTGCTCGATCGCGTACACGGTGCCGGGCGCGGCCTCGCGCAGCAGCCGTACGGCGTCCAGCGCGTTCTCCCGGGCCAGGTCGCGCACCTTCACGAAGCGGTGGGCGCCGGGGCCGCCGTGCAGGTCGACCACGGCCGCGCCGTTGCCGCAGATCGCCAGGCCGTGGCCGTGGACGTGGTCGCTGACGACGTCCATCCAGCGGGCCGGGCGGCCCGTGACGAAGAAGACCTCGATACCCGCCTCCTCGGCGGCGGCCAGCGCGGCGACCGTCCTCGGGGAGACCGACTTGTCGTCGCGCAGCAGGGTGCCGTCGAGATCGGTGGCGATCAGCCGGGGCGGGGTCGCGAAGGCAGGGGTCTCGGGCTGTCGGGTCGCTGAGGTCACCGCGCCATTCTCGCGCATATGCCCGCACGGCCGTGCGGGCGGGCGCACAGACGAGACACAGACGACTCCGCAGCGTCCTCTGCCGCCTCAGCCGAGCTGGGCCGGGGCCTCCATGGCGATCTGCTCGAAGACCTTCTGCTCGGCCGCGAAGTCCGAGTCGGGGATGGGCCAGTGGATCACCAGCTCGGTGAAGCCCAGCTCCTGGTGGCGGCCGGCGAAGTCCACGAAGGCGTCCAGGGACTCCAGGGGGCGGCCACGGTCCGGGGTGAACCCGGTGAGGAGGACCTTGTCCAGTTCCGCCACGTCCCGGCCGATCTCCGCGCAGGTCTCGGTGAGCTTCCCCACCTGGCCGCGCAGCGCTTCGACCGACTGCTCGGGCGTGCCGTTCTCGTACAGCTTCGGGTCGCCGGTGGTCACCCACGCCTGGCCGTACCGCGCGGCCAGCTTCAGCCCGCGCGGGCCGGTGGCCGCGACCGCGAAGGGCAGCCGGGGCCGCTGCACACAGCCCGGGATGTTGCGCGCCTCGTGGGCCGAGTAGAACCCGCCCTCGTACGTCACCGAGTCCTCGGTGAGCAGCCGGTCGAGGAGCGGGACGAACTCGGCGAACCGGTCGGCGCGCTCGCGCGGGGTCCACGGCTCCTGGCCCAGCGCGGTGGCGTCGAAGCCGTTGCCGCCGGCGCCGATGCCGAGGGTGACGCGGCCGCCGGAGATGTCGTCGAGGGAGATCAGCTCCTTGGCGAGGGGCACCGGATGCCGGAAGTTCGGCGAGGTGACGAGTGTGCCGAGGCGCAGTCGGTCGGTGATGGCCGCGGCGGCGGTCAGCGTCGGGATCGCCCCGAACCACGGGCCGTCCCGGAAGCTGCGCCAGGACAGGTGGTCGTAGGTGTACGCGGTGTGGAAGCCCAGTTCCTCGGCCCGCGTCCAGGCGGTGCCGCCGCCCTCGCTCCAGCGGCGGTACGGGAGGATCACGGTGCTCAGACGCAGACTCATGCGTCCGAGACTAAAGGGGTCCGCCGGCAACGGCCGAAACGGTCACCGTATGCGGCTGCTCAGCCACGGCGTGAGCAGGTACGCGGCCAGGTGCTCCCGGTAGGTGCGGTCCCCGGGCAGCGGTACGACCAGCGAGCTCGTGGGCGGGAAGCGGCGGGCCCGCACGTGGGCCAGGCCGCCGAAGACGGAGTGCAGGAAGGCGGGCACGTCGTCGCGCGGGACGTCGTGGAACTCGACGCCCTCGACCGTGATGAGCGCGTCGTCGTCCGGGTAGAGCCGCACGCTCACCCTCGGCACCCCGCCGAACTCGGCGTACGCCTCGTGCGGCAGCGAACCGTCCGGGTCCGTGGTGACACCGAAGCCCGCCGCGCTGCGCCGCGAGGTCAGGTCGGCGCCGATGTCGTGCGTGACCTCGATCTCGCGTCCGTGCTCGGCCGCGACCGTGTGGAGTGTGGTGACGGCAGCCTCGGTGGTCGGAAGGTGCCTCTGGTGTTCCTGGCGATCGGAATGGTCCATACCATTCATCATGCCGGGGTCAGTGCGGATCGGGGAAGCGCAGGTAGCGCGGAGGTACCGCCCGCGTCAGCCACACCCCGTTCGCGCTGATGTGGAAGACGTGCCCGTCCCGGTGCATCGCCGCCGCGTCCACCGACAGCACGACCGGGCGCCCGCGCCGGGCACCGACCCGGGTCGCGGTCTCCCGGTCCGCCGACAGATGCACGTCGTGCCTGTTCATCGGCCTGAGGCCCTCGTCCCGGATCGCCTCCAGGTTCCGTGCGACGGTGCCGTGGTAGAGGTACGGCGGAGGGGGCGCCGGGGGCAGTCCGAGGTCGACGTCGATGCTGTGGCCCTGGCTGGCGCGGATCCGGGTGCCCTCGATCGCGAACCGCTGCTTGTCGTTGGCGGCGACGACGTGGTCCAGTTCCTCGCGGCTGACCGGGAAACCGTGCGCCGCTGCCGCCGCGAGCAGCGTGTCGATCTCCACCCAGCCCGCCTCGTCCAGGCTGAGCCCGATGCGTTCGGGCTGGTGGCGCAGGTGCTTCGAGAGGTACTTCGACACCTTCACGGTGCGCCGCTCGTCCTGTGTTCCTTCGTTGTGTCTCGCGTTCATGCCATCAGCGTGCCGGGCGAGACGCGGATCACGCAGATATTTTTCGTCGCAGGTTTGATCCACAACCAAGTGCCGTTATCCACAAGGAAATTGGCCGAGTTGTGGACAAGTGCTGGGCATTTCAGGGTGTTTCGTCAAGATCGTTAACAGGGACGTGATCTGTGGCGAGGGCGTCCAACCGCCGTGCCCGGAGCTCGCGTTCGGCGGCGAGCGCGATGAACTCCGCGATGCGGTCCGGGCCAACGAGGCGTCGTACGGCCCCGATCGTCTCGGTGGGCAGCGACACGGGACGTGTCCCGTCCGGGGTTTTCTGCCGTTCCCCTGAGCCGAGCTGCCGGCGCACTTCGCGGGTCGCGAACAGACGCATGGCGCGGGCCAGTTCGGCGTCGACCGTCTGCCGGGCCAGGGGGCGCAGGCGCCGTACGAGCGAGGCCGCTTCGGCCGCGCCGGCGTCGGTGCGGTGGCCGGGGTCGTCGAGGTAGCGCGCGAAGACGTGCTCGGTGGTGAACTCCAGGAAACGGGCGGCGATGTGCTCGACCTGGAGTCTCAACTCCCGCAGATGCTCGGAGATCGCCATGAGGGGCACTCCGGCCGCGTGCAACTCGGCTGCCACGGCCAGCTCTTGGGGGCTCGGGACGAGGAAGGAGCCGGGGTCGCCGGCCACCGGTTCCAGTACGCCGAGTGCCACGGCCTCGGCCACGGCCGCGTCGTCGGGGGTGCCGCCGAAGCGGGCATCCAGTTCGGCGCGGGTCAGGCGCACCGGCTCCTCGTCGGTCCAGGGGCCCTCGGCCTCGGTGACCAGCCCGAGGACGCCGGCCAGGCCGCGGCCGGTGTCCCAGGCGTCGAGCAACTCCTTGATGGAGGCGAGGGTGTAGCCGCGGGAGAGGAGGTCGGCGATCTGGTGGAGGCGGGTGAGGTGGACGTCGGAGTAGAGGTTGGCGCGGCCCTGGCGTTCGGGGCGGGGGAGGAGGCCCTTGTCCTGGTAGGCGCGGATGGTTCGGACGGTGGTGCGGGAGAGGCGGGCGAGGTCCTCGATGCGGTGGGTGGGGGTGGCCGGGGGGTCGGTCATGTGGGGTTCCTCGAGTGGTGACCGGGGTGGGGGCGGGGGTGGGGACGCTTACCGGCGCCGGCCGGGTGCCTCCCCCAGCCTTCGGCCGGGGGGACCCCAGCGCCCACCCGTGCCGCCCTGGGGGCACCTCCCAGGCCTTGAGGCCCTGGGGGAGGCACGACTGTCCGCAACTATGCAGCCCCGTAAGGGGCGCGGGGAGCCCCTACCGGCCCGCGGTTGGACGACGACCCTCTACAACTTCGGCTCCACCCTTGCGAGCCTCCTCAGCACCCCCGGCGCCACCCGGGAAAGCAACCGCATCCCCCGTGCCTCCGGCGTCACCGGTACCACCGCGCGGTTGTGCTCCACCGCCTCCAGGATTGCCGAAGCCACCTTCTCCGGCGGGTAGTTGCGCATGCCGTACAGCCGGGCCGAGCGCTTCTGCCGGCGGCGCTGCTCCTCCTCGTCGACACCCGTGAAGCGCGCCGTCGAGGTGATGTTGGTGTTGATGAAGCCGGGGCAGATCGCCGTCACCCCGATGCACCGGCCGGCCAGTTCGGCGCGCAGGCACTCGGACAGCATCAGGACCGCCGCCTTGGAGGTGCTGTAGGCCGGCAGGGCGCGGGAGGGCTGGTAGGCCGCTGCCGATGCGACGTTCACGATATGGCCGCCCTGGGCGCGGTCCGCCATCCGGGCCCCGAAGAGGCGGCAACCGTGGATCACGCCCCAGAGGTTGACGTCCAGGACCCGCCGCCAGTCCTCCGTCGTCGTCGTGAAGAAGGAGCCCGACAGCCCGATGCCCGCGTTGTTGACCAGCACGTCCAGGACGCCGTAATCGCGGTGGACCTTCTCCGCGAGCTTCTCCATGGCCTGCTCGTCGGAGACGTCGGCCGTCTCCGCCCACGCGTCCGCCGCGCCGACCAGTCGGGAGAGCTCGGCGGTGCGGGCCGCCGCCTCCGCGTCCCGGTCCACCGCCACCACCCGCGCGCCCGCCTCCGCGAACGCGAACGCCGTCGCCCGTCCGATGCCGCTGCCCGCCCCGGTGATCAGCACCAACTGGCCTCCGAACCGCTGGGCATGGCGGTCGGCGGGCTTCTGCTCCGCCCCCCGGCCGTCCTCCACCGACCTCACGAACTCCTCGATCCAGGCCGCCACCTGGTCCGGCCGGGTGCGCGGGATCCAGTGCTTGTCAGGCAGGGTGCGGCGGGTGAGCCGGGGCGCCCAGCGCTCCAGGTCGTCGTAGAGCCGCTCGGAGAGGAACGCGTCGCCGAGCGGCGTGATGAGCTGCACGGGCGCGTGCGCGTATGCGTCCTCGCGCGGGCGGCGCAGCCGGGCCCGTACGTTGTCGCGGTACAGCCAGGCGCCGTGTGCCGCGTCGGAGGGCAGGGAGGACGTGGGGTAGTCCCCCGCGGGGAGCCTCTCCGCCCGTTGCAGGATTCTCGGCCAGGCCTTGCCGAGGGGGCCCCGCCAGGCCAGTTCGGGCAGGGCGGGGGTGTGCAGCAGGTACACGTACCAGGACTTGGCGCCCTGACCGAGGAGCTGGCCCACCCGGCGGGGGGTCGGGCGCTGCACGCGCGCGTTGATCCAGTGACCGAAGTGGTCCAGGGACGGCCCGGACATCGACGTGAAGGAGGCGATGCGGCCCTCCGTGCGCCCCACCGTGGCGAACTCCCAGGACTGCACCGAGCCCCAGTCGTGGCCGACGAGGTGCACCGGGCGGTCCGGGCTGACCGCGTCGATCACGGCCAGGAAGTCGTCCGTGAGCTTGGCGAGGGTGAAGCCGCCGCGCAGGGGTTTCGGGGCGGTGGAGCGGCCGTGGCCGCGGACGTCGTACAGGACGACGTGGAAGCGGCCGGCGAGACGGGTCGCGACCTCGGACCAGACCTCCTTGCTGTCCGGGTAGCCGTGGACGAGGACGACCGTCGGGTCCGCCGGGTCGCCCAGTTCCGCCACGCACAGGTCGACGCCGCCGGTACGCACCCGGCGCTCGCGCGCGCCTTCGATCTCGGTCACTTGTCCTCCGCCCAGCGCCGCACGTGCGGCAGATCGTCGTCCAGCCAGTAGGCGCTCTGCTCGGGGTCCCGGGAGTCGGTGACCACGAGGATCTCCTCGAACTTGGCGCCCGTGCCCCGGAAACCGAGGTGCGGTTCGACCGCCCACAGGCCCGGCGTGGGCGGGTGGTCGGAGAAGCGGTACGGCGACCACAGGGGCGACCAGCCCTCGCGGTGGCCGTGCAGCGCGTCGGCCGCGAGGCCCTTCAGGGACTGGGCGCCGAACCCGAAGAGGTGCGGTGACCAGCGGCGCTGCTTCACCCGGTCCACCTTGTGGGCGATCACCCCGAAGGGGTACGCGCGGTGCCGGTTGGCGTAGCCCTGGCGGACCATGAGGCGGTCCACGTCCTCGTAGATCTCGCGCAGCGGGCGGCGCTCGCGCACCTCGCGCAGGATCAGCTCGCGGTGCGCCTCCAGGTCGTCCATCAGCCGGTCCTGCACGGGGTTGGGCCCGAGGGAGCCCGAGTAGCCGATGTCGGCCGTGCAGCCCTCGTACACGGGAGCCAGGTCCAGGATGAACGGCATGCCGGGCGCCAGTCGGCGGTCGGTCGGGAAGAACTGCAGCGGTATGCGGAAGTCCGTGAACGCCGTGCGGTCGCCGAACCAGGCGAAGGGGAGGTGGAACCAGTCCCGCACGCCCCGCGCGCGCAGCCACTCGCGCTGCATCCGGGCCGCCTCGCGCTCGGTGATCCCCGGCTCCAGCCTGGCCGCGACCGCCTCCGCGCACTCGTACGCGAGCCGCTGCACCCGCCGGAAACCCTGGAGCTCCGTGGTGCGTTCTTCCTTCGATGCCACTGCCGTCGTCATCCGCCCCGCCCCGCCCCGTCCCCGCCCGCGTCTCCGTCGACTGCGGTACGTGCCCGTAACTTGACACTGGTGAATGTGACAGTTGTTAGAGGCGACGTCAATAGGAGGGCCGAGGCCTGTGGATAACTCTGCGTAGCTCTCAAGCAGGGGATCCCCTAGGGCCCCGTAATACTCCAGAGTGATGTGAAGACGGCTCCGAGGTCTGACGACCGCAGTGGCGCGGGTCACTACCTTCTATGGCGTGACTGTGATCGCGACCGAAAGCCTGAGCAAGCGGTTCCCCCGGGTGACCGCGCTCGACCGGCTGTCCGTGGACATCGGACCCGGTGTGACCGGACTCGTCGGAGCCAACGGCGCCGGCAAGTCCACCCTGATCAAGATCCTGCTGGGTCTGTCCCCCGCGACCGAGGGCCGCGCCGAAGTGCTCGGCCTCGACGTCGCGACCAAGGGCGCCGCCATCCGCGAGCGCGTGGGCTACATGCCGGAGCACGACTGCCTGCCGCCCGACGTCTCGGCCACCGAGTTCGTCGTGCACATGGCCCGCATGTCAGGCCTGCCGCCCGCCGCCGCCCGCGAGCGCACCGCCGACACCCTGCGTCACGTCGGGCTCTACGAGGAGCGGTACCGCCCCATCGGCGGCTACTCGACGGGCATGAAGCAGCGCGTGAAGCTCGCCCAGGCCCTGGTGCACGACCCGCAGCTGGTCTTCCTCGACGAGCCGACCAACGGCCTCGACCCGGTCGGCCGTGACGAGATGCTCGGCCTGATCCGCCGCATCCACACCGACTTCGGCATCTCGGTCCTGGTCACCTCGCACCTGCTCGGCGAACTGGAACGCACCTGCGACCACGTGGTCGTGGTCGACGGCGGCAAACTGCTGCGGTCCAGCTCCACCACCGACTTCACGCAGTCCACGACCACCCTCGCCATCGAGGTCACCGACAGCGACGAGCACCCGGACGGCACCCGTGCGGTGCGCGACGCGCTCCACGCGCGCGGGGTGGAGACGGACAACGAGGGCGGCGGCCTCCCCGGCGCCGGCCACATCCTGCTGCTCACCGCCCAGGGCGAGGAGACGTACGACCTCGTCCGCGACGTCGTCGCCGACCTCGGCCTCGGCCTGGTGCGCATGGAACAGCGCAGGCACCACATCTCCGAGGTCTTCACCAGCGACGACGAGCAGCGGAAGGAGGCGACCGTCCATGGCGGTTGACCAGCCCATCGCGGGACCGGGCGACCAGTCCCGCATCCACGACATCGGCTACCGCGGCTACGACGGCCCCCGCCTCGGCCGCGCGTACGCCCGCCTGTCCCTCTACTCGCAGACCCTGCGCGGCTCCTACGGCCTCGGCCGCTCGGTGAAGTCCAAGGTGCTGCCGATGCTGCTGTTCGCGGTGATGTGCGTGCCGGCGGCCATCATGGTCGCCGTGGCCGTCGCCACCAAGGCGCACGACCTGCCGGTGACCTACACGCGGTACGCGATCATCATGCAGGCCGTCATCAGCCTGTACGTCGCCTCGCAGGCGCCCCAGGCCGTCTCCCGCGACCTGCGCTTCAAGACCATCCCGCTGTACTTCTCGCGGCCCATCGAGACCGCCGACTACGTCCAGGCCAAGTTCGCTGCCCTGGCCTCCGCGATGTTCATCCTGACCGGCGCCCCGCTGCTCGTGCTGTACGTGGGCGCCCTGCTCGCCAAGATGGACTTCGCCCACCAGAGCAAGGGGTTCGGCCAGGGACTGGTCTCGGTCGCCCTGCTCTCCCTCCTCTTCGCCGGCATCGGCCTGGTCATCGCGTCGGTCACCCCGCGCCGCGGCTTCGGCATCGCCGCCGTGATCGCCGTGCTGACCATCTCCTACGGCGCGGTCTCCACCCTCCAGGCCATCGCCGACGCCCAGGGCAGCGCCGGTGCCATCGCGTGGATCGGCCTGTTCTCGCCGGTCACCCTGATCGGCGGCCTGAGCACCGCCCTCCTCGGCGGCACCAACACCTTCCCGGGCGGCGACGGCCCCTCCCACGCCCAGGGGGCGGTGTACCTGCTCGTCGTCCTCGGGCTCATCGCCGCGAGCTACGGCCTTCTGCTGCGCCGCTACAAGAAGGTGGGACTGTGACCACGCTCTCCATCGACCATGTCTCCCGCTGGTTCGGCAACGTGGTCGCCGTCAACGACATCACCATGACCATCGGGCCCGGCGTCACCGGCCTCCTCGGCCCCAACGGCGCCGGCAAGTCCACCCTCATCAACATGATGGGCGGCTTCCTCGCCCCCTCCACCGGCACGGTCACCCTCGACGGGCAGCCGACCTGGCGCAACGAGGCGATCTACAAGCACATCGGCATCGTCCCCGAGCGCGAGGCGATGTACGACTTCCTCACCGGCCGCGAATTCGTCGTCGCCAACGCCGAGTTGCACGGCCTCGGTGCCAAGGCCGCCCAGAAGGCCCTCGCCACGGTCGAGATGGAGTACGCGCAGGACCGCAAGATCTCGACGTACTCCAAGGGCATGCGCCAGCGCGTGAAGATGGCGTCCGCCCTGGTCCACGACCCGTCGCTGCTCCTCCTCGACGAACCCTTCAACGGCATGGACCCGCGCCAGCGCATGCAGCTCATGGAACTGCTGCGCCGTATGGGCGACGAAGGCCGCACCGTCCTCTTCTCCTCCCACATCCTCGAAGAGGTCGAGCAACTCGCCTGGCACATCGAGGTCGTGGTCGCCGGACGGCACGCGGCCAGCGGCGACTTCCGCAAGATCCGCCGCCTGATGACCGACCGCCCGCACCGCTACCTGGTCCGCTCCAGCGACGATCGCGCCCTCGCGGCCGCCCTTATCGCCGACCCCTCCACCTCGGGCATCGAAGTCGACCTCGCCGAGGGCGCGTTGCGCATCCAGGCCGTCGACTTCGGCCGATTCACCGCACTGCTGCCCAAGGTCGCCCGCGACCACGGCATCCGGCTGCTCACGGTCTCGCCGTCCGACGAGTCCCTCGAATCCGTGTTCTCGTATCTGGTCGCGGCGTAGGAGGCCGAAGATGTACGACCCCACAGTCGCCAGGCTCACCTACCGGGCCCTGCTCGGCCGCCGTCGGGCCCTCATCCTGGGCGCCCTGCCGCTGCTGCTGATCGCGATCTCCGTCGTCGTCCGCGGCCTCGCGGGCGCCGACGACCAGACGGCCGCCGACCTGCTCGGCGGCCTCGGGCTCGCCACCATGGTGCCGATCATCGGCGTCATCGCCGGCACGGGCGCGATCGGCCCGGAGATCGACGACGGCTCGGTGGTGTACCTGCTGTCCAAGCCGATCAAACGGCCGACGATCATCTTCACCAAGCTGATCGTGGCGATCGCCGTGAACATGGTCTTCTCCGCCCTGCCGACCCTGATCGCGGGCTTCATCCTCAACGGCAACGGGCAGCAGGTCGCCGTCGCCTACACGGTCGCCGCGCTGGTCGCCTCCATCGCCTACGCCGCGCTCTTCCTGCTTCTCGGCACGGTGTCGCGGCATGCGGTGGTCTTCGGGCTCGTCTACGCCCTGGTCTGGGAGGCCCTGTTCGGCTCCCTGGTCCCCGGAGCGCGGACGCTGAGCGTCCAGCAGTGGTCCCTGGCGGTCGCCCACAAGGTGACCGGCGGCGACCTGATCACGTCCGACGTGTCCCTGACGACGGGCACGGTGCTGCTGGTCGCGGTGACCGTCCTGGCCACCTGGTACGCGGGCCAGAAGCTGCGTTCGCTGACGCTGGCGGGCGAGGAGTAGACGCCCGCTTTACTGACGGGGAGTTCACCTGGGTCCGGGCAGACTGGGCCAAAGGGGATGCATTGTGCAGGAGGCGCGGGGATGGCTGAGCTTGTCGGAGACGGCGACTGGGACGGGGTCGTCCTGGACGAGGACTTCATACGGTCCGCGGGGACTTCGGAGCCTTCCGCGCGAGCGCGGATGCTGGCCGCGAAGTGGCGGGCGGAGGCGCCGGAACCTCAGCCGTGGCGGTCGGACGAGCCGCCGGCGGGGTGGTTCTTCAGCAAGGGCCGGCGGCGTTGGTGGCGCCGGTAGGTGCTTCTTCGGCTGCGGGCCGGTGGGGGCCGGTCGCGCAGTTCCTCCCCCAGCCTTCCGCTGGGGGTACCCCCAGCGGCCCCTAGCGGGGCGCCCACCTCGCGCTAATTGAGTGGCACCCAACTCGGCTTACAGGCACAGTTGTTGTGTAGCCCACGAGCCGGGAGAGGAGCCGGACGATGTCCATGCACGACAGTACGTCCCGCTCCCGTCAGGGCAGCCGTCGGCGGATCGCCGTGTAGCTGCCCGGGGCGGCCGCTTCGAGCACGCGATGTCGCTCTCGCGTGGGCCGCCCACCCGGAGGATTGGCCGAGTGGTAAGGCACCGGTTTGCTAAGCCGTGGTCGGGCCTGGAAAGCCCGCGCACGTTCGATCCGTGCATCCTCCGCAAGACGTTGTCAATGTGACTGAGCTGAACTTGCAGGCGCCGGCGAGTGGTCCCACTTAAGGGGCGCTGGCGAGTGGTCCCACTTAAGGGGCGCTGGGGATTACCCCCGGCCGAAGGCTGGGGGAGGAACTGCGCGCTCAGCCCCCACCGGGCCCGCAGCAAACCGACAGGCTCAGCCGAGCAGACGCTCCACGACCACCGCGATCCCGTCCTCCTCGTTGGAGGACGTCACCTCGTCGGCCACCGCGCGAAGCTCTTCATGCGCGTTGGCCATGGCCACTCCCCGAGCCGCCCAGGCGAACATCGGGATGTCGTTCGGCATGTCGCCGAAGGCGATCGTGTCGGCGGACTTGAGGCCCAGCCGGCGCGCGGCCAGCGAGAGACCGGTCGCCTTCGAGAGACCGAGGGGCAGCAGCTCCACGATGCCCTCGCCCGCCATGGCGACCGTGACGAAGCCCCCGGCCGCCTGCCGGGCCGCTTCCGCGAGCTCGTCGTCGGACAGCTCCGGGTGCTGTATGTAGATCTTGTTCAGCGGCGCCGACCAGAGATCGGCCGCGTCCGTGAAGGGGGTCGACGGCAGGTGCCCCTTCACCGCGTACCCCGGCCCCACCAGGACGTCGCCGTCGAGGCCGTCACGGCTCGCCGCCAGGTACAGCGGGCCGACCTCCGCCTCGATCTTCGCGAGGGCGACCCCGGCCAGCTGCCGGTCCAGCGTCACGGAGGTGAGAAGGCGGTGCGCGCCGGCGTCGTACACCTGCGCCCCCTGGCCGCACACGGCGAGGCCGTCGTACCCGAGGTCGTCGAGGATGTGCCGGGTCCAGGGGACCCCCCGGCCGGTCACGACGATGTGTGCGGCGCCCGCCGCGGTGGCCGCGGCGAGCGCTTCACGTGTGCGCGGGGAGACGGACTCGTCGGAGCGCAGCAGCGTCCCGTCGAGGTCGGTGGCGATGAGCCCGTAGGGGAAGCTCACCGGGACACCGGCTCCAGGACCTCCCGGCCGCCCAGGTACGGGCGCAGCACCTCGGGCACGTACACCGAGCCGTCGGCCTGCTGGTGGTTCTCCAGGATCGCCACGATGGTGCGCGGTACGGCACACAGCGTGCCGTTGAGCGTGGCCAGCGGCTTGACCTGCTTGCCGTCGCGGACCCGGATGGACAGCCGGCGGGACTGGAACTCGGTGCAGTCCGACGTCGAGGTCAGCTCGCGGTACTTGCCCTGGGTCGGGATCCACGCCTCGCAGTCGAACTTGCGGGCGGCCGAGGCGCCGAGGTCACCGGTGGCGACGTCGATCACCCGGAACGGCAGCTCCAGCGAGGTCAGCCACTGCTTCTCCCAGGCCAGCAGACGCTGGTGCTCCGCCTCCGAGTCCTCGGGGGCGACGTAGGAGAACATCTCCACCTTGTCGAACTGGTGGACGCGGAAGATGCCCTTGGTGTCCTTGCCGTGCGAACCGGCCTCGCGGCGGAAGCAGGGCGAGAAACCGGCGTAGCGGAGGGGCAGGCGCTCCGCTTCGATGATCTCGTCCATGTGGTACGCGGCGAGCGGCACCTCGGACGTGCCGACCAGGTAGAGGTCGTCCTTGTCGAGGTGGTAGACGTCCTGGGCCGCCTGGCCGAGGAAGCCGGTGCCCGCCATGGACTGGGGGCGGACCAGCGCCGGGGTCAGCATCGGCGTGAAGCCGGCCTCGGTGGCCTGGGCGATCGCCGCGTTGACGAGCGCGAGCTCCAGGAGCGCGCCGACACCGGTCAGGAAGTAGAAGCGGGAGCCGGAGACCTTGGCGCCGCGCTCGACGTCGATCGCGCCGAGGAGCTGGCCCAGCTCCAGGTGGTCCTTGGGCTCGAAGCCCTCGGCACCGAAGTCGCGGATCGTGCCGTGCGTCTCCAGGGTGACGAAGTCCTCTTCGCCCCCGACGGGCACGTCGGGGTGGACGAGGTTGCCGAGCCGGAGCAGCAGCTCATGGGCCTCGGCGTCGGCCGCGTCGCGCTCGGCGTCGGCGGTCTTGACGTCGGCTTTCAGCTGCTCGGCCTTCTTCAGCAGCTCGGCCTTCTCGTCGGCGGAGGCCTTGGGGATGAGCTTGCCGAGCTGCTTCTGTTCGTTGCGCAGCTCGTCGAAGCGGACGCCGGAGGACCTGCGCCGCTCGTCGGCAGAGAGGAGGGCGTCGACGAGCGCGACGTCCTCTCCACGGGCGCGCTGGGACGCGCGCACACGGTCGGGGTCCTCACGGAGCAGGCGAAGGTCAATCACGAAGCCAAGGCTACCGGTGCGGGGTTGCCCCCCACGAATCACTATTGACACGTGTTCCGAATCGCGGCTTACGTTCCGTTATGGGGGAATTGCCGAGCGTGTCAATAAAAAGTGTCTCACCCCCCGAGACGGGGCACGCCTGCGGCCTGCGGTTGACTGGAATCCCTTGTGGAGAGCGGGACTTGGGGGTGCGGTTGTCCACAGGAATCCACCCCCTCCCGAGAGTTATCCACAGGGTGTGTGGAAGAGGTGTGGACTCCGGAATCGATCACTCCGCGAGTGACGTGTGAAGAGAGGAATTCCCACGCCAAACCAGGACAACACCCTCTTTCGAGTGGAAAGGCGTCGCCCCAAAAGATGAACCATGGGAAACGGGTGGACGAAGGGTGATGTGGGCGGGCGGGGCCGCACCGAAGGCCCGTAGGGCGATTTGTCGACAGACTCATGCGTGGCTGTCGACTTATCCCCAGGTCGAGATGGGCACCTGTGGATAACTCCTGTGGATAACGAAGATATGAGAGTACGACCGGCTAGAAGCGGCCGTCCTGGCAGCGCGCCACCCAGTCCGAGGCCGCCACGAACTCCTCGTCCGACGTCCCCGGCAGCGTGGGCCTCACGGTCTCGCCCGGCCTGACGTCCGCCCGCGGGTAGGAGCCCAGGAACCGCACCTGGCGGCAGATCCGCTTCAGCCCCATCAGGGCCTCCGCCACCCGCCGGTCGGAGATGTGGCCCTCGGCGTCGATGCAGAAGCAGTAGTTGCCGATGCCGGCGCCGGTTGGCCGGGACTGCAGCAGCATGAGGTTGATGCCCCGGGTGGCGAACTCGCCGAGCAGGTCGCGCAGCCCGCCGGGGTGGTCGTCGTTCTGCCAGAGCACGACCGAGGTCTTGTCCGCACCGGTCGGGGCCGCGGGCCGGGCCGGGCGGCCGACCAGGACGAACCGGGTCTGCGCGTTCTCCGCGTCGTGGATCCCGGTCTCCAGGGCCTCCAGACCGTACCGCTCGGCCGCGAACTCGCCCGCGAAGGCGGCGTCGTAACGGCCCTCCTGGACCAGGCGGGCGCCGTCCGCGTTCGAGGCGGCGGACTCCCAGACGGCCTCCGGGAGGTGGGCCCGCAGCCAGTTGCGGACCTGCGGCTGGGCGACCGGATGGGCGGTCACCGTCTTGATCTCGGAGAGTTTGGTGCCGGGGCGGACCAGTAGCGCGAAGGTGATCGACAGCAGCACCTCGCGGTAGATCATCAGCGGCTTGCCGGCGACCAGCTCGTCGAGGGTCGTGGTGACCCCGCCCTCGACGGAGTTCTCGATCGGCACGAACGCGGCCTCGGCCTCGCCGTTGCGCACGGCGTCCAGCGCGGACTGCACGGAGACGTATGGGATGAGCTCCCGGGTGGCGGCCTCCGGAAGCGTGCGCAGGGCGACTTCGGTGAAGGTGCCTTCGGGACCGAGATACGCATAGCTCGCTGGCATGTCCCTCACCCTAATGGGCGCAGAGAGGCGCGGCTCACTCGTCTCATCGGATCCACTCGACCGGGTGGTTTGAAGCGCGGAAACGCACCAATAGTGATCAGAAACCACTGTGGTAACCGGAATGACTTGGAGGGCGCATGGATATCACCCGGTTATCAGCCCTCCAGCAGCCGCTGCCCCACATACTCCCCGGCGGCCGCACCGCCCGGCACCGCGAACAGGCCGCTCGCCTCGTGCCGGATGTACTGCGACAGCGCGTCCCCGCGGTCCAGCTTCCGCTGAAGCGGCACGAACCCACGCAGCGGATCCGCCTGCCAGCAGACGAAGAGCAGTCCCGCGTCCGGTGTCCCGTCCGCTTCGATGCCGTCGTGGTACGAGAACGGGCGCCGCAGGATGGCCGCGCCCCCGTTCTGGTCGGGCCGGGTGATTCGGGCATGGGCGTTGATCGGAACGACGTACTCCCCGTCCGCCTTGGCCTTCTCCAGGTCCATCGCCGTCGTCTCGGTGCCCCCGGTCAGCGGCGCCCCGTTCGACTTCTTCCGCCCGATCACGTTCTCCTGGGCCGTGAGCGACAGCTTCTCCCAGTCGTCGAGGAGCATGCGGATCCGGCGTACGACGGCGTAGGAGCCGTTCGCCATCCACGCGGGGTCGCTCGAACCGCTCGCCGGTACGAAGATCCGCTGGTCGAAGTCCGAGTCCGTCGGCTTCGGGTTGCGCGTGCCGTCCAGCTGGCCCATCAGGTTGCGGGCCGTCATGGGGTGCGCGGTGGCGCCCGGGGTGCGGTTGAAGCCGTTCATCTGCCAGCGGACCTTCGCCGCGCTGCCCGCGTCCTTCTGGATCGCCCGCAGGGCGTGGAAGGCGACCAGGGCGTCGTCGGCGCCGATCTGTACCCAGAGGTCGCCGTTGCTGCGCGACCTGTCGAGGTGGTCGGAGGAGAAGTCGGGCAGCGGGTCCAGCGCGGAGGGGCGCTGCTTCTCCAGGCCGGTACGGGCGAAGAAGCTGTTGCCGAAGCCGAAGGTGACCGTCAGCGCCGAGGGACCCGCGTCCCGGGCCACGTCCGTGTCGTCCTGCGTCATCGGCTCGCCCGCCATCAGCCGCTGGGCCGTCGTCGACCAGCGGCGCAGCAGCGCGGCGGCCTCGCTGCGGCCCGCGCCCGCCGCCAGGTCGAAGGCGACGAGATGGCCGCGCGCCTGGAGGCCCTCGGTGATGCCCGGCTGATGTTTCCCGTGAAACATCGCCCGGTCGGAGCCCACCGAGCTGAGCGGGGTGGCCTGGGCGGGGGCGGCCGCGTAGCCGACGCCCGCGCCCGCCGCGCCGAGTACGAGCCCGGTGGCCCCGGCGGTGCTGAGCAGCGCGCGCCGGCTGACGCCCCCGGCCGGGGGAGCCTCGGCGGCTGCGGTACGGGCCTCGGTGACGGACTGGGACTGTTCGGGCATGGTGCGGTTCAGCCGATCTGCGCGTTCTTGGAGACGGTCACCTGGTCGATGTCGGAGGTCCGCACGGTCACGGAGACCTTCCAGTCGCCGGCGATGGGGATCTGCACGCCGTTGGCCGCCCAGTGCCCGGTGGTGACGTGGTCGGGGTTCACGGGAATCGGCCCGAGTTTCTTGGCGTCGAGGGTGAAGGCGACCTTCACCTCGGGGATGTCGAAGGCCCGGCCGTTGGGCCGCTGGACGTAGACGTGCATCTCGTTGCTGCCCACCGCCGCGGGGTCCAGGTCGACGCGGACGACGCCCTTGCCGTCCTTGCCGCCGGTGTCGAAGGACATGTCGAGGGTCAGCGCGCCCGAGGACGAGTTCGACGTGGAGGAGGACGAGGCGGCCGCGGTGGCGGCCTTGGCGTCCTGCTCGGTACGGCCGGGCTCGGTCTGCGTCAGCACGGTCGTGACCGCGAGCAGGGCGACGGCGACCCCGGCCTCGGCCAGCACCGAGCGTCGCAGACCGAAGCGGTGCGGGTCGGCGTCCCGGAGACGCTTCTGCCGGGCGGTGTCCATGGCGGACTGCTGCCGGGCGAGCTGGGCGGCGCGCTCGGAGCCGTCTCCGGCGGCCCCGGCCTTGTCGGAGCCGCCGGAGACAGCAGAGACACCGGAGACAGCAGAGACACCGGAGACAGCAGAGACACCGGAGACACCGGAGACAGCAGAGACACCGGTGCCGGACTTGGCCGCCTTGACGGAGGCCTCCTTCGTGGCGGCGGACGCCTTGACCGTCTCCTTCTCCTGCGCCGCTTCCTGCGCCGCTTCCTCCTGCGCCTCTTCGGCCGTCTCCGTCCCCGTCACCGCCGCATCCGCGAGCCGTCCCGTCCACCGTCGCGAGATGGCCGCGATGCCGACGAGCAGCGCCACGAGCCCGATCTTGACCAGCAGCAGCTCGCCGTACGCCGTGTCGGTGAACGCCGACCAGGAGCCGAGCTGCCGCCAGGACTGGTAGATGCCGGTGGCGACCAGCGCGAGCACCGACCCGAAGGCGACGCGGGAGAAACGCTGTACGGCGGTGGACTCGACCGGGGTGTCGGCGGGCGCCCGGTAGAGGGCGACCAGCAGGGCGGTGAGGCCGCCCAGCCAGGCGGCGACGGCGAGCAGGTGGATGACGTCGACCGGCATCGCGATGCCCGGCTGGAGTCCGGTGGAGGCGTGCTCGGCCATGGCCCAGCTCGCCGCGAGCCCGGCGGCCACGACGGTCCCGCCGATGGCGAGCCCGAAGGTCAGGTCGCGCTTCTCCTCGTCCTCCCGCTTGTCGTAGGCGCCGAAGAGGACGGCAATGAACAGTGCGGCCGCCGCGAGCAGCAGCAACCGGGAGACCAGCGCCGCGCCGGTCTTGGTCTGCAGCACCTGGCCGAGGAGGTTCAGGTCGAAGATGTCGCCGACGCTGCCGGAGGTCGTGTAGGAGCCGCGCAGGAGCAGCAGCCACAACGTGGCGGCGGTGAGCGTCAGCCAGCCGCCGACGACCAGGCGCTGCATGGCCCGCACCCCGGAGCCGCGCTGCCAGCAGGCGAGGACGAAGGCGGCGCCGCCGACGAGCACGATGTACCCGGCGTACGACATGTACCGCCCGAAGCCGTAGAACCAGCCGACGACACCGCCGCCCGCCTCCTGGTCCCCGACCGAGGCGACGGTCCTGGAGGGCGCGCCGACGGAGAAGGTGAAGGCGCCGGCGACGGGGTGGCTGTCCGCCGAGACGACCTGCCAGGCGACGGTGTACGTGCCCTTGCCCAGTCCGTTCTTGAGCTGCACGCCGTAGGTCGTGCCGCTCAGGTTGTCCGGCTTGGCCAGGTCGACCCGCTTGCCCTTGGGGTCGAGGACCCGGATCGAGTTGTCGTTCAGCGACACGTTCTCGGAGAACGTGAGCGAGACCTGGTCGGGTGCCTTGGTGACCACCACCCCCTGGGAGGGGTCGCTGCCGGTCAGCGCGGCGTGCGCCGAGGCCGGCCCGGCACCGGCCAGCAGCGCGCCGGTGACGGCGAGGAACAGCAGCACCAGGGTGCGCAGGCGGGGGGTGATGGTCCGCGTCAAGGTCGGTCCTCCCTCAGTGTCCGGTCGACGGGTTGTACGTGGCGGACTTCACCGGCATCTCGACGGTGAGCGGACCGGATTCGGCGAACTTGAGTTTCAACGTGATCGTGTCGCCCTGTTCCGGGCGGCGCTTCAGCTTCTCGAACATCAGATGGTTGCCACCACTTTTGAACACGAGTTGACCGTGTGCGGGCACCTCGAAGGAGGTGACCTCCTCCATCGCCCCGCCGTTGGTCTCGTGCATGGTGATCTCACCGGCGGAGTCGCTGGTGACGGAGGTCAGCTCGTCCTTCGTGCCGCCCTTGTTGGTGATCGTCAGGAACCCGGCGGCCATGTCGGCGGAGACCGGCTGCGGCATGTAGGAGGCGCCGACGGACAGCTCGGCCCCCGAGGCTCCTGAGGCTCCCGAGGAGCCCGAGCTGCCGCAGCCCGCGAGGGCAAGAGCCCCCGCGACCGCTATCCCGGTCAGGGCGAGGGGCCTTCCGGGCTTTATGAAGTTCACGGGCTTCATGGGCTTCACGGGTTCTCCCCCTTGATCAGCTTGGGGAGGTCCTTGGTGTAGTCGTCGACGGTGGCGTCCTCGCCGTAGAGGACGTATCCGCCGTCGGTCTTCGGCGAGAACGCGATGACCTGGGTGCCGTGCACCGAGACGACCTTGCCGGTCTTCTTGTCCTTGTGGGTCGGCTCGATGGAGATGCCGAGGGTGCGGGCGCCGGCCTGGATGGTGGCGAAGTCACCGGTCAGCCCGACGAAGCTCGGGTCGATGCCCTTGAGCCACTTGCCGAGCTCGGACGGGGTGTCACGGGCCGGGTCGGTGGTGACGAACACGACCCGCAGCTTCGCCTGGTCGGCCTTGGACAGTGCCTTCTTGGCGACCGCGAGGTTGTTCATGGTCAGCGGGCAGACGTCGGGGCAGTGCGTGTAGCCGAAGTAGATCAGCGTCGGCCTGCCCTTGGTCTCCGCGCGCAGGTCGTACTTCTTGCCCTGGGTGTCGGTGAGTACCAGGTCCGGCTTTTCGAACGGCGTGTCCAGGATGGTCGCGGCCTTGTTCGAGGTGTCTCCGGCGACCACGGTGACGGGTGACTTCGCGTCGTCGCCGCTGCCGCAGGCGGAGAGGGTCAGGGTGGCGGCGGCGAGCAGCGCGGCCGCGGCGAACGTCTTCTTGCGCATACGAAAATGTCCCAGATGTGAGAGATCCGGCGCGCACCGGGGGGCCGTACGACAGCCGTACGACAGCCGTGACAGCGTCGCACGGCCCCCTGTGCGCGTTACGGACGCGGAACTCAGGCCTCGGTGCCGGTGGTGGACCGGCGGCGGCCGGCGAGGACGCCGTAGGCGACCCCGGCCGCGCCGACGACGATGCCGACGACGCCGAGGACGCGGGCGGTGGTGTCGGTGCCGCCGGCGGAGCCGGATTCGTCGGAGGCGGTGGTCTCGGTCTTGGCCGAGGTCTCCTCGGCCGTGTCCTCGGCCGTGGCGGACCCGTGGTGGTCGTCCGTGGCGGCGGACAGCGCGAGGACCGGGGCCGGGTTCTCCGGCTCGTCCTGGCCCTCCTGCTGGACCTCGATCCAGCGGACGACCTCCTTGTTGGAGTACGTCTGGACCGCCTTGAAGACCAGTTCGTCGGTGTTCTCGGGCAGGGCGCCCACGGAGAGCGGGAACTTCTGGAAGTAGCCCGGCTCGATGCCCTTGTCCTCGGCGGTCCAGGTGACCTTGGTGACCGCCTGGTCGATCTTCTCGCCGTGCATCTCCAGCGGCTTGGCCAGCTTGGACTTGGTGACGTCGATCTTCCAGCCGGCCATCGGCTGCGGCATCACGGACGCGATCGGGTGGTCGGCGGGGAAGTTGACCTCGACCTTGGTGGTCGAGGCGTCGTCGCGCTCGTTGGGGACCTTGAAGTCGATGACCGCGTAACCGCCCTTGGCGGCGGTTCCCTCGGGCTGCACGCTGACGTGCGCGAACGCGGGCGAGGAGATGGCCAGTACGGCCGTACCCGCGACGGCGGCGACGGCGGCGACCCGAGAGGCCTTCATGGCGGACACGGCGGACACGGCGGACATGGCGGAAGCCTTCATGGCAGGGAGCACTCCACTCCGAGTGAGTTCTGTCGTTGAGGGGCGCGTGGAAAGCCGGAAACCCGAAGCCGAAAGCCGAAAGGGGCCATCGGGAAAGGGTCCGTCGGAAAGCGCACGCGCGCGTGCCGCACGACGGCGGCAGGCCCCTCCGATCCGGGCAGACCCCGGGGAGTGCTCTGGTCGCGTCGTGTCAGGCGGCGAGAACGAGTACGGCGGCGGCCGCGGGCGGCCCGCGCCGGATCACGGAGTGCTGGAGTGCGACGGTGCGCGGGGCCGGCGGTATGTCCCAGGCGCTACGACGGCCACGCGCGGGTGCCTCGGGCACGGCAACGAGCCCGGCGCACAGGGCGCGCGCCAGCGCGAGCGCCCCGCGCAGGGAACGGATCAGCGCCCCCTCGGCGACCCCGTGCGCCGACTCGGCCGACAACTGGATCAGTCGCAGCAGCGCCAGATCGCCCCGGCGCAGCAGCCACCCGGCCACGACGGCCGCGAGAACGTGCCCGAGCAGCATGGGTACGGAGGGCAGCAGCGAGCCGGAGGCCCCGGTGGCGTCCGCGGCACGGGCCGCCCCGCTCGCGCCGGTGGCCGCCCCGGAGGTGCTGAGATGCGCGTCCGTGAGGATCTTGTACGCGTGGGCGGGACTGATCTGCGCCGCCCCGGCCCCGCACACCAGCCGTGCGGCCCGCTCCACCAGCGAGGCGTCGCTCATGGACATCGACGACATGGATGCCATGGACGACGCGGACATCGAGCCGCCGGACATCGCGGAGCCACCGTGCTGGCCGAGCCCGAACAGCGTGTGAAGGACGGTCTGCACCACCGCGAGCAGGGCCACGATCCCCGGCAGCGAGCGGGCCCGGCCGGACAGCGGGGCGGCGAGCGCCAGGGTGCCCAGGAAGCCCGCGCCGAGCGTCCACAGCGGAACGGCCGCGCAGGAGGCCAGGGTGTGGCCCGCCGCCGCCAGCACGACGCAGAGCGCGGCGAACACCGCGGCCCGCAGGAGCCGCAGTCCGCTTCCGGTGCGCGCCGCGCGCGGGTGGGGGGCAGTCATGGCGCGCTCATCATCGCACTGGGCCCGGGCCCCTTTGACGTCAGGTCCAGAAGATTCCGTTACGCCCGAGGATGGTGATCGAGAGAAAGAACCGAAAGATCATTCTTGTGCCGAACCACCCGCTCATACACCGAAACCTCCACCCGCGCATCCCCCGGATGGGCGTTCTCACATGAACGGAGTGCTTACACCCGCGCACGGGTGGCAATAGGTATCGGTATGTCGAGCCGCGGCCGGGAGGCTGGAGCATGAGCATCTGGTGGTCACTCCATCTGCGGCGTGAGGCCGCGAGCGTGCCGCTCGCCCGCCGACTGCTGATCGGCACGATGGAGACGGCGGGCGTCGACCCCGACATCTCCTACGACCTCTCCGTCGCCCTCAGCGAGGCCTGTGCGAACGCCGTCGAGCACGGCGGGGCCGGACGTACCTCGGAGGCGTACCGGGTCACCGCCTACCTGGACGGCGAGAAGTGCCGTATCGAAGTGGCCGATTCGGGCCCGGGGCTCGCTCCGGGATTCGCCCGTACCCAGGACATCAGGCCGGCCCGTCCCGACGCCGAGCACGGGAGAGGCCTCTGTCTCATCAGAGAACTCGCGGACCACGTCCACATCGGCAACAAGCCGGGCCGCGGCGGCACCGTGGTCAGCTTCGACAAGATCCTCAAGTGGAAGAAAGATCCTTCCCTGCTTTCGGCATGACACTCGCACCCGCATAACACCCGCGCTAGGGTGCGCGCATGATTCTCAGGAAGATTAAAGAATGCCTGCTCATCCCAGGCGTGATATTGCGTCCCATAGCCGTCGGCGATGCCAGAGCGCTGTGCGCCGCATACGTCGGCAACCGAAGCCATCTCGAACCCTGGGAACCGGTCAGACCCGATTCCTTCTTCACCGTCGAGGGCCAGACCGAGCGCATCGAAGGCCTGCTGGGACAGGCTGCCGACGGTCTCGTGGCCCCCTGGCTCATGGAGTCGGCCGAGGACGGCCGTATCGTCGGGGCGATCACCCTTTCCGGAATTTCCCTGGGCCCTTTCTGCAGTTCCTACGTCGGCTATTGGGTGGCCGGTGATCAGCAGGGCCGCGGTCTGGCCACCGCCGCCCTGGAGCGGGTCTGCGAGATCGCCCGGGAGGTGGTGGGACTTCACCGGATCGAGGCGTCCACTCTGATCGAGAACACGACGTCCCAACGGGTGCTGAAGAAATGCGGGTTCGAGACGATCGGCGATGCTCCGCAGTATCTGCACATCAATGGAGAATGGCGGGACAGCCGGCTGTTCCAGCGGATCCTGCACGACCGCGCCCCGGCTCTGTGACCAGCGGCTTCGCGACGGGTTCAGTTTCCTGGGCGTTCACAGGTCGTTGCCAGCTCTCGCCCATGCCCCTGACAAACGGCGTTCCTAGCTTCGTCGGCCATGACGGGAAACCACAAAAACACGTCGATCACCCGCCGCCGTGCCCTCGCGGTCTCCGGCGGCACGGTGGCGGCCGCCGGCCTCGCGGTCGCCGGCTTCCAGTCGGCCTTCGCCGACACGACCGACACCAGCGCCGACGCGGACGCCACCGCCTCCGCGAGTTCGACCAGCAGTGAGTGCATGACGCTGATGAGCAGCGTCACGGAAGGGCCGTACTACCTCGATGGTGCCTTGGTGCGCAAGGACATCACCGAGGGCAAGGCCGGCGTTCCGCTGACCCTGCGCCTGACCGTCGTGGACGCCACCGACGGCTGCACCCCGGTCAAGGGCGCGGCGGTCGAGATCTGGCACTGCGACGCCTGGGGTTACTACTCCGGCTACACCACCGCCAACCCCGGCGGCTCCGCCCCCGCGGAGAGCGAGGAGGGCGACTCCGCCAACGACAACACCTACCTGCGCGGCTACCAGATCGCCAACGGCAACGGGGTCGTCAAGTTCGAGACGATCTTCCCGGGCTGGTACACCCCGCGCACCTGCCACATCCACGTGAAGGTGCACACGGGCGGCGAGAAGGAGGACGGCACCTACGAGGGCGGCAAGGTCAACTACACCGGCCAGCTGTTCTTCGCCGACGACGTCGCCGAGGAGATCTTCACGCTGGAGCCCTACTCGAAGCACACCGGCGACTACACCGTCCTCGCCGACGACATGGTGTACGACGGCGGTGGCGCCGCCAGCGGCCTGCTGACCCTGAAGGCCGTGCACAAGAAGGATCCCTCGAAGGGCTACAAGGGCTTCCTGACGCTGGGCATCGACCCGGACGCGGAGAACACGGGCGCCGGCAGCGGTGGCGGCGGTACCCCGCCGAGCGGTGCCCCGAGCGACGCGCCGACGGGCACCCCGCCGAGCGGTGCCCCGAGCGAGAGCGCCTCCCCTTCGGCCTCCGCCTCCTCATAAGGTAAGGGACATGACAAGTCGCGAGGACGACGCGCTGGCGCAGGCCGCCGTGACCGCGCTCACCGGTCAGCTGGCACTGGCCCCCAAGCCGGGCCTGCCCGACCCGCGTGACCTGGACGCCCGCAGTACGCGCCGGGAGCACGACAGTCTGCGCTGGTCGGCCAGGGCGCTGGCGCCCGGCCTCGCGGCCATGGCCGCCTCCGCCCGCCGTACCGGCGAAGCCACGCCGGTGCTGCGGGCGGAACTCGGCGCGATCGGCCGGTGCACCGAGCACTCGGTCGGCCTGGCCGGCGGCGGCCACAAGGGCGCCCTGTGGGCCCTCGGCTTCCTGGTCGCCGCGGTCGCCCTGGACCCCCGGGCCAAGGCCCGCGAGACCGCCGCGAACGCGCGGAAGATCGCCGCGTTCACCGACAAGGGCGCCCCCAAGCGCCCCTCCCGGGGCTCGACGATCTCCGCCAAGTACGGCGCGGCCGGCGCCCGGGGCGAGGCAAGGGCCGGATTTCCGCACGTACGCAGGGCGCTGGACGCGCTGGCCACGGCCCGCAAGGCGGGCGCCACCGAGAACCAGGCCCGCCTGGACGCCTTACTGACCGTGATGTCCACCCTCCAGGACACCGAACTCCTCTACACCGCGGGCCCGTTCGGCCTGCGCCAGGTCCAGGAAGGGGCGCGGAAGGTACTGGAGGCGGGCGGTACGGCGACGGAGGCGGGCGCGGAGGCCTTGGCGGCCATGGACGCCGACTTGCACGAACGCGGTTGGAGTCCAAGGGGGAGTGCAGGACTGATGGCCGGTGCACTGTTCCTGGATGGGCTCTCTGGAGCGCCCCTTTAGGGGCGAGGGGCTGTATCCGATGCGCGGCTGCCGCCGCGTGGGCGCGAGCAACCACCCACAACCCGCAGACCGACGAATGGCCGGGCACCCACTCGGTACCCGGCCATTTCACATCCGTCAGCCCTTCAGAGAACCCATCCACGCCTCGACCTCGTCAGACCGCCTAGGCAGCCCCGCGCTGAGGTTCCGGTTCCCGTCGGCCGTCACCAGGATGTCGTCCTCGATCCGGACCCCGATCCCCCGGTACTCCTCAGGCACGGTGAGGTCGTCGGCCTGGAAGTACAGCCCCGGCTCGACGGTCAGCACCATCCCCGCCTCCAGGACGCCCTCCACATACGTCTCGGTCCGCGCGGCAGCACAGTCGTGGACGTCGAGCCCGAGCATGTGCCCCGTCCCGTGCAGCGTCCACCGGCGCTGCAGGCCGAGCTCCAGCACCCGCTCCACCGGCCCCTCCACGAGCCCCCACTCGACGAGCCGCTCGGCCAGCACCCGCTGCGCGGCATCGTGGAAGTCGCGGTACTTGGCACCCGGCTGCACCGCCGCGATGCCGGCCTCCTGGGCGTCGTACACGGCGTCGTAGATCTTCTTCTGGATCTCGCTGTACGTGCCGTTGACGGGCAGCGTCCGCGTGACGTCGGCGGTGTAGAGGCTGTGCGTCTCGACGCCGGCGTCCAGGAGGAGCAGGTCGCCCGAGCGCACCGGGCCGTCGTTGCGGACCCAGTGCAGCGTGCAGGCGTGCGGGCCGGCCGCGCAGATGGAGCCGTAGCCGATGTCGTTGCCCTCCACGCGCGCGCGGAGGAAGAACGTGCCCTCGATGTAGCGCTCGCTCGTGGCCTCGGCCTTGTCGAGTACCTTCACGACGTCCTCGAAGCCGCGGACCGTGGAGTCGACGGCCTTCTGCAGCTCGCCGACCTCCCACTCGTCCTTGACCAGCCGCGCCTCGGAGAGGAAGACCCGCAGCTCCTCGTCCCGCTCGGCGGTGACCTTGTCGGTCAGCGCGGCCTGGATGCCGGCGTCGTACCCGCGGACGACCCGCACCGGGCCGGTGGCCTCGCGCAGCTTGTCGGCCAGCTCGCGCACGTCGGCGGCGGGGATGCCGTAGAGCGCCTCGGACTCGGTCAGCGAGTGGCGGCGGCCGACCCACAGCTCGCCCTGTCCGGAGAGCCAGAACTCGCCGTTCTCGCGGTCGGAGCGGGGCAGCAGGTAGACGGTGGCCACGTGGCCGTCGTCCTTCGGCTCCAGGACGAGTACGCCGTCCTCGGTCTGGTTGCCGGTGAGGTAGACGTACTCGACGGACGCCCGGAAGGGGTAGTCCGTGTCGTTGGAGCGGGTCTTCAGGTTGCCGGCCGGGATCACCAGGCGCTCGCCAGGGAAGCGGGCGGACAGCTCGGCGCGGCGGCGGGCGGTGTGCCCGGCCTGCTCGATGGGCTTGAGATCGCGCAGCTCCGTGTCGGCCCAGCCGGACTTCATGCTCTCGGCGAGCTCGTCGGACACGCCCGGGTACAGGCCGTTCTTGCGCTGCTTGATCGGCTCTTCCGACTCGGTCTCCGGGGTCTCCGGATTTTCCGGGGTGAGCTCGTCGGACACGGTTATCCTCCTCGACACAGCAGTGGATCCCGTCCATCGTACGGTCGTACCGAACGGCGTCCCAGGGACTCGGGGCCCGCAGCCGTGTGAGGTGTCTCCGCCTCCGTCCTCCTGCGCTCCTCCTGACTGACCGATCAGTCGAAGCGGGCCGCCAGCAGGACCACGTCCTCCTCGCTGTCGGCCTCGTCCAGGCCGCCCGGCAGCACCGTGCGCAGGACGTGGTCGGCGATCGCCCCGGGGTCGTGGCGCAGCGCGCGCGGGATGCTCGCGGCGGCCGTGTGCAGCCGCGCGAAGGCGCGGTCCATGGGGTCGCCGGTGCGGTGCAGCAGTCCGTCGGTGTAGAGGAGCACGGTCTCGCCGGCCTCCGCCTCGATCTCCACGCTGGGCGCCTCCCAGCAGGCGAGCATGCCCAGCGGCGCGGACACCGAGGTCTCCGCGAACTGCGTGCGGTGCTCCCCGATCAGCAGCGGCGGGCTGTGGCCGGCCCCGGCGAGGGTGACCTTGCGCAGCGCGGGCTCGCAGTAGGCGAACAGGGCGGTGGCGGAGCGGGCCGGCTCGGTCAGCCGCAGCAGCAGTTCCAGGTCGGAGAGGACCGCCACCGGGTCCTCGCCCTCCATCACGGCGTACGCCCGCAGCGAGGCGCGCAGCCGGCCCATCGCGGCGACCGCGCTCGGCCCGGAGCCGGTGACCGAGCCGACGGCCAGGCCCAGGGCGGCGTCGGGGAGCGGCAGCGCGTCGTACCAGTCGCCGCCGCCGCGCGGGCCGGTGCGGTGCCGGGCGGCGAGCTGGACGCCGGCCACCCGGGGCAGCCGGGAGGGGAGCAGTTCCTCGGCGATGGTCGCCATGCACGCGCGCGTGCGCTCGACCTCCAGCAGCCGGGCCAGGTGCTCGGCCGCGTGCCTGACGTACAGGCCGGCGAGGTGGCGCCGGCGCTCGTCGGGCTGGGCCGGCTCGTCGTACAGCCAGGCGACCGCGCCGAGGCGGTCGGCGCTGTCGGTGACGAGGGGGAGCGCGTAGCTGGCGGCGTACCCGAGGCGGGCGGCGACCTCGCGGTGGCGCGGGTCGAGGCCGTCCTCCGCGAACAGGTCGGCGTGCACGGTCTCGGCCGTACCGCTGTCGTACGGCAGCGCGCCGTGCGGGACGGTCTCCAGGTGGCCCAGGTCCGCGCGGCCGAGGCCGAGGCCGAGCGTGGTGTGCGGGCCCAGTCCGTCGGCGGGCTCCAGCGAGACCAGACCGCGCCGGGCGCCCACCAGGGCGGCACCGGCGCGCAGCAGTTCCTGGAGGGCCGGCTCCAGCGCGCTGGTCCGGGCGAGCCGTTCGGTCAGTTCGTGGAGGGTGGTGAGGTCGGAGACCCAGCCGGCCAGCCGGTCCTGGAGGACGGTGCCGGGCGCCGGGGCGGCGGGGGCCTTCGGGACGGGCGGTGCGGCCGGGGCGGGGGGAACCGGCGCGACAGTGTGTGCGGGAGCGGGGACCGTTGAATCGATTCCAGCCACTTTCGGAGGGTGCGGGGCGTTCATCGCGTCCGGCTTTCAGACCTGTGCGTATTGCTCAAAAGCATCGCAAACCCCCATGTCCTTCTGCACCGCTGGCAGTGTCTCCACATGTACACGCACTCGTGAGGGGATGTCCAGCATTGTCCTGCCGGGATTCCTGGTGTCCGTGGGCCTCTTGAGGCGTTCTCGACGGGTTCTCCCGGACCGCTTGCACAAAAGCAAAGTTGGCTTAAAACTGACTCGGGCAACGGCTCACTGCGGTCGACTGGCCTTGCTCCACGGAGCGTCACAGCGGTCGTGATGGGTACGTACTCGGAGAAGGCCAGGGGCGGTTGGGGACCACCCGGAACCTGGCGACGGACCCGGGCGTCTTAACCACCGACGACCGTGCCCCATCCTCCCGTGGCGGAGGCGGAGAGAAACACTCGGAACGGCAAAACGCCAGACTTCGCCACCCCCACGCCGTGGCCGTGCTTTTGATAGACGCAGTACGAGACGCAGTACGAGACGCAGTACGAGCAGTACGCGGTACGAGCAGTACGACGCAGTTCTTGTGAACGCGGGCGCGGCCCCCGCTCGACCCCGATGGGGTTCCCCTTGCCCAGCGCAGGGGTGTGATGCGCCAACAGGTACGCACAGTGAAGTGATCGACACATGGTGTGATGTGGTCCACGGTGTTGCCAGCGGTGCAACGGAAAGGAACGAGCGCTCATGCGCGAGATCCTCGGAAGGCGACGCAGGCTCCTGTCCAGGCGGAACGACAAGGGACCTGAGCTTCTCGGCGCGGCCCTGACCTTCGCGACGGAATGGCAGTGGCCCGTACTCCCGGGCGTGGCTCCCGACCCTCAGGGACGGGCCCGGTGCGCGTGTCCCGACCCCGAGTGCACGGTGCCCGGTGCACACCCCTTCGACCCCGGCCTGCTCGCCGCCACCACCGACGAGCGCATGGTGCGCTGGTGGTGGGGGAACCGGCCGACGGCCCCGATCGTCCTCGCCACCGGAGCCGCCGGCGGCAAGGCACCCTGCGCGGTCAGCCTGCCGGCCCTCGCCGCCTCCCGCGCCCTCGCCCTCCTCGACCGCCGCGGCATGCGCCTCGGTCCGGTGGTCGCCGCGCCCACCCGCTGGGCGCTGCTCGTCAAGCCGTACTCCATGGAGCAGCTGGGCGAGCTGCTCTACGCCAAGGACTTCGTCCCCGGCTCGCTCCGCTTCCACGGCGAGGGCGGCTATCTCGCCCTGCCGCCCTCCGAGACCGGCCAGGGCGCCATCCGCTGGGAGCGGGCCCCGCTGCCCGGTTCGGCCAAGCCCTGGGTGCCCGATGTGGAGGCCGTGGTGGACGCCGTGGTCGACGCCCTCACCCGTACGGGTGTGAGCGCACCCGAGTTGTAGGGGGTGTCGGGCGCGCGAACCCGGCTTGCCGCGTCCGCCTGGTTACCCTCCGCACATGAACGTGCGTCTCCTCGCCCTCGCGGGCGTCATGGTGTGCGCGGTAGCGCTGCCGCTGGCCGTGGCGTCCGCAGGACAGGTGGGCGACTCCGCCGCACACCCCGCCCGGCACGACGACGAGAAGCTGCCGTTGCCCGTCCGGTCCCCGCTGGTGCTCGGCCTGGGCCTGGCCACGGCCGCCCGCTGCGGTCCCGAACTCACCTCGCCGGACGGCGTCGAGGCGCAGACCTGTGTGATGGCCCAGGGCGCGGACACCTGGGCGCGGACCTACTACCGCAACGCCACCGGAGCGGCCCTGGAGGGCGTGCTGAGCCTCCTGGGCCCGCACGGCCGCACCGTGCAGACGCACTGCGCCGCCGACGCCGCGGCCGACGACGAGCCCGCCACCTGTGAGACGCCCCGGGAGCACACCCGCGGCGCGCTGGACGCCTACACGGCCGTCACGGAGTTCGCGGCACGCGGCGGCGACGGCCCGCTGCTGCTGCGCTCCGCGAGCAACTCGGGGGACGCCGGTCCCGGGGACCCCTCCGCGGACAACTCCCTGCGTTCGAACGGGAGTTGACGAACCGCTGCGGTCCGTACACCGGACGCGGGCATGAAAAGGCCCGATTGCTGGCGACGGGGGATGCACCAGCAACCGGGCTACTGAGACGGTAACAAGAGATCGGCGGTTCGCAAATTCGATCTCGGCTATTCGGACACGTATTTGCTTGCCGTGTAGGGATGTTGTGACAGGAGTCACCCGAGTCGACGGGCCTGGTGCGGCTGACCGACCGGTCAGCCGCAACCCTGTGCCCGTGCTGCTCGCCGACTGATCGTCAGCTGAGCGTGACCTGTCGGTTGGTGAGTCCGCCGCGGGCCCGCCGCTCGTCCGCGGTGAGCGGTGCCTCCGAGGCCAGGGCGGCCGCGAGCCGCTCGGCGAACTCGGCGGCAGGCTTCTCCACGTCCTCCGCGCCGACCCCGCTCGGCAGGTCCCAGACCGGCACGGTGAGGCCGTGGGCGCGGAAGGAACCGACCAGCCGGGTCCCCTCGCCGAGGCTGGACCGGCCCGCCGCGTGCAGCCGCGCGAGAGCGTCCAGAAGCTGCTCCTCGGGGTACGGCATGACCCACCGCAGATGGTTCTTCTCGGGCGTCTCGCACCAGTAGGCGGAGTCCACGCCGGTCAGCTTCACCGTCGGGATGGCCGCCGCGTTGGCCCGCTCCAGGGAGGCGGTGACGTCCGGGGTGGCGTTCTCCGCGTCCTGCACCCAGAACTCGAAGCCGTCGTGCACAACTGGCTCGAACGGGCCCTTCGGGTCGAGCAGGTCCTGCAGCCGGGGGCTGTCGGCGGGGGCGCGGCGGCCCTGAACCGGGGTGCCCGGCTCGGCGACGAGGGCGCGCTGGAGGGTGTCGGCGAGGTCGCGGCTGATGTCGCCGGAGGCCGTGTCGTTCTGCAGGCCGAGCAGCACCGTGCCGTCGTCGCGGCGCAGCGCCGGCCAGGCCATCGGCAGCACCGTGGCGAGCGTGACCGAGGGGACGCCCTCGGGCAGACCGTCCTTCAGGGCCAGCTCGACGGTGGCGGCGGGGACCAGTTCGCGCAGCGCCACCCAGTCGCCCTCGCCGGCCAGTCCCTCGAACGGGCGGTGCACCAGCTCGGTCGCCGCGTGCGCCGCCGCCCGGCCGTGGCAGGCCTTGTAGCGGCGGCCGCTGCCGCAGGGGCAGGGCTCACGGGCACCGACGACCGGAATGTCTCCATCAGCGCCTCCGGCGCGGGCGGCATCGCTGAGCTGCGGCCGCGTGGCCGTCGTCTGGGGTCGCTTCTTGGCCATCTGGGTGTCTCCCGGTTACGGCTCGTCTCGTACGGGCGGGAGCCTAGCCGTTCATGCCCTGGACCACGGGAACCTGTGGACAACGGCGCCGACACGGCCCGTACGGCCCATGGGTCCTGCGGGCGGAGGCGCCGCCGAGGACTCAGTCCAGGTCGTCGAACGCGTCCGCGAAGTCCAGGTCACCCATCTCCGCGACCGGCGGCGCCATGACGCGCGTAGCGAAGGCGTCGCGGCGGTCCCGGGGGCCCGGACCGAGCACGTCCTTGTGGACCACGACCCAGACGGTCACCTCGCCCCGGGCATCGTCCCTCACGCCCCAGTCGTCGGCCAGGGCCGTGATGATGTTCAGCCCGCGGCCGCCGTGCGCCGTGACCGACGGGGTCATCGGGGCCGGGCGGGTCGGGCCGCCGCCGTCCGTCACCTCGACGATCAGCCGGCCGCGCGTGTCCACCTGCCAGGCGGCCCGGACGTCGCCGTCCCCGGCCAGTGCGTCCCCGAGGGGGCGCCCGTGTTTGCAGGCATTGCTCAAAAGTTCGGAAAGGATCAGTACGGCATCGTCGATGACCGCTTCTGACAGGCCGCCCGAGCGCAACTGATCGCGCATGCGGTGCCTCGCCTTCCCCACGCCCGCAGGGCCATGGGGTACGGCCATGCTCGACGACGTGGGCACCTCCTGTGCCACCACCAACGCCACCCCCGAGACCTCCTTTGCCCCACGCCACGGTGTGGATGCCCCATTGGCCTGAACCGGAAACCGGCCAATGAATGCCCGGTGACGCATTCGCAACGAACGAATACGCGCCGAACGCGCCGGAGCACTCCCTGTGACGGGTCGTCGCCATATCCCCCGGATATGGCCACGTGTGGCTGAATTTCGATGGTGTGGCCGAGAAGTGAGGATGCTGTGAGCGGGCTTTCGGGTCAAGAGGTACGAGGTGTCCTTACGTGACTCTTTATCTGAGCCCTGGTCAGGAGGGGTCCCCGTGCACCGTCCCCCGGGCTGCACCATCGACCGGCGCGCTCAGCGCCCCAGCCGGCCCAGCACGGCCGCCGGCCGGTTGGTGATGATCGCGTCGATGCCGAGCTCCACGCACAGGTCCACGTCCTCCGGCTCGTTCACCGTCCAGACGTGCACCCGGTGGCCGTTGCGCTGCAACCGTTCGACGTAGGCCGGGTGATTGCGCACGATCCGGATCGAGGGACCCGCGATCCCCACCCCGGCCGGCAGCCGCCCGTCGCGCAGCCGGGGCGAGAGGAACTGCAGCAGATAGACCGTCGGCAGCGTCGGCGAGGCCGCCCGCACCCGGGCCAGCGACCGCGCGGAGAAGCTCATGACCCGCACCGGCGACTCGGCGGGGGCGGCCGGAGCGTCCAGCCCGAACCGCTTGAGCAGGACCAGCAGCCGCTCCTCGACCTGCCCCGCCCACCGCGTGGGGTGCTTGGTCTCGATCGCCAGCTCCACCCGCCGCCCGGCGTCCGCGACCAGCTCGAGCAGCCGCTCCAGCGTCAGTACGGAGGTGTCCGCGCGGTCCTCGGGCCGGAACTCCCAGTCGGGCTCCTCGTCCCGCCCGCGCCACGCCGGCCCCTTCCGCCACGAGCCGAAGTCCAGAGCGGTCAGGTCCGCGAGCTCCAGCGCCGAGACCGCCCCCCGCCCGTTGGACGTACGGTTGACCCGGCGGTCGTGGACGCACACCAGGTGGCCGTCGGCGGTCAGGCGTACGTCGCACTCCAGGGCGTCGGCGCCGTCCTCGATGGCCTTCCGGTACGCGGCCAGCGTGTGCTCGGGGGCGTACTCGGAGGCCCCGCGGTGCGCGACGACCTGGATGCGATGCTGTGGTGCGTGGGTCACCGCGACATGGTGCCACCGAGCGGGGGTACCTGGGGGCATCACGGATGCCGGTAAAGAGAACTTTTGTCGGACAAGCACTATATAAAGGTTGTCCGTGTACCCACAGCCACCGCTTATGGTGCTCTGACGGCCTGTGGGAAAAGCTGACGGCATACAAAAGCACGTGCACAGCTGAATCGCGCCGGACCGACAGCAAGCGTGAAAGAGCGTGACCGAGTGCGACCGAGAAGAAAAGCCGTGGACCGAGGAGAGAAGCTGTGAGCACCGAGAACGAGGGCAACCCGGTACCCCCGGCCCCGTCCGCACCTCCCGTGCCGCCGTCGTCTCCCGCTGCCTCGCCGCAGGCAGCCGCGTCCGACGGCGGGGAAGCGCCGACCACCCCGATCCCGCCGACGCCCCAGAGCGCGCCCGGCGCGCCCGCGGGCGACCCTTACGCGACCGCACCGCAGGCCCCGGACGCCTCCTGGCCGCCCCCGCCCCCCGCGACCCCCTCCTACGCGGACCCGGGCGCGGGCGCCGGTGCCGGCTGGGGCTCGTCGTACGACCAGCAGCACCAGCAGTACCAGCAGCAGCCGTTCCAGCAGCCGCAGCACGCGCCGAAGAAGGGCAGCGGGCGCGGCGGTCTGATCGCCGCCGTCCTGGTGGCCGCACTGGTCGCGGGCGGCCTCGGCGGAGGCATCGGCTACACGCTGGCCAAGAACAACGACGACGGCGGCTCCACGACCATCTCCTCGACCTCCAGCGGCGGCGCCACCCAGGTCAAGCGCGCCGCCGGCACCGTCGCGGCGGTCGCCCAGAACGCGCTGCCCAGCACGGTCACCATCGAGTCCGAGGGCACCAACGGAGAGGGCGGCACCGGCACCGGCTTCGTCTTCGACAAGCAGGGCCACATCATCACCAACAACCACGTGGTCGCGGACTCCCTCGACGGCGGCAAGCTGACCGCGACGTTCCCGGACGGCAAGAAGTACGACGCCGAGGTCGTCGGCCACGCACAGGGCTACGACGTCGCGGTGATCAAGCTCAAGAACCCGCCGTCGGACCTGAAGCCGCTCGCCCTGGGCGACTCCGACAAGGTGGCCGTCGGCGACGAGACGATCGCGATCGGCGCCCCCTTCGGCCTGTCCAACACGGTCACCACGGGCATCATCAGCGCCAAGAACCGCCCGGTCGCCTCCAGCGACGGCAGCTCCACCAGCAAGGCGTCGTACATGAGCGCCCTGCAGACCGACGCCTCCATCAACCCGGGCAACTCCGGCGGCCCGCTGCTCGACGCCTCCGGCGCGGTGATCGGCATCAACTCCGCGATCCAGTCCGCGTCCAGCGGCGGCCTGGGCAGCACCGGGCAGTCGGGCTCGATCGGCCTCGGCTTCGCCATCCCGATCAACCAGGCCAAGTACGTGGCCCAGCAGCTGATCAAGACCGGCAAGCCGGTCTACGCGAAGATCGGCGCATCGGTGTCGCTGGAGGACGGCACCTCCGGCGCGCAGATCACCGACTCCGGCTCGGGCGGCTCCGCCGCGGTGGAGTCGGGCGGCCCCGCGGACAAGGCCGGCCTCAAGCCCGGCGACGTCATCACCAAGCTGGACGACAGGGTGATCGACAGCGGCCCGACCCTGATCGGGGAGATCTGGACCCACAAGCCCGGCGACAAGGTCCAGATCACCTACAAGCGGGACGGCAGCGAACACACGGTCACCCTCACCCTCGGCTCCCGCGTCGGCGACAACTGACCCCCACCCGCCCGCGGGAACCGGTTACCCTGTTCTCCGCGCCGATCTCCGTCGGCGCGGGGTGGGTTGCCCGAGCGGCCTAAGGGAACGGTCTTGAAAACCGTCGTGGCGCGAGTCACCGTGGGTTCAAATCCCACACCCACCGCATGTGATTGACGGCCCCTGACCAGGCAAGACGGTCAGGGGCCTTCGCTGTGCGCAGGACACCGCCGTTCCCCCCTGGTCTCGTGCTCTATCGGGCATGGCCGGGGCCCGGTTCGGGCACGGCATGAGGGGTCTGCGGTTCGTGCGGGGTGTTCTCGGTGAGCGCTGTGCGCGCGGCCTGCAGCAGTTCTTCGGAGATCGGGTTGCCGCGGGTGGCGCGGGCGAGGACGAGGGCGCCGACCATGGTGCAGAGCTGGGCCATGCCGTCGTCGTCGCCGGTGGCCAGCCGAGCGGCACGGTTGCGCACTCCGCCGATGTAGACCTGCTGGGCGCGGGCGGCCTGTTCGGGTTCGCGACCCAGGTCGGCGGCGAATCCGGAGACGGGGCAGCCCTCCGCGGGGTGATCGCGGTGCCAGACCGAGAGGTAGTCCTCGATCAGCGTCCGGCGGGCGGCCTCGTGCTCTCCGGTGTCTTCTGTGTCTTCCTCGAACGCCATGGCCGAGTGTGCCGCCTGCTCGGCGAAGGCGTGGGCGATCGCCTCGTCGACCAGGTCCTCCTTGGAGGCGAACTGCTTGTAGAACCCCCCGTGGGTGAGCCCGGCGGCCTTCATCAGATCGGCGACGCTGACCGAGGTGCCCTTCTCGCGGAACATCCGCGAGGCGGTCGCCACGACGCGCTGCCGGTTCTCCTGTGCCTGCGCCTGGGACACGCGGCCCATGCGATCACGCTCCTCAGATAGATGTCACTTGCCATCTATTCTATCCGCTGTTTAGATTATAAATGACATCTATTTAGGGTGGGGGTCGTCGTCCGAGGGAGACGGCCTGCTCCCGGCAATCGCAGAACCACCGACTCCTCTGGAGACCCACGTGGCATCACCGCCCACCCCCACCGGCTCCCCGACGCCTGCCCAGTCCACGCCATCCGTACCGCCTGCCCCCCGACGAAGGGTTTCCGAGGCGGTCCACCGTCGGCGCTGGGCCATCCTGACCGTGCTCTCGTCCAGCCTCCTGGTGGTGATGCTGGACAACTCGGTCCTCAACGTGGCGATGAAGACCATCGCCCAGCCCGCCCCCGTCGGACTCGGCGCCACCCAGAGCCAACTGGAGTGGGCGGTCAACTCCTACACGCTGGTCTTCGCCGGACTGCTCTTCACCGCGGGCCTGCTCGGCGACCGGCTCGGTCGCAGGAAAGTGCTGCTCTTCGGCATGCTGGTGTTCGGCGCAGGATCCGCGCTGTCCGCGCTGTCGGACTCCTCCGGGCAGCTCATCGCCTTCCGCGCCGTGATGGGCTTCGGCGGCGCCTTCATCCTGCCCGCCACCCTCGCGATCATCATGAATGTCTTCGAGCGTGACGAGCAGCCCAAGGCCATCGGCATCTGGACGGGCGTGGTCGGTTTCGCCATCGCCGCCGGCCCCATAGCCGGCGGCGTCCTGCTGGAGCACTTCTGGTGGGGCTCGGTCTTCCTGGTCAACGTGCCGATCGTGGTCGCCGCGATGGTGGCGATGGTGGCGATCGTCCCCGACTCCAGGGACCCCAGGCCCGGCCGCCTCGACCCGTTCGGGGTGCTGCTGTCGATCGTCGGACTGGCGCTGCTGGTCTACGGCATCATCAAGGGCGGCCAGCTGGGCGACTTCACCCGGCCCGAGTCCTGGGTGTCGATCCTCGCCGGCCTGGCGGTCCTCGCCGGCTTCGTGGTGTACGAGGCCCGCAGCGACCATCCTGCCCTCGACGTCACCTACTTCCGCAACCGGCGGTTCTCCGCGTCCGTCGCCGCCATCGGCCTGGTCTTCTTCGCCCTCATGGGCGTCACGTTCTTCAGCGTCTTCTACAACCAGAGCGTTCGGGGCTACAGCGTCCTGCAGTCCGGTCTGCTCGTGCTGCCGCTGGCCGCCTCCCAGATGTTCTTCGCCCCGCGGGCCCGGCTGGTCGTGGGCCGTTTCGGCGCCCGGGCCGTGTGCGCCACCGGGCTCGTCGTGACCGCGGTGGCCTTCGCGGGCTTCCTGCTGCTCGGCCAGGACACCCCCGTCTGGGTGCTGGAAGTGCTGTTCTTCCTGATGGGCACGGGAATGGCCCATGTGATGCCGCCCGCCACCGTCATGATCATGTCGTCGCTGCCGCCGGAGAAGGCCGGCTCCGGATCCGCTGTCAACAACACGTTCCGGCAGGTCGGCGGAGCCATGGGGGTTGCCGTGCTGGGGTCGCTGCTGTCCACCGCGTACCGCAACGGCATCGACAGCCACCTGGGCGCACTGCCCGCCTCCGACCGGCACGCCGCAGGTGAATCCGTGCAGGCGACCCTGGCTGTCGCCGAGAAGCTGGGACCGGCCGGCAGGGCGCTGGTGCGGCCCGCGAACGACGCTTTCATCCATGCCATGCACATCACCGCCATGGGGTCGGCGGCCGTCGCCCTGGTCGGCGCGGTCGTCGTGCTGGTCTTCCTGCCGGGCAAGGCCCCGGCTGTGGCCGTCGACGGTGACGAGTCCCGGAGCGAGACCGGTCGAAACCGCCATCCCGATCAGCTGTGACGTCGCCCCGGCCGACGCCCTGCCGGCAGCACCGCCGGCGCTCTGCTCACACCTCAACTCACCTATTCCGTTGCTCTGAAGGAGATCGACCCATGAATGCCGACAACCTTGTTCTCATCCCCGGCGCCGGCGGTGTAGGCCGCACGGTCTTCGAGCACCTGCGTGCCCACGACGTGCCGGTGCGGTTCATGGTCCGCCGCGAGGACGAGCGGGCGGCTGAGCTGCGGGCGGTCGGCGCGGAGGTCGTCATCGGCGACCTGACCCGGCCCGAGACGGTGGCGGCCGCGCTGCACGGGGTGACGCGGATGTACTTCGCCATGCGCGTGTCACCGGACCACCTGCTCGCGGCGACCGTGGTGGCCTCCGTCGCGAAGGAGTGCGGGACTCTGGAGGCCCTGGTCGACCTGTCGCAGATGACGGTGTCGCAGATGACCGCCACCAGCACCGAGGAGTCGCACCAGCAGCGGCTCCATTGGCTGGCGGAGCAGGTCTTCGACTGGTCCGGCCTGCCCGTGGTGCACATCCGGCCGACGGTGTTCCTGGACTCCCCCCTGTTCACGACGATGGCGGCCCGATCGATCCGGGAGAACGGCACGATCGCGCTGCCGTTCGGCACCGGACACACCTCACCCGTCGCCGTCGACGACGTCGCCCGGGTCATCGCCACCGTGCTCCGCGACCCGGCCCCGCACATCGGACAGGTCTACGAGCTCACCGGGCCGCGCTCGATCGAGATGACGGAACTGGCCGCGGAATTCTCCCGCGCGCTGGGCCGGCCGGTGTCCTACGTGGACGTGCCTCCGCAGCGCTGGGACGCACAGCTCCCGAAGCTGGGGATGCCGCCGCACCTCGTACAGCACATCGCCACCATGGCGAAGCTGCACCGGGACAACCGCTACGACCGCACGGCCGACGGCGTCGAGCGCGTGACGGGTACCCCCGCCCGGTCGATCGAGGCGTTCGTGGCCGCCCGCAGAGACTTCTACCTGGGCTGAGCCGCGTTCGGCAGCCGGGGAAAGCGCACCGTCCGCAGCGCTCACCGCCTCGCCTCGAGACGGGAGGGGGTCCGGGGCACGGCGGTCGGACGCGGCCATTCCCGCACTGTCCCGGCAGGCCTGCACGACACCGACCGGCTGCGCGCATCTCAGCCGGCGATCAGCGGCCTCACCTGTGCCTATACGATCACCGGCCACGAAGCGTTCGGTGATCGCGCTGGTCAGCGGGGGGCAATCACGCTCGCCATGGGCGGGTACGCCGTCGGGGCGACGCGTGACGACGGTGCATCCGTGCGGTCCGTCGCCTGCGAGCAGGCGAAGAAGGAGTACACCGGGCGGGCCGGTCGGCTCCGGAAGCAGAAGCAGCGGGAAGCCCGTGGCGAGGCCTGCCTCAGCTCCGTCCATCCGGACATGGAATCGGCGCAGGTGAAGATCCGCGGTCCGATCGTGGACCAGAATCCGACATGTTCCGGCGCCGGGACGCGCGCGACGGCGGCGTATCTGCGGCAGCACCGAACCCAGGGCGAGGAGGCCGCCGCCGCGTGTGAACTCGCCGGCGTCCCCGCCGAGGAGCGCACCATCTCGGTTGGCTGAAACGGGCGTTCGCGTGTCACTCCGCTCGGCGGCCTCCGGTTGCCCGCACGACCGGAGTGGTAAAGCAGCGGGCATGCGTTCATCCGACTGGTACCTGACCCACGACGTCGACGAATTCCTCGCCCGCGCCGGGGAGTTCCTGCGTTCGCGTCCCGGCCCGCACGTCATGCAGTCGACGTGGGCCGAGCGAGTGCGGGCGCGGGGGGCCGCGGCGTTCGGCGCCGACGTTCCCGTCTTCGGGATGCTGGAGCGGGGTGGCGACGTCCAGGCCACCTGCTACCGCCTCCCGCCTCGCGGGTTCGGCCTCTCCCCGCTCACGCCCGAGCAGGCCGACTCCCTCGCCGCTCACCTGGCCGACCTCGGGGACGCCCTGCCCTCCGTCAGCGCGGACCACGCCACGGCCACCGCTTTCGCCGAGGCCTGGCAGCGGCGCACCGGCGCGACGCCGAGGCTCCGTGACACGCGGCTGTCCCTGTACCGCCTCGGCACGCTCACCCCGCCGGACCCGCTGCCGGCAGGCCGGGGCCGCGTCCTGGGCGAGCAGGACCTGGAGCAGACCATGTTCTGGTGCGCCGAGTTCGCCAAGGCCGTCGGGGAGGACGTCGTCATCGACGCCGGCACCTGGTCCGGCACGCGCTTCGCCGACAAGACCTACACGCTCTGGGAGACACCGGACGGCGCTCCCGTCTCCGTCGCGGGCATGAACCCGCTGATCGGCGGCCAGATCCAGGTGGACGTCGTCTACACCCCCTCCCACCTGCGCGGACGCGGCTACGCGGCAGCCGTGACGGCGGAGGTGAGCCGGGCCGCGCTGGCCGCGGGCGCGCAGGACGTCGTCCTGTTCGCGGACCTGTCCAACCCCAGCAGCAACGCCCTCTACCAGCGCCTCGGATATGTCCGGCTCAGCGAATGGGTCGGGTACGACTTCTCGGCAGCCGTGCGGTGAGGAGGCCGCGCAGGTAACGGCGTTCGGTTTTCGGGGCCTCTCAAGGCCGGTGGCCGGTCATGCGGGCCGCTGATGCGATGGTCGCGCGGGCCTCCTGTTCCGTCAGGCCCGTGTGGACCGCCGCGTCGATCAGCGGAGCCCGCAGGGCCCGGCCGATGCCGTTCTCGTAGGCGCGGCAGGCCGCCCAGAAGAGGCGGGTGTTGCGCTGGCCCTCGTGGGCGGAGAGCACGAACTGGACCAGGCCCTGGCCACGGTTGCCGACCGAGGGGTGGGTCGCGGGGTGGGGTGCGCGCGGGGGCGGGAGCAGGAGGCGGAGGAGGGACGGGGGGCAGGGCGCGGGGACCAGGTGTTCGGTGCCGGGGGCGGTGGCGTAGACGCCGTGGTCGGTGCGGGAGCCCGGGCCGACCAGGTAGCCGCCTGCACCGCGGATGTCGATGCCGGGGGCCAGCCGGCCGGCCGAGTTGGGGATCACGGCGTCCGGCGGTCCGGTCAGCCAGAGGTGGCGGCCGCCGCTCGGGGTGAGGACGACGACCGTCGGCGGGATGGTGAACAGGTGCCGCAGGGCCAGCTCGCGCAGGGCGGCCGTGGAGTCCGTACCGCCCTTCACGTCGAGGTCGACGCCGATGAGGCGGTGCGGGGGCAGGCCGCAGGCGATGCCGTAGCCGGTCGCCCAGGGCGCCGCGGCGAACAGTTCGCGGATGCGGGACGGGTCGGTGGTGGCGTCGTACACCCCGTGGCCGGGGTGGCCGCACTCGCCGTGGCAGGGCGGCAGCGCGGGTTCGGGGTCGTGGCGGTGCGGGGAGCGCAGGGCCGGGAGTTTCGTGCGGGACAGGGGGATGACGGCCAGGCCGCGCTCGGCGGCTGACAGGGCGTGTGCGAGGGCCAGCGTCGTGGCCTGCCGGTCGGTGGTGGCCATGCCTCCATGTTCGTACGTACGTTCGAAAAAGGGAAGGGGGTGCCGGTGTGACACGCCGAGGGCGGGGGCCTGGGCGCGGATCGGGGCCGGAACGGTTTTTCCCTTGAGGGGGCTGATGGATGCAGATGTCCTGACTGGTCACGACTGATGCGGAAGTCGACCAAAGATGGTGAAAGGGGTTTATCGACTTGTCATCACGCTTGAGGGCGAATAACGGCTTCCGGGATGGTTCGCCGGGGATTCGGTGGGCAACTCTGGTCTCGCGACGTCGATGACACCCACCGAGGCGGTCGGCCAACTGCCCCGGAAAAAGCCTTACTTGACGTACTTCCGGCACAGCCGGGCTCTGAGAGGAAACAACATGGCAAGCATCCGTACCGCCCGCGTTCTCGCCGCCGTCTCCGCCCTCCCGCTCGCCGCCGCCCTCTTCGCCGGTGTCGCGGCCGCGGACAACGGTGCGTTCGCGGACAACGGATCGAGCGCCAACGCCGGCTCGGCGGGCATCATCGGCAGCGGGGTCGGTCACAACAACAACGGCAACTCCTCCACCACCCAGCAGAACGCGGTGGGCAACCACGCTTCGAACCAGAGCAACACCGCTCAGGTCAAGGGCTCCGCGTGGACCGCGATCCAGCAGGGCAACGACAACGTCGCCGTCCACTTCACCCAGCTGTGGTAAGCCACGCCTGAGCCCTGGTGGGGTGTGGTCTGTGGGGATGGGCAGTGCGTCCGCGCGGCGGTGCTTCGGCACCGCCGCGCAGGCGTTTCCGGCTCCTCCTGCCACCCCCTCTCCGCCCCTCCGACGCCCCCTCTCGACCTTGACAGTGAGCCATATCTGACGGACAGTCAGAAACCATGCATCTGGCCCCCACCGAACGCCAGCAGCGGCTCCGTGCCGAACTCCGTGCCTACTTCCGGTCCTTGATCCCGTCCCCGGCCCCCGAGGACCCCGCCGAACGCCGTGCCCTGCTGCGCCGCATCGGTGCGGACGGCCTGCTCGGCCTCGGCTGGCCCGTCGAGTACGGCGGTCAAGGACGGGGCGCCGACGAGCAGTTCGTGTTCTTCGACGAGGCGTACCGGGCCGGCGCCCCCGTCTCGATGGTCACCCTGAACACGGTCGGGCCGACGCTGATGAAGTACGGCAGCGCGGAGCAGAAGGCCCGCTTCCTGCCCGGCATCCTCCGCGGCGAACTCGTCTTCGCCATCGGCTACAGCGAACCCTCCGCCGGCACCGACCTGGCCGCGCTGAGCACCCGGGCGGTACGGGACAGCGACGGCTGGCGGATCGACGGGCAGAAGATCTTCACCTCGGGCGCCCAGCACGCCGACTGGATCTGGCTGGCGTGCCGCACCGACCCCGAGGCGCCCAGACACCGCGGCATCTCGATCCTCCTGGTCCCCACGGACGTGCCCGGGTTCTCCTGGACGCCGATCGAGACGGTGGGCGGCCAGATCACGACGGCGACCTACTACGACGGTGTCCGCGTCCCCGCGGGCAACCTGGTCGGCGCCGAGCACGACGGCTGGTCGCTGATCACCAACCAGCTCAACCACGAGCGGGTCGCCCTCGCCGCGACCGGTATGCAGGCCGAGGACTTCTACGAGGCCGCGCTCACCGCCGCCCGCACCCCCGATCCGGTGACCGGGCGGCGCCGCGTTGACGAGCCCTGGGTGCGTTTCCGGCTGGCCGAGGCGCATGCCCGGCTGGCGGCGAACCGCCTGCTCAGCTGGCGTCTGGTGGGGGACGCGGGGGCGGGCCGGGTGGCCCCCGCGGAGGCCAGCGGGGTGAAGTTCACGGGAACGGAATCGGCAGTCGCGACGTATCGCATGTGTCAGGAGATCGTCGGCGAGGCGGCATTGGTCCGGTCCGGCTCGCCGGGGGTGTTCGGGGACGGCGGGCTGGAGCGGCTCAACAGGGCGGCGCAGATCAACACGTTCGGGGGCGGGGTGAGCGAGGTGCAGCGGGAGATCGTCGCGACGATGCGGCTCGGGATGCGGAGGGGTGGCCGTGGCCGGGGGGACTGACGAGCTGGGGGCGCGGCTCAAGGCGTACGAGGGGCAGCCGGCGTCCCGGGAGGGCACCGGCAAGGACCCGGTCAACCTGCCCATGATCCGGCACTGGTGCGAGGCGATGGGCGACGCGAACCCGGCGTACCGGGGGGCCGATGCGGTCGCCCCGCCCACCATGCTCCAGGCCTGGACGATGGGCGGCCTCTCCGGGAACACGGCACGCACCGGTGCCTACGACGAGATGTCCGCCCTGCTCGACGCGGCGGGCTGCGTCTCGATCGTCGCCACCGACTGCGAGCAGGAGTACCTGCGCCCGCTGCGGCCGGGCGACGAGCTGGTCTTCGACACGGTGATCGAGTCGGTGTCCGGGCGGAAGACGACGAAGCTGGGCACGGGCTACTTCGTCACCACGCGCACGGACATCCGGGTCGGCGAGGAGCTGGTGGGCGTCCACCGCCTCCGCGTCCTCAAGTACGCGCCCGCGGGGAAGCCGGCCAAGGCTCCGCCGCGCCCCCGCCCGGTGGTCAACCGGGACAACGCCGGCTTCTGGGAGGGCGTGGCCGAGGAGCGTCTCCTCGTCCAGCGGTGCGCGGACTGCGGCACCCTGCGCCATCCCTGGCTGCCGGGCTGCAACGCCTGCGGCTCCCTCGACTGGGACACGGTCGAGCCGTCCGGCGAGGGCACGGTCTTCTCGTACGTCGTGATGCACCACCCGCCCTTCCCGGCCTTCGACCCTCCCTACGCGGTCGGCCTGATCGAACTCGCCGAGGGCGTGCGGATGGTGGGCAACGTGGTGGGGGTGCCGTACGACAAGGTGCGGATCGGGCTGCCGGTGCGGGTGGAGTTCCGCCGGTACGACGATGAGGGCGGGGCACTGACCCTGCCCGTCTTCCGGGTCCTCGGCGGGGAGGCCTGACATGGACTTCACGCCCACCGAGGCACAGGCCGAGGCCCGTGGCCTGGCCGCCAGGATCTTCGCCGACCTCGCCACCCACGAGCGGCTGCGGTCGGCCGGCACCGGCAGCGACCCGGAGCTGTGGAAGGCCCTGTGCGCGGCCGGACTGGTGGCCGCGACCGAGGAGCTGGGCCTGCTGGGACTGGTGCTCCTGCTGGAGGAACAGGGGCGTACCACGGCCCAGGTGCCGTACGCGGCGACCTGTGTGTACGGGCAGCTGGCGATCGCCGCGCACGGCACGGACGAACAGCGGGCGCGGCTGCTGCCCGGGATCGGGGACGGGTCGGTGGTGGTGGCCGGGGCGTTCCCCGCCCAGCAGGGGGTACGGCCCTCCGCGCGGGGCGGGCTGAGCGGCACCGTCCCCGTCGTCCCGTGGCTGCGGGACGCCACGCATGTCCTGGTCGCGGACGCCGGCCGGCGGCTGTGGCTGGCGCCGCTCGGCGAGGGCACCGGCACCGAGGAGGTCGAGCTGACGGCGCCCTGGTCGGCGGGGCGGCTCACGCTCGACGAGGCCCCCGCCGAGCCCCTCGGGCCCGGTCCCGGCACCGACGCCTACACCGACGTCCTGGCCACCGCCCGTACCGCCTTCGCCGGTCTCCAGGCGGGCGTCTGCGCGGGCTCCCTCGCCCGGGCCGTGGCCCACACCAACACCCGCGAGCAGTTCGGGCGCCCGCTCGCCACCCGGCAGGGCGTCCAGCTCCGTGCCGCCGACGCCCACATGGACACCGAGGCGATACGGGTGACGGCGTACGAGGCGGCCTGGCGGCGGGACGCCGGACTGCCGTACGCCACGCACGCGCTGACCGCGGCCTGGTGGGCGTCCGAGGCCGGGCAGCGGGTCGTGCACACGGGCCAGCACCTGCACGGCGGTGCGGGCGCCGACGTCGGCCATCCCGTGCACCGGCACTTCCTGTGGGGCCGGCAACTGGACGTGTATCTGGGCAGCGGGAGCGAAGTGCTTCAGGAACTGGGGGAGTTGATCGCGCATGGGAGTTGAGACGACCCGTCCGGGGGTGGGCACCGAGCTGCCGCCGCTGGAGATCCCGATCACGCGGACGCTGATCGTGGCGGGGGCGATCGCGTCCCGGGACTACCAGGACGTGCACCACGACGCCGAACTGGCCCGGCAGAAGGGCTCCCCGGACATCTTCATGAACATCCTGACGACGAACGGCCTGGTCGGCCGGTACATCACCGACTACTTCGGCCCGACGGCGGAGCTCCGCAAGGTCGCCATCCGGCTCGGCGCGCCCAACTACCCGGGGGACACGATGGTGCTGACCGGCAGGATCGAGGAGCTGGACGGCGAGCGGGGGACGGCGACGGTCCGGGTGGTCGGCGCCAACGGCCTCGGCAACCACGTGACCGGCACGGTGACCCTGACCTTCGCCGAAGCCATGGTGACCGTCACCGTCACCGACGAGGCGGACTCGTGAGCGTGCGGGGCCGGGACTCGCTCGGCGGGCGGGCGGCGGTCGTCGGCATCGGGGCCACCGAGTTCTCCAAGGACTCGGGGCGCAGCGAGCTGCGGCTGGCGGCGGAGGCGGTGCGGGCCGCGCTGGACGACGCGGGGCTGGCCCCGGCGGACGTGGACGGCATGGTGACGTTCACGATGGACACCAGCCCGGAGATCACCGTGGCGCAGGCCTGCGGGATCGGCGAGCTGTCCTTCTTCTCCCGCGTCCACTACGGGGGCGGCGCGGCCTGCGCGACCGTCCAGCAGGCGGCGCTGGCCGTCGCGGCCGGGGTCGCCGAGGTGGTGGTCTGCTACCGGGCCTTCAACGAGCGGTCGGGCCGCCGCTTCGGCTCGGGCGTGCAGCACCGGGAGCCGTCGGCGGAGGGGGCGGCGCTCGGCTGGGTGCTGCCGTTCGGGCTGCTCACCCCGGCGTCCTGGGTGGCGATGGCGGCGCAGCGCTACCTGCACACGTACGGGCTGACCCCGGGCGCGTTCGGGCACGTGGCGGTGACCGACCGCAGGTACGCGGCGACCAACCCGGCCGCCTACTTCCACGGCCGCCCCATCACCCTCGCTGACCACGCGGCCTCCCGCTGGATCGTCGAGCCGCTCCGCCTGCTGGACTGCTGCCAGGAGACGGACGGCGGCCAGGCCCTCGTCGTCACGTCGGTGGAGCGGGCGCGCGACCTGGCGCATCCGCCGGCGGTGATCGCGGCGGCCGCGCAGGGTGCCGGCCGGGCCCAGGAGCAGATGACCAGCTTCTACCGGGACGACCTGACCGGGCTGCCGGAGATGGGCGTGGTGGCCCGCCAGCTCTGGCGCACCAGCGGACTCGCCCCGGCCGACATCGACGTGGGGATCCTGTACGACCACTTCACCCCGTTCGTGCTGATGCAGCTGGAGGAGTTCGGGTTCTGCGGGCGGGGAGAGGCGGCGGACTTCGTGGCCGAGGCGCGGCTGCCGCTGAACACCCACGGGGGACAGCTCGGGGAGGCGTACCTGCACGGGATGAACGGGGTGGCGGAGGGCGTGCGCCAGCTGCGCGGCACCGCCGTGAACCAGATACCGGGGGCGGGCCGGGTCCTGGTGACGGCCGGCACAGGCGTACCGACGTCCGGGCTGGTCCTGACCTCGGACGGGTGAGGCCACTGCCCTCGCCGTACTCCTCCCTCAGGAGTAAACCCGCAGGAGTTCCGCGCCCGTACTCCACCTTCAGGAGGTGTAGGCAGCCCCACCCCTACAACCTGAGGGGGATTCGGCTTCGGGACCTGCGGCCGATCCGCCGTGACACCGCTCGCTCATAGCGTGGAGCCATGACCACACCCGTCTGCACCAGCGCTTCGGACGCCGCTGTCTCGGCGAGGCAGACCCGCGCACACACCCGCCCCTCTTATCCCTCGTTCGCGTCGTACGTGAGGGCCCGCCAGCCCGTCCTGCTGCGCACCGCCCGGTCGCTGACCGCGAACCCGAGCGATGCCGAGGACCTTCTCCAGACCGCGCTCGCCAAGACCTACGTGGCCTGGGAGCGGATCGAGGACCACCGGGCCCTCGACGGCTATGTGCGCCGGGCGCTGCTCAACACCCGGACCTCGCAGTGGCGCAAGCGCCGGGTCGACGAGTTCGTGTGCGACGAGATGCCCGAGCCCGAGCCGGTGCCCGGCGAGGACGACCCGGCCGAACGGCAGGCGCTGCACGACGCGATGTGGCGGGCGATCATGAAACTCCCCGCGCGGCAGCGGGCGATGGTGGTGTTGCGCTACTACGAGGACCTGAGCGAGGTGCAGACGGCCGAGGTGCTCGGGGTGTCGGTGGGCACGGTGAAGTCGGCCGTGTCGCGTGCGCTGGGGAAGCTGCGTGAGGACCCCGAACTGGACCTCGCCCGGTAGCGGCCGGGGCAGCCACGGGGTCCGCAGCGTCGGTTGTGTCCGGGGCGTCCGGACGGGCTTTGTTGGCTTCCCCCTAGTGACATACCGCCCGGTATGTGAGCAGAATCAGCGCAGCCCCCTTACCACCGAGTAGGCAATGTTGCCCCCGGGAGGACGCCGTGCTGAGCACCATGCAGGACGTACCGCTGCTGATCTCGAGGATCCTGACCCACGGGTCGAGGGTTCACGGCGCGTCACAGGTGAGCACCTGGACCGGCGAGGGCGAGCCGAACCGCCGCAGCTTCGCCGAGACCGGCGGCCGCGCCGCCCAGTTGGCGCACGCCCTGCGGGACGACCTCGGGGTCCGGGGCGACGACCGGGTGGCCACCCTCATGTGGAACAACGCGGAGCACACCGAGGCGTACTTCGCGATTCCCTCCATGGGCGCGGTCCTGCACACCCTCAACCTCCGCCTGCCCGCCGAGCAGCTGGTCTGGATCGTCAACCACGCGGCGGACAAGGTCGTCCTCGTCAACGGCTCGCTGATCCCGATGATCGCGCCCCTGCTGTCCAGGCTGCCGACCGTCGAGCACGTCGTGGTCTCCGGCCCGGGCGACCGTTCCCTCCTCGACGGCGCGACCGCGGCCGTGCACGAGTACGAGGAGCTCATCGCGGGCAAGCCGACCGGCTACGACTGGCCGGAGCTCGACGAACGCCAGGCCGCCGCCATGTGCTACACCTCCGGCACCACCGGCGACCCCAAGGGCGTGGTGTACAGCCACCGTTCGATCTACCTGCACTCCATGCAGGTCAACATGGCCCAGTCGATGAGCCTGACCGACCAGGACACCGCCCTGATCGTCGTCCCGCAGTTCCACGTCAACGCCTGGGGCGTGCCGCACGCCTCCTTCATGACCGGCGTCAACCTGCTGATGCCGGACCGTTTCCTGCAGCCCGGCCCGCTCGCCGAGATGATCGAGCGCGAGCGCCCGACGTACGCGGCCGCGGTCCCCACCATCTGGCAGGGCCTGCTCGGCGAGCTCACCGCCCGCCCCCGGGACGTCTCCTCCCTCACCCAGGTCACCATCGGCGGCGCCGCCTGCCCGCCCTCCCTCATGAAGGCCTTCGACGAGCTGGGCATGCGGGTCTGCCACGGCTGGGGCATGACCGAGACCTCCCCGGTCGGCACGCTCGCCCGCCCGCCGGCCCACGCGGTGGGCACAGATGAGGAGTTCGCGTACCGCATCACCCAGGGCCGGTTCCCGTCGAGTGTCGAGGCCCGGCTCAGCGGCCCCGGCGGCGAACGCCTCCCCTGGGACGGCCGGTCGGCGGGCGAGCTGGAGGTGCGCGGCCCGTGGATCGCGGGCGCCTACTACAACGGCCCCGACGCCGAACCCCTGCGTCCCGAGGACAAGTTCAGCGAGGACGGCTGGCTGAAGACCGGCGACGTCGGCACCATCTCCCCCGACGGCTTCCTCACCCTCACCGACCGGGCGAAGGACGTCATCAAGTCCGGCGGCGAGTGGATCTCCTCGGTGCAGCTGGAGAACGCGCTGATGTCCCACCCGGACGTCGCCGAGGCCGCGGTGGTGGCCGTACCGGACGAGAAGTGGGGCGAGCGCCCGCTGGCCACGGTCGTCCTGCGGGAAGGCTCCACGGCCACCTTCGAGACCCTGCGCGTCTTCCTCGCCGAGGAGGGCAAGATCGCCAGGTGGCAGCTCCCCGAGCGCTGGACGGTGATCGAGGCGGTGCCGAAGACGAGCGTCGGCAAGTTCGACAAGAAGGTGCTGCGGAGGCAGTACGCCGACGGTCAGCTGGACGTCACCAGCCTGTGAGCGCCCCGTAAGGGGCGCGGGGCGGCAGTCGATCTGCGGCTGCCGCCGCGTGGGCGCGACCAGCCACGGACAACCCGCGGCCGAAGGTCGGCAGTTCCCCGAACGGCGCTCTCAGTTCGTACCGATCCGCGCCAGCAGATCCACGATCCGGCTCTGCACCTCGTTGCTCGTCGACCGCTCTGCCAGGAACAGCACCGTCTCCCCGGACGCCAGCCTCGGCAGGTCCGCCTGGTCGACGGCCGCCGTGTAGACGACCAGCGGCGTCCGGTTCAGCTGCCCGTTCGCCCGCAGCCAGTCGATGATCCCGGCCTGCCGGCGGTGCACCTGCATCAGGTCCATCACCACCAGGTTCGGCCGCAGCTGCCCGGCCAGCGTCACCGCGTCCGCGTCGCTCGCCGCCCGCGCCACCTGCATCCCGCGCCGCTCCAGCGTCGAGGTCAGGGCGAGCGCGATCTCCGCGTGCTCCTCGATCAACAGCACCCGCGGCGGATGCTGCTCGCTGTCCCGGGGCGCGAGCGCCTTGAGCAGTACGGCGGGATCGGCGCCGTACGCCGCCTCCCGCGTCGCCTGTCCCAGCCCGGCCGTGACCATCACCGGCACCTCGGCCGCCACCGCCGCCTGCCGCAGCGACTGCAGCGCGGTCCGGGTGATCGGCCCGGTCAGCGGGTCCACGAACAGCGCCGCCGGGAACGCGGCGATCTGCGCGTCGACCTCGTCCCGGGAGTTCACGATCACCGGCCGGTAGCCGCGGTCGCTCAGCGCCTGCTGGGTGGTCACGTCCGGCGCGGGCCACACCAGCAGCCGGCGCGGGTTGTCCAGCGGCTCCGGGGGCAGCTCGTCGTCCATCGGCTGCGGGCGCGGCGGGTCCGCGACCTCGACCGCCCCGCCCGGACCGTCCAGCGGCTCCGGACCCTCGGCGGCGTTCACGTCCGGTGCGCCTATCGCGTACGACCGTCCACCGCCCTCGGTGGCCCCCACCAGCCGGGACTGCCCGGCCAGCGACGGCTGCGGCAACGGCTGGGCGGCGACCGGCTGCTCGGCCGGCGGATGCGGGCGGGCGGACTGCGCGGGCTGTTCGGCCCCCGGCTGCTCGGCAGCGGCACCCGGATCGGGGCGCGTGCCCAGCTTGCGGCGCCGCCCGTTGCCACCCGCCTGGTGCGGGGGCGGGGTCGGCGTCGGCTGCTGCACCTGCGCGGCCTGCCGTGAGAACGGCACCCCCTGCCCCAGCGTCCGCACACTGAACGCCCGGCCCTGCGTGGAGTCCGGGTCGACCGGTGCCGGAGTCGCCGCGGCCGCCTCGGCGGGCAACGGCTGGGCGGCACGCGCCGGTTGGGCGGCGGGGGGAGCGTCGTCGGCGCCCGGCCACTGCTGCGGTACGGGTGCCACCGGCGCGGCCTCCGCCGGAAGCGGCAGCGGCTGGGCGGGAACCGGCGCGGCGTCGGCGGCCGGGACGGGCTGCCCCGGGGCCACCGGAGCCGCACTCTGCGGCTGCGGCTGGTTCTGCGCCGGTACGGCCGCGCCCGGCAGCGCCTGCGGGACCGGAAGACCGGGCTGGCCCTGGCCCGCCGGCACGGGCTGCTGCCCGCCTGCCGCCGGGGCGACGGGGATACCGGCCGGCGCGGCGAACGGGGCCGCCGTCGGCCCGGCCTGCGCCGGGATGCCCTGAGGCTGCCCGGCCTGGACGGTCTGCCCGGCCTGGACGGTCTGCCCGGCCTGGACGGGGACGCCCTGAGGCTGCACCGGCTGTCCGGGAGCGGCCGCCTGCGCGGGCACCGTCGGGACGGCCGCGGCGGCCGGGGTGTTCTCGGCCGGCGGCTGGCTCACCGCCCGCCGCCGACGGCCGGTCGGCGCGCTGGTGGGGTGCGGTTGCGGCGGGGTGTGGTCCTCGGCCTGGTCGTGCGCCACGGCGTCGTGCCGGCCCTCGTCGGCCGCCGCCTCCGTCGCCTGGACCGGTTCGGGGGCGCGGTCGGCCTCGGCGGGCGGCAGCGCGAAGACCGGGCGGGGCCCCGCCTGCTGCTGCTCCGCCCGCTCGGCCGCGGCGGCCAGCGCACGCCGCCGCCGACCGCCGGGCTGGCTCTCGTCGAACGCCGGCTCGGCTGCCGGCTCGGACGGCGCCGAGGGCAGCGCGGGCGGCAGCGCCTGCCGCTCGTCGGGCTCGCGCCGGGCACGCCGTCCCGGCGCCGGCACGGGCACGCCCTGCGGCGGAACGGTGCCGCCCAGTCCCGTACCCGAGGCGGCCGCCCCGGCACCCTGTTCGGCCGCCGTCATCACGGCGCCCTCGGCGACCCCCGCGCCCGCGCCACCGTCGGCCGGGCGCCCGCGCCGCCGTCCGGTACCGCCGGACGCCGACTCCGCGCTCTCGATCGCCGCGGGCCCGCTCTCCGGGTCCGCCGCCTCGGCGGCGCGCCGGCGCCGCCGTCCGGTCGGCGCGGCCGGGGCTTCACCCTCGCCGCCCGCCTCGCCGGGAACGTCGCTCTCCAGGAAGGCGTCCACGGAGGACCGCCGGGCCCGCCGCCGCCCACCGGCACCGGTCTCGTCGGCGGCCGTGACGAGGGCCACCTCCGTACCGGGCGGCGCGGGCACCGCACCGGCGCCGCCCCCGATCGGCACCTCCAGCACGAACGCGCTGCCGCTCATGCCCGGCACCTCGTGGGTCTGCAGCACCCCGCCGTGGGCCCGGACGATCCCGCGCACGATCGGCTCGTGCACCGGGTCTCCCCCGGCGTAGGGCCCGCGCACCTCGATACGGACGACCTCGCCACGCTGCGCCGCCGCGACCACGACCGTGTTGTCCATGTAGCCGCCCGCGGAGACGGGCGCGTTGCCGGTCGCGTCGACCCCCGCGACATCCGCGATGAGATGCGCGAGCGCGACGGCGAGCCGCTGCGGATCGACCTCGGCCTCGATGGGCGGCGCGTGCACGGCGAACTGCACCCGCCCGGGCCCGATCAGCTCCACCGCCCCTTCCACGCCGGCGGCGACGACGGCGTCGAGCATGACCTTCGTGCGGTTGATGTCCTCCGCCCCCGCGTCCAGCCGCTGGTAGCCGAGCACGTTGTCGATGAGCTGGGTGATCCGCGAGTAACCGGCCGAGAGATGGTGGAGCACCTGGTTGGCCTCGGGCCACAGCTGCCCGGCGTCGTCGGCGGCGAGCGCGGCCAGCTCCCGGCGCAGCTCGTCGAGGGGGCCGCGGAGCGACTGCGCGAGCAGCGTCAGCAGCTGCTCGTGGCGCCCGGAGAGGGCCTCGTACCGGTCCTTCTCGCGCTCGCCGAGGGCCGCGTACCGGTCCTCGCCGGCCGCCAGTTCCTCGGCGTGCCGTTCGAGCAGCTCCTCGACCTCGGTGACGTGCTTCTGGCGCAGCGCGGTCAGGTCGGAGGCGTGCTCCTCGGAGAGCCGCTCCAGCTCGTCGGCGTGCGCCTTCTCCTGGGCCGTCTTCTCGTCGACGACGGAGTCGTACGGCCGCCGGTCGGTGAACGTCATCACGGCGCCGACCAGCTGGTCGCCGTCGCGCACCGGTGCGGTCGTCAGGTCGACCGGCACCTTCTTGTCGCCCTTGGCCCACAGCACCTGCCCGCGCACCCGGTGCTTGCGCCCGGAGCGCAGGGTGTCGGCGAGCGGCGACTCGGCGTACGGGAAGGGGGAGCCGTCGGCGCGCGAGTGCAGCACCAGGTCGTGCAGCTCCTTGCCGCCGAGCTCACCGGCCCGGTACCCCAGTATCTGGGCGGCGGCCGGGTTCACGAGGACGATCCGTCCGTCGGTGTCCGTCCCTACGACGCCCTCGCTCGCCGCCCGCAGGATCATCTCGGTCTGCCGCTGCGAGCGGGCCAGCTCGGCCTCGGTGTCCACGGTGCCGGTCAGGTCGCGGACGACGAGCATCAGCAGCTCGTCGCCGCTGTAGCCGTAACCGTCGTAGGCCTGCTGCCCGTTCTCCAGGTTGGCGCTGGTGACCTCGACCGGGAACTCGGTCCCGTCGGTGCGCCGCGCGATCATCCGCGTCGGCTTCGTCCGGCCGCGGGGATCCATGTGGTCGGGCCGCCGCATCGAGCCCGGGATCAGCCGGGAGTCGAACTGCGGGAGCAGGTCGAGCAGCCCGCGCCCCACCAGCGCGGTGCCCGGGGCCTCGAAGGCCTCCAGGGCGATGGTGTTCGCGTTGACGACGGTGCCGTTGGCGTTGACCAGCACCAACGCATCCGGCAGCGCGTCCAGTATGGCTGCGAGGCGAGCAGCGCCTCGGGATGGCCTGCTGCTCACGAGACGCTTCCTCCCTGTTACCGCACCTTGCCGACCGCTCGGGCCATCTTGCCAACCGGCCCGCGGCGTGTCACGCGAGGGAGTCTAAAGGCACCGATTGCGCTCGCGACGCCGGATGAGAGGGAGGTCGCACGACGAAGTGACGGCGAACATGTGACCGACACGCCTCACCTCCGCCATACCTTCGCGGGGCTTTTACGGAAGCGGGGCCGTGCCCCTGAGGCGCCTGTGCATGCCCTTTGGGCCGAGGTCCGTCCGTCAGCCGAGATCACTTGGCGCGCCGACACCGGGCAGCAGGGGCACCATCCGGTCCCAGCGCCCGATCTCGCAGCCGTTGCTGCGGTCGTACGTCGCGTCGACGGGGCGGCCGGCCCAGGTCCCGGTGACATGGGCCGTGGCCGGGCCGCCGTAGAGCATGGTGCAGGCGGTGCCCGGGGCGACCGGCGCGAAGGTGTCCCGGCCCCAGCGGGTGTTCCGGTCCAGCACCTGGCAGGCCCCCGCCACGTCCGGGTGACTGCCGGCGCCGGGGTGACAGGACAGCTCGTACGTGCCGTCCCGCCCGCCCCCGGCGTGGAGCACGGTGACGGTGAGGTGGTCGGCCGCGACGGCGGCGGAGGCGGGCAGGGCGGGCACGGACCCGAGGACGGCGGCGACGGCCCCGAGGGCGCCCCGCACGGCGAAGTGCGACATACCCTGCCCAACGCGCGCCCCGCCCGGACGTTGCGCGGCGCCCCCGCCGGAGGGAGGGGCTTTGCCCTGCGGCCCGGCTGCCTAGTACCGTGGGAACCGATTGGTGACAGCACGCTCGACTGTGTCATCATCTGCACGCACCACTCGCGCTCACGCGAGCGGCTGTGCTGGAGGCGTCGCCTAGTCCGGTCTATGGCGCCGCACTGCTAATGCGGTTTGGGCCTTAAAGCCCATCGAGGGTTCAAATCCCTCCGCCTCCGCACCTGACTCAGGGAGTCCAACCGTTTCGGTCTGGGCTCCCTGATTCGCGTTTACGGCCCCGCCACCACGAACCCACCCACCGGCCGGACGGCACACGCCCCCCGCGCCCCCCACCCCGCCGATGCCCCCGGAACCCGCCCGATACGGCGTTTCCGCAGCTCACAAGGGGTGCGCCTAACGGATTTCACATGGCGGCGGCAGTCATGTAATGTTCTTCCTGTCGCCGCGAGCGGGCCGGAAGGGCCGGGAGCGGGGGCAGGAAAACAAAACAACAAGCACTCGTAGCTTAACGGATAGAGCATCTGACTACGGATCAGAAGGTTGCAGGTTCGAATCCTGCCGAGTGCACACAGACGAAAGGCCCCGGAGAGATCCGGGGCCTTTTGCGTTGTGTGCCTTACGGGTGAATCCAGCCGCTCGCTGATCGGCCTGTGCCGTGGTGGCGGGAAGGCCATGGTGCGTACCGGACCCCGCACGGGCAGGGAGCGCCCCATGCCGAAGTTCCTCATCCAGGCCACCTACACGCCCGAGGGGACGAAGGGCTTGCTCAAGGAAGGCGCGAGTGGCCGCCGCGCAGCCGTCGAGCAGGTCGTCGCGGGCCTCGGCGGGACTGTCGAGGCCATGTATTTCGCCTTCGGAGAGGACGATTTCGTGTGCATCCTCGACTTCCCCGACGCGGTCTCCATGGCCGCCGTCAGCCTGAGCGTCAAGGCCAGCGGCGCGCTCCGCACCCGGGCCACTCCCCTCCTCACCCTCGACGAGATCGACGAGGCCGCCCGCCGGCAGGTCGGCTTCCGCCCTCCCGGCGAGTAGGCCGACCCGGCCCCGGGGCGCCGTCGGCCGGGCCGGTTCCCGGCGTCCGGGGTCAGGTTGCCGACGGGTGGACGTCGTCCAGGCTGTCGACGATCGTCACGGAGGACGGATGTGCGGGCGTGGGCACCTGGACGAGTATGGGCACATAGACCACGTCGCCGTGTCTGTACTCGGCCTTCCACGAATTGCGGTAACACACGACCACGTCCGGACTGCGGTGTGCCGCATAACACCGTTCGGCCCGCGATTCCGGTGCCGGGAGAAGCGCGGTACAGCAGCAGACCGCGACCACGAGGCAGACGTTCGGAAGAGTTGCTCTCCGCATTCTCGGCCGCACCTTTCGAGGAGGTTTGTCAGCGTTTCGAGTCGTGGAGTTTACGGGCGGCCTCCTGACGGGAGTGGACGCCGAGCTTGGCCAGTACCGCACCCACGTGGTGACCGGCGGTCTTGGGCGTGATGTAGAGGCGGGCGGCGATCTCCGCATCCGACAGGCCCTCGTTCAGCAGCTTGAGGACGTCCATCTCCCGGATGGTCAGCCCGTACGGATTGGCCCGGGTGGCCGCCCGCGGGCCGCGCCGGACCGGGCGGACACCGCGGGCCCGCATCACGGCGCGGGTACGTGCCACGACCGGCCGGGCGTCGAGGGCCTCGAAGGCGGCCAGAGCCTGGCGCAGCGCCGGGGCGTCGCCGGACATGCGGGCCAGCGCGGCCTGGTACGGGCAGCCGAGTCTGTCCCACTGGGCCGCGGCACCGGCCCAGTCGCCGGCCAGTTCCAGCGCGTAGGGTCCGGCCCCGGGCACCTGCGGGGGTGTTCCTCCGACGCGGCCGATCCAGCAGGCCAGGGGTCCGGACAGCCAGGGATGGCTGCGCTCCGCCAGGGCGTCCAGGCCGCGTTGCGCCTCCGTCCGCACCAACTCGTGGTCGCCGGCCAGCCAGGCCGCCTCGACCCGGGCCTCCCACCCCAGTCCCGTGTCCAGCAGGCAGTCCGGGTCGACCAGACCCGCCGCCCGCTCCAGCAGCGGCCACACCCGGGCCTTGCCCTGGCGAGCCCGCACCAGGCCCAGGACGGTCAGGGCCAGGGCCTCGACGACCGGTGGCGAGCTGGGATGGGAAAGGACCTCCTGCGCGGCCTCGGCGGCCTGGGCCCACGAGCCCCGGCTCAGCAGCCCCCAACTGCCCCAGGCCCTCGTGCACAGCAGGTAGGACAGCAGATCGTGGTCGAGGCAATAGGCCTCCGACCGGTTCACGGCCTCGGCTGTCCGGGCGGCATCGCGTTGCAGCGCGGCGAACCAGCACATGATGAGCGCCAGGAAGCCCGCGTCCTCCGGCAGATCCTGCGCCATCGCGCTGGACACCGCCTGTTCGCAGTCCTCCCAACCGGACCCGTCGCTCAGCATGCCTGCCGCCGCGGCATGGAAACGGGCCTGGACGACCACCCCCGCGTCGCCGAAGCGCTCGCCGAGAGCGATCGCCTTCTCGGCGTAGGCGGCGGTCACCCGCACCTCCTCGTGCTCGTAGCAGGCCAGCTGGCAGAGGTTCAGGTACGCCCGGGCCAACTCCCGGCTCGGCCCCAGCCCTTCGAGCACCCGCACCGCGTCCAGGCCGGTCCGTCCGGCCTCGACGGTCCGCCCGAACGGCCACAGCCAGCACGACAGCCAGCGCAGGTCCTCGCCCTCGCGCCGCCGGTCGCCCAGGGCGCGGCGCAGCTTCACCGCCTTACGGCGGGAGGCGATCCCCTCGTCCAGCCAGCTGGACAGCAGACAGGCCTGCGAGTGGCCCTCCAGCAGGGAGGTCCTCCGGTCGAGCGGCAGGAGGTCGGCATACCGCAGGGCGCGGGCGTACTGGGCGGCCGCCTCCCGGTGCGCGCCCAGCGCGGCGGCATGGGCGGCCGCGGCGGGCGCGTACTCCAGCACGGCGATCGGATCCCCGGCACCCTCGGCATGATCGGCCAGCAGCGACAGATCGTCGGCGACGACCGGGCGGGACCGCATCGCCGCCAGCACCTGCTGGTGCGTCCGCAGCCGGTGGGCGGCCGGGACGGACTCCAGCACCGCCAGCCGGGTCAGCTCGTGGCGGAACTCGGCCACCTGCCCGTCGGTCCGCACGATTCCACCGGCCACGGCCTCGTCGAGCGCCTCCTCCGGGGCCGGCACCATGCCGGCCAGCAGCGGAAGCGGGACCCGGCGCCCCAGGACCGCCAGCACGTCGACGACCCTGCGGGCCGCGGCCGACAGGCCGGCCAGGCGGCCGGCGGCGGCCTCGCGCACCGTGGCGGGGATGGACTCCCCGGGGGCGGCCAGGATCTCGGTGACGATGAACGGGTTGCCGGCGGAGACGTGGTAGAGCTCTTCGGCGTCGACGGTGTGTCCGCCGGCCAGCCGGGCCACGGCCCGGCGGCTCAACGGGGCCAGGTCGTGGCGGTGCACCCACGGATAGCCGGCCAGGGTGCCCAGGAGCGCGGTCACGTTGTGGGTACGGCCGATCTCGTCGTCGCGGTAGGTGGCCACCACCAGCGCGGGAACGCTCGGCAGGCGCCGGGCCAGGTAACGCAGCAGGTCCGTCGTGGCCTCGTCGGCCCAGTGGACGTCCTCCACGACCAGCAGGCTGGGGTAGGAGCTCAGATCGGCGAGCAGACAGTCGAAGACCTCGTCGGACCGGCAGGTGCCGGCCAGCGCCCCGCTCAGGGCGGTGCGCACCGCCTGGCCCAGGCGCGGGGCCAGGTCCGTCAGCGGACCCAGGGGGCGGGGTGTGGCCAGCGGGTCACAGGCGCCGACCATGATCCGGATCCGGGGATCGGCCAGTTGGGCCAGGCGGTTGACGACGCTGGTCTTGCCGATGCCGGCCTCACCGCGCACAAGGGCCAGTCGTCCAGGGCCGGTCACCGCTTCCTGCAGGTGACCGGTGAGGTCCTGGAGTACGGCCTCTCGCTCTAGCAGGTCCATCACCAGCCATTTTCCCTCCGTGGCCGGAGCCGCGCAAAAGATCCAACCGATCAGGACGGGTCGGCAGGTGGGGTGATGTGGGGAATTCCGGACTGGGATGTGGGGTGTGCCTGCTGGAACTTGGGGCGTCCACCCGATGTGCCCCGAGTACGGCAGGGGCATGCTGACGAAAGAGTCCCGCTACCGGATTTCCCGGTTTACGCGGCTCAAACCGGCGTCTTCGAGGCCGAATTGACGCGGCTCAATCGAGTCCTCAGGTCGAACCGACTGGAAAACCGGCCCGATCCGTACTCATCGAAAAGGGATCACCATGCTCAAGAAGATCGCAAAGCGTACAGCGGTGCTGACGGCATCGGCCGCACTGGCCGCAGGAGGCGCTCTGGCCCCCACCGCCGCCTTCGCGGCCCCGACGCCGACAGTCGCGCACGTGGTGGCGCCGGATGACACCGGAGGCGGGAACAACAACAACAATAACAACAACAACGGCGGAGGTGGAAACAACAACAATAACAACAACAATAACAACAGCGGTCACCACAAGGGTGGGCGCCACAACAACAACAATAACAACAATAATAACGGCGGGGGTGCGAACAACAACAATAACAACAACAACGGCGGCGGGGGTGCGAACAACAACAATAACAACAACAACAACGGCGGCGGAGGCGCGAACAACAACAATAACAACAACAACGGCGGCGGGGGTGCGAACAACAACAACAATAACAACAACGGCGGCGGAGGCGCGAACAACAACAATAACAACAACGGCTGAACTTCGCAGCTCGGCGGCCGGTGAATGGTCACTCGGTCGCCGGGCTGTTGTGTGGGGTGGCGCCTCAGTTCTGGTGGCAGTTGATGTTCTGGTTTCCCGTCAGGGTGTTGCTCGACCCGACCTGCCCCTTCGGCAAGCAGATCTGGAAGTTGATGAGTGACTTGCCCAGAAGCGGGAGGACGCCTGCCCCGCCGGTCTGGGTCTGGCTGTCGCCGTTGTTGTTGTTATTGTTGTTGTTCGTGCCACCCCCGTTGTTGTTATTATTATTGTTCGGACCGCCCCCGTTGTTGTTGTTATTGTTGTTGTTATTGGTGGTCTGGGCTCCGGTCGAGGTACCGCCCTCTCCGGCCAGTCCCAGCGGGTAGGACGTCCCCAGGAGCGGAATGTCGCTCAGGAGTGAGAGGAGGCCCCCGCCGCTCTGGGCCTGGGCGCCGCCGGCGCTGAAGAGAATCGCCGCCGTCACGGCGGCGCTGATCGTGGCAAAACGCTTGGCGAGCTTCAATCGACCGACCTTTCGTCGTCCCTGGTGCCGAATCTCGGGCTTTAACGGACAGGATGACGAACGGCCGGTGTCGGACGAATACTAGGCGCGCTGCAGCGCCCACCTTTTCCCCCGTACAGCCCCAGAATTCCTGCCGGAGCCCGGCTGAATCAGCAGGGCTCCGCCGAGTCGTTCCCGTTGAGCTTCTCCAGGTATTCGTGGGCGAGGGTGGTCGCGCGGGTGAACCAGTCGGTGAGGATGGCGAGTTCGTCGGGGGTGTAGTCGGCGAACAGCTCGGTGAGGCGGGCGTAGTGGCCGGCGTAGACCGCCTCGACGCGGCTGACGGCTTCCGGTACCGCGGCGACGCGGACCCGGCGGCGGTCGTCGGGGTCGGGGCGGCGGGTGACGTAGCCCGCGCGTTCCAGGCGGTTGAGGATGCCCGTCACCGCGCCGGTCGTCACGTGGGCGCGAGCGGCCAGGTCGCCCGCGGTCAGCAGGTCGTCGCCCGCCTCCAGGACGAAGGCGAAGCAGGTGAGGTCCGTGACGTTCACCCCGAGCCGCCGGGCCAGCTCCTGCTGGCCGATCACATGGGCCGCGATGAGGTGGTCCATGGCGGCCAGCGCCAGGGCCGGGTCCGCGGGCGGTCGCGGCTTGCCGTGCATGGTCGTTCCCGTTTCCTTGGAGATCCGAAGATTCCCTTAGCGTGTGAGAGGTATGGGGGGTAAATTTCTCACTCGGTGAGGGATTCTAGTCGCCCTCGCGTCGGACTGGGTGTTTCCGCTGCCTATGAAGGGGAGACGGGTACGTGAGTCAGCACGACGAAGGCCACACGGTGGCAGGGTGGACCGGTACCGCGATCGCGACCGTCGGAAGCGGTCTGCTGGGGCTGGGGGTGTGTACGGTCTCGGCCGCCGCCCTGGTCGCGGGGCTCGCGGTGTGTGCCGTGAGCGTCCTGGTCACCTGGTATCTGCATCTCGCGGGGTGGGGCAAGCCGCCGGGTCCGCGGCCCCGGGCGCAGTGGCCCCTCCGGGTGCGGGACACCGGCGCCCGCGACGGCCACCCCGGATGCGTCTCGTGCCGGCTGGCGGGCCGCGGACGGCGTACCGCGTCGGAGCTCCGGCCGGTGTCCGCCGTCGGTGAGGCGGAGCCGGCGACCGCGGAGGCCGGCGGCTGACCCGGAGGGACCGAGGACCACAACTCGGCCGCCCCGGGCCGTTGTCAGTGCCGCCCTCTACCCTCGCGGGTGATGGCACAGGTGTGGAAATGCTCGGGGCTGCGGTGGTCGGACGACGGACCCGTGCTGAGGTGGAGCGGCGGGCGGCGCAGTCCGCTCACCCGGGGGAAGCGGGTGGCCTTCGGGGTGGCCGAAGGGGGTGTGCGGGAGTGCGTGGGAGCGCGCGGGCACGCCTGTCCGACCCGGGCACCCGTGTCCGGCAGGAGTACCGGTGCCCGGTGCGAGGAGTGTGCGCGGCTGGACCGGGCGCACTCCGTGGCCGCCGACACCGTCGCCGACGATCCCCGGCCGTACCACGTGTATCTGGCGTGGTTCGGGCCCGGCATGGTCAAGGTGGGGATCACGGCGGTCGAGAGGGGGCCGGCCCGGCTGCTGGAGCAGGGGGCCGTGTGCTTCAGCTGGCTGGGCGCCGGGCCCCTGATGGCCGCCCGGCGGGCCGAGGAGCTGTTGCGGGCCGCGCTCCGGGTGCCGGACCGGATCCCGTACGGCGACAAGCGCGTCGTACGCGCCCTGCTGCCGACCGCCCCGGCCGAGCGGGCGGCCGAGGTCGAGGGACTGCACGCGCTTGCTGTCGCGCTCGGCGGCTGGCCCGAGTCGCTCGTCCCCGAGCCGTGCCAAGTCGTCGATCACATGGGGGTGTTCGGACTGGACGGGGTGGCCGCCGCCGTCGGTGAGGTGGCCGAGCTGGTGCCGGGCGGCGTGGTGAGCGGTGAGCTGGTCGCGGCGGCCGGGCCGGATCTGCACCTCGCCACCCGGCGCGGTGTCGTCGTCCTGGACACGCGCTTGCTGCCCGGGTGGGAACTGACTGCCGCCCGGGTCGGAGAGGAAGGCCAACTGCAGGTGCCGGTCCGGGAGTTCGAGGTCCCCCAGGACGGGCTCTTCTGAGCGTCGGCAGTGCCTTGGAAGCCTCGCCGCGCGGAACCCGCCCCGGCTCGGTACGCTCTCATCAACGGCTCATCGGCACCTCATCAACGGTCCGGGACGTGGCCCGGACGTACATGATCCGCACAGCCCGGCACGAGCGCGGTCACGAGTTCATGCACACCTGATGGGATTCCCAGGCGTTCCCTGAGAGGCACCTGTGTGTTTCTTAGGGAAATCACAGATTAGTGAAAGCGTGTTCTCAGAGGACACCGACAAGGTGTCCACCATGACCACGACCTCGCCCCAGGGGCGCACCGAACTGCTGAGGCCGGACGGGAGCCCCGTCCGAGTGCTTGTGGTGGACGACGAGCTGTCGATCACCGAACTCCTTTCCATGGCCCTCCGCTACGAGGGCTGGCAGATCAGGAGTGCGGGCGACGGCCAGGGCGCCATACAGACCGCCCGGGAGTTCCGCCCCGACGCCGTCGTCCTCGACATGATGCTGCCCGACATGGACGGCCTCACCGTGCTGGGGCGCCTGCGGCGCGAACTGCCGGACGTGCCGGTGCTGTTCCTGACCGCGAAGGACGCGGTCGAGGACCGGATCGCGGGTCTCACGGCCGGCGGTGACGACTACGTCACCAAGCCCTTCAGCCTCGAAGAGGTCGTGGCCCGGCTGCGCGGGCTCATCCGCCGCTCCGGTGCGGCCGACCGGCGGTCCGACTCCGTGCTCGTCGTCGGTGACCTCACCCTGGACGAGGACAGCCACGAGGTCTCGCGGGCCGGGGAGGGCATTCACCTCACCGCAACCGAGTTCGAGCTGCTGCGCTTCCTGATGCGCAACCCGCGGCGGGTGCTGAGCAAGGCCCAGATCCTGGACCGCGTGTGGTCGTACGACTTCGGCGGCCAGGCCAACGTGGTCGAGCTCTACATCTCCTACCTGCGACGGAAGATCGACGCCGGCCGGGAGCCGATGATCCACACCCGGCGTGGCGCCGGGTACCTCATCAAGCCCGCCGCCTCATGAGCGGGCGACGACGGCCGCGTACGCAGAAGCGACTAGCGGGAAAACCGCGCACCCTGCGGACCCGGCTCGTCGTCGTGTCCGTGACCCTGATCGCCGTGGTCTGCGCGGTGATCGGGACGGTCACCACCCTCGTTCTGCGGGACCACCTGTACGGGCAGCTGGAAGGCAAGCTGGGCGAGGTCGCGGCGCGTGTGGCGCCTCGTGACTTCGGCGGCCCGCTCGGCAACCGGCTCAAGACCAACGGCACCGGGACCGGATCCGCCACCGGCAGCGCCGGGCCCAATCAGGATCGGAACGCCGACGGCACGACCGACCTCTCCAAGTTCGTGACGGGCCCGCAGCCGGACGGCACCATCGCGGCCACGGTCCAGAACGGCAGCATCACCGACTCCAAGCGGGGCGTGAAGTCCAGCGACGACTTCTCGATGAGTGCCAAGGCGCTCACGGACGCCCAGCTCAAGGTGCTCAACTCCGTCTCCCAGGACCAGAGGATCCACAGCGTGGAGATGCCGGGCCTCGGCACGTACCTCGTCAAGTACGCGACCGACGGCACCACCGGCTACTACGTCGGTATCCCGACCGCCGACGTCGACGGCACCATCAACACCCTGATCATCGTCGAGATCAGCCTCACCGCCTCCGGTCTCATCGCCGCCACCCTGGCCGGCACCGTGATGGTCAACGTCGCCACCCGCCCCCTGCGCCGGGTCGCCGCCACCGCCACCCGGGTCTCCGAGCTTCCGCTGCACACCGGCGAGGTGAACCTGAGCGAGCGGGTGCCGGAGTCCGAGTGCGACCCGCACACCGAGGTCGGTCAGGTCGGCTCCGCGCTGAACCGGATGCTCAACCACGTGCACGGCGCCCTGCACGCCCGCCAGCAGAGCGAGATGCGGGTACGGCAGTTCGTCGCCGACGCCAGTCACGAGCTCAGGACCCCGCTCGCCTCCATCCGCGGCTACGCGGAGCTGACCCGGCGGGGCAGGGAGCAGGTCGGGCCCGACACCCGGCACGCCCTCGGCCGTATCGAGTCCGAGGCCGGGCGGATGACCCTCCTCGTGGAGGACCTGCTGCTGCTCGCCCGGCTGGACGCGGGGCGCCCGCTGCAGTTCGAGCACACCGACCTCATCCCGCTCGTCGTCGACACGATCAGCGACACGCGTGCCGCCGGCATGGACCACAACTGGCGCCTCGACCTGCCCGACGAGCCGGCGCTGGTGGCCGCCGACGCGGCCCGTATCCAGCAGGTGCTGATCAACCTGCTCGGCAACGCGCGCAAGCACACCCCGGCCGGGACCACCGTCACCGCTCGCATCCAGCGCCGCGGTCCGTGGATGTGCGTCGACGTGGAGGACAACGGGCAGGGCATTCCGCCGGATCTGCTGCCGCACGTCTTCGAGCGGTTCGCGCGCGGCGACTCGGCGCGGTCGCGGTCCACGGGATCCACGGGTCTGGGGCTCGCCATCGTGCAGGCGGTGGCGTCCGCGCACGGCGGTGCCGTCACCGTGGACAGTGTTCCCGGCCGCACGGTGTTCACCCTGTATCTGCCCGCGCTGGCCCCGGCGGCTCCCCAGCCGGACCCCGAAACCAACTGGCAATCGCACTCACAGGCACAGCACAGTGCCACCACATGGGTGCAACAGGGCGCTTGACGAGAGTCGATGCCATGCGAACCGACTCTTCTCCCGGCACCCTGCCGGCGCGGGAGCACCTCCCGGCCGGTAACGCCGGTACGCCTGTCCTGGACGTAGTGATCCCCGTCTACAACGAGGAGAAGGACCTCGGCCCATGCGTCCTCAGACTGCATGACCACCTCAAGCGCACGTTCCCGTACGCGTACCGCATCACCATCGCGGACAACGCGTCCACGGACACCACGCCCCAGGTGGCCAAGCAGCTGGAGGCGGAGATCGCCGAGGTCAAGTCGTTCCGGCTGGAGCAGAAGGGCCGCGGCCGTGCGCTGCGGACCGTCTGGTCGGCCTCGGACGCGCCGATCCTCGCGTACATGGACGTGGACCTGTCGACCGACCTGAACGCGCTGCTGCCGCTGGTGGCGCCGCTCATCTCCGGCCACTCCGACCTGGCGATCGGTTCCCGGCTGGCCCGCTCGTCGCGCGTGGTGCGCGGCGCCAAGCGGGAGTTCATCAGCCGCTCCTACAACCTGATCCTGCGCGGCTCGCTGCAGGCCCGCTTCTCGGACGCGCAGTGCGGCTTCAAGGCGATCCGGCGCGATGTCGCGCAGGTGCTGCTGCCGATGGTCGAGGACACCGGCTGGTTCTTCGACACCGAGATGCTGGTGATCGCCGAGCGCGCGGGGCTGCGCATCCACGAGGTGCCCGTCGACTGGGTCGACGACCCGGACTCGACCGTGCACATCGTGAAGACGGCCACCGAGGACCTCAAGGGCGTGTGGCGGGTCGGCAAGGCGCTGGCCACCGGTTCGCTGCCGCTGGACCGCATCACCCGCCCGTTCGGTGACGACCCGCGTGACCGCGACATCCAGGACGTGCCGAAGGGCCTGGCCCAGCAGCTCGTCGGGTTCTGCGTGGTCGGCGGCCTGTCGACCCTCTTCTACCTGGTCCTCTACAGCCTCTTCCGGGAGTTCTCCGGCTCGCAGATCGCCAACGCGCTCGCGCTGCTGGTGTCGGCGGTGGCGAACACGGCCGCCAACCGGCGTCTCACCTTCGGGGTGCGCGGCCGGGGCGGGGCGGTCCGGCACCAGGCGCAGGGCCTGGTCGTCTTCGGTATCGGCCTCGCACTCACCAGTGGCTCCCTCGCCGCCCTGAACGCGGCGAGCAGCGACCCCTCGCACTCCACCGAGCTGGCGGTGCTGATCGCCGCCAACCTCGCGGCGACCGTGCTGCGCTTCCTGCTCTTCCGCGCCTGGGTCTTCCCGGACCGCGACGGCACCGACCGGCAGGAGTCGACGGTGGTGGCTCAGCACAACCCGTCGTCCCCGGCCTACCCGACCGGCGGACACCAGCCGTACCAGCAGCCGTACCGGCCGCAGGGCCCGCTCCCGCAGCGCCCGGCGCACCCGCCGTACGCCCAGAACGGCGCCACGACCACTCAGTTCCGCGCCGGTGAAGCCGCGGACGGCACCTGGAGGGACGCCACCATGCAGTTGCAGCCGGTGCGCCCCCACGACACCGAGCCGGGGGAACCCCGATGAGCACCGACACCGAGCATCCGGCCCAGTGGGGCCCGCCCCCGACCGCGCCCCCCACGGCTCCCCCGCAGCCGCAGCAGGCCCCCGACGTCCCGGTGGCGCCCGCCCCCGGCTCCGGTGAACCGAAGCAGCCCTTCGTACGGAGACTGTGGCGCGGCCGCTCCGAGGACCCCCGCTGGGTGCGCCCGGCCTTCCTCGGCCTGCTGGTCGCCACCGCGGTGCTGTACTTCTACAACCTGAGCGTCAACGGCTACTCCAACTCCTTCTACTCGGCCGCCGTCCAGGCCGGCACCAAGAGCTGGAAGGCGATGTTCTTCGGCTCGCTGGACGCGGGCAACGCGATCACCGTCGACAAGCCCTCGGCGTTCATGTGGCCGATGGAGATCGCGGCCCGGATCTTCGGCCTGAACTCCTGGACGATCCTCGGCCCCGAGGTCCTCATGGGCGTCGGCACGGTCGCGGTCGTCTACGCCTCCGTGCGCCGCCGGTTCAGCCCCGCGGCCGGCCTGATCGCGGGCGCCGTGCTCGCGCTCACCCCCGTCGCGGCGCTGATGTTCCGGTTCAACAACCCGGACGCGATGCTGGCCCTGCTGATGTCCCTGGCCTGCTACTTCGTGGTCCGCGCCGTCGAGGACGGGCGTACCAGGTGGCTGGTGTGGGCGGGCGTGGCGATCGGCTTCGCCTTCCTCGCCAAGACGCTCCAGGCCTTCCTGATCCTGCCGGCGCTGGCGTTCGTGTACGCGGCCGTCGGCCCGCACACGTGGAAGAAGCGGATCGGTCAGCTGGCCCTCGCGACCGGCGCGCTGGTCGTCTCCGGCGGCTGGTGGGTGGCGATCGTCGAGCTGTGGCCGGCCTCCTCCCGCCCCTACATCGGCGGCTCCCAGGACAACAGCTTCCTGTCGCTGACCTTCGGCTACAACGGCCTCGGCCGCATCAGCGGCGACGAGACCGGCAGCGTCGGCGGCGGTGGCGGCGGCACCGGCTCGGGCCGCTGGGGCGCGACCGGCTGGAACCGGATGTTCAACGACGAGATCGGCAGCCAGATCTCCTGGCTGATCCCGGCCGCGCTGATCCTCCTGGTCGCCGGTCTGGTGGCGACCCGCAGGCTGAAGCGGACCTCGGTGACCCGGGCCTCGTTCCTGGTCTGGGGCGGCTCGCTGCTGATGACCATGATCGTGTTCAGCTACATGGCGGGCATCTTCCACCAGTACTACACGGTCGCCCTCGCCCCCTACATCGCCGCCGTGGTCGGCATGGGTGCGGGGCTGCTGTGGGAGAAGCGCGCCGAACTGTGGGCGTCGATCACCCTCGCCGCCGCCGTGGTCTCGGCCGCGGTCTGGGGTTACGTCCTTCTCAACCGCACCGCCACCTACCTGCCCTGGCTGAAGTACCTGGTCCTGATCGGCGGTCTGGCCGCCGCGCTCGGCCTGGTCTTCGCGGGCCGGATCTCGCGGCAGCTCGCCCTCGGCGCGGCCGCGGTGGGCCTGCTGGCGGCGCTCGCGGGTCCGACGGCGTACACCCTGAGCACGGTGAACTCCGCGCACACCGGCTCCATCCCGACGGCCGGTCCCGCCGGTGCCAGCATGATGGGCTTCGGCGGCGGTCCCGGTGGTGGCCGGGGCGGCTTCGGCGGTGGCACGGGCGGTGGCGGCTTCGGCCAGAACCAGCAGGGCGGCAACGGCACCACCCAGGGCCAGGGCCAGAACGGCACCGGCGGCTTCCCGGGCGGCACCGGCACCGGCGGCTTCGGCGGCGGTATGGGCGGTGGCGGCTTCGGCCAGAACCAGCAGGGCGGCAACGGCACCACCCAGGGCCAGGGCCAGAACGGCACCGGCGGCTTCCCGGGCGGCGCCCGGACGGGCGAGGGCGGCACGGGCGGCGGTATGGCCGGTGGCGCAGGTGGCCTGCTGAACGGCGCGACCGTCTCCTCCGAGGCCAAGGCGCTGCTGCAGAAGAACTCCTCCCAGTACACCTGGGTCGCGGCGGCCATCGGCGCCCAGAACGCGGCGAGCTACCAGCTCTCCACCGGCGACGCGGTGATGGCGATCGGCGGCTTCAACGGCACCGACCCGTCCCCGACGCTCGCCCAGTTCAAGAAGTACGTGGCCGAAGGCAAGATCCACTACTTCGTCTCCTCCGGCACCGGCGGCGGCATGATGGGCGGCAGCAGCAGCGGCACGTCCTCGCAGATCTCCTCCTGGGTCGAGCAGAACTTCAAGAAGGTGACGGTGGGTTCGTCCACCTTCTACGACCTCACACAGAAGGCGAGCACCAGCTGACGGACTCCTGAACAGCGGCGCAAGGGCGGTGACCTCCGTGGTCACCGCCCTTTGCCGTGCCCTCGGTGTCATCTGTCTCGCAACTCGTCCTCGGCTCCGGCCCGTTGGAGGCCGGCCTGCGCACGGCACCGCTCGCGCTGACGGTCGTCGCGCTCAACTTCACCGGGCTGTCGGCCAGGTGGGCGACGCGGCTGGAGACGCCGGTGGCGATCGCCCTGGGGCTGCTGCTGATCGGTGCGGGGTGCGCGCTCGCCAACCCGGCGATGGCGCACGCCGTCATGAGCGCGATTCCTCCGGAGAAGGCCGGCGTGGGGGCCGGGATCAACGGCACGCCGGCGGAGTTCGGGAACGGGTTGGGGGCGGGGCAGTTGGTGGGGGGCGGCCGCGGTGGTCGCCGGGGGGTTCGTGGCTGCGGGGCTTCTCAGGAGGGCCGAGAAGAATGTCGCCTGAGGGGGAGGGGGTACATGTCCATCGGCGAGTGCGGGCTCGTCGTGGCTGGTCGCGCAGTTCCCCGCGCCCCTTTCAGGGGCGCCGGAGTTCTAGCATCTTGAGAAGGAACGTGGAGGAGGGTGTCGCTTATGGCGCGGGCCAGTGTGTGGCTGGAGGAGAAGGCCGGCAAGGGCGGGCGCAGTGGGCAGCCGTCCGGGCTCGACCGGGCCAGGATCACCTCCGTCACCGTCCGGCTCCTCGATGCCGACGGGCTCGACAAGTTCTCCATGCGGCGGCTGGCGGCCGAGCTCAACGTGACCGCGATGTCCGTGTACTGGTACGTCGACACCAAGGACGACCTGCTCGAACTCGCCCTGGACGCGGCCTTCGGCGAGCTGAACCTGCCCGATGCGGCCGCCGGCGACTGGCGGGAGCAACTGCGGGCCCTGGCCACGGGGTACCGCGCCCTGCTGGTCCGCCACCCCTGGCTCTCCCCGCTGGCCGGCCGCTACCTCAACATCGGCCCGCACTCGCTCGCCTTCTCCCGGGTGGTCCAGGAGGTGGTCCGCCGCGCCGGCCTGCCCGCCCACGGCGTGACCGGCGCGATCTCGGCCGTCTTCCAGTTCGTCTACGGCTACGGCACGATCGAGGGCCACTTCGCCGAGCGCGTGGCAGCGGCCGGCATGACCCAGGACGAGTACTTCCACACCGCGATGCACGCGGTCACCGAGGCCCCGGCGACAGCGGGGATCATCGAGGAGTCCAGGGACCTCATGGCGGCGAGGGGCGGCGACACCGTCGCCGAGATGCTGGACCGGGACTTCACGTTCGCGCTGGATCTGCTGATCGCCGGCATCGAGGCGATGGTGGCGAAGGGCGCCTGAGCGGTTCCAGCGACCCGTCAGGGGCGCGCGGCCGTATCCGATGTGCGGCTACCGCCGCGCGGGCGCGACCAGCCACGACGGCGCCGCAGCCGGACCCACGGCGTACCGAGGCACTTCCGGCGGAGCGCTCAGGCGGACGTCGGCCGGATGGTGGCGACGGCGTCGAGCCCGTAGGTGCGCGCGTAGCCGTTCTCGGTGCCGACGAGAAGGTCGACGACCTCGAAGTAGCGGTCCCAGAACGGGGTCTCGCGCAGGGCGTCGACGAGGCGCTGGTAGGCGCGGTGGTCCTCGGCTTCCCACACCCAGACGTCGGTGACGCGCGCGGAGTAGAACTCCGTGTCGTAGAAGCGGGACCGGACTCCGGCGGTCCTGGCCTCGATGGCCGGCAGCACCCGGGTGGTGAAGGCGTCCACGCGCTCCTGGACGGTCAGGGCGAGCCATTCGGGTGTGGTCTTGACCAGCATGAACGCCGTGACCGGCGGTTCGGTCGGGTCGGCGGGCATCAGGATGCCTCCAGGACGGCGGGCTTGAGGGTCTGGGCGCACCACTGCTCGAAGCCGGTGGGCGAGGCGGTGTCCGCGGTGCGGGCGACGCCGGCGTCGAGGCCCGCGTCCTTGGCCCGCTTCATGTCGACGATGCCCTGGACGAACGCCTCGTCGAGGCCGAGACCGACGAGGGTGGTGAACAGCTCGTCGAGCGGCCGGCGTTCGTAGCGGACGGGGCGGCCGAGCTGTTCGGTCATGATGCGGGCCAGGTCGTCGGGGGACAGGTCCTGCGGGCCGAGCACCGGGACGCTGCCGGTGCCGGTCCACGAGCGGTTCAGCAGCAGGCCGGCAGCGGTGGCCGCGATGTCGGCGACAGCGACCATGGGGGCCTTGCGGCCGGCGTCGACCGAGTCGGTGAAGACGCCCTGCTCGCGGATCGAGTCGGCTTCCTCCAGGAGGTTCTCGAAGAAGGACGGGCAGGCCAGTGCACGGTAGGCGACGCCGGTGCCGGCGATGAGGTCGTCCATGGCCAGGGAGGCGGTGACGAGGCCGGCCCGGTCGGCGAGCGGGGTGCCGCGGCCGAGCGCGGAGACGCCGACGACGTGGCCGACGCCGTGGGCGGTGAGCGCCTTGACGGCGGGGAGGGTGAAAGCGCTGTACGCGTCGTACGGGGTCAGGGAGGCGTCCGGGGGGACGAGCCAGAAGACGGCGTCCGCACCCTCGAAGGCCCGGTCGAGGACCCCGGCTTCCCCGTGCGATCCGGTGACCACCTCGACGCGGCCGCGCGCCGCGTCCGGAAGCCGGGCGGGATCGCGCACGATCACGCGCAGTTCCCCGCCCGCGGCGGGAGCGGACTCCAGGAGCCGGGAGAGCAGGTGACGGCCGATGTTCCCGGTGGGAGCAGTGATGACGATCATCAGAACCTCTCAGGTCGTACTGGTCCGGTACGCCCCTCATCCTGCGGAGGACCTCCGTGCTGCCACAATGGGAACTTCGGTACGGAATCATTGCTCGGAATGGAATGATGCTGGTGAACAGCCCGGATCCGGTCATCGACGCCAATCTCGCCGTCGCGCTGGACGCTTTGCTGGCCGAGCAGAGCGTGACCCGTGCCGCCGCACGGCTGCACACCTCGCCCGCCGCCATGAGCCGCACCCTCGCCCGGCTGCGCCGCGTCCTCCAGGACCCCCTCCTGGTCCGGGCCGGGCAGGCCATGGTTCCCACGCCACGCGCCCAGGCCCTGCGCGAGGAGGCGGCCACGGTGGTCCGCAGCCTCGGCGTGCTGCTCAGCCCCGGCGCGAGCGTCGACCCCGCCGGCCTGCGCAGCACCTTCACCCTCCAGGCCGCGGACCTGGTCGGCGCGGCGCTGGCCCCCGGGCTGCTGGAACTGGCCGGGCGGGAGGCGCCGGGGGTCTCGTTCCGGATCCGGGCCGAAGAACTGGAGGCCGGACCCGCGCTGCGCGACGGCCGGATCGACCTGGAGATCGGATCCATCGACCATGTGGACCCCGAGACCCGGGTCGAAGAACTGGTCAACCTCCGCATGGTCGCGGCCGTCCGGTCCGGCCATCCCCTCACCGAAGGTCCGCTGACCCCGGCCCGGCTCGCCGCCGCCGACCACGTCGCGGTCAGCCGCCGCGGCCGGTTCACCGGCCCCCTCGACACCGCCCTCGCCGAGCTGGACCTCCACCGCCGGGTCAGCGTCGTCCTCCCCGGCCACCTGGCCGCGATGACCCTCGCCGCCCGCAGCGACCTCGTCTGCCTCGTACCCGCCGCACCCCCCGGCGCGGCCCCCTCACCCCTCACCCGCGACGCGGGCGCCCTCGGACTGCGCCTCCTCGACATCCCGCTGCCGCTGCCACCCCTGACCATCGGGATGGCCTGGCACCCCCGGCACACGGTCGACGGCGCCCACCGCTGGCTCCGCGACGCCGTCCGCCGGACGCTCTGCGCGCCGACAGCAGCTGCCGGGAACACCGCGGCGGACGCCGTCGACCCCGAAGGCCGGCGCCCGGCCGACCCCGCTACGCGTCCGGCGAAGCCAACCGCGCCGGGAAGCCACCGGTAGCCACCGGTCCCCACTTCTCCGGGGTCACCCGGATGATCGACTTCCCCTGCTTCACCATCGCCGCCCGGTACTCGTCCCAGTCCGGGTGCTCCCCGGCGATGTTCCGGTAGTACTCCACCAGCGGCTCCACCGACTCGGGGGAGTCGATCACCTCGGCCCGTCCGTCCACCTGCACCCACGGCCCGTTCCAGTCGTCGCTCAGGACGAGCAGGCTCACCCGCTCGTCCCGCTTCGCGTTCCGTGTCTTGGCCCGCTCGGGGTACGTGGAGACGACGATGCGCCCGGAGTCGTCGACCCCGCAGGTCAGCGGCGACCCCTGCGGGCTGCCGTCGGCGCGCCGGGTGAGCAGGATCGCGCGGTGGCGGGGCCGTACGAAGTCCAGCAGTTCGTCGAGGGAGACGGTGGTGTTCGTCGCGATGTTCGGTGCCATGGCGCCAGCCTAGGGGCGTGGGGCGCGCTCAGCCTGTCCCTGCCGAGGGCATGTTCACGCCTGCGGCAGCGACTCGCCCTGGACCGCCTGGATCTCCAGCTCGATCTTGAGGGTCGTGCCGATGGCGGCGATGCCCGCCTGGACGACCTGGTTGTAGTTCATGGCGAAGTCCTCGCGGTGCAGCTCGGTCGTCGCGCGGAAGGCGGCGCGGGTGCCGCCCCACGGGTCGGCGCCGGTGCCGAGGTAGGCGAGGGCGAGGTCGACCGGTCGTACGACACCGTGCAGGGAGAGCTCGCCGTGTACCGTCCAGCGGTCGGAACCGGCCGCCGTCAGGCCCGTCGAGGTGTAGGTGATCTCGGGGTGGCGTTCGACGTCGAGGAAGTCGGCGGAGCGCAGGTGGGTGTCGCGCATGCCGTTGCCGGTGTCGATGGAGGCGGCGCGGATGACCGCCTGGACACGGGACTTGGTGACGTCGTCGGGGGCGATCTCGATCCCCGCGCTGAAGTCCGTGAAGCGGCCCCGGACGCTGGAGATGCCCAGGTGCTGGGCGACCGCGCCCACGGTGGAGTGCGCCGGGTCCACCGTCCACGGGCCCGGCGGGGGCAGCTCGGTGCCGCCCTGCCGCGCCAGCGTCACCGTACCGATCTCGGCGCGGCCGCTCGCGGTGACGATGGCGCTGGAGGCGGCCGGGGCGTAGCCCAGCGCCGTGACGATGACGGTGTACGCCCCCGGCGCGAGCGGGTTCGGGTCGCGCACCGTGCCCTCGTCGTCGGCCTCGGCGCGCAGCACCTGGCTGCCGGTCATGTCGGTCACCGTGACGACCGCGTGCGACACGGCCCATCCGTCCCGGGTACGGATCCTCGCGGTCAGTCCCATCCCGTTTCTCCCTGCGAACACTCGAACAGTCATCTGGTCAGACAGTCAAACGATTACAAATTGGCCTTATGGGACCGGCCCGCGGCGGGCGCCTCCTTGTGGGCGCGCCCGCCACGGGCCGGAGTGCGAACTACTCGCCCGGGTGGGAGAGTTCGATGTCGTGGCCGTCGACACCGGCACCGGTGACGTTCAGCGCGGTGGCGACCGGCGGGTAGCCCGTCGCGATCACGGTGTAGTCACCGCCGTCCAGGTCGGCGAAGGCGTACGCGCCGTCCAGGCCGGTGGTGGACGTGCCGACCACGTTGCCCGCCGCGTCCACGAGGGTCACGCGGGCGTCGGCCAGCGGACCGTGCGGGGCCCGTACGACACCCTGGAGCTGGGCGCCGGCGTCCAGGTCGACCTCGATCCGGGTGACCCCGGTGCCGCCGATCTCGACCGGCACGGCGCGGGGCCGGTACCCGGCCGCGTTCACCGCGACCGTGACGACACCCGGCACCAGCTCGCCGAAGCGGAAGTCGCCCTGCTCACCGGTGGCCGCGGTGGCCAGCAGGTCGCCGCGCACGTCGGTCACGATGACCATCGCGTCCTTGACCGGGAGCGCGCTCCCGGCGCCGCGGACGACGCCGCTCAGGCCGCTGGTACCGCTCAGCAGGAGGTCGTAGGGCAGCGGCTCCTCGCCCACCACGACCGTGGCGGCCTGCGGCTGGTAGCCGTCGGCGGAGGCGATCAGCACGTACGAGCCCGCACCGGGCGCGTCCAGCCGGTAGGAACCGTCGAGGCCCGCGACCGAGCGGCCCAGCTGGCGGCCGGACAGCGAGATCAGGGTGACCGCTGCCTGCGCGACCGGCGCGCTCTCGGCACCGCGCACGAAGCCGTGCACCGGGGTACCGCCGAAGCCCGCCGACTGCTCGGGACCGGCGATGGTGGCCACGGCGGCGAACTGCCGGGTGGCCTCCGGCGCGGCCGCGGCCTCCGGGGTGCTGCTCACGACCGGGGCGGCCCAGCTGGGGACCTGCTGCTCCTCGACCGGAGCGGCGACGGCAGCCGCGACGGCGGCCGGCACGGTCTCCGGGCTGCCCGCGTTCTCCGCCTCGGCGGCCTGGGCGAGCCCGCCCTTGGTCTTCAGCGGGACCTCCTTGATGAACAGGCTGATCAGGAACGCGAGGGCCGCGAGGCAGGCGGCGATCAGGAAGACGTCGGCGATGGCGTGACCGTACGCGCTCTCCATGAGGGTACGCAGCGGGGCGGGCAGCTTGCCGAGGTCCGGGAGGCTGTCGTCGGACGAGCTGGAACCGGCCAGGGCGACCTGGTACTTGTGCGGGAGGGCGGCGGCGCCCTCGGTCACGTAGTGCGTGATCCGGCGGGCCATCACCGCGCCGAGGGCGGAGACGCCCACAGCACCGCCCAGCGAGCGGAAGAAGGTGACCGTGGAGCTGGCCGAGCCGAGGTCGCTCGGGGCGACCTGGTTCTGGGTGCAGAGCACCAGGTTCTGCATCATCATGCCGATGCCGAGACCCAGCAGCGCCATGAAGATCGACATCTTCCAGTACGCCGTGTCGTAGCGGATGGTGCCGAGCAGGCCGAGGCCGGCCGTCACGAGGACGCCACCGCTGACCAGCCAGGCCTTCCAGCGGCCGGTACGGGTGATGAACTGGCCGGAGACGGTCGAGGAGACGAACAGACCACCGATCATCGGGATCGTCATCACACCGGACATCGTCGGGGACTTGTCGCGGGCCAGCTGGAAGTACTGGCTGAAGAACACCGTGCCGGTGAACATCGCGACACCGACGAACAGGGAGGCCAGCGAGGCCAGGGTGATGGTGCGGTTCTTGAACAGCCGCAGCGGGATGATCGGCTCCTTGGCCTTCGACTCGACGAGCACGAAGATCAGACCGAGGACGATCGAGCCGCCGATCATCGTGTACGTCTGCCACGAGATCCAGTCGTACTTGTCACCGGCGAAGGTGACCCAGACCAGCAGCAGCGAGACGGCGGCGGCGACGAAGAACGCGCCGGCCCAGTCGACCTTGACGTCCCGCTTCACGACGGGCAGGTGCAGGGTCTTCTGCAGCACGATCAGCGCGAGGACGGCGAAGGGGACGCCGACGTAGAAGCACCAGCGCCAGCCCAGCCACGAGGTGTCGGTGATGACACCGCCGAGCAGCGGGCCGCCGACGGTGGCGACGGCGAAGGTCGCACCGAGGTAGCCGGAGTAACGGCCGCGCTCGCGCGGCGAGATCATCGCGGCCATGACGATCTGGGCGAGGGCGGACAGACCGCCGACGCCGACGCCCTGGACGACACGGCAGGCGATCAGCATGCCGGCGTTCTGCGACAGACCGGCCGCCGCGGAGCCCAGTACGTAGATGACCAGGGCTATCTGGACGAGCGCCTTCTTGCTGTACAGGTCGGCGAGCTTGCCCCACAGCGGGGTGGTCGCGGTCATGGCCAGCAGCGAGGCGGTGACGACCCAGGTGTAGGCGGACTGGCCGCCGCCGAGGTCGGTGATGATGTGCGGCAGGGCGTTGGTGACGATCGTGGACGACAGGATCGCCACGAACATGCCGAGCAGCAGACCGGAGATGGCCTCCATGATCTGCCGGTGCGTCATCGGGGTCTGCTCGACGGAGCCTCCCCCGTGCGGCTTGGCGTGAGCCCGCACACCGGCTGGTGTGGTCGTTGCCATGGGCTTCCTTCTCTTACGTCTTATGCGGGTGTACGGGTGGTCGTCGGTTCGAGTACGGGCGTGGGGGCGCGGGCGGCGGATGCGACCGTGACCTTGGCCTCGGCCGGGGGCTTCGCGGCGCCCGGGGCCGGTGCGGTGACGGCGGGCGGCCGCGGGTGCGGGGCCGCGGCCCGGCAGTCGCCGAAGCTGTCCCGGAGCCGGGTCATCAGCCGGATCAGCTGGTCGACCTCCTCGTCGCTCCAGTCGCCCAGCCGTTCGGCGAGCAGCTCGGTGCTGCGCCGGGACAGCTCCACGAGGGTCGCCTCGCCCGCGGGGGTGAGGTGCAGGATGCGGGAGCGCTTGTCCGCCGGGTCGGGGGAGCGCTCGATCCAGCCGCGCTCGGCGACGTGCGCCACGTGCCGGCTGGTCACGGACATGTCCACGGCGAGCAGCTCGGCGAGCTTGCTCATGCGCATGGAGCCGTGGCGGCCGAGCAGCGTCAGTACCGCCGCCGAGCCGGTCGGGCACTCGGGCGGCAGGATGCGGCCCAGGTCCCGCTTCACGGCTCCGACCGCGCTGAGCTGACGCGCCAGCTCCTCGAACTGCGCCTGCTCCGCCATCCCGCACACCTCCTCACGACCGTATTCGTTGCTTGGGGCAACCATAGAACTGCTTGGTTGCCACAGGCAAATAAATCGGCGAGGGCGTGCATAAAAACTTGGCAAAGACAAGTATTGCGAACGTAAACACGCAGGTGGGGCGAGTCGGATGCACGGGAGGCCCCCCACTTGGGCCGGGCACCCGGATTCGCTAGTGTCTCGGGCCATGGCTAACACCCAGGGCCCCCAGGGCAACTACGACCCCGCCGGCAGCACCCAGATGTTCCGCGCGTTCGTCGACGAGGCCCCGCAGACTCCTCAGCAGACGGCGACCACCTACTCCTCCTCCGGCCCCCGCCTCGGCCTGATCCTCGGCGTCGTCGCCGCGGTGGTCGTGGTGGCGGCGGTGGCCTGGCTCGCGTTCATGTAGGACGGCTGCCGCGGCAGCCGGTACGGCGGTCACGCCGGCGTACGACGAAGAGAACCCGGGGTCGCGTGCCCCGGGCTTTCGTCGTGCTCAGCGCCAGTCGACGGTCACGACCCGGGTCTCGACGTGCATGCCGAGCGGCACCCGCCAGTCGTCCACGCAGACCGTCCAGGTCCCGGCCTTGCGGGAGCCGGGCGCGACCGGGGCCGGCACGGGCTCCGTCGACGTGACCGTCGACCAGTCGATGCCCAGCAGGTCGATGATGTGCGTGCCGAGGGTGACCGTGCCGGAACGGACCGCCGTGCCACCGGAGTTGGCGAAGGTGACCGTCACCTTCTCGCACCACCGCTTGTCCGTGGCCGCGCGGGTGGGGGCGCTCCAGGTGAGGGCGGCGGGCGAGGGCGCAGGGGTGGCCGAAGAGGTGCCGGGCCGCGGTGAGTTGGGCGCCGTCGGACCGCTTCGTGGTGGCTGGGCGCCGGTGCGGTGGGAAGAGGAGCCGGGGGAACTCGTCGTGAGGGACGGCGAGATGGGCGTCGTGGTCGTGGGCGGCGTGGGCGGCGCCGGCTCGCTCACCGGAGCCGTCGGTCCGTCCGCTCCCTTCGCCCCGTCCAGCGGGACCAGCGTCACCGACCCCGTCGGCCGTGCCGACGCGCTCGGTGCGCCGCCTGCCGCACCCACCGCCGTATAGCCGCCGTTGCCGCCGCCTCCGCACGCTGTGAGTGCCGAGACCAGGCAGGCGACGGCCGCCGAGGCCGCCGTGACGGCGCCCCACCGGCTGCCGAGTGCCCCGCGTGGACACGTCGGACCGGCCACCGGCGCCGCGGGAGCATCGGCCCCACGGCCACTCGGCGTCCTGCTGCTCGACGTCCTGCGGATCTGCTTCCTACGGATCTGTGTCCTGCGGAGAGGCATCGCGCCAGTGTGGCTGACACTCCGTCAGTAAGGAAGCCGTAGGTGCGACCTCAGTCCGAGATCAGGCCCTCGCGGAGCTGGGCCAGGGTGCGGGTCAGCAGGCGGGAGACGTGCATCTGGGAGATGCCGACCTCCTCGCCGATCTGGGACTGGGTCATGTTCGCGAAGAAGCGGAGCATGATGATCCGGCGCTCGCGCGGCGGGAGCTTGGCGAGGAGCGGCTTGAGCGACTCGCGGTACTCCACGCCCTCAAGGGCCGTGTCCTCGTAGCCGAGGCGGTCGGCCAGGGAGCCCTCGCCGCCGTCGTCCTCGGGGGCCGGGGAGTCCAGGGAGGAGGCGGTGTACGCGTTGCCGACGGCGAGGCCGTCGACCACGTCCTCCTCGGAGACGCCCAGGACGGCCGCCAGCTCCGTCACCGTCGGCGAGCGGTCCAGCTTCTGGGAGAGCTCGTCGCTGGCCTTGGTGAGGGCCAGGCGCAACTCCTGGAGGCGGCGCGGGACGCGGACCGACCAGGAGGTGTCGCGGAAGAACCGCTTGATCTCGCCGACGACGGTCGGCATCGCGAACGTGGGGAACTCCACGCCCCGTTCGCAGTCGAAGCGGTCGATCGCCTTGATCAGGCCGATGGTGCCGACCTGGACGATGTCCTCCATCGGCTCGTTGCGGCTGCGGAAGCGGGCCGCCGCGTAGCGCACGAGGGGGAGGTTGAGTTCGATCAGGGTGTCCCGGACGTAGGCACGCTCGGGGCTGTCCTCTTCGAGTGCGGCAAGGCGCAGGAACAGGGAGCGGGACAGGGTGCGGGTGTCGAGGCTCTCGGAGACGGCCGGAAGCTCCTGGGCCGGCGGAGCCTCCAGCGCCGGGGCGCCGTCGATGGCGCCATCGATGCTGTCGAGCACGTCGATGGCGTCGAGCTCCTTGGGCGCTGCCTCGCTGTTCGTGGGCGTGAGCACCTTCGAGCTGCCCTGGTCTGCGGACATGCCACCCCCTTTGGGTCGCGGGACGGTCGCGGCGGCGTTCCCTGCTAGGAACGATGCCTTCACCTGAATACCGGAGCCGGGGCCCCGGCAAACGCGCTTCCCGCAGAATGTCACATGTCGGCAACACGCTGTAGTGACATGTCGACATGCGAGATGTGAATCCGCCCTGGAAGAAGGGGGTCTGACGCTTTTTCGACCCTCAACTGTCGGGAAGTGCGCTGGTGGGCGATTCGCTCTCGGCGGTGATGGCTCGATCCTGTTTGCGGTTACGGTCTCACCAAGTCGCCCGGAGCGGGTCTCGGACCGGTAACGGGCCCGTGGGGTGGCCCCTAGGCCTCGATGCGGTTGGCCGAGCGCAGGCGCTGGAAGCTGCGGGCCAGGAGGCGGGAGACGTGCATCTGGGAGACGCCGAGCTCCGCGCTGATCTGGGACTGGGTGAGGTTGCTGTAGTAGCGCAGCAGGAGGATCCGCTGTTCCCGCTCGGGGAGTTGGACGAGCAGGTGGCGGACCAGGTCGCGGTGTTCCACGCCGTCCAGGGCCGGGTCCTCGTAACCGATGCGGTCGAGGAGGCCCGGCAGTCCGTCGCCCTCCTGCGCGGCCTCCAGGGAGGTGGCGTGGTACGACCGGCCGGCCTCGATGCAGGAGAGCACCTCCTCCTCGCTGATCCGCAGCCGTTCGGCGATCTCGGCGGTGGAGGGGGAGCGGCCGAAGGCGGTGGTCAGGTCCTCGGTGGCGCTGTTGACCTGGACCCACAGCTCGTGCAGCCGGCGCGGTACGTGCACGGTGCGGACGTTGTCCCGGAAGTAGCGCTTGATCTCGCCCACGACGGTCGGCATCGCGAAGGTCGGGAACTGCACGCCCCGGTCCGGGTCGAAGCGGTCGATGGCGTTGATGAGCCCGATGGTGCCGACCTGGACGACGTCCTCCATCGGCTCGTTGCGGGAGCGGAAGCGGGCGGCCGCGTAGCGCACGAGCGGGAGGTTCGCCTCGATGAGCGCTGCGCGCACGCGGTTGTGCTCCGGCGTGCCCGGCTTGAGCTCCTTGAGCTGACCGAAGAGCACCTGGGTCAGCGCCCGGGTGTCGGCGCCCCGCCGCTTCTCCGGGGCGGGGGCGGCGGCTTGGGCTGGGGCGGCGGGGGTCTGGGGGAGGGCCTGGGCTGGGGTCTGGGCGGGGGTCTGGGCTGGGGTCTGAGCGGGGGTCTGGGCTGGGGCGGGCGCCTCTTCCTGGGGCGGCGCAGAACTGGCCGACACGGTCAACGCCACCTCTTCATCGGTCAATCATCCGTCAAAAGCGGTCATAGCATCACAAGACATGTGCACTGTGTGCAAGCACCTGGTAACGTCGTGTTGGGTATTAATACGGGCAAGTTGAGGCGTAAGGCGCAGTAAAGCCCCCCGCCGTCGCGGCGAGGGGCTCGGGATCCGGAAGCCGCCGTACGGCTCAGAACTCGTAGTCGGCGATCACCCAGGTGCCGAACTCCCGCCACTGCGCCGCGGCCGCCTGGTGGGCCGGGTGCTCCAGGTACCGCTTCAGCGCGTCCCCGTCCTCGACGGCGGAGTTGATCGCGAAGTCGTACGCGACCGGGCGGTCGGTGATGTTCCAGCCGCACTCCCAGAAGTGCAGCCCGTCGATCTGGTCGCCGAGGGCGGAGAAGGCCCGGGCGCCCGCGACGACGCGCGGATCGTCGCGCCCGACGCCCTCGTTGAGCTTGAAGAGGACCAGGTGGCGGATCATGGGTACTCCAGGTGCGTCTACTTCGCCCCGTTGGCCAGCCAGGTGAAGAAGTCACCGACGGCCTTCGCGGCGTCCGATATGCCCTGAAAGACTATCTGGACCCAGTCTGCCGCCCTGGGCGGGTCGGTGATGATCACGTAGAGCGCGAAGATCACGAGTACGTAGACGGCGATCTTCTTGGCGTTCACCGCCACCTGGCCTCTCCCCTGTCACGTCCCCCGGGTACCCCCGGTTGCCGGGCGCGAGTGTAACCCTCCGATCGTTTTGTATGACCAACGGCGCGATGGGTGCCGGATTTTTTTCTCCGAATCTCCGAACCGTGGACCGATCGCGTGAACCGATCGCGGGGGTCGCTCCGATGAAGGGCCGAGGCAACGGAAGCGAACCCGGGCCAACCGGAGTCGAGAGGGAGAGCGCAGATGCTGACCACCGCGATGGCCTTCGGGCTCGTCACCCTGCTGATCGTGCTCGTCGTGGCGGCGCTGCTGGACTGCGTCCGCACGCCGCGGGAGCGGGTCAGGTTCGTCCCGAAGTGGCTCTGGCTGCTGTTCCTGCTCCACGCCCCGGTCTTCGGGGCCCTCGTGTGGAACTACGCGGGCAAGCGCCCCGAGCCCCTGGCATAACCGAAGGAAGGGCGGCTCCGATACGGAGCCGCCCTTCCTTCGACAGCGGTAGCGGAGGGATTTGAACCCTCGGTGACTTGCGCCACACTCGCTTTCGAGGCGAGCTCCTTCGGCCGCTCGGACACGCTACCGAGGGAGACCCTACAGCACGGGGGGCCGTGCTCTGAAATCGGTATTCGGCGGCCGGGGAAGGCGTCGGCGGGCGCGTCGGCTCGTGTGTCAGCGGGTGCGGAAGAAGTCCGTGAGGAGGCGGGCGGATTCGTCCGCCAGGACGCCCTCGACGACCTCGGGGCGGTGGTTCAGCCGCCGGTCGCGGACGACGTCCCAGAGGGACCCCGCGGCGCCGGCCTTCTCGTCGCGGGCGCCGTAGACGACCCGGTCCACCCGGGACTGGACCAGGGCGCCGGCGCACATCGTGCAGGGCTCCAGCGTGACGACCAGGGTGCAGCCGGTGAGGCGCCACTCCCCGAGCGACGCGGCGGCCCGGCGCAGGGCGAGGACCTCGGCGTGCGCGGTGGGGTCGCCGGTGGCCTCGCGTTCGTTGTGCCCGGCCGCGAGGACCGTCGTACCGTCCGGTGACAGCACGACGGCGCCGACGGGGACGTCCCCGCCCCGGACGGCCCGGCCGGCCTCGTCCAGGGCGAGCCGCATCGCGGCCCGCCAGCGGTCGCGTACCGGGTCGGGGGACCCGGGTGCCTCGTGGAAGGTCAGCGGACGGTCTCCAGGACGTCGGAGGCGCCCAGGGCCTCGGCGATCTCGCCGAGCGCGTCCTCGTCCAGGGACAGCAGTTCCTTCGCGCTCACGCCCAGGTCGTCCAGGATCGCGGCGTCGCCGACCGGGCCGGCCGGCACGGCGGAACCGTCCGCGTCGTCGTCCTCCTCGGCGTCCGGCTCACCGTCCTCGGTGCCGTCGAGGTCGAGGGCGTCCAGGTCGTCGGCGTCGTCCTTGGGCTCCCTTCCGAGCAGTTCGTCGGTGAGCAGGAGCTCGCCGTACGAGCTGCGGGCGGCGGCGGCTGCGTTGGAGACGAAGACCCGGGGGTCCTCCTCGCCGTCCACGCGCACGACGCCGAACCAAGCGTCTTCCTGCTCGATGAAGACGAGCACCGTGTCGTCGGCGTCCGGCGCCGATTCCCGGGCCAGGTCGGCCAGGTCCGACAGGGTCTCCACATCGTCGAGCTCTGTGTCGCTCGCTTCCCACCCGTCTTCGGTGCGCGCGAGCAGTGCGGCGAAGTACACCGTGACTCTCCCACTGGTCTTAGGCGTGCCGGTTGGGGGTCCCCCCGGCGGAGGTTCTGGACGGGGAGAGCTGTGCTCCGAGCCCCGCCCACTCGGAATCGTGGCAGAAACAAGGCGTTCAGGGGACGTCTTCGGCTCCCTGTGTCTGGCAGTTTTGATCGCACGTATGCAAAGAGCCATCCATGCGTCCGTGAACGCAGTCACCAGCGCACTCGTTGCCGCCACCTGCGGATCGTACGCGGGTTTTCCCGCGCCCCACGCACGGCCTTCCCCATGACGGACCGCAACGCGCCACAAGGAGTGGATCTTTGCCGAAGGATCGGCTTTACGACTCTTGCCGAGTCCTGCCGACTCCTGGCGAGTCCTGCGGACTCCTGCCGATCTCGTGGACTCCTGGCGATTCCTACCAGCGGAACGTCCGCATGCGCATCGCGTGCCGCAGCCGGGCCGCCTTGGCGCGGCGGGGCTGGACGCGGTCGCGCAGCGCCCGCGCCTCGGCGAGCTCGCGCAGGAACCGGGCCCGGCGGCGCCGCCGCTCGGCCTCCGTCTCGCCCTCGGGCGCGCCGTACGCGCGGTCCGGCCGCTCGGGCGGCTCAGGAAGCTCGGGCACGGTCGCATCACCCCCAGTCCGACACCTCCACTTTCCCCCGGATGGGGGGTTTGATGCCCACGTGGGGCTGCGCGGGCCTGCGCGAGGTGTGCGGGGGCGCGGTTACTGTTGTGGACATGCGTCTCCACGTCGTCGACCACCCCCTGGTCGCCCACAAGCTCACCACGCTGCGCGACCAGCGCACCGACTCCGCGACGTTCCGGCGGCTCGCCGACGAACTGGTCACCCTGCTCGCCTACGAGGCGACGCGGGACGTGCGGACCGAGGCCGTCGACATCCAGACCCCGGTGGCCGCCACGACCGGCGTCAAGCTCGCCCGGCCGCGCCCGCTGGTGGTGCCGATCCTGCGGGCCGGGCTCGGCATGCTGGACGGCATGGTCCGGCTGCTGCCGACCGCCGAGGTGGGCTTCCTGGGCATGATCCGCAACGAGGAGACGCTGCAGGCGTCCACGTACGCCTCGCGGATGCCGGAGGACCTCTCCGGGCGCCAGGTGTACGTCCTGGACCCGATGCTGGCGACGGGCGGCACGCTGGTCGCGGCGATCCGCGAGCTCATTCGGCGTGGCGCGGACGACGTGACGGCGGTCGTGCTGCTCGCTGCGCCCGAGGGCGTCGAGCTCATGGAGCGGGAGCTGGCGGGCACGCCGGTCACGGTCGTGACGGCGGCGGTGGACGACCACCTCAACGAGCACGGGTACATCGTGCCGGGGCTGGGGGACGCCGGGGACCGGCTGTACGGGGCGGCCGAGTAGCGGGCGGTTCGCCCTGGCGGGCGTAGCTTCGGCGCTGCAGGGGTGCGCGGGTGCGTCGGCGGCTGCGGGTTCGTCGTGGCTGGTCGCGCAGTTCCCCGCGCCCCTTCGGGGCGCTTGCCTGGTCCTGCCTCTTTGAGTGCCGCGAGCCCTGGCGGGGCGTTCGCGTGGGTGCCGCAGGGGTGCGGGTGTGTCGGCGGCTGCGGGTTCGTTGCGGCTGGTCGCGCAGTTCCCCGCGCCCCTTCGGGGCGCTTGCCTGGTCCTGCCTCTTTGAGTGCCGCGAGCCCTGGCGGGGCGTTCGCGTGGGTGCCGCAGGGGTGCGGGTGTGTCGGCGGCTGCGGGTTCGTCGTGGCTGGTCGCGCAGTTCCCCGCGCCCCTTCGGGGCGCTTGCCGCTGGTCTCAGCAGCTCTTCTTTGAAGTCGAGGCTGTCGGGGTGGGGTTCGACAGGGCTGTGATGGCCTTTGCGGCTGTTGTCTGGGGGGTGAGGGTTTTGAAGGCGTTGCCGATGATCAGGTCGACGGCGGTGCCCTTGCGGCCCGCTTCCGTGCGCTGGTCGGCTGCCGTCACCTGCGTGGCGAGGACCGGGAGCGAGGTCTTCAGGGCCGTGGGCGGGCCGAGCAGTATCGCCGTGCCCTTGACCTTCTGGTCGAACTTCGCCGGCGCGTTGCCGACGTCGCCGATCTTGAAGCCGCGCTTCTTCAGTTCGTCCGCGGTGTCCTTGGCCAGGCCGGTGCGGGTCGTGGCGTTGTAGACGTTCACCGTGATCTGGGCCGGCTTCGGCAGCGCCGCGGCCGACGTACCGGCCGACGCGCCGGCCGCGGGGCTGGCGCTGGCGGCGGCCTGCTTGACGCAGTCTCCCGCTGAGCCGGCCGCCGAGGCCGTCCCGCCGCCGCCCGTGAAGACGTCGATGAGCTGCAGGGTGCCCCAGCCGACCAGGCCGAGCGCGGTGACGGAGGCGACCACGGAGAGGACGAGCCGGGCACGCCGTCGGCGCGGGCGCATGCGAGGGTATTTGTCCCCTGTGATCCGGTACTGGCCGCCCATGCCGGGGGGAGTCAGCATGCTCATGTGCGCAGCGTAGTGCGCCACGGGTGCGTTGACTAATAGATGATCATCCGATGGTGCGCGGTCCAACCCGAAAGGGCCAACCGGCGGCAAATGCCCGGTGGCTGGCGGGTGATCAGTCGAGTTCGAGCACGCGTGCGTGCAGCACCTGGCGCTGCTGGAGGGCGGCGCGGACCGCGCGGTGCAGCCCGTCCTCCAGGTACAGGTCGCCCTGCCACTTCACGACGTGCGCGAAGAGGTCGCCGTAGAACGTCGAGTCCTCGGCGAGGAGGGTCTCCAGGTCGAGCTGCCCCTTGGTCGTCACGAGCTGATCGAGGCGGACCGGGCGCGGTGCGACGTCCGCCCACTGCCGGGTGCTCTCCCGGCCGTGGTCGGGGTACGGCCGGCCGTTTCCGATGCGCTTGAAGATCACACGGAAAGCCTACCGGTCCAGACGTTCCGGGCGCAGCCATGGCGACCGAGTGCGACGCTGGAAAAGACACCGTAAAGGTCATCAACTGGGCTAAAAGGGAACAGGGGGTCCGATGATGAGTGCCGGTGCGGCCGACGAAGCCGGTGCCGTGGCCCCGGCCCCGGCCCCAGGCGGCACGGATCCCGCGAGCGTCGGCGATCCCGTGGTCGCCGGGATCGCCGCCGGGTACGCCTTCGCCGGTCAGGCGCTGGATCTCGGCGCCGTTCTCCGGGACGGCCGGTGCTTTCCCGGCGCGCCGGTCCGCATCCCGCTCCCCATGCTCAACCGCCACGGCCTGGTCGCCGGCGCCACCGGCACCGGCAAGACCAAGACGCTCCAGCTGATCGCCGAGCAGCTCTCGGCGCATGGCGTCCCGGTGTTCCTGGCGGACGTCAAGGGCGACCTGTCCGGTGTCGCGCGGCCCGGGCAGGCGAACGACAGGGTCAGGGGCCGGGCGGCCGAGGTCGGACAGCAGTGGACGGCGGCCGGCTTCCCCGCCGAGTTCCTCGCGCTCGGCGCCGAGTTCCTCGCGCTCGGCGGCCTCGGCCACGGCATCCCCGTCCGCGCGACGATCACCAGCTTCGGCCCGCTGCTGCTCGCCAAGGTGCTCCAGCTCAACCGGACCCAGGAACAGTCCCTCGGCCTGATCTTCCACTACGCCGACACCAAGGGCCTGGAGCTGATCGACCTCAAGGACCTCAGGGCGGTGGTCGCCTTCCTCACCTCCGTCGAGGGCAAGGCGGAACTGAAGGACATCGGCGGGCTGTCGACGGCCACGGCCGGGGTGATCCTGCGCTCGCTCACCGCCTTCGAGGCCCAGGGCATGGCGGACTTCTTCGGCGAGCCGGAGTTCGACACGGCCGACCTCCTGCGCACGGCACCGGACGGCCGCGGCGTCGTCTCGGTCCTCGAACTCCCCGCCGTCCAGGACAAGCCCCTTCTCTTCTCCACCTTCCTGATGTGGCTGCTCGCCGACCTGTTCCACGACCTCCCCGAGATCGGCGACGCCGACCGGCCCAGGCTGGTCTTCTTCTTCGACGAGGCACACCTGCTGTTCGACGACGCCTCGAAGGCGTTCCTGGACTCGATCACGCAGACCGTGCGCCTCATTCGCTCGAAAGGGGTCGGCGTCTTCTTTGCTTCCGATACTTTACCCATATGAAAGAGAAGCGGGAGCGGGCCGGGGGGTACATCCGGCAGAGCCAGGAACGGCAGGACAGGTCGGAGGGGTCACCGCGCGCACAGCGTGAGGCGTGTCGGGCGGAGGCGGCCAGGCGTGGCTACGAGTACGTCGGGGACTACGAGGACAAGGACCTGTCCGGTTACAAGGTCGGAGTCGTACGGCCGGAGTTCGAGCGCATGCTCGGCGACGCTCGCGCCGGACGGTTAGACGTGATCGTTGTCCACTACGTCAGCCGGTTCTCACGCCAGCGCCCCGAAGACGCGATTCCCGTCGTGATGGAACTGCACCGGCTCGGAGTCACGATCGTCTCGGTCAACGAGGGTGACTTCCCGCCTGGCGACACGATGAAGCTGATCATGCTCATCATGCGGCTGGATGCCGCCCACACGGAGAGCGCCAACAAGTCCAAGCACATCAAGGGGACCAAGAAGATCCTGCGAGATGCCGGTTCGTGGGTCGGGGGACTTCCGCCGTACGGGTATGCGACGGAGGAGGTTAGGGAAGCCGGGTTGACGCTCCGGAAACTCGTGATCGTGGACGACGAAGCGGAGGTGATCCGCGACATCGTGCGCGTGATCCTGGAGAACACCGGCCGTCCGGCAGAGGCGGGACGCCGGAACCCCGGCTCACTGGCTGGCATCTGCGCCGACCTGAACGAGCGAGGTGTGCCGACGAAGACCGCCCGCCTGAACGGCAAGTGGCGGGGCGCGGTGACCATCAGCACTCCGGGCCGGAGCAAGCCCCCTCAGTGGGAGGTGACCACCCTCAAGCGGATCTTGCAGGACCCGCGCATGATCGGGCATGCGGTCGAGCCGGTCTACGAGCGCAAGGAGACCAAGGACGGAGCGATCCGCGAGCAGATCACGGGGTACCGGACCATCCGCGACCCCAAGACTCAGGAGCCTGTGACCAGCCACGAGGCCATCCTTGAGCCCGCCGACTGGCATGCGGTACAGGAGTGGCTCAAGACCCGGGGGCGGGGACAGGGACTCAACCGGGGAACCTCACTTCTCAGCGGACTCACCATGCTGTTCTGCGAGTGCGGCTTCACGATGTCCAGCAACGGCAACCAGAGCGCCACGGCGTCCTACCGGTGCTCCCGACCCAAGGGGGCCGTCACCGAGGGGCACACGGGCGGCAACAGCATCAAGCGCGAGCACGTCGAGGACCACGTTGCGCGTGCTGTTCTCGCGAAGGTGTCCAGCGCGGACGAGGACGACCCCGAGACGCTCGAACTGATTGAGGAGGCGACCCGTCGCTTCGCGGCCACGATCGCGAGCCCTGAACTGGTCACGGAGCGCGCCGAACTGGTGATGAGGAAGAAGGACCGCGAAGCGGCGCTCAACGAGCTGTACGACGACCTCGACAACGGCGTCTACAGCGGTCCGATCGGGCGGGAGCGCTTCAAGGGGAAGAAGGCCGGACTGGAGCAAGAGATCAAGGCATTGGAGTCCCGTATCTCGGAGTTGTCCAGCGCCGAAATGCCGGTCCTCCCCATTGAGCAGTGGGTCGGCGGGGACGAGCCGGACGGAGACCCGATCGGCCCCGGGTCGTGGTGGCACTCCGCCGGTCACGAGGAGAAGCGCTCTTTCCTGCGGCTCTTCTTGGACCGGATCGTTGTCGCGAAGGCCGAGTCGCGCGGGAACAGGTGGGAGGCGTACGACGCGAGCAAGCGCGTAGCGGTTGAGTGGGCCAAGAAGCCTGCCCCTACCCCGTAACCCCTATCTGAGCGCCGATCAGCCCCGTCCAGGTACCCCAGATGCCTGGACGGGGCTGTTTGCTGCACGCTTTCGGTCGCCTATACGGCCTTAACCACTCCTTCGGCGGAAAGGATCGGCTGTCTATATGTGCCCGTGCGTCCAGCCGCCGTTTCAAATTCGACGACCGTAAGCGAGAGGTCACATACCAACTTGCTCTGCGCCGAGTTCAAGAGGGCGTGGATTGCCGCTACAGATTCGGCGAACTTCCAGGAGATGGAATGAACTCGGAAGTGGCCGAGTCCCGGCGCCTTGTCGATTTGAAAGGTGATCTCAGAATTCGGCTGCGGTCCGAGCCGGCTCCGGGCCCTCGCTTTTCGTTCCATGGTCGATTCCGGACAGCCGCAAGGCTCGCCTTTCAATTGATTTGGAGACAGGAACTGTTGACCGTTGCAGTGATGAACCAGGCCTCTGCCGCCCCACTTTCTCATGTCGTTCGTGATGTAATGTGGGCCGTCGAGGACTATCCGCACTTTTGAAGCGTTCGTCAGTACCTCGAATCGATCGGCGCTGCTTGTCTGCCACTGTTCCGGAATACCGCCGAGGAGACGAGCGACAGCAGCCGCAGCCTCTCGGGTATCGGTTGTGACGCGCCAACTCGAAAGCGCCTGCGGACGGTTCTCCACCAGACGCCCGAATCGGAACCACCCGGCGAACTGGTCAAACACTCGACCACCGCCGCTCGTCCTCCATTGCCTCCCTGGCCAGTTGGAGACTCTGCGCGTGGCTCTCGGCGATGCTGAACGCATAGTCAGCCTCGCCGGAGGTGTAGCCGGATCCGGCGTAGCGCCAGGCCGACTCCGTGACCGTGTCCGGGCCGTCCGCAGGCTTGGCACCTCGACGGTGGTCGGCTCGTTCCTCGCGCAGGGCGCCGTACGTGGTGGAGTAGCAGCGGGATTTGGTGAGGATGTGGCCCCGGTAGCCGACGCTGTGAGCCCAGGCGCGCAGCCGAAGATGCTCCAGCTCGGCGAGGCCGCCCAGGCGCCAGCAGGCGCCCATCAGGCCACGTATGTGGCTGTTGACGACCGCCGCGCGGATGTCCTCCGGGCCGGTGATCCGGTAGTCGAGTCCGGCACCTGTCTCGGCCGCCCCCTTGGTCACGTACTTGGCCACGTACCCGGCGACGGCCGCATCCGACGGATTGTCACCATCGGAGAAGGGGCGGATCGGGTGGGCGTCGAACTGCCCTCCCCAGTAGACCCGTTCGGTCCCGTAGGCGTCGGAGTACGGCACCGTGACGAAGGTGGACGCGGCAGCGTGTTCCACCGCATCCAAGAGCAGTCTCTCTGCCGCCCATGGCGGAGGGGATGAGCCGGCGCCGTCCGGACCGTCCAGGCGCACGACGGCATGGAAGTGGATGGCCGCGCGCCGCTGGAACTCGGCGATCTTGGCGAATGACACCACCAGGTGATCACCGAGTCGCGAACGCGGTATCCCGCCCGCCGAGGCCAGATAGCGCCGCACGGCGGTCGTGAACCGATCCCACAGCTTCCCGGCATGCGCGTGCCACAGCACATGGCCTGTGTGGTCGTAGCAGTCCGGGCACAGCGGCAGGCCGACCAGAGAGTCATCCTCGTGGTGCACCAGGCCGCAGCCGAGTCGCCGTCCATGCTCGCAGCGCGGATCATCCCGGCGGGGACGGCAGCGTCCCCCGTCGAGCACGCGATGCACCGGCCCGAACGACGGGGCGGTCAGGGTGACGAACAGCCGGGGGCGATCCTTCACCGCATCGGGTACACCCTTGCCGCCGGACAGGCCCGAGCGAACGAGCTGGAACGTGTCTCCGGCATGCAGCCGAGAGCACGGCTCACACACCGAGGCACGCCGGTTGCGGCAGCGTACGGCCAGACGCTCACCGGGCTCCCCGGCGGTCGAGTAGGACGAGATCACCTCACCCGTGACGGCATCGCGGGTGACGGTGGAGCCGGACAGATAAATCGGATTGGCACAGCCGCCGATAGCTTTGATCTGCTCCTGCCATCGCGAAAAGAGCGGATCATTGACGAGCCGTATGAGATCACGGTCCGCCTCTGAGAGGGCTTGCAGACGTTGTTCGCGTGCCAGCACGCCGGAACGTTCGGCCGGAGCGGGTAACGCGGCGGACGGGCGGGTTTTGCGTGTGATGCTGTTGCCGGATTCGGCAGACATGGCGCGGCCTCCAGAGCCTCAAATCGGGAAGTAGGTAGCGGGTATTCATGGCTTCTCTCCTTTGCGCTTACAGGGCGCTTATCCTGCATACGCCCTGATCAGGCGCAGTCAACTTTCCTTCGAATTATAGGAGTTGCCGCCGATGGAAGCCTGTGTTTTTCCGTGACACACAGCTCGCCGCATCATCTCGGGCCATGGGAAATCCGTACCGGAATCGGCTGGGATGGGAACCGCATCAGCAGGCGCCTGACCCAGAGTGATGACGAGATGTCAACCGAATTACCGCCGGGGACAGGGCATCTGTGGGCACGTCCGGAGAACGGGAGTCGTGCAGCTCCGGTAGCAGTGGACTGAGCGTGTCTGTCCGGCCGGTTGTGCCACGTGTCATGCGCCCATCGGGAGACGGGAGCGGTCGGCGGTTCGGAGCGTGGCGGAATCTGGCTTTACTTTGTCCAGGCGCGCCTTCGGCGCGCCGCCGGATGCAGCTTGCCGCACCCCGGCCCGGCATGCGGCCTTCGGCCGGTCCGGTCCGGGGCGCCGCCGCCCCGGCGTACACCAGGCGACCTGAGAGCGTGCGCCAGATCCACCACGGCGCACCTGCCCGCCCCGATCCCGAGGGCTCTGGCCCGAGGCTTACAGCCTCCAGCAGCTCAGCCACCCCCCCCAGCGCCGACACCCCTACCGGCCAGCCCAAGAGCCCGCCCCGCCCCGCGTCGGCGGCTCAACGCCCGCCGGAGTGGCTGGAGCCGCGGTTCAACCTTCTTGGGCCGGGGGCCGACGGCCTACGAGGCTTTTAGGCAGCCACCATGGGGCGAGCCTCGAAGAACAGGGGGCCGATCGGGCTATTGCGGGCAGGCTCCAAGAGACTGCCCGATCCGCTGGCGAGCGTATGGCCCCCTGTTCACTCGCCCCATGGCAGCTCCCGCCCAAAAGCCTCTACGGCCGGCGGCGTGCCCCAACCGCGCCACTACCAGGGCAAGGACCCGCCCCCGCCGGGGCTTCTCTGAGTCGGGGGAACCTCGATCAGCTACGACCGGCGGGGACGGGGATCTAGGGAAGCACCGGGGCGGACGCGGCAGCCACACCGATGACGAAGCCGCACGAGCCCGAGACCATGATGATCATCAGCGGACCCGTGAAACGGGCTAACCAGCCGATGGCGCGCCACATCACGCGTGCCGCCAGGTGCGCCACGGGCGAGTGATGAGCTCCCGGAAGGTGTGGTGCGACGGGTTCCGGCCGCAGTGGCCCAACACCCAGCTCTGCCCGTCCGCGAAGTCCTCACTGCCGTCCGAGGACTCCCCGCACACCGCGCACTCCATCGCGTACATGGTCGGTTCCGCATCCGGCTCGCGGTCCGGTGTGAGTGTCCATGTCTCGTGGCGGATCACGGATCGCGCGCTCACAGCCTTCGCCCCGCTTGCTCGTTGGCGACCTTCACGCCCGCGCTCAGCCGCTCCGAATCGGTGGCCGGACGGATCTGCTGCGGGTTCGCCTCCCATTCACGACCGCCACCCACCGGGCGCAACATCGCGTACGGACCAGCCATCGCCTGGAACTCCCCGACCTTGCGCGTTCCGGGGTCGTACATCACCTCTCCGCGCTCAGGGGTTGCCGTCTTTGGTGCTCTGCCTTGAGTCGCCATGTCAATGACGCTACGTAGCGGGGGGAACACACCTCAATGGCACTTTGGCGAGGTGGCAGCGCGAAGTGCCACACCGTGTCACAGCGGTACGCCGATCGCGTCTGCCAGCTCCCGCATCTCCGGCGTGAGGGTACGCCGACGTGTGATCACTCGGTTGAAGATGTCTCGCGCGTAACGTTGGTTGGGCAGCCATTGAGGGGCGTCCGCGCGGATGCCCTGCAAGACCTCGACCGTCCTGGCGTAGTCGTGTGAGCGGGCGTGCGCCTCCGCCACGTCCAGGAGGTGACGGTTGCGGTTGTTGGACGTGGGCCGCATGCCGCCCGTCGGGATGCGCGCCGAGAGCTTGAGCACCAGGTCCGGCTTGTCAACGATCATGGCGTTCTCGGCCCGCTTCAATGCCACGGTGACCGGTCCGAACGCCTGCAAGAAGTCGTCGCGCGGGGCGAACTCCCGCCCCATCGCGACCGCCGCCGAGTTGGCGTAGCGCAAGGCGTCCTCGGCCTCCCCCGGCCGGTTGTCACGGATTGCCGCAGCGGAGGCCCGCAGCAGCAGCCAGCCCCACGCGCTCAGCTCGGCTGGAGTCGCCCGCGAGATGCGAGGCTCCACCTCGTCGGCCCACCGAGTCGCCAGCTCCCGTGCCTCAGCCAGCCGACCGCGCCGCAGCAGGAGCCAGCACTGTGTGTTCACCGTCGCGGCCGCCTGGAGCCGGTCTGAAGACTCCTCCAGGGACCGGGACAGTGCGACGTCCGCTGCCTCGAACTGTCGTGTCTGGGTGAGCAACCAGCCTGTGAGCTGTGAGAGCCGGACGCGTACTGCTCGCCCCTCCGGGCCACTCTCGGCGATGAGATCGGCGTCCCGCAGCAACGGCGGGAGGATCACGCTCAGCTCTGCGAACCGATCGCCGGAGAAGAGGGGGAGGGCCGATTCCACGGCGTCCTGTACGCCGTTCACGGTCGGCTCTTCGGTCACCCCGTCCGCCCGGACAGGAGCCACGAGCGCGCGCCGGACGGCTTCCCACCGGTCATCGGCTCCCGGTGCCGCTTCCGGCTTGTCCTCGTGCTCGGAAAGGAGGTAGGTCGTCGGTACCCGTAGTGCTTGTGCCAGTTGGCGGGCGGTCTCCAGGCGCGTGTCAGCGCGTTCGCCTTGCTCCAGCTTCCTGATCAAGGACAGGGACAGGCCGGACTCGTTCGCAAGCTGACGCTGTGTCATACCGCGTCGCTTGCGTACCTCCTGAAGCCGCTTGCCGATGTCGGCGCTCATGATTCGAGCGTACGGCCACTGTCGACCATCCGGGCGGCCTTGCCGTACCTGCCGACCTTCGGGGGAGCCGTAGGCTTCACTTCAGGGGAAGAGGCCAGGAACCCGCTGGTCGAAAACATAGGGTGGAAGTGACAGAAGCGTTCGTCACGCAGACCCCGAAGGACGTACCGTCCGACGTCCTCGCCCAGCTCGGCAACCGCGTCCAGCACGCGCTCAGGGCCTTCACCCCGGAGGACCAGAAGGCGTTGCGGGCCACCGTGCAGACCTTCCCGAAGTCGTCGTACGACCTCGAGGAACTGCTCACCGGGCTCGGCATCGGCGAGGCCGTGGTGACCGTGCTCGGCGAGACGGGCGCCCCGACACCGGTGGCGGCGACCCGGCTGCGGGCCCCCGAGTCCCTGATGGGTCCGGTGGACGCGGCGGAACTGGACGCGACGGTGCGGGGGTCCGCGCTCCACGGACGTTATGCACAGGCTGTGGACCGGGAGTCGGCGTACGAGAAGCTGCAGCGGGCGCCGGCCGCCGAACCGAGGGCACCGAAAGCCGCGAAGGCCGGCACGGAAGAACCGTCGCTGGTCGAACAGGTCGTCGCCAGCGGGATGTTCAGGTCCCTCGCCCGGTCGGTGGGTACGCAACTCGGCCGCGAGATCACCAGGTCGCTGTTCGGTACGGCCCGCAGACGCAGGTGAGCCGGGCGCCCGCACGGGACACCCGGCTCGGCTCCGCGGGATCAACCGCGTTTCTGCTCCTGCGGCCGCGGCCTCGGCGGTTCGGCCGTCTTCGTCTCGGGCTTCGGCGTGCTGCGCACGGCTTCCGCGCGCAGCAGGGCGCGCAGGACCGCGTACGGGTCTGAGGACATGACTGTGTTCCTTGCGTAGAGCTGACTGACCTGGACGTGTGCGGGAGCGGCCGGTCGGTCAGCAGCGCAGGACCACGGTGCGCAGGAGGGGCGTGGCGTACGGCGGACGCGGTGCCGTCGGGCAGGGACGGTGGCGGTCCGCCGGGCCGGCGGGCGCCGGGTCGGGGAGCGGCGCGGGCCGCTGGGGTACGTCGGCGCGGTGGACGGTGCGGGCGGGTGGCCGCAGCGGGATGTCGAGGACGTCGTGCTCGACGGTCTCCGCCGAGACGGCCGGGGCGGCCGCGGCGAGGGCCTCGGCAGCCGTCGGGACGCCGGCCAGCAGCAGGACGAGCAGCAGCACGAGCGCCCGCGGCCAGGCGGGGCCTGACCGCGGGCGACGTCCGGTCGGGACACCGCTGCTCATGCCGGTCATCTCCCCGCGGAGTGGGCGGTGTTCATCGTGCGGGGCCCGAGATCCGCTCGCTCGGCGTACCTACGGGGCGCGAGGTTGACGAAGAAGACGAAGGGGACAGGGTGATGCCGACGGGGCCTGCGCCTGCCGGGCAGCCGGGGCCCGCGCCCGTGAGGCCCGCGCCCGTGAGGCCCGTGCCCCGTGAGGCCCGCGCCCGTGAGGCCCGCGCCCGCGAGGCCCGCGTTCACAGGGTCTGCGGGATCTGCTTGGCGCGGCCGCGGATGCCGAACGCCGTGACGATCTCGACGATGCCGACGACGACCAGCCAGATACCGGCGACGAGGGTGAGCACCGCGACCGACTTGAACGGCGAGACGATCAGCACGACGCCGGCGACGAACGTGACGATCCCGAGGAAGATCTGCCAGCCCCGCGCCGGCATCCGGGAGTCGGAGACCGCGGCCATGGTCTGGGTGATCCCGCGGATCAGCCAGCCGATGCCGATCCACAGGGCGAGCAGCAGGATCGACTCCAGGGGGCCGCGGAAGCAGAAGAGGCCCAGCACGATCATCAGCGCGCCGCTGATGAAGGCCAGCACGCGCAGTGAGGTGGCCCGGTGCGTGCCGAACGCCGCGATCAGCTGGAAGACACCGGCGATCAGCAGGTAGATGCCGAAGAGCACGCCGGCGGCGAGCAGCGAGGCGCCGGGCCAGACGAGGACCAGGACGCCGAGGACGAGGGAGGCGATCCCGGTGAGCAGGACGATCTGCCAGGCGGCCCGGGAGAGGGCGTGCAGCGGTCCCTCGAAGGGCGGTTCGGGCTCATGCCGAGCGGTGCCGGTGGCGTGCGCCTTCCGGTCGTCGTCGGCGGGGCCGGTGCTGGGGGGCTCGGTCATGGTTCCAGCTGAGACCGAGGGCGGCGGACGTGCCAGCAGGGAGGGGCTGATCGGATGATCCACCGGGAACCACGGCCGCCCTGCTCACCACGTGCTACTTGGCGCCGCCCTTCGCGGCCTTCGCCGCCGCCTTCATCTCCTGCTTGTGGGCCCGCACCTTCGCCAGGGAGTCGGGCCCGGTGATGTCGGCCACCGACCGGTACGCCGCCGCCTCCCCGTACGCCCCGGCCGCCTCCCGCCACCCCGTCGGCGTCACCCCCAGCTGCTTCCCCAGCAGCGCCAGGAAGATCTGCGCCTTCTGCTTCCCGAACCCGGGCAGTTCCTGGAGCCGCCTGAGCAGTTCGGCCCCGCTGTCGACGTCACGCCAGATGCCCTCGGCGTCACCGTCGTAGTGCTCGACGAGGTACTGGCACAGCTGCTGGATCCTCTTCGCCATGGAGCCGGGGTACCGGTGCACGGCCGGCTTCTCGGAGAGCAGCGCGGCGAACGCCTCCGGGTCCTGGGCGGCGATCTCGTGGGCGTCCAGGTCGTCCGCGCCCATGCGCCGTGCGATGGTCGCGGGCCCCTTGAACGCCCACTCCATCGGCACCTGCTGGTCGAGCAGCATGCCGGTGAGCGCGGCGAGCCTGCTGCGGCTGAGGAGTCGGTCGGCCTCGGGGTCCTGGGCCAGATGCAGGGCGGGGGAGTCGGCGTCGGCGTCCATGGCTCGATGATCCCGCGCCCGGACCGGCGCCGCGCGCTCGCCGCGGCCCGCCCGCCCCCGGCCTCCTCGGCTCTCTCACCCTTCACGTACGATTCCCCCGCGATTCAGCTTAGGTAAGGCTAACCTCACGCAAGGAGGTCACGGGGTGACCATCGAGACGTACCGCGATGCCTGGGGCATCCCGCATCTGCGGGCCGCCGACGCCCTCGAACTCGCCCGTGCGCAGGGCCGGGTCACCGCCCGGGACCGGGCCTGGCAGCTGGAGGTGGAGCGGCACCGCACGCAGGGCACGTCGGCGTCCTTCCTCGGCGCACCGGCCCTCGCCTGGGACGTCTTCGCCCGCCGGGCCCGCCTGGCGGACACGGCGAGACGCTGCTTCGAGGCGCTGGAGAGACGGGACCCGGAGACGGCGGAGTGGGTACGGGCGTACGTGGCCGGTGTCAACGAGGGCCTGCCGGCCGGCGCCGCCCGCACGCCCGAGTTCGCCCGCACCGGTCTGACCCCCGGCACCTGGGAGCCCTGGCATCCCCTGGGCGTCTGGCTGGCCACCCACATCCTGTTCGCCGGCTTCCCGGCCAAGCTGTGGCGCGAGGAAGCGGTACGGCACCTGGGCGAGGAGGCGGTCCCGTTGTTCGCCACGGACGGCCCGGGTACCTCCGGCAGCAACGGCTGGCTCCTCGCCGGCTCCCGCACCACCACCGGCCACGCCCTCCTCGCCGGCGATCCCCACCGCTTCATCGAAGCGCCGGGGGTCTACCAGCAGATCCGCCTCTCCTGCCCGGAGTTCGACGTCATCGGCCTGGCGGTCCCGGGCGTCCCCGGCATCGCCCACTTCGCCCACACGGGCACGGTGGCCTGGTCCATCACCAACGCGATGGCCGACTACCAGGACCTCTACCGGGAGCGCCTGCGGCGCACCGCGACCGGCGTGGAGGCCCTGGCGCCCGACGGCACCTGGACCCGAGCCGACCACCACACGGAAACCATCGAGGTCTCCGGCAACCCCCCGGTACAGATCGAGCTGCTCGAAACACCCCGGGGCCCGCTCATCACCGACTGGCCGACAGCGGAGACCGCACCGGCCCCGACGGCCGCCGACGGTGTTCAGCCCCCGCAGGGGCCACCCGCACCCGACGACGAAACGCGCACGGGTGGTTCGGGTGGGAGAACGTCCGTCGAGGGCGAAGCCGAGGCGTTGGCGCTCAGGTACCCGCCACGGGTCACCGGAGACCTCGGCTTCAGCGCGCTCCTCCCTCTCCTCCGCGCCCGCGACGTCGCCGACGTCGACCGTGCCTTCGACGCCTGGGCCGAGCCCGTCAACGTGGTGCACGCCGCGGACACCGAGGGCGGCCTCCTCCACCGCGTCGCCGGCCGCGTCCCCGTCCGCTCCCACACCAACCGCACCCGCCTCGCCCCCGCCTGGCTCCCCGGCCACGACTGGCAGGGCTGGCACGAGATGCCGTACGGCGACCTCACCGACGGCGTCGCCGTGATGGCGAACCAGCGCGGCCCGGCCACCCCCCTCGGCGTCGAGTTCGCCCCGCCCCACCGCGCCGACCGCATCCGCGCCCTCCTCGACGAGCGCCGCACCTGGTCCGCCGCCGGCATGTCCGCGATCCACACCGACACCCACCTCGCCTCCGCCACGCCCCTCCTCGACCACCTGGCCGCCCTCGACGACCTCACCCCCGGGGCCGCAGGGCTCCGTGACCTTCTCCTCGCCTGGGACCGCCGGATGGACGCCGACAGCACCGGCGCCGCCGCCTACGCGGCCGTACGCTCCGCCGTCGTACGGCACCTCGCCGCCCACCCCGCCTTCGCCGCGCTCGCCGAACCCCCGGCCCGGCCCGAGGTCCTGCTCCCCTGGCTGGCGCTCACGCCCCGCATCGCCTTCGCCCTCGAACACCTGCTGGGGGCGGCGGAGTTGTACGGCGTCGACCGGCCCGCCGCCGTCCGTGCGGCCGTGGAGGAAGTCGCGGCCGACCCGCCCACCGGGACCTGGGGCGACACCCACCGCCTCGCCCCCTGGCAGGCACTGCCCGAGCCGTCGTACGACGGACCGGCCCTGTCCGGCGACCACGACTGCGTGCTGTGCACCTCCGCCGTCCCCGGCCTCACCGACCGCTCATCGCGCGGCCCGGCCGCCCGCTACGTCTGGGACCTGGCCAACCGCGACGACAGCCTCTGGGCGGTCCCGCTCGGCGCGGACGGCGTCCCCGGCGCACCCCACCACAGCGACCAACTCCCCTTGTGGCTCAAGGGAGAACTGGCCCCGGTCGTGACCGACTGGGCCCGCCTGGAACGCACAGACCTCCCGGAGGACACCGATGGCTGAGCTCCACCCCGTCTTCGAGCACCCCCTCGTCGGCTTCGGCACCGTCCGGCTCCGCCCCCTCGACCCCGAACGCGACGCGGCCGTCGTCCACACCTGGGTCGACGCGGAACGCGCCGCCTTCTGGGGCATGACCGGCCTCACCCGCTCCCAGGTCGCCGAGATCTACGCCCACATGGCGACCCTCGACACCCACCACGCCTACCTCGCCGAGAAGGACGGCACCCCGGTCGGGCTCCTCCAGACCTACGAGCCGGAGGCCGACCGGGTCGGCGAGTGCTACGACGTCCGCCCCGGCGACATCGGCGTCCACGTCCTGCTCGCCCCCGCCGGACCCGAAGGCCCCCGTCACGGCTGGACGGAGGCCCTGCTGACCGCCTTCACGGCGTACGTCCTGCGCGCTCCCGACCGCCACCGCATCGTCGTGGACCCGGACGTCCGCAACGAGAAGGCGATCGCCCGCTTCCGGCGTCAGGGTTTCGAGCTCGGCCCGGCCGTCGTCCTCCCCGAGGTCGACGTCCCCGACGTCCACCTGCCCGAAAAGCACGCTCAACTGGCTTTTCTCACCAGGCCGGTAGCCTTCCCGAATGTCCTCCCCGATGCCGAACCCGAGCCCGATGCCGACCCCCGATGAGCTCATCGCCCACTACGGCCTGGAGCCGATCCCCCGTGAGGGCGGCCTGTTCCGGGAGACCTGGGCCGGTCCCGCACGCGCCGACGGCCGCCCCGAGGGAACCGCGATCGTGGTCCTCCTCACCGCCGACGACTACTCGGCCCTGCACCGCCTCCCCACCGACGAGATCTGGCACTTCTACCTGGGCGACCCGCTGGAGCTTCTGCTCCTCGCCCCCGACGGCACCACCCGCGCCCCCGTCCTCGGCCCCGGCCTCCGGGACGGCCAGCACATCCAGCTGACCGTCCCGGCCGGCACCTGGATGGGCGCCCGGGTGGCGGCCCCGGGCGCCTGGACCCTCTTCGGCTGCACCATGGCCCCCGGATTCACCTTCGAGGGTTACGAGCACGGGAACGCGGCCCACCTCACGGCGCGTTACCCGTCCGAAGCCGCCCGCATCACGGAACTCTGCCGTCCATGACGAACCACCTCTTGGAAGGACAGACCGCCCTGGTCACGGGCGCGAGCGGCGGTATCGGCCGGGTCATCGCCCGGCGCCTGGCGGAGGAGGGCGCGGCGGTGGCCGTGCACTGCCGTACGGCGGTAGGGGGCGCGCGGGAGGCGGCCTCGGACATCGTGGCCCTCGGCGGTAGGGCGACGGTCGTACGGGGAGACCTGAGCGACGAGGAGACCTGCCACCGTGTCGTCCGGGAGGCCGCGGAGTGGGGCGGCGGACGGCTGACGGCCCTGGTCAACAACGCGGCCGTACAGCCCGTACAGCCCTTGCCCGGCATGACCGCGGCCGACTGGCGAGCGGTCGTCGACACCGACCTCACCAGCGTTTTCGCCTGCACCCAGGCCGCCGCCGAGATCATGCGCGACCAGCCCGGCGGCGGCACCGTCACCCACATCGCCTCCATCGAGGCGTCCCACCCGGCCGTCGGCCACGCCCACTACAGCACCGCGAAGGCGGGGGTGGTCATGCACGCGAGGGCGGCGGCCCTGGAGTACGGCCGCTCCGGCATCCGCGTCAACTCCGTCTCCCCGGGCCTGATCGACCGGGAAGGACTGGCGGAGGCCTGGCCGGAGGGGGTGCGGAGATGGCAGGAGGCCGTGCCCACGGGCCGGTTGGGGAACGCGGAGGACGTGGCGAACGCCGTGGTCTTCCTGACCTCACCGCTCGCGTCCTGGATCACCGGCCACGACCTGGTGGTGGACGGCGGGGTGTCGGCGCGTCCGACGTGGTAGCGCCCCGAAGGGGCGCTGGGGGTACCCCCAGCCGAAGGCTGGGGGAGGAACTGCGCGACCAGCCCCCACTGACTCGCAGACAAATTGAGCGCTACAGGCTTCCCAGCCGTATGACCCAAGAACGCGTGTTTCCGAACTCGGAGCGGGTGACGTGAGCGAAGGGCACGAAAGGCGGCAGGCGCCGAACGGCAACCAGAGGAACCACAGGACCCTGCGCGCCCTCGCGCTCCTCGGCACCCTCCTCGCCGCCCTCCTCCTCGCGTCGGCCGCCCCCGCCTCCGCGCACGCCGCCCTGCGCGCCAGCGATCCCGCGGACGGCGCCGTACTCAAGTCGTCGCCGAGAGCCGTCACCCTCACCTTCACCGAGGCCGTCGGCCTGCTCGACGACTCGTTCCGGGTGTACGACCCCACCAACCACCGGGTGGACACCAGCGAAGCCGAACACGGCCCGGCCGGCTCGGACACCGCCCGGATCACCTTCCCGAAGAAGCTGGGCACCGGTACCTTCACCGTGGCGTGGCGGATCGTCTCGGCGGACAGCCACCCCGTCTCCGGCGCCCTCACCTTCTCCGTGGGCAAGCCGTCGGCGACCACGGCGAGCGTCTCCACGGGCCCCGTCGAGAACCCGGTCACCGGCAGCCTCTACAACATCGGCCGCTACGTCGCGTACCTCGCCATGGCCCTGCTGACAGGCACCGTCACCTTCATCGCAGTCTGCCGTCCGCCGGACCCCGCCGCCCTCCGCACACCGATCCGCACGGCGTGGTGGGCACTCCTCGCCGCCACCCTCTTCCTCTTCGTCCTGCGCGCCCCGTACGAGGAGGGCACCTCCCCGGCAACGGCCTTCGACCTCTCGGCCCTTGCCAAGTCCGCGACCGGCCGCCCGGGGCTGGCCCTGCTGGCCAGGGTGGCCCTGCTGGCGCTCACCGCAGCCCTCCACCACCTCCTTCTCCGCAAGCGCGTGAGCCGGGACCGCCCGTCCCGCCCCCTGCTCGCCACCGCCGCCGCCCTCGCCGTCGCCCTGGCCCTGACCTGGGCGGCGGCGGAACACGCCTCGGCCGGCATCCAGGTCCCGCTGGCGATGACGTCGTCGGTCCTGCACCTCCTGTCGATGGCGCTCTGGCTGGGCGGCCTCACGGCGCTCCTGATCACCCTCCAGCGCTCCGCCACGCCGTTGCCCGCCGCCGTCGTCACCCGCTTCTCCCGCGTGGCCTTCGCCTCGGTGACGGTCCTCGTCGTCACCGGCGTCTACCAGTCCTGGCGCGGCCTCGGCTCCTGGCAGGCCCTCACCGACACGTCGTACGGTCGGCTCCTCCTCGTCAAACTCGCCGCGGTGACCCTGCTGCTGGCGGCCGCCTCGCAGTCCCGCCGCTGGACGGCGAAACTGGCGCCCGCCCCGGCCGTGACGGCCCCCGCCCGCGTCCCGCTGCCGGTCGGCGCCCCGGCGGACCTGCCGGCCGCACCGGACGCGCCGACCGCGGATGAGCCGCCGGCTTCCGACAAGCCATCGCCCTCCGACGAACCACCGGCCTCCGGCGAACCGCCCGCCGCCGCCTCCGCCGGCCGCCACCAGGCCGCCCTGCGCCGTTCGGTCCTCGCCGAAGTGGCCGTCGGCGTCGCCGTCCTGGGCATCACCACGATCCTCACCGGCACCCTGCCCGGCCGGGCCGCGGCCGAGGCGGCCGAGTCGGGGACGGCGTCGGCAGCGGCCGGTATCCCCGCGGCCTCCGTGGCCCTGGTCCCCTTCGACGTCGGCACCCCGAACGGCCACGGCAAGGTGCAGATCACCCTCGACCCGGGCCGGGTCGGCGCGAACTCCGTGCAGGCGGTCGTCTTCGGTCCCGACGGCGGCATCTCCACCGTCCCCGAACTCCGTCTCTCCTTCACCCTCGCCGCCCAGAAGATCGGCCCGCTCCCCGCCAACGTGACCGACCGCGGCGGCTATTGGGCCGCCGACTCCGTCAACCTCCCCATCGCGGGCGAGTGGACGATGACAGTGACGGTACGGGTGTCCGACCTGGACCAGGTGACGGTGACGAAGAAGCTGCGGATCGCCGCCTAGCCGCGGCCGTGTCCGCCGTGCCGGTCCGCCTCGTCCCTGACCAGCAGGGTGAGCAGGACCTCCGGTCCGGCTGTGCGGGCGCGTTCAGGCGCCCACGGTCCCGTCGACGCCCTCGCGCAGGAAGTCGGCGTGCCCGTTGTGGCGGCCGTACTCCAGCAGCACGTGCAGCATCACCATCCGCAGCGACACCTCCTCCTCCCACCTCGGCTGGTATCCGGCCTGGTCGAGGGAGCCGGCCGCGCGCTCGATACGGCGCGAGGTCTCCACCTCCGCCTCCCAGGCGGCGAACGCCTCTGCCCTGGTCGACTCGCTCGCGTCGTACGCCGCCTGGAAGTCGATCTCGTCGGACCACACCATGGGCGCGTCCTTGTCCTCGAACACCCGGCGGAACCAGGCGCGTTCCACCTCCGCCAGGTGCCGCACCAGACCGAGCAGCGACAACGTGGACGGCGGCATGGACCGCTGCCGCAACTCCTCGTCGGTGAGCCCTTCGCACTTCATGGCGAGGGTCGCCCGGTGGTAGTCGAGGAACGCCCGCAGCATGTCGCGTTCACTGCCGAAGTTGGGCGGTCCCGTGCGGTCGTCGCTGGTCACTGGCCGTACTCCTCATCCGTCCTGCTCACGCCGTGCGCCGTGCACCGGGCAGTTCCCGGGACCGTACGCGACCTTGAGCCCGCGGACCAGCTGCTCGCGTCGGTGGCTACTTGTCCTTGCCGTTGCCCTGGCCGCCGTTCGCCTGGCCGTTGCCGGGGGTGCTCTTGGCGGAGGCGCCGGTGTTGCCCTGCGAGCCGTTGGCGGAGTTCGCGGCGCCCTTGGCGGACTTGCCGGTGCCGGCCGAGCTGCTCGGTGCGGCCGTCGCCCCGGCCAGCTGCTCGGAGCAGTAGGCGGCGACCTTGTCCTCGCCCCCGGCGGCCGCGATGAGCCGCTGCCAGGCCGTCGAGCCGAGCGCCTTGCCGTGGCCCTGCACCTGTTCGTAGGCGCGGCAGTGGGCCTCGGTGTCCTGGGCGGTGACGGGCCGGTCTTTGGGCCGCCCGCCGCCGGAGGAGGAGGCCCGTGACGAGGCCGCGTCGCCCGGCCGGTCCGGGGCGACGGCCGACGGGTGCGCGGTGTTCCCGCCGGTACCGGTGCCGTCGGCGGGGGAGCCGACGGAACCGACGGCCGCGACCGCCACACCGCCCAGGGCGAGCCCTGCGAACACCACGCCGAACGTCAGCTTCACCGGACGGCGGGACCGCCGCTTCTCCACCGGCCGCCAGTCGTCCCGGCGTCGGGTGCGTGCCCGGTGCGCGCCCGCGGAGTGGGCGGCCCGGAAGGCGGCCACGGCCCGCTGCTCGGCGTCGGGGGCGAGACCGTCGGCGCGGATGGCGGTCGCGAGGACCTTCTCCAGTACCTCGGCGTCGCCCGCGTCCGCAGGCCCGGACAGGGCGTCGCCGGTCTGCGCATGCCGACGGTCGGGTGCTCCGCCGCCGATCAGCCGCTCGCTCATGTCCGTTTCCGTTCCCTGTCCGACCGTTCCGTTTTCGTTGGGTGTGCTGAGTCCGGTGCCTTCCCGTCGACCACTGTCACCAACGTTGCTCATATCGACTCCCCAAGCGTGCGGGGAGCCCCATCCGTCACACCCTGCTCCGCTTCACCGCCGATGCCCAGCTGTCGTGCGAGGCGTTTCAGGCCCCGGTGGGTCGCCGTGCGCACCGCTCCCGGGCGCTTGCCCAGCACCCGCGCGGCGGCGGGACCGTCCAGGCCGACGACGACCCGCAGCAGCACGGCCTCGGCCTGGTCCCGCGGGAGTCCGCGGACCAGTTCCAGGGCCCGCTCGGTGGAGATGGACTCCAGGGCCTGCTCGGGTGTGTTGTGCGGGCCGGCCAGGTCCAGCACCTCCAGTTCGGTCCCGGCCGCCTGGGGCCGCACGCGCCGGCGCCGCAGATGGTCCAGCGCCCGGTGCCTGGCGATGGTCGCGGTCCAGCCGCGGAAACCGGCCCCGTCGCCCTTGAAGCGCCCGATGTCGCGGGCTATCTCCAGCCAGGCGTCGGACGCCACGTCTTCGGCGTCGTCTCCGACGATCCCGCGGAGGTAGCCGAGCAGGTTCGGCTGCACGATCCGGTAGGCGACCGCGAAGGCGGCCTCGTCGCCCTCCTGGGCCCGCGCGACCGCAGCGCCCAGATCCCCGTCGTACTCCTGTACGCGCCGGGGTTGCCGTACCTGACCCAAGATTGCCCTCGTTCGCACCGATCACAGCCGAGTCCACGCCGTCCGTCGCGCTCCGGTCGCATCGACGGCCCCATGGTGACCAGCGTGCGGACTCACAGAAGTGTCACAACGTCCCAGGAGCCTCCCTGGACGCGGCCCTGCCGTGTGATGCTTCCGCTCCCCCGTGCGCTCCTCCTTGCATGAGCGAGTACCTCCGTCTGCGAGCGGTTCCGGCCCCGGCACTGCGCAACAGCCCGATCTGGCTCGAACGACTGTTCACAAGCACCGCCGGGACCGCCCTGCCCCAGGCAGGGCGGCACTGCGAGGACGCGCTGGACAAGTGCCGCCCGGACCAGGAGTGCGTCTACGCCGGCGCGTCCCCGCACGGCCCGGACGTGGTGCTCGGCGGGCGCCCCGTGTTCCGCGCCGACCGGCACGCACCGCCGTTGCTGGTGCTGACGGCCGCCCGGACCCGCGGGGTGGCCGGGTTCCTGACGACCGCCGACTTCGACGAACTCTGGGACACCGCCCGCGAGACCCTGCTGCCCCGCTACGGAGGCGAGAGCGCGGAGACCGAGGCGCGGCGGGTGTTCGCCGAGGCGCACCGGGAGCTGACGGCGTTCTACGCCCACACGGCCGAGCACGGGGACGCGGTGGTGAAGTGGCCCGCCGAGGCGTGAAGGGCGGGAGGGGATCTGGTGGCTGTCCGAGGCGGGAGGTGTAACGGTTTCGGCCGCTCGCGCTCTGTCCGTTCGGACGACCATGCCGGTCGTCGGCCAGGACAGGGGCGGAACGCGTGCAGGTGACGGACGAAAGCGACAGAGCGTACGGCGAGGAGTGGTACGGCGGTCCCGGGTACGGGTACGCCCACGGCCACGGGGGCGGCACCGCCACCGCGACCGCCCCGGACCCGACCGCGCTGGTGGGCACGGCGGACTCTGCCCACGGTGACGTCATCACCGTGCCGCCCCCGGACCGGGACGTTCCGGAGAACGATCCCGTGCGCCCCGTCTTCGTGGACGCCTCGGGCCGCCGCCAGCGCCGTGTGCGCCGCGCCGCACTGCTGCTGGTGATCCCGGCCGCCTGCTACGTCGCGCTGCTCGTCAGCACGGTCCTGGGCGGTCCCACCATCAGCGCCCCGTTCGTCCCGCTGCCGGAGACCGCGCACCCGGCCGGCCCGCACACGACCGCCCCCGACGCGCCGTCCGGCGCCGGCCAGGCGGCGGGAAGCGCGACTTCCGGTGCGGCGTACGGCAGCTCCCGTGCCGGTGCGCGCCGGACGGGCTCGACCACCGCCGTGACCACGTCGGAGTCCGCCGCGACGCGGTCCGGCACCACGACGCCGACCGGCACCGCCTCGCCGTCCGGCACCGCCACCCCGACCGCCACCACCTCCGCGGCGCCCGGCGCCACCCCCGCCGCCACCCCCAGCACCACCCCCGCCGCCACCCCCACCACCGCGCACTCCGCCAAGGGGCGCGCCATCGGGTCGTCCCACAAGCCCGTGAAGTGATCCAAGGCCCTGACGTGACCGATCGCCGAAGCCGTACCGCTCCGCGCCGCCCGAGCGGCCGTACCCGCCGGATCACCCCCCGCACCCACTGGCTGCTGCTGTGCGTGCTCGTGGTGACCCTGTCGGCCGCCCTGCTGCTGCAGGGCTACACCCACCACATGTTCGGGATCACCTCGGACGACGTGACCGGCCCCCGGGGCCGGGCCGACACGGTGCCCGGCCGGGTGGCCGACGGCGGCCCGGTGATCGCGGACGCCGCCGGCGCCCCGCACACCGCCCGCCCGAAGGCCCGCACCATCGCCCTCACCTTCGACGACGGCCCCGACCCCGTCTGGACGCCGCGCATCCTCGACGTACTGCGCCGCAACCACGTGCAGGCGACCTTCTTCGTCGTCGGCACCGAGGTCGTGAACCATCCGGAACTGGTCCGCCGGATCGTCGCCGACGGCCACCAGATCGGCATCCACACCTTCACCCACCCCGACCTGTCCCGCCTCGCCCCGTGGCAGCGCTCGCTGGAGCTGCGCGAGACCCAGCTCGCGGTGGCCGGTGCGGCCGGGGTCACCACCGCGCTGCTGAGGCCGCCGTACTCCTCGGAGAACGACGCGCTGAACGACGCCGACTGGTCGGTCCTCGAGCAGGCGGGTGCGGCCGGGTACGTCACGGTGCTCACCACCCAGGACGCCCAGGACTGGCAGCGCCCCGGTACGGACCGCATCGTCGCGAACGCGACCCCGCACGGCACCGCCGGGCAGATCCTGCTGATGCACGACGGCGGCGGCGACCGCTCCCAGACCGTCGCCGCGCTGAACACCCTGATCCCCCGGCTCAAGGCACAGGGCTTCCGGTTCGCGACCGTCGGCGCCGCGGTCGGCATGGCCGGCCCGGTCCAGCGCGCCGGACCGGGCGACCACCTCCAGGGGATGGCCCTCATCGGCCTGCTGCGGGCCGGCGACTGGGTGGTACGCCTGCTGGGCTTCCTGATGTTCGCGGCCGGCGCGGTCAGCGTCCTGCGCGCAGCGGTCGTGCTGTTCACGGCCCGCCGCCACCGGCGACTGCGCAAGGGGCACCGGGCCGAGCCCTGGGGAGCACCGGTGACCGAACGGGTCAGCGTCATCGTCCCCGCGTACAACGAGAGCGCCGGTATCGAGGCGGCCGTACGCTCCCTGCTCGCCTCGGACCATCCGGTCGAGATCATCGTGGTGGACGACGGCTCCACCGACGGCACCGCCGACCTGGTGGAGTCCCTCGGCCTGCCGGGGGTGCGGGTGATCCGGCAGGAGAACGCGGGCAAGCCCGCCGCGCTCAACACCGGGCTCGCCGCGGCCGGCTGCGACCTGGTGGTGATGGTCGACGGCGACACGGTCTTCGAACCCGGCACCGTCCGCACCCTCGTGCAGCCCTTCGCCGACCCGCGCGTCGGTGCCGTCTCGGGCAACGCCAAGGTCGTCAACCGCGGCGGTCTGCTGGGCCGCTGGCAGCACATCGAGTACGTGGTCGGCTTCAACCTCGACCGCCGCCTGTTCGACCTCGCCGAGTGCATGCCGACCGTGCCCGGCGCGGTCGGCGCCTTCCGCCGCCGCGCGCTGCTCGCCCTCGGCGGTGTCAGCGACGTCACCCTCGCCGAGGACACCGACCTCACCATGGCACTGTGCCGGGCAGGCTGGCGGGTGGTGTACGAGGAGCGGGCGGTGGCCTGGACCGAGGCGCCGGCCTCCCTGAACGCCCTGTGGCGGCAGCGGTACCGGTGGTGCTACGGCACCCTGCAGGCGATGTGGAAACACCGCGGCGCCCTGCTGCAACGCGGTCCCGCCGGCAAGCTCGGCCGCCGCGGCCTGGTCTACCTCCTCCTCTTCCAGGTCCTGCTGCCGCTGCTCGCCCCCGTCGTCGACGTCTTCGCCGTCTACGGCCTGATCTTCCTCGACCCGCTCCGGATCACCGCCCTGTGGCTCGCCTTCCTGCTGCTGCAACTGCTGATGGGCCTGTACGCGTTCCGCCTGGACGGCGAGCGCCCGGGCCCGCTGTGGAGCCTGCCGCTGCAGCAGTTCGTCTACCGCCAGCTGATGTACCTGGTGGTCATCCAGTCCGTTTTCACCGCAATCTCGGGCTCACGACTCCGCTGGCAACGCATGGAGCGCTACGGCAGCCTGCAGGCGACGGCGACGGCGACGGCGACGGCGACGGCGACGGCGACGGCTCCGGCCTCGGTCCCGGCCGCGGCCTCGGTCCCGGCCGCGGCTCGGACGTCCGGCGAGCAGCCGGTGCCGTAGCCCGAGGCGCGAACGCCGCCTGACACCGGCCCCTCCGGCGGCTGCGCTCAGAGTCCACCCTCCGGCTCAGGGCGGGCACAACCGCCTCCCCGTCGGTGGCATCCTCGCCCAGCGAGTGCAGCAGAGCGGCCCCCACCGGCCGCACGAGGAGGCAGGAGAGACCACCATGGCGATTCAGCGGATGGACAACGTCGGCATCGTCGTCGAGGACATGGATGCCGCCATCGCGTTCTTCGTGGAACTCGGTATGGAACTGGAGGGCAGGGGGGAGGTCGAGGGCCTCTTCGCCGACCAGTGCACCGGACTCGACGGCGTCCGCTGTGACATCGCGATGGTCCGGACCCCGGACGGCCACGGCCGGCTCGAACTGGCGAAGTACCGCAACCCCGCGGTGATCAGCACCGGGCCCCGCAACCGGCCGCACAACACCCTGGGCACGCACCGCGTGATGTTCGCCGTCGACGACATCGAGGACACCGTCGCCCGCCTGCGCCCGCACGGCGCCGAACTCGTCGGAGAGATCGCCCGCTTCGAGGACAGCTATCTGCTCTGCTACCTCCGCGGCCCCGAGGGCATCATCGTCGGACTGGCGGAGCAACTGCGCTGAGCAGGAGGAACCGGATGAGGCCGACTTCGTGATGCTCGGCACACTCTCCAAGAGGGACGGACGAACGCCAGAGGGCCGGGCCACTTTCGTGGTCCGGCCCTCTGAGCTGGCGGAGGATACGAGATTCGAACTCGTGAGGGGTTGCCCCCAACACGCTTTCCAAGCGTGCGCCCTAGGCCTCTAGGCGAATCCTCCGCTGGGAACATTACATGACCGAGAGGAGTGCTCGCGAACTCGTTCTTACCTGCTGACGTCGGGTACTCTGTGCGGAGCCCCTCACGCGGCGCTATCTGACTGAACTCCCCCAGGGCCGGAAGGCAGCAAGGGTAGGTTGGCTCTGGCGGGTGCGTGGGGGGCGCTTGCGTTTGTGGGCGGGGCTGGTTGTCAGTGGGCGCCTATAACCTCGTATGCGTGTCGTCTCTCGCGCTGTACCGCCGCTATCGCCCGGAGTCGTTCGCCGAGGTCATCGGGCAGGAGCATGTCACCGACCCGCTGCAGCAGGCGCTGCGGAACAACCGGGTCAATCACGCGTACCTGTTCAGCGGCCCGCGTGGATGTGGCAAGACGACCAGCGCGCGGATCCTCGCCCGGTGCCTGAACTGCGAGCAGGGGCCCACGCCGACCCCGTGCGGGGAGTGCCAGTCCTGCCAGGACCTGGCGCGCAACGGCCCGGGGTCCATCGACGTCATCGAGATCGACGCGGCCTCTCACGGTGGTGTGGACGACGCCCGTGAGCTGCGGGAGAAGGCGTTCTTCGGGCCCGCCTCCAGCCGCTACAAGATCTACATCATCGACGAGGCCCACATGGTCACGTCGGCCGGTTTCAACGCGCTGCTCAAGGTCGTCGAGGAGCCGCCGGAGCATCTCAAGTTCATCTTCGCCACGACCGAGCCCGAGAAGGTCATCGGGACCATCCGGTCGCGGACCCATCACTATCCGTTCCGGCTGGTGCCGCCGGGCACGCTGCGGGACTACCTCGGCGAGGTGTGCGGCAAGGAGCAGATCCCCGTCGAGGAGGGCGTGCTCCCGCTCGTCGTGCGCGCCGGTGCCGGGTCCGTGCGTGACTCCATGTCCGTCATGGACCAGCTGCTCGCCGGGGCCACCGAGGAGGGCGTGACGTATGCCATGGCCACCTCGCTGCTGGGCTACACCGACGGTTCGCTGCTCGACTCCGTGGTCGAGGCCTTCGCGACCGGGGACGGCGCCGCCGCCTTCGAGGTCGTCGACCGGATCATCGAGGGGGGCAACGACCCGCGCCGCTTCGTCGCCGACCTGCTGGAGCGGCTGCGGGACCTGGTGATCCTCGCCGCCGTGCCGGACGCCGTGGAGAAGGGGCTGTTCGACGCCCCCGCCGACGTTCTCGAACGGATGCAGGCGCAGGCCGGCACCTTCGGCGCCGCCGAGCTCAGCCGCGCCGCCGACCTCGTCAACGAGGGCCTGACCGAGATGCGCGGCGCCACCTCCCCGCGCCTCCAGCTGGAGCTGATCTGCGCCCGCGTGCTGCTGCCGGCCGCGTACGGCGACGAGCGGTCCGTGATGGCCCGCCTCGACCGCCTGGAGCGGGGCGTCAACTTCTCGGGCGGGGGCGGCGCGCCCGCCATGGGGTACGTCCCCGGGCCCGAGGCCCACGTGCAGCCTCCGGCACCTGTGCAGCAGGGGGGCGGTCCGGCGGCGGCCCGGGCGGCCGTACGAGGGGGAGCGGCGCCGAGCCCGACCCCGGCGCCGACCCCTGCGCCGACCCCTGCGCCGACCCCTGCGCCTGCACCGGCTCCGGCGCCTGCGCCTGCGCAGACTCCAGAACCTCCGGCTCCGGCCGCACCGCCCGCTGCCGCGCCGGGTGCCTGGCCGACTGCAGCCCCCGCAGGGGGCGGTGGCACCCGCCGCCCCGGCGGCTGGCCCACAGCCACGGGCGGCGGCGCTCCGGCGGCCCAACAGGCCCCGCCGCACTCGGCGGCCCCGGCCGCCTCCCCCTCCGCCGCTCCCGCCCCGGCACCGGCCGCCGCCCCCGCCGGCGGCCTCGACCCCCGCGTGCTCTGGCCGAACATCCTGGAAGCGGTGAAGAACCGTCGCCGCTTCACCTGGATCCTGCTCAGCCAGAACGCCCAGGTCGCCAATTTCGACGGCACCACCCTCCAGATCGGCTTCGTCAACGCCGGCGCCCGCGACAACTTCGCGAGCAGTGGCAGCGAGGACGTGCTGCGGCAGGCACTGGGCGAGCAGTTCGGCGTGCAGTGGCGGATCGAGGCGGTCGTCGACCCGACGGGCGGCGGTGGCGCGGCTCCGCCCAGCACCGGGTACGGCGGCGGGCCGCCCGGCGGCTACGCCGGCGCGGCACCCGCGGCCCCGGCCCGCCCCGCGCCCGTCCAGCAGGCCCCGGTGGCAGCCCCGGCCCAGAGCCCACCGCCGCCCACTCCGAGGGCAGCGGCCCCGGCCCCTGCGCCCACCGCCCCGGAACCGCCGCCGGTCTCCCCCGAGGACGACATCCCCGAGGAGGACGACCCCGACCTCGACGAGTCGGCCCTCTCCGGCCATGAGCTGATCGTGAAGGAACTCGGGGCGACGGTCGTGGAGGAGATCCAGAACGAGTGACGAGGCGCAGACACCGACGACTCGGAACCGGACACGGCTGGTCGGGCGGCTGCGGGTCGGTGGGGGTTGTTCGCGCAGTTCCCCGCGCCCCTGGGTTTGTCGGCGCATCCGTGTCAGGAGAGCGAACGCGTCTTCGGCCTACCGACCTGCGCGGCGTTTGAGGCGGTAACCACCCCCCAGCCCGTCCGCTGTCTGAGGCAGTAACCACACCCAGCCCGTTGGACGTTTGTGGCGGTAACCACCCCCAGCCCGTCCGCAGTCTGAGGCAGCAACCACCATCAGCCCGTCCGGCGTTTGAGGACGAGGCCGTTCAGGCCGGAGCGGGGGTTTGGGGGCGGCAGCCCCCAAGAGGGCCCGCCTCAGCAGGCGGCCATCGCTCGGCCGAGGACCCTTGGAGGAACCTCCAGTCGGCTCGCCCAGCTACGCTGGCCCCCGTGAAGGTCCTCGTCATCGGCAGCGGCGCCCGCGAACACGCCCTGTGCCGCTCCCTGTCCCTCGATCCCGACGTCACCGCGCTGCACTGCGCCCCCGGCAACGCCGGCATCGCCGAGGTGGCCGAGCTGCACCAGGTCGATGCCCTGGACGGCGGGGCCGTGGCCTCGCTGGCCCTGGAACTCGGCGCCGAGCTGGTGGTCGTCGGCCCGGAGGCCCCCCTCGTCGCCGGGGTCGCCGACGCTGTGCGCGAGGCGGGTGTCCCGGTCTTCGGCCCCTCCGGGGAGGCCGCGCGGATCGAAGGGTCCAAGGCGTTCGCCAAGGACGTGATGGCGGGGGCCGGAGTGCCCACCGCCCGTTCGTACGTCTGCACAAACGCCGAGGAGGTCGCCGAGGCTCTCGACGCCTTCGGGGCGCCGTACGTCGTCAAGGACGACGGGCTCGCCGCAGGCAAGGGTGTCGTCGTCACCGACGACCTGGAGGCCGCCAAGGCGCACGCGGCCGCCTGCGAGCGGGTCGTCATCGAGGAGTTCCTCGACGGCCCCGAGGTCTCCCTCTTCGCGATCACCGACGGCGAGACGGTCCTCCCGCTCCAGCCCGCGCAGGACTTCAAGCGCGCACTGGACGGCGACGAGGGGCCGAACACGGGCGGCATGGGGGCCTACTCCCCGCTGCCCTGGGCCGACCCCAAGCTCGTCGACGAGGTCCTGGAGACCGTCCTCCAGCCGACCGTCGACGAGATGCGGCGCCGCGGCACCCCGTTCTCCGGTCTCCTCTACGCCGGCCTCGCGATCACCTCGCGCGGCGTGCGGGTCATCGAGTTCAACGCCCGCTTCGGCGACCCGGAGACCCAGGTGGTCCTCGCCCGCCTGAAGACCCCGCTGGCCGGCGTCCTGCTCGCCGCCGCGAACGGCACCCTCGCCGACCTTCCGCCGCTGCGCTGGCGCGACGACGCGGCCGTCACCGTCGTCGTCGCCTCGTACAACTACCCGGACACCCCGCGCACCGGCGACCCCATCACCGGCCTCGACGCGATCGCCGCCGAGGACGCGCCGCACGCCTACGTCCTGCACGCGGGGACGAAGCGCGCCGGTGACGACGTCGTCAGCGCCGGCGGCCGGGTCCTCTCCGTCACGGCGACCGGTGAGGACCTGACCCAGGCCCGCGAGCGGGCCTACGCGGCGGTGGCGCGGATCGGCCTCGACGGCTCCCAGCACCGTACGGACATCGCCGCGAAGGCGGCGGCGGAGGCCTGACCCCGCCGTCCCCGCAGACCCGTCCCTGATCAGGCCCCGGACCCGAAATCCGGGGCCTGATCATTGCTGTCTGTCGATCACCTCTGACCAAAGCCATTCCATCGAGTGACCGATGCCGTATCCGGCTGACGGGGGCCGAGGCCCCAACTAGGGTGCGGCGCAGGCGTTCCGGCACTTGGCCCACCGGCATTGCGATGTCGGTGGCGGGTGCCACAGTGGGGGAGTGAGCAACAGCCAGGACAGGCCGAGGACAGCAGGGAGGGGGTGAGGTCCGGACGTGACCAGTACCGGTATCGGCGCGGAGGCGGGAGCGCAGGCGGCGCGTACCCGGGCCCTCGCCGTGCTGCGCATCCGCGGCCGCGCCCTGGCCGTGGCGCTGCTGCCCGCCGCGGCCACGGTGATCCTGCTGGCCGGCGGTTCCACCGGCCACTTCGTCGGCCGCGGCTGGGACTCCGCCCGCTGGATCGTCGGCGCCCTCGCGGTACTCGTGCTGCTGGCCGCCGTCGGCATCGCCCTGGTCGTGGCCCGCGCCCGCCCGGCGGTGAGCCCCACGGTCCCGATCCCGGAGGACTCCGCCCCCGACCTGTACCGGATGGTGCGCGACCTGGCCGAACGCCTCGACGTGCCGGCGCCCTCCGCCATAGCGCTCACCCCGGACTGCGACAGCTGGCTGGAGGACCGCACCCACCCGGCCCACGGCCCGCCCGCGCCCAAGGGCGGCGACGAGCTCGGCACCCCCGGCCTGCACCGCCGCACCCCGGCCGCCCCCGTCCTCGTCATCGGCTCCCCGTTCCTGTGGTGGATGCGCGTCGGCGAGCTCCGCGCGGTCCTCGCCCCGGTCGTCGCCGGTACGGGACCCTCGGCGCAGCCGGACATAGCGGCAGCCCGCCGGTTCGTCAGGGGCCTGGACGCGGCGGTGGCGGTCTCCGCGGCGCCCGCCCGATGTTCCGCCACCCGCCTGGTGTGCGCGGGCGTCGCCTGGGTGGCCCGGCTGCTGCTCCGGGGCTGCCGGGAGCACGCGACGCTGATGGAGCGCGGGGTCGCCGCCGCGGCCGCCGAGCGGGCCCAGGCCGTCGACTACGGACTGCGGATCGTCGCCCAGGAGCAGGTCGGCCTGGCCTACGCCGGCTGGGACCGGCTGCTCACCCGGGTCGCACTGCCCGCCTGGCGGATGGGCCGCTGGCCCTCCCGGCTGGACGCGGGCGTGGTCGCGGCCCTCACCGAGCTGTCCCGGCGCGACCGGCTGGCCGAGGGCTTCGCCTCCCGGCTGGGCGAGCGGCCCGCCTGCGACCTGCTGGAGGAGCCGGGGCTGGTGGACGAGGCCGCCTCGCTGCTCGCCGCCCGCCTCTTCCACGGCGGCCCCGCCGAGCCCGGCCCGGCCTGGTCGCCGGTGGCCTGGCAGGAGTACCCGGACGAGGTCGTCGACCGCACCTGGCGCACCGAGGCGGCCCGCCTGCACCGCGTCCTGGACGCCCTCGGCGTCCGTGCCACCCTTGACCCCAGCGCCCCGGACCCCGGCGGTCCCACCCTGGCCCGGGTCCTGGACCACCTGACCGACCCGACCGCCGCCCCCGACAGGCGCCGGAGCCTCCCGGCCTACGACGACTCCCGCACCCCCGGCTACGACGAAGGCCCCCGCACCGCCGGCTACGACGAAGGCCCCCGCACCGCCGGCTACGGCGAAGGCAATCGCACCCCCGGCTACGACGAGGAGGCGGACGAGCCCACCGGTACCGAGCGCAGCGCCGCCCTCGCCGCCGGCCTCACCGCGGCCCTCGCCCGCGAGGAGCACGAGGGAGCGCACGCGAGCACGGCCGACACCGCGCGCCCCGGCTGCCCCGCGGCCGCCGGCCAGGGCGGCCCCGGCAGTCCCCTCTGGGACGACGGCGCACTGCCCCTCTTCCCGCTCCAGCCCCCGCGCACCGCCCGCGAACTCCTCGCCGACCACGTCAAGGCGATGGTGTGCTGCGCGGCCGTGGACACCGCTGGAGCCACCCCCGGCCTGGACTGGCTCGACGGCCCGGCCCTGCTGGTCGACGGCGAGCGGGCCGCCGACCTGACGCCCAGAGTCCTCAGCCTCATCGAGGAGGGAGACCCGGCCCCGCTGCGGGCCTGGCTGGTCGAATCCGGAATACGTCCCGAGAAGCCGGTCCGACTGGTCTGACCTCGGCGTTTCGGCGCTTTAGCGGAGCAAACTGTTCCACTTCAGGCAAATTCGCAACGAACCGTGACCGGACGCGTGCGTTATGTGATGTGCTGGGACCGTTGCCGGATGTGGCAAGCGCATCCGACATAAGACAGACGCCTCAGTCACGGCACGGCACGACACGAACCGGCGCGGCAGACCGGATCAGAACCGGGCGCAACCAGGCACCACGGCGCAGGCACACCAGCACGGGCACGACAGCAAAAGACGCACGCAGGCATCGCACAGCACCCATCACACATCGCACACGGCTCGTATCAGCACGCTTCACGGGGGCACGAGGGAGGGGAGCCACCATGGCATCGGACCAGATCCGCCGCTGGGAGTCGGGAGCACTCGCGCACGCCGTCACGGACCCCTTCGGTCAGGGGCCCGTCCCCTGGCTGCGCGGCAGCGAGACCTATTTCGACGACACCGGTCATGTCGTCCCCTGGTACGTGGACCCCAGCCGGCCACAGCCCACCGGCGAGAACCCCCGGGTCCCGGCACCGCGCACCGCCATCGGCGGCCCGCGCTCGGCAGACGACGTGCACCGCCAGATCAAAGGATTCACCTCGACCGGCTCGGTCACCCCGGGCGAGGCCGTCGACTTCCACATCACCGTCGACCCGCCGCAGGAATTCAGCGTCGACATCTACCGCATCGGCCACTACGGCGGTGACGGCGCATCGAAGATCACCACCAGCCCCCGGCTGTCCGGCATCGTCCAGCCCCCGCCGCTGGCCGCCGACCGCACGGTCTCCTGCCACCACTGGTGGCTGTCCTGGCGGCTGCAGGTCCCGTCGTACTGGAGCATCGGCGCCTACGTCGCCGTGCTCACCACGGCCGACGGCTACCGCTCCCACGTGCCCTTCACGATCCGCGACAACCACCCGGCCGACCTGCTGCTCCTGCTGCCGGACATCACCTGGCAGGCGTACAACCTCTACCCCGAGGACGGCCGCACCGGTGCCAGCCTCTACCACGCCTGGGACGAGCGGGGCCGGCTGCTCGGCGAGGCCGACGCGGCGACCACCGTCTCCTTCGACCGGCCGTACGCGGGCGCCGGCCTGCCCCTGCACGTCGGCCACGCCTACGACTTCATCCGCTGGGCCGAGCGCTACGGCTACGACCTCGCCTACGCCGACGCCCGCGATCTGCACGCCGGCCGCGTCGACCCCACCCGCTACCGGGGCCTGGTCTTCCCGGGACACGACGAGTACTGGTCGCCGCAGATGCGCCGCACGGTCGAGCTGGCCCGGGACAGCGGCACGAGCCTCGTCTTCCTCTCCGCCAACACCATGTACTGGCAGGTGGAGCTGGGCCCCTCCCCGTCCGGGGTCGCGGACCGCCTGCTGACCTGCCGAAAACGCAGGGGCCCGGGGAAGCCCGTGCTCTGGCGCGAGATCGACCGGCCCGAACAGCAGACGGTCGGCATCCAGTACGCGGGCCGGGTGCCCGAGCCGTACCCCCTGATCGTGCGCAACGCGGGGCACTGGCTCTGGGAAGCCACCGGCGCGCACGAGGGCGACGAGCTCCCGGGCCTGGTGGCCGGCGAGGCCGACCGCTACTTCCCGCGCACCGCGCTGCCGGAGCACGAGGAGCGCATCCTGCTCGCCCACTCCCCCTACGCCGACAACGACGGCATCCTGCGTCACCAGGAGACCTCCCTGTACCGCGCCCCCTCCGGCGCCCTGGTCTTCGCTGCCGGCACCTTCGCCTGGTCCCCGGCCCTGGACCGCCCCGGCCACATCGACCCGCGCGTCCAGCGCGCCACCGCCAACCTCCTGGACCGCATCTGCAAGCACGACTGATGCTGGCCACGCATGCAGGTCACGCACGCAGGCAACACATGCAGGCCACGAAGGGCAGCACGACGCATGCATGCGTCATGCATGCGTCATACACGCGACCGGCCCGCACAGACGTCCGCGCGGCCCCGCTGTCCGTGCGCAACCCGGCATACGGGAGAATCGAGGGCACCTGTACAGAACCACGGGGAGGAACCGTGTCCGGATTCGTCGAAAAGCCCGAGCCCGTGGAGGTGCCGGGCCTGGTGCATCTGCACACCGGCAAGGTGCGCGAGCTGTACCAGAACGCGGCCGGAGACCTCGTGATGGTCGCCAGCGACCGCCTGTCCGCCTACGACTGGGTACTGCCGACCGAGATCCCCGACAAGGGGCGGGTCCTCACCCAGCTCTCCCTGTGGTGGTTCGACAAGCTCGCCGACCTGGCCCCCAACCACGTCATCAGCACCGAGCTGCCCGAGGGCGCCCCCGCCGACTGGGCGGGCCGTACCCTCATCTGCAAGTCCCTGAAGATGCTCCCGGTCGAGTGCGTGGCCCGCGGCTACCTCACCGGCTCGGGGCTGGCCGAGTACCAGGAGTCCCGCACGGTCTGCGGGCTCGCCCTCCCCGAGGGCCTGGTCGACGGCTCCGAGCTGCCCGCCCCGATCTTCACCCCGGCCACCAAGGCCGAGGTCGGCGAGCACGACGAGAACGTGTCGTACGAGGAGGTCGCCCGCCAGGTCGGCGCCGAGACCGCCGCCCAGCTGCGCCAGGCCACCCTCGCGGTGTACGGGCGGGCGCGGGACATCGCCCGGGACCGGGGGATCATCCTGGCCGACACGAAGTTCGAGTTCGGCTTCGAGAACGACACCCTCGTCCTCGCCGACGAGGTCCTCACCCCGGACTCGTCCCGCTTCTGGCCGGCCGACGAGTGGCAGCCGGGCCGCGCCCAGCCGTCTTTCGACAAGCAGTACGTGCGCGACTGGCTGACCTCGGCCGAGTCCGGCTGGGACCGCAGGAGCGAGCAGCCCCCGCCGCCGCTGCCGGAACAGGTGGTCGAGGCGACCCGCGCGAAGTACATCGAGGCGTACGAGCGGCTGACGGGTAACACCTGGTCCTGACGGCGGCGTCTCCCGGGCCCCCGGGCCCGGGGCCACCGAAGGCTCCGGGCACCGAAGGCTCCGGACATCGGAAGCACCGAACGCGGAAGGCCCCCGGCACAAGCCGGGGGCCTTCTTTTCTGAGCGGACGACGAGGCTCGAACTCGCGACCTCAACCTTGGCAAGGTTGCGCTCTACCAACTGAGCTACGTCCGCATGCGCCGTGGCGCGAGAGCAACTATACCCAACCTCGCTCCCGCGCGAGACGCACTGCCGCATGACGGTTCTCCGCACCGAGTTTGGTGACGGCCGAGGAGAGGTAGTTCCGCACGGTCCCCGGCGACAGCGCGGCCCGCTCGGCGATCTCCGCGACCGGCGCCCCGTCGGCCGCCAGCTCCAGCACCTCCGCCTCCCGCGCGGTCAGCGGCGAGTCACCGGCGGAGATCGCGTCGGCGGCCAACTCCGGGTCGACGTAGCGGTTTCCCGCGTGCACGGTCCGGATGATCTCGGCGAGCCGCTGTGCGCTCACCGTCTTCGGGACGAACCCGCGCACACCGGCGGCCAGCGCCCGCTTCAGGTGCCCGGGCCGTCCGTGACCGGTGACGATCAGCACCTGGCAGCCGGGCAGTTCGGCACCGAGCGATGTGGCGACCCTCACACCGTCGGCGCCGGGCATCTGCAGATCCAGCACCGCCACATCGGGCCGGTGGGCCTGCGCCATGGCCAGCGCCTCGGGCCCGCTCGCCGCCTCCGCGACGACGAGCAGATCGTCCTCAAGGCCGAGCAGCGCGGCCAGCGCACCCCGGATCAGATGTTCGTCGTCCGCGAGCAACAGCCGTACCGGAGACGTCATGAAGTGACTCCACTCACACTCGTATCGGCCGTCGTACGACCGGACAGCGGGACCGACGCCACCACCCGGAAGCCGTCCGCCCCGACCGGCCCCGCCTCCAGCGTCCCGTCGACCACCGCGAGCCGCTCCCGCAGCCCGGCCAGTCCGGACCCACCACCCCCACCGCTCCCGCGCACCACAACCCCGTCGTTCTCCACCGTCAGCACCACAGATCCCTCCCGCACCCGCAGTCCCACCGCACACCGCCCCGCATCCCCGTGCCGCAGCACGTTGGTGGTCGCCTCCCGCACCACCCACCCGAGTGCCGACTGCACCTCAGCGGGCAGCCCGGTGGCGTCGCCGGTCACCTCGCAGGTGAATCCCGCGGCGGTCAGCACACCTTGCGCACCGGCGAGTTCGGCCCCCAGGTCGGCGTCCCGGTAGCCCCGTACGACATCCCGTACCTCCCGCTGCGACTCCTGCGCGATCCGCTGCACCTCGATCATCTGCTCGACAGCCGCGGGCCGTTCCCGCCGGGCCAGCTGGACGGCCAGTTCGCTCTTGAGGGCGATGACGGCGAGGTTCCGGCCGAGGACGTCGTGCAGATCGCGCCCGAACCGCAGCCGTTCCTCGGCGACGGCGAGCCGGGTCCGGGTCTCGCGGGCCTCGTCGAGTTCGTAGACGGCGTTCAGCAGCCAGACGGAGAAGATCGAGGTGGCGGCGAGGAAGCTGCCCGAGAGGAACACCACGAACGCCGTGACCACTGCTTCAGGCCCAGGAACGCCCAACGGCAAGGACACCACGGCCGCCCCGAACGCGAAGCCCGTGGTCTGCGCCACCACGCGCCGCCGGCTCCGTACGCCCAGCGCCGTGGTGCCGGCCCCGAAAGCCAAGACCATGGCGAAGACGGTCGCCGTCGCGTTCTCCGTGTCTTCGCTTGCGCCGCCGTGCTTGCGCAGGACCAGAGCCGCGACAGCGAAGACGCAGGTCGCCGCCCCCAGCACCCACAGCAGCCGCACCGGCTGCTCCCGCCGACCCCGCGTCCAGTCCAGCGCCCGGGAGGCGGTCAGCGCGCAGAGCAGCGCGTGACCGACGACCATCGCCATCAGCCAGCCCGCCACCCCAGGCCCGGCCTGCGAGAACACCGGCAGTCCGATCGCCGCGACCTCGATCACCGCGAAGAAGTGGAACGACCACCGCGTGTACGTCTCGACCTTGGCGGGCGTGGTCTTCCCCCGCCACCAGCCGCCTGCTGTTCCGCTCATGCCGGTCCCGTGTCCCTCGTTCCGCTCAGCGCCGAGGTTCCCAGCGGAACCACCGCCGTACAGCAAACACGGCGACCACCGTCCAGGCCAGAGCGGTGAGGACCGCGCCCAGGGCCTGGCCCGCGCTCAGCTCTCCGGTCCAGCCGGCCCGGACCAGACGGACGGCCGGGGAGAGCGGGAGGAGTTCGCAGACCGCGGCGACCCGGTGCGGCAGGACGTCCGCGGGGACGGCGATGCCCGAACCCATCATGGACACGAGGACCAGGGGCGCCGCGGTGATCTGGGCGCTCTCGGTGGTCCGGGTGAAGGCCGCGGTGAGCGCGGCGAGCACGGCACTGAGCAGTAGGCCGAGGACTAGTCCGAGCAGGGTGAGGTACGGCGCCCTGGGCGTGCCCGCGTCGAGCAGTACCGTGCAGCCGATGGCCAGCAGCAGCGCCTGGGCCAGGCCGAGGCAGAGGGCGGGCAGGGCGGTGCCGGTCAGGATCTCCGCGTCGGACAGCTCGCCGGTGCGCAGCCGCTTGAGGACGAGTTCCTCGCGGCGGGCGACGAACGCGCCGACCAGTGAGCTGTAGACGGCGAACAGGAAGGAGAAGCCGATCGCGGCGGTCAGCGTCAGGGTGCCGAGGCGGATCCCCTTGAGGCCCGCCTGGCCGATCGCGGGCTGCACGGTGACCGGCAGCACGAGCGGCATGAGCAGCGCGGTGAGCACCGCACTGCGATTGCGGCCGAAGAGCAGCAGCTCGGCGCGGGAGAGGGCGCGCAGCCGCGCCGTGACCACGGTGTTCATGCGGCCGCCTCCTTCGCGATCCCCAGGAACGCCTCCTCCAGGGAGGCGGACCGCACCTCCAGCCGGTTGAGTTCGATTCCGGTCCGTTCGGCCCACCCCAGCACCCCGGCGGCGGTCCGCTGCACCTCGCGGGTCCGCAGCCGTACGAGCCTGCCGTCGAGTTCGTGTCCGCACACGCCCATCGCGGCGAGCGGCGGCAGGTCTCCGACGAAGTAGCCCGTGGGCAGTTCGAAGGACATTCGCGCGGGCCGGCCCGCGGTCACCTCGCCCGGCGTCCCGGCGGCCGCGATGCGCCCCTCGTGCAGGATCGCGAGCCGGTCGGCGAGGGACTCGGCCTCCTCCAGGTAGTGCGTGGTGAGCAGGACGGCCGTCCCGTCGTCGCGCAGCGCGCGTACCAACTCCCAGGTGTCCCGGCGGCCTTCGGCGTCGAGTCCGGTGGTCGGCTCGTCCAGGAACAGCACCTCGGGCCGGCCGAGCAGTGCGAGTGCCAGGTCGAGGCGGCGCCGCTCGCCGCCGGAGAGCTGCTTGACCCGGACGTCCGCCCTGCCGCCGAGCCCGACCAGGCCGAGCGCCTCGGCCGTGGGCCGGGCTCCCGTCGTGCAGCCGGCCCACATCCGTACCGTCTCGCCGACGGTCAGCTCGGAGGGGAAGCCGCCTTCCTGGAGCATCACGCCGGTGCGCGGGCGTACGACGGTCCGCTCCCGGTGCGGGTCGTGGCCCAGCACCCGTACCCGGCCCCCGTCCGGCGGCGCGAGTCCTTCGAGCAGTTCGACGGTCGATGTCTTTCCGGCGCCGTTGGTGCCGAGCAGCCCGAAGATCTCCCCGTGGGCCACGGAGAAGGTGATTCCGCGGACCGCCTCGAACCCGCCCCCGTAGACACGCCGGAGATCTGTGACCTCAATCACGTGTTCGTAGTCCATGACTCCAGCGTCCCCGCGGCCGGGTCGCGGGAGCAGTGCGCGGTGTCATCACTCGTCATGACAAATGTCAGGGGGCTCTCCGGCGGATGCACGCGGGCGCACGAAAAAACCCCAGTCATATGACTGGGGTTTCCTCTATGAGCTGGAGCGGACGACGAGGCTCGAACTCGCGACCTCAACCTTGGCAAGGTTGCGCTCTACCAACTGAGCTACGTCCGCACTGCTCCCGACCGGCTCCCACCGATCGGTGCGAGCACCAGCCTACCTGATCCACAAGCATGCTCAGGACCGGCGGTGCAGAGCGGGTGACAGGAATTGCACACTGCGCCTTCCCCCTGGAAGGGGGATGTTCTACTACTGAACTACACCCGCATGTACTCCGTGGGCTTCGGCTTTTCGGCCGTACCCGTCGGCGTGCTCCAGACATTAGCTGATCAGCAGGGGGGTAGCGCAAGTCGGCTGCCCCCAGGGGCGTCTGATGCACCCTGAGAGCAGCCGGCCGCCCTTGTCACTGGGCGGCGCTGAACGCCTCGTACACCTTCTTCGGGATGCGGCCGCGGGCCGGGACATCCATCTTGTTCGCCTGCGCCCAGGCGCGGACGGCCGCCGGGTCGGGGGCGACCTCCGTCTGCTTGTACGCCTTGCCCGACTTCGACCGCTTGCGGCCGGCCTCCACGTAAGGCTCCAGGGCCTTGCGCAGTTTCTTGGCGTTGGCTTGATTCAGATCGATCTCGTACGACTTGCCGTCGAGTCCGAAGGCGATCGTTTCCGCCGCTTCCGAGCCGTCGATGTCGTCAAAGAGAGTGACCACGACCTTCTGCGCCACGAATATTCGGTCCCTTCGTGTGGCACGTCTATACAGCTCATCGACAGCTCATCGGCGATGACCGCGACGGCGGAAGATGACGTGCCGAGTATCGGCTATTGCCAATTCATTTGTACAGTGCCTGGCAATACAAAGTGAAGCCCGACTAAATCCGTCCGCGTGTCCCAGCGCAATAGATGTCGTGGACGAACCCGGGGAACTTTCCCAGAACTTTTCGTGAGGATCCGCCGCCGTCACCCGATCGTGATGCGGCTCACGTAGTTTCCTACAACTCTACCCGCGTAGAAATTTCGTGCGGGTAGTCTGAAGGAACCAGCTCAGCACCACACACCGGGAGTGCCAGTGGCACGCGTCGTAGTCGACGTCATGCTCAAGCCGGAGATCCTCGACCCCCAGGGCCAGGCGGTCCAGCGTGCGCTGCCGCGCCTGGGTTTCGAAGGCATCTCCGATGTACGTCAGGGAAAGCGATTCGAACTGGAAGTTGACGGACCGGTCGACGAGGCCGCGCTCGCCCGCATCCACGATCTTGCGGAATCCTTCCTCGCCAACACCGTGATCGAGGACTTCACGGTTCGTGTCGACGAAGTCGCGGAGGCGGCGAAGTGACCGCTCGTATTGGCGTCGTCACTTTCCCGGGAAGCCTCGACGACCGTGACACCCAGCGCGCGATCCGTCTCGCGGGCGCGGAACCGGTCGCCCTCTGGCACAAGGACAAGGACCTCCACCAGGTCGACGCGGTCGTCCTTCCCGGTGGTTTCTCCTACGGCGACTATCTGCGGGCCGGCGCCATCTCCCGCTTCTCGCCGGTGATGGAGACGGTCATCGAGCAGGCGAAGGCCGGGCTGCCGGTCCTCGGTATCTGCAACGGCTTCCAGATCCTCACCGAGGCGCACCTGCTCCCGGGCGGAATGCTGGGCAACGACCACCTCCACTTCATCTGCCGCGACCAGAAGCTGCGGGTGGAGAACGCGGGCACGGCCTGGACCAGCGACTACCGCGAGGGCCAGGAGATCCACATCCCGCTGAAGAACATGGACGGCCGGTACGTCGCCGACGAGTACACGCTCGACCAGCTGGAGGCGGAGGGCCGGGTCGTGTTCCGTTACCTGGACTTCAATCCGAACGGTTCGCTGCGCGACATCGCCGGCATCACCAACGAGGCCGGCAACGTCGTGGGCCTCATGCCGCACCCCGAACACGCGGTCGAGCCCCTCATCGGTTCCGGCCGCACCGACGGCCTCCCCTTCTTCACCTCGATCCTCAAGAAGCTGGTCAACGCATGAGCCGGACGCCTCTGGACACGGTCGAGCACGCGGCCGCGACCCCCGACGTCGAGCTGCCCTGGGCCGAACTCGGCCTGAAGAAGGACGAGTACGAGCGGGTGGTGGAGATCCTCGGCCGCCGCCCGACCGGCGCCGAGCTCGCCATGTACTCGGTCATGTGGTCCGAGCACTGCTCGTACAAGTCCTCCAAGGTCCACCTCCGCCAGTTCGGCGAGAAGGCGCCCCAGTCGGACGCCCTGCTCGTCGGCATCGGCGAGAACGCGGGCGTGGTCGACGTCGGCCAGGGCTACGCCGTGACCTTCAAGGTCGAGTCCCACAACCACCCCTCCTACGTCGAGCCCTACCAGGGCGCGGCGACGGGCGTCGGCGGCATCGTCCGCGACATCATCGCGATGGGCGCGCGTCCGGTGGCCGTGGTCGACCCGCTGCGCTTCGGCGCCGCCGACCACCCCGACACCAAGCGCGTCCTGCCCGGCGTCGTCGCCGGCATCGGTGGCTACGGCAACTGCCTGGGCCTGCCCAACATCGGCGGCGAGGTCGTCTTCGACGCCTGCTACCAGGGCAACCCGCTGGTCAACGCCGGTGCCATCGGCGTCATGCGGCACGAGGACATCCACCTCGCCAAGGCCTCCGGCGCGGGCAACCAGGTCATCCTGTACGGCGCCCGGACCGGCGGCGACGGCATCGGCGGCGCGTCGATCCTGGCCTCGGAGACCTTCGACGACGCGAAGCCCTCCAAGCGCCCCGCGGTCCAGGTCGGCGACCCCTTCCAGGAGAAGCTCCTCATCGAGTGCACCCTGGAGGCCTTCCGGGAGAAGCTGGTCGTCGGCATCCAGGATCTCGGTGCGGCCGGCCTGTCCTGCGCCACCTCCGAGCTCGCCTCGAACGGCTCCGGCGGCATGACCGTCACCCTGGACGACGTCCCGCTGCGCGACTCCACCCTCTCGCCCGAGGAAATCCTCATGAGCGAGTCGCAGGAACGCATGTGCGCGGTGGTCGAGCCGGCCAAGGTCGCCCGCTTCCTGGAGATCTGCGAGAAGTGGGACGTCATCGCCACCGTCATCGGCGAGGTGACCGACGGCGACCGCCTGGAGATCTTCTGGCACGGCGAGAAGATCGTCGACGTCGACCCGCGCACCGTCGCCCACGACGGCCCGGTCTACGAGCGCCCGTACGCCCGCCCGTCCTGGCAGGACGCCCTCCAGGCGGACGACGCGAACGAGCTGCCGCGCCCCGCGACGGCGGAGGAGCTGAAGCAGCAGGTCCTGAAGCTGGTCGGCTCCCCGAACCAGGCCTCCAAGAAGTGGATCACCTCCCAGTACGACCACTTCGTGCAGGGCAACACGGTGCTGGCCCAGCCCGAGGACTCGGGCATGATCCGCATCGACGAGGCCACCGGCCTCGGCGTCGCCATCGCCACCGACGGCAACGGACGGTACGCCAAGCTCGACCCGTACGCGGGCGCCCAGCTGGCGCTCTCGGAGGCCTACCGGAACGTGGCGACCACCGGCGCCAAGCCGCTGGCCGTCTCCGACTGCCTGAACTTCGGCTCGCCCGAGGACCCGGCGGTGATGTGGCAGTTCGCGGAGGCCATCCGCGGTCTCGCCGACGCCTGCCAGCAGCTCGGCACCCCGGTGACCGGCGGCAACGTATCCCTCTACAACCAGACGGGCGAGGCGGCCATCCACCCGACCCCGGTGGTCGCCGTCCTCGGCGTGATCGACGACGTGGCCCGCCGCACGCCGGTCGCGTTCCAGGAGGAGGGCCAGCTGCTCTACCTCCTCGGCGACACGCGTGCGGAGTTCGGCGGCTCGGCCTGGTCCCAGGTCGTCCACGACCACCTGGGCGGGCTGCCCCCGAAGGTGGACCTGGAGCGCGAGCGCCTGCTGGCCGAGATCCTGATCTCCGCCTCCCGCGACGGCATGATCGACTCCGCGCACGACCTGTCCGACGGCGGCCTCGTCCAAGCCGTGGTCGAGTCGGCGCTGCTCGGCGGCAAGGGCGCACGCCTGGTCGTCCCCGACGGCCTCGACGCCTTCACCTTCCTCCTCTCCGAGTCGGCCGGCCGCGCCGTCGTGGCCGTCCCGCGCTCGGAGGAGGTCCGCTTCAACGACATGTGCGGCGCCCGGGGCCTCCCGGCGACCCGCATCGGCGTCGTGGACGGCGACGCGGTGGAGATCCAGGGCGAGTTCAGCCTCACCCTGTCCGAACTGCGCGAGGCGCACGAGGGCACGATCGAGGCACTCCTGGCCTGACCGGCCGCACGACGACGAAGGCCCCGCCCGGATGCTTCCGGGCGGGGCCTTCTGGGCTCAGCGGACGTAGTTCTTGAGGATCTCCGTGTCCAGCTCGATGTTCATGGGACCTGGCACAGACACCTTCTCGCCGAACTTCGAGGTCTGGACGGTGCGGTAGCCGCCGACCTGCCGGTCCGGGCCGCTGTGCACCGTGACCGTGCAGGAGTCCCGGTCGATCAGGAGGTACAGGGGGATCCCGGCCTGACCGTACGCGGTCGGCTTCTCATGCCGGTCCCGTCGGTCCGTGTCCGAGTCGTACGAGGTGATCTCGACGACCATGAGCGCGCCGTCCGGGTCGGCCCATTCGCCGTATCCCGCGAAGTGGGCCTCCGGCGCGAGTACTGCATCCGGCCTCGCCCTGCCTTCTCGGTAGGCCTCCACCCGGAGCCCTCGGCCGTAGTACAGGTCTAGGTCGGGCCTAGTCTGCATACAGCGCCGGGCCAGCCAGGACACGATGGTGTCGTGGTCCCCGTCCGTCACCTTCTTGACTCCGATCCGTCCGTCGATGAACTCCAACGTGACGGTCTCGGGGGCGGCGGAGGCGATCGTTTCGAACTCCTCCACCGACATCTGAGACGTGCGCTCGGCCATAACCGTCATGCTGCACCCCCTTCCAGGCGAAGACCAGTGTTGCCAGGCTCCGGCGGTGCGGGGCTGGTTCGGCAGCTGATCACACTCACGGGTGATCACCCCGGCTTCCGACCCCGCCCCCTGACCACCCCGGTCTCAGCGCCCCGGCTGCCTCAGGCGGGCGCGGACCGCGGTGCGGTCGATGCCGAGTTCGGTCAGGAGTTCTGCCGCGGGGTCCGGTCGCTTGCAGTCGAGGAGGGCCAGCAGCAGGTGGTCCGGGGTGATGCGGCGGCTGTGGGCCTTCTTCGTCTCGGCCAGGGCGCGGGGGAGGACGGCGCGGGCGCCCGATGTGAAGGGCGTGCGCTTGCGTGACGCGGGGATCGGGGCCCGATCGATCCCCCGGACGTCGATGCCGACCACGGCCAGCGCGGACCGGTCGAGGGCGTCGAGGGCGGCGCGGGCGGTCTCCAGGTCGGTGCCGAGGGCGCGGACCGCGCCGGGATCGTGGAGCACTCCCAGCAGGAGGTGCTCGGTGCCGATGCGGCGGTCGCCGCGCAGCGTTGTCTCCTCGAGCGCCGACGCGACGGTCGCCCGGGCCTCTGCCGCGAACTGTTCGAACATGGTCGTCTCACTTCCCGTACTTGGCGTGGACGGACTGCCGGGACACGCCCAGGGCGTCCCCGATCTGCTCCCAGGACCATCCCTGTTCCCGTGCGCGCACCACGGCCGCCGCCTCGACCTGCTCGGCCAGTCGGTGCAGGGCACCCACGGCCCGTAGTCCCACCGCGGGGTCGTGCGACCTGAGACGTTCTGAGAGATCTCCTGCGTTCATGTGTGTCAGTCTGGATTGACGTGGCGCCGCGTGTCAACCCAGACTGACGGATGGCCCGCGGGGATATGCGGTGAAGGAGTGGAGACGCCTCTTCGGGCGCGGGCTCCCCACCGCTTCCCTCCGGAAAAGTGACTTGCCAACTGCCGATGCACATGGGGTAGTTGGAGGGGTGGCACATCCGTGAGCGAGCTGGGGGAGCAGCCGGATGGAGATCAGGTTCGAAGCGTCGGGATCCGCCCGCGAGGACGAACTGCTTTCCCTGTACGACTGGTTGGCGGCCGACCGCGCCCTGCGCGGCCAGGTCCGGGTGACCCGGGTCGCGGAAGCCGGTGCGGGCGCCGGCCGGATGGGCCCCGGCCTGGACGCCGTCCTCGCGGTGCTGTCCACCGTGAGCAGCGTGGGCCAGCTCCACCTGTCGTATCTGGCCTGGCGGCGCAGCCACCGGCCGCGCAGCCGGGTCAGCGTCGAGATCACCGGCGATCCCGACCAGGTGGCGGACCTCATGCGCAGGTTCGCGGAGGCCGACGACGCGGACGGAGAGCCGCAGTGACGGACACCACGTCCGTCGAGAGTTTCGGCCGGATCGACCCGGAGCGCTCCGCCTGCGTCCTGATCGGCGTGGACGACTACACCCACCTGGACCCGTTGCGCAGCGTCAAGCTCAACCTCAAGGAGCTGCGCGCCGCGCTCACCGACCCGGACATCTGGGGCATCCCCGACGACGAACGGAAGCGGATCCGTACGGTCGCCAACCCGGCCTCCCCGGCCGAGCTGGTCGGCCCGATCCGCGAGGCCGCCGCGCTCGCCGAGGACACGCTGATCGTCTACTACGCCGGTCACGGGCTCATCGACCGCCACGAACGGCAGCTGCTGCTCACCCTGCCGGACTCGGTCGAGGACCAGCCGGACACCTGTGTCCGCTCCGGCGACGTCCGCCGCGCCATCCGCGACACGGGTTCCGCGCTGCGCCGGGTCCTGATCCTCGACTGCTGCTTCAGCGGCCATGTGCTGACGGAGATGACGGACGGCCACGGCCAGGACGTCCAGGTGGCCGTGTCGACGCTGCGGGACGTCGAGGGGGCGTACGTCATGACCTCCGCCCCGCGCGACCGTCCCTCCCACGCCCCCGACCCCAAGCGCTGCACCCTGTTCACCGGTGCCCTCGTCGACGTCATGCGCCAGGGCCTGCCGGACGGCCCGGAGATGCTCGGCCTGCGCGACCTCTTCCTGGAGGCCAGGAGACGTATCCACACCCTCAAGCCCGAGGTCCCGCAGGAACCGCAGGACGAGGACCACAACGGCGTCGGCGGCCTCGACTTCGTCCGCAACGTCGCCAAAGGGCCCCGGTGGCCCCTCCAGGTCCCCCTGCCGCCTCCCACCCGCTGGCAGCGCATCCGCACTCCCGTTCTCTCCGCGACCGCCGCCGCCCTCGGTCTCGCCCTCGGACTGGGCGCCCCGCCTCTGGTCCACTGGTGGCACGACACCCACCCGGCCGCCGCAGCCGGCCCCTGCGCGGCCCCCTCGCCGCACGATCCGGCGGCGCCCCGCGCCGTACTGCTCGACCACTCCGACGCGCTGAACAAGAAGAGCGTCGACTACGAGGACATCTACGGCCTGTCCGCCCTGGCCCTCGTCTCGCAGGGCAAGGACGTCAAGGCGCTCGCGCTCGCCGACAACGCGCCCGGCCGGGTCTGGCCCGTCATCCTCGGGTCCCCGTTCGAGCTCAGCCCCAGCGCCGGCACGGCCGTGCCGCTGCGCCGCGCGGACGGCACGAAGTTCCCGATCGACGGCGACTGGTACGACGGCGAGGGCATGGTCATCGAGCAGGGCGGCAAGACCATGCTGGTCTCCTCCGAGACCGGCCCGGCCATCCGCCGCTTCGACGTCGCCACCGGCCGGCAGGTCGGCAAGGACTTCCCCATCCCGAAGAAGCTGCGCTACGCGCCCGACGGTTCCGCGCAGACCGGCCGCAGCATCGAGTCCCTCGCCGTCTCCCCGGACGGCCGCCACCTCTATGCCGGCTGGGAGGGACCGCTGGCCGACGACGGCGACACCCGCGGCCGGGGCATCATCCGCATCCAGCGCTACACCGGAACACCCGGCGGCGACTACACCCCGGACGGGCAGTACGCGTTCCTCGTCGACGACGGCATGTACCTGTCCGAGCTGACCGCCATCGACGACAACGGCGACCTCCTCGCGCTGGAACGCCAGTACGTCGCCGGTCTCGGCTCGGAGATCCGGATCGTCCAGCTCTCCCTCGCCCACGCCCAGGACGTCACGAAGCTGAACTCCCTGTGGCACCAGTCCGCCAACATCTACGCCGCCGACGAACTGGTCGTCGACATGGCGACCTGCCCGGCGGGCGGCCCCGGCGCGGTCGCCGTCCCGGCCTCGAACCCGCAGCACCCCCTCCTCGACAACGTGGAGGGCATGGCCCTCGGCGCCCCCTGGACATCCGGCAGGTACAAGGGCTGGCACCCGCTCTACCTGGTCTCCGACGACAACGACAGCGAAACCCAGATCACGCGCTTCTACTCGCTGGCCGTGAAGCTGCGCCGCTGAACGCCGATGAATAGGCTCACCGCCATGCCCCAGGCCAAGAAGCGCGCCCGCAGTTACGACGCGGCCAGGACCCGTACGGCGGTTCTCGCCCAGCTCTCGAACGTGCGGGACGCCGTCCGCACCCTCACCCCCGAGCAGCTCGCGCTCCCCACCCGGCTGGAGGGGTGGACCGTACGGGACCTCGTCGCCCACATCGGCATGGCGGTCACCGCCGTCCACCGGGCCCTGGACCAGCCCGAGCCGGCGAAGGCCGACGCGGTGCTGCTCGACTGGCCGTTCGGGACCTCCGGCAACTCCGCCGCCATCGCCGACTTCACCCGGTGCCTCGCGGCCGACCACCCCGACCTCGACGCCTACCTCGCCGACGTCGACGCCAGCCTCCGCACCCTGCTCGACGCGCACCCCGGCACCCGGCTGCTCGCCACCAGCGCCGGCGCGCTCTCCCTCGACGACTACCTCGTCACCCGGACCGTCGAGCTGGTCGTCCACACCGACGACCTCGCCGCGGCGGTCCCGGGGCTCGACATCCCCTACGACCGGCAGGCCCTGGCCGCCTGCACCCGGCTGCTCGCCGACACGCTCGCGGTCAAGGCGCCCGGCGGGTCGACCGAGGTGCGGGTGCCGCCGTACGCCGTGGTGCAGTGCGTCGAAGGGCCCCGGCACACCCGGGGGACCCCGCCGAACGTCGTCGAGACCGACCCGCTGACCTGGATCCGGCTGGCCACGGGGCGGCTGGCGTGGAAGGCGGCCGTGGCGGACGCCAGGGTCAGCGCCAGCGGGGAGCGGGCGGACCTCGGGGCGTACCTGCCCGTCATGGGATGAGGGAACCGATCACCCGGTGCGTGCCGTCGAAACGGTATGTACGGGTACGGGTTGAAACAGCGCATGCGCCGTATGACCCCGGCGAGGGCGGTGGCCGCCGGCCTGATCGCTCTGCTCGCGGTGGCCTGCGGCAGTGAGAGAGGCGGAACCGTGGGGACTGGGCCGTCCGTGACCGGGATCGACTGGACCGTCGACAGCGTGACCGCCGACGGCACCACCCACCGCGCCCCGGCGCCCGCCCACGTGAGGATCGAGGACGGCCGGGCGGCCGGCAGCCTCGGGTGCAACCGGTTCAGCGGCACGGCGCAGATCACCGGCGACCAGATCCGGCTGAGCCACGTCCGCACCACGCGGATGGCCTGCGACGACGCGCGGATGACCTTCGAGCGCACCCTCTCCCGCACGCTCACCTCCGGACCGCTGACCATGACGGGTGAGGGCGGGAAACTCACCCTCACCGCAAGCGGCGGCGACCGCGTCCAGCTGTCCAGGACGTGACCGCGACCCGGGCCGTGGCCCCCCGAATGATGTGCGACACCTCACTCAGAGATACGGTGTGAGGGGGTTGCGCGGGCACCGGTCAGCCCGAACCGGAGCCGTCTGGAGAAACCTCCTACCTCGCTGACCTGCGGAAATGGAGAAAGCCACAACGGCGTCCGCGATCGTAGATCCATTACGGCCGTGTATCCCCAATTCGGACCAGTGGTCGATCTCGCCTACACTCGGTGCCGTGCCACGTGGTGACGGTCTCCTCAATCACGATCTGCTCCCCGGTGAGAAGGGCCCCCAGGACGCTTGCGGCGTCTTCGGTGTCTGGGCTCCCGGTGAAGAGGTCGCCAAGCTCACGTACTTCGGGCTGTACGCCCTCCAGCATCGGGGCCAGGAGTCCGCGGGTATCGCGGTCAGCAACGGCTCCCAGATCCTCGTCTTCAAGGACATGGGCCTCGTCTCCCAGGTCTTCGACGAGACCTCGCTCGGTTCGCTCCAGGGTCATATCGCGGTCGGTCACGCCCGCTACTCGACCACCGGTGCGTCCGTGTGGGAGAACGCCCAGCCGACGTTCCGCGCCACCGCGCACGGTTCGATCGCGCTCGGCCACAACGGCAACCTCGTCAACACGGCGCAGCTCGCCGAGATGGTCGCCGAACTCCCCAAGGACCACAACGGACGGTCCACCCGGGTCGCGGCCACCAACGACACCGACCTGCTCACCGCCCTCCTCGCGGCCCAGACCGACGAGGACGGCAAGCCGCTGACCATCGAGGAGGCCGCGCACGCGGTCCTGCCGAAGGTCCGGGGCGCCTTCTCCCTCGTCTTCATGGACGAGCACACCCTCTACGCCGCCCGCGACCCGCAGGGCATCCGCCCGCTCGTCCTCGGCCGCCTGGAGCGCGGCTGGGTCGTCGCCTCGGAGTCCGCCGCGCTCGACATCTGCGGCGCCAGCTTCGTCCGCGAGATCGAGCCGGGCGAGTTCGTCGCCATCGACGAGAACGGCCTGCGCACCTCGCGATTCGCGGACGCGAAGCCCAAGGGCTGCGTCTTCGAGTACGTGTACCTGGCCCGCCCCGACACCGACATCGCCGGGCGGAACGTCTACCTCTCCCGCGTGGAGATGGGGCGGAAGCTCGCCGCGGAAGCCCCGGTCGACGCCGACATGGTCATAGCGACCCCGGAGTCCGGCACCCCGGCCGCCATCGGCTACGCGGAGGCCTCCGGCATCCCCTTCGGCAACGGTCTGGTCAAGAACGCCTACGTCGGCCGGACCTTCATCCAGCCCTCGCAGACCATCCGGCAGCTCGGCATCCGCCTGAAGCTGAACCCGCTCAAGGAAGTCATCAAGGGCAAGCGCCTGGTCGTCGTCGACGACTCCATCGTCCGCGGCAACACCCAGCGCGCGCTGGTGCGGATGCTGCGGGAGGCGGGTGCGGCCGAGGTCCACATCCGGATCTCCTCGCCGCCGGTGAAGTGGCCGTGCTTCTTCGGCATCGACTTCGCCACCCGCGCCGAGCTCATCGCCAACGGCATGACCATCGAGGAGATCGGCACCTCGCTCGGCGCCGACTCCCTGGCGTACATCTCCATCGACGGCATGATCGAGGCGACCACCATCGCCAAGCCGAACCTGTGCCGCGCCTGCTTCGACGGCGAGTACCCGATGGAGCTCCCGGACCCCGAGCTGCTCGGCAAGCAGCTCCTGGAGACCGAACTGGCGGCCGGTCCGGCAGCCACGGCCGCGGCCGACGCGATCCGTCGCCCGTAAGCCTCGTAGAAACCAACCCGAAAGATCCCAGGCAATGTCTGAGAGTCAGTCCTCCGGTGCTTCCTACGCGGCTGCCGGCGTCGACATCGAAGCGGGCGACCGCGCCGTGGAGCTGATGAAGGAGTGGGTGAAGAAGACGCAGCGCCCCGAGGTCCTCGGCGGCCTCGGCGGCTTCGCCGGCCTCTTCGACGCCTCCGCCCTGAAGAACTACGAGCGCCCGCTGCTGGCCTCCGCGACGGACGGCGTGGGCACCAAGGTCGACATCGCGCGGCAGCTGGGCGTGTACGACACCATCGGCCACGACCTGGTCGCCATGGTCATGGACGACATCGTGGTGTGCGGTGCCGAGCCGCTGTTCATGACCGACTACATCTGCGTCGGCAAGGTCCACCCGGAGCGGGTCGCCGCGATCGTCAAGGGCATCGCCGAGGGCTGTGTGCTGGCCGGCTGCGCCCTGGTGGGCGGCGAGACGGCCGAGCACCCGGGCCTGCTCGGCGCGGACGACTTCGACGTCGCCGGCGCCGGTACGGGCGTGGTGGAGGCCGACCGGCTGCTCGGCGCGGATCGTATCCGTACGGGTGACGCGGTGATCGCCATGGCGTCCTCCGGGCTTCACTCGAACGGGTACTCCCTGGTCCGGCACGTGCTGCTGAACCAGGCGGGCCTCGCCCTCGGCGCGCACATCGAGGACCTGGGCCGCACCCTCGGCGAGGAACTCCTGGAGCCGACCAAGATCTACTCGCTGGACTGCCTGGCCCTGATGCGTACGGCGGAGGTCCACGCCTTCAGCCACATCACCGGCGGCGGCCTCGCCGCGAACCTGGCCCGGGTGATCCCGGACCACCTGCATGCGATCGTCGACCGCACCACCTGGACCCCCGGTCCGATCTTCGACCTGGTCGGCCGCACCGGCAACGTCGAGCGGCTCGAACTGGAGAAGACGCTCAACATGGGCGTCGGCATGATGGCGATCGTCCCGCAGGAATCGGTGGACGTGGCGCTGACCGCACTGGCCGACCGCGGGGTCGACGCCTGGGTCGCAGGCGAGATCACCGAGCGCGGTGAACACACCACCGGTGCGGAACTGGTGGGCGACTACGCGCCGAACTAGCCCCTCCGGCGTTCTGAGGAGCGGGGTCCGGGGCGGAGCCCGTGAGGCCAGCACAAAACCCGGTCCGGCGATGAAATCCCGGACCGGGTCAGTGAAGCGGCTCAGCAGCCGCCGGCGTCAAGCACCGCGACGATGCTGGGAGTGCGGACCGGACTGATCGTCCTCGTCCTCGTCCTCATCGTCGTCGTTGTAGAGATCCGCGTACTGGGCGTACGGGTCGTCATCCTCGTCGTCGTCCTCGAACGGCTCGCCATTCGGCGGCTGGCTCGAAGTCGATGCGCCCAGCTCGCTGGCCAGACGTGACAGGTCAGTCCCACCGCTGTTGTACTTCAGCTGGCGGGCGACCTTCGTCTGCTTGGCCTTGGCCCGGCCGCGCCCCATGGCTCGACCCCCTCGGTGACGGGGCTCGACGGCCCCAGAGTCTGACACGCGTTCATGGTCCGGAACGGGCTCTCCTCGGAGAGACCGGTCCGTAGGGCTTCCACGGTACCTGAGCCCGCGCCCATACGGTACGTCGCCCGCACCACGCGCCTGGCTGCACGACCCGCGAGGCGCCCCGTCCCCGCTGGTCAACCACGATTTTAACCACTTCCTGGCGGACGACCCGCCGACGAACGTGAGAGTTCTCTCCAAGTGCCCGCCGACGGGTACCGGAAATCCGTCCGGAAACCCGGCGTTCGATCAGTGGCCGCCCACCGTTGCCCCTTCGTGCATCCGCTGTTCGGCGATCCGGTCGGCCGCCGCGGCGGGCGGAATCCCGTCCTCCTTCGCACGTGCGAAGATGGCCAGCGTGGTGTCGAAGATCTTCGCCGCCTTCGCCTTGCACCGGTCGAAGTCGAACCCGTGCAACTCGTCGGCGACCTGGATGACCCCGCCGGCGTTCACCACGTAGTCCGGCGCGTAGAGGATCCCGCGGTCGGCGAGGTCCTTCTCGACGCCCGGGTGGGCGAGCTGGTTGTTGGCCGCGCCGCACACCACCCGGGCCGTCAGTACCGGCACGGACGCGTCGCTCAGGGCGCCGCCGAGCGCGCAGGGGGCGTAGATGTCGAGGCCCTCGACGCGGATCAGGGCATCGGTGTCGGCGGCCACCTGGACCTGCGGGTGGCGGTCTGAGATCCGGCCGACGGCCTCCCGGCGCACGTCCGTGACGACCACCCGGGCGCCCTCCTCCAGGAGGTGCTCGACCAGGTGGTGGCCGACCTTGCCGACGCCCGCGATGCCGACGGTGCGGCCGCGCAGCGAGGGGTCGCCCCACAGGTGCTGGGCGCTGGCGCGCATGCCCTGGTAGACGCCGAACGCGGTGAGGACGGAGGAGTCGCCCGCGCCGCCGTTCTCGGGGGAGCGGCCGGTGGTCCAGCGGCACTCGCGGGCCACCACGTCCATGTCGGCGACGTACGTGCCGACGTCGCAGGCGGTGACGTACCGGCCGCCGAGCGAGGCCACGAACCGCCCGTAGGCGAGCAGCAGCTCCTCGGTCTTGTCGCGGTCCGGGTCTCCGATGATCACGGCCTTGCCGCCGCCGTGGTCGAGCCCGGCCATGGCGTTCTTGTACGACATCCCGCGCGCGAGGTTGAGGGCGTCGGCGACGGCCTCCTCCTCGTTGGCGTACGGGTAGAAGCGGGTGCCGCCGAGGGCGGGGCCCAGCGCGGTGGAGTGGATGGCGATGACGGCCTTGAGGCCGCTCTTGCGGTCCTGACAGAGCACGACCTGCTCGTGACCGCCCTGGTCCGAGTGGAACAGGGTGTGCAGGACGCCGGTGGAAACGTCGGTCACTGTGGTGACTCCCGGTTGTGTCGCGTGTGTCGCGGCGGGTGGAAGCGGGGGCTCCCGTAAGGGTGGCGGGGGCCTGGCATGAGCGTAGAGCCATTGCCCGTACACCATCCGCGCAGTGTTCAGGATCACTCTCCCGTGCCGTCTGTGCACGTATGAGCGTGGGACGATTTGCCGTGGTTTCCGCGGCCGGCCCCGGTCGGCTCCGTTGTGGGTCCCGCTGGTTTCGAGCCCGGTCCGATGGGGAGGGAGCAGGCGTGCCCAAGGTGTCCTCGGTGGTCGTCCCCTACGCGACGTACCTGCGTGTGTACGAGCCGCTGGCAGCCTTCCCGGCCCGGGAGCGCGACCACTGGACGCGCTACGCCCGCCGTCCGGAGCGCCCCTCCTACCAGGACGAACTCCGGCGCTCCCTGGCCGACTTGCTGCCCACCCCGCCGATCGCGGTGCCGGTGCAGGAGAGCGTCGAGGCGTTCGTCCTGGAGGTCGACGGCGTCGTCTGCGTCTGCCCCTGGCGGACCCGGCTGCGAGGCTGGCAGGCCCTGCAGGAACTCTCCGACGAACTGCCGAAGTCGGTCCTGGACGCGATGCTGCCGCCGGTCGTGCGCCGGCAGGCCACGATGGACTACGAGCGCTGGCTGGTCCGGAACCCCGACTGCCGGCCCTGGATCCGCACCGCGACCTGGCAGGTGCCGCTGAACTGGTTCGTGCTGGTCTCCGACGAGGAGCGCCGGTACGAGAAGGGCACCGCGGAGATCCCGCCGATGCTGCGCTACCGCACGCCCATGGTGCAGGCCCGGCGCCGGGTGGCCCGGGCGCTGCGCACGCTCAAGGACACCGTGGAGGAAGGGCCGCTGATCGACGGCCTGGTGGACGTCGGCCGGTGGCTGGAGGAGTTCCATCCGCGGTCGGTGGTCGAGCTGGACTACGGCGGTCTCGTGCACACCCTGCCGGCCGGGGACCTGGAGGGCGACCATTCGGCGGCCGACGTGGCGGCCGGCATCGAGGCGCTGCGCCAGGGCGACGGGGCGGCGGCCGGGGAGGCGTACGGGCGGCTGGTGGAGCGCTGGCGGACCGTACGGGACCGCCGTTCGGCGAACTGAGGGCCGAACTGAGTGCCGGTGCCCACTGCTCCGTACTAGGTGACGGGGCGTCTGGTGCCGTTTACAACCGGATGACACCTGCGTGACGTGTGTGCGGTGAGTGACGTACGTCACGGCCCAGATGCCATGAAACAACGTACGTTGACGGCACTTCAGTGAACGCACGGGACGTTGGATCCCGATCCGGGCTTTTGCGTCAAGGGTGACGGATAGCACTTACACGGCTCTTGCGCCTCTTGCCACTCCTCGTGCCAAAATAGGACAAGGAGTCCGGGGAGGGCTCCATCCGTCCAAGTGTGGTGCACTGTGGGCGGATTCTCAGCATTACGTGCTTTGGGGGGTCTGGTGACTCCTGATCGTCCTGTGACTGATCGTCACAGTGGCGTGACTGTCCGCTATGGCATGGTCCATCGGCTTCCGCGGCTGATGCCTACCTGGGAGGGCAATTCCATCGGTTTGGCCGACGCGGCTGGACAGATGGTGTAGTTGTAGTGCCGAGGACAAGCCGTTCGTCCTATAACCGACTCGACTCGCGTCCGCCATTTCGGGCAACGCGGGTCAAGGTGCAGAATTTAGAGGAAAGAACCGAGAAGGTTCGGTTCTCCCGAGGAGGCCGCTCATGACCGCTCGCACCCCTGATGCCGAGCCGCTGCTGACCCCGGCTGAGGTCGCCACGATGTTCCGCGTCGACCCCAAGACGGTCACGCGGTGGGCGAAGGCCGGCAAGCTCACGTCGATCCGTACGCTCGGCGGACACCGCCGCTACCGCGAGGCTGAGGTGCGCGCCCTGCTGGCGGGCATCCCGCAGCAGCGCAGCGAAGCCTGATCCAACTGAATAGCGGGCAAACCGACCGGTCCCCCAACTGGCCGAGACGCCCGAAACCCTAGCTCCAAGCGACGCGGGACCTGCCCCAACAGGGCCCACGCCCAGGCCGACAAGAACTTCTCAGGCAAGCGACACAGGGTGCGTCGTAGATCGCGCTGGACTCCGCCGGGTCCAGCGCGATCTTTTTTGTGCGTCCATGGGGCCTTGAGCGACCCTAACCAGCGCCTCTGTGAGCAGCCTTGTCGGAGTCTGGGGATCACTGTCGGATCCGCTGTGCGGGCACCGGACGGGGCCCTGGGCGGGGTCCACAGGGTGGTGCAATTGCACATATTAAATTGACCAGTTGTAGGAAGGGGGTAAGTACCGCCGTTTCGGAAACTCATGCGGTGACACCCGTCACATACCGCACGGGTTGTTTGTACTGCCCCGGGTGCGCTAGAGAAGCCTCGCGCTCCACCGGCCCCTGGGGGAACGGCGGTTGGGCCCACCGTCACGGGCCGACGGGGCCTTGGTCCTCCGTGGCGTCCTCGGGGGGCTCCGCGGCGTGCGGGGCGGAGTCCATGGCCAGCCGCAGCAACTGGTGGCAGACCGCACAGTGGCGGGTCAGATGCCGGTACGACGTGGCGGCCGCCAGGTGGGCCCTCAGCAACGCCCGCGTCTCGTGCCGCACCGAAGCCGCCATACGTCACCTCCAGAAGGGGGCCGGCACCAACCGGGCCCTCCCTCCTGGGTAGCCAGCGAATGTGACGCCGTCAAGGGCGCCGACCGCTACTCGCGGCGTGCCCGCCGCCGACCGCATGCGACCGGTCTGGCTCTTTCCTGGCCCACTTGTCTCCGAAAAGGACCTCCTCCGGCTCGCTTACTTCCGGGCCGCTTCTTACGGTCGCGGCCCTCGCCGCCCCCTCCGGCCTGTGGCGCCCCCTCTTGTCCGCCGCCGTGGCGGGAAAAACGGGCGGCGAAGAGGGGCTGGGCATGCGAAAGGCCCGCAACCCCTTGATGGGGATGCGGGCCTCGGCCTCGTGCGGTCCTGACGGGATTTGCTGAATCGGATTGCGGCTGCGCCGCGGGCGCGGCCT
>NZ_JBVHTI010000005.1:0-47148 GCF_055565975.1 Streptomyces sp. NPDC028289 | reverse complement strand
CCGCGGGCGCGGCCTCCACCTTGACGGGGCGGCGAGAGGTGCCGGTGGCGGTGATATGCGTGAGGCCCGCAACCCCTTGATGGGGATGCGGGCCTCAGCCTCGTGCGGTCCTGACGGGATTTGAACCCGCGGCCTCCACCTTGACAGGGTGGCGAGCACTCCAAACTGCTCCACAGGACCAGGTTTCGCGGCACTTTGTCTTGCGTTGTGCTGCGAGAAGGACTGTACAGGAGGGGGTGGGTCCTGGTCGAACTCACCCAGCGTGGCCGGTCGGTTACGGAGCTGCCGTGTCGATCGCCTTCACGATCCGCTTGTCCGAGACCGGGTACGCCGTGCCCAGCGCATGCGCGAAGTAGCTGACCCGCAGCTCCTCCAGCATCCAGCGGATGTCCAGGACCTGCTGCGGCACCGGCCGGCCCTTCGGGAGCTGCTCCAGGAGCCAGGCGTACTCGTCCTGCATCTCGTGGACCTTCTCCATGCGGGTGGTGTCCCGCTGGACGTTCGTCGGCATCTGCTGGAGGCGACGGTCCGCCGCCACCAGATAGCGCATCAGGTCGGGGAGCCTGCGTATCCCGGCCCACGTCACGAAGCCGGGTTTCACGAGGGCGTCCAGCTGCTTGCGGACGTCCGTCAGGTTCGCCAGCAGCGCGGGGCTGCGTACGCCCTTCAGGCGGCGCTCACAGGCCTGCCAGGCGGCAAGGACCTGCTGCACCTGCCCGACCGTCCGGACCGTCGTGTCGACGATCTCGGCGCGCACCTTGTCGTACAGCTTCCGGTACGACTCCTCGTCCCACGTCGGTCCCCCGAAGTCGGCGATCAGCTTGTCCGCCGCCGCCATCGCGCAGTCGTCGAACAGGGCCTGGATCGTGCCGTGCGGGTTCGCCGACAGCGCGAGCTTCTGGGCGTTGGTCAGCTTCTCCGACGCGAACTTCGCCGGGTTCACCGGGATGTTGCGGAGGATGAGCCGGCGCGTGCCCTTCCACATCGCCTCGGTCTGCTCCTCCTCGGTGTCGAAGAGGCGCACGGAGACCGTGTCGCCGTCGTCGACCAGGGCCGGGTAGGCCTTGACCGGCTGGCCCGCCCGGCGGGTCTCGAAGACGCGGGTGAGGGTGCCGATCGTCCAGTCCGTGAGGCCCTTGCGCTCCAGGGACTCGCCGCCCTGGCGCTCCGCGGTGGCCGCGGCGGCCTGGGAGAGGGCCTGGCGCGCCTTCGGCTTCAGCCGGAGCTTCAGCGTCTCCAGGTCCTTGTCCTCGGCCAGCTTCCGGCGCCGTTCGTCGACGATCCGGAAGGTGATCTTCAGGTGGTCCGGGACCTTCGCCCAGTCGAAGTCCTCGGCCTCGAAGGGCACGCCGACCATCCGCTTCAGCTCGCGCGTCATGGTCGTGGTGAGCGGCTCCTGAAGGGGGACCGCGGTGTCCAGGAAGCGCTTCGCGAAGTTCGGCGCGGGCACGTAGTTGCGGCGGATCGGCTTCGGGAGGGTACGGATCAGCTCCGTGACCACCTCTTCCCTGAGGCCCGGGATCTGCCAGTCGAAGCCCTCGTCCTTCACCTGGTTGAGGACCTGGAGCGGGATGTGGACGGTCACCCCGTCGGCGTCCGCGCCCGGCTCGAACTGGTACGTCACCCGGAACTTCAGCTGGCCCTGCCGCCAGGAATCCGGGTAGTCGGTCTTGGTGACCGCCCCCGCCGACTCCCGGATCAGCATCTCCCGCTCGAAGTCCAGGAACTCCGGCTGCTCGTGCCGCTTTCGCTTCCACCAGGAGTCGAAGTGGGCTCCGGAGACGACGTGCTCGGGCACCCGCTGGTCGTAGAAGTCGAAGAGCGTGTCGTCGTCGACGACGATGTCCCGGCGCCGGGCGCGGTGTTCGAGCTCCTCGACCTCGCTCAGCAGCCTGCGGTTGTCGGCGAAGAACTTGTGGTGGGTCCGCCAGTCGCCCTCGACCAGTGCGTTGCGGATGAAAAGCTCGCGGCTGACCTCGGGGTCGATCCGGCCGTAGTTCACCTTCCGGTCGGCGACGATCGGCACGCCGTAGAGCGTGACCTTCTCGAACGCCATCACGGCCGCCTGGTCCTTCTCCCAGTGCGGCTCGCTGTACGTCCGCTTCAGGAGGTGCCCGGCGAGCGGCTCGACCCACTCCGGCTCGATCTTCGCGTTGACCCGGGCCCAGAGTCTGCTGGTCTCCACCAGTTCGGCCGACATCACGAACCGAGGGGTCTTCTTGAACAGCGCGGAGCCCGGGAAGAGCGCGAACTTGGCGCTGCGCGCCCCCAGGTACTCGTTCTTCGCGCCGTCCTTCACGTCCTTCATGCCGATGTGCGAGAGCAGGCCGGCGAGGAGGGAGACGTGCACGCGGTCGCCGGGGGCGTCCTCCTCGTTGAGGTGGATGCCCATCTGCTTGGCGACCGTGCGCAGCTGCGTGTAGATGTCCTGCCACTCGCGGATGCGCAGGAAGTTGAGGTACTCCTGCTTGCACATGCGCCGGAAGGAGCTGGAGCCGCGCTCCTTCTGCTGCTCCCTGACGTACTTCCACAGGTTGAGGAAGGCGAGGAAGTCGCTGGTCTCGTCGCGGAACCGGGCGTGCTGCTGGTCGGCCTGGGTCTGCTTCTCGGCCGGGCGTTCGCGCGGGTCCTGGATCGAGAGCGCGGCGGCGATGACCATGACCTCGCGGACACAGCCGTTCTTGTCGGCCTCCAGGACCATCCGGGCGAGCCGCGGGTCGACGGGCAGCTGGGCGAGCTTGCGGCCGGTGTCGGTGAGTCGCCTGCGGGGATCCTTCTCGGCCGGGTCGATCGCGCCCAGCTCCTGGAGCAGCTGCACGCCGTCCCGGATGTTGCGGTGGTCCGGGGGGTCGATGAAGGGGAACTTCTCGATGTCGCCGAGGCCGGCCGCCGTCATCTGCAGGATGACGCTCGCCAGGTTCGTACGGAGGATCTCCGCGTCCGTGAACTCCGGCCGGGAGACGAAGTCGTCCTCGCTGTACAGCCGGATGCAGATGCCGTCGGACGTACGGCCGCAGCGGCCCTTGCGCTGGTTCGCGCTGGCCTGGCTGATCGCCTCGATCGGCAGCCGCTGCACCTTGGTGCGGTGGCTGTAGCGGGAGATCCGGGCGAAGCCGGGGTCGATGACGTACTTGATGCCCGGGACGGTGAGCGAGGTCTCGGCGACGTTGGTCGCCAGAACGATCCTGCGACCGGTGTGCGGCTGGAAGACCCGGTGCTGCTCGGCGTGCGAGAGCCGGGCGTAGAGGGGGAGGACCTCGGTGAACCGGTAGTTCTTCCTGGTGAGCGCGTCGGCGGTGTCCCGGATCTCCCGTTCGCCCGAGAGGAAGACGAGGATGTCCCCCTGCCCCTCGCCCTGAAGCTCCTCCACGGCGTCGCAGATGGCGGTGATCTGGTCCCGGTCGGCGTCCTCGGCGTCCTCCTCGAGGAGTGGCCGGTATCGCACCTCGACCGGGTACGTCCGGCCGCTCACCTCGATGATCGGGGCGTCGCCGAAGTGCCGGGAGAACCGCTCGGGGTCGATGGTGGCGGAGGTGATGACGACCTTGAGGTCGGGCCGGCGCGGCAGCAGCTGGGCGAGGTAGCCGAGCAGGAAGTCGATGTTGAGGGACCGCTCGTGGGCCTCGTCGATGATGATCGTGTCGTAGGCGCGCAGCTCGCGGTCGGTCTGGATCTCGGCGAGCAGGATGCCGTCCGTCATCAGCTTGACGAAGGTGGCGTCGGGGTTCACCTGGTCGGTGAAGCGGACCTTCCAGCCGACGGCCTCCCCGAGCGGCGTCCGCAGCTCCTCCGCCACCCGCTCGGCGACGGTACGGGCGGCGATCCGGCGGGGCTGGGTGTGCCCGATCATGCCGCGCACGCCGCGCCCGAGCTCCAGACAGATCTTGGGGATCTGGGTGGTCTTCCCGGAGCCGGTCTCGCCGGCGACGATCACGACCTGGTGATCGCGTATCGCCTCGGCGATCTCGGCCTTCTTCTGGCTGACGGGCAGCTGCTCGGGGTACGAGACGGCGGGCACGACGGCGCGCCGGCCGGCCATCCGTTCCTCGGCCCTGGCCACTTCTGCCTCGATCTCTGCGAGGACGGCGGCCCGGGCCTCCGGCTTACGGATCTTGCGCGCACCTTCCAGCCTGCGCCCGAGCCGGTGCGCGTCGCGCAGTGAGAGCTCGGTCAGGCGGGGGGCGAGGGGGCCGAGGGCGGGGGCGGGATGCGTAGACATACGCGGTCCAGGATCTCACCTCGGGGAAATTCATGGCGAACGCATTTGCCTCCGGCGGTTCGGCCGGGGCGTGGGGGCGGGCGTGGTGGTTCGGGTGCGGGCCGGATGGGGCTGGTCGCGCAGTTCCCCGCGCCCCTAAAGGGGCGCTCCAGTCGGCGTTCGTTTCCAGCCGCGGGCAGTCGTGCCGCTGGGGCGGCACGGGTGGGCGCGGGCGGCACCTTGCCGGCGCCGGTGAGTGAAGCCCCCTACGGGGTTCGCTGGGTGGGAGGGGTGGGGGTTTCGGCGGGGGGTGTGGAGGCGGCTGCTGCGAGGGACTTCGCCGTGTTCGATACGGCCTTGATCCCCAGGTACGCCGTGGTCATGCTGCTCACCGCAGTGAAGGCGGCGGTGAGGACGCCGATGATCACCGACTCGTTGCCGTTGAGCCGCCAGACGCCGAAGACCGCGACCGCGGCGATCGCGAGGTTGCTGACGACGACGGCGAGGAGGCCGTAGCGGGCACGGTCCTTCTCCAGCTGTATGTCCTGATCCCGGCTCATCTTCCCCACCCTGGTGACGTGTTGACCCGCCAGAACCTAGCGGCGGCGGGCCGCGCCGCCAAGGAGGTTCAGGTGTGTCCGCCGGCTGCCCTCAACTCGGCCAGCCGGGCATCGACCTGGGCCCGGTCGTAGCCGCGGCGCACGATGTCGAAGGCGGGCGGCGCGTCCGGGGCCGTGCCCGGGACCAGGAGTGCGAGGTAGGCGTCGACCTGGGCGCGGTCGTAGCCTCGCCGGACGATCTCGAAGCCGTGGACCTCGGGTGCCATCGTGTCCCCTCTCTCCGGTCAGCTCGCCGGGAAGACGTCGTAGTCGCCCAGCAGGTCCGCGTACACGTCCACCGAGGTGGTGCCGGCGTTGTAGAGGTCGATCTCGCCGTCGGTGCCGACCTTGACCAGCGCGCGGTCGGCCGCGGTGTGTCCCTTGGTGAAGCTCAGCGAGTAGACGCCGGGGCGCGAGGTGCCGTCGGGGTAGGCGACGAGGTAGCCGCTGCCGGACGGGGACGGCACCGTGAGGTTCAGGTCGGCGGCGGTGACCCCGGTCGCGGGGACGCCGTGGGCGCCGGTGACCTTGAGCTTGAGGGTGGCGTGGGCGGCGAGCCTGGCGACCTTGCCGGTGCCGGTGCCGGTGCGGGTGTTGAGGATGCGGGCGGGGGTGGCGGACAGGAACTCCGAGCCGCCCGTCGGGGCGCCGCCGTACCAGCCGGCGAGGTCGGCGACGAGCTGCGCCGACCCCTTGCCGGCGTTGTGCAGCACGACCTTGCCGTCCTTCAGGGGGAGCACGATCTGGGCGGTGGCGGTCTGCCCGGTGGTCCAGTACGGGCCGGTCACGCCGGAGCCGGTGGTGCCGTGCGTGGAGACGGTCAGGCTGCCGGACGACTTGGTGCTGGTCGCGGTGACGTTCAGGACCACCGCGTGCGCCCCCGCCGGGACACCGTGGGGGCCACCGACCGACAGCGTGATCGAGTGGTTGCCGGCGACCGGGCCGGTGATGTCCCCGGTGTGGTTGCGGGTGTCGAGCAGACGGACCGGGGAGGCCGGGTGGTAGGTGTCGGCGTACTGGGCATGCGCCTGGAGGCCGAGCGTGGCGACGTTGACCGTGACCGTGCCGGAGCTGCCGTTGTAGATGTCGACCGAACCGGTCGGGGTGACCTTGACCGTGGTCTCGTCGAGCGTGGTCCGGCCGGGCTCGAAGTCGATGGTGGAGGTGCCGGGGCGGGTGCTGCCGGCGGTGTAGAGGGTGAGCGCTCCGCTCGCCTTGGCGCCGGTGGTGACGATCTGGAGCTGGGCGGCGTCGACCCCGTCGGAGCCGGCGCGCAGGGTGGCGGCCGAGAGCTTCAGGACGCCGTGGGCGGCGATCGTCTTCTCGGTGTCGTACTGCGGGGTCATCGCAACGAAGGCGTCGGCAGCGTGGAAGGTCGTCTGCGCGGTGGTGGTGCGCCCGAACAGGTCGGTCTGCGTCAGGGTGGCGGTGTAGGTGCCGGGGGCGGAGTACTGGTGCCGGACCTGTTGTGTGCCGGTGGGCTGGGCGAGGCTCTCGTCGCTGCCGTCACCGAAAGCCAGGGTCAGGTCGTGAATCTCCCACGGAGCGGACGACTGCGGAACGGTGAACAGCGCGAGCCCCCCTTCGACCTGCCCGGAGGAGTCGCTGTCCGCGCCACTGGACAGCGATACGCTCGGTGCCGCGGCTGTCCCCGCCACGACCTGCGTGAACTGATGGGCCGAGGTGACCCCGTCGGAGTCCGTCACGGTGGTCCTTGCCTGGTACGAACCCGCGGCGGCGTAGACGTGGCTGATCGGGTCGCCTGCGGGGGCGGTGCCCGGGGCGGTGCCGTCGCCGAAGTCGACGGAGTACGTGAGTGGCTCGCCCCAGCGGCTGATGAAGTCATCGGTCCGCACCGAGGTGCTCAGCGGCGCCAGTCCCGTCCTCGGTGACAGGCCGCCGCCGTCGGTCGGAATGGCGATGGTGTCCTGGCGCTCGAAGGCGCCCCGGTCGCGGTGAGCCGCCGGGCCGGGACCCGCGTTGTCCACCAGCGGGTCGTCGACGCCTGGGGCGCCCGCGGCATCGGTGGTGAGTTCGCCGGGAGCTTCGGAGTCCGCCGAGTCGATGAGCGGGGAGCGCTCGGGTGGTGCCTCAAGCCTCGCGCCGAGACCGTCGATGTCGTGCGCGCCCTGTCCGGTCGCGTCGTGGAGCGCGGCGGCCGTGGCGAAGGAGGTGCCCGCCCAGAGGTATTCGGTACGCCGGGGGGTCGTGCCCCCCACGGTGTCCGCCGCCACGTTGTAGTCGTCGGTGACCTGTCCCGCCGAGTCGTCCGACACCGTGTACAGAGGGGTGGTGGGCGCCGGGCACGTGCTGCTCTGGAGCAGCTTCGGGGCGGCGACCACGTTGTTCTCCACCGCGCCGGAACTCCCGCCGGCCAGCGATATTCCGGGGGCGCACGGCGAAGTAAGCGAGTTGCTCGTGACAGTCATGCCGGCTGTTCCCGTCGCCGTGATCCCGCCCAGCCGCGGGTTGTCGATCACGTTGGTCGTCACGGTGACCCGGGCCGCGCCCTGCGCCGTCCGTACGCCGTACGCGTATCCGCTGCCGATCGAGTTCCGTTCCACGGTCACGTCGGAGGACGTGCCGTCCACGGTGATCGCGGTTCCCGTACCGCCGTCGCTCGCCGCGGACGAGCGTGCGAAGGTCAGCCTGTCGAGGGTGATGTGGTCGGATCCCGCCGACACCAGCGCATCGGTGGCGTCGTACCGGAAGAGCAGCGACTGGATCCGGACGTCGTGGACGCCCCTGAGGGTCAGCGTCGGCGCGGAGCCGGGTGTGGCGAGCTCTGCCCACGTGGTGCTTCCGCTGGGCGCCCCCATGAAGGTGATCGGCGCGTCGCTGGTCCCAGACCGCGTGAGAGTCACCGCTTCACTGTATGGGTGGGCGTCCGGCGACATGATCCGAACCATGTCTCCCGGCTCCGCCACGTCCGCTGCGGCCTGCACGGTGCAGAAGGGCAGGCTCTGCGTCCCCGTCCCCGTGTCGCTGCACGCGACGTCATGGTTCACGTACAGCGTTCCGTCGGGCCCGGGGGTCGCCGCCGCCGTGCCGCTCCCCCAGCCGCTCATCACCCCCGCCACGACGATCATGGCGAGTGACAGTCCGATGGCGGGACGGGATCTGTGCACGGGGTCTCCACGGAGCGTTCGCGGGTGCGGTCACGAGAACGCCGGTGGAAGCAGGTCGGCTCAGCGTTGTCATGCGGTCGTCATGATCGCAGTCCGACTCCAAAGGAACGCCATACTCCGCCCTGGTCTTGCTCAAAACGCGGCCCGGCGGAGTGGGTTGGCGGGCCACTGCCAGACTGCACGGATGAACGAGACGGTCTTTCGGTATACGCGCAGGCAGCGCTTGGCGATGTGGGCGTTCGCGTTGGGGATGGCGGTGTGGGCCGGGGCGGTGAGCGTGCGCGCCGCCAGGTACCTGGCCGACGGCCAGACCGGTTCTGCCGTGGGCCTGTGGCTCGTGCTGGGACTGATACCGACCGTGCTGTTCGTGCCGCTGGCGGGGATGCCGACGGGCTGGACGCGCATCGACGGGGAGGGCTTGCGCACCCGGGGGATGACCGGGCGCCGACGCGTGGCCTGGAGGGACATCGAGAGCATCCACGCGCTGGAGGGCCGTGGGCGCAACGGGAGCATCACCCAGATCGGAGTCACCCGGACCGGCGGCACGTCGTTTCTGCTGCCCATCCCCTTCTCCTCGGGAAGGATCGCCGAGGATCCCGATTTCTACGACAAGCTGGAGCTGATCCGCCGGGAGTGGAAGAAGCACACCGCAGCGGGCGCGGCATGAGAGCAGCCCCTCCGGAATCCCGGAGGGGCTGTCTGTTGTGGCTGGGGCCGGGGTCGAACCGGCGACCTATCGCTTTTCAGGCGATCGCTCGTACCAACTGAGCTACCCAGCCACGAGGTTTCACGTGAAACCTCAGCGGTCCTGACGGGATTTGAACCCGCGGCCTCCACCTTGACAGGGTGGCGAGCACTCCAAACTGCTCCACAGGACCAAGCTGTGTGTGCAACAGTGTCGCACACGATCTTGCGTGCCCCCAACGGGATTCGAACCCGTGCTACCGCCTTGAAAGGGCGGCGTCCTAGGCCGCTAGACGATGAGGGCTATCGGCCCGCCTGGGCGCTTCGTCAGCGCGTCGGGGACGTGAGAAGCATATGGGATGGCGGGGAGTATCGCCAAAACGGTTTACGGCGCCGAGGGCGAGGGTGTGCTGGTCGTGCCTCCTGAGGGTGACGGGCTCTGCGAGGGGGACGGGGCCGCGCCCGGTTGGTTGTCCTCCGGGAGGTGACGGCTGACCTCGGCCGTCGTCTCGCCCAGGCCGCCCAGCTTGATCTCGTCCCAGGCCTGGAGCCGGCGGCTGTCCCGGTCGAAGTAGAGGATCGAGGCCTCGATCGGATCCGGGTACTTGCCCTCGACGGCCCGTAGGCCGCTGCCGCCGGTGGAGCCCTCCACGCGGAGCCGGGTGCCGTGCGCGAGGAGCTCGGTCTGCTCGTGGTGGAGGTGGCCCGCCAGGACCAGGGGCACCTCGCCGTCCGTCATCCGGGCCGCCGACGGTTCGTGGGCGATCGCGACGTCCACCGGGGTGTCGGCCGCCCGCTGCTCCCGCAGGGCCGTGGCGAGGCGGTCGCCGGCCAGTTCCTCGGCCGCGTCGCCGCCGGGGACGGTGGAGCGGTCGGGGGTGAACTGGGGGTCGCCGATCCCGGCGAAGCGCAGCCCGGCGATCGTCTCGGCGCGGCCGTCGTCCAGGACGTGCACGTTCTTCATGCGGGAGAGGTAGCGCTGGGTGGTGCGGGAGTCGTGGTTGCCCCGGACCCAGACGTACGGCACGCCCAGGTCGGCGATGGGGTCCAGGAAGCCGTTCTCCGCCGCGGTGCCGTGGTCCATGGTGTCGCCGGAGTCGACGATCACGTTCACCTTGTACTGCTTCACCAGCGAGGCGATGATCTTCCAGCTCGCCGGGTTCAGGTGGATGTCGGAGACGTGCAGGACGCGCAGGGTGGCCGGGTCCGGGGAGTAGGCGGGGAGCGTGGACGTGACGTCGTACAACTTCGTCACGTTCGTCACCAGGCGGGCCAGTTCCTTCTGGTAGACGTCGAATTCGGTGACGATGCTGCGCGCGTTGCCGACCAGTGCCGGGGCGGAGGAGAGCAGGCCGGAGAACCTCGGCTCCAGGACCGACTCGGGGTTCCAGGTGGCGAACGCGGTCGCGCCGGACGAGGCGAGCAGGGCGAGGGCGAGGCCGCCGGCGGTCAGGGCGCGGCGCGGGCGGCGGTAGACCGCGAGGCCGAGGGCGGTGGCGCCGGCGACGACGGCCACGCCGGAGCGTAGGGCCAGGTCGAGGGTGCCGTGCTCGACGTCGTGGGCGACCTCGTCCTGGAGTCCGGAGAGGCGTTCGGGGTGGTCGACCAGTGCCTGGGCGCGGACCGGGTCGAGCTGGTCGACGTTGACGTCGAGGCGGACGGGACCGCTGTGGGTGTCCAGGTAGAGGGCGCCCAGCGGGGAGACGTTGATCTTCGTGCCGCCGGTGAGGGACGGGCGCAGCGTCATCGTCGTGTCCATCGGGCCGACCTGGGCACGGACGTTCCCGACGATCAGCAGGCCGAGCCAGGCGCCGACGAGGACGACGGCGGTCAGGCCGAGGACGCGGCTCCAGGCGGGCGGCCGGTGTGCCTCGGGGGCCAGTTCCAGGACGGGCAGCGGGGCCCGGGCTCCGGTCCGGCCCGTCCGGACTCCGGCCCGGCGTGCGGCCGCCCGGAGACGGGCTCGGGTGCCGGTGCGGGTTCCTGTGCGGTCTCTGGTTCGGGTCTCGGTCTGGGCTCGGGTTCGGGTCTGGGCTCGGGTTCGGGTGCGGACGCGGGCCATTGGTGCCGTATGCCCAGGCTTGGGGGCTCATATGCGGGGGCTCGTGGCTCGCATGTCCGGGGTTCACGACTCTCGTACGGCCGTTCCGTACCGGACAATGGGCCTGTGCTGGAGATGACGCGCGAGGAGTTCGAGGAACTGGTCGCCGAGGCGCTCGACCGGATCCCGCCGGAGCTGACCCGGCTGATGGACAACGTGGCGGTGTTCGTCGAGGACGAGCCCGACGATCCGTCGGACCCCGAGCTGCTCGGGCTCTACGAGGGGACTCCGCTCACCGACCGCGGGGAGTGGTACGCGGGTGTGCTGCCGGACCGGATCACCGTCTACCGCGGGCCGACGCTGCGGATGTGCGCGTCGCGCGAGGAGGTCGTCGCGGAGACCGAGGTGACGGTGGTGCACGAGATCGCCCACCACTTCGGCATCGACGACACGCGCCTGCACGCGCTGGGGTACGGCTGACGGGTGCCGTGCCGGTTGCGTGTCCTCTTGCGGGCGGCGGGAGTTGGGCAGGTTGACTCTTTCTCCGCCCCCGGAGGTGGCCGCCGTGCGCCCCTTGAACGTACCCGTCCGTCTGGCCGTCACGGTGATGGCGGTCGCGGCCGCCGCAGGCTGCGTGAACGTGGGCGACGACGCGGGCAAGGCCAGGCCGTCGCACTCCGCGGGGCACCGGGACGGTGACGTGACCGACGGCGGGTCCGGGGTGTCCGGCGAGGGCGGTGCGGGGTACGGCGGCGCGGTGGCCGACGGGAAGCGCGGGCACGGGGAGAAGGCGAAGCCGGGGGAGTCGTCGTCGGCGTCCGCCAAGCCGTCGAAGGGGGCGAGCGCGGCGCCTGCCGGACCGGCGAAGCCGGGCAGGAGTGTGGTGCCGGGGGTGCCGGCCGGACCGACGGGGGACCCGACGACACCCGCGCCGCCGGCGGCCTCGCCCACCCCGCCGCCGGACTCCCCCACCCCGCCGCCTCCGGCGACGGACCCGCCGTCGGCAGAGCCGTCCTCGTCGGCACACGAGGACACGGGGACCCAGCTGGTCCAGCGGGAGCCGGCACCGGTGGCGGGGACACCGGCGTAGGGGCGCGGGGTGGTTCCGGCACCGCCGGGACGCGCCGCGGGGGCTGAGCGCCGTTGCGGCGGAAAAAAATTTCGGGGGCGGACGCACGTCCCAGGCGACGGGCGAGTCCCGGGCGGGGGACCAGAGTCTCGGGCGGCGGGCCGGTTCAGGGTGGCTGGAGAAGGCGGTCTCGGGCGAGGGAAGAAGATGGGTGGGGTCGGGTGTTGGGGGGTCTGTAGGGCTGCGCGTCCGGTCTATCCGACCCGGTGTACGTGATCTGTGCGATCCGTGCGCCGAAGGATCGGCGTGAGCGTCGATGGGGTTGTGGTGAACCTGCTGTGAGCTGCGAGGTTGTGGCTCGGTTTGCCTTCGTGGGTGTTGGGTGCGTATGGTGGTAGATCGTTTGATCCCATTTGCCCGGCGCCACCGCAGAGCGCGCCGTGTGGCGCGTACTCTCCCTTGCCGTGGCGGACCGCATTGAGGCGGTCGTGAGCGAATCACGGAGTTGACGGGCGCGTGCCGACGAGACTCCGGAAGGTTTCGCATTCGCATGTCCGTGTCCAGTAATGATCAGATCGTCGTGCCCGAGAACGTCCAGGACGACGAGCTGGTGACCCAGGTCTCCGAGGAGACCGCTGACACCACCGACACCACCCCCCAGACCACCTTCGCCGACCTCGGCCTCCCCGAGGGCGTCGTGCGCAAGCTCGCGCAGAACGGCGTGACGACCCCCTTCCCGATCCAGGCCGCGACCATCCCGGACGCCCTGGTCGGCAAGGACATCCTCGGCCGTGGCCGCACCGGCTCCGGCAAGACCCTCTCCTTCGGTCTGCCCACCCTGGCCACGCTGGCCGGCGGCCGCACCGAGAAGAAGCGGCCGCGTGCCGTCATCCTCACCCCGACGCGCGAGCTGGCGATGCAGGTCGCCGACGCGCTCCAGCCCTACGGCGACGTCCTCGGCCTGAAGATGAAGGTCGTCTGCGGCGGTACGTCCATGGGCAACCAGATCTACGCCCTGGAGCGCGGCGTCGACATCCTCGTCGCCACCCCGGGCCGCCTGCGCGACATCATCAACCGCGGCGCCTGCTCCCTGGAGGACGTGCAGATCGCCGTCCTCGACGAGGCCGACCAGATGTCCGACCTGGGCTTCCTGCCCGAGGTCACCGAGCTGCTCGACCAGGTCCCGGCAGGCGGCCAGCGCATGCTCTTCTCCGCCACCATGGAGAACGAGATCCAGACCCTCGTCGAGCGCTACCTGAACAACCCCGTCTCCCACGAGGTGGACGCGGCCCAGGGCGCGGTCACGACCATGTCCCACCACATCCTCATCGTGAAGCCCAAGGACAAGGCGCCGGTCACCGCGGCCATCGCCTCCCGCAAGGGCCGCACGATCATCTTCGTCCGCACCCAGCTGGGCGCCGACCGCGTCGCCGAGCAGCTGCGCGACTCCGGGGTGAAGGCCGACGCGCTGCACGGCGGCATGACCCAGGGCGCCCGTACCCGGACCCTGGCGGACTTCAAGGACGGTTACGTCAACGTCCTCGTCGCCACCGACGTCGCCGCCCGCGGCATCCACGTCGACGGCATCGACCTGGTCCTCAACGTCGACCCGGCCGGCGACCACAAGGACTACCTGCACCGGGCCGGCCGTACCGCCCGCGCGGGCCGTACCGGCACGGTCGTCTCCCTCTCCCTCCCGCACCAGCGCCGCCAGATCTTCCGCCTCATGGAGGACGCGGGCGTCGACGCCGGGCGTCACATCATCAACTCCGGTACGGCCTTCGAGCCCGAGGTCGCCGAGATCACCGGCGCCCGTTCGATGACCGAGGTCCAGTCCGAGTCCGCGGCCAACGCGGCGCAGCAGGCCGAGCGCGAGGTCGCCCAGCTCACCAAGGAGCTGGAGCGGGCGCAGCGCCGGGCCGCCGAGCTGCGCGACGAGGCCGACCGCCTGGTCGCCCGGGTCGCCCGCGAGCGCGGCGAGGACCCGGAGGCGGCGGTGGCCGAGGCGCAGGCCCAGGCCGAGGCCGCGGTGGTCGAGGAGGCCGTCGTGGCGGCCGAGCCGACGGTTCCGGCGGCGCGCGAGACCGAGCGCCGGGACAACCGGGAGCGCGGCTTCGAGAAGCGTTCCTTCGACCGGGACCGCGACCGCGGCGACCGCCCGTTCAACCGGGACCGCGACCGTGGCTTCGAGCGTCGTGACGACCGCCGTGACGACCGTGGCGGCCGCCCCTTCGAGCGCCGCGAAAACCGCGAGCGCGGTTTCGAACGCCGTGAGGACCGTCGCCCCTTCGACCGCGACGACCGTGGCGACCGTGGTGGCCGTTCCTTCGACCGTGACCGCACCGACCGTCCGTTCAACCGCGACCGCCGCGACGACCGCCCAGGCTTCCGCCGCGACGAGCGTCGTGACGACCGGGGCGACCGCGGCGACCGTGGCGACCGCGGCGGGTTCCGCCGTGACGACCGCGGTGGCCGTTCCTTCGACCGGGACCGTGACGACCGTGGCGGCCGCTCCTTCGAGCGCCGTGACGACCGCGGTGGCTTCCGCCGTGACGACCGTCCGTCCGGTCACCGTGGCAGCGACCGTCCGTTCAACCGCGACCGCCGCGACGACCGCCCGGGCTTCCGCAGCGGCGGCCACAGCGGCCACGACCGCCCGTTCGGCCGTCGTGACGACCACCGGGGCTCGTCCTCCGGCTCCTTCGGCCGCCGCGACGACAAGCCGCGCTGGAAGCGCAACGGCTGACACCGAGTGAGCTGAGGAAGGGCCCGTACGACGACCTGTCGTACGGGCCCTTCCGCGTTCCCGGACCCGCCGCCGGCCCGCTGCCGATCCGGCAACGGGCCTCCGTTCACGGGCAATTCACTATCGATGTCTGTGTGCCGGTTGTTAACATCCTTTGACTTTTTTGAACTTCTTGGGGGGTTCCTTGAGCCGGCATGCCCGGATCGCACTCACTCTCGTCGGCCTGGCCGCCCTCGGCGCCGGTTCGCTGACCACCGCGGGCACGGCCGCCGCGGACACCACCCCGACGCCGATCACGACGGACGGCGTCTACGGCATCGATTACGCGGGTGGCTTCCTGACCACCGTGGAGAACGCGCCGAGCTTTGACCAGTGGGTGATCGGCAGACAGATCTCGGCCGACGGCTCCACGGTGCTGGAGAAGACGACCCGGGGATTCGCCGGTACGGACGCGGTCGGCAGCCATCTCCAGCGGGTGCCGTGCGACGAGGGTGCACAGGGCTGCGTGCCGATGCGTACCTTCGGCAACACCTACGTCGGCGACTTCATGGACGACGGCACCGGCAGGCAGATGGCCCAGATCTACCTGACCGAGGACTCGATGGACGGCGGGCCCGACCCGGTCGTCACCGGCGGCCGTTTCGTCGACGCCACCGGCCGCTTCTACATCTACCAGGCGTCCTCCACCGGCAAGCAGTACGTAGACGCGGTGCCCGCGTACCAAACCCAGAACGTCCGGCTGACCCGCTCCATCACCGCCGCCTCCGTGTGGGGTTCGACGCTGTGGACGCCGGGCGCCGGCAACGGCGTCGTCACCGGATACGACCTGAAGACGAGGAAGACGGTCGCGACCGTCTCCACCGGCGCGCCCTGCACGGTCAAGGAGCTCCAGGTCGTCGGCCGCTGGATCTACTGGAACTGCGGCCCGACGGGCGCCGCGGGCGTCTACGACCGTACGGCGAAGAAGAACATCAAGGTGCCCTCCGGCCCGGTGCTCGTCGGCGACGGCTACCTCGTCCAGCACGACCGGACCGCCGGCAAGCTGATGCTGACGGACTTCCACAGCGGTACCGCGGCCGCGGCGCGCGCGATCGCCGACCTGCCCGCCGGGCAGACCGCCGACCAGCGGCGGCTGACCTGGTCCGTGGACAAGTTCGGCGGCGACATCGCGTACGTCGGCCCGGACGACGTGATCCGGATCGTGGCGAGCGGGGTGCCGACGCAGCCCCTGGCGGGGATCGAGTCGGAGGTGGCCGACTGGGACGAGGACGCCCGGGAAGGCGCCACCGGCAACACCATCTGGGGCAGCGTCTGGCAGCTCAGCAAGCCCGCGAACTGGACCTTCACGGTGAAGGACACCCACGGGCACGCCGACCGCACCATCAAGGGCAGCGGTACGTCGGTCAACATCGGCTGGGACGGGACGAACGACGCGGGCGGCTATCCGCTCAACGGCCCGAAGACCTGGACGCTGACCGCCACCGCCGTCGAGGGTTCCGGCACGTACACGACGAGCGGGAAGTTCGGCTACACCGGCGGCACGCAGGGCTTCCACGACCAGAGCGGGTACTACTACGGCGACCTGGCCACCCTCAGCTCCTCCGGCGGCCTCACGCTGCACTCCACCACGGGCAACGGCAGGTTCAGCGGGAAGTGGGCGGCCTTCGGCTGGGCGGCGGGCACGGTCGCCGTGCCCTTCGGGGACATGACCGGCGACCGGTGCGCCGAGATGCTGGTGCGGATGCCGAACGGGGAGCTGCGCCGATACACCGGCAAGTGCGGGGGCTCGTACCAGCCGTCCGACAAGCACATCTCCCTCGGGACCGGCTGGAACGCGTACAACGTCCTCACCGCCCCCGGCGACCTCACCGGTGACGGCCGTACCGACCTGCTGGCCCGCAAAGCCTCCACCGGGGACGTCTACCTGTTCGCCGACGCCGGCAACGGCAAGCTCAAGGCCGGCGTCAAGATCCGCACCTGGTCGGCGTACACGAAGATCGTCGGCGCCGGTGACCTGAACGGCGACGGCTTCGGGGACGTGCTGGCGGTCGACAAGGCCGGGACGCTGTGGCGCTACGACGGCACCGGGGCGGGCCAGGTCAAGGAGCGGGTGAAGGTCGCCGCGCACTGGAACGCCTCGTACAACGCGGTCGTGGGCGTCGGCGACATCACCGGGGACGGCAGGAACGACCTGGTGATGCGGGACACCGCGGGCAACCTGTACCGGCAGACGGGCACCGGCAAGGGGGCGTTCGCGGCCCGCGTGAAGATCGCGACGGGCTGGCAGGGCTACAAGGCGCTCTTCTAAGGCCTGTTCAGGCTCCTGTCCGGGCTTCTGGGGTCTGTTTCATGGCCGTTCCAGACTGTTTTCGGCCAAGCTGTGACGCATGTCACGCCCCCGGTGAGGGAATCGCTGGGGGCATGACAGATGACGCGACAGCCAAGTCGCCCTCGGGCGCCCTCTCCGACGAGGAACGGCTGGCACAGCTCGGCTACACCCAGGTCCTGGCCCGCCGTATGTCGGCCTTCTCGAACTACGCGGTCTCCTTCACGATCATCTCGGTCCTCTCCGGCTGTCTCACCCTCTACCTCTTCGGCATGATCACCGGCGGTCCGGCCGTGATCACCTGGGGCTGGGTGGCCGTGGGCCTGATGACCCTCTTCGTAGGCCTCTCGATGGCCGAGATCTGTTCGGCCTACCCCACCTCCGCCGGCCTCTACTTCTGGGCCCACCGGCTGGCCCCGCCCCGCAGCGCGGCGGCCTGGGCGTGGTTCACCGGCTGGTTCAACGTGCTGGGCCAGGTGGCGGTGACCGCGGGCATCGACTTCGGCGCCGCGTCCTTCCTCGGCGCGTACCTGAACCTGCAGTTCGACTTCAAGGTCACGCCGGGCCGGACGATCCTCCTCTTCGCGGGCATCCTCGTCCTGCACGGCCTCCTCAACACCTTCGGCGTCCGCATGGTCGCGATCCTCAACAGCGTCAGCGTGTGGTGGCACGTGCTGGGTGTCGCGGTCATCGTCGGCGCGCTGACCTTCGTCCCCGACCACCACCAGTCGGCCTCCTTCGTCTTCACGAAGTTCGTGAACGAGACCGGCTGGAGCAGCGGCCCGTACGTCGTCCTCCTGGGCCTGCTGATGGCGCAGTACACCTTCACCGGGTACGACGCCTCGGCGCACATGACCGAGGAGACGCACGACGCGGCGACGGCGGGCCCGAAGGGCATCGTCCGCTCCATCTGGACGTCGTGGATAGCGGGCTTCGTCCTCCTCCTCGGCTTCACGTTCGCGATCCAGTCGTACGACAAGGAGCTGACGTCCCCGACCGGCGCACCCCCGGCCCAGATCCTCCTGGACGCGCTCGGCGCCACCACCGGCAAGCTCCTGCTCCTCGTCGTCATCGGTGCCCAGCTCTTCTGCGGCATGGCGTCGGTCACCGCCAACAGCCGCATGATCTACGCCTTCTCCCGCGACGGCGCCCTGCCGTTCTCCCGCGTCTGGCACACGGTCAGCCCGCGCACCCGCACCCCGGTGGCGGCGGTCTGGCTCGCCGCGCTCTCCGCTCTCGCCCTGGGCCTCCCCTACCTGATCAACTACACGGCCTACGCCGCCGTGACCTCGATCGCGGTGATCGGCCTGTACGTGGCGTACGTGATCCCGACGCTGCTGCGGGTGCGCAAGGGAGACGCGTTCGAGCGAGGCCCCTGGCACCTGGGCCGCTGGTCGCTGGTCATCGGCGTGATCTCGGTGACGTGGGTCGTCGTCATCACCGTCCTGTTCATGCTCCCGCAGGTCTCCCCGGTCACCTGGAAGTCCTTCAACTACGCCCCGGTCGCCGTCCTGGCCGTCCTCGGCTTCGCCGCGATCTGGTGGCAGGCCTCCGCCCGCCACTGGTTCCTCAACCCGGACAGAGCGCGTTCGGAGGACTCCGCCAAACTGGTCGATCTCTGACCCACCGGACCACGCCCGTCCCACTTCTGCCACACGACGCGGCCACGACCCCGATACCCGATCGGCCAGACGCCTCCGTCCGGCTATGCTCGGGTAGGCAACATCGCCTGGGCCGTTAGCTCAATTGGCAGAGCAGTGGACTTTTAATCCATTGGTTGTGGGTTCGAGTCCCACACGGCCTACGGACGCGGGGGAGGGCAAACCCCTTCTGACCTGCATCGCAGCGCTCGGGTTGGCTTCGGCCGGCTCGGGCGCTGCGGCGTTGTCACCGCCAGCCGCCGGTGAAGTCGCTGCTCAGTTGGGAGTGGCAGACGGTGTAGCCGCCCGAGGCGTGCGCGTTCTTCGTCTTCCCGTCGACGGTGACCGAGCATGTGATGTCCCCGGACCCCTGAAGCTGTGCCATCACGCTGACGTACAGGGCGTCCTTCTTCAGCGGCAGCGTCGCCTCGAACCTGCCGTTCTTGAAGGTGCCCTTGCGGGTGTCGGTGTCGGAGCCGTACGTGATGTCGAGGCCGCCGAGGACGCCGGCCGGGGCGGAGCCCCACACCTTGAAGACGACGGTCTCCGCGACCGCGTCGTCCTTCGGGTCGCCGTCGGCCTTCTCGGCGCTGCTCCTGCCCGCGGCGGCGGTGCCGGTCTTCGTGGCCGACGGCGTCGCAGCGGCCTTGACGCCTCCGGAGCCGCCGACCGCCGCGCCGACCGCGGCGATCACCACGAACAGGCCGATCAGGCCGAGACAGCCCAGGCCCACGATCTTGCCTGGGCCGGGCTTCTTCTTCGGCGGCTGCCACTGGAACGGCGGGGTGCCGTAGGGCTGCTGGTCGTTCATGGGTCCCCCTGGGTGTCTTGTCACTGGATGCGAGGTGTGTGACTTGTGGGGGGTGCTGTGCGGTTGCCGTCACGCGGTGGGATTCACCAGAACGTGGGTACGGGGCCGAGCGTCGGCCGTGCGCCGACCCCGGCGGAACGGTCAATGCCCGGTGATGCGGCGGTCTGTGCGGCCCTCGCATTGATCAAAGCCGGTGCAAACGTTCGGCGCGTCCGCGGACCGGCGCCGTCCCGTCGGTGCCCGCCCTTCCCAACCTGGCCTGATCTCCCCTCAGTTCCAGCGAACACATGACTGGATCTCACGGGTCGGACGCGTCGAACGCCGGCGCCTTCAGTGGCCGGGGGGAGAAAACGCGTTCATGGGACGCAGACATCCGCTGGTGGCGTCCGCAGGTCTGGCGGTGCTGCTCGTCGGCTGCCTGGGGTCGGGGGCCGCGCACGCGGGCCCCGACGCCGGTGCGGCGCTGTACGCCGACGACGCGGCCGCCGGCTGCAGCGACACCGGTCCCGGTTCGGCGGCGGAGCCCTTCTGCCAGATCCAGCCGGCCGCGGACGCCGCGGCTCCCGGGGACACGGTCCGGATCGCCGGGAACGACGCGGCCTACGCGCCGGTGACCATCCGGTCCAAGGGCACCGCGGACGCGCCCGTCAGGTTCGTCGCCGCGGCCGGCGACGGCTCGCCCACGTCACCGTCCGGGGCAAGGGCGTCGCGGCGGTCACGTTCGACGGTGCCCAGTACGTCGACATGGCCGCGGTCCGGGTCGGAGGGGCCAGGACGACCGCCCTGGCCGTCACGGGCTCGCAGCACATCACCTACCGCGACGCCTACAACGGGGAGCACCTCCACCCCGGTCAGCACCCCGTCGCCCACCTCGTGCAGGTCGACGGCGAACTCCGCTGCCGAGGAGAGCAGTTCGCGGCACTCGGCCACCTGGTCCCGGTGGCTCACCGCGTTGTCGACGGCGAGGATGCCGTACGGCTTCAGGACGCGTCGGGGGTGTCGGCGAGGATCTCGGCGCCGTCGCCGTGGCGGACGTCCGCGTACTCCCGGACTCCCGCCCGCTCCAGGTTGGCCGGCGCCGCGGTGGCGCGGTCGGCGTCGACGTCCACGGTCGTCAGGCGGCCGCCGGTGTCGCGGAGGGCGTCGGCGAACCAGATCGCCGAGTAGCCGCTGGAGGTGCCGATCTCCAGGACGGACGTGGCGCGCCGGGACCGGATCAGCGTCGAGGTCAGCCGGGCCGCGTCCGGGGCATGTTGCGGAGCCTCGGCAGCCGGTCGGCCGGCGGGCCGACGTGTGCCGCCCTTCCTGGTGGAGGCCGTCGAGTACACGCGCCGGCTGGTCGTCCATGGAGGCTCCCCTCGTCGGTGTGCCCGTAGTTGCCGGCACACCGCGTCCGCGGCGCTCAGCCCGCGTTGAGCTCCGTCAGCTCGGCCAGGGGCAGCGTGTGCTGGGTGTGCAGGACCTTCGCGCGCAGGTAGCGGACGTTGTGGGCGGTGCTGAAGACGCCGGTCGGGACGCGGTCGCGGACGGTGACGCCGAGGCCGCGCAACTGCTCCGCCTTGTCGGGGTTGTTGGAGAGCAGGTCCAGGTCGGTGATGCCGAGGGCGGCCAGCATCTGGGCGGCGGCGGTGTAGTCGCGGGCGTCCTCGGGCAGGCCGAGGGCGGCGTTCGCCTCGTAGGTGTCGAGGCCCTGGTCCTGGAGGGCGTAGGCGTCGAGCTTGTTGTAGAGCCCGATGCCGCGGCCCTCCTGGCGCAGGTAGAGCAGGACGCCGCCGCGCTCGGCGATGCGCTCGACGGCCTCGCGCAGCTGGGGCCCGCAGTCGCAGCGGGCCGAGCCGAAGACGTCGCCCGTCAGGCACTCGGAGTGCAGGCGCACCAGCGGGAGGGTGCCGGGGGCGGGCTCGCCCAGGACGACGGCGACGTGCTCCTGGCCGTCGGTCAGGCCATGGAACGTGACGAGTTCGGCGTTGACGCTGTAGCCGTCGTTGAAGCGCAGCGGGACCCGGACGCGGGCGCGCTGGGTGGCGGCGGGGAAGTCGGTCATCGGGCTCTCCAGTGTCCGGGTGCAGGACGGCGGTCCCGGTACGGGACGTCGCGGGCGTCTGCTTCAGATTTGAAGCAGATCCACGGCTGGAACCCTACCTCATGCTTTAAATTTGAAGCAACAGATTTCCGTACGGTTTCGGGAAATCGAGTTCACGATCCGGAACAGGGGGACGACCGCCGCCGCCACGGCAGCTCGTCCGGCGTCGGCCGCGGGGTCGACTCGTCGCCCTCCAGCGCCCGCGCGATCACGGAGCTGATCTCCTCCAGCTGCTCCACCTGCTCGGCGGAGAGGTGGTCGAAGACCGCCGCCCGTACCGTCTCCACGTGGCCCGGCGCCGTGCGCTCCAGCACCGCCATGCCCTCGTCCGTCAGGATGGCGAAGCTGCTCCGCTTGTCCCACTGGCAGTCCTCGCGGCGGATCAGCCCGTCCTTCTCCAGCCGGGTCACGGCGTACGTCAGCCGGCTCCGCGTGATCTTCGACTTCTCGGCGAGATCGGTCATGCGCAGCTTGCGCTCCGGCGCCTCGGAGAGGTTGGCCAGGATGCCGTAGTACAGGTGCGGCATGCCGGCGTCCTGCTGGAGCTGCCGGTCGATCGCGTCCTCCAGGAGGTGCGTCGCCGCCATGTAGGCGCGCCAGGCGCGCTGCTCCTTCGGAGTGAGCCAGCGAGTCGTCATGCGACCAGTGTAGGTTTGTTTCAAACTTTAACCAAGCGTCCGTGTCAGAGCGGTCGGTCCGATCCCGGTCAGCCGGTTCGCCGCCCGACCGGTCAGGCAGCCAGTCAGCCAGCCCGCCCGCCGAGAGTGAGCGCGTCCGATGCCGTACCCCTACGTCCTGCTGTCCGCCGCCGTCTCCCTCGACGGCTTCCTCGACGACACCGGCCCCGACCGGCTCCTGCTCTCCTCCCCCGCCGACTTCGACCGCGTCGACGAGGTACGGGCCTCCGTCGACGCCATCCTGATCGGCGCCGGCACCATCCGCGCGGACAACCCGCGGCTTCTGGTCAACTCCCCGGAGCGGCGCGCGGCCCGGACCGCCGCCGGCCGGCCCGAGTACCCCCTCAAGGTCACGGTCACGGCGACCGGCGACCTCGACCCGGACGCGAAGTTCTGGCACACCGGCGGCGAGAAGATCGTCTACACGACGGACGAGGGGGTACGGCGGGCCCGTGCCCTCGGGATCGCCGCCGACGTCGTCTCCCTCGGCGCCGACCTCGACTGGCGGCTGCTCCTGGAGCACCTGCACGACGTACGGGGCGTACGGCGCCTGATGGTCGAAGGCGGCGGCACCGTCCACACCCAGCTCCTCCAGCAGGGCCTGGCCGACGAGCTCCAGCTGGTCCTGGCCCCCCTCTTCGTCGGCGACCCGAAGGCGCCGCGGTTGTTCGGTCCCGGCGGGTACCAGGCCGGGCGGCTGCGGCTCCTGGAGACCCGCCGGATCGAGGACGTCGTCCTCATGCGCTACGAGCCCACGGCCCCCGGCACGGGCGGGTCGGTGTCCGCCGCGGACCGGCACTGGCTGCGGCTCGCCTGCGAACTGGCGGCCGAGTGCCCGCCCTCCCGGACCGCGTTCAGTGTGGGCGCGGTCGTCGTCGCGGCCGACGGCACGGAGCTGGCCCGCGGCCACTCCCGGGAGGCCGGCGACCCCGTGGTCCACGCGGAGGAGGCGGCCCTGGCGAAGATCCCCGCGGACGACCCCCGGCTGGCCGCGGCCACGGTCTACACCAGCCTCGAACCCTGCACCCACCGCGCCTCCCGCCCGCACCCCTGCGCCGAGCTGATCCTCCGGGCCGGGGTACGACGGGTGGTGACGGCGTGGCGCGAACCGGACACGTTCGTGGCGGCGGCCGACGGGACGGGGGCGCTGCGGGAGGCGGGGGTGGAGGTGCTGGTGCTCGGGGAGTACGAGGGGGAGGCGAAGGCGCCCAACGCGCATCTGCTCGGCTGAGCGGGTTGGGGCGCGGTTTGCGGGTGCGGGTGCGTGGGGGTTGCCCGCGGTCAGGGACCTCCCCGCAGCCCCGTCGGCCTCGTGAGACTTAACCCGTGTGACTTCCCCTCTTCGGATGGCGTATGCTGGTGTCACCGACGCGGGGTGGAGCAGCTCGGTAGCTCGCTGGGCTCATAACCCAGAGGTCGCAGGTTCAAATCCTGTCCCCGCTACTGAAACCCAGGGCCGGAATCCGAGATTCAAGGATTCCGGCCCTGAGTCGTATCCAGATCCTGAGACGGCCCTGAGCGGGGCGCGGTCACGTTCGGTGTCCGGACGACCGCCCTGTGCATAACAACTGAGTCACCATCAAAACCTGTGTGACTCCTGAGCTGAGCGGCGCGCACCGTCGACTCGACCGTTTTTGACCGGTCGTGGCAGGTAAGTCCAAGCTTTGAAAGCTTAATGATCAAGGCGAACAGCTTGGAATCTGATAGCCGGGTCTATTAACGTTCGATAACGCAGCGCGGTCGTCCCAGCCGTCACCCGAGACGGCTCCGTGCGCACGCGCCGAATCCCGCAAGGGAACCGGGGAACCACCACCTTGGGGTGAATCGCACGGCTACCGCCGGGTACGAAACGGCCGGTATACGCGCGTAGGAGACCTTCCCGCTCCGAACCCGTCAGCTAACCCGGTAGGCGGCGGAAGGAAAGGAGTGCGCCCGCGTGGCGTCCAACCCGCCTGCTCCGACAGCCCCGTTCGTGCCCAGCCAGCGTCAGCCCGACACCTTCGGCTACGGCGGCTACCGCATCGACGAGGGCCCCTTCGAGGAGTGGAACCCCACCGAGGAGTCCCTCTCCGCGGTACGCGGCCGGCACCGGGTCGCCAAGCAGAAGGGCGGCGGGCTCGCCCGCAGCTCCACGGTTCTCGGCGTCGGCGTCATAGCCGCCGTCGGCGCGGGCGGCATGGCCAGCGCCAACACCGGCAAGCCGCCGGTCTCCATCTCGCTGCCCGACCTCCCGTCCTCCGTCAGCTCGCTGCTCGGCGAGGACGGCGGCCACCAGGCCACCCGGACCGCGCTCAGCAGCGTCACGACGACCGCCACCGACGCGGACTCCTCCTCGTCCGACGCCGGTGAGGCGCTGCGCAGCCGGATCATCGCCCAGGCCGCGCAGCAGCAGAACCAGCTCGACACCAAGGCCAGCGCCAAGGCCGTCGCCGCCGCCGACCAGGCGGTCGCCGCAGCCGAGGCCAAGGCGGAGAAGGCGGCCGCCGCCAAGGCCGCCGACGCCAAGGAGAAGGCCGAGGCCTCCGCGAAGGAGAAGGCCGAGCAGGCCCGCCTCGCCGCGCTGGCCAAGCAGTACACGCTGCCCGTCGTCTCGTACACGATCACCGGCACCTTCGGCCAGGCCGGCTCCATGTGGTCCTCCGGCTACCACACCGGCCTCGACTTCGCCGCGCCCACCGGCACGCTGATCAAGGCCGTGCACAGCGGCACGGTCACCGAGGCGGGCTGGGCCGGCTCCTACGGCTACCGGACGATCATCACCCTCGACGACGGCACCGAGCTGTGGTTCTGCCACCAGTCCTCGATCGGCGTCAAGGTCGGCCAGAAGGTCGCCACCGGCGACGTCATCGGCCGCGTGGGCGCCACCGGAAACGTCACCGGCCCGCACCTCCACCTGGAGGTCCACCCGAACGGCCAGGCCACCGCCATCGACCCGATGACCTGGCTGCGGGGCAAGGGCCTCAACCCCTGAACCTGGCTCCGGCCAGAACCCGGACCTCACCGACCGGCCCCCGGCGGCCCTGACGACAACCCCCGGCGTCAGGGCCGCCGGGCTGCCCGCCACGCCTCGCGGAGGCGGTCGCCTTTACAAGAACTTCGTGTTGCGTCGGCATGGGGTGCCCGGCGACGCGTGTTGAAGTCAGGCATGAGTGCTTCTTCCGCTTCCCCCTCCCTCCGCAAGCTCGGCGCCTCCGACCTGGAGGTCTTCCCGCTCGCCCTCGGCGGCAACGTCTTCGGCTGGACCGCCGACGAGGCCACCTCCTTCGCCGTCCTCGACGCGTACGCCGCCGCGGGCGGCAACTTCGTCGACACCGCCGACTCGTACACGGCGTGGATCGAGGGCAACAAGGGCGGCGAGTCCGAGACGATCATCGGCAAGTGGGTCAAGGCGCGCGGCAACCGCGACGACGTCGTCATCGCGACGAAGGTCAGCCAGCACCCCGAGTACCCGGGCCTGTCCGCCGCCAACATCAAGGCCGCCGCCGACGCGTCCCTGCGCCGTCTCGGCACCGACCACATCGATCTGTACTACACGCACTTCGACAAGCCCGAGATCCCGGTCGAGGAGATCATCGGCGCGCTGGACGAGCTGGTGCGGGCGGGCAAGGTCCGGCACATCGCCGCGTCCAACATCACGCCGGAGCGGCTCCAGGAGTCCCTGGACTTCTCCGACCGCGAGGGCCTCGCCCGGTACGTCGCCCTCCAGCCCCACTACAACCTGGTCTCCCGCGACACCTACGAGGGCCCCCTCCAGGACCTGGCCTCCCGCACCGGCCTCGCGGCCGTCCCCTACTTCTCGCTGGCCGCCGGCTTCCTCACCGGCAAGTACCGCCCCGGTACGACGGTCGACAGCGCGCGAGCCGGCCGAGCCGCCCAGTACGCCGAGTCGGAGCGCGGCCAGAAGGTCCTGGCGGCCCTGGACGAGATCGCAGCGGCCCACGAGGCCCCGATCCCCACGGTCGCCCTGGCCTGGCTGGCTGCCCAGCCCACCATCACGGCCCCGATCGCCTCGGCCCGCACACTGGAGCAACTCCCGCCCCTGCTGGCCGTGGCGGACCTGAACCTGACGGACGAGGAACTGACGAAGCTGACAACGGCTTCCGCCTGACGGCCGCCTGCCCCCGGCTCCTCCGGTCCACCCTTCCGCCGCAACGGTGCTCGGCCACGACGGTCGAAGTCGGCGGGGCCGGGCAGGCCGGTACCCGCCGTCGGAACGCCGGCCCGTCGCGGAGCACAGCGCCGTCGTGGGCCGGTCGCGCAGTTCCTCCCCCCAGCCTTCGGCCGGGGGTACCCCCAGCGCCCCCCAGGGGGTTGCAGTCCGGTTCGTATGCGTGTCCGCCGCAACGGCGCTCAGCCGGCACGGCGCATCCCGGCGGTGCCGAGCCGGCCGCGACCCCGAAGCGCTAACTCCGGTACGGGTTGTAGGCGGGATACGGCATCGCCGCCCCGTAGGCCGACGGCACGTAACCGGTGTACCCCGGCCATGCGCCCGGCGCGGCCGTCCGCGCCGCGTACTCCAGGGCCGGCCGCACCAGCTCCCGTCGGCTCCACAGCTCCGTGAGGAGCTCCCGCTCCCGCGCCATGAAGTCGGCCCCGGCCCGACCCCGCTGCCCCCGGCGCCGCAGCAGCGCCAGCGCCGTCGCGTACCCCTCGTACTCGGTGACCGCCCGCCCCGCCGCCTTCCCGAAGTGGTACGCGGCGTACTCCCGGGCCATCTGCCGCGCCCGCATCGACCCGAGCACGAACGGCTCCGCCGCCCCCAGCCACCCCGCGTAGACGTACGCCGGCAGCTCCTCCCGTACCGTTCGCAGCTCACGCTGCCGCGTCCAGACGGCCAGCCAGGTCAGCAGCCCGAACGCCGGCACCATGAACATGCCGTACACGGCGAAGAACCCGTACTGCCCGAACGTCGAGGACCCGTTCCAGAACGCGTGCATGGTCATCGCGAGCAGCAGCCCGGCCACCGGCACCAGCACGCGCCGCGCCCGCTGCCGCTCCCCGGAGAGCGCGGCGATGCCGAAGCCGATGCCGGTGAGGACGGTGAAGAGCGGATGCGCGAACGGGGACAGCACGACGCGCACGAAGAACGTCGCGGCGGTGACGGAGGCGATCCCGCTGTCCCCGGTCAGCTGGTCGGTCCCGAAGGCCGTACCGAGGTAGAGGATGTTCTCGGTGAACGCGAACCCGGTGGCGGTGACCCCGGCTATCACCACCCCGTCGACGATCCCGGTGAAGTCCCGTCGGCGGAAGAGGAACACGAGGAGCACGGCCGCCGCCTTCGCCGACTCCTCGACGACCGGCGCTATCACGGTCGCCCCGAGCGTGTCCGCGCCGCTCGGGTCCGCGGTCGCCGTCGCGATCCATCTCGTCGCGAAACTGTTGGCGACGATGGCTATCAGCGCGGCCGCGCAGGCGCCCCAGGCGAAGGCGAACAGCACGTTCCGCCAGGGGCCGGGCTGCACCCGGTCCAGCCACCGGAACGCGCCCACGAGCAGCGGTACGGGCAGCACGGCGAGCCCCAGACCCACCAGGAACCCCTCCGTCCCCGTCTGCTCCCGCACCAGCGCGAGGATCACCAGGCCGGAGAGGGCGAGCAGCGTGCCCAGCGCCCCGTACCGCACCCAGCGCCGCTGCCACCAGCGGGGATGCCGCAGGCCGCCGCCGACGGCGTCCGGCGGATACGACGGCTGCGGTGGCTGTGACGGGTACTGCGGGTACGGCGAGTACGGCGGCGGAGAGGTGGCCACGGCATCGACCCTAACGAGGTGACTCCTGACGGTGCTGCTCGCTCTGCGGCACCCGGTGCTGTACGCGACGGAAGAGCAGATCGTTCACCACATGTCCCTTGTCCAGTCCCTGACCCTCGAAACGGGTCAGCGGCCGGTGCGCCGGACGTGGCGCGAAACCGCCGTCGTCCTGCGTGTTCTCGAACTCCGGGTGGGCGTCGAGCACTTCGAGCATCTGCTCGGCGTACGGCTCCCAGTCGGTCGCGCAGTGCACGATCGCCCCGGGCCGCAGCCGGGTCGCGGCGAGATCCAGGAACTCCGGCTGGATCAGCCGCCGCTTGTGGTGCCGCTTCTTCGGCCACGGGTCCGGGAAGTACACACGCAGCCCGTCCAGCGAGTCCGGCGTCAGCATCTCCCGGAGCAGGATGATCGCGTCGCCGTTCCCGACGCGGACGTTGGACAGCCCGTTCTGGTCGGCGAGGTTGAGCAGGTTCCCCTGGCCAGGTGTGTGCACGTCGACGGCGAGGATGTTGACGCCGGGCTCCTCGGCGGCCATCTGCGCGGTCGCCTCGCCCATCCCGAACCCGATCTCCAGCACCACCGGGGCGTCGTTGCCGAACAGCTCGCCGAGGTCGATGACCCGCTGCCCGTCGATGTCCAGGCCCCACTTGGGCCAGAGCCGCTGCAGCGCGTCGGCCTGCCCGGCGGTGACCCGGCTGCGGCGCGGCTGGAAGCTGCGGATCCGCCGCTCGAAGTGCGACCCGGCCGGATCGGCCTTGGGCCCGTCCGGGAACCGCGGCTCCCCCTTGGCCCGGGTGTGCCGGACGGACATCCCCGGGGCGTGGTCGGGGTGCGCACCGGGGACGTGCTCGGCGGGGCCGGTCTCGGCGGGCCGGGGGGCTTCGGGGGCATTGCGGGAGTCAGACACAGTGCGTCGATTTTACGGCCCCCGCCAGGCGGCCGACGGGGTCACACCGAGCCCAGCGTCTCCAGCGCCCTGCGGGCCACCTCCCGCCCGATCGGCAGCGAGGCGGTCGCCGCGGGCGAGGGTGCGTTCAGCACGTGGACCGCGCGCGGCCCCTCCTTGATCAGGAAGTCGTCGACGAGCGTCCCGTCCCGCAGCACGGCCTGCGCCCGCACCCCCGCGGCCGCCCGCACCAGGTCCCCCTCCTCCGCGGCGGGCAGCAGCCGCCGTACGGCCTTCGTGAACGCCTTCTTCGACACCGACCGGAGCAGCTCCCCGCCCCCGTACCGCCAGTGCCGCCGCGCCAGCGCCCAGGCCCCCGGCCAGGCCAGCGTCCCGGCGATCTCCCGCGGCCGTACGACGTCCCACCCGTACCCCTCCCGGGCCAGCGCCGGCACCGCGTTGGGCCCGATGTGCACGCCTCCGTCGATCCCGCGGGTGAGATGCACCCCGAGGAACGGGAACGCCGGGTCCGGCACCGGGTACACCAGCCCGCGCACCAGCTCCGGCCGCGCCAGCTCGTAGTACTCCCCGCGGAACGGCACGATCCGCATCCCCGGCTCGTCCCCGGTCAGCCGGGCGACCTCGTCGCAGTACAGCCCCGCGCAGTTGACCAGCACGCGCGCGCGTACGACGTCCCCGCGCGAGGTGAGCACGGCCACGCCCCGCTCCGGGCGCCGGTCCACGCGGACCACCCGGGCGCCGTACCGGATCTCCGCCCCCGAGGCCTCTCCGAGCTGCCGGGCGACGCCCACGAAGTCGGCCACCCCGGTCGTCCCGACGTGTATGGCGGCGAGCCCCCGCACCTCGGGCTCGTACTCCCCGATCTGCGCGGCCCCGAGCTCCCGCACCGGTATGCCGTTCTCCCGGCCGCGCTGCACGAGCGCGTGCAGCCGGGGCAGCTCCGCCCGCTCGGTGGCGACGATCAGCTTGCCGGTGACGGCGTGCGCGATGCCGTACTCCGCGCAGAACTTGACCATCTCCGCGCCGCCCTTGACGGCGTACCGCGCCTTCAGCGACCCGGGCCGGTAGTAGACCCCGCTGTGGATGACCCCGCTGTTCCGCCCCGTCTGGTGCCTCGCCGGCCCGGCCTCCTTCTCCAGCACGGTGACCCGGGTCCCGGGCGCGGCACGGGTGACCGCATACGCGGTCGACAGCCCGACGATCCCACCCCCGACCACGAGCACGTCACAGTCGTAAGCAATCCCGGCCCGCACCTGCACCACCTCCCACGCTCGATAGTGCACTGCGCCACTGACATCACTTTGAAACGTGCCCGAGGAGAGCGCCCCGAAAGGGGCGCTGGGGGTACCCCCGGCCGAAGGCTGGGGGAGGAACTGCGTGAGCAACCACAGTCCACCCGCACCCGCCCTGTGGCATGAACCCGGCAGACGCCTAGGCGACTCTCACGCCGGCGCCATGAGTAGCGGCCGTGCCCGCTCCCGCAGCTCCACCACCCTCGGCTCGTCCCCGTACGGCTCCAGCCGGTGCAGCAGATCCTTCACGTACTCCGTCGTCCGCGCGGACGATATCCGCCCGGCCACCTCCACGGCCCGCACCCCCTGCTCGCAGGCCGCGTCGAGGTTGCCCGACTCCAGTTCGGCGACGGCCGAGACCACCAGCCGCAGTCCGTGCGACCGCACGAACTCCTCGGTCGGCTTGGAAAGGGCCTGTTCCGTGAAGCGCCGCACCTGGCGCGGGGCCTTCAGGTCCCGGTAGCACTCGGCCGCGTCCGCGGCGAACCGGTCGTAGCCGTAGAAACCGAGCCAGGAGGGATCGTTGTCCCCCTCCCGCGCCCGCTCCAGCCAGCCCTCCGCCGCCTTCAGCGCGGCCCCCGCCGCCTGCGCGTCACCGGCACGCGCGTGTGCCCGTGCCTCGACCAGCCGGAAGAAGCTCATGGTCCGCGCGGTCGCCAGCCCACGGTTGCGCTCCACGGCGGCCTGCGCGAGGTCGACGCCCTCGTCGCCGAAGCCCCGGTACGTCGCCTGCAGGGACATCGATGCCAGGACATACCCGCCGAGCGGTACGTCGGCCGCCGCGCGGGCGAGCCGCAGCGCCTGGATGTAGTACCGCTGCGCCGCCTCCTGCTGTCCGGTGTCGAAGGCCATCCACCCGGCCAGCCGCGTCAGTTCGGCACTCGCCCCGAACAGCGCCCGCCCGACTTCGTCGGAGTACGCGCCGAGCAGCAGCGGTGCCGCCTCCACCCGTAAACACTCCGGCACCATCGACGACCGCCAGTCGCCCCCGCCGTACTTGGAGTCCCAGCGCCTGGCGTCCTCGGCGGCCTCCCGCAGCTTCTGCACGTCGCTGTGGCCGACTTTGAGCGGTGCGCCCGAACCGTCCGCGGTGTTCGCCTCGCGCGCGACCGAACTGTCGGCGGGGGTTATCAGCCAACGCGAGGCGGGCGTTGCGTATGCGCTCACTGCGAACGAACCGGCCAGCGACTGCCAGATGCCGCCGGAACCGGCCCGGCGGCCGGCGAGGTCGAGGCGGTACAGCTCGGTCGCCGACCGCACCGCCTGTCCGACGTCCCTGGGGAAGGCGAGGCCCACTTCGGGGGCGGGATCCGCGTCTGCCAGGCCGATCTCGTGGAGCGGCACCGGGCGGCCGAGCTTCTGGCCTATCGCGGCGGCGATGAGGTGTGGCGCGGCGCCCTGCGGCACCATGCCCTTCGACACCCAGCGCGCCACCGACGTCTTGTCGTAGCGAAGAGTCAACCCGCGTTGAGCGCCAAGATCGTTGACGCGTCGCGCGAGTCCTGCGTTGCTGATTCCCGCGAGGGCGAGAACGGCGCCGAGCTTTTCGTTCGGCCCGCGTTGCTCCCTGGACATGCGCCACCCCTCGACACAGACGGCTGCCGCGCTGGCATAACCACGCGGCATTCGTAAACCCAGCGTAGTTCGCCGCATCCCAAGCGTTAAGGGGCATTGTTCCGGATGGCGGGATTGTGGTCCGTACGCGAGTGCGGCCCATATACGCACCGTGCACGACCTGTCGCGACGTGCCCCCGCCGTGTGGCCGTGCGCCCGTCCGTGCGCTCTTCTCCGGCCAACTGGGGAGCGGTTCCATGGCTGATGCGTGGGTCGGCCCGCTGTACTGGATCCAGTGGGCTGGGGGACACCGCCACCTTCATCCCCGCGGGTGGCGGACCGGTCCGGGAGGCGATGCCCGCCTCCCGGACTGTGCGCGTTCGGGCACGCACGCGTGCGATGCGCAAAGCATGTACGGAGCGTGCGCAAGTCCGGGCGGCCATCACCGATTTGGCCGAAAATCGACCCCACCTTTTTCGGCGACTCAACGCTCCTACCATGGCAATTGAGGGCGCGAAGGGCGTTTTTGGGGAGCGTACAGGGGGCGCATTCACGTCGCAGTCGCCCGGTGCCGTACGGCGGTCGGCTCCCGCCGCGCCCCTCCCACGGCACGCGCGCGTGCCCCGTCCTGCGGCAACTCCGCGGCAACCACGTGAAATCTTCCAGGGATCAAAGGCGGCCCCACCGCCCCTCCGGACCGCGTCCTTCATGGCAGCATGGGGACCCGGTTCGTACCGTGCATGGTTGTCCACAGCCTGTGGAGGCGTCGATGCGGTGGTTGGTGGGATGGAGCAGCACCATCTCCGGTGCCGCCACGATCGGCTCCGCCGGCGCCATGGGCTACGACGGCGAGACCGTCCACCCCGTCGGCTCCCAGCTCCTGTGGGGTGACCCCGACCCGCTCTGGGCGGTCGGCGACTGGCGCCCCGACGAGGTCCGCGTCATCAAGGCCGACGCACAGAACCGCATCGCCGTCCTCGGCACCTGCGGCGCCACCGACGAGGAACTGCGCCTCGGCCTCTTCACGGCGCGCGGGGGCGCACTCCGGCATCTGACCGCCTGGCCCGGCAGCTACACCGCCGTCGTCCAGGTCGGCCGCCGGGTCACCGTCTGCGGCGACCTCGCGGGCGCCCGCCCGGTCTTCTACAGCCCCTGGGCAGGGGGTACGGCCTACGCCACGGCCGCGCTCCCGCTTGCCGACCTCATCGAGGCCAACCTCGACTACGGCCACCTCGCGGCCCTCCTCGCCGCTCCCGACGTACCGGCCGCCCTGCACGACTCGACCCCGTACGAGGGCGTGCGGCGCATTCCGCCGGGGCATGCGCTGATCCTGCGCACCGGGGCGCGCGAGGTCGCCGGGTACGAGCAGGTCGCCTCGCTCGCGGTCGCGGCACCCTCCGCCGACCCCGACCGTGCGGTGGACGCCGTACGGGACGCGCTCGTAGAGGCGGTACGCGCGCGGCTGTCGGCACCCCGGCACGTCCCGGACATCGACCCTGGTCCGGTACCCGGCATGGGCCCCGCCGAGCGTCGCGCGGCGCGCGGGATGCCGGTCCCGGGCATCGGCGCCGACCTCTCCGGCGGCCCGGCGTCGGGGACGCTGGCCCTGCTGGCCGCGGGCCTGCCCGGCATGCCCGGCACGGTCCTCGGCCACGGCACGGGCGCCGGCGAACGCCTCCTCGCCGTCACCTTCAACGACCTGGCCGTGGGCGGCCGCGAGGCCGAACTGGAACGCGCGGGCACCCTCGCCGCCAACCCGCGCCTGCACCACGTGGTGGTCACCGGCGGCGAGGAGGTGCTGCCGTACGCCGACCTCGACGGTCCCCTCACCGACGAACCGGGCCCGTCCCTGATCTCCGCGGCCCGGCACCGCGCCCGGCTCGCCGCCGGCAGCGCCGACCACTTCACCGGCTACGGTGCCCGCCAGGTCCTCGACGCCCACCCCGCGCGCCTCGCCGACCTGCTGATGGACCGCAAGCGCCGCCACCTCGTCCGCCCGGTCGCCGCGCTCGCCAAGGCCGACGGCTCGGTGATGGTCCCCGCGCGGGTGTACAGCGCGGCCCGCCGCCTGGCGCGTACGCCGTACCGCGCGGGCGTCGAGTCGCTCGCCGAGCGCCTGCTGCGGCGCCGGTTCGACGACCCCGGAGGCGCGGTGGGCGCGTCCCTCGCGGCGCTCACCTGGGCGAGACCGGGTCCGGCGGCGCGCTGGCTGACCGGTGAGGCGCTGGCTGAAGTATCGGTTCTGCTCCAGGGTTCGGCGAACCGCTCCGGCGTCGGCCCCGGGCAGCGCCCCGGAGACTACCGCGCGCGTGCGGTGCTGGCCCGCCACGCGGCCGACATCCGCGTCCTGGAACAGGCGGCCGAGATCCGCTCCCAGCGCCTCCACACGCCCTTCCTCGACAACCAGGTGGTCCGCGCCTGCCGTGACCTCCCCGAAGCGCTGCGCGTCCAGCCGGGCGCCCGGGCCGCGATCCTCCGCACGGTCCTGGAGGGCGCCGGCGTCGCCGACCTCCCGCCGGGCTGGGGCGCCCCCTCCCACGCGTCCTCGGCGGCCGCCACCCGCACGGGGCTGCGCGTGGCGGCCGACGACCTGATCTCCCTCTTCTCGACGCCGCTGCTGGCGCAGGCGGGCCTGGTGGAGGCACGGGTGGTCCGCAAGGCGCTGCGCTCGGCGGCCGCGGGGGAGCCGTTGCCGCTGGACGGCCTGGCCGACCTGGTCTCCCTGGAACTGTGGCTGCGCCGGCTCCTCTCCCGCCGGGGCACGTGCTGGACGGGGACGCCGGCCCGGGCGCGGGCGGTGCCCGCGGGGATCCGGCCGATGCGGGGGGCGTTGGCCTCGGGGGCGTGACCCTCCGGGGGCGGGGGCCGCCGTATCCGGGGGCTGCCGCCCCCAGACCCCCACATCAGGGGGTGCCGCCCTTGTGCTTCGGCTGCGGGCCGGTGGGGGCTGATCGCGCAGTTCCTCCCCCAGCCTTCGGCCGGGGTACCCCCAGCGCCCCTTACGGGGCGCTGCCCAGCCGCGTCCTGCCCAGCCGCACGCGCCCGTGTCAGCCACTCAGCTGCGGGCAGTCGTGCCGCTGGGCGGCACGGGTGGGCGCAGCGGCACCCTGCCAGCGCCGGTAAGCGACACCCCCCGCCCCCAGCACCCACCCCGGGCACCATGAAACTCCCGGCGCTGAAACCCCGTGCCGCTCCCCCCCGGCCCCGGCGACAATGACCCGGTGCGGTACCGAATCCTGGGCGTGACCCAGGCCAGCGACGACCAGGGCGCCCCCATACCCGTCGGCGGCCCCCGCCTCCGCGCGCTGCTCACCGTCCTCGCCCTCCACCCTGCCCGCACCCTCACCCCCGAGACCCTCATCGAGGAGATCTGGGCGACGGACGACGACCCGCCCCAGGACGCCCCGGCCGCCCTTCAGGCCCTCGTCGGCCGCCTTCGCAGGGCCCTCGGCAGGGACAGCATCGCCTCGACCCCCGGCGGCTACCGCCTCGCGGCGGCCGAGGCCGACATCGACCTGTACGTCTTCGAGCGGCAGGTGCGCGAGGGCACCGAGGCCCTGGCCGCCGGCGACCCGGCGACGGGCCACCGGCTCCTCACCGACGCCCTCGCCCTCTGGCGCGGCCCCGCCCTCGCCGACCTCCCCGACCGCACCGCTGCCGCCGCCCGCCCGGAGGCGCTCCGGCTGGAAGCCACCCGCGCCCGCGCCGACGCCGCCCTCCGCCTCGGTCGCGCCGCCGACGCCGTACCGGAGCTGACCGAGCTCACCACGGTCCACCCGTACGACGAGCCGCTGCACGCCCTGCTGATCCGCGCCCTGCGCGACACCGGCCGCCCGGCGGATGCCCTCGCCGCCTACGAGACCGCCCGCCGCACCCTCGCCGAAGGCCTCGGTACCGACCCCGGCCCGGAACTCCAGGCCCTGCACGCGTCGTTGCTCACGCAGGAAGCGACCCCGCTTCAGGCGCCCCCGCCCCGCACCGGCAACCTCCGTCCGCGGCTTACCTCTTTCGTGGGGCGGGAACCCGAGCTTGAAGCCGTTCGTTCCGAATTGCACAGGGCCCGTCTCGTCACCCTCACCGGACCGGGCGGCTCCGGAAAGACCCGTCTCGCCGAGGAGGCCGCCGCCGGGCTCCCGCAGGCGTGGCTCGTCGAGCTCGCCCCGCTCGACCGGCCCGAGGCGGTGCCAGGCGCGGTGGTCAGCGCACTCGGTCTGCGCGAGACCGTGCTCATGACCAACGAGCTGGCGACCGTGCAGACCGACCCCACGGCCCTGCTCGTCGAGTACTGCGCCCCGCGCAGCCAACTCCTGATCCTTGACAACTGCGAACATGTCATCGAAGCGGCGGCCGCCCTCGCCGAGACCCTGCTCACCCACTGCCCGGGCCTCACGGTCCTCGCCACCAGCCGTGAACCCCTGGGCGTCCCAGGCGAGTCGGTGCGCCCGGTCGAACCCCTCGCCCCCGAACAGGCACACCGGCTCTTCGAGGAGCGTGCCGCCGCCGTCCGCCCCGGGACGGGGACGGGGACCGGTGCCGCGCCGAGCGACTCGGCGGCGGTCGACGAGATCTGCCGGCGCCTGGACGGACTGCCCCTCGCGATCGAGCTCGCGGCGGCCCGGCTCCGGCTGCTGACACCCCGCCAGATCGCCGACCGGCTCGACGACCGCTTCCGCCTGCTCACCGCCGGCAGCCGCACGGTCCTGCCCCGACAGCAGACCCTGCGCGCGGTCGTCGACTGGTCCTGGGACCTGCTCGACGAGCGGGAGCGGACGATGCTGCGCGAGGTGTCCGTCTTCGCCGGCGGCTGGGACCTCACGGCTGCGGAGGCCGTCTGCACCGGACCGGCCGCCGACGTCGTCGGCGCGCTCGTCGACAAGTCCCTGGTCGTCGCCACCCCGGACGGCGCGGACGGCACCGGCGGTATGCGCTACCGCATGCTGGAGACCATCCACGAGTACGCCGTCGAGCGCGCCGCCGAGGTCCCCGGGCTGCGCGCGGCGGCCGAGCGGCGGCACGGCGCGTGGGTGTGCGCGCTGGTGGAGGAGGCGGAGCCGAGACTGCGCTCCGGGGAGCAGCTCCCCTGGATCCGCCGCCTGGAGACCGACCTCGACAACATCCGCGCCGCCCTCGACCGGGCGGTCCGCGCGGGCGACGAGGTGCGCGCGGGCCGGATCGCCCTCGCCGTCGGCTGGTTCTGGTGGCTGCGCAACTACCGCCAGGAGGCCACGGCCTCGGTCCGCGCGGTCCTGCGCCTCGGCGTCGCCCGGGACGCCCTGCCCGAGGACGCGGACCCGGACGAACTGCGCGCGCTCGCCGACGCGGCGGACCACGTGGGCGCGCTCCTGGCCGATCCCGGCGCCCAGGCCGGGCACCCGCTGTACGAGCTGCGCATGGACCTCAGGCTGCTCGAGCTGTTCCTGGCGTCCGAGTCCGGCCAGCCGGACCTGGCGGCGGACGAGCGGACTCCGCGGTACGTCGCGCTCGTCCGGGGCGCCTTCGAGGCGGGCGGTCCCCGGGCCGCCCGGATGCCGGGCCTCATCTGGCCGCTCACCGCGTGGACCCTGGGCGGCTCCGCCGTGGACATCACCCCGGACATGTCCGCGGTGGTCGACAACTGCCGGGCGTGCGGCGGTGACTGGGAGGTCGGCGTCAGCCTGATGTACCGCACCCACATCATGGTCGACTCACCCGGCAACCTGCGGGGCGTCGACGAGGACCTGGCCGAGCTGCGCGTCCTCAGCCGGCGGGTGGGGGACCGCTGGATGCGGGCCCAGGTGTGCAGCGCGGCCGGCGAGGCGGACATGGCGCGCGGCCGGTTCGTGGCGGCGGAGGGCGAGTACCGGGAGGCGCTGCGGCTCGCCCAGGAGGTCGGCGCGCACGCGGAGACGCCGTTCCTGCTCGCGCGGCTCGCCGAGATCGCCTTCCGCTCCGGCGACCGGGCGGCCGCCCGGTCCACCCTGGATCAGGCGGGCGAGGCCTCCGACCGGTACGGGGTGGCGGAGTCGAAGGCGTACGTGGCCCTGCTGCGGGCGATCCTGGCCCACTACGACGGGGACCTGGCCCGGGCGCGGGAGTGCTACGAGGCCGCTCGTGCCACGACGGTGGCCGGCGCCGCGCCACCGCAGTTCACGGCCGCGATCCGCTCCGTCGAGGCCATGCTCACGGCCATGGAGCACGGACCCGCGCGGGCCCTGCCGATCGTGGCCGAAGGGCTGCGCGAGGCGGTGGCGTACCGGTGCGCCGAGGTGATCACGGCGGCGCTGGTGGACATCGGCGCCGATCTGCTGGCCCGGCTCGGCGATCTGGCGGGGGCGGTACGGCTGTACGCCGCCGCCGAGCACTGGCGCGCCGAGTGCGTCCGTCCCGAGCCGGAGCGCACCCGCGCCGAGGAGGTCGACGCGGCCGCCCGCGCGTCGCTGACCCCGCAGCGCTACGCCGCCGAGCGCTCGCGCGGCGCCTCCCTCACCGAGGAGGACGCCCTGCGCGAACTGGGCAGAACGCCGACGGCCGCTACCGGCAGGTGAACTTCGACTCGGCCCAGTCGGCGAGCGCCACCGTGTCGAAGGGGTCCTGCGGTTCGACCACCAGGCGCACGTTCCGGTGCCCGGTCAGGTCCACGTGGACGGGCACGGCGGCCTGTCCGCCCTCGACGACCCCGGACCGCCACAGCCGCACCCCGTCCGCGTAGACGGCGAAGGCGACCTCGCCGAGGCCCAGGGTCATGTCGTCGACGCCGGCCATCGCGTCGTAGGCGGTGCACTGCCGGTTGAGGTCGATGGTGACGGAGGACCGGCCGTGCACGGTGACACCGTGCGCGTACTCCTTGCCGGCGACCGTCACGCCGTACCGCTGCCAGACCCAACTGCTGTCGCCGAGCCGCATCTCGGGACGGGTGCCGTCGCCGATGACGTCGAAGCGCAGCTCGCTCCACTGGTAGACGACCGGGGCGGGCGGTGGAGTGGGCGTCGGCGTGGGGGTGGGGGTCGGACCCGGCGGGGTAGGCGTGGGCGGCGGGGTGGGGGTCGGCTTCGGGCTCGGGGCGGGCGTGGGAGCAGGGGGCGGAGTCGGGGTGGGTGTCGGGGTCGGTTCCGGGGCGAGGACGACCGGTTCGGGTGCCGGCTTCCTCTTCGACGGGGTGGGGGTCGGTGCCTCGGGCTGCACGGCCGGCGCGGACGGGGTGGGTCCGGCGGCCTCCTTGACCGGGTGGCCGTCGTTCGTCAGGGCGAGGGCCACCACGGCGATCGCCGCCGCGACCACTCCCGCGGCGATCCCGGCCTTCACCGGCCCCGCGAGCCCCTCCGAGGCGGCGGCACCCCCGGCCCCGCCGCCCGCCCCGCCGGACGAGCCGCTCGCCGCGGCGGCCGCACCCGCGGCCCCCACACCGGCACCCCCGGCGACGATCCCGAGCGCCTTGGCGTACCCGGCGGCCCCGAACCAGCCGATGACCGCGACCGGTACGACGGCCGGGATACCGCTCGCGACCTCTTCGATCTGGGCGGCGGCCAGCCGGCACCTGGCGCACTCCTCCAGGTGCTTGCGCAGCCCCCGCTCGGCCCGGACCCGCAGTTTGCGGCGGGCGTAGCCGCCGAGCTGGTCGGCGTAGCGGGCGCACTCCTCGTCGTCGGTGAGGGAGGCGCTCACATGGGCCTGGAGGTAGGCCTGCTTGAGGCCCTCACGGGCCCGGCTGGCAAGGACCCGGGTGCCGTTGGCGTCCAGCCCGAAGAGGACGGCCACCTCGCTCGGCGACTCGTCCTCGACCTCGGTGTGCCACAGCACGGCCTGCCAGCGCTCCGGCAGCGAGCGGAAGGCCTGCATCGCCATCGACTGCTCGGCCTCGTGCATCGCGCGCACATCCGCGCCGAGGTCCAGGCTGTCGTCGTCGGACACCTCGGAGCCGCGCGCGGACTGCGCCGCGAACAGCGCGAAGTCGTCGACGAGTTGCTCACGCCGGGCGGACTTGGTCCACTGCGCGGCGACCCGCCGTACCGAGGTGAGCAGGTAGGCGCGCACGGCGTACTCGGGCCCGGACCCGCCGCGCACCGCCTGCAGCATGCGGGCGAACACCTCGGCGGTCAGGTCGTCGGCGGTGTGCCCGTCCCGGCAGCAGGTCCGCGCGTAGCGCCGAACCGCGTCCGCGTGCCTGCGGTACAGCTCCGCGTACGCCGAGTCGTCGCCGGTCCGCATCCGCTCGATCAACTGGCTGTCGGGATGCGGGAGTTCCCGGGGCGGCGGCAGGACGCTCCCGTCACGCTGTGCCGGAACGTTCCCCTCCGGCGGTTCACCGGCCGGCGGCACCGCGGCCCGCCCGCCCTGGCTGGGCACCTGCGGCGAGGTCGTCCCCTCACCGACGGACTCGTCCCACCCGTCAACGCCCATCGCGGAACGCCCCCGATGCCTGCCCAACCGACCGAATCACCGGCTCAGACTGCCACACCGCCTTTGCCCAGGCGCGCCACCGACGAGACGGTCACCCGGAAGGGGAAACACCGGGACGACAGCGCCCCGTAAGGGGCGCGGGGCTGTGTCTGATCTGCGGCTGCCGCCGCGTGGGCGCGACCAGCCACAGTCAACCCGCACTCGCCCATGGCCCTCGCACGGCACATGCTCCTGCGCAGACCCCCCGCCCGACCGAGCAAGGCCACCGTCAGGCCCGAGACCGCAACCCCTCCAGCAAGATGTCCAGCAACCGAGCCGAAGCCGCCGCCTGCTGCGCAGCATCCGGCAGGGACGGCGCCGCGGTGGCGATCACCAGCAGGACGTCGGAGACGGAGACGTCCGGCCGCAACTCACCCGCCGCCCGCGCCCGCTCCACCAGCCGCCCCACGACGTCGAGCAGCGCGGCCGCTCCCGCGTCGTCGGCGGCGGCGCCCACCGGCTCACGCCCCTCCGGTACCAGCCGCAACTCCGCGGCCCCCAGCTGCGTCCGCTGCGCCGGCACCCTGGCCTCCTCGGCCCCGGAGCCGGTCACGGCACCGCCGCCGACCTCCTCCGGCACCCCGACCCGCAGCACCTGCGGCGGCAGCAACCGCCCCGCCCCCGACGCCACCGACGTCCGCAGGAAGCGCGCCAGCGCCGACCATGGCTCGTCCTCCTGCCCGAGCGCGGCCCGCGCCTGGTCGGTCAGCCGGGAGGTCTCCTCCTCGGCTATCCGCCGTACCAGCACGTCCTTGCTCGGGAAGCGCCGGTAGACCGTGCCGACCCCGACCCGCGCACGCCGCGCCACGTCCTCCATCGGCGCGCCGTACCCCAGCTCGCCGAAGACCTCGCGCGCCGCACGCAGCACGTGCTCCAGATTGCGCTGTGCGTCCACCCGCAACGGCGTCGTACGCGGCCCGTCACCGCGTCCGTTGCCCGCCGTCGCGCTCACCGTTCCGCCACCGGCCGCAAGAGCGGATGCCGATGACCAATGCGTGTCCTGAATATGCATCTGTGTTCCCCCGGTTAACGACGTCTCCCCCCGGAGACTCTCCCCGTCACTGAAAGCCGGAGCGAGCGGAACTGCGGCCGACCCATGGCCGATCCATGGACCGCGGGCCGGGCGGACCGCCCGTCGCGACCCGTTCGACCACATCCTCTGCACCCCGTCGACACACGAACATAGTTGAGAGGCTGTCAATTCAGAAGGGGGACGTTCCGCACGGTGCGCCCCCCGATCGGAGTACGGGTCGTTTACCTCCCGATTCGGCGCCTTCGCGCTCCCCTGCCCGCCCCCGCTGACCTGGCCCCTTTCGTCCCACCCGGGGCGCACGCCCGGCGCCCCGGAAAGCCGGCCGCCGGTCACACAAATTGCCGGGGCTGTGGACAAACAAGAGTCACGGGTGCGTCATGGGATGGTGAAGGAACGTGCGCGCATTCTCGTTGTCGGCGGCGGCTACGTCGGGATGTACACGGCCCTGCGGCTGCAGCGGAGACTGAAGCGGGAGCTCAGCCGGGGTGACGTCGACATCACTGTCGTCACCCCCGATCCCTACATGACGTACCAGCCGTTCCTTCCCGAAGCGGCCGCGGGTTCGATTTCCCCTCGTCACGTCGTCGTACCCCTGCGGCGCGTTCTGGACCGGTGCCATGTCGTCATCGGCGAGGTGACGGCCGTCGAACACGCCAAGCGCACCGCCGAAGTAGCCACCCTCGCCACCGCCGAGGAGCGAAAAGGCGCCACTTTCCTGGAGTACGACGAACTGGTCCTCGCCCCCGGCTCGGTCGCGCGCACGCTGCCCATCCCCGGTCTCGCCGAGCACGGCATCGGCTTCAAGACCGTCGAGGAGGCCATCGGCCTGCGCAACCATGTCATCGAGCAGATGGACATCGCCTCCTCCACCCGCGACCCGGCGATCCGCGACGCGGCCCTCACCTTCGTCTTCGTGGGCGGCGGCTACGCGGGCGTGGAAGCCCTCGGCGAGCTGGAGGACATGGCCCGCTACGCCGCGCGGTACTACCACAACGTCCAGCCCGAGGACATGAAATGGATCCTCGTCGAGGCCACCGACCGGATCCTCCCCGAGGTCGGCCCCGAACTGGGCCGCTACACCGTCACCGAACTGCGCCGCCGCAACATCCAGGTGCTGCTGGAGACCCGCCTGGAGTCCTGCGCGGACCGCGTCGCCGTCCTCAGCGACGGCCAGCGCTTCCCCACCCGCACCCTCGTCTGGACGGCCGGGGTCAAACCGCACCCCCTGGTCGCCGCCACCGACCTGCCGCGCACCCCGCGCGGGCGGCTGAAATGCACCGCCGCGCTGACCATCGACGGCGTCGACCACGCATGGGCCGCGGGCGACGCCGCCGCCGTCCCCGACGTCACCGCCGCCGAACCCGGCACCGACACCGCCCCCAACGCCCAGCACGCGGTCCGCCAGGCCCGGGTCCTCGGCGACAACATCGTGCACGTACTCCGGGGCGAGCCCCTCGACACGTACGCCCACACATACGCCGGCTCAGTCGCCTCCCTCGGTTTCCACAAGGGCGTCGCCCAGGTCTACGGGCGCAGGCTGAAGGGCTACCCTGCCTGGTTCATGCACCGCGTCTACCACCTGAGCAGGGTGCCCACCGTCAACCGCAAGGCCCGCGTCCTCGCCGAATGGACCCTCTCCGGGCTCTTCAAACGGGAGATCGTCTCGCTCGGATCACTCGAACATCCCCGAGCGGAGTTCGAACTCGCGGCCGGTGGAAAGCCTCCTCACAGTCCCTCCGACGACTCGAACGGGTCGTCTTGACGGAACTCAGGAACTCCACGGACCGCCCCGGCGTCTGACGGATGTCGTCGCCGACGGCCACCCTGCCAGACTGCCCCCCGACCGAGCACAAGGCTCCTCCCCAGCTCCTCCCCAGAACTGCACCGGGGGACTTCCCCCGGCCCCCGGCCGCTCCCCGAGCCGGCCGGAGACGACGACACGAGGCAAGGTTTCGTGAACTTCACGCGCTGGAGCGCCCGGCTCCCCGGAACGCAGCGCCGCGCCGCAGCGCGGACCGAGCACGCGGTCTCCCCGGACCGGCGGGGGGACTCCGTACCCGCGGCCCGCGCCGAACAACTGACCGATAACTCGCCCTGCGTGCCCGCGGTCGACGAACTGCCCGCCCGTGGCGTCCTCGACCACGTCCCGGCCCTGGTCGCCCTCGTCCACGGCCCCGACCACCACATCGCGTACGTCAACGACGCCTATACGACGGCCTTCGGCGTACGACCCCCGGGCGCCCCCGCCCGAGAGGCCCTGCCCGAACTCGCCGAACTCGGCCTCCTCCCCCTCCTCGACCAGGTCCTGCGCAGCGGGAAGCCCCGCACGCTCAAGTCCCGCAAGGCACTCGACGGCCGCACCTACACGTTCACCTGCACCCCGGTCGCCGAGAACGGGGACCGCGACGGCGGCGTTCTCCTCTTCGCCACCGACGTCACCGACCACGCGGAGGCGGCGGAGCGGCTGCGCGCCAGCGAACGCCGCCAGCGCGAGACGGCGGTGACCCTCCAGCGCTCGCTGCTCCCGCAGGAACTCGAACAGCCGGACGACCTCCGTATCGCCGCCACCTACCAGCCCGGCGGCACCGAGGCCGCGGTCGGCGGCGACTGGTACGACGTCATCACCCTCGGCGGCGGCCGCACCGCCCTCGTCATCGGCGACGTCATGGGCCGCGGCGTCCGCGCGGCGGCCGTCATGGGCCAGCTCCGTACGGCGGTCCGCGCCTACGCCCGCCTGGACCTTCCCCCGCACGAGGTCCTCCAGCTCCTCGACGGCCTCGCCACCGAGATCGACCCCAACCAGATCGCCACCTGCGTCTACGCCGTCCACGACCCCAACGAGGGCCGCCTGGTGTACGCCTCCGCCGGCCACCTCCCGATCCTGGTCCGCGACGAGCAGGGCAGCGTGCTGCGCACCGAGGAACCGACCGGACCGCCGCTCGGCACCGGCGGCTGGGTCCACGCGTCCGCCTCGGTACCGCTGGGCCCCGGCTCGACGGCAGTCCTCTATACGGACGGCCTGGTCGAACGCCGTGACGAGGACCTGGACGAGGGCATCGCGGCGCTGGAGCGCGCGCTGGCGGGCGCCACCGGCACCCCCCAGGTCATCTGCGACCGCCTGGTCCGCTCGGCCGGCGTCACGGCCGACCACGACGACGACGTGGCCGTCCTCGTCCTCCAGCATCCGGCCCGTACGGGCCCCGACGGCGACCTGTTCCGCAACGCCGCGCTGGAACTCCTCGGCGGCATCGAGGCGGCGCCGCGCGCCCGTGCGTTCGCCTCCGGCGTGCTGACCAGCTGGCGCTTCCCTGCCGACCTCCACGATCTGGGCGTCCTCGCCACGAGCGAGCTGGTCGCCAACTCGCTCCAGCACGGCACCCCGCCCATGCGGCTGCGGCTCCGCCGCACCGACCGCCGACTGATCATCGAGGTCACGGACGGCGACGACCACCTCCCGCGCCGGAGGCGCGCGGAACCGGGCGACGAGTCGGGCAGAGGCATCGCCATCGTGGCGACGATCGCTTCGGGGTGGGGATCGCGGAGGACGCCCGGGGGCGGGAAGGCGGTGTGGTGCGAGTTCGTACTGCCGAAGGGGTAGAGGGGTCCGGCCGTCGGGCGGGTGCGGGCCGGTGGGGGCTGGTCGCGCAGCTCCTCCCCCAGCCTTCGGCCCCAGCCTTCGGCCGGGGGTACCCCCAGCGCCCCTTACGGGGCGCTCCTGAGCCGTTTCTCTCAAGCGCGCGGGCGGCACCCGGCCAGCGCCGGTAAGCGTCCCCACCCCCGCCCCCACTACGCGGACACGGACTCCGCAGTAGCGCCACCCCGGGCGACGACCCTGCTCCTCGCAGCCAGCCAAGGCCGGTCCTGGACATCCGTCAGCCGCTTTCCGAGCCGTACCGCCAGGACACTGATCCCCAGCGAGAACAGCAGGAACGTGACGACGTACGGCGCGGGCAGCGAGGCCCCCAGCGGCCCGCCCACCGCCGGCCCCACGGCCAGCGCAAGCTGCTTGACCAGTGCGAACGCCGAGTTGTACTGCCCGGCCATCCCCTCCGGCGCCAGGTCGGCCACCAGCGGAGCCACCGTCGGCGACAGCATCGCCTCACCCAGCCCGAACAGCGCGTACGTCGACACGAACGCGGCCGTCGCCATCTCCTGGCTGCCGTGCCCCAGCCCCGCATACCCGGCCGCGACCCACGCGGCGGCCCAGATCAGCCCGACCCCGGCGATCACCCGCGACCGCCTCCGACGCTCGACGAACCTGAGCACGGCGAACTGCGCGACGACGATCATCAGCGTGTTCGCGGCCAGCGCGGTGCCCAGCGCGGACGTGGATATCCCCGCCGCCTCCACGCCGTACGCGCTCAGCCCGGACTCGAACTGCCCGTAGCAGGCGAAGAACAGCACGAAGCCGAGGACGGACAGCTGCACCATCGCCCGGTTCCCGAGCAACTGCTTCCAGCTGCCCTTCGCCGACGACGTGGCCGGCGCGTCCGCGATCCGCGGCGAGTGCGGCAGCCGGACCGTCGACATCACAACGGCCAGCAGCAGGAACATCGCCGCCTCGATCGCGAAGAGCAGGGTGAAGGAGGAGACCCGGGTCGTATCGACGAGGTGGCCGCCTATGAGGCCACCCACGCCCAGGCCCAGGTTCTGCAGGAAGAACTGCGTCGCGAAGGCCCGGGACCGGGTCTCCGCCGTCGAGCAGTCCACGATCATCGTCGCCAGCGCGGGCTGCATCACGGCCTGCCCGGCCCCCAGCAGCGCCGCCGCGGCCAGCACTGCCGGACCGCTCCCCGCCAGCCCCAGGCTCAGCGCACCGACAGCGGCCGTCACCAGGGCGGTGAGGAGGACCGGCAGTGGGCCGCGCCGCACGATCGCCCGGCCGGCGAACGGCAGCACGATCAGCGCGGCCACGGCGAAGACGGCGAGCACGACACCCGCCGTCATGGCACCGAGCCCCCGCACCTGCGCCACGTAGACGTACAGGTAGGGGACGGTGAAACCGAGCCCGAACGCGCTGAGTGCGTTGCCCACGTGGATCCGGCGCATCGCTGCGCCCATCGCCCTGGTCACGTTCACCTCTCTCAGGTCGTCAAGTCGACGGACTGCTGAAGTCCGAAGACTTTGAAGCTAAAGTTCGAAGCTAAAGACTACATCGCGAAGGACTTCAACGCCAAGCGTGTCCGTGCGATACTGCGGACCATGGCCGACACCACCGGCGCCGGCGAGCCGACGCTCGACGAGCAGATCGCCGCCTACCAGCGCGAATTCCAGGACCTCGACCCCCAGGTCGAGAAGATCGTCTCGGCCCTGTCCCGGCTCAACCGCCGCATGAACGTCGCCTACGGCCGCCAGACCGGCGCCCTCGGCATCAGCAACGCGGAGTGGGAGGTCCTCAAGGCCCTCGTCCTCTCCGGGGTCCCCTACCGCATGGGCCCCAGCGAGCTGGCCAAGCGCCTCGGCCTCACCCCGGCCGCGATGACCCACCGCATCGACCGGATGGTCGCCGAGGGGCTCGTCACCCGGGAGAGGGATGAATGCAACCGCGTCCGGGTGATCGTCGAGCTGACCCCCGAAGGGCGCGAGAAGTGGCTGGAGGCCATGCGCCTCGCCTCCGTCTTCGAGGAGGATCTCCTCCAGGACCTCTCCCCGGCGGAGCGTGGGGTGCTCGGCGAGGTCCTCACCCGGCTGCTCCGCCGCGTGGAGCACGCCCAGCCCGACGCCGGCGGCCGGCTCACCGACCTGGACTGATGCCGGCGCGCGCGGGCCGCGGAAAAAATCTTGACAGGGGAGGGTTGACACCCCCCTGTCCGCCCCGTAATGTTCTTCGGGTTGCCGCGGAGCCGTAACGGTTCTGGGACAGCAACTCCGCCGCATGAGCGGCACCCAAACCACCAGCACGATCTCCCGACCGGGTTGATTTCGGCGTGCCCGAATTCAATTCGATTTCGGGTCCCAGTGGTGCCCGGACGGACCAAGCGGCCCGATTGGGAATCGCGGACCGGATCCGCTAAGGTTTGGGACGTCGGAACGGCCCAACAGCCGCGAAGACAACTCCCGCTGACTGGGAATCAGACGCCGAAAGGATCTGATAGAGTCGGAACCGCCGGAAAGGGAAACGCGAGAGCGAGAACCTGGAAAGCACCGAGGAAATCGGATCGAGAAAAGATCTGATAGAGTCGGAAACGCAAGACCGAA
>NZ_JBVHTI010000004.1:181255-1038757 GCF_055565975.1 Streptomyces sp. NPDC028289 | reverse complement strand
CATCAACATCGGAAACACCTCCAGAGGTTCGGGCAGTGGCTGCCAATGCGCCTCACTGACACCGTTGTAACATGTCATCCAAGCGATGACAAACATGGTGTCGTCCAAATGATGACAGTAGAGGGAGGTGCCCGTTGACTCCGGCCGACCAGCCGACCCCGACCAGCACTGACGCCCACAGCCCGGCGTCCTTTCTCGCCGCCGCTGCGGCCCTTGCCGCCATAGACGACGCCCTGCGCCATGCCCAGCACGAGACCCCCGACGCCGTCGGCCCCCATCCCGAGCAGGCACTGGCCTCCCTGATGCTGCTGCGGCAGGTGCGCGAGCAGCTCGCCGGCTGGGAGACCGGCCTGATCGAGACCGCCCGCGAGGCGGGCGCCAGCTGGGCCGACCTCGCCCACCCCCTCGGCGTCGCCAGCCGCCAGGCCGCCGAACGCCGCTACCTGCGCGGCCGCCCCGGCGCCGTCGGCACCACCGGCGAGCAGCGTGTGACGGCCACCCGCCAGGCCAGGGCCGCCGAACGCGCCACTGCTGCATGGGCCCGCGCCAACGCCGCCGACCTGCGCCGCCTCGCCGGACAGATCACCGCCCTCGCCCACCTCGCGCCCGAAGCGCGCTCAGCCCAGGCCGCCCTGCATGCCGCCCTCGGCGCCACCGACGCCGCCGAGCTCATTGCCCCCCTGACCGGCATGCGCCCCTACCTCGATGCCCACCACACCGACCTCGTCACACGCCTGGACGCTCTAGATGACCGGCTCGCGACGACAGCAGCTGACGATGACTGACTCCCACCACAGAGAGTCACAAAGTGCGGGTGCAGTCGGGCCCGCCCCGAACCATGCCGACGGCGGGCAACGATCTGTCTCGGCCCGAGTCCAATCCGTTCATGACGTTCCCACAGAAAGAGACCTACATGGGTAGCAGTGTCGAGACGCTGGAATTTCAGGCCGAGACCCGCCAGTTGCTCCAACTGGTGATTCACTCGATCTACTCCAACAAGGACATCTTCCTGCGCGAGCTGATCTCGAACGCCTCCGACGCCTTGGACAAGCTGAGGCTGGAATCGCTGACCGACTCCAGCCTCGTCGAGATCGACACCACCGACCTGCACATCTCGTTGGAGGTCGACAAGGACGCCCGCACACTGACCGTCCGTGACAACGGGATCGGCATGACCCGGGACGATCTCGTGGAGCTGATCGGCACGATCGCCAAGTCCGGCACCGCCGGCCTGCTGGAGAAGATCAAGGAGTCCAAGGACGCCGCCACCGCCGAGAGCCTGATCGGGCAGTTCGGCGTCGGCTTCTACTCGGCGTTCATGGTTGCCGACAACGTCACCCTGCGCACCCGGCGGGCCGGCACCGACTCCGGCGCCCAGTGGGAGTCCGACGGCGAGGGCACCTACGACCTCCAGGCCGTCGACGGCCTGCCCGTGGGCACCTCGGTCACCCTGCACCTCAAGCCCGCCGACAACGAGGACGGGCTCGCCGACTACCTGTCCGAGTCGAAGATCCGTCAGATCGTCAAGCAGTACTCGGACTTCATCCGCTGGCCGATCCGGATGGCCACCGAGCGCACCGACACCGGGGGCGAGACCACCCACGACGTCGACACGCTCAACTCGATGAAGGCGCTGTGGGCCCGGCCGCGCAGCGAGGTGACCGAGGGCGAGTACCACGAGTTCTACCAGCAGATCAGCCACGACTGGCTGGCGCCGGCCGAGACGATCCATATGCGTGCCGAGGGCACCTTCGAGTACGAGGCGCTGCTGTTCATCCCCTCGCAGGCACCCTTCGATCTGTTCTCCCGCGAGACCAAGCGCGGCGTCCAGCTGTACGTCAAGCGGGTGTTCATCATGGACGACTGCGAAGCGCTCATGCCCCACTACCTGCGCTTCGTCAAGGGTGTCGTGGACGCCCACGACCTGTCGTTGAACGTCTCCCGCGAGATCCTCCAGCACGACCGCCAGATCCGCGGCGTGCGCCGACGCCTGGTCAAGAAGGTCCTCGGCGCCATCAAGGACATGCAGTCCAAGGACGCCGAGCGCTACGCGAAGGTGTGGGCGCAGTTCGGCCGGGCGCTGAAGGAAGGCCTGGTCGAGGACACGGACAACACCGAGGCCCTGCTTGAGCTGGTGTCGGCCGCCTCCACACACGACCCAGAGAAGACCACCACGCTGCGCGAGTACGTCGAGCGCATGAAGGACGGCCAGGACACCATCTACTACCTGACCGGCGAGACCCGCGCGATGGTGGAGAACTCCCCGCACATGGAAGCCTTCGCCGCCAAGGGGTACGAGGTCCTGATCCTCACCGACCCCATCGACGAGGTGTGGGTGGACCGGATCCCGTCCTTCGAGGGCCACCGTCTGCAGTCCATCGCCAAGGGCCAGGTCGACCTCGACGAGTCCGCCGACGGCGACCAGGAAACCGACGCCGAGAAGGCCCAGCGCGAGCAGGACTTCGCCGCCCTGCTGCCGTGGCTGACCACCACCCTGTCCGAGCAGGTCAAGCAGGTCCGCCTGTCGTCACGCCTGACGACCTCGGCAGCCTGCATCGTCGGCGACGCCCACGACGTGACACCGACCCTGGAGAAGATGTACCGGGCGATGGGACAGCAACTGCCCACCGTCAAGAGGATCCTGGAACTCAACCCCGCACACCCGCTGATCACCGCCCTGCGCACAGCACACGACGCAGGCGCCGACGACCCCGCACTGGCGGAGATCGCCGAGCTGATATACGGCAGCGCGCTGCTCGCCGAAGGGGGCGACCTGCCCGACCCGGCCCGCTTCACCCGGCTGCTCACCGACCGCCTGGCCCGCACTCTGTAACCACGGGCGCGGCCTGGCATGGCCGAACCGCCCGGTCGCACCCACCCCGACCTCGCCACCTCACACTCCCTATGAACCTGCCCGCCTCGACAACCCGTACGGGTTGTCGAGGCGGGCAGCTGTGTTCGGGCTGCCCATTTACCACACGGGGTGATGCTCTGCGCTGGAATCGTCGATCACCTCACGCTCTGCTCCGGGCTTTTGGGGGCGTCGGGACGCAGCCAGTTGCTCACATCCACGGCGAGCACCATCCGCCCGTTGCAGTCGAGTGACGCTTCCTGCGGCCCGGGCGCTGTGGCCTGCGTCGGCTGGGTTGGATGGCAGGGAACTCATATGGAAGACCAACCTCTTGCGCTGACCGGCGTCGGCCTCCCGCACCACGGTGTGGGCGTTCGCCCTCTGCCACCGCGCCGTACGGCCCCCTCCCGGCAGCGGCAATCCCGCGCGGCAGAAGGCTCACCCGGCGCTACGAGGTTCACGGCGCCGGTATGGCACCGATCTGCTGCATCACCCCGAGGAGGTCGGGCTGGCCCCGTTCGCCGACGATCCGGCCGTCGGCCAGGTAGTAGAAGTTCATGGCCTGCACCGAGATCTTGTTGCCGCTCGCCGGGATCCCGAAGAATTCACCGTCGTGGGTTCCCCGCTTGGTGAACCGCACGGCCACGGTGTCGCCTTCGGCGACCGTCTCCTCCAGCGTCCACTGGACGTCGGGCAAGGCGCTGCGCATCATCCCGAGGACTTTCATGTACCCATCGGGCCCCCGCAGTGGTTCCGGGTGGCGTGGCGTGTGGAACACCGCGTCCGGAGAAATGACCTCGCGGGCGAGATCCTCGTTGCCCGTGTCGATGAACTCGACGAAGCGGTTCATCACTGAGCCTTTTCAGCGTTGCCTCTCCAGGGCGAGGACAGCCGTGGCGATTGACGACATTCGGTTCGGGCTGCGCCGGGCCCTGCGGAACTCGCCACGCCTTCAGTCGTGCGACGCCGCGCTCGACCGGCGTGGCTTGTGCCGCGGACAGGGCGCGGTTGTGGGTTCGCTTGTTCCGGTGAGATCGCGGCCCGGCGGGCGTCTGAGGGGGCCGTCACCAGACTGGCGCCAAGGTAGGCACGGTCGACAAGGGCCGGGACGTCCTGGCACTCGCAGACCCGGTGTCCGGTGGGCACGCGAGCCCGGTCAGGTCGTGGCCGCGGCCGAGACGCCCTCCTTCAGGGCAGAAGGCCGTGAAGCACTCCGCCCCAGGCGTCCATGGCCCGGCGCAGTTCCTCGCCGCTGGCTGCCGCAACTGTCAAGGATGAGAGTACCGATCTGATGATTCCACGGTTTCGTTGTTCAGAAGGAGTCTGCGCGGCCTCGGCGAGATACCCGACATTGTCGAGCAGGTCCCGCCGCTCGTCTTCGTCCAAGCCGGCCTGGTGCAGCACGGCCTGCTCCAACTCCTTCAGAGCCTCGGCCACATCTGGGCTGCCGTGCTGAACGACACCGGCGATCGTGGAGTCGATGTTCGCAATCTGTGCGGCGAACTGACCGCCGTAGAAGGTCCCCCCGCTGAAGGACAACGAGATGCGGGGTTCGGGCACTGCTTGCCCCGACGCCTCGGCATAGTCCGGCATGCGCTGTTGCACCTCTTCCAAGTAGGCAAGCCCAAGAGCCAGATAGGCCCGGCTCAAGACCACCGGATCGGTGACGACCGGACTCTCACAGGCTCCCAGGCCCCGGGTCAGATCCATAAAGCCGAGTAGATAAGGGATGGCGGTCGACTCCAGCACCTTCGCGCGCCAGGACTGCACGGTCGTCTCCCCGACCCCACCGACGGTCAGCCGCTCCTCCAGTGCCCGACCTGTGTTGATGTGGTCGGCGAGGTCTTCAGCGACAAGCCGGGCGAGCGTTCCCTCGAGCAGCTGCCCGTACCGGGGCGGGTGGAACTCATCTGGGATGTCGAGCGCCGACCCGACTATCCGTGCTCCCCGGCAGTTCTCCGCTATCTGCTCGGCCAGGAGATAGACGTTCTCTATGGCTCTCGCGGCGTCGGCGTCTCCCTGCCGGAAGCGCTCAAGGTCCCGCGCCTCGTAGTGCAGGTCCACTTCGGAGCTGCCGAGGCTGCCGTACTCGTGGCCGGAGACCGCGATCATGTAACGCAGCCCTCCCGGCAGTCCTCGGTTGGCAGATGCCCATCTGCTTGCATCGGCGAGCGCGCGGAGAGCTTCGGGTTTTGCGCGTCCCGTGAAGAGGGTGGTGGCTGAACCGTTCCGCCACGGGCGGAGGGCTGCCGCGACGGCCTGAGCCTTACGGCCGCGCTCGGCCAGCATCTGTCGCAGTCGTGCCCGAACCTCCTCGTCCTGGGACCGGATGATGCGCCTGGCCGTCTCCCCGTCCATGCCCTCATCGTCTGCTGCACGAGCCGTAGCTGACAAGGGAATCGGGATACTCGCCTGCAGCAGCAACCGCGAGAGATGGTTTCCCGTCGACTGGAGTAGTCACTGGTCTTCCAGCGTTGCCTCTCCAGGGTGAGGACGGCCTTGGTGATGACGGTCATGCGGTTGGGGCTGGACCCAAGGAGCACCCCTGTCGAATGCCGCTCTCCGATCCGTCCGATTCAACGCCCCCATCTGCTCGGCACTTGGCGCCCTGAACGTATGGAACACATCGGAGCGAGAGGATTGCGCCGCTCCTCCACGACGCTGTGCCTCTGTGTCTGTGCGGCCGCGCTGGTCGCCGAGGACTTTCGGCATCGTATGGGATCGAATGGTTCTCGCGCGCATCGCGGTCACGTCCGCTGGAGTGGTGTATCGACGGCCACTCGGTGATCTCGTTTCGAGGCTATGCGGTGAGTTCGGTCGGGAGGACGGTGTCGTCGGTTTCTGACTCGATCGGGTGGAGGCGGGCCTTGGCCAGGAGGTCGAGTCCCATGTAGCGGCGGGCTTCGGTCCACTCGTCGTTCTGCTCGGCCAGCACCGCGCCGACCAGGCGGATCAGGGCGGTGCGGTCGGGGAAGATGCCGACCGCGTCGGTACGGCGGCGGATCTCCTTGTTGAGTCGTTCCTGCGGGTTGATGCCCCTATGGTTCGTCAAGCTGCCTGCGGCTGGCGGACGTGGGCAGGGAGGCCCCGCAGGTGGTTGTAAATTTCGCGGGCGATGTAGCGCTTGAGGCATCGGATGATCTCGCGGCGGCTCTTGCCCTCTTGGACGCGTCGTTCAAGGTAGGCGCGGGTGCGGCTGTCCCAGTGCAGGCGGCTTTGTGTGATGCGGTAGAGGGCGGCGTTGGCTTGGCGGTCACCGCCGCGGTTCAGGCGCCGGCGCTGGGTCTTGCCGGATGACCTTTCGACCGGGCTGACACCGCACAACGCCGCGAAGGATGCTTCGCTGGCCAGCCGTTCGGGGTTGTCACCTGCGGTGATGAGGAGAACGGCCGCGCTGTCGGGCCCGACGCCAGTAACTTCCAGGAGGGCTGGCGTGTGGAGCTGGATGGTGGCGGTGATGCGGCGGGTGAGTTCGCGAACCTCGTCGGTGAGGTGCTGGATGCGGCGGGCCAGGAGCTGCAGGGTGTAGGCCACGGCCTGATGGCGGCAGGCGGGGTCCAGGTCTGTGCAGGCGTGGATGAGTCGGGGGTTGCTGAGGGCAGAGAGCTGTTCGCGCAGGTCAGCTGGGGCTGTGACCAGGACGGCCTTGAGCTGGTTGATCGCCTGCGTTCGGGCCTTGACCGCGGAGTCTTTGGCGATCTTGTAGGCGCGCAGGTCCTCGATGGGGCCGTCGGCAGACTTGGGGACCGCTGTTGCCCGTCCGCTGAGTACTGCGCGCGCTGCGGCTTCGGCGTCGACTGGATCGCTCTTGCCGTGGCGTCGACGTGCCGCCTTGTCGGGCTGATTGACCTCCGTGACGGTGATTTGTTCCTTGCGAAGATGGCGTGTCAGCCCGGCTCCGTAGGAGCCGGTGCATTCCACGCCGGCCTTGCGCACCAAGCCGTGCGAGCGGGCCCACGTCGTCAGCAGGTCGTAGCCAGCCGATGTGGCCGGGAAAGTCTCGTGTCCCAGGAGAACTCCGGTGCCGGTGATCAGCGCTGCCACGTGGAGGTCCTTGTGGGTGTCGACGCCCAAGATGAGCTCGGGTTGCACGGGCAGGGACACGACGGTGGTATGCCCACTGGTCACGGCCACGGAAGTCCTCAATCGTATGAGTCGGGACGATCCGGGCTGCCAGTCAGAACTGTGATGGCGCCAGCGGTGGCAAGGCCCCTATCGGGACAAGGCAGTCCGGTCGCAATGGGAAGCGAACGCACCGTGCCGTGGCCGGCAGATCAATCCATAGGCACGGGTGCCAGTTAGACCACGGGCCAGACCACGACACGGGAGCGTTGCCCGGCAAGCCTCACAGTTCGACCAGATCTGCCGCCAGATCTCCCGCGGGAACGCGGTGAAGGCCAGCACGTCGCCCTGGGCGGCGTCCAAGTGGGCTGCTGCCTTGGGGAATTTGGCCTCCAGGGCATCGAGGACGTGTCGCATCTGGGCCTGGACGGCGTCGGTGTCGGGTTGTTCGAAGACGGTCCGCAGCAGGGTGGCCACCCACGGCTGGGCCGACTTGGGGACCTGGCTGAGCAGTGCGCGGGCGTAGTGGGCCTGTATGGAATGAACGCGGTGATTCTGCCGATGTTTTGGGCGGGGGAACCGAGGCGAGGAGGGCCTCGGCGGTTCGGTGTTTGGGCTTGCGGCAGGTGGAAGCCGTCCTCTTCGAGGAGCGGGCGAACGTCGAGGAAGGCATTGCCGATGGTGCGCCGACTGACCTGAAACAGTTCGACCAACACCTCGCCGGTGCAGACGCGGCGGTGAAAGAGGACAGCGGCCAGGACGCGCTCCGCGTCGGTGATCTTCTAGCCGAACACCCCGCCCCGGGTGCCGGGTTGGCGGGGTCCGCCCCGGTGCATGTGACGTCGCCGTTCCACTCGCGCTGCTTGCCGCACGGAGAGTTGGTCAACGAGCATGTCCAGTTCGGCACGGCTCATTCCGGTCAGTGCGGGGTGGGACAGTTGCTCGGGCAGGGCCGGCCGGCTGCGCGGAGCGAGCGCGCCGGTCCGCACGAATGCCGTCACCTGCTTGGGGTTGGTGAACAGCAGGGTGGTGGGCTCGACGGTGACCTTGTGCTCGTCCAGCAATTGCCGGGTCTCGGCGATCGCCTGGCTGATGGTGTTCGGGTTGATCTCCAGCATGTCCGACAGGACGTGCTGCGGGCAGACCTGGCGCAGGTAAAGGAGTGTGATCAGGATGCGGTCGCGACCGCAGAGCAGGGGTTTCTTGCCCTGGAAGCCGGGCTTGTGCCGACGTCGGCCGCCGCGCTCTTGGTAGCGTCGCTGTTCCCACTGCGCTTGTCGGGCCAGCGCCAGCTGCTCGGCTAGCGTGTCGAGTTCGCCTGCGGTCATGCCGGTCAGCCGGGGATCGTCCAGGAGTTCGAGGGCCGCTGCGCGGCCGGTTGCCGCCGCATCGTCTTGGCCAGGCAAGGACGATGTGTTCGCGGGGTGGAGGGTGTAGTTCCAGGTGCCGCGTACTTCGTGGGGCTGAAGGGGCAAGGCGTCCATGCGGGCTTTGCTCACTGCGACGCCCAGAGGGTAGGCCGCGGGGTCGAGTGCAGCCTCGACGCGCAGTCCGGTGCGGGTCCGAGTGGACGCGATCGCGTTGACGACGACTTCGTGGCTGGTCAGTGGGCGGCCCCGCCAATTCATGGTGATCTGGGAGAACAGCCGGTGCTCGATCTTGTTCCACTTCGAGGTGCCCGGTGGGAAGTGGCACACAGTGATCGCCAGACCGGTCTGGGTGGCGAGTTCGGCGAGTTCGGCCTTCCAAGCCCGATAGCGGTAGCTGTTGGAGCCGCCCGCGTCCGCGGTGATCAGCAGTCGGGTCGCGGCGGGGTAGTCGAGACGGCCGCGAGCCAGCCACCAGCGGCGGATCGCAGCGACGGCGAATGCGGAGGTGTCGTGATCGACGCCGACACTGACCCAGCCGGCGTCGGTCGCAAGGTCGTAGACGCCGTAGGGGATGGCGGTCTCACCCTTCGGGCCGGTGAAAAAGCTGTGGTCCTCGACCTCGAGCGGCTCCCCTTTCGGACGTGTTGGCCCAGTGGCCGCCCACCTCGTGCCAGGTGACGGTGTGGGTGCGGCGGTCCATGAGCACGATCTGTACGCCGTGTGGGAGCGATGCCTCGTCCCAGACGACTCCCGGCTTTCCCTGCATGATGTGGTCCAGCCGGAACTGGGCGGGTGTGACGAAGAAGATCGCGTAATGGTCGCTGACGGCGAAGTCGTGCATCAGCACGGGCACTTTGATGTCGAGGCTGTGGCTTTCCACGACTGCCCGGTCTTCACGTCCGCCCGGTACCAGGTGACGACCGGCCCGGTCGCGGAGAAGAAGAGCATGTCGCCGCTGTCAGGGTCGATCTTGTAGTGGGCGGTGCACAGTACGTCGATGCCGCCGTGGAAATCGCGGGTGCCGTACGTCTCCAGGTCTCGGGGTGCATCGCCTACGGCAGACCGCCCTCGTAATAGGCGAGCAGGTGGCCACCGAAGACACCGACGTTGGTGTTCGCCACGTTCTTCGCGGGGGGGAGCGCCCTGGGGGAGCGGACCGGGGGTGCCGCCGTTGACGAATCCGCTGTAGACGGCCTTGCCCTGCTCGACCTCGAACTTCAGAATCGGTCATCACCCAGCCGGTGCGGAACGCGGCCCGGCCCCCGCGCAGATAGATTCCGCACACCATGCCGTCACCCTCCCACCAGTGATAGCGGCCGGGATCGCGAGGCTGGAAACGGGGGTTGGACGAGACCCGGAACAGAGCCCCTGCGAGGTCGGCCGGGATCTCCCCGTCCACCTCCAAGTCGTAGGCCTCGGTCTCCTCCGTCCAGGGGGTGAAGGGGCCGTCGAGGAACTTGTTGTGGTGCGCCCAGCCGGCGGCGTCCTGTGCCAGCCGTGGGACCGACGGCCGGAGCACGGCACGCGGCGCGATCGTCATCGGGTCGGGTGGGACCAGACCCGGCCCGGAGGTGACTGAGGTCATCGGAGTGCTCCAGGTGCGGGTGGGAGAGTCGGTCTGCGGGAGCGGAAGTGGCCCTGGCCGGGCCGCCTTGTCCGGGAGGCCATGGTCAGAACGGGTAGAAGGGGATCTCCTGGCGGACGGTGACCCACTGCTGCTCGGTGAATGCCTCGAGGTTGGCAGCAGCGCCTCCGTGGCGGGAGCCGTTGCCCGAGTCGCCGACGCCGCCGAACGGGATGGTCGACTCGTCGTTCACTGTCTGGTCGTTGATGTGCACAAGACCGGTCGGGATGCGGTCGGCCAGCGCCAGGCCCTTGGCCACATCGCGGGTCAGGATGCCGAGAGAGAGCCCGTACTCGCTGTCGGAGGCCAGCCGGGCGGCCTCGTCGAGATCCTGGAAGGTCACTACGGGCGCGACAGGGCCGAAGATCTCCTCCGCGTAGGCGCGGGCGGTGAGCGGGACGTCGGCCAGGACGGTGGGCCGGTAGAACAGGCCTTCATGGGTACCACCGGCAGCGAGCCGTGCTCCCGCGGTGACACTGTCGGAGACCACGGCATGGACGGCCCCCAGCTGACCCTCGTCGATCATGGGGCCCATGAGGACCGTGCCGGTCATCGGATCACCCACGGGTGTGGCGTCGGCGTGCTCGGCGAGACGGGCTGTGTACTCCTCGGCGATCGAGGAGTGCACGAGATGACGGCCGGCGGCCATGCAGACCTGCCCGGCGTTGAAGAAGGAGCCGAAAGCGCCCGCGGACACGGCCTTGTCGAGGTCGGCGTCGTCCAGGACGACCAGCGCCGAGTTGCCGCCCAGCTCCAGGTGGACCCGCTTGAGCCGCTGCGCGGCTGCCGCCGCGATGGCCTTCCCCGCCCGGGTGGACCCGGTGAAGGCGATGACGGGCACGCGCGGGTGGTTCACCAGCGCCGCGCCGACGGCGGCGCCACCGGGCAGGACGTGCAGGAGACCGTCGGGAAGCCCTGCCTCCTCGAAGACACGTGCGATGGTGACGCCGCCGCAGATCGCGGTGCGCGGATCAGGCTTGAGGACGACCGCGTTGCCGAGGGCCAGCGCCGGGGCCACCGCACGCATGGCCAGCAACATCGGCGCGTTGAACGGGGAGATGACACCGACCACGCCCACCGGGCGCCGCCGCGAGAACGACAGACGATCCTGGGCTGACCGGAGCACTTCACCAAAGGGAGCCGCAGCGAGTGCGGCGGCCTCGTAGCACTCCTCGGCCCCACCATCAGTCGCCTGGGTGTCCGCGAACAGCCGCGGGGCGCCCGACTCGCGCACGATCCACTCCGCTATCTCCGCCTGGTGCCGCTCGAACAGGGCCGCGGCGCGCCGCAGCACCTGCGCACGCTCCAGGTACGGCACCGCCGCCCATGCGCGTTGGGCCTGCTGCGCGTGCGCCACGGCCCGGTCCAGATCGGCGGGAGTGGCTGCGCCGACGCGACCCAGCGTCTTTCCGGTCGCCGGTTCGGTGGAGTCGTACGGCTCACCCGAGCCCTTGACCCATCCGCCCGAGAAGATCCGCTCCTGCCAGTCGGCATCGAGAAGGGTCATGGTGTTCCGTTCTGCGTAGGTGACATAGGAAGGCGCGCCGTCTGCGCCGCCCCTCGGTCCCGGAGGCATCGCGCCAGGTGGCGCTGGTCACTCGGTCGGAACCCGGCCTCGGCCCGCTCGAGAATATTGAGATGTCCCGCGAGGTAGGACTCACATCTTGATTAACAGGACATTGCTGTTGAATGTCAAGCGGTATGCCGAAGGGTGCCGGCGACGGTCGTCGTGCCGGCATGCCCAGGGTGCTGCAGTGTCGGTTCTGGAGGAGCGCCAGAACGCGGCAGGCTTGCAGCAAGCACAGTATTTGCATGAAATGTGGCGAATTGCACGATGATGAAGGTGAGTCAGGGGCCAGGCTCATCCGCTGATCCAAAGATCGAGGGAGGACGGCCCTGAGATGCCAATGGGCAACGACGCATTGGACCCACGCTTCGGGATCCCCCGCTTCGTGGCGCTCAACTGTCACACAAGCGTGGTCCAGTGGATCGAGGCGTCCGACGGCCTCGTCCCGACTCACTTCTTCAACGCCTACCAGGGACGACAGGGTGCCCGGCGGCATGGGATGGCGGCCTGCGACTGCGGCCTGGACGGGGACTCTCCGGCGGCGTGGCCACGGCCGAGGCCTCGGCCCGGAGACAACCGCCGGATACCGGGACCGCTGCCGGCGGCCCCGGTATCCGCCGTGGGCGGGACACTTCCTTCAGCGAAGGTAGGAGGCCGCCACGCCTGGGAAGGAGTGTATCGCCAACGAGGGAAAGACCCCCGTTGGCCCTTCGTTCGAGCCCGAACCGCCACAGCGTCCGTACACCTCGTTCGGCACCGCCCGGATGTCAGCCCCCGACGGCTGTCAGTCGCTCACTGATCTCCCGTGCCGTCTCCTGAACCTTCCGGGCCAGCTCCGCCTCCGCCTCGGGGAACACACGAGAGGCCAAGGCCGCGATGCTCACCGCTGCCACCACCTGCTGCTGCTCGTCGCGGACGGGAGCGGCGACACCCATCACGTCGGCGTCGAGCTCGCCACGAGTGACCGAGTAGCCGGCGCGCCGGATGTGGGCCAGTCGCTGCATGAGAGTGTCGACGTCCGTGAGGGTAGCGGGAGTGAAACGGCGCAGGTCTGCTGATTCAAGAAGCCGTCGCGCTTCCTCGTCGGGGATCCAGGCCAGCAGGACGAGTGCCGCCGCACCCGCGTTGAGGGGGAGAGTGCTGCCCCTCTCGTAGGAGATGCGCACGGCGCCCGTCCCTACTTCGGCCCGATCGACGCACACGACCAGCTCTCCGGTCCGCCTGGTGAGCAGGACCGTCTCCTGCACGTCCCCGGCGAGCGTCGTCATCGCCGGGAGGGCGACTTCGGACAGGCCGTAGCTGCGGCGTGCCAGCCGTGCGATCTCCATGACGCGCAGACCCAGCCGGAAGCCTCCACCCGGCGCCTCCTCGAGGAAACGGCTGCTCACGAGGCTCTGGAGGTACCGATACGCGGTCGAGCGAGCCACGCCGAGTCGCTCGGCCACAGCGGTGCCGGAGACGACGAGGTGGGTGTCGGTGAACATGAGCAGGATGTCCAGGGCCCGGTCGGCCGTGGAGTTACGCTCGCGATAGCTGGTGGACGCCGTTCCTGACATGCGAGACATCGTAACGGGTGTCGGGGCGTCTTGGGCACCAGGCGTCACAATCGGTCCTTTACCACTGTATTGCGCAGTTCGCCGATCCCCTCGACGACCGTGACGAGTTCCTGTCCCGGCCGGAGAAAGACCTTGGGGTCGCGGCCGGCACCCACGCCTCCCGGGGTACCCGTGGCGATCAGGTCGCCCGGCAGCAGCGTGATGATGGTGCTGACGTACGCGATGATCGTGGCGACGTCGAAGAGCAGGTCTGCCGTGTTGGACTTCTGCATCGTGGTGCCGTCCACGAGGCAGCTGATCGTCAGCCCGGACGCACCGCGCGGCAGTTCGTCCGGTGTGACGAGCGAGGGTCCCACAGGGCTGGTGGCCTCGAAGGTTTTGCCGGACAGGAACTCACGGGTGCGATGCTGCCAGTCCCGGACGGTGACGTCGTTGAGGACGGTGTAGCCCGCGACTTGCGCCAGCGCCTGGTCCGGCGACACGTGACGTGCGCGGTGTCCGATCACCACACCGAGCTCGGCCTCCCAGTCCAGGTCGTCGCTGACCGGCGGAATGTGCACGTCGTCGTAGGGTCCGATGAGGGAGCCGTCGTACTTGGCGAACAGTGTCGGATGGGCTGGGGTCGCGCGGCCCATCTCCTTGATGTGCGTGGCGTAGTTGAGGCCCAGACACACGATCTTGTTCGGGTGAGGGACGACGGGAGCGAGGGACGCGGTCGACAGGGAGATGCGGTCGCCGTCCTCGGCGGCCGTGCGTTCAGGCCAGTCGTCGCCGCTCGACAGCAGTTCGCCGACGTCGGAGTAGGGCAGCAGAACGAGGTCGTCCCCATCCTGGCGGGCAGCGGCTGTGCCGCGCTCGTCGTGCAGCCGGACGGTGCTGAGCCTCATCGGGGCCCTCCTTGGGTCTTGGAAACGCTCTTGGTGACGGGGTGTGCGGTCGGTGCGGGCCGCGGTCGGACGACCTCGTGACTGATCTCCGCCGGACCGTCTGACGCGGCAAGGGAGACATCGCGCCCTGGAGCGGGCGCGAAACGACGCAGGCTGTGCGAGACACGCTCTGCCTGGTCGGCTGGGAACACGGCCGCGATCAGCCGGTCAGGGCGCACCAGCAGGAAGTGTCCCGTGAGCCCGCCGAACAGCGCCTGGAGTCGGCCGTCGGCGTCGGCTACGGCGGTGCGCCCCCGGCGGTCGCGGGGGTAGCGGTCGTCGAGGACGACCGACACCCGCTTGCCTGCGGGCAGACCGGTGTGTGCGGCAGTGTTCCAGTCGGCGTCGCTGAGGCCTACGCCCAGCAGGTTCCAGCCACGGCCGAGCACGTTGTCGAGCCGGGTCACCTGGAGCTGCGGACCGTGCAGGACGCGTGGCTGCGGAAGAAACGTGCCCACCGGTGACCCCTTTTTGCCGTCGAAGGGGACGACGGCGCCCGAACGAACGCGGGTGTTCGGCCGGTACCGCATCTCGGTGAGGTACCGGCGCCCCTGCGGGGTGTGCATGGCGCTACGCACCAGCAGATCGCGCAGCCGTGCCCGGCTGCGGCTGGTCGTCATGACGATGCGGCCGAGCCGGACCGAGAGGTCGATGACGGCCTGGGCATGTGGGCGGCGTTCGGTGTCGTAGGTGTCGAGCAGGGTGTCTCCCGCCCGTCCGGCCAGGACGTCGGCGAGCTTCCAGCAGAGGTTGGCCGCGTCTCGCACGCCGGAGTTGAGTCCCTGGCCCGCGAAGGGCGGCATCATGTGGGCGGCGTCGCCCAGAAGAAAGCAGCGTCCGTCGCGCAGGCGGTCGGCCAGCAGTGCGTGGAACGTGTACGACACGGCGCGCTCGACCTGGTCCGGGGTGATCTCGCGGTACGGCCGCAACAGATCGCGTACCAGTTCGAACGGTGGAGGATCGCCGGGCAGGCCCTCCCCGGGGTGCAGCAGGAACTCGTAGCGGCACCGGCCGTCGCGCCCCGGAACGATGACCGTGGGGCGGCTGGGGTCTCCCATGTGCATGCCGTAGCGCTGGTCGTGGGGATCTCCCAGTGTGTCGGCGACCAGCCACACGTCGGGAAAGCTGCGCCCCTGCATGGGGATGGACAGCAGTTCCCGGACGGTGCTGCGTCCGCCGTCGCATCCGAGGACGTACGAGACGTCGAAGTGCTCGACCGGTCCCGTGCCATCGCTCGGTCCGACTCCGACCCGTACCCGGTCGGAGTGCTGTTCCAGCGAGAACAGCCGTGTGCAGAAGCGGGTTTCGACGTCGGGACGGCCGCGCAATTCCTCGACCAACACCCGCTCCAGGTCGGGTTGGGCGAAGGGGTTCTTGAACGGGTGCCCGAACCGCTGGTCGCCGAGGCCGCGGGCGTGCACGAGGGGTCGGTTACCGACGCCGAAGTACTTCGTTCCCGTGCCGGGCACGATGATCGGGTAGACCGCCCCGTCGATGCCGGCCGCTTGTAGCGTGCGCAGCGACTCGTCGTCCAGACTGATCGCCTTGGCGTCGTTGCTCGTTGTCGGATTGCGCTCGACGAGCAGGACGCGTATGCCGAACGAGCCGAGCAAATGGGCGGCCGTGAGCCCCGTCGGACCGGCACCGACCACGAGTACGTCGGCTTGCACCGGGGCTGCCGAAGCGAATCTTCGCCGCGGTTCCGGATGCGGTGGCTGGGGGTTGCTCATGGGTGGGACTCCAGTGGTCGGCGGCGTGTGGGGGCGCGGTGGGCTACTGGACCGGCTGATAGGCGGGGCCGCCCTCGGTCAGCAGCCGCTCCACGTCGGCCATGACGTCGGCGGGCTCCTGGTCGAGGTTGAGGGTCTTGCGGAACGGCTGTCGCACGTCGCGCTCCACCCGCAGATACACCTCGTTGCGGTTGCCCTCGGGGTCGAAGAAGTAGATACCGATTGCGTTGCCGTGGGTGACTTCCTGCTGCACCTCGATGCCCTCGGCCCGGAACCGGTGGTGGAACTCGATGACCGACTCCAGGGAGTCCACCCGCCACGACACCTGATGCGTGAGCTTGGCGCCGTCGTGGGCGGTCCGCCCGCGCTGCAGGACGAACTCGTGGTGCTCCTGCTCAGGGCAGGAGGAGAGGAAGACGATGCCCAGCTCCTCGTCCTCGTCGGTCACGGTCAGGCCAAGGACGCGCGTGTAGAAGTCGCGCATCGCGTCGAGGTCGTGAACCCAGAAACCGGTGTGGCCGAGACCAGTGATCGCCATGGCGTGTCTCCTTTTTCAGGATCAGAGTTTTGCTTTACAGGACAATAGGTGGATGCTGAACTAGGCGTCAACTGTTGTTGGGACGTGTTCGGCGTGTGGCGCTGATGCCGTGGAGGTGTGCGGACTGGCCGAGCGCGTGTCCCGGACCTCGTGTCTCTCGCGATTGAGGTGCAGGAAATGTCATGTTCAGGACATGACTGGGCCATGGTGCCTCCTGCGTCTAACCGAGAGCAGGGATGGTCGGTTGACGCACTGCGCCCGAGGCGTGGTGCGCCCGACCGCGCTCCCTCGCCCGGCATGGGTGGTGCGATCGTCGAGTCCGGGTACCGAGTTGGCCGTAGCTCTGCCGCCAGGCGGCGCGGGCCGACGATGACAGCCGCCATCCAGGCGGCGCTGAACCTCGTCCGACAGGCGTTCGGCCGGTGGTGGGTTCTTCCGAGGCGTCGGTTTGGGCCTGACGACGCATGGTGTTGATGGCCAGTCTCGACCGGCGGCTCGCGGCGCAGACCGTGGTCCAGGAGGTCGCGGACGGCTGCGTGCCGCTTAACGGACCGGGGTGGTCGGTCGTCACCCAACGGAGGCGGGTGGACTCGCCACCTCGGGCGCCGCTTTCGGAGCGGGCTCGGGTACCGAAGGCACACGTCCATCGCGGCTGATCAGACACTTCACGGCCGTGTCCAGGTTGTGCCAGTGGTCGGGCGGGAATCTGACGTCGTTCGGGGCTCCGATGCGGGCTACGTCGGCGTAACAGTCACGGCGACGACTGCGAACGATCTCCACGCCGACGGACAAGCGGGGGCGAAGTGGCTGGCCGGCAAGCGATCGTGACCCACCCGCGCGGACGCCTGATCGGCGAGCATCAGGATCTCGATGCGGCCGAGCAACAGGCGGTCCGCCAGGCCGTGCTGGATCACGGGCCCTGTGGGTCGGGGCTGGCCGGGCAGCTATGGACGCGTATCGGCGGGGGAACACGTCTAGGCTGCCTCGATCGTTTGCAACGAGTCTTCTCATTGTCGTCACAGGTCGAGCAGCAGCCTGGGACAGGCCGCCCGGGACACGCAGATGAATATGGCGTCGTTGGTCGCTTGCTCGGACGGATTCATCAATGAGTCACGATGGTCGACCTCGCCCGCGAGAACACGTGTCTCGCAGGTGCCGCATATCCCTTCCCGGCACGAGGCGAGGACAGGAATCCCGGCCTCTTCGACAACTTCCAGGATGGACTTCTCCGGAGGCACGGTGAGGGTGACGCCGTTTGCGGCCAGCTCCACTTCGAATGTTTCGGTGAGCACGGGCTTGCTGACATCCCTCGGGTTGAACCGCTCCAGGTGCAGTGTCCCCTCGGGCCAGTCCGCACAGTGCTGTTCGACCGCCCTGAGCAGAGGCTCGGGGCCACAGCTGTACACGAGCGTGTCCGGTTGAGGGGTCCCGAGGATCCGATGCAGGTCGATGAGACCGACTTCGTCCTGCGGATACGGTGTCACCCTGTGCCCGCTCGTGTCCTCGAGCGTTTGAAGGAACGCCATGGACCGCCGGCTACGTCCGCCGTAGTGCAGCTCCCAGTCCGCGCCGGCTGCGTCAGCGGCGCGGAGCATCGGCACGATCGGAGTGATCCCGATTCCTCCAGCGATGAACACGTACCGCGGTGACGACACGAGTGGGAAGTGATTGCGCGGCCCGCAGAGGCGAACCTCGACGCCCTCGGTGAGCGCCTCGTGCACATGGCGAGATCCGCCGCGGCCCGTCGGCTCCCGGAGCACTGCGATCCGCCAGGACGACCGGTCTGAGAGGGCGCCGCACAGGGAGTACTGACGCGTCATGCCATCGGCCAGTTCAACGTCCACATGTGCACCGGGTGCCCACTCCGGCAGGTCGGCGTCGGACGGATCGGCCAATTCGAGGACGATCACGTCCTCTGCGCCGTCCCAGCGGGCGGTCACCCGTAGATCGAGTTTCACTTCGTCATGAGTACTGGACATATGTTGACTTTCATGAGGCGGCCACTTCGGAGAGGTCTGAGCGTTGGTGAGGGGTGTCGCGGTGCCAGGGTCGCCGCGTACTCCCGGAAGTACGGCCGCTGGATCTATGCGTTGAGTGAGAGTGGCAGTGAGGCGGAGCCGCGAAGCATGTTGCCCAGGTGGGGGAGGGGCTCTCCGTCCAACAGGATCTCCTCTTCCACCTCGGCGAGCGTGGTCGCGACCGCCTCGCATTCCAGTGCCCAGGTCGGAGCGGTCGGGGTTCTCCCGGAGCCACGGATCCCGGCTGCTAGAGCCGAGGAGGAAGAGGAGGGCGTGGGAAGTGCGGCGGTTGCAGTAGCACCAGCGGCTTCGGTGGTCGACGTGGCCGTACTGGAAGGGCTGTCCACAGGGGGTCACGGTGGGTACTGGTTCTCGGGCCCGCACCGGTGGAGCGTGCCGTTGAGCGTCTCGGGCGCGGCGCCCTGGATGGGCTGCAGGTCCTGGACGTCGACCTCACCAGGTACGGGTTCGTTCAGGCCCTGGGGAGGGTGAGATCGCGGGGAAACGTGTCAGTTTCGACATGGCTGCCTCCCGCAACGGCAAGTACAACACAGCTCGATGTCTAATTTTTTGGTCTTCGGTGAGCCCGTGGTCAAATGTGCGCCACGCCACGGAATCGGCGGCGTCGTCCGGGCTTGGCGCCCTGGCGCTGGAGCGGGAGGGCGTCCACCCGGTCCTACGGCTGTGCATCCCGGCCGACCGCAATCGCGGCGCCTCCTTACTGCAGGTCACCGGGGCAGTCCATGGGTGGAACCAGTTACGCGGCCAGCCGCCTCTGCCCCGGAGCTGTCGCTTTCGCATCGGGTGCGGGGGCATAGGTGTGAGCGTCCGTGATCCGATTCGGTGCTGCGTGGACACCGGGTTCGGCTTCGCTGGCGTGGCGCAGGTCCAGGTGTGATGGGCCTTGTGCTAGTCCGCGGCATCGTCCCACCGGCGGCATGCTCCGACCCACGTCGGACCCGATGCGGCAAGGCGCTGAGGTTCGAGTCCGCTCCGGCGCGGCGAAGCCTTGGCCCCGCGGTCGATTGTGAGGGGCGCCATGGCTCGCGTAAGCCCGGACGCGCGATGTAACGTGCGAAACGGTTTCGTTTTCATGCTGAGTGGCGTATGGTCATGGCCGTGCGGTGATCCGTACGAAACCGTTTCGTTCATAGGGTGCGTGATGGTCGAGGTTGCAACGTCGCGTCGCGGCCGGCTCACACCCGAACGCGAGGCCTAGCTGTACGCGGCTGTGCTCGATCTGCTTCGCGAGGTCGGCTATGGCTCGTCACCATGGACGCTGTGGCCGCACGCACCCGCTGCAGCAAGGCGACGCTCTACCGGCAGTTGGCGGCAAGGCCGAGCTGATCGTCAAGGCGATGCGTCACAACAAGCCCGCCAGCGTCAGGGGCGTCGACACCGGGTCGCTGCGGGGAGACTTCCTGGCTGAGCTGTCCATCGAGGACGACTCCGCCGTGGAACGGAACTCCGCGCTGATGGCGGCCTGGCCATGGAGATACACCACAATCCTGACCTCGGGCGGGCGTTCCGGGAATTACTCATCGACCCGGAACAGGCCGAATTCAACCGGGTGTTGCAGCGCGCCGTCGACCGAGGCGAGATCCGTGCGGACAACCCTGCGTTGGATTATGTGCCGCACGTACTCATCGGCGGCTACTTCGCCCGCACTCTGATCGACGATCGCCCGCCGACGCGGGCGTTCCTGGCTGAGTATGCCGACGCCGTGCTCTTCCCCGCCCTCGGCGTCCGGCTCTCCCCTTCTACGAGTCCCCAGCAGTAAGCCGCTCTCCAGCCGTACTTGGCGCAACCTCCCCTCTGCCTCCAGGGCATGTGAGGGCCCCCATCGTCGTCGGGTCTGCCCGCTGCCCTGAACCATCCACGACTGACCCGGAGCACGTCCCGTGGCTACCTTCCTTTACAAACTCGGCCGATTCGCCTTCCGGCGACGGCACTACATCGCCCTGTTCTGGGGCGCCCTGCTGGCCGCCGCCTGCGTCGCGGCCTTCAACGCGCCCGCAGCAGGCTCATCGTCCTTCTCGATCCCCGGCATCGAGTCCCAGAAGGCCTACGACCTGCTGGCGCAGCGTTCGCCTGGCTCGAGCGCCGACGGAGGGAACGCGAACGTCGTCTTCAAGGCTCCCGCGGGCGAGAAGATGACAGACGCCGACAACAAGGCCCTCGTCGAGCAGACCGTCAAGGACCTCGGCAAGGGGCCCGAGGTCGATTCCGTCACCGACCCGTTCACACAGCACAACGCGGTGAGCAAGGACGGGACGATCGCCTACGCGCAGGTGAAGTACACCGCCCCGGCCAAGGAACTGAAGGACTCCACCAAGGACTTCCTGGAGAAGACGGTGGAGGAGTCCCGGCACTCCGGGGTGACCGTCGAGATCGGCGGTGACGTGCTCGACGAGTCGCCCGCGACCGGTATCGGAGAGGTCATCGGTGTCGCCGTCGCCGCGGTCGTCCTCGTCGTCACACTGGGCTCGCTCGTCGCGGCCGGACTGCCGCTGCTGACCGCCCTCATCGGGGTGGGTATCGGAGTCGCGAGCATCACGGCCCTCGCAAACGCGCTCGACCTCGGCGACACCACCTCCATCCTGGCCATGATGATCGGCCTCGCCGTCGGTATCGACTACGCCCTGTTCATCCTCTCCCGCTACCGGGGTGAACTGGCCGAGGGCCGCGAACGCGAGGACGCGGTCGGACGGGCCACGGGTACGGCGGGCTCGGCAGTGGTCTTCGCCGGGCTGACGGTCGTGATCGCACTCGTCGGCCTCTCGGTCGCCGACGTCCCGGTGCTGACCAAAATGGGTATCGCTGCGGCGTGCACGGTCGTGCTCGCGGTGCTGATCGCCCTGACGATGATCCCCGCGATGATCGGCTACGTGGGCCGGAAGATCCAGCCGACAGGCAAGAAGAGCAAGCGGTCCGGTGGCAGGAAGGCGCAGCAGAACACCGAGGGCAAGCCCAACATGGGCACCCGCTGGGGAAGCTTCGTCGTCCGCCGTCCCGCCGCCGTCCTGGTGCTGGGCGTGGTCGCCCTGGGGGTCATGGCCATCCCGGTGACCCAGCTGCAACTCGGGCTGGGCGACGACAGCACGAAGCCGGAGTCCACGACGCAGCGAAAGGCCTACGACCTCCTCTCCGAAGGCTTCGGCCCCGGCTTCAACGGCCCGCTGATGATCGTCGTCGACACGAAGGAAAGCAGTGACCCGAAGGCGGCCGCCAGCACGGTGACCGACGAAATCGAGGGCCTGAAGGACGTCGCGACGGTCACCCCCGCGCTGTTCAACAAGGCCGGCGACACGGCGACGATCACCGTCATCCCGGACTCCAAGCCATCCTCGAAGCAGACCGAGGACCTGGTGCACGCCATCCGTGACAAGGCCGACGGCATCAAGGCCGACACGGACGCCCGGGTGCTGGTCACCGGCACGACCGCGATGAACATCGACTTCTCGCAGAAGCTGACCAACGCGCTGATCCCCTATCTGGCGCTGGTGGTCGGCCTCGCGTTCCTGCTCCTGATGGTCGTCTTCCGCTCGATCCTCGTCCCGCTGAAGGCGGCCCTCGGTTTCCTGCTGTCGGTGCTGGCGGCGCTGGGCGCCGTGGTCGCGGTCTTCCAGTGGGGCTGGCTGGCCGGTCTGCTCGGTGTCGAGGAATCCGGCCCGATCATGTCGTTGGTGCCGATCTTCATGATCGGCGTGATCTTCGGCCTGGCGATGGACTACGAGGTGTTCCTCGTGACCCGGATGCGTGAGGCCTACGTCCACGGTGAGGAGCCCAAGCAGGCGGTGGTGACCGGTTTCAAACACAGCGCACGCGTGGTCACGGCCGCCGCGATCATCATGATGGCCGTCTTCGCCGGCTTCATCAGCTCCAGCGAGTCCATGATCAAAATGATGGGCCTCGGGCTGGCGTCCGCGGTCTTCTTCGACGCGTTCATCGTCCGCATGGCCATCGTCCCCGCCGTCCTCGCGCTGCTCGGGAAGAGCGCCTGGTGGCTCCCCCAGTGGCTGGACCGCGCCCTGCCCAATGTGGACGTCGAGGGCGAGCGTCTCCGCGCACAGGACCAGCACCAGAGCGGGAACACGCAGGATCCGTCCACCGAGCCGCCCTCGGAGCGGCAGCCGGCGCTGGTGGGCGCCGGTGTCCTGCGGAAGTCGGTGGAGGCCGAGCCACAGGCGGCGTACGCCTCCACCGAGAGCGCGCCTGCCCCGGTTCCCGCGACGAGCGGGCCGTCCATCGAGGGTCAGGTGCGCGACGCGGAGGGCAAGGGCGTCGACGGCGCCACGCTGACACTGATCTCCCTGACCGGGCGTCAGCTTGGCCGCACCGTCACCCGGTCCGACGGCCGGTATTCGATGCCGACGCCGGGCTCCGGCTCGTACGTACTGACCGCGGCGGCCGACGGCCATCAACCGCGGGCCGCCACCTTGGAGGTGGGCGAGGAGCCGCTGGCGTACGACGTGCTGCTGGCCGGGACCAGCGGGCCGGACGACGAGGACCTGCCGAGGGCGCGTTGATTGTTGTCACCGATGTGCGCGGAGAGGTGCTGGCGACGGTCAGGCCCGTTCCCCAGGTTGAGTGCTCCGTCGGCGAACCGCCGGCAGTGACCCCACCGCACGCCACTTGCTGATCGTCAAAAAGCCACTTCACCCGGTGACCGGTCACCGGGTGAAGTGGCTTACCGCTGCACCTGGCTGCATCACTGGGATTGCGAGCATGATGAGGAAGAACCTGCTCGTCGGCATCGTGCTCTTCAGCTCGGTGACGCTTAAGTGGGGCGACGAAGCCGGCTGAGCTCGCCGACCAGACTGTCGACAAGGCCGAATCAGAGCCGATCAGTTCTGCGCTGACCTGTGGCTCGGTCTCGGTCTCCGCCCTGGGCTTGGACAAGTGAACCGGCGACCCCAACGCGACCTGGCATGACGTCCCGGCTGCGTACCGGCCTGTTGCCGTACGTCCACCGGCCCGCCGCCGACGCGGTCCGCACCGGCGAGCCGCTCGCCCGACCCATGGCCCTGGACCACCCGGGCCGCCCGGACGCCCACGCACCCGCGTCGTCGAAGGTGCGATCGCTCGACCTCGGCGAGCCGCGGGAGCCTGCGAGTTCACCCAGGCGCGGATCGCTGTGACGGCTGGTGACTGCTGGGTCGGTAGGCGCTGTTCGCAGTCATGAGGGAGGCGGTGCGTCGTATGTGTCGGATTCGGACAGCGTGTCGGACTGCACCGACGAGACCTGCTCCCGTGCCGTGTTGAGTGCGGCGACGACGTCTTCCTCGCGGCCATGAAAGCGAATGGCGGGGATCGGCACGGAGAGTGCCGCCAGTGTGCCGTAGGTGTCCTGGACGGCGATGGCGATGGCACACACGCCGGGAGTGCTCTCCTCCAGATCGAAGGCCATGCCTGTCCGCCGAACCTGCGTGAGTTCCTCCACAAGGGCGGCCCGTCGCGTGATCGTGGAGGGGGTGAGCCGAGTCAGTCGTGCCGGGAGCAGGCGCGCGATCTCGGCATCGCTCAACTTCGCGAGGACGGCTTTGCCGTTGGCGGTGCAGTGCAGCGGCAAGCTGCTTCCCACCACCGATACGGCACGCAATGTGTGCTGCCCCTGTATCGAATCGGTGATTCTCAGTCGGCCGGATTCCAGGACCGCGAGGTCGACGGTTTCCTCCAGGGTCTGGGCAAGGTGCTCCATCGCCGGCCGGAGCAGGGCGCGAATCTCCGGTCGGCCGGCCTCGGCCAATCGCACCAATTCGGGACCGATGCGGACGCGACCCGTAGCAGAGGCTGCGACCAGCACGCCCTCGACCTCCAGAGCGGAGACCAGCCGGTGAATCGTCGAGCGCGGGAGCCCGGTGCGTTCAGCGAGCTGGGAGAGGCTGAGTCCCTCCCGCTCGCCGGCGAGGGCGCGGAGCACCCCGACAGCCCGCCCGATGATCTTGATTCCGGCTTCGCCACCGTCCTGTGCGGCGGCTTCCTCGTGTGTAGCGTCAGGTGTCACTCGCCCAGTATGCGACTGCCGCGCGGGACAACGGCGTCTCGCGTACCGGGCATTGCTGGTTGACGGGCTCGGCCTTTTTCGTTCACCTGTTGCGTTCGGGATATGCCCTCGTCCTGGCGAACAACGCGGGGATCAGGACCGTACGACGATCAATCACGTTCTCGTCTCTGAACCGGATGAGCGACCTGTCGAGTGACCGGGGCCGACCGGCTACGGTGCTGCCTCGCGCAAGAGGGCCAGGAGGGTGTGTGCCTGTGGGGCACTCGCGTCGAAGAACTGCGTGGCCAGTGCGGGTGGCACGGCGGTTCCATGCATGCGGACTTCGTGGCAGCTGAAGCAGAACGCCGCCTCGAACAGCGCCAGGTCGAGAGTGTCCGCGTACGCCCGGATGCTCCAGCCCGGCGAGAAGCCGCAGCGGTGCTGCTCTCCGCCGGGCAAACTCTTGATCAAGGCCAGGACACCGGCCGCCTCGCTCCCGATCCAGTGGGCGCCTGCCCTGCCGGGATACGGGGCTCCGCGCTTTGTCGGGAGTCCGGAGATCCTTGTGACCTCCAGCAACACAGCGGTGGCCACGGCTTCGGTGGGGAGCTGCATGTGCGTAGTGTGCCCGCGTCCGGTATCGGGGCTGTGCACCTGCCCGGGAGGACCGACTCGCGCACTCACAGGCCTACCGAAGCGGGAGCGCCTGCCGTAGAGCAGGATGCACGGTGTCGAGGAGACAGCTTCGAGCATGGGGAGGGTGGATGTGACGCCGACGCCGCAGACTATGCAGCGGCCCGGGCGCGCCGGCCGAAGACAATGGCGGGACATTGGCCGCCCGTAACCGTGCTCCGGGCCGCGTGGTCGTGTCGACACACTCGAATCCGCCAGGTCGTTGGCCAGCGACAGATCGAGATGAGCGCAGGGTTCCCGCGCGGTCAGCGGATGGCCGTCGAGGCGTGCTCGGGCAGGTATGCGCGACACAGGCCTTTGGCGGCGGTCGGTCAGGACAGAGTCGTACAGGTCGGTCGTTGGGCGGAATCTTGTCGGGCGTCCGCAGTGCCGCCGGATCTCGTGGGCTAGACACACACGGCGGGTCTCGCTCCGGCCGCGCGGCACGGCGGGGGGGCATCTCCATCAACTACGGCAGGTTCGGGCGGGGTGGTGCCGTGAACTCGCCGTCACATTTCGGGCCCGGGTGAAACGGTGGTGGCAGCGGGGTGATGTGCCCGGCGTCCGCGATGGTGCCGACGTGCTCCTGAAGGGCGGGGTGGGGAAGGACATCGAGCACGCGCGGTGCCACACAGAGCGTCAGCGACCGACAGTAGCCGTCGGCGATCCACACACCGATCAGCGGCATGACGAAGGAGACGGGCTGGCCTGCGAGGAGGCTCAGCACGACGGCCGCGGTCAGTACCGTGGTGGGCGGATAGAGCAGGATGAAAGCCATGGTGGCCCGGGCGGTCCCCGAGCGGGAGGTGGTCGTCTCGTTCCGATGGATCGCCGTGCCTGCTACGACGAAGATCGCCAAGACCGCGCCCGCGCTCAGCGCGGCGTTGAAGTGCAGGTCGACGGAGGTGAGTCCCGTGATGCCTGACCAGGCGATCAGGTTCGCTCCGATGACGACGACGCCCGTCCACACGATGATCGGCCGGCTCGGCTTGCGGCGTCCGTCCTGGCCAGGGTCCAGGACGGACACGTCGGTGTCGCGCGGCAGTAGCCACAGGCACAGGGCAAGAGCGATGATTCCCAGGCCCGCTCCCATGGCTGTGATCAGACGCCAAGCGTTTTCGATCGGCAGCGCGCCCGCCGTGTTCTGGGTGACGAGTCCCGCGATGGGTATGCCCAGCGGAGCGATGACGAGTGCACGCCTGGCTCGGGTGGCCGCGGCTGCGCGGGTGCGCCTGCCTTTGCGGGCGGCGTTCTGGCGCGCGGCCCCGGTCCTGGTGGCGGAGTCCTTGACGAGACTCAGTGTCAGTGGAAACCCGACGCCTGTGCCGATTCCGGCGAGCATCCTGAGAAATCCCAATTGCCAAGGGGCGGTTGCGAGAGCGCAAGCCCCGGACCAGAGCGTGAGCCACAGGAGTGCGGCGAGCGTGGCCTGCCGGAGCCCGAGGCGCCGGGCCAGCGGCAATGCGGCGCGGAAGCCTGCCAGAACGCCTAGAAAGGCTGTGCTCCCGACCAGCCCCGCAGTGCTCGGTGACAGGTGCCAGCCGGGCTCGTTCTGCAGGGAATCGAGGAAGTTGGGGAACGCGACGAGCTGGTAACTCTGTATGGCCAGAAGAAACAGTCCGAGTGGGACCAGACTGCGGCCAACAGGGGGGGTGACGGTGTCGGACGGCATGCCGGCCTCCAGATGGGGAACGGAAGAAAGGGACCAGCGCCCGGATGGAACCGGGGCCGCGGTTGCGGGGATCTCGCGGTCGGATGTTTTCTGCCGAACGCCGGGAGCGCGCCGGCCATGATTCGGCGGCGTCGAATCATGCGGGTTATTGCAAGAGCAGAGCGCGCCGCCGGGGGACCTTTACGCCCCACCAGTGAGCGTCCTGTTATGCGGGGCATCATCCTGGCAATTGGGACTATGTTGGACCGTATGGCCGCACCCTGAAGAGGTCAAGTGGTGTGTGGGGTGATGGATGGGCGGCTGTGAGTCAGCTTCGGGGTGTGTCGTTCAGGGGCAGGGCGCGGTGGTAGGCGGCGACGGCCACCGCGGCGACCGCGACGTGCATGAACACCAGTCCGATGATCCCGGCGGCATTGGCGTGCGGAATGTAGTCGCTGACGAGCATCAGCAGGTCGGGGACGAAGGAGATGACCACGACGGCGGGGACCAGCCAGGACAGCAGGGCGCGCGGCCGGGCCGACCACCGGCGGATCACCGCCCATCCGACTGCGCCGATGATGACGCCCAGGACAGTGAAGGTGACGTATGGCCCGGGCTGGAGGGGCTCGAAGTCGTCGGAGGCTCCGGCCGCCCGGGAGACCAGGGCGATCAGCGCGTCGGCGATGATCGCGGCCACGGTGCCCGCGATCAGCCATCCTGCGGCGGCGGCCCGGCTGGGCGCGGAGCGTATGGACCGCGCCGGTGCAGGGGTGGCGGAGGAAGGTGTGGCGGACATGGGAAGACTCCTTCGGTGACGGGCGGTCGGCCGCTTGAGGCCCTGTGTTCCGCCCGGGCGTCAGGCGGTTTTCGGAAGCGGCTGTCTACACCACCCGCCACCTACAGAGCATGTGCGGGTTCAAGAGCCGGATCTACTACGGGAACGAGTACTGGGCCGGACCCACCGTGGGACTGGCCGCATAGGAAGGGCTCCACACTTCGAGGGGATTGACAGACGCCGGCTGCTCATCGAGCAAGCACCCGGACGCCGGTGCTCATCAACCACGCACGACGTGCAGCACCTTCGTCTCGGTATAGGACAGCAGGCCGGCCAGCCCGCCGGCCACTCCGAGGCCACTCCACTTGTGCCCGCTGAAAGACACGCCCGGTGCCGGCATGGCGTGCGTGTTGACCCAGGAGGTCCCGCATTCCAGCCGGGCCGCCACCGCCGCGGCCCGCTCCGGGTCCGCGCTCCACACCGAGCCGTCGAGCCCGAAGCGCGTACTGTTGGCCCGGGCCACCGCCTCTTCGACGTCGTCGTACGGGATCACCGGCAGAACGGGCCCGAACTGTTCCTCGTCGACGACGCGCACGCCGTCCTCGAGATCCCTCAGGATGGTCGGCGCGAAGAAGTAGCCGTCACCGTCCAGGCGCCGACCTCCGGCGGCCGCGGTGGCACCGCCGGCCAGCGCGTCCGACACCAGCTCCTGGACCCTGGCGAACTGCGGCGCGGTGGCGAGCGGTCCCATCTGGACGCGGGGGAGCATGCCGTCACCCACTTCGACCGACCGTGCCCGGTCCGCCAGGGCGTCGACCACCTCGGTGTACCGGGCGCGTGGTACGTAGAGACGTTTCAGCGCCATGCAGATCTGCCCGCAGTTGACGAACGCGCCCCAGAACAGCTTGTCGGCCGTGGCGTCGAGGTCGACGTCGTCGAGGAGGATGCCCGCGTCGTTGCCGCCCAGCTCCAGGGTGATGCGCTTGAGGTCGGGCGCAGCCGACGCCGCCACGTGCTTTCCGGTGGCGACCGAACCCGTGAACGTCACCTTGCGGACCAGGGGGTGTTCGGCGAGCTGTGCACCCAGCGGGTCCCGGCCGCTGATGACGTTCAGCACGCCCGGCGGCAGCACGTCACGCAGAACGACTCCGAGTGCGAGCGAGGAGAGCGGCGTGAAAGGAGACGGTTTCAGTACCACTGTGTTGCCCGCCAGCAGGGCCGGCGCGAATTTCATCGCGGCCTGGATCAGTGGGACATTCCACGGGGTGATCGCCGCGACCACGCCCATGGGCTGGTGCAGCACCTCGATCCGCTCCTCGTCGTCGTCCCGGATCACCTCCCGGGGCACGTCGAGGGCGGCCGTGCCCCGCAGGGTCATCGCGGTCACCATGACCTCGAAACGGGCGTCGGCCAGAGGCTTGCCCTGCTCCAGTGTGAGCAAGGTGGCGAGCTCCTCGGCGCTCTCCTCGATGCGTGCGGCCGCGGCCAGCAGCGCGCTGCGGCGAGCGTCCATGTCGTCGCGCCAGAGCGGGAAGGCGTCGGCGGCCGCTTGCACCGCGTCGTCCAGCTGGGCCGGTGAGCAGTCGGGCGCCTGGGTGAACACCCGGCCGGTGGCGGGGTTGTGCACCCCGAAGGTATCGACAGTGTGGACGTCCTTGCCGCCGACTGTCATCGGATTGTTTTGCTCGGACACGGTGTCTCCTGGAGTGCGGGGCGGCCGGTGCCGTCAGGAAGGTGAGGAGCGTGGTGGTGAGATCAGCGAGTACTGCGGGCGGAACGTGGTCGGAGTTCCGTCAGGACACGACGTGCATGCGGCAGGGAACGGTGTTGAGCTCGTCCGGTCCGTTCTCGCCCACGACGACGGTGCCGCCGATGTTGACACGGTGCTGTCCCGTACAGGCGTTGGGTTCGAAAGCGAACGCCATGCCGGGGACGAGTTCCAGGTCGGAGATCGGCTCGACGGTACGGAAGACACGGCGGCTGTCCTGGCCGGGGATCTGTTCGGCGTTCAGCGCGATGTGCCCCGCGAAGGCCGCGGGAGTGAGACTGTGCACCAGGGGGGTCATGTTGTAGTGGCCGGCCTTCAGGAGGGGCTCGCTCATGGCCCGGGCGACGTCGAGGAAGGCGGCTCCCGGACGCAGGGCCCGGAGGCCGGCGTCGTAGCAGTCACGGGCGATGTCGTGGAGCGTGTGCAGCACCTTCGGCACCGGCTCGACCGCGACGGACATCTGGACCTGTGTCTCGAATCCGCCGTAGCAGGACATGATCTCGGCCTGGACCAGGTCGCCGGGCTGGACTGTCCGGGAGGCGCCGCCGGCGTAGGTCCAGTAGGGCGGCGCCCAACCCGGGTCGTCCGCGCCGACACTCATGATGACGTGAGGGTAGGTGGTGGTGCACGAGTTGCGGTGGAGGACCTCCACGGCTGCCGCGTAGATCTCGGCCTCGCGCACGCCGGGCCGGATCATCTCCAACATGGTCTGGCAGGCTTCCTCGGCCGCCTGGGCGGCGAAGCGGACCAGTTCCAGTTCATGCGGCGTCTTGGGGAGCATCGTCTGGGCGAAGTCGAGGGACATGTCCTCGAATTCGGCCTCGGGCAGGTTGTTGAGGACGTAGTCCCACATCATGTGGGTGATGAGGCCCTCCATTTCCCCCGCCGAGCTCCCGGTCATGCCGACCACACCGATACGACTCGACGTCAGTCCCTCTTCGGTGAGTGCCTGGACCACCCCCCGGCCGAACGGACCGACGCGTACATCGTCGATCCAGAAGCGCACATCCCGCATGTTCGCGGCCAGGCGGCGGGTGTAGCGGTGGTGGGTCCAGGTGAGGTGGACGGGGTCGCGTTCGGCGAAGAAGACGACGACGCCGTCGAGGACCTCGTTGGCGAGGTAACCCTCGTACCGTTCGCGGCCCTTGAGTCCGAAGACGAGCAGACAGTCGAGGTCCTTGTCCCGCATGAAGTCACGCGTGCGCTGCCAGCGCAGTTCGCGGGCGGCGAAGGGAAGGACGGGATACTGTTTCGCGGTCATGCCCCTACCCCCTCGGTCGCCTCGACGAGATCGCTCTCCAGGATCCTCGGATCGGCGCCCGCCGCCTCTGCCACGTCCCGGTAGTACTGCAACCAGTCGGTGCCCTCGGGGACATGACCGCCACCGGCCATGAGGCCGCGGGTGAGCTCGGTGTCGTCCAGGGTGGCCGGGAGGTCCCCGGTTGTTGCGTACGCGTCGACGGCCTTCAGGAGGCGCCGCCGCGTCCGGCTGATCATCAGGTCCGAGGCGGACAGGTGCTCGTGGGTTCGGTCCACGACTGGTCCCATGCTTTCAGTGATCATCTTGTCCTGGATCTGGATACCTTGCACTCCGGTGTAGTTGCCCTTCGCCTGGGCGTCCCGGTCGAGGAAGTAGTTGTTCTCCTCGGACGGGGTGAGCCGCCACCTGCCGTACCAGTCCTGGTCGTTGTCGGGCTGGAGCAGGTCTGCCATGCGGACCTTGACACCCGGCAGCTCCCCGACGGTGGAGTGGAACGCCGACCTGCCGTCCACCAGCGCTCGATCCCGGCTGAGCTGGAAGATCATGGAGTGGGTGTCGTCCATCGGCAGCCAGAACCGCACGACGGGCTCTTCGACCTCGAAGGGGTTCTGGCCGGGGATGGTCCAGGACGGCAGCAGCTGCTGGGTGTAGTGCCAGTAGTCGGGGGCGAAGCTCTCCGGCCTGCGGTGGCCCTCCATGGTGCCCCCGGCCGTGTAGACGACCTTGGTCTCCACGGCCCTGCCACTGGTGACCCACTTGAGGACGAAGTGCTCGCCGACGTCCTCGGGGTCATGGCCGCCGTGGTGGAGGAACGCGAGATGGGCCGCGTCGATGTCCCCCTCCATGCCCTGGAGCCAGTTGCACTCGCGCAGCCACATCTGGATCTCCAGCTCCTCGTCGTCGGCGACCACGCCGATCACGGGCAGCGGCGGCGGCGTCTCGCGCGACCCCATGTAGATCCAGACGAGGCCGTTGCGTTCCCGCACCGAGTAGGCCTTGGCGCGCACACGGGTGGGCACGCGTCCTCCCGCACTGCTCGGAATGTCGGTGACGCGGCCCTCCACGTCGAACATCCAGCCGTGGTAGGAGCAGCGCAGCCCGCCGTTCTCGTTGCGGCCGAAGAACAGGGAGGCACAACGGTGCGGACATCGGTGGTCGAAGATGCCCATCCGGCCGCCGCTGTCACGGAAGCCGACGAGGCGCTCGCCCAGCGCCATCAGGCGGATCGGGGCACCATCGGCCTCGAACTCCGAGGACCGGGCTATCGGCAGCCAGAACTGGCGGAAGAACTCTCCGGTCGCACTGCCGGGGCCGACGTGTGTCAGCTTGGCGAAGGGGTCAGTCATGGAGCGATCCATCTCTGTACGAGGTCGATGGTTCATCCGGATCACCAGGCGCGTGCGGGCCCGACCAGGTTCATCCCGTCCAGCGGATACAGGTCGCTGACCTCGGGTGCGGCCCATCCGAGGTCGACCGGGTGAGTGACCTCGGCGAAGGTCAGGGCGAGCTCGAAGAGCGCCTGCTCCCGCGGGGGCATGTCGTCGAGCGGGAAGGCGTTCAGATGGTTCACCACCGCTTCGATACGGGGGAGCATGGTGGCGCACAGGTCACGCAGCTCCTCGATGTCGGCGGCGACCATCGCCTCCATCCGCTCCTGTGCGTCGCGCAGGCGCCACCGCTCCAGGAAGCGCTCCAGGTCGGCAAATCCTTCGGGAAGTCCGGCTTCTGCGGAGAGCTCCATCACTTGGCTCCGATCAGTTCGTCGACGAGTCCGTAGCGGTGCTGGAGCGCGAACTCCTGCAGGGAGAGGTATATGTCGCTGATGGCACCCGACTCGAGGCCGCGCTGCACGTCCTCCATGGCGGCCAGGTCCTCCCGGGACACCGTGTACTGCAGGGCCCGGCTGTACGCCTGGGCCAGGCGGTCGCCGGCGTGCCGGGCCTTGCGGCCATAGACGTCGAAGACGACGCGGGAGTGGTTGCGGTCGATCGGCCAGACGGTGACGGTGCTGTACCAGTGCGAGCCGTTGAGGACGGCCACGTTGGGGAACTGCCACACGATGTCGAAGAACCAGGGGTGGTAGCGGGTGCGATTCACCGCCGGCGGCAGCATGGAGAAGTCGGTCTCGACCGCCGGTGTCTGCTTGTACCCGAGGTCGTACAGGGCACCCTCGACGGGCGGGCTGACGTAGTCGGGGTTGGAGGGGTTGCTGGAACGGATGTGGCGGTCGTACATGTCGACCACGGGCTTGTGCCGCATCGGGTTGCTCTTGCCGGCCAGCTTCGGCTGGGTGCGCCGATGCAGGAAGACAGTGTGGTACCCCTCCGAGAAGGCGTCCATGGCGATGTTCCAGTTGGCCCGGACGTCGATGGACCAGCAGCTGACCTTCTCCATCTCGCTGTAGTAGCCGTCGAAGCCCTCGGCGAGCTCCCCCAGCCAGCCGTCGAGCGGCTCGGGGTTGTCGCTGAAGTTGGCGTAGATGAGGCCGGACCGGACCTCGACGCGGATCGGCACCAGCCCGAGGCGGGACTTGTCGACGGAGCGGAACTGCTTCTCGTCCGGCACCGAGCGCAGCTTCCCGTCGCCGGTGTACGACCAGCCGTGGAGCCAGCAGGTGTGCGCGGACGACGTCCCCTCGGCGAAACCGCAGTCCGTGGGGATCACCTTCTTGCCGCGGTGGCGGCACACGTTGTGGAACGCACGCACCTCCCCGTCCCGGCCCCGCTGGACCAGCACCGAGATGTTGAAGGTGGGCACGTCCAGGACGTAGTAACTCCCCGGCTTGGGAAGGTCGTTGACGTTTCCGACCAGGAACCAGGACGGACGGAAGACCTTCTCGACGACTGCGTTGTGATACTCCTGCGTCAATTTGTCCTTGACGGACACGACGTCACGCAGGCCGGCGAACGGGTTGGGCGGGGACGGGGTCCCGCCGGTGAGTGGGGAAGCAGGGCTGACAGCGGCTTCGGACATATGAACTCCATAAGTTAGGACGCTAGTCCTGTCACATGGGACCGTATGGGAAAGGGGCTCGCCTGGCAAGCGGAGTGGCCCGGGGTGCCTTTTCCTGCAGGCAGGTCGACTGCGCCTGGCGTCCGGACTGCACTCAAGTCCGACTTGACCTCTGCTTGGTGCGGCTATACGGTCCCCATAGTGTCCCAAGAATGCAGGTTTAATTCCTGACTATCAGGACACGCTCAAGTGCATGGCAAGGAGGAGGCGTCCATGTGGGACCCCAGCAACATGTTTCTCAACGGGCCGTACGCACCCTGGCGCGAGGAGGGTGAGGCCTTCGACCTGGAGATCGAAGGCCGGCTCCCCGACGGGCTGAGCGGTGCCCTGTTCCGGGTCGGCCCCAGCCCGCTCTACCGCCCGGAGAATCCGAGCAGGTACCACTGGTTCGACGGCGACGGCATGGTCCACGCCATCTTCCTGCGTGACGGTCGGGCGACCTACCGCAACCGCTACGTGCAGACCGCGGGCCTGAAGGAAGAGATGGAGCTGGGCCGGGCGATCTATGGCGGTTTCATGAACGGCAGGGACACCCCCCTGCCGTCCGGCAAGTTCCCGAACAACCCTGCCAACACGCACGTGCAGCTGTACGGCAGCCGTCTGCTGGCCTTCTGCGAGGGCTACCCTCCGCGCGAGTTGCGACCGGACACCCTGGAGACGGTCAGCGAGCAGTACAACTTCCGCGGCGGACTCGTCGGTCCCCTGACCGCGCACCACAAGGTCGATCCGGCGAACGGCGACTTCCTCACCTTCGGCAACATGGACGGCGCGATCACGTGGTACCGAGCCGACTGTGACGGGAACATCCTCGACCGTCACTCGGTCGACCTGGGGTTCCCCGCCCTCACGCATGACTACGCCGTCACCACCGATTACGCGATCTGGCTGGTCAGCCCGGCGACGGCACGCTTCGAGCGCATCATCAACGGTCAGCCTTCGACGGTCTGGGAGCCGGAGAAGCTGGACGCATGCCGCTGGGCCGTCCTGCATCGCAGGACAGGCGAGGTGACGTGGGTAGAAGCCTCTGACGCCTTCTCCACGTCACACTTCCTCAACGCCTACCAGGACGGGACGAAGATCATCGTCGACGGGCACCGCGTCGGCCAGTTCGGGCCCACCCTCAAGGACCTGGAGTCACCGCCGCCCGGCGGGGACTGGAACTGGTGGTTCAAGGAGATCATCACCACCCCCTGGCGCTGGGAACTCGACCTCGCCACGGGGAAGAGCAGGGACATCGAGGTCACCGATATCCAGGGAGAGTTCCCCCGGATCAACGATCAGCGAACCGGGCTGTCCCACCAGTACGGCTACTACACGACGACACGCGGAGCCGGCGACTGGTTCACCGACGGCCTGGCCAAGCACGACTACCGCACGGGCGAGACGTCGATCCAGACACTCGACGGTGTCCTGACCTCCCCGGGCGAGCCCGTCTTCGTGCCACGCCCCGGCGCCCAGGCCGAGGACGACGGCTGGCTGCTGTCGATCTGGTGGGACCCGACCACCGACCGCAGCGAGGTCATCGTCCAGGAAGCCCAGGACTTCACCGGCACGCCCATCGCCCGGATCAAGCTCAACCACCGGGTCCCCCTGGGCTTCCATGGCAGTTGGTCCGACGCAGCCGAGCTCGACGCCGCGGTGCGCGGCGCCTGAGCCATCGGTGATCCCTGGTCGGCGGGGTGCTATGGCTCCCCGTCGGCCATCGCATGCCCGCACTCGGCCCAGCGACTCGCCCCCAGGACTGTCTGAAGGCTCGGCATGTCGTCCGGCACGCGCTTCAGTCCGGAAGCGGTACGGCTCGACGGGCTGCTTCACGCAGTCCTGACCGTCCCTGCCGAGCACCGCGGTCCCTGTCCGGTGCGGCCGGAGTGGCGGTGCTGCAAGGCTGCGGGGGAGCGGTTTCTGCCTGCTTGCCGGGGAATTCACCGGGTTACGGCTCGCCGGAAGCGGCCGGCCCTGAGAGCAGGGGGCCCGGCCGGGGCGCGGCGTGAGGCGCGCAGCGCGTGCAGGCGACTGCCGCCGTACGCGCACCCGCCGGCCAGTACGAATCCGGTGAGTCCGGACAGGCGGACCGCCGAGTGGAGTCCGGCCGTCATGCCTCCCATCTCGCTGCCCCTCATGCTCATTCCGATCTGAGCGGATCCCTGTGCCGTCAGGCAGAGGAGCATCGTCGCCATGCCGACCGTGATACCCGAACGCAGTGCGAGCTCCACATGGCGGCCCAGCAGTGCGTCCGCTTCCTGACGTGCCGTGCGCACCGGGGTGCGGGCGGCCAGGTAGCCCACACGGGCCAGTAGACCCAGCAGCACGACCAGGTCGATGAGCCACAGCGGCAGACCTGTTCCGGACCAGCTGCTGACTGCAACGGAGCGGTTCATGCCCTCGCCCCCCAGGGATGCCGTCGGGGGTGCCCGGTGGTGATCAGGGCGGTCTGCCGAGTGGTGGCCAGGGCGGGATGCCGAGCGGCCTCCCCAGCGGTTTGCCCGGTGCGTCCGGTGGTTCAGGCTCGGCCTCCGGCGGTCTGCCCGCCTTCCCCGGTGGAACCGGCGCGATGTCCGGCGGATTCGACGGTTCCAGCGGCTCAGCACTCACCTCCGACCAGCGCAAGATGCTCAACTACGCCGTGCAGCACTCACCGAAGGCCCGGATCAAGCTCGCTGTGTCAGGCGGCGCCAGCGCCACCAACGCGTTCATCCTGAACAGTGACGAGACGGTGATCGGCATGGGCGGCTTCATGGGCGCCGACGACGCGCCCTCGGTCGACCAGCTGAAGAAATGGACCGGAAACGGTGAGCTGCGATACGTCGTTGGATCGGACAACGCCGGCGGTGGAGCGATGACGAGGCCCGGCATGTCGCAGGAGAACGCCACTGACCGCTCGGAGTGGATCTCCAAGAACTGCACCAAGGTCTCGGCGTCGGCGTACGGAGGCAGCAAGACGTCTCAGCAGAAGACGGGCAGTGCGGCCCCCTTCGGCGCCTCGGTGCTCTACGACTGCGCCGCTCGGTGAACGGCAACAGAACGGACCGCACAGCACGATGACAGAGCAGCCCGCGGACAGGGCGCGATACAGGCTCCTCGTGGTCGAGGACGAACCCAGCTCCGCACCCTGTTGGAGTCCACCCTCCGGCTCACCGGATACGAGGTGAGCGCCGCGGAGACCGGCCAGTTCGCCCTCGTCGAGATCCAACGACGGGAGCCGCACCTGGTGCTGCTCGACGTGATGCTCCCCGACCTGGACGGCTTCGAGGTCACACAACGATTGCGGGCGGCCGGAACGACGTACCCGTGCTGTTCCGCACCGCCCGCATCGACGTCGACGACCGCATCAAGGGGCTGAGCTCCGGCGGCGACGACTATGTCACGAAGCCGTTCCCCATCGACGAAGTGCTGCTCCGCATCGAGGCCATCCTGCGCCGCACGGTCGTCCAGGGTTCGGAACCGCTCATCGCGGAGACCGTGCTGCGTTACGCCGACCTTGAGCTCGACGAGAGTGCTCACGAGGTGCACCGCGCCGGGCACTACGTTCCGTTATCACCTACCGAGTTCAAGCTGCCCGCCTATCTGCTGGCCGACCCTGGCCGGGTCCTGACCAGGGCTCAGATCCTCGATCACGTGTGGAGCCACGACTTCGCCGGAGATGCCCGGATCGTCGAGACGTACGTGAGGTACGTGCGCAAGAAGGTCGACCGCCTCGGGCCGCCACTCATTCACACGGTGCACGGCATCGGCTACTGCCTGCGGCTGCTGCGCGAGCCGGGTGGGACGGCGGAGCCGTGAGTCGGCTGCTGTCCCGAATCCCCGGGTCCCCGCGACGTCGCCTGATTCCTGGCGGCGGCGCTGCTGGCGACGGCAGCCGTCGCCGTCTCCCAGCTCATCGGGTTCGTGGTGCTGCGCTCATGGCTGTTGGACCGGGTCGACCAGCAACTGGTGGACGTCCACCCACCCGGACCGGCTTACTTCGAGGCTCTCAAGGAGAACAGTTCCGGGGTCCGTCCCGACGTCCTGCCCTCGGACTTCCGTGTCTACTTCTACGACGTCTCCGGTCGGCGGATGGGCGTGTCGCTCGGTGCCGACGGCAAGCCAGGTCCACGGATCGGGGGTTCGGTGGCGCAGGGTCTGCACGTCGGCCGTCCAGGGACGGTGGCATCCGTCAGCGGCGACAGCCGGTGGAGAGTTCTGCTGAGTTCCGGTCCGGAGGACATGCACGCCGTCGTGGCTCTGCCGCTGGACACCGTCGACGCCACCACGTCCAAGATTCTCTGGCTGAACGCGGTGTTGCTGGTCGTCACCGTCGCCGCCCTGCTCACGCTGGGCCGCTGGGTGCTACGGCTGGGCCTGCTCCCGATGACTCGTATGGAACACACCGCCGAGCGCATCGGAGCGGGGCAACTGGATCTGCGACTCCCCGACATCGATGGGCGCACCGAGATCGGCCGGCTCGGCCGGGTGCTGAACTCACTGCTGGAGAGGCTGCAGTTGGCGCTCCGTGAACGGGAGGCACCAGAGGCGCGCATGCGGCGTTTCGTCGCCGACACCGGCCACGAACTGCGCACTCCGCTCACCGCCATCCAGGGCTACGCACAGCTCGCACTGTGCCGGGAGCGTCTGTCGGCCCATGAGCAGAACGAGGCCCACCAGCTGATCGCCCAGAATGCGGAGCGGATGGGCCTCCTCGTCGATGACCTCCAACTTCTCGCCCAGCTGGACAGGGAACCGTCGTACGACAGAAACCCGGTGGACCTGCTGTCCCTGGCGGCGGACGCCGTGCGGTCCGCCGCCCTGCACGGGGCGAGCCATCCGGTCGATCTGGGCCCCCTGTCTGACCCGGCGGGCAACGGCGAACTGGATGTGGTCGAGGCCGTCGGCGACCCCCATCGAATGAGACAGATCGTCGACAATCTGCTGTCCAACGCCCGTGTGCACACCCCGGCCGGCACTGCGGTCCACGTCAGGGTGGGCGAGACCCGGGTGGGCGTGGACACCTGCGGATCCGACCGCCCGGGGCTCGTTGGCGCGTCACCGCCCTTGCCGGACGGTACGCCCGCCGGCGTGGTGGAAGTGGCGGACGAAGGGCCCCGGCTCATGGCCCAGGACGCCGAGCACGTCTTCGAGCGCTTCTATCGTGCCGACCCTTCTCGCTCCCGGAACCACGGTGGTAGTGGCCTGGGCCTCTCCATCGCCGCCGCGGTCGCGGAAGGCCACGGTGGCCGCCTCGAACTCGACACCGCGCCGGGCAGGGGATGTACCTTCCGCCTCATCCTCCCCGCGGGGCGTTCGGACGGGCGATCGAGCGGCGTCTCCGGCTGATCGCCGCCCGTCCTGCCACTGTGCGCCGGCCCGCAGGTGGGTGGCGAAGAGGGTGACCCTGATGTACCCAGGACCCCTGCTCAGTCACTTCGCTCGGCTCGCCGCCCAGCTGCTACCGCTGTGGCGGCCGTCCGCCCGACGAGCAGGACAGCGCTGGTCACCGATGCGTCCTCTGCCTGGTGTCTGTGGGCTCGACGGTGCCCCACGAGGCTGCCCGCCCATCCCAGCAGGAAGGCGGCCGGGACGGAGACCAGAACCGGGGTGCTGTGGTCGAACCAGGCGAAGTCGGCGCTCGGCAAGAAGGCCTGAGAGCTGCCTGAGGCGGAGGGCGAGAACACCGCCAGGCCGCCACTCAGGATGATTCCGCCGTACACGGCCCACAGCAGGCCCGTTCGGTTGAAGCGGTCCCAGTAGAACGTGTAGAGCAGAACCGGGGCCACGGTCGACGCGGCCACTGCCGTGGCGAGCTGAGCCAGGAAAGCGGCGGAGCGTCCCTGCGCGAGTACGGCGAGCAGCATGCCGAGGACGCCGAAGAGCAGGACGGCTATGCGCGCCACCATGGTTTCACGCGTGGAGTTGGACTGCCTGCGCCGAACGAGATGGTGGTACGTGTCCCGGGCCAGGGCGGCGGCCGCTGCCAGCGTGGTGGCGCCCACGACGGCGAGCACGCTGAGAAAGATCGCGCAGGCGAGCGAGGTGAAAAGCAGACGGCTCGTGCCACTTCCCAGCCGGTCGTCCAGACTGCTGGCAACGAGCATCAGTGAGTCGTCCGCATTGGACTGTCCGGAGAGAATGGTGTCGGCACCGACTCGGGCCGATGCCCCCATGCCCAGAATGAGCACGGTGACACACACGAGCGCGACGACACCGGTCGCGTACCGGACGGAGCGGCGTGCTGTGGCGGTGTCCTTTGCCGCAGAGACGCGGCTGAGGACGTGAGGCATGCAGACACCGCCCAGGACGGTCATGACCTGGCCCGCGGCGATGTCCAGACGTGGTGTCGGTCCGACGTTGAAGAGGCCACCGGTACTCAGATACCGGCCGGGACGGGTGCTGTGCGCGTCCGCGGCGGTGAGCAGGGAGCCGACATCTCCGTGGAAGAGGCGGAGCACGGCCAGGGACGCGAAGATCATGGCCGCGAGCGTGACGGCAGCGGCTATCACCTGTATCACGGTGAGCCCCTTGGCGCCGCTGAGCATGCCGCAGGTGACCACCAGGCCTCCGATGAGCACGGTGCACATCTGCTGCACCCCGATGCCGGAATACCCGAGGAGTGCCGCGGTGACGTTTCCGGCGGCCATGAGCTGAGCCACGAGGTACGGAGCGGTGACCGCGAGGGTGGCCACCGCGGCGGCCACCCGAGGCGCGGTGCCCGGCGCCCGGAGCGAGAAGAGGTCGCCGAGTGTGAGGGAGCCGCTGAGCTGCAGAGGGCGTGCCAGCAGAAGGAGGACACCCATCGACAGAAGCACGCTGGTCGCGGCGGTGATGCCGTCGAAGCCGACGGTTGCCACCACACCGGTCACGCTGAGCAGCAAAGATGTGGAGACATAGCATCCCGCCAAGGCCAGGCCGTTCTTCAATGCCGAACCCTGCCGGTCACCGATGTAGAACTCCGACGGAGAGTCTCCGCGCAGGCCCGCGAAGACCGAGCCGAAGAGGGCGAGGACCATGAAGAGCATGAAGGAGCTGAGGACCAAGGCGTAGGGATCATCGGCCGCCGCCGCGAGGAAGGTGCTGCTGTGATTCATCTGAACCCTCCGATCTGCTGGACGGGCACGGCGGTTGCGTTCGCCTCGGCGGGTGCGTGCTGCAGCGGGTCCAGCAGGCGTGCACTGCGATGGTCGAAGCGGCGGGCCGTTGCCAGCAGGGCCACTGCCTGGAGCAGATACAGCGACAGGCCCACGGTCATGTCGGTGCTGAACAGTCGCGTGGCGAGCAGATCGCCAGGGAGCGCGATCAAGGTGACCGCGGTGCCGAAGCACAGGGCGTTGGGTACGAGGTAGGCCAAGTCCAGGTGCACGGCCCGTCGACGCGCTTGAGACAGCGGCGACTGGGCGGGGTGATCGGGGAACCTGTGATGCTTTGGTGGCTGAGCTGAGAGTCGCATCGCTACCTTCACGTGCTGATCGGGTGTGGGTCGGTCGGCGGCCGCTCTGGGAGCCGACCCCTAGCCGCAGGGCAGCGCTTCGATAACGGGCGGCAGCGCCTGGCGGCCGGACGGCCGGGGCGGCGGCAAATGCGGCGGAGAGCCGCCGGCGAGGTGTCGACGCAGGCGCAGACGATACCGGAAGCGTTTGTCAGTGTCCTTCGATGTGAAACTTGAGTTCTGTTAAGCGGGACAATAGTGTCTGGTGAGGTGGAGTGGATGCATCACCAGCGCTGAGAGCTGAGCACTCCTGTCGAGGACCGGTGAGCCGGTCGGATGCGTGGAGCCAGCCCTTGGCCGGGGTGAGGAGGACCTGTGTGACAGAGCGGCAGCTTTCGTCCGAGCCGCAACCTCGGGGTCCTGCTTGCCTCACCGTGCTGACCCCTTCCGCTCCCGTGTCCGCGGCGGCGATGACCTCTTCGTCATGGGTGGATCGGAGGCACTTCCTGCTGACGCCGGGTGTCGTGGCGGCGGCCCGCTTTCGCCGGGGCGGGTGAAGCAGACCGCTCCCGGTCAGGCGCATACGTGTTTCTCCGTCAGGAGGTCACCCCTCACCCGTGTGTCTCGGACGCCGGCCGGCCGACGGTTCAGCAGGCTTGATGTCGTTGTCCCGACAGGGCCAGGGGCGTGCTCCCTGCGGCGTCCAAAGCAAAAGTCCTGTATCAGCGCTGTTTGGGAAGTAGGTATTCGCATGCCTTACCGGTGGAAGGTCGCCCCCGAGGACCTGTTCGTCGAGCGGTACTGGCAGATGGTGAACAACGGTTTGCCTTCCGTGGGCGTCGACACCGTCCGATCGACGGTCACTGACATGTGGCTCGACGAGCCGGGCGGCTGGGTGTACGAGTGGTCGCGACTGGCCGCCGGATATGCGGAGCTTGGGGAGCATCAGCTTGCGGCGCTGGCCTACGGATGGGCGAAGTTTCCCACGCTGGCCGACGACGCCAAGCGCACGGCGCTGGAGCGGCAGCTCAAGCAATACCTGCTTGCCGCTCCCGATTTCAAGGTCGGGTTTCAGCGCCGGGCCGTCCAGGTGCCCTGTGGCGAGGGGGTCACCGCTGTACCCGCGCACTTTCTCACTCCGCCGGGCTGGTCAGGCGATGCCCCCGTCCTGCTCGCCAGCGGTGGAGTGGACACCTGGAAAATGGATCTCCACGGGCTCTTCGAGGCGGTCGCCCTGCGAACCGGTATGGGCGTGCTGGCCTTCGACATTCCGGGCACGGGTGAATGTGCCGGCCCCATGGACTCGGAGGACGGCGCTGACCTGGTGCGCGCCCTGGCCATCGAGGCACGAGCGCTGGGCAACGGGCGCGTCCTGCATCTCGGCATATCGATGGGCGGTCACTTCTCGGCCTGCTCGGGCCTGGCAGGGGATGTCGACGCGGCGATCGTCATCGGCGGTCCCATCGAAGCGGCATTCGCCCGGGATCGGACCTTCGCGTATGGCATGGAGGGCAGCGTCGGCAATGCGTTGGGGTTCGACCATGAACCGAATGATGCGCAACTGGCCCGGATCTGGCCGCCGTTCGACCTGCGCCCGCTGCTCAACCTGAACACGAACGTGCCGATGCTGGTCATCAATGGTGCCGGTGATGTCCATGTTCCACAGCAGGACACCCTTGTCTTCGTCGGCCGCCGGGACACGGAAGTCCACTTGCTTCCGGACACCGGACACTGCGCCGCTTCCAAGATGCCCCAGGTGCTTGAGTTGATGTTCGAATGGATCGACCGCCACCAGCTGTCGTCTGCGGGCAGGTGACGTGTTGGACATCGACCTCGCCGTGCGTCCGTAGCCCCTGTTTGCGGTTGCCCGCAGTGTTGCGAGTAGTTGCCCTACTTCATTGACGGCGCGGAGCGGGGCTCCAAGTCGGCTTGTCGGCTGAGCCGTGACAGATGGCCTCGCCGGCCCCTGGATGGAACGAGTTGCACAGTGACAAAGGTTGTACTGATCCATGGAGCTTGGCACGGAGCTTGGTGCTGGGACGGCGTCGTCGCCGAGTTGCAGCATCGCGGTGTCGAGGCGACAGCCGTCGAACTGCCACTGACCGGCTTTGCCGAGGATGTTGCCGCAGCCCGCTCGGCGATCCAGGCTGCGGGAGGCGACGCGATCGTCGTCGGGCACTCCTACGGTGGGCGGGTGATCACCCAGGCTGCGACCGGCCTTCCTGTGGCTCGGCTCGTCTATGTCGCGGCGTTTCTCGGCGATCCGCGCGATGAGGACGTGCCGGCCACAAGCAGTCTCCTCGGCGCGTCGCTCCTCATCGACGGACTCGAGCTGAGGGTGGATCCGCAGGCGGCCGCCGCCGTGTTTTACGGCGACGCCGACGCGCAGGCGGCCACCGCCTGGGTCGCGCGCCTGCGTCCCATGCCGCTGGAGGGCCCCAGCGTGTCGGACGCCGAAGCTGCGTGGCGCTCGATTCCGAGCACCTACCTAGTGTGCACGAACGACCAGGCTCTGCCACCGGTGTCGCAGCGCAAGATGGCAGCGAACGCATCCGAGGTCATCGAGTGGCCTACGGACCACTCGCCGTTCCTGACACGTCCGGCTGAACTCGCAGAACTGATCGTCGGAGGTACGCCTGACGGTCGCGGCCGCCGCTGAAAGCAGCGTGGTGGCACAACGGAGTGGTGGGGGGGCGATTGCCGACGTAGGGACTTCCCCGCGGTTGTGGCCACACGAACGTCCCCAGCTGGCCGGCGGCTTCGGTCTCCCGCTAGAGGCCAACGCCGTTCCCGGCACGCGTCGTGGTGTGCTTCGTGCTCGCCCTGGCCTTCTTCGGGCGATCCTCCTGCCAGGCGGCCTCGGCCAAGATCGCGCCCAGTCCTGTGGGTCGTACCGTCCACGGCGACCAGGTGTAGGCCCCGATGGAAGACGACAGAAGGCGCGAGAAGGCGCTTACCTGGCACTTTCGCAAACACAGCGGAAGGGTCTGCACGTTCGGCCGCCCCTTGGTTCGCACGGTGGCCCTCGTGGAGGGCGGGCACACGGGCTCTGGTGGACGTGGTCTTCGGAGCCGATGACGTCGATGGGCTCATTTCGGCGCTAGGTCTGTTGGTACACCTGCATGCATCGATGATGTTCCTGCCGACCGACGCCGACTACTACGCGCCCGACTTCTTTCGGGCCGTGCAGGACACTGGGGCCCGTTCCGTGCCGCGCTCCAGCCGCAAGCGGCGCCCGACTGTACGCCGCCCGCTGCCCGACGGCTCCTACTTCACCGCGGTCCTGCCGCGCCGCCACCGAGCCAGGGGCGATGGGTACGGTCGGCGCCCACGCGGACAACGCGGCCTGTGAGAGATCCACGCGTCCCACCCGCGCCCACGGCGAAGCCGACACAAGACACGAACGCCGACGCTTGCCTCCCCAGCCGCAAGCGGTGACCTACGCACTGTGCACTTCCAGCGGTGCTGCCCCTGGGTGTGGGCGGCTGTGGCGAGGGACCGGAGCATCGCGGTGGCCCGCTCGGTGATCTTGTCTCGGCGTCGCCGCCAGCCTGTGAGGCGGGTTCCGTGTACGTGGCGCTGGGGGCACTCGTCAACGCAATGACCGCTGTGCGGGACACACCCGTCCCGCTTCACGGTCATCCGCCCTTGACTTGCCGACTCCCCTCGGCTTCACTTGTCCTATCTAGCGACATTGTGGTCCTACTATTCAGGACGCGATGGGGTGCTTGGTGAGGAGGTCATGCACGATGAGAGACGTTGCAGGCCAGGTCGCGTTCGTTACCGGAGCGGCCAGTGGCATCGGTCTGGGAATAGCCCAAGCCTTCGCGGAAAGCGGTATGAAGGTCATCGTCACTGACGTCAGTGAGGATCACCTGGCCAAGGCCCGCGACCTGCTGGCGCAGGCTGGCGGCTCCTTCCACTTCATCCCTCTGGACGTAACCGATCGCATCGATTGGCAGCGGGCGGCGGTTGAGGCTGAGCATGTGTTCGGGCACGTCCATGTCCTGGTGAACAACGCGGGGATCAGTTCGCTAGGGCGGATCGCGGATGCGGGTTACGACGACTGGGACCGGATTCTCGGGGTCGACCTGGGTGGGGTCGTGAACGGCGTGCAGGCTTTCCTGGGCAGGATGCTCGCGCACGGCGAGGGCGGCCACATCATCTCTACGGTGTCCATGGCGGCGCTGACGCCCTTGAACATCTCCGGCATCTACTCGGTGGCCAAGCGTGGAGTGCTGGGCATGATGGAGGCCTTGCGCGCCGAACTGCTCGATGCAGGCATCGGCGTATCGGTTCTCTGTCCGGGCCTGACACGCAACAACACCTGGGGGGCCCGCGCCCCCCTACCGTCAAACAGCCCAGGTGGCCCGCCGCTACCGCCACGGGGCTCGCCGATGGAAGCGGGGATGGAAGCCGTCGAGGTCGGGCGCCGAGTGCTCGAGGGAATGCGCCGGAACGACATGTACGTACTCACCCATGCCGAGTTCCGCGAGGATATCGCGCGGTATTTCGATCCTCTGCTAACGGCCTGTGAGGCAGCGCCCGACCGCGCGCTGCCGGGCGGCGGTCCGCCGCCTGACCTGTGGGGCGCTGTCTACACAGCGCAGGGACGGACCGGAAACCGCGGTCCGGTCGGGGAGGGAGGCTGAGATGCGGGACCTTTCGGGAAAGGTCGCGTTCATCACCGGGGGTGCCTCCGGTATCGGCCTCGGCATGGCGAAGGCGTTCTCCCAAGCAGGCATGAAAGTGGTCGTCGTCGATATCAGGGACGACCATCTGGCGGCGGCCGAGGAGACTCTGGCGCGAGGCGGAGCGGAGTTCCACCTCATCAAGTTGGACGTGGCCGACCGCGAGGCCTGGTCCAGGGCGGCCGATGAGGCCGAGCGGGTCTTCTCCCGTATCCACGTGTTGTGCAACAACGCGGGAATCGGCGTCCTCACCCCCATCGCACAGGCCACCTGGGAGGACTGGGACTGGTTGCTGGAGGTCAATCTCGGCGGCGTCATCAATGGTGTCACCACTGTTCTGCCGCGAATTCGTGCGCATGGGGAAGGCGGCCATGTGATGGCAACGGCCTCGCTCGGCGGTATCACGGTCGCCGGTAACGGCGGAGTCTGTTCCACCGCCAAATTCGGTGTCGTCGCGATGATGGAGTGCCTGCGCGAGGACTTGGCGGCCGAGGACATCGGGGTCACGGTCCTCTGCCCTTCGGCGGTCAACACGAACATCCACGACCACGGCGACATGCGCCCGGAGCGATAACGGGTCGACAGTTCCGACCTCGGGCCGCACGACGCCGGCCTGGACCCCGAGATGTTGAAGGGCATGCTCGCGTCGTTCGGCAGCGATCCGTTGGGGGTTGGCCGTCAGGTACTGCACGTCATCCGCCACGACGAGCCCTACGTGTTCACCGAACGCATGGCCAAGGGCCTGATCGAACTCCGGCGGGAGGCGCTCCTCGCCCTGATACCGGATGAAGAACCCGATCTCGAACGCCTCGCGGCCGACAGGTCGATGCGCCGCGCCCTCACCGAATTGCTTGGCTGAAGCACCGGTCCGTTCTTGCCGACCCTGCTCTCGGTCTTCTCGTGTCGGGTATACACGCGCGACAACCAATAATCGATTTCCCGGAGGCAGCAGCATGCACATAGGAATAGCCACAGGTCTTCAGCACTATGGTCCGGACGGCGAGGAGGCCGACTACCCGGACGGCCAGTTCCTACGCGAGGAGGTCGAACGGTGGGTGCTCGCGGAGGAACTGGGTCTGGACTCCGTCTGGCTCACCGAGCACCACTTCACCCGCCACTCCCTCGCTCCGGACCCTCTGATGTTCCTGTCCTACCTCGCCGGCCGCACGCGGCGGATCCGGTTGGGTACCCAGGTGCTCGTTCTGCCCTGGCACGACCCGGTCCGTCTGGCCGAACAGATCATCACCCTCGACGAGGTGTCCAACGGCCGGGCGATCATCGGACTCGGGCGTGGCATGGCGCCGCGCGAGTACAAGGGCCTGCGCATTGATCCGGAGGCGGCGCGACAGCGCTACGACGAGATGCTGCAGCTCCTCGTGGACGGACTGGAGACGGGCGTGATGGAGGGCGGCGAGTTCTTCCAGCAGCCGCGGGTGGAGCTGCGCCCGCGACCGGGCCGTTCCTTCAAGGGGCGGCTGTTCGCGGCCCTCGGCTCCCCCGACAGCCAGCGCCAGGCCGGCCGGCTGGGAGTGGGGCAGCTGACGACCACCACACTTCCGTTCAAGGTGCCCGAAGGCGGGCTGCCGATCGACAGCTACCTGAACGCTTGGCGGGAAGCGCACGGCCCCGACAACAAGCCTCCGGCGCCTTTCGCCTCAAGCATCATCGTGGTGGACGAGAGCGCAGACCGTGCGCAGGAGATCGCCCGCCTGTACGGGGGCAACGCGCAGCGCGTCGGCATCTGGCACTACCAGATGCGTGGCCGTCCGGCCTACGGGCCCATCCCGGCGATCGAGACCGACGAGGACGTGGAGCGCATGGTGGACGGCTTCGTCTCGCAGATCATCGCGGGTACCCCGGACCAGGTGCTGAAACGACTGGAGGGGACGCGCGATCAGATCCATCCGCAGGGAATGTTCCCGCAACTGTTCTTCGGCGGGATGCCTCACGATGAGGCGGTGCGTAACATGCGGTGCTTCGCCGAGCACTGCGTGCCGGAGATCAAGAGCTGGCCGGCGTCCAGCAGCATCGACGGGGATGCCACGGAATCTGCGGCGGGCGCGAGTGAGGCCGGTTCGCGATGACGACATCCGAACCAGTCCAGGTGAGCGGGCTTGACGGGACGTTGTTCCGAGCGGAAGCCATCGCGCCCGAAACAGCCGAGTTCAACCTGCGACTTCGCGAGCTGGTGAAGGGCTTGCCCGGTCCTGAGGCGGGCGGCGGCATTCCGATGCCTCCCACACAGCCTTCGGAGTGGGCTCGCACCATCCGGATAGCGGGGCGGGGCGGCCACGAACTGGCTTTGCGGGTCATCGCTCCGGACCGCCCCAAGGGCGTCTACCTGAACTTCCACGGCGGCGGGTTCGTCAGTGGCAGCGCGGCGCAGTCGGATCAGGAGCTGGAGCGGATCGTGCGGAACACCGGGCTCGCCTGCATCGACGTGGACTACCGGCTGGCGCCCGCGCACCCTCACCCCGCGGCTTGGGACGACGCCGAATCCGCGGCGCTGTGGCTGATCGAGAATGCGAAGTCGGAGTTCGGCACCGATGCGCTCGCGATCGGTGGCCTGTCGGCGGGCGCGACACTCGCGGCCTCCGTCCTGGTCCGGCTGCGCGAGCGACTCGGGTCCACCGGGTTCCAGGCGGCGAACCTGGTCTTCGGGAATTTCGACCTCTCGATGACCCCGAGCCAGACCCTGCTCGGCGCCGATGCGGTGCCGGTTTCGGTGGACATGATCCGAGCATGTACGAACGCGGTCGCGCCCCTGAGCGAACAACGCCAGGATCCGGATCTGTCGCCTTTGTTCGCGGATCTGCGGGATCTTCCGACGGCGTTGTTCACGGTGGGCACTCTGGATCCGTTCCTGGATGACTCGTTGTTCATGCACGCCCGCTGGATCGCGGCCGGCAACGAGGCCGAAATAGCTGTTTATCCCGGCGGCGGCCATGTCTTCACCGGAGCCCCCATCCCCCTCGCGGACCAGGCGAACGACCGCATCGATGCCTTTCTCCGCCAGGTCGGGCGCGGGCCGGAGGCGCCTCCCACCGAAGTCCGTCGGCAGTGACCACATCGCTGTTGACGAGCCCAGGGCAGCCGACGACGAGCGCCCTGGGCAGGCTGTTCGGGCGAAGTCGCCCTTCTGCTCATCGAAGTGAGCGTGGAGAGCGGCAGTGGCTGCCTGGCCCGGCCGCTGACGCGGGAACCGGCCCCGCGCTCAGTTGCAGGGCGCGGCCCTCATGGGAGCCCGCGACAGGGCGGGGAAACGAGCACTCGGAGGTGTAGTGATGACGGCGATTTCCACGACGAGCAGCTCTGAGAGCAGCTTGGATTCGGGCGACCTGTCACGGATGTTCCGCGACGCGATGGCCCAAGTCGTCACGCCGGTAACGGTCGTGACGGGAATCCAGGAGGGAGTTCCGCACGGTACAACGGTCAGCGCGTTCGCGTCCCTGTCGCTTTCCCCTCCGATGGTTCTCGTCTCCCTGGACCGGACGAGTGAGCTGTTGAGCATCGTGGGTCGGTCCGGCCGGTTCGGCGTCAACGTGCTGGGCTCGGCGCACTCGGATGTCGCCCTGCGCTTCGCCCGCAAGGGCGGGGCCGCCAAGTTCGCGGACACCCGATGGCTGCTCGACCATGGACTGCCGCGACTACCGAACGCGCTCGGCTGGCTGGCGTGTGAGATCGAGGCGATGGTCGACGGCGGGGACCATATGGTGCTGCTGGGCAAGGTCCTGCACGCCGACCATGGCGACGGCGCGCCCTTGACTTACCACGCACGAAGCTTCGGCACCCACACGGTGCTGGACGGCGACCCGTGATCGTGGAGGAACCGGAGTGAACTCCGCCAGACGGCGTTGAAGGCGGCTCGGTTCGTCGCGCAACGTAGTGGTGTCGCGCTGACCGGACGGGCGAGTGAGCTTCAGGCGGCTCGGCCGATCGCACATCGCGTCCTGGCCAACTGCGTAACCATCCGCTATGCACGCCACGGGAACGTCGGTGGCCCCTGTGCCGCGGGCCCGGCGCTGTACGAGGTGCCGCTGCGGATGGCCGTCCACGATGTGACGGCGCCGATCCCTGAAAGCTGCGCACATATCCGGTAAGGGCTCGCAGAGAATCAACATGCGGGTTTGATCTTGTGCGGGGAGTGGCTGCCGTACTGGTCGAGGTGGGCGGCCACGTCGGTCGGGGTGCTGAATCTGGCGGTTGAGGGCTGGATCGCGTGATCGGGCTCGTCGAAGAGGGGCCGTGCTTCCTGGACGGCCCGTGTGAGAGTGCTTCCGGTGACGGCAAAGAGCCGGGCGAGCAGGTCATGGGTGTCGATCTTGCGGAGGCAGAGCACGGTGGCCAGGATCCGGTCTGCATCGGAGAGCTTGTCCGGGTCGAGCGCGCGTCGCTTGCCAGCCGTCGCTGCTCCGCCGGCCGGTCAGCAGAGCAGCGATCTGGACTTATCGACGATCGTGCACCACTGCGTTCAGCGAGCGGTGGCGAGAATGAGTGCAAAGCCGGCGTTGGTGTCGGACCAGACCTGATTCGTACGGAGACCCGCTTCAGCCATTTCGACCTGGAGTCCGTCCTGGGTGAATTTCGCGCTCCGCTCGGTGATCCATTCTTCTCCGCGCGCGAAATTCACTGCCAGGTCAAGGTGCCTGAGTTTGACGAGCTGTTCAACTCGGCTGCGCAGCCTCATTTCGATGTGGCTTTCCGTACCGTTCCACACCGATACGTGGTCGAAGGCATCCGGGTCGAAGTCGGCGTTCAACTCGCGGTTCAAGACGTGCAACATATTTTGTCGAACGCAGCCGTGACGCCTTGAGCGTCATCGTACGCGGCGATCATTTCCTGCTCGGTTTTGACCAGGTCAGCGCCGATGAGCAGGAAGTCTTCGGGGCGGAGGGTGTCGCGGAGCCTGCGGAGGAACGGTCCAGGTGCCGGGCGTTGGAAATTCCCCAGCGTGCTGCCGAGGAAGGCGATGAGGCGTGGGCCGTCCTCGGGCCACGTCGGTAGGACGAGGGAAGCCGTGAAGTCGGCGCGCAGGGCGTGCGGACGGATCCCCGGATAGTCCTGGACGAGTTGGGTGCTGGCCTGATGGAGCGCGTCCGCGCTGACATCGACGGGGACGTCGTTCAGATCGGCCGGCCCCAACGCCTCGATGATCAGCTTGGATTTCGTCGAATTCCCGGAACCGAGGGCTGAACCGGGGGTTTGGTCCGTGACTGGTCCGGAAGCACTGGTCAGGAGGGGTGCAGTCGTGGGAGGAATGGGGAGTTGGCGTGCAAGCCGGGCCCGGTCGAGAGCGGGTTGAGCGAGGGCGCCTGACGGGTGAAAACCCAGGTCAGGCGCCTTTCCGTAGGCGTCTAGAAGAAGCCGAGCTTCTTCGGCGAGTAGCTCACCAGCAGATTCTTCGTCTGCTGGTGGTACACCGTCTGTATGGCTCTGACCAGTGCAAATGCGCGGTGTGAAGGGAAGAGGGCAGAAGTTGGCCCGGGTATGGTCCGGATCTTGAGATGGGGGACTCGACCGGCGGTCTCAGTTGCTCTGTTTTTCCGAGGGCAGGGCCGTGAGAGGTGCCGGATTGCGGCTGGTCCAGTCGTGGCGGTGGCTCCGGCGTCGGGGTCGAGGGGGCGGACGCGGTGGTGCCGACAATCTGCTCATGTGTTCGCGGCGGCCGAGGTGTCGGGTCAGTACCCGCCAGTTCTTCAAGTGGGCGACGCCGTGCTCGACCCGGATGGGTCGTGAGGAATGCGCCTTGCACTGACGCTCGTACATCTCCTCGTACCAGTCCGGGGCGTTTTGCTTGAGCTTGCGGTGCGGTGGGGTCACCATGCGCCCAATCGGTTTGCGCACCCAGCCCCTGGTAGCCGGCATCTGCGAGAAACTCTGCGGAGGACCCGTCGGCCAGGAGCCCGACCAGCCCTAACCGCCGGGCATGGGTGATGTCCGCGCAGTTGTCGGGCTTGGTTGGGCTACAGAACAGCAACCGGTCGTCCCCGTCCGTGAGCACCATGGACTTGACCGCGTTCTGCTTGCTCTTGCCGGAGATGATGGACATCGCCCACAAGGAGTTTGGCGGGCGCGCTCACCTCGGCGCCGACTTCGTGGGCCTGAACGACTCCGGTGACTGCTTCAGCGAAGCGGGCATCGGCCACGGCACGTTCGTCGCGGGCATCATCGGCGGGGCGAAATACGGGGTTGCGCCCAAGGCGGAGCTCGAACGGGTCCAGGGCATCCTGTGCGAGGGCGAGGGCGGCGGCTCCCCGGCAGCGGCCGACGCGGCCCTGGTGAAGTCGGTCAAGTGGGTGACCGTGCATGCGCAGAAGCCCGCGGTGGTGAACATGTCGCTCAACCTCGACCACCTGTCGGCGGCCCTGGAGTCCGCCGTGAAGGAGATGGTCGACGCGGGGATCCCGACGGTGGTGTCGGCCGGCAACTTCCATGACGACGCCTGCAAACACTCGCCGGTCGGCGTCCCCGGCACGATCGTCGTCGCGGCTTCCACCTCGAACTACCGCGCATGGAGCGACGGCGGCTCCTACGGATCGAGGTACGGACGGTGCGTGGATTTGTACGCCCCCGGCCAGAAGGTGACCGCCGCCCTCGCCGGCGGCGGTACGACCACCGAGAACGACGGCGCTACATCCTGGGCCGCGCCACATGCGACCGGCGTGATCGCGCTGTACCTGTCGGCACACCCCCACGCCACCACCAACGATGTCCACGTCTGGCTCGACCACTCGGCCACCGGTGGTGTCGTGCTCGGTGTCCGCTCCGACACCCCCAACCGGCTGATCATTACCGGCGGCCTCTGACCTGCCCCGTTCGCCCCAGTCGCACGGTCACCCATGCTCCGAGCCTCACCGGAACGGCGGGCGCAAGTCGCCCGGCCCCCCGCCCACGCCATCGTCTTCCCTGTGCCACACGGCTTGCGCCGGCCCGCGCAGATCATTCGCTGCAATACCGCCCGGCGGGCTATTGACGCTCTGCGGTGAGTACGCAGTCATGCGGTGTTTTGGCTTCAGCGGGCATGGCCTGCTGGTTAGTTGGGTGCGCTGAAAAGCTGAGGGTTGTCCCGTATTCCGACCGGAGCCAGGCGCCGCTCGTCGTACGTGTCCGGCGTCGCCGTCAGTACGGGTGGGGACGCCGGTTGGGGTCGAACTGCTGGACCCTCTTGGCGAGATTGGAACCGTCGATGGCGACGCCGTACCGGCTGCGGACGTACCGCATCGCGGCGGCGATGCATGCCACAGGGTCGTAGATGTTCACCGAGGTACCGGGAGCGTGGCGCTGGGCGAATGTCTGCGGGATGCACTGCACGATGCCGCGGGAGCACTGGAAATGTGTGAGCGTGCCGTTCAGCCTCACGATCCGTCCATCGTGCAGATATCCGTCCCCAAAGTCCTTGACCTTACTGAAGGCGGGCGGCGTTTTGGCGTTGGAGTCCCACAGATTGCAGGCGTTGGGATTGCCGGACGACTCGCGCGCGACAGCTGTCTTGAAGCCCTTCACCCAGTAGCTGCTCGCCTGGACTCCGGCCGCCGTACTCGCCTGCGCGATCCAGTCCTCCAGCGTGCCCTCGGATGTGTACCGATGGAACGTCACCTGCTTCGGGTCGACCTGCCCCATGGCGTGGACGCCGGTACCATCCGTCGTCCCGCCCACTGGGAAACCGGTGCGCACCCGGAACAGCCCGGCGCGCTGTCCCAGTTCCGTCAGCGACTGCGCTCCGGGCGTCCCGACGGCGTCACTGCCGGAGAAGCGCAGCACCGTACGACGAAACTCATCGTAGAGGGCCTGAGTGGCGGTCTCGAAGATCCCGCGTTCATCGGTCACGACCGTGTGCATGACCCTCCCCAGCCCGTCCTGCACCAGAGCCACATCGGCCTTCGGGCTGGCGTTCCCACCCGGCTGCGCCTGCTCCTCTTGGGCACTGTGCGTCGAGGCCCAGACCACCTGGTTCAGGCTGACCCAGGGCTGCTCTGCGGTCGGGGACGAACCCGCCCTGACGTTGAACAGCTCTGACTGCTTGCCCAGTTCGACCAGCTCCTGCGTGCTGGGAATGCTGTGGCCGTTCGCCTCGGAGTGGCCCAGCTTCTCCGCGCGGAATCGCTCGAAGAGCTCCTGTGTCTCCGCCTCGAACACGGAGTGCGGGTCGTCCGGGGCAACGCCCATGACGTTCTCCAGCGCATTCTGTACGAGAGCGACATCGTCAGTCGTGGTGCCTCCGCCGTTTCCCGCGGCCTGCTCCTCGGCAGTGGGGTGAGAGGCCGCCCAGGAGAGCTGGTTCGAGGACACCCACGGCAGCGCCTCTTCGACCTCTGCCATGGGCAGTGCATCGGACGCACGGGACGAGGCAGCGGCCATATAGGTATATCCGGGCTTGTTCTTCAAACCCGGATCAGCCGTGACGATTCCCTCCGCGAATTTCGGCAGCCCGTATCCGTAGAGATAACTGTCCCGGCGGGCACGCTTTTTCAGGTACACCCCGTCGCCCTCGGACGAACCGTTGGCGTTGGTGTTCCCTTCGATGGTGTACGTATGATCCGCGTCGTACTTGTAGACGAGTCCGACGTGTTGGCCTCCCGAGTGGCCGAAAAATACCATCGCCCCGATAGCGGGGTAATACGAGAACCTGCCGCGGCTCTTGTACCAGTTGACAGCCGTCGGGCAAGATGCGGTCACAGGTGCCAGATTTTTCACGCCGGCCTGCTGGAAGGCCCAGGACTGGAAGGTCTGACACCATGACTGGTTCTGTGACCACTCCAGTCCGGGAACGGCGGGGGAAAACTTCTGATGGTTGTTGTAGTGGCCGTTAGAGAAGCCTTCGTGGTATCCCACTTGGGTCTTCTCAATGGCGATGAGGGTGTCTGTCTGACTCATCGTGTTCCATCTCCTTTCCCGCAGTCTGCGGGCCCAGGGAACGAAGGAACACGAAGGAACGCTACGGGAATTCGGCCACCGGTCACTGGGCTCGCGCGGCCGTTATGTCCATGCTATCGCCGGTGGTGCGGTGTCGCATCTCACCCCTCATGGATCGGCAGGGGCTACGCCTAGCGCCGCCCGCAGGCGTGCCGCTGGCCGGGAATCCGGCGCCCCATCTCCTGTGCGATCTCCACGCCCGTGATCACGCACGCAGACTCAACCATCACCGCAAAAACGGTCACAGCCCTGGCCTGCTCTGTGACGGGCGGGGGGTACACGGCGTTGTCAGCGGAGCAGACGACGACACGCTCGACGTACTGCTCGGCTCCCCGCTGATCAGCTTCAGCCGGTTCTCGTCCACGCTGGAGGACCGTCGCGCCGGGGCAGTCCTGTCCAGGCGCGATTGGCACAACCTGCCGCGGTCGTGCTGCAGCTGGGCCAGACGCTGAAACCGGGCCAGGAACCGGCGTCTTTGATGGACGCGATCTCCTGGCCTGGAGGCGGATGGCGCCCGACCCGTGACCGATGTCTCGGCCCGACGGGCCAAGACAGTGCCCGTATATGAGTCAGAGGATGCGCCAGGCGACGGCGTACGGCTGGGTGAACTGGGTGATCCGGAAGGCGCGGACGATGACTTCGGCCTCCCCGGCGGGGATCTCCCGCCAGTTCACTTGTTCGACGTTGTTGACACGGTCGAACCCGGGATCCGTGCCCATGTTGCCGTGGCGTTCCTGACCGCCTGCGCGGACGATCAGGTCGAGGTCGTTCTGCAGGGCCGGACCAGGGGGGTCCGTCCAGACGAGGGTGACCTTCAGGGTGCCGGGCGCGCCCTCGGGGATCGTGATGCTGAACGCGCGCTCTTCTCCCTGGTCCAGTTCCTTGGCGTCGGTGAAGCCCGCCCGGCCGGCATCGGTCGGGAGGACGACGGCGCGCTGGAGGTTGACGATGCCGAAGCCCGAGTTGTTGTTGGGGGAGGGGCCCGCCTCGGAGGGGAGGTACTGGCCCTTGAGCTCATCGGCACCATTGATCAGCATGGCCTTGATGAGCGCGGCACTGGGCTTCGGCGTGCCGTTCTTCACCAGCGTCTCGCGCAGCACCGCCACACAGCCGGCGACCAGCGGGGTGGCCATGCTGGTGCCGCTGTCGAACATGAACGCGGGGTCCGTGGAGACGCCGAAGAGACCGTTGTCGGGCGCGATGCGCGAGCGCGTCGAAAGGATCGCCGTGCCGGGAGCGACGACAGTGGGCGCGATCCGGCCTTCCTGGGTGGGGCCGCGGCTGCTGAAGGCCGCCATCCCGGCGGGGTTGTCCGCCATCCTGTCGCCGCGGATCGGCGGAGCGGGATACGAGAGCGGCCTCAGTTCGTCATAGGTGTGGGGGATCAGGGGGCGGTCGCCCTCGCTGGCGCCGACGGTGATGATGTTCTTTGCCCCGGTCTCCCCGCTGACGGCCCTCAGGTTGATCCGTCCGTCACCGTCGCGGTCCGTACCGTCGTTGCCCGCGGCGAAGCAGATGACGAAGTCCTTGTTGTCCCAGACGAACTGATCGACCTCGCGTGCGGCCTTGTTGTACGGCAGGCCCGGGGTGACCGGACCCCACGAGTTGGTGTGGATCCGCGCCCCGTCCTCCAGGAAGGGCGGTTCGAAGAGGTTACGCAGGTTCGGCGGGATGCCGGACAGCGAGTCGTCGTCGGCCAACAGGGACTGCAGGACCAGTCGCGCCTCGGGTGCCGTGCCGGTGATGGCTCCGCCCATCGACGCCGACGTCCCGTCGCCGAGGACGGAGCCCGCCACGTGGGTGCCGTGCCCGTCGGGGTCGTCCGTTCGCGCGGGGCTCGTACGGCCCAGGGCGACCAAGCGCTTGACCCGGCCGCTGAAGGCGGGGTGCACATTGGTGGTGGACCCCTTGTCGAGCCCGGTGTCGGCGACACACACGATCTGGCCCTCGCCCCGGAACTTCGTGCCGTTGAGAGACACGTGGGCGTTCATGATGTTCCCCGAGACGGTGTTGTACAGCACTCTCTCGGGGACTTCCTCGATCTCCTTCACCTCATCGAGCGCGGCCAGAGCGGCCAGGTCCTCGTCCCGGATCGTCATGCGTACCTTGTCGCCCGCGGGGTGTACGTCGCCGGGGCTGACACCGGCTGCTGCCGCGATCCGGTCCCGCAGCCCGTCCGTGCTCACGTCGACGTCCTCGTGCAGGACGACGTCGACGGTCCGGGTCTGGGGACCCACCGCCTCCGTAGGGTCGGCCAGCACGGCGACCCCCGGGCGCAACCGGTTCGACCGGAGCGACTGGGCGATCTTGAAGCCCTTGAAGTACACGTCCGCCCAGGCCACGAACGGCAGGGCGCGCACGGCGTCAAGATCCGTGGGTCGGAAGCCGCACAGATAGGTGTCGTCCGGAACGTATTCGTAGATCACCACCCCGAGCGCCGAGAGTTCGTCCTTCTCCTCGGCTGTGGGTGGGTGTGTGGTCTGGACGAGGAGGTAGTTGGACGCGGAGGCGTCCTCGGACACCAGCGATGCGGTGGCCAGGTCATCGGCCTGGGCCAGTGGGTCCACCGTCACGCCGTTGATGGTGATACGGGACATGCCGAACTCCCGGAGGGGGGTGGGGAAGACGCGCACCGGGGCAGCCCATGGCACCCCGGCACTGCTCATGCCGACGCCCAGATGGCCGAAGCCCGACTGAACCGGTGTCACGCCAAGCTGCGTGGTGCTTCCCTTCGGCCAACACGCTAGGCGGGCTACTGTCCACCTGCACGTCGAGCCTGGATGAAGGCCCCCATCCGGGCTCGGTATTACTCCGGAGGGCGCTCGACAGCGGCGTCGGCCTGCGCCTCCACGTCTACGCGGAACCGGCGACGATAGTCCGGCGCCGCATCAGGCCCCACTTCCCTGCCCTGGACCAGAAGAGGAACCTGCGCTGGGCTTCGTGAGCTGAACCGGAGCGGTCCAGTACCGCGCTGACCTGATCGACGCATGCCTCGCCGTAACAGGGTTATCCATCACACCCACGACAACCGATTTCAACCTGCACTGCCGTCCAGGCTCGTCGTCTCACGGCGCTGCGAGCATGTCGGAGGACACGGCAGACTCCCCGCTGGCGGTCAGTTGGCCTCCCCGCTGGCGGACACGAAACCTCCCCGGTGATGGACAGCTGATCGCCCCGCAGACCCACCAAGCCCATGACACAGAGTGGGCACGGTGAAGAGCGATGAGGAGATCATGGAGATTCTTGAGGCTTACGACCTCACCGGGAGTTACTGGAAGACGGCCGAGCTGGCCGGCTGCGACCACCACACGGTGCGGCGTTACGTGCAACTGCGTGGGCAGGGGGTCGATCCGACAGAGCGGGCCGTGCGGTCGAGGCTGATCGACGACTTCCTGCCGAAGGTCGAGGAACTGGTCGAGCGGTCCCGCGGCAGGGTCGGTGCCGACGCTGTTCACAAGAAGATCGTCGCGATGGGCTTCACCGGTACCGACCGTACGACCCGCCGGGCTGTCGCGGCGGTGAAGGAGTCCTACCGGGCCGGGAACCGTAGGGTCTTCCGCCCCTGGATACCCGAGCCGGCGATGTGGCTGCAGTGGGACTGGGGCGAAGGTCCGCGCATCGACGGAAGACGCACCAGCCTGTGGTGCGCATGGCTGGCCTGGTCGAGGTTCCGGGTGGCCATCCCCGTGCTCGACAAGTCCCTGCCGACGGTGGCGGCCTGCCTGGACGCGACGTTCCGGACGCTTGGCGGGGTGCCGACCTACTGTCTGACCGACAACGAGAGGACCGTCACCGTCGAGCACGTGGCCCGGATCGCGGTCCGCAACCCAGATCTGGTGCCGATCGCCCGCTACTACGGGACGGTCGTGCGGTCCTGCATGCCGGCCGACCCGGCCTCGAAGGGCGGGACGTAGGCGACGGTTCGGATCGCGAAGCGGGACCTGGTCCCCACCGCGGTGAACCTGCGAACCGAGTACTCCGACTTCACCGAACTCCAGGAGTTCTGCGAGAACTTCATGACCGAGGTGAACAGTCGGGTCCACCGCGAGACCCGCCGGATCCCGGCCGAGCTGCCGGCCGAAGAACGGCTGCGGCTTCACCCGGTGCCCAAGCAGCCGTTCACCGCCGCGTTCGGCGAGACCCGCAGGGTCGGCAAGGACTCCACAATCTCGGTCGAGGCGGTCCGTTACTCGGTTCCGCACAAGTACGTCGACGAGCGTGTCTGGGTCCGCATCCACGGCGACGAGCTGATTGTGACCGCTATGGTCACGGGCAGCGCGGTCGAGGTCGCCCGCCACCCGCGCTCGACCCCGGGCAGTCCCCGGATCGCCGACGAGCACTACCCCGACGCCCCGCGCGGTGAGCGCACACCTCGGGCGACGAACCCGGCCGAGGCCCAGTTCCTGGCGATCGGGCCTGGAGCGGCGGCCTGGCTGGTCGAGGCCGCGGCGACGGGCGCCCGGCGGACCCGGGCGAAGATGGCCGACGCGGTCGCACTGGCCGGCAGCCGCGCAGCAGGTCGGCCCATGATTCGGTGGACTCCCGCAGACCCTCCGCGAGCGCCATCAGTTCCTTGGTGCCATCGAGGCGGACGCCCATCAGGACCAGGACGCAGGAGTGGGCCTGGCCGAGGCGGACCTTGGGGTGGACGCCGTCGGCCCACACGTAGACGTAATCGGTGGCGGCCAGGTCGCGGTTCTGGAAGGCGGCGTGGTCGTCCTGCCACTGCCTGGTGAGCCGGGTGACCGTCGCTGCAGACAGGCCGGCCGAGCTTCCGAGGAACTGCTCGAGTGCGGGCACGAAGTCGCCGCTGGACAATCCGTGCAGGTGGAGGAGCGGGAGGACTTCGCTGATCTTTGGGGACTTGCGGCACCAGGGCGGCAGGATCTTGGAGGAGAACCGGTGACGCTCGCCGGTCTCCTCGTCGACACGACGATCGTTGACCCGTGGCACCCGTACCTCAACAGGGCCGGCGGCCGTGGTCACGGCGCGGAGACGGTGATGACCGTTGCGCACCACCAGGCGGCGGCCGCGTTCGTCCCGCGCGGCGGCCAACTCGGCTATGTACTGGTCGACTTCTGCCTCAAGAGCAGCGGCGAGCATTCTTCGGGCCCCTTCCCGCACGATCTCGTCGATCAGAGATCCGGTGGACGTGGAGCCGTCTTCATTGACTACGCTGAGCATGGGCGTGCCTTCCTGACCCGCGCTGCAACGCGGGCCCTGACTTGGTGACCGTCACAGGATCATCGGGAAGGTACGCCCTTCGCATGCCCTCCCGAGGGGCGATCCACAAGTCATGAGCATTGCTCACGCGTCTCATCCATCAACAGACAGTGACGCAGTGCGCGGCCAGGGCTTTGGAAAGCGCTTGATGGTCCGAGCCCTGCACTGCCTCTGACCTGCGGCCGGCAGCAAGCGCCCGCAGCACCGCTGATGCGGACACTCCGGGCCGAATCTAGACTGACGAGGGCATAGAAAGTCCCGGATTAGGGAGATGCGCACTATGGCTAAGCGAGGGAACAAGCGACGCGGCCGCAAGAAGAAGAAGGCGAATCACGGCAAGCGTCCCAATGCCTGAGCCAACCTGAGCAGAGGCCAGACTCGACGAGACCGAGGCCCACTCTTGAAGACTGGGGGGGGGCTGACGTGGGCTTTCATCGGTCTGTCGGGCAGGGGAGGTGTGTCACTTCCGCGATGGTCGTTCCGACACAGTCACCCCGAGTTCGTGACTTGATGGCGCTGGGTCTCCTGGTGTCGGCCGCGGTCCTCTTTCATGTGGGCACTGCGGACGCGTTCAACGCCCTGGCGTACGGCGGTCGCGTCGTGGGCGTCGCCTTCGTCGCCGCGGCGCTGGTCGAAGCGGTCGCAGCGCTGGCCGTGTGCGACTACCGGCGAGGTCGCCTATCCCGCCTGGCGGGCACCGCGCCGTCGGTGCCCTCCTCGCCGATCTTTGCCTATGCACAAGGCGTGACCCGCCGCGAACTGGGTCGGCGCCGTCCTCACCGCCGTCTCCGGGCCGGTCGTCGGAGTCGCCTGCCCGAAACCGATCCGCGCGTCGTGAACCAGGTCACTGTTCGCGCGGATCCACCGCCGTCCGATCGCGTCGACCGGGGTCGGGGTTGAGGCCGTGGCGGGGCGCAGCTGGGCGAGAGCGCACGGGCCAGATCCTGACCGGCCAGGTCGCCGTGCGGCTGCCCGGCGAGGGGCAGGGCGTGTGCCGAGGTGGTCGACTGATCCAGCGGACCGTCAGGGGTGTGACTGTGCCGCCGGACGCGTGGCGCGGGTCCGTGGACGCGTGCTGGTCAGCCCCGTTTCCATGGCGGAGAGCAGGGCCAGGGCCGCGTCGAGGTGGGTGGTGTCGTGGCCGGCGGCGGCGGAGACGGCCGCGGCCCATTCCCGGCGGACGAGGGCGTAGTTGGCGCGTCCTTGCTCCGTGGAGTGGACTGTCACCCCGCGGCCGTCACCGGGGTCGGCACGCCGCTCGATGAGACCCTTGCGCTCCAGCCCGCCCAGGACGGTGGAGAGATTGGTGCGCTGCAGCCCGGTCGCGGCGGCGATGCGGCTGGGCGGTGCGGCGTGGTCGTGCTGGAGGTGGCGCATCACCATGCCTTCGGACGGTGACAGGGGGATGGCCCGTTCGTCGGTGTAGCCGCGGAACTGGATCTCCCGGCTGATGATCAGCACGAGGTCGGCGAGCTCGGCCCACCTCCGGTCCTCGTCCGTTCCGGCCGTCGGGCCCGTCTGATGCGTCTGGTCCTCCGTCACGACTCCAGAGTACGGGCTTGCCCGTAAGTGGTTATGAGGCCATACTCCTTATGGCCTCATAGTTATGAAGTCATAACATCATCGCTCTCTGGAGCTGTCATGCCGACAACCACTTCCTCCCGGCGCGCCGCCACGGCGACACTGTCGCCCCGTGCCGCGGCCCGTGCGGGCGGCCTGCACCCGGTCGGGGTGTTCATCCTGCTGGCAGGCGCCTTCCTGCCGATCATGGACTTCTTCATCACCAACGTGGCGCTGCCCAGCATCGACGCCTCGCTGCACGCCTCGGCGTCGTCGCTGGAGCTGGTGATCGCCGGGTACGGCGTCGCGTACGCGACCCTGCTGGTCCTCGGCGGCCGGCTGGGGGACCGCTACGGCCGCCGCCGGATCTTCCTCGGCGCGCTCGTCGGCTTCGTGCTGGCGTCCCTGGCCTGTGGCCTCGCCCCGAGTGTGGGTGCGCTGATCGGGGCCCGCATCGTCCAGGGCGCCACCGCCGCCCTGCTGATCCCGCAGGTGCTGGCGACCTTCCACCATGTCCTCGAAGGGGAGCGCAAGGCCCGTGCGGTGGCCCTGTATGGGGCGACCTCCGGTATCGCCGCCGTCGTGGGACAGCTGGTGGGCGGCCTGTTGGTCAGTGCGGACATAGCCGGTACCTCCTGGCGGCCGATCTTCCTGGTCAACGTGCCCATCGGTGTGGTGGTGCTGTGCGTGGCGGCGCGGGTCGTGCCCGCCACTCGCTCGCACCACCCGGTCGGCATCGACCTGCCCGGCACCGTGCTGTTCGCCGCCACCCTGACCGCCCTGCTGGTCCCGCTGACCGAGGGCCAGTCGCTGGGCTGGCCGTGGTGGACCTGGCTGCTGATCGCCGTCGCGGTCGTCCTCGGCGCGGCCGCCTACGTCGTGGAGAAGCGCGCCGAGCGGCGCGGCGAGGTCCCGCTGCTGCCGCCGTCGCTGCTGCGCCTGCCGTCCATGTCCCGCGGGCTGGCGATGGTGTTCGCCTTCAGCATCGGCTTCGGCGCGTTCATGTTCGTCTTCGCCCTCACCGTCCAGAACGGCCTGCACGCCGACGCCCTCCACGGCGGCCTGGCCATCCTGCCGATGGCCCTGCTGTTCTTCGCCGGTTCCCTGCTCGCCCCACGTCTGCTCACCCGGTTCGGAAGGGCCGCTCTGTCCGCCGGCGCCGCCGTGCAACTCGCCGGGCTGGCCTCACTGGTGACAGTCCTGCCGATCAACTGGCCGCATGTGAGCCTGTGGGCCATGGCACTGCCACTCGCCCTCGTCGGCGCCGGTCAGTCGATGCTGTTCGCCGGCCTGTTCCGCAGCGTCCTCGCCGACGTCCCCACTCACCTCGGCGGCATCGGCAGCGGCGTGCTGATCACCCTGCAGCAGAGCGGCCTGGCCCTCGGTGTGGCCACCCTCGGCACCCTCTATCTGACCCTGGCGCCGCACGGCGTCCAGCACGCCTTCGCCGGCGTCGAGTACGTGCAGATGGGCATCGTCGCCCTGCTCGCGGTCGGTGCGGCAGCCCTGCCGGGCTTCTCCCCGGTCACGGCGTCCGCCATCCCCGTCGTCGACGCCTGAGGCCGGGCATCTCGGAAGGGACCAGTGATGAGTCTTCTCGACTCGTCGCGATGGCAGTTCGCCATCACCGTCATGGTCCACAAGACCTTCCCGGCGATCACCGTCGGCCTGTCGATCTTCCTGTCGCTCGTCCACGGCCTGTACTGGCACACCGGCAAAGCGGTCTACCTGCAGATGTTCCGCTTCTGGCGGCGCATCTTCGCCGTCGGCTTCGCAATCGGCGTGGTCGCCGGAGCCGTCATCAGGTGCTGGGGCAGGACTGGGAGACGATCGTCATCGACTCCGACGACCCCGGTCTCACGCGCGCCATCGTGCAGGCCCGAGCCGACCGGGTCACCTCGCCGCAGCTCACGGGCAAGGTCATCGGCCAGGCCGACGCCGAAGCCCTGGGGCGTTCCGTCTTCGGCTCGCCGTCGGCGGACCACCACGGCGGGAGCGCGGACACCACCGTGGGCCCTTCGTGAGCCGGCCGGGGGGCTCAGCGTGGATCTAGGCTGACCTCGTACGGGCGCGTATCTGGCGCCCTCAGAGATTGCGCTGGTGGCAGGTCCCGGGCGACGGTGCCTCCCGGGCGACGTAGGGGGGAGGGGGTCACCGTGGATTCGACCGCCTCGCCCGCAACCTGGTGTGCCCAGACTCCAGTGGCCGCGCATCGTGGACCCTGCTGCCGGCATCGTCACCAGCTACGACGAGGTCGGCGGCTGCACCCTGCGCCAGGCGTACTACAGGCTCGTCTCGGAGGGCCTGATCCCGCACACCGCGCCGACGTACCGACGTCTGTCGGCACGCCTTGCCCAGGCCCGCCGGGAAGAGCGGTTCCCCGACCTCTTCGACCGGTTGCGCGAGGTCCACGTTCCGCCAGCCTGGCAGGACGTCGGGGACGTGCCTCCGGCACGCGCCCGACTGGTGCGCCCTGGACCGGACCGCCGGCCAGTCGTCAGCCCTGTACGTGGCCTGCGAGAAGGACACGCTACGGGCCTCAGTTGACCGGCTGGCTGGAGCGCACGGGGATCTCTGTGCTCGTCCGTCCGGGGGTTCGGCAGCCAGAGCTACGTGCAGGTCGTCCGCGAGCGCACGGTCCGCGACCCGCGCCGGGCCGTGCTCCTCTATGTCGGCGACTTCGACGCCTCGGTGCCGACATCGAGCGGGACTCACCGGCGGAGCGGATCTCCCAGGCATGCTCCGGCAGGATCGCCGAGACGGTGCGGGCGTTTTGCCCGCGCGGCCCGCACCGGTTCGTGCAGGAGATCGCCAGCACATAACTCAGGCGCTGCCCGGCCAGCCAGCCGCGCAGGACGGGGTCCTGGCCGTAGACCTCGTCGCCGGTCACCCAGCGAAACGGCACCTTCGCGGCAACCGCCCGCTCCAGCATCGCGCGGGCCAGCGCGGGCTTGGTGCGGACGGTGACCTCGTCGCCGATCCCCGCGTCCGCCCGGCGGGCCGGATCCTCGGTCCAGGAGGCGGGCAGGTACAACTCCCGGTCGATCAACGCCCGCCCCTTCGCGGAGGCGTAGGCCGGGAACACCCCCAGCTGACAGTTGTCGATCTTCCCGGAGGTACCGGTGTACTGCCGCTGCACACCGGCCGACCGGGAGCCCTTCTTGATGAAGCCGGTCTCGTCCACAGCCAGCACACCGTCCTCAGCGCCCAGATGCTCCAGCACGAAACCACGAACCTCGTCACGGACCGCATCCGCATCCCAGTCGGCCTGGTTCAGCAACCGCTGCATGCCGTCCGGGCACAGCTCACCGGCCTGCTCGGCCAGCGTCCAGCCGTTCTTGCGCTCCAACGGCGCAAGCAGCCCCCGCAGATACTCCCTTGCCCGTCGACGCGGCTCGGACCTGCGAAAATACCCACCGATCCGAGCATGCAGCGCGTCCAGACCAGCCGCCCAGCGGTGCACCTCATCAACCGTGACGTCCCCACCCATGCCCCGCTCAACGAGCAGCCGGACCGCCAGGTCACAGCAACTGCGGCTGCAGTATTAGGAGTGCCTCATGAAGTGAGGCCAGACGCCAGCCTCGGTCCAGTCCCGCAGCCGACGTCAGGCGGTCACCCCCGAGCAGCCGATGACCTGGGCTGGGACGTCGCACCAGGCAGCTCCCTTGCGCAGCACGTACACGATGCCCGCCAGCGCAACCCGGTCCGGCACCGGCAGCCGTCCGGGATGACGGTGACGTCGGGGCGGCCGCTCTGGCAGCAGTGGAGCTCTTCGCTCCCACAGGTCGTCGGCGACAAGATCGATAGACACCAGCCGGACCCTGACCAGAAGGACCTTCACCACCAGCTGACACGCCGATCTCACCTGAAGTGCTCATCGGCCCTCTTCCGGCGCTGTCCGCCGGTCGGCGAGGCGATCCTGGTCGGCGGCGTTACCGGCACGAGCCTCGGTGCGGTGACCCCGTGCCAGGTAGTCCCGGACGATCAACTCGACAGCGTCCTGCGGGTTCCTGGTGCCGGCCAGCAGCATGACCTCGATGGCCAAATCGCTGTCCAGGCTGATGGTGACCTTCGCCATGACACCTCCTGAAGGGTTCCCGCGGAGCCTATCCAAGCGGCTAACGGTCGGCTGCCGGCACGGCGGGGTGAGTCAACTCCCGGTGTTCAAGGGGCTCTTCCCCCTGCCGTCGTAGGTGCCAACCAAGAACGACTGCCGGCAGAAGAGCCCGGATGGAACGTTACGACACCAGCGATGTCCCTGACCCGTTCGCCTCCACGATGGAAGCGGTGAAGTCGCTGGCAGCACGGCTGTCGGCGCCCGAGACCGCTGGGCTGGACCATGGCGCGGTGGAGCATCTGATCGAGGTGGACGGCCGGGAGATCCTGCGCGTCTCTTCCAGGACCATCTCGATCTGCGTGCGGTCCGTGAGGAACAGCACCCGCCGCCGGTGCCGGTCCTCGGTGCGGACGGCGAGATACGCCCTTACCGCGAGAAGGGACACCAGCGCCGACTGGCCTGCCTGTTCGGGAAGGTGACCGTGACCCGGTGCGCCTGGCGGAGCCGGGGACGGGGCAACGTGCACGTGACGGATGCGGAGCTGTCGCTGCCGCGCGGCCGGCACAGCCACGGCATCAAACGCCTCGCGGTCCGTGAGGCGGTGCGGGGGTCCTTCGCACAGGCCGTCGCGGCGATCACGGACCGGTGCGGGAACGTCCTGGGCAAGCGACGGGCGGAGTCCCTGGTCGTCGAGGCGGCAGTCGACATCGACGCCTTCTACCGCCACAAGATCGCTTCTCCGTGCACGGCGGACATGCCGCTGGTCATCCAGGTCGATGGAAATGGGGTGGTGATGCGGCCCGAAGCATTACGCGAGGCCACCCGGCGGGCCGCCGAGGCCAGGAAGCGACGCGGCCGCCAAGCCAGGCTCGCGCCGGGGGAGAAACCGAACCGGAAACGGATGGCAACGATCGCCTGCGTTCATGACACCGTGCCGGCACCCCGCCGTCCGCACGACATCGTCCACCCACCCGGCGGCCGCAGCGGCCTGCGCACGCCCAGCCCCGGGCCGAAGGCGGTCAACCGGTGGTGCACCGCTTCGCTCGTCCATGACCCGGCTGATGCGATCGCTGAGGCATTCGCCCAGGCAGACGACTGTGACCCGGGGCATCACCGTTCCTGGCTCGTCCTTGTCGACGGCGCCCACCACCAGCTCGACCTCATCGAAGCCGAAGCACGGCGCCGTGACGTCACGATCCACACCCTGATCGACTTCGTGCATGTCGCCGAGTACGTCTGGGCTGCCGGACACGTCTTCCATCCGGTCGGCAGCGTCGAGGCGGAGACCTTCGCCGCGGAGACGCTCACCGCGATCCTGCATGGACACGCCGCCCGCGTCACCCGGGAGATGACCGCGCAGACCGAAAAGGACCAGTTCCCCGGGCCCAAGCGCGAGGCCGTCTACACCTGCGTGCGCTACCTGACCGGGCACCCCGACCGGCTCCGCTACGACATCGCGCTGGAGGCGGGGTGGCCGATCGCGACCGGCTCGGTCGAGGGAGCCTGTCGCCACCTCGTGGGCGACCGCCTCGACATCACCGGTGCCCGCTGGGCTCTCGACGGCGCCGAGGCCGTGCTCAAGCTCCGGGCCGTCCACACCAACGGAGACCTCGACGACTACCTCGCCTACCACCACACCCGCGAGTACCAGCGCACCTGCCCCGACCAGCGGGATTACTAACTCGGGCTTGATCAACGGCCTTCCCCCAGAAGGATCCGCACCCTTCTGAGCATGGCAGTGAGCCGCACGGTCTCTTCACGCGCGTGCCGCCGGCCGTCCATGCTTATCTGGGACACGACGTTTGGGTGATCACCCGTGAAGCACCGAGACCGTGCCGATCGGTCTACCCGTCTTCGCTCTTGCCGCGGCCGATGCACCGACCCCAAAGTTGTACTTCACGACCTTGGGGGTGGCCGGATGAGGCGGACGTGCGCTCGTCAATCAGTGGTTTCCACTGTGGGCGCGTGCGCTCTACTCGCTGCGGCGGCCTGCGGTGGCGGCGCAGAACGAGCCGCCAAGCCCTCACATTCGACAGCAGTATCGCGCACGTACACCAGCCGGTCCTTCGCGACGCCGCTCACGATCACCGTCCCCGCCTCACTGGGAGCGCTGCCGGTATCGGACACGAGCACCTTCCTGACGTGGGTGAAGTCGAGCAACAAGGTCCGGTTCCTGCTGCCCGCGGTCGTGTACCGGCCAGGGGGCAGTGGTAGCCCCGAAAAGCCGCCTGCCACCTACAGGGGCTACGTGGCATTCCTTCATGCTCAGGCCGGATATCACGCGAACTGGCAGGATGAGAAGCCCACGACCGTCGGTGGTCGCGCCGCCACACTGCTGACCGGCACCACCAATGAACCGATGGACGGATCGCTCGGCTGCCCGACGGCCGAAGCGGATCCCGACAAGGACTGCTTCGGCCTCCAGCCCGACTACGAACTTCGAGTGGTCGTCATCGACGCTCCCAGCAGGCCACTGGTGGCATGGACCTCGATAGATCTCACTCAGGTCCAGGATCCTTCGGCCGCCGTCACACGGTTCGAAGGCATGCTCCGGACCGTCACATTCCGATGAGTGCAGATCCTTGTGGCAGTGGACGACGCGCAGCTGCTGAACGAGGTGTCCACGCTCCTGCTGCACGACTTGGCGCTTCGGGGACTGTCGGAGTGCCCGGCACGGCGCGTACGGGCGAACCTGCGCCGGACGCGGTGACCGCACTGTGAACGAGGGAGCGCCCGAGGGCGCAAGGAGGTGTCAAGGTGAGAAGGATCCTGGGAGTCCCGGCGCTGCTGCTCGCGCCACTGCTGGCGCTCGCCGCTTGCACGTCGGGCGCGCCGAAGGCGCAGCAGCCCACATCCGACTCGGCGGGAGCGTCCCCCAAGGTGGTCCATCTGACGATGGCCGTGCCCTACGGCACCACGTCTTCGGTGGAGAGGTTCATCCAAAAGGTCGGAGAGGCGACCGGGGGATCCCTGCAGATCGACGCCAAGCTCAACTGGCGGACGGGCCAGCTCGCCTACGAGGACGGCACCATCGCGGACGTCCAGGCGGGCAAAGCGGATCTGGGGGTGGCAGGCACGCGGGCCTTCCCCGGCCCCGTGCGGATACTCAGCGCGCCAGAGCTGATCACCAGTTACGCAGCCCAGGAACGGCTGTTCAAGAGCCCCCTCTACAAGCGGCTGGGCACCGCACAGAGCGTCCCGGGGATCACCGGCCTCGGCCTGCTCCCGGGCCAGTTTCGCTACCTGTTCACCACAAGTCGCTCGGCCCCGACCCCCACCGGTCTGCACGGGCGGCTCGTCGGCGTGGCACAGTCGAAACTGGCAGACGACACCTTCCACGCTCTGGGCGCACGCACCCGCTGGTATCCGCTGTCCGGGTCGGTCAGCGACATGGACGGCATCGAGTCCACGATCGCCTCCTTCAACCACGAAGGCTACGCCTCCTCCAAGAAGTACCTCACAGGGAATCTGGTGCTGTGGCCCCGCATGGTCGTCCCCTTCATCAGTGACACCGCGCTGAAGCGCCTGAGTCCCGAACAACGCCAGGCGCTCATCCAGGCCGCTTCCGCCGCCTTCGAAGACACGATGTCGGAACTGCAGGCAGAGGATGCGGATGAACTCACCCAACTCTGCGCGGGAGGGCTGGTCGTGGGGCAAGCCAGTGCGGCGCAGCTCGCGGCGTACCGTGTGGCCGTCGCTCCGGTCGACACCCGACTGGAGCACGATCCCCAGACCGGCGAGCTGTTCACGCTGGTGAAGTCGCTGGTGAAGGGAGCGAAGCCGGAACCCGCCCTTCACTGCTGATGCCCCTGGACCTTCCTGAGCGGGACCCGCGGACGGCCTTGGGCCGCACGATTCGGGGTTGACCGGCGGCTGAGCCTTCCCGAACGATCCGGCGGGCAGGGAGACGATTGCCGCGGACAGGATCGCCTTCGGCGACCACCGGGACCCGAGGGGAGGGCAGTGTCCGCCACCAACACGAAGCCGGGGATTTGACGGCAGGATTCCGCCGACGGGGAGCTGCGGAGCAGCGGGCCCTGCTGGCATGCGCGAGAGTTGTGCCATGGGTGCAGCTCCTCGGGAGGAACCGCCTCACCAGCGCAGGCCTGCGGACTCGCAAGTGATACGTGACCCTTCTGGACGCTCCGCACTCTCCAGCGGCGACCATCCAGCCGATCTTGGTTACGGCTGGTGGAGCCACCTGTGGTGTTCGACCAACGAGCAGCTGTACGTCGCGTGATCGGTTTGCCGAAGTCACAGCTCAGCCAGTCCCTCCAAAGGAGCTACACCCAACCCGGTTCCGTGCTCAGCCGAACCAGACCACGAGGCGGACGTGCTCCGGGCCATGCAGCTCGGCCAGCGTCCTCATCACGTCCCAGACCGGAGCCCAATGGGTCCCCGTCCCGGCAACCGTGCTTCGGCTGAGCGTGCCGGACCGATCGGTCCCGTCCCAGTCGGCGGCTGCCAACTCGGCCCAGCTGATCCACGTTGTTCCGTGCGCGTCCTGTGGCCCACCCCAGGCGCTGAAGGTCTCTCGCAGTCCCTCGGAAGCGTCCTCCGGCAGGCCGCGGTCCTCGGACAGCGGTCGGAATCCGGGAGTTCAGGGCAGTCATGAGGTCGAAGAGCTCTCCCAGTGCTGCCGGCGGTTCGGGCGCTGCTTCCGGGTATCGGCGTCGCTGCGCCCGTGACACCACACACCCCGGGCGGCTCGTGGGGGTGATGTCCCTAGGCGCTACTTGGTCCGCGACTGGTCCGGCGGGATCTCCCTTGGATGCCAGACAGTAACTCGAAAGACCCGATTGATTACATTCGGTACCTACAATGTTAGGTTGCCTGAAGCGCAGCAATGCCTCCAGGCAACCCGACTTCAGGCTCTAGAAAAAGCCAAGTTTCTGAGGGCTGTAAGAACAAAGAATGTTCTTCGTCTGCTGGTAGTGCTCCAGCATCATCTTGTGCGTCTCGCGGCCGATTCCCGACTGCTTGTAGCCGCCGAACGCCGCGTGCGCCGGGTACGCGTGGTAGCAGTTGGTCCACACCCGACCGGCCTGGATCGAACGGCCCGCGCGGTACGCGGTGTTGATGTCGCGGGTCCAGACGCCCGCGCCGAGCCCGTACAGGGTGTCGTTGGCGATCTTGATCGCGTCGTCGAAGTCGTCGAAGGACGTCACCGAGACGACCGGGCCGAAGATCTCCTCCTGGAAGATCCGCATCCGGTTGTCGCCCTCGAAGATGGTCGGCTGGACGTAGTAGCCGCCCTTCAACTCTCCGTCGTGGTCGATGCGTTCGCCGCCGGTGAGGATCTTCGCACCCTCCTGCCGGCCGATGTCGAGGTAGGAGAGGATCTTCTCCAGCTGGTCGTTGGACGCCTGGGCGCCGATCATCGTGTCGGTGTCGAGCGGGTGCCCCGGCTTGATCTGGCGGGTGCGGGCGACCGCCGCCTCCATGAACTCGGCGTAGTGGCCGCGCTGGACGAGGGCCCGGGACGGGCAGGTGCAGACCTCGCCCTGGTTGAGCGCGAACATCGTGAAGCCTTCGAGGGCCTTGTCACGGAAGTCGTCGTCGTGCGCCCAGACGTCGTCGAAGAAGATGTTCGGGGACTTGCCGCCGAGTTCGAGCGTAACCGGTTTGATGTTCTCCGAGGCGTACTGCATGATCAGCCGCCCCGTGGTGGTCTCGCCGGTGAAGGCGACCTTCGCCACCCGAGGGCTGGACGCGAGCGGCTTGCCCGCCTCCACGCCGAATCCGTTGACGATGTTCACCACACCCGGCGGCAGAAGGTCCGCGATCAGGCTCATCCAGTAGTGGATGGAGGCCGGGGTCTGCTCGGCCGGCTTGATGACGACCGCGTTGCCGGCGGCGAGGGCCGGTGCGAGCTTCCAGGTGGCCATCAGGATGGGGAAGTTCCAGGGGATGATCTGTGCGACGACCCCGAGCGGCTCGTGGAAGTGGTACGCCACCGTGTCGTCGTCGACCTCGCCCAGCGAACCCTCCTGCGCGCGGATCGCCCCCGCGAAGTACCGGAAGTGGTCGATGGCCAGGGGGATGTCGGCGGCCAGCGTCTCGCGCACCGGCTTGCCGTTCTCCCAGCTCTCGGCGACCGCGAGCGGTTCGAGGTGGGCCTCCATCCGGTCGGCGATCTTCAGGAGGATGTCGGAACGCTCCGTCACCGACGTACGGCCCCAGCCCGGCGCGGCCGCGTGCGCCGCGTCCAGCGCCCGCTCCACGTCCTCGGCGGTGCCACGCGCCACCTCGGTGAACGGCTGCCCGTTCACCGGCGACGGGTTCTCGAAGTACTGCCCGCGGGCGGGCGGCACGTACTCGCCGCCGATGAAGTGGTCGTAGCGCGCCTGGTAGGAGACGATCGCGCCCTCGGTGCCGGGCGCCGCGAAACGGGTCATGGTGGCCTGCCTCCTTGCAGATGCGCTGCCCTCCGTCGGGCAGCTCCCGGCGCGGAGGCTAGGGCAGCGGACGTTGCGAACACGTTGCGCGGCAGGTCAGCCGGCCGGCGCCGCGAGCTCCGCCTCCAGGGCCGCCAGCCGGGACCGTACGACCGCCGTCGGCCGCACCGCCGCCAGCGCCCGCCACACCTCGACGTCGTCCTCGCCCCACGGCGCGTGCGCCCACTCCGCGAGCAGATCCGGGTCCTGACACCCGATCAGCCCGGCCCGCAGCCCGTCCGCCAGCCGCTGCCTGAGCCGTACGACCCCGGGTGCCTGCGAGCCGGGCAGCAACGGGCCGGCGTACGCCCCTACGGCGGCCGTCACCGCGCCCGCCTCCAGCCGCCGCTCCACCACGGTCACGTCCGACTCGACCGGCGCGGCCAGCCGGTACGGCCGGGAGGCGAGCAGCCCCGGGCCCAGCAGCCGGCGCAGCCGGACCAGTTCCGCCCGCAGCGTCACCGGCGTCACCGACTCGTCCTCGTACAGCGCGTACAGCAGCTCGTCACCGGTGAGCCCCTCCGGGTGGCGGGACAGCAGCACCAGCAACTCGCTGTGCCGGCGGCCGAGCCGGATCCGGCGGCCGTCCAGCCGGAGCTCGGCCTCGTCCCGGCCGAGCGCCGTCAACGCGGGCGTCTCGTCGGTGGGCATCGGCGGATCGAGCAGCGCCAGCTGAGACTCGGCGGCCCGCGCCACCGCCTGGACGAAACCCAGGCTGTGCGGGTGCGCCAGCCGGTCGCCGCCGGTGATGTCGACGGCACCCAGCACCCGCCCGGTGCGCGGATCGTGCACCGGCGCCGCCGCGCACGTCCACGGCTGCACCCGGCGGATGAAGTGCTCCGCCGCGAACACCTGCACCGGCCGGTTCACGGCCACGGCCGTCCCCGGCGCGTTGGTCCCGACCGCACTCTCCGACCAGCGGGCGCCCGGCACGAAGTTCATCCGGTCCGCCCGGCGCCGGGTCGCCGGATGCCCCTCGACCCACAGCAGCCTGCCGTCCGCGTCGCACACCGCCAGCAGATGCTCACCGTCCGCCGCGAACGTCCCCATCAGCTCCCGGAACAGCGGCATCACCCGTGCCAGCGGATGCTCCGCCCGATACGCCCCGAGGTCACCGTCCGTCAGTTCCACGCGCGCCGCGCAGTCCGGCCCCACCCCGGCCCGGGCGGAACGCCGCCACGACTCGGCCACCACGGACCGCACCGGGCGCGGCACGGTGCCCGCCGTGGTGAACGTCTCGTGCGCCCGGCGCAGCACCCGGACGCGCTCGGCAGGGTCGGTCCCCGGCTCCAGGGCCACCCACGGATCGGTCAACTCGGCCTCCCGACGGCGATGCGGCTGGGGACATCGTCATGCGGGGTGTTCGCGCCGACAACCGTTTCGACCATCCTCCCTCCGAGGACCGGTCCACCGGCCTCACTCCGACTGTCCCACCAGCCTCATGTAGCGGACCCAGTCCCAGTGCCTGCCCGGATCGGTGTGGTCGGTCCCCGGCACCTCGACATGCCCGATGACGTGCTCCCGGTCCTTCGGGATGCCGTATCTCTCGCAGATCGACGCCGTCAGCCGCGCCGACTCCTTGTACAGGGCGTCGGTGAAGTACTCCGGCCTGTCCACCCAGCCCTCGTGCTCGATGCCGATGCTCCGCGTGTTGTACTCCCAGTTCCCCGCGTGCCAGGCCACGTCGGTCTCCCGCACGCACTGCGCGACGTGCCCGTCGGCCGAGCGCACCAGGTAGTGCGCGGACACCCGCTTCTTCGGGTTCTGGAAGATGGAGAGCGTGCCGGCGTACGCCTGCTGCGTCACATGGATGATCACCCGGTCGATCGCGTACTCGTCGGGACGCTGGGCCGGGGTCCGGTTCTCGCTGCTCGCCGCCTGCCACTCGGCCGACGGATAGTCGACGACTCCGGTCTGCGCGCCCGCCCGGCCCGCGGGCAGCAGCGTGTACGGGACGGCGGCGAGGGCCGCGCCCTTCAGGAGCCGTCGTCTGCTGGGGAGCGGTCGTACCCGGTCCATGGATGGGTGCCTTCCGGAAGCGTGCTCGAAGCACGGGGAGCCGAGGGGCGGTCAGCGGCCCAGGGCCGCCGCCGTCTCGCGCAGTCGCGCATGCAGTCCGCGGTAAGTCTCGCGCGCGGGCAGCCACTCCTTGCGGAGCTTGGCCACACACGTGTAGTTGGTGTCGCACACGTTGGCCAACGGCGCTTCCACCGTCTGGGTCGCGTACTGGTACGCGTCGAGTTCGCCGAACCCGTAGTCGCGCACCAGCCACTGCACCAGGTCGAGCTGCGATATCCGGAAGGCGTCCTCCAGCGGACGGGCCGACCCCGTCGAGACGATGTGCGTGTCCGACTCCAGCCGGGGCCACGGCGTCGCGATCCCCTTCAGCAGTTCGACGATCACCACGGTGTTCATCGCGCACTCCACCGCCACCCCGCAGGTCTCGCCCTCGCCCTGCCGGGCGTGCCCGTCGCCGAGGCTGAGCAGCGCTCCCTCGACGTTGACCCCGAGATAGCAGGTGACGCCCGCCCGCATCTCGGGCGTGTCCATGTTTCCGCCGTGCGCGTCCGGCACCAGGGCCGAGCGGACCTCCAGGTTCGCGGGGGCCACCCCGACCGTGCCGTGCATCGGGTCCATCGGCAGCTCCAGCTCGATGCCGCCCTCGTGCGCCCGGAACAGGGCCGTGCGCCGGGCCCGGTCCAGCTGCCAGATCCAGACCGTCTCCGGCAGCGGCGGCTGAAGGGTGGCCGTGGTGTGCGTGGAGGTGAGCGCGCCGAACAGGGGTACCGTCGTCGACGCCGCCCAGTCCCGGGCCGGTTCGATCGACACGAAGTGCACGGCGACGGTGTCGCCCGGCTCCGCGCCCTCGATGTGGAAGGGGCCGGTCTGCGGGTTCAGGAACGGGAACTCGCACACCTCGGAAACCAGGTCCTTCTCCGACCGCACCCGGCCGGCGAAGCAGTCCTCCGTGTACAGGTCGAGGACCGTGCCGGGCGCGATCCGCGCCACCGGCGGCACCCCGCCGAACGTCCAGGCGTAGTCGTCCGGTCCGGGACGGACGGTGAGGATACGGGAGTCGCTCATCGCGGTGGTGCTCCGTTCTGTGCGGCGACGGTGCCAGGGGTGTCCTCTTCGAGGTGGACCCGTGCGGTCTCGGCTATGCGCTCGGGGTGACGCCGGATCAGCACCAGCAGGACGACCACTCCGAGCGCCATCCACACCCCGACCACCGGACCGGCGTACGACACCGGGGCGGTCAGCTTCGTCACGAAGTCGAAGACGGGCAGACCGGCCGCGGTGAGCAGGGCGGGGACGAACGCCACGATGCCCAGCAGCGGGAGGAGCAGGTGCCGTACGGGCTTGAGGGACGGGCGACCGCGACGCAGGAAGTAGCCCGCGCAGGCCAGGTTCACGACGATGTAGACGCCGATGACGACCGTGACGATCACCGTGGCCAGCAGCAGGAACGCGGTCACCGGGTCGTAGCCGAAGCCCAGCCCCAGCACCGCGCCGACCGCCACGACCGTCTGGACCGCGATGCCGGCGACGGGGGAGCGGTACCGGGGGTGGAGCGTGCCGAGGACGCGCGGGAGGACCCGGATGCGGGCCAGCGCGAAGGCCGTTCGCGTGGAGACGTTGGCACAGGCGTTGGCGTTGGCGATCGTGGAGTTCACGACCGCCAGGAACACGAGCACCCAGAAGAGCCCGAAGGAGGCCCGGGCGACTCCCTCCCAGGACGCCTCGCCCGCCGCCCCGAAGGAGGCGAACTTGCCGGGGCCGAAGTACACGCTCATCGCATAGGTCGTCACCACGTAGAACAGGCCGATCCCCACGGCGGCGCCGAGCACCGCGCGGTGCATCGTGCGGCGCGGGTCGCGGGTCTCCTCGGCGAGCGGCGCGGCCGCCTCGAAGCCGGCGAACGCCAGCACGGTGTAGACGGAACCGGCGAAGACCCCGCTGACCCCTCCGTAGCCGTCCGCGGTGTGCGACGTACCGAACACGGAGAGGGTGTTGTGGCCGCCGGCCCGGATGATCAGCCATCCTGCGAAGACGAGGAACACCGCGATCTCGAAGACCCCGAGGACGGTCCCGAAGCGCGCCGAGGCCCGCACCCCCAGATATCCGGCGACGGCGATGACGGCGGCGCCGGCCAGCGCCCACGGCCACCACAGGTCGGCCGGACAGGAGGCCCACTCGTCATGCAGGGTCCCCGCCGCGGTGAACCCGAGCTGGAGCAGCAGCAACGGCGGAACCAGCGCCTCCACGAACACGTAGCCCCAGCCGACCAGGAAGCCCACGGCCGGATGCAGCCCCTGCGCCGCGTATGTGGCCACGGAGCCGGCCGCCGGCAACTCGCGCGCCAGCTCGGCCACGCACGACGCGGTGAACAGGCAGGCCACCAGAGCGATCAACACCGCCAGCGGCAGGCTGCCTCCGGCGAACGCCGCCCCCGCCGGAATGGACGCGGCGACGGCGGCGGCGGGCGCCATCGCCGTGATGCTCTGGAACAGCACCTCCCGCAAGCCCACCGCGTCCCGCCGCAGTCCCGCGGCCGCCTCTCCCGACATACGTCCCCCTGACGTGCGTGTTCCCCTCGTTCCGGCGGATGCCTCGCGTGAATCACGGTACGGCGCTTGCGGGTTGGGCAGAAGAGCGCCTGGGGGATCCGTGGACGGAGCGGCGACTGTGGACAACCGCGCCACTCGGACGGGTGATGGGGAGGGCGAGCCTCACACGGGCTCGCCCTCCCGCAGACAGACGCAGGAACCCGAACTCGCCGCCGAATGGAGCGCGACGAGGGCCGAGAGCGGCGCGACGAGCGGCGTCGACGCCAACTCCCGCAGGGAGAACAGCGCATACCGGTCGTGCTCGTCGCTGAGCCGTACCGCCGTCTCCTCGGGGAGGATCCCGCCGTCGAAGAAGCAGTCCAGGACGGGGCCGGTGCCGTGCACATCGGCCCGATGGTCGATACCGAGCAGCCTGAGCGTCGGACCGAGAACGATGCCGGTCTCCTCCAGGGTCTCCCGCCGGGCCGCGGTCAGGGGATCCTCGCCGTGGTCGAGCATCCCGCCCGGCAGCCACCACTCGCCCGCCACCGGCCGGCCGGGGCCGTAGCGCAACAGCAGGACCCGATCACGTTCGTCCCGTATGAACACGCATGAGGCGATGAGAGCCTGGGGCTGGGTCCTGATCCACTCCTCGCGGGGAACCCACTCGGCCACGCCAACCTCCCGAAGTCCGACGGAACTTCAGGGTGACTCCCCACGACGTGGCCGCCCCGAACCACCGCGCGCGAAGGCGGAGACTTCCGGCCGCGACTCGGTCAGACCCGCTCAGCCACGGTCGCCGGATCGTCCAGGACGGCACGGATCACCGAGTGGGCCGCGCCGAGGAGAGGGCCCTCGGAGCCCAGGCGGGAGACGGAGACCGGGCAGGCCGGGCCCGTTGTGCGGTCGGCCAGTTCCGCTTCCAGGGACGGCAGGAGCCAGGGGGCGAGGCCCGCCAGGGCGCCGCCCAGGACCACGGACTCGGGGTCGAGGAGGTTGACGGCACCGGTCAGGGCGATGCCCAGGGCCGTACCGGCGTCCCGCAGGGCGCGTCGTACGCCCTCGTGGTCCGCGCCCGCCCGCTGCGCGAGCAGCCCTACCGCGTCCTCGCGGGATTCGAGGCCGGCCGCGCGCAGCAGCGCCTCCTCGCCGGCGTACTGCTCCAGGCACCCGCGCCCGCCGCAGGCGCAGCGCGGCCCGTCGGGGTGGACCGGCACATGGCCGAGCTCGCCCGCGAAACCGCGCTTGCCGCGCAGCAGTTGTCCGTCCACCACGACGGCGGCGCCGATACCGATCTCCGCCGACACGTGCAGGAAGTCGCTGGGTGTCGCGTCCCCGAGCCACAGCTCGGCGAGGGCGCCGAAGTTGGCCTCGTTGTCCACCGTCGGCGGGAGGTCGGCGGGCAGCAGCGTGGCCAGGTCCGTGTCGTGCCAGTCCAGGTTCGGGGCGTGGACGACCGTGTGTCCGTCGCGGGCCACCAGACCGGGGACGGCGACCGCGAGACCGGCCGGCCACAGACCGTCCCGTTCCGCGTCCGCCGCGACCCGCCGGACCAGCCCGGTCAGCTCCGCCAGCACCGGGCGCGGATCCCGGCCCCGGTTCGCACCGTGCCGCACGGCACGCGCGCGTACCTCGCCGCGCAGGTCCACCGCGCACACGGCGAGATGGTCGACCCCGACCTCCGCCCCGAGACCGGCCGGTCCGTGCCCGCTCACCGCGAGCGCCGAGCCCGGCCGTCCGACCCGGCTGGGCCGCTCGGGACCCAGCTCCTCCAGCAGCCCCCAGCGGATCAGCTCGTCGACGAGGGTCGACACGGCCGCTCTGGTGAGGCCGATGCGTGAGGCGACCGCGGCCCGCGACAGGGAGCCCTCCGCACTGACCGCGTGCATCACGCGCGCGAGGTTGCGCCGGCGCATGCCCTGCTGGGTGTCCGGCAGGGCACGGCCGGTCGCCGTCGGACGGGCCTCGTGCAGCGGTGCGGTCATGCCTCCATCAATCCTCTGGGACCTTCTGGAACCCTCTCGACAGTCCTCTGCCGATCAGTGGTTCTCCGGCGCCCGCTCCAGCAGCGGGGCCGCGTCGGAGAGTACCCCGGAGATCCTGGACAGCGTCGCGGAGTCCCGCTCCACCGCGTCCAGCACGGGCCCCGCGGCCGTGTTCCAGCGCCGCGCCACCGCCGCCGGGTCCTCACCGGTGAGCAGCCCGGCCGCCTGCGCGGCGGCGCCGAGGGCGACCAGCTCCTTCGCCTCGGGCACCTGCACCGGCCGTCCCGACAGTCGCCGTACCGTCTCCTGCCAGGCCCGGCCCCGGGCGCCGCCGCCGATCAGCAGCAACGGGCTGGTCCGGTCGGCGTCCTCGTCGAGCACCAGGTCCAGGGCGCCGAGCAGCGCGTGCACGGCGCCGTCATAGGCGGCCTGGAGGAGCTGGCCGGCGGTGGTGTCGTGGCGCAGACCGTGCAGCAGCCCGGAGGCGTTCGGCAGGTTCGGGGTGCGCTCGCCGTCCAGGTACGGCAGCAGGGTCACCGAGGTGCCGGGCTCGACGGCCTCGCGGTCCAGGCCGAGGAGCGCCGCGACCCGGTCGACCGCGAGGGTGCAGTTCAGCGTGCAGGCGAGCGGCAGCCAGTCGCCATGCGCGTCGGCGAAGCCCGCGACCGTACCGGTCGGGTCGGCGGGACGGTGCTTCGAGACCGCGTACACCGTCCCCGACGTGCCGAGGCTGAGCACGGGCGTGCCCGGGCGCAGCCCGAGCCCCAGCGCGGCCGCCGCGTTGTCACCGGTGCCGGGCGCCACCAGGGTGCCCTTGGAGAACGGCAGGTCGTGACTGTCGCGCACGGTGCCGGCGACCTCGCCGGGACGGACCACCCGGGGGAGGAACGCCGGGTCCAGGCCCACGTGGGCCAGGGTCTCCTCGTCGTACGCCTCTGTCGCCGACGCCCACCAGCCGGTGCCGGAGGCGTCGCCGCGGTCGGTCGTGCCCTGCCCGGTCAGCCGCTCCGTGAGGTAGTCGTGGGGGAGCCGTACGGCCCTGGTCGCGCGCACCGCCTCCGGTTCGTGCTCCGCGAGCCAGGCCCACTTGGTGACCGTGAACGACGCGCCCGGCACGCTCCCGGTGCGCTCCGCCCAGGCCTTCGGGCCGCCCAGCTCCTCGATCAGCCGCTGGGCCTGCGGCGCCGAACGGACGTCGTTCCAGAGCAGTGCGGGCCGCACCGGCTCGCCGTGCTCGTCCAGTGTGACCAGACCGTGCTGCTGCCCGCCGATCGACACGGCCGCCGCCTCGTGCGCGGCGTCCCCGCACTGGCGCAGCGCCTCGCACAGTGCGTCCCACCACTGGCGCGGATCACTCTCCCGGCCCGCGCCGGTGGTCACGGTGTGCGGTGCCTGGCCGCTCGCCACGACCTCGCCGGTGGACGCGTCGACGACCAGCGCCTTGGTGGACTGGGTGGACGTGTCCACGCCGACGACGAGCGGACCCTCGGCTGCTGACATCGGGCTCTCCCTTTTTCCGCGGCTCGCGGTTTATCTGACCTGCAGTTTTCCCGGCTCGTCGGGGTGTCGCGACCCGGTTTTTCGTCCTTCGGGGACAGGGTGACCCTTCCCAGGGACGCGTCGGCATACTAATTTGTAAACCGCGATGACGAAATAGTCGGCACGACAGTCATCCATCAGTCATCCACCGCAGTCATCGAGCACAGCCCCCGAGCAAGGAGCCGCGGCATGAGCTTCCAGCCCACCCCCGAGGACAGGTTCACCTTCGGCCTGTGGACCGTCGGCTGGCAGGGAAGGGACCCGTTCGGCGACGCCACCCGCCGCGCCCTCGACCCCGTCGAGACGGTCCAGCGCCTGTCCGAACTGGGCGCCCACGGTGTGACGTTCCACGACGACGACCTGATCCCCTTCGGGTCCTCGGACACCGAGCGCGAGTCGCACATCAAGCGCTTCCGGCAGGCCCTCGACGCCACCGGCATGAAGGTGCCGATGGCCACCACCAACCTCTTCACCCACCCGGTCTTCAAGGACGGCGCGTTCACCGCGAACGACCGTGACGTGCGTCGCTACGCGCTGCGCAAGACCATCCGCAACATCGACCTGGCCGTCGAGCTGGGCGCCGAGACGTACGTCGCCTGGGGCGGCCGGGAGGGCGCCGAGTCAGGCGCCGCCAAGGACGTCCGGGTCGCCCTCGACCGCATGAAGGAGGCCTTCGACCTCCTCGGCGAGTACGTCACCTCCCAGGGCTACGACCTGCGCTTCGCCATCGAGCCCAAGCCGAACGAGCCACGCGGCGACATCCTGCTCCCCACCGTCGGCCACGCCCTCGCCTTCATCGAGCGCCTGGAGCGCCCCGAGCTGTACGGCGTGAACCCCGAGGTCGGCCACGAGCAGATGGCCGGCCTGAACTTCCCGCACGGCATCGCACAGGCCCTGTGGGCGGGCAAGCTCTTCCACATCGACCTCAACGGCCAGTCCGGCATCAAGTACGACCAGGACCTGCGCTTCGGCGCCGGTGACCTGCGCGCCGCCTTCTGGCTGGTCGACCTCCTGGAGAGCGCCGGCTACGCGGGCCCGAAGCACTTCGACTTCAAGCCGCCGCGGACCGAGGACCTCGACGGCGTGTGGGCGTCGGCCGCCGGCTGCATGCGCAACTACCTGATCCTCAAGGAGCGCGCCGCCGCCTTCCGCGCGGACCCGGAGGTCCAGGAGGCCCTGCGCGCCTCCCGTCTGGACCAGCTGGCCCAGCCGACCGCTGCGGACGGCCTCCAAGCCCTCCTCGCCGACCGCACGGCCTTCGAGGAGTTCGACGCGGACGCGACCGCCGCACGCGGAATGGCCTTCGAGCAGCTCGACCAGCTGGCGATGGACCACCTGCTGGGCGCGCGGGGCTGATCACGCACGCGCGCGTGAAGGCCGCTTTCGCAGCGACGCCCTCACGCGCGCGTGTCGTCCTCTGTGCCCGGATTTCGCGCCCGCACGGCCGGTTCGTACCGGAAATGCTCCGGAATCGTGCGGTCCACGGCATGAGTCGGTGCCAACTCCCGCGCCGGGCTCGCGCGATGACCGGAACGCGGTGACTCTGGGCGGTATGGCCACGCCGCCCGTACCGCCACGACCGCCCGGCCCGCCACACGGCACTCCGCCGCCCGGCGGAGGCTACGACCCGCCTCCGCACGGGGGTTACGGCCCGCCTCCGCACGGGGGTTACGGCCCGCCTCCGCACGGGGGTTATCGCCCGCCTCCGTACGAAGGCTCCGCACCGCCCCCGCACAGCGGCTTCGGCGCCCCGCCCGGCGACCAGGAGCCGCCCACCGCCGTCGGGTGGACGCCACCACGCCCACCGGAGCCGCCCCGCCGGCGCAGGGGCCCGTTGCTCGCCGTTCTGGCCCTGCTGGTGGCCGCGGTGGCCGTCGCCGCCGTCGTCCTGATGGTGTCCGGCGGCGACGGCTCGACCGACCGGAAACCCGGCGCGAGCAGCCCGAGCCCCTCCGGCCCGGCCCGCCCTTCGCTCGGCCTCCCGACCGAGCTGCCCAGCAGCCTGCCGTCGGGCCTGCCGAGCGCACTCCCTTCGCAATGGTCCTCGGAGCTGCCCAGCGAGCTGCCGAGCGGCCTCGACTCACTGCTGCCCTCACTGCTGGGGTAGCGAGTCGTCCCCGGAGGTCCGGCACGGCAGGCGACCGGGAGTGGTTACGCTGAGAGGGGGCTGCTTCACAATCTGTTCGAGCCGGTACGCCGGGGGCCGGTATCGGGGGCCAGTAGGGGGAGCTCGTCAGGGATGTCTCAGGGTCGTGGTCCGGAACCGCGGGAGCCGCGGGCCCGTTTTCAGATCAGAGAGCGGCAAGGGCCGCGAAGGAGGCGACGCTGATGTCGAAGAACGCGAAGATCGCCGCAGGAGGTGTGGCGGTCGGGCTCATCCTGCTGATATGGCTGCCCTGGTGGGTGACGTTCCTGATCGTGGTGGGCGTCCCGGTGGCCGCGTACCTCACCCTCGACCCCTCGCAGCGGCGCAGGCTGCGCAGGGTCACACGCAAGGAGATCGGCCGCTGAGCCACCGGCCCGGGAGGCTCACAGGGGCCGTACGGCCACCTTGTCGAGGGCTTCCAGGAGGCCGGGGAGCTCGGGCCCCCGGCCGACCGGGAGGACTTCGCCGGGTTCCTCGTCGAGGAGCACGAAGGCGATGTCGTCGGTCCGGGCCACGAGCGACCAGCCGGGCCCGTCGGCGCGCAGGGTGCGGGCGTCGCCCGGGGCGAACGAGGAGCGCACCCGGCCCAGCGGCGGAGGCGTGTCCACGTAGGCCCACGCCTCGGCCAGGACCCGCCGGACCCCGGCATGACCCTTCGGGGCCTCCGGGGCCGCCTCGGCGTCCTGCGGAGCCTCCTGGGGGGTTTCTGAGGCCACGGCGCCCGCCGCCGGTGCCGGGAAGTGGTCGTCGCTGATCTGTTCCCGCCAGATCGCCCACTGCAGCGCGATCTCGTCGGCGCCCAGCCGCCGCTGCGCCGGACCCCAGGTGCTGGTGTCCGGCGGGGCCAGCGGTGCCTGGTCCGCCACCTCCGGGCCGGGGTCGTGCGGCGCGGGGACGTCGGGAGCCGCCACGGCGACCGCCAGCGGCCAGCCGGGCAGGGCGGCGACCACCGTGCGCTCGTCGGGCGACAGGTCGTACTCCATGCCGCAGTCCCAGGACGCGATCGCGACGGCGACCAGCGAAACGTCGTCGATCACGACCGTCCAGCGCGCTCCTTCGCCGTCCTGGCCGAGCACCAGACCGTACCCGTCGGCGCGCGGTGCCAGCCCCAGCGCCGCACACGCCTGCGGATAGTCGTCGCCCAGCACACTCGGAAACTTCGCCGGCGTCAGCAGCACCGCCGTGAGCACGTACAGTGCTTCGTCCGCGGCGACGGCCTCCTCATCAGTCCCGGCCATCCCTGCCTCCCCAGTGGTTCGTCCAACGGCGCGCACCCTAGTGCGACCGGAAGGCCGTTGTCACGACCGGCCTCCACACCTAGCTGCAGGTTTCCACCGGGACGGGACGAAACGACCTCGCGAGCACGGAAGAGCCACGACCTCGGCGGTACCCAAGGGTCAGGCCACCGGCAGCCCGAGGAGGTCCCGCGCCACCGTCGCCGGCGACTCGTCGCGCTCGCGGGCCAGGGCGACCACGGCCCGGCACGCCAACTCGCTCACCCCGAACGACAGCGCCTCCGGCGACACCCAGCCCGCCGCTTCCTCGATCCGGTCCTGGTCGTCCTCCGTCCGGGCCGTGACATAGGCGGCCGCGGCCTCGAACAAGTTGTGCGCGCGACCCTCACGGTTCGCACGCCGTTCCGGCACCGCTCCGCCGCCGGCGCCGCGTCCTCTGCCTACGTACCTGCGGATCCGGTCGAACACGCGGGTCTCCTTCCCCTGTCGGCTCTCGCCTGCGAACGACTGCCCTTCTCCGTCGAACGTAGGGTTGAAGCTCCGGCAACAGAAGAGGGCGTGGCGAAGAGGGATCAGCCCCGACGCCTGAGCCGGGGTGCCGGGCACAACGTCATGTTCGGCCGTCCCGCCGCCTTCGCCGCGGCGGTCACCGGCTAGCGTCCGCGGACCGCCAGTGCCAGGAACCGGGCGTCCTCGTCCACGTACGACGTCATGTGCCAGCCCGAACCGGCCAGCAACGGGTCGAGGTTGGCCTCGGCGCGCAGGTCGTCCGGCGTGATCTGCCGTCCCTGGCGCGCGGCCAGGGCGGACCGGCCGATCGGGTGGAACAGGGCGAGGGTGCCGCCGGGGCGGACCGCGCGCGCCAACTCCCGCAGGTTCTCCGCCGGACGGGGCAGATGGGCGATCAGGCCCGCGGCGAAGACGGCGTCGAGGGACTCCGACCGCACCGGCAGCGCGGCGACGTCGGCGAGCAGCAACTGCCCGTCACGTTCGCGGCCGGCCCGCCGGGCGGCGTGGAGCATCGCCGGCGTGAGGTCCGTTGCGAGGACCACGCCGGTGGGCCCCACGGCCCGCCGAAGCGGCGGCAGGGCGCGCCCGGTGCCGCACCCCGCGTCGAGGACCCGGTCACCCGGGCGCAGCCCCAGCTGGGTGACCGCGGCCGCGTACGCGGGACCGTCGTCGGGGAACCTGCTGTCCCAGTCGGCCGCCCGTGCGGTGAAGAACTCCCGGACATGTGTGTGGTCGTCGCTCATGGTCTGCATGATCCCTCACCGTCACGGATGACGACCCTGCGCGCATGTTCGAGCGGGACGCGATCGTTCCGGCACATCTCTGAGTCATATTGCGGCACCTTTCGAAATGCGCCCCCTTTGTGCGCCCGTGCCCCCTAGCGTCCCTGGGCCATGGGACATCTGCACCACGCCACCTTCGGCTGGCTGACCCCCGTGCTGTCGTACGCCATGGCCTGCATAGGCGCCGCACTGGGGCTGCGCTGCACCGTCCGCGCGCTCGGCAGCACCGGCCGTTCGCGCCGCAACTGGCTGCTCACCGCGGCCTCCGCGCTCGGCACCGGCATCTGGACCATGCACTTCGTGGCCATGCTCGGCTTCAGCGTCAGCGGCACCGACATCCGCTACGACGTACCGCTGACCATCCTCAGCCTGCTCGTCGCCGTGGCCGTCGTCAGCGCCGGCGTCTTCGCCGTCGGCTACAGCCGCGACCGCAACCGGGCACTCCTGCTCGGCGGACTCACCACCGGGCTGGGCGTCGCCAGCATGCACTACCTCGGCATGGCGGCCGTCCGGCTGCACGGCGCCGTGCGCTACGACCCGATGCTCGTCGGGCTCTCCGTCCTCATCGCCGTGGTCGCCGCGACCGCGGCCCTGTGGGCGGCGCTCAACATCAGGTCGCCCGTCGCGGTCACCGTCGCCTCCCTGGTCATGGGAGCGGCCGTCAGCAGCATGCACTACACCGGCATGTTCGCCGTCAGCGTGCACGTCACGCCGTCCGGCAGCCCCCTGCCCGGGGCCACGGCGATGCAGTTCATCTTCCCCCTCGCCGTCGGCCTCGGGTCCTACCTGTTCCTCACCTCGGCCTTCGTCGCGCTCTCGCCCACGGCCGGGGAACGCGAGGCGTCCGCCTCGGCCCAGCGGCCCGTCGCGGGCGCCGCGCGCTGACCCGGTGCCGCCCCACCTTTCCTGAGCGAGGAGGCCATGCGTACATCCCGTAGGACCCCGACAGCAGGCCCGGAGACACCGTCACCGCGGCCGGTGCGCGGCCGTCGCGCGCACGCCGGACCACCCGCCGACGAACAGGTCGACGACCTTGGTGGCACCGCTGCGGACAACGCGGCCACCCGGCCCGGCGGCTGGCGGATCCGCCCACGGACCGTGCGGGCGAAGGTCGTCTGCCTGCTCATGGTGCCGGTGATGTCCCTGCTCGCCCTGTGGGCGTACGCCACGGTCACCACGGCACAGGACGTCGCCCGGCTGCGCCAGTCCCAGCACGTCGACGCCGCGCTGCGCACCCCGGTGGCCACCGCCGTCGCCGCGCTCCAGGCCGAACGGGCCGCGGCGGTCCGCTACGCGACCGACCCCGGCGCCGAACAGGCCGCAGACCTCAGGAAGCTGGGCACCGACACCGACCAGGCCGTCTCGGTACTACGGCTCGGCAAGGACAGCACCGTCGCCGACGGCGAGGAACTGCCCTCGGGCGTCGCCCAGCGCCTGAAGGCCTTCGTCACCGGCGCCGAGCAGTTGCGCACCCTGCGGCGCGCGGTGCAGAACCGAGGCGCCGGCTGGGACGCGGTCTACAGGCAGTACACCCAGGCCATCGCCTCGGCCTTCGGCGTGGACGGCGCCCTCACCGGCGTCCAGGCCGACGACATGGGCTCCGACGCGCGCGTGCTCCTCGAGTTCTCCCGGGCGGGCGAGGCGCTGGCCCAGGAGGACGCGGTCCTCGGCGGTGCCCGGCTGGCCGGCGGCCTCGACGGCGAGCGGCTGCGGCTGTTCACCGGCGCCGTGGACACCCGCCGGATCCTCACCGACGCGGCCGTCGCCGATCTGCCCGCTGTCCAGCGCACCGCCTGGCATCGGCTCGCCGACGGCGACGACTACACCGCGCTGGGCGCCGCCGAGGACAGGATCCTCGCGAGCTCACCCGGAGCCAAAGCGGTCGGCGCGGCCCCCGAAGCCACTTGGAACACCGCGCACGCGCGCGTGCAGGACGGCATGTGGAGCATCCAGGCCGGTACGGCACGCGCGGTGGCGGGCCGGGCCGACCCGTTCGCGCGCGGCCTGCTCACCCCGGCCGGCGCCGCCGTCCTGTTCGGTCTGCTCGCCGTGGTCGCCTCGCTCGTGATCTCCGTACGCATCGGACGCGGCCTCGTCGTCGAGCTGGTGAGCCTGCGCAACAGTGCCCTGGAAATCGCCCGCCGCAAACTCCCCGAGGCGATGCGCAGACTGCGGGCCGGCGAGGAGATCGACGTCCGTGCCGAGGCGCCCCCCGGGCCGCCCGCGGAGGACGAGACCGGACAGGTCGCCGAGGCCCTCGGTACCGTGCACCGCGCCGCCCTGCGCGCCGCCGTGGAACGCGCCGAACTCGCCAGCGGCATCTCGGGGGTCTTCGTCAACCTCGCCCGCCGCAGCCAGATCCTGGTCCACCGGCAGCTGAGTCTGCTGGACAGCATGGAACGCCGCTCCGACGACCCCAGCGAACTGAGCGATCTCTTCCGCCTCGACCACCTCACCACCCGAATGCGCCGGCACGCGGAGAGCCTGATCATCCTCTCCGGTGCCGCCCCGGGCCGGGCCTGGCGGATGCCCGTGTCCCTGATCAACGTGGTAAGGGCCGCCGTCTCCGAGGTCGAGGACTACGCGCGGGTGGAGGTGCGACAGCTCCCCGAGGCGTCCGTCGTCGGCGCGGCCGTCGCCGACCTCACGCATCTGCTCGCCGAGGTCGTGGAGAACGCCGCGCAGTTCTCGCCGCCGCACACGCGCGTGCGCGTGACGGGCGAGCCCGTCGGCAACGGCTACGCCCTGGAGGTCGAGGACCGCGGGCTCGGCATGGGCCAGGAGACCCTCGCCGAGGCCAACCGGCGCATCGAGCAGTCCGAGGCCCTCGACCTGTTCGACAGCGACCGGCTCGGGCTCTTCGTGGTCAGCAGGCTCGCGGCCCGCCACGGCATCAAGGTGCATCTGCGCACGTCACCGTATGGCGGCACCACCGCGGTGGTCCTGCTGCCGAAGGCCCTGCTGCACGGTGGCCAGGCGGAGCGTCCCGCCCGCCCGGCGGCCGACACCGAGCAGGCACCGGAACGCGCCTACGCGCGCGTACCCGGCACCGCCCTCCCGGAGCCCGCCCCCGTCGGCCGGCCCGCCCTCGCCGCCACCCACACCTCACCGCGCCCCGCGCCCGAACCGCCGCCCCCCGGAGTCACCACCTTGAGGCCGCACCGCCCACCGCGCGACTCCGATCACTCCGATAACTCCGATCATTCCGACGACGACCTGCCACGCCGGGTGCGGCAGGCGAGCCTCGCCCCCCAACTGCGTGATCCCCGCGCCGAGGAACCCGCGCCCGCCCGTGGCCGGGACGAGCGCACCCCCGAACTCGTCCGCGACCGCATGGCCGCCTACCGCGACGGCTGGGCGCGCGGCGGCGGCAGACGACCCGGCCGCGGCGCCGCCCCGGAACCCGAATCGGGCACCGACCGCACCGAAGGAGACCGCTCATGATCCAGGACCCGAGCACGAGGGCAGACCGGCGCTCCGGCGAACTCGACTGGCTGCTGGACGACCTGGTGCTGCGCGTCACCGAGGTACGGCACGCCGTCGTGCTGTCCAACGACGGCCTCGCCGTCGGCGCCTCGACCGGCCTCAAACGCGAGGACGCCGAGCACCTCGCTGCCGTGGCCTCCGGTTTCAACAGCCTCGCCAAGGGGGCCGGACGGCACTTCGGGGCGGGCGGGGTGCGCCAGACCATGGTCGAGATGGACGATGCCTTCCTCTTCGTGGCCGCCGCGGGCGACGGCTCCTGCCTCGCCCTGCTCACCGACGTGACCGCCGACATCGGCCTGGTCGCCTACGAGATGGCCCGCCTGGTCAAGCGCGTCGGCGAGCACCTCTACACCGCGCCGCGCGTCGCCGCCAGGCCGCCCGCCGCCGGCTGAGCCGGAAGACCGCCACCGATGACCGAGTACATGACCGACACCCCGCACGAGCCGGGCAGCCAGTGGTACGACGGCGAGGCCGGGCCCCTGGTCCGCCCCTACGCCATGACCGGGGGCCGCACCGAACCCGGCCCCGCCGGCGTGAAGTTCGACCTGATCGCCCTGGTCACGCTCGACCCGGGCAGGTCCGGCGCCGACGACGACACCCCGCTCGGCCCCGAACACCGCGCGCTGGTCGACCTGTGCCGGCTGGAGACGCAGTCCGTCGCCGAACTCGCCGCCGGTGCCGACCTCCCCGTCGGCGTGGTCCGGGTGCTCCTGGGCGACCTGCTGGAAATGGGCCGCGTCACGGTGAGCCGCCCGGTGCCACCCGCCCAGCTTCCCGACGAGCGGATTCTGCGCGAGGTCATCGAGGGATTGCGGGCACTGTAGATGAGCATCCGGAACCAACCGGGCCCGAGCCGGTCAGAACAGACGCGTTCCGGTCCAAACGCCCGCGACGGAACCGCAGTTGCCATGATGCTGGCTTCGCGTCGTCCCCTGCCGCTCCGCCGCTGTCCCGACGTCCGCCGCAGCAGGTCCTCCAGGCACTCCCGCAGGCCCTCCCGAGAGAAGTGATCATGGTCTCCGAGCACCCCGAGTCCACCACCGACGACACGTCGGCCATGGCGCTCAAGATACTGGTCGCCGGCGGCTTCGGCGTCGGAAAGACGACCCTGGTCGGCGCCGTCAGCGAGATCCGGCCCCTGCGCACCGAGGAGATGCTCAGCGAAGCGGGCCAACTGGTGGACGACACGGACGGCGTGGACCAGAAGGTCACCACCACCGTCGCCATGGACTTCGGACGTATCACCATCCGCTCCGGCCTCTCCCTGTACCTCTTCGGCACCCCCGGCCAGGACCGCTTCTGGTTCCTCTGGGACGAACTGTCGCAAGGAGCGCTCGGTGCCGTCGTCCTCGCCGACACCCGCCGCCTGGAGGACTGCTTCCCGGCAGTCGACTACTTCGAGCACCGGCACATCCCGTTCGTCGTCGCCGTCAACTGCTTCGCCGGCGCCCGCTCCTACGGTGCCCACGACGTCTCCCGCGCCCTCGACCTGGACCAGGGCACGCCCGTGGTCCTGTGCGACGCCCGCGACCGGGACTCCGGCAAGGAGGTGCTGATCCGGCTCGTCGAGTACGCCGGGCGGATGCACACCGCCCGGCTCCTCGACTCGGTGGGCTGAGCCTCAGCCCGTCAGGTCCTTGAGCGCCACCACCTTCTCCACGGTGACCCGGACCAGCAGTTCGCCCGGGACGCCGTTGCGGGCACCGAACTCCTCCGCGCGCTCCGCTCCCATGTAACGAGCCGCGATCCGGGTGGCCGAATCACGCAGTTCGCCCAGGTCCTCCGACAGCCGGGCGCGCCCGTTCAGCACCACGAAGTGGAAGGGGGGCCGGTCGTCGTCCACACAGAGGGCGACACGCCCGTCACGGGCGATATTGCGCCCTTTCACCGTGTCCTTGCCGGTGTTGAAGACCAGCTCGTCACCGTCGAGCAGGAACCAGATGGGGGCCACATGAGGGCTGCCGTCTGCGTTGACGGTGGACAGTTTGCCGGTGCGGGTGCCGTGCGAGACGAACGCCCGCCATTCCTCGTCGGTCATCTTCTCTGCCATGCCCCCATCCTCCTTGCCCGGACGCCGGTGGTGGGGAAGGCTGGCGGGGAGATCCTCCAGCCAGGGGGAGACGGCACACGGGGAGACGCGACGACATGGCGCAGAACCAGGGACTCGGCTGGCTGCTCGACGACCTGACCGAGCGCGTGGAGCACGTACGGCACGCGCTGGTCCTGTCGAACGACGGGCTGGTCACGGGAGCGAGCACCGGCCTCCGCCGGGAGGACGCGGAGCATCTGGCCGCCGTCGCCTCCGGGTTGCACAGCCTTGCCAAGGGCTCCGGACGGCACTTCGGGGCCGGCCAGGTCCGCCAGACGATGATCGAGTACGACGAGGCGGTCCTGTTCGTCACCGCGGCCGGAACCGGCAGCTGCCTGTGCGTGCTCAGCGGTGCCGAGGCCGACATCGGTCAGATCGCCTACGAGATGACCCTGCTGGTCAACCGCGTCGGCGAGCACCTCGCAGTGGACGCCCGGCAACCGGAACGCTCCTCCGCGATGGAGCTCTGACCAGCGGATTCACCCCCGCCCTGGAGTTATCCACAGGCCCGCCACGGGTCTCGCCGAACCGGCTACGGTTTTTTGCACGGCTAGCGCACCCGGCGCCAGCCACCCGCTCCACGGGGGAGAACGACCATGTCCGGTACCACTCTTGCCCACAACCGCCCGCCCACCTGTGCACCGAGCCGCGCCGCCCGCGAACTGGGGCTCAAGCGGGGTGAGTTCGACCTCGCGGTGCACCTCGGACGGATCCGCACCGTGCCCGACGAGGGAGGCGGTGGAGGCCGGCGGGTGCCACGGACCGAGATCGACCGGCTCCGGGGCCGATCCGCATCCCTCAGCGAGAGCGTGCGGGTCGTGGGGACGACCGAGGCCGCGGCCCTGATGGGGATCCCGGCGGGCAGGTTCACCCGCGTCGCGAAACTCGGCCTTGTGACCCCGGTGAAGTGGTACCCCAATCGCTACCGGGCCGTGGTCTGGCTCTACCTCGCGGAGGAGCTGCGGCGGTTCGCGGCCGAGGAGAAGAACACGCGGCTGCTGACGGGCCGTACGCCCGCGGAACTGAGCGACCGGCTGAGGGGCGGCGCGGACCAGCGGGCCCGGAACTGGCGCGGACGCCACTGCGGCTTCCTGCTGAGGCAGGCGGACGGACCGTGGGAGCGGGCCGGGGTGGTGGCCGGTTTCCTGGACCCCGGTGAGATCGACGACGTGCTCACCGACCCGCACGAGCGCGCCCACGTGACGGCCCTGCGGCCGGCCCCGCCCGCGCACGGCGCACCGGGTTCGCCGGCCGCGCAGCTCGCCGAGGACATCATGACGGCGGCCGACCCGGACGAGATCGACTGGTTCAGGCACGACCTGGCACGGGAAGCGGCGCAGGCCCGCGCACACCGGCCGGCACCCCGCCCGGCCGTACCGTCCAGGCACCCTGCGCCCGACCGGCCGGCACCCGCCCGAGGCCTGCGCGGCTGGCTGCTCCGCAGAAGCACGCGGCCCGTCCGGTGACCGGCGGCCCGGACCGCGCCCGCGCCGGCATCCGCTTCCGCCTCCGTCAGAGCGCGCGGAACAGCCCCTCCTGGACGACCGACACCAGCAGCCGTCCTTCGAGGTCGTAGACCCGCCCGCGGGCCAGGCCCAGGCCGCCCGTGGCGATGGGGGACTCCTGCTCGTAGAGGAACCACTCGTCCGCGCGGAACGGCCGGTGGAACCACATGGCGTGGTCGAGCGAGGCGATGTCGAAGTTCCGCGGCCCCCACAGCGGTTCGACGGGGACGCGGACAGCGTCCAGGAGCGTCATGTCGCTGGCGTAGGTCAGCGCGCAGGTGTGCACCAGCGGATCGTCGCCCAGTGGGCCGACCGCGCGCATCCACACGGCGCTGCGCGGCTCGGTGCCGGTTATCTCCTCCGGGTGCCAGCGCAGCCGGTCGACGTAGCGGATGTCGAAGGGCTGGCGGCGCGCCATCCGCTCCAGCTGCTCCGGCAGCTCGCCCAGATGCTTGCGGATCTCCTCCGCGAGCGTCGGCAGCGACTCCGGGTGCGGCACCTCGCGGAACTGCGGCAGCTGGTGCTCGAAAGCTCCCACCTCAGGCTCGTGGAAGGAGGCGGTCAGATTGAAGATCGTGCGGCCCTGCTGCACGGCGGTGACCCGGCGCGTCGTGAACGACCGCCCGTCGCGGACCCGCTCGACCTGGTACACGATCGGAACGCCAGGCCGGCCCGGGCGCAGGAAGTACGCGTGCAGCGAGTGGACAGGGCGGTCGCCCTCCACGGTGCGGCTGGCGGCGACCAGCGCCTGGCCCGCCACCTGGCCGCCGAAGACCCGCTGGAGGGACTCCTGGGGGCTGCGGCCACGGAAGATGTTGACCTCGATCTGCTCCAGGTCGAGCAGGTCGACCAGTCTCTCGGCCGGGTTGGTCATCGGTTGGATTCTCCTGTGCTGGGACCTGTGCGCGGATCTGTGCGCGGATCTGTGCGTGAAGCTGTTCCGGGGCTCGTGCTCAGAGCTGGCCGACATCGGTGACGCGGACGACCGCGCGGCCCTCGGCGTCGGAGGCCGTCAGGTCGATCTCCGCGCTGATGCCCCAGTCGTGGTCGTCGTTGGGGTCGTCGAAGATCTGCCGGACCCGCCACAGCCCGTTCTGCGGTTCCTCCCGGATCACGAGAAGCTTGGGACCGCGGGCGTCGGGGCCGGTGCCCAGGTCCTCGTACTCGTCCCAGTACTTGTCCATCGCCTCGCCCCAGGCATCGGCGTCCCAGCCGGAGTCCGCGTCCATCTCGCCCAGTTCGTCGACCTTGTCGAGGGCGGCGAGCTCCACCCGGCGGAACATCGCGTTGCGCACCAGGACCCGGAAGGCGCGTGCGTTGGCGGTGACCGGCTTGACCTCGTCGGCCTTCTCCTGGGCCTCCTCGGCGGTCATCTCCTCCGGGTTGGCGAGCTGTTCCCACTCGTCCAGCAGACTGGAGTCGACCTGGCGGACCATCTCGCCCAGCCACTCGATCAGGTCCTGCAGGTCCTCGGACTTCAGGTCGTCCGGGATGTTGTGGTCGAGGGCCTTGTAGGCGCTCGCGAGGTAGCGGAGCACGATGCCCTCGGTGCGGGCCAGCTCGTAGACCGACACCAACTCCGTGAAGGTCAGCGCCCGTTCGTACATGTCCCGGATGACCGACTTCGGCGACAGCGGGTGGTCGCCGACCCAGGGGTGGCTCTTGCGGTACGTGTTGTACGCGTGGAAGAGCAGCTCCTCCAGGGGCTTCGGGTAGGTGATGTCCTGGAGGCGCTCCATGCGCTCCTCGTACTCGACGCCGTCCGCCTTCATCGCGGCGACGGCCTCACCCTTCGCCTTGTTCATCTGGGCGGCCAGGATCTGGCGCGGGTCGTCCAGGGTGGACTCGACGACGGACACCATGTCGAGGGCGTAGGACGGCGATTCGGGGTCGAGGAGTTCGAACGCGGCCAGGGCGAAGGTCGACAGCGGCTGGTTGAGCGCGAAGTCCTGCTGGAGGTCGACGGTGAGGCGGACGATACGGCCGGTGGCGTCGGGCTCGTCGAGCTTCTCGACGATGCCGCCGTCGAGCAGCGAGCGGTAGATGGCGATCGCCCGGCGGATGTGCCGCAACTGCTGCTTGCGCGGCTCGTGGTTGTCCTCCAGGAGGTGGCGCATCGCATCGAAGGCGTTGCCCGGGCGGGCGATCACCGACAGCAGCATCGTGTGCGTCACCCGGAACCGCGACGTCAGCGGCTCCGGCTCGGACGCGATCAGCTTCTCGAAGGTGTTCTCCGTCCAGCCGACGAAGCCCTCCGGCGCCTTCTTGCGCACCACCTTGCGCCGCTTCTTCGGGTCGTCGCCCGCCTTCGCCAGCGCCTTCTCGTTCTCGATGACATGCTCGGGCGCCTGCGCGACCACCAGCCCCGCCGTGTCGAAGCCGGCCCGGCCGGCGCGGCCGGCGATCTGGTGGAACTCACGGGCGCGCAGGGTGCGCACCCGGTTGCCGTCGTACTTGGTGAGGGCGGTGAACAGCACCGTGCGGATGGGCACGTTGACGCCCACGCCCAGGGTGTCGGTGCCGCAGATGACCTTCAGCAGACCGGCCTGGGCGAGCTTCTCCACCAGGCGCCGGTACTTGGGGAGCATGCCGGCGTGGTGCACGCCGATGCCGTGCCGGACGTAACGGGAGAGGTTCTGGCCGAACTTGGTGGTGAAGCGGAAGTTGCCGATCAGCTCGGCGATCTGCTCCTTCTCCTCCTTCGAGCACATGTTGATGCTCATCAGCGCCTGCGCCCGCTCCACCGCCTGTGCCTGCGTGAAGTGCACGATGTACACCGGCGCCTGCCTGCTCTCCAGGAGCTCGGTGAGCGTCTCGGTCATCGGGGTGAGCTGGTACTCGTAGGAGAGCGGCACCGGGCGGGTCGCCGAGCGGACCACCGCGGTGGGGCGGCCGGTGCGGCGGGTCAGGTCCTTCTCGAAGAAGGAGACGTCGCCGAGGGTCGCCGACATGAGGATGAACTGCGCCTGGGGCAGTTCGAGGAGCGGGATCTGCCAGGCCCAGCCGCGGTCGCCCTCGGCGTAGAAGTGGAACTCGTCCATGACGACCTGGCCGACATCGGCCTGCTTGCCGTCGCGCAGCGCGATGGAGGCGAGGACCTCGGCGGTGCAGCAGATGACGGGCGCGTCGGAGTTCACGGAGGCGTCGCCGGTGAGCATGCCGACGTTCTCGGTGCCGAAGAGCTTGCACAGCTCGAAGAACTTCTCCGACACCAGCGCCTTGATCGGGGCCGTGTAGAAGGTGACCTCGTCCCGGGCCAGCGCGGCGAAGTGCGCGCCCGCGGCGATCATGCTCTTGCCGGAGCCGGTCGGCGTCGACACGATCACGTTCGCCCCGGAGACCGCCTCGATGAGCGCCTCCTCCTGGTGGGGGTAGAGCGTGAGACCGCGCTCCTGGGCCCACGCCTCGAAGGCTTCGTACAGGGCGTCGGGGTCGGCGGTCGGCGGCAGCTGATCGATGAGGGTCACGCCCCCATCTTGCCTGGCCCACCCGCCGAGGGGGGAATCGGCTTCGAGGACGAAGATCATGGCCGCTACGCTGTGTCGCCGACGGAGCGTCAACGCACCCGGTCAACTGGACAGCGGTACACGAGGAATGGGGCGGACAACGGCCATGATGGGACCAGCACACTCACTGTCGGGAGCCGCCGCCTGGCTCGGCGTCGGAGCGGCGGCCGCCGCGGCCGGGCACGCGATGCCCTGGCCGGTGCTGCTGGTCGGGGCGCTGATCTGCGCCGGTGCCGCGCTCGCCCCCGACCTCGACCACAAGGCCGCGACCATCTCACGCGCCTTCGGACCGCTGTCGCGCTGGCTCTGCGAGATCGTCGACAAGCTCTCCTACGCCGTCTACAAGGCGACCCGGAAGCAGGGCGACCCGCGCCGCTCCGGCGGCCACCGCACCCTGACCCACACCTGGCTGTGGGCGGTGCTGATCGGCGGGGGCTGCTCGGCCGCCGCGATCCTCGGCGGCCGCTGGGCGGTGCTGGCGATCCTCTTCGCGCACATGGTGCTGGCGATCGAGGGGCTGCTGTGGCGGGCGGCCCGCGGCTCCAGCAGCGACGTCCTGGTGTGGCTGCTGGCCGCGACCAGCGCCTGGATCCTGGCCGGCACCCTGGACAAGCCGGGCAACGGCTCGGACTGGCTGTTCACCCAGCCCGGCCAGGAGTACCTGTGGCTGGGGCTGCCGGTGGTGCTGGGGGCGCTGGTGCACGACATCGGGGACGCGCTGACCGTCTCCGGCTGCCCGATCCTGTGGCCCATCCCGATCGGCCGCAAGCGCTGGTACCCGGTGGGCCCGCCGAAGGTGATGCGGTTCCGCGCGGGCAGCTGGGTCGAGCTGAAGGTGCTCATGCCGGTGTTCATGGTGCTCGGCGGCATAGGCTGTGCGGCCGCCCTGAACGTGATCTGAGCCGTGGCCCGGCCGGCCGCCGGACCGGTGCGCCCCGCGGGTCAGCCCGCCGTCCCCGAGCCGCTCCCGTAACGGCGCTCGAACGCGGCGACGCGCCCCTCGGTGTCCACCGTGCGGGCCTTCCCGGTGTAGAAGGGGTGGCTCTCGGACGAGATCTCCACGTCGACCACCGGGTAGGTCTCGCCGTCGTCCCACTCGATGGTCTGGTCGCTGGTCGCCGTGGACCGGGTCAGGAAGGCGTATCCGGCGGCGCGGTCGCGGAAGACCACGGGGTGGTAGTCGGGGTGCTTGTCCTGCTGCATGGCGGCTCCTCGAAGGACGGGGCGGACGGGCAGGGGCGGGCGGGCTCAGCCGTAGGCGGTGTCCTCGTCGACGATGTGCATCGCGGCCTCCTCCGCGGAGGCCCCGGCGCCGTCGATGCCGATGTCGGTCGCGACGAGGCCGTTCTCGTCGTCCTCGTGCGCCCCCTCGTTCGGGGCCACGAGCCGGCCGGAGCGCAGGTCGCCCACCTCGTTGTCCAGAAGTTCGCCGTCGCTGCCCTGGCAGTCGCCGATGCCGTCGCCGTCGGGGACGGCCGGCTCGGGCAGCTCCTCGGCGAGCCGCTGGTCCAGGGTCTCGCCCCGGTGGCGCTCCGCCGCGGTCACCCCGGTGTGCTCCACCGCCCACGGCCGCTCGGGCGGGGACCAGCCACGGTCCAGGGGATCGCTGACGCCGTCGGACTCCAGTGTGTCCTCCACGTCGAGCAGCCCCGTGTCCTCACGGATCTCGGATCCGTCGGGCTGGTAGACGTCGTCCCCCCATCCGTCGGCGGTGGTCACGGCTACCTCCAGGGAGTGAGGACGCGGTCCGCGGGGCGGGCCGCCGGCACGCCCGGCACGGGTGCGCGGCGCGAACCGTACGGTTCCCGGCCGGTCCCCGAACCGGTGCCGCTCTCCAGCCTTCCACCCCAGCTCGCACCCGCGCAACGGCACGGGGCGCGACCTGCGGCGCACCGCACCCCGTGCCCCGGCCGCCGCGGCCTGTCACCCGTGCCACGACCGCCACAGCGCCGCGTAGGCGCCGTCGGCGGCCACCAGCGCGTCATGGCTGCCCAGCTCGCTGATCCGGCCGTTCTCCACCACGGCGATGACGTCCGCGTCATGGGCGGTGTGCAGCCGGTGCGCGATGGCGACCACCGTGCGGCCGTCCAGGACCCGGGCCAGGGACCGCTCCAGGTGGCGGGCCGCGCGCGGGTCCAGGAGCGAGGTCGCCTCGTCCAGGACCAGCGTGTGCGGGTCGGCCAGCACCAGACGGGCGAGCGCGATCTGCTGCGCCTGCGCCGGGGTCAGGGCGAGCCCGCCGGAGCCGACCTCGGTGTCCAGGCCCTCCTCCAGGGCCCGTGCCCAGCCGTCCGCGTCGACCGCCCCGAGCGCCGCCCACAGCTCGGCGTCCGCCGCGTCGGTCCGGGCCAGCAGCAGGTTGTCGCGCAGGGAGCCCACGAAGACGTGGTGCTCCTGGTTGACGAGGGCGACGTGGGAACGGACCCGTTCGGCGGTCATCCGGGACAGTTCGGCGCCGCCCAGGGTGATCCGGCCGGCCCGGGGCGCGTAGATCCCGGCGAGCAGCCGGCCGAGAGTGGACTTGCCCGCGCCCGAGGGGCCGACCAGGGCCAGCCGGGTGCCGGGCGCCACCTCCAGCGAGACCTGGCGCAGCACGTCGACGCCTTGCAGGTACCCGAAGCGGACCTCGTCGGCGTGCACCTCGCGGCCCGCGGGGGCCAGCGAGGCGTCGCCGGGGTCCGGCTCGATGTCCCGCACGCCCACCAGCCGGGCCAGCGACACATGCGCGACCTGGACCTCGTCGTACCAGCGCAGGATCAGGTTCACCGGTTCGACGAGCATCTGCGCGATGAGGGCGCCCGTGGTCAGCTGGCCGACGTCGAGCCAGCCGTGGAGGACGAAGACGCCCCCGATCAGCAGCACCGAGCCGAGCACGGTCGTGTGGGTGGCGTTGGTGACCGGGAAGAGCACCGAGCGCAGCCACAGCGTGTACCGCTCCCAGGCGGTCCATTCCTTGACCCGGCGATCGGACAGGGCGATGCGGCGGGCGCCGAGACGGTGCGCCTCGATGGTGCGCCCGGCGTCCACGGACTCGGTGAGGGCGGCGGCCACGGACGCGTACCCGGCGGCTTCGGACCGGTAGGCGGAGGGGGCCCGCCTGAAGTACCAGCGGCAGCCGACGACCAGGGCCGGGAGGGCGAGCAGCACGGCCGCGGCCAGCGGCGGCGCCGTGACCACGAGCCCGCCGAGCAGCAGCACCACCCACACGACACCGATCGACAGCTGCGGCACGGCCTCCCGCATGGCGTTGGCGAGCCGGTCGATGTCGGTGGTGATCCGGGACAGCAGATCGCCGGTGCCCGCCCGCTCCAGGACGCCCGGCGGCAGCCCGACCGACCGGACGAGGAAGTCCTCGCGCAGGTCGGCCAGCATCCGTTCGCCGAGCACGGCACCCCGCAGCCGTACCTCCCGCACGAACACGGCCTGGACGGCGAGCGCGAGCACGAACAGGCCGATGGTCAGGCCCAGACGGAGCTCGCGGGCACCGTCCGACATCCGCTCGATCAGCCCGCCGAGCAGGTACGGGCCGACCATGGAGGCGATCACGGCCACCGTGTTGACCAGTACGAGCAGGGAGAAGGCCCGGCGGTGCCGGCGGAACAGTTCGGCCACATAGGCGCGCACGGTGGAGGCGGCGCCGATGGGCAGGGTGGTGGCTGTCGTCGGGGCCGCCGGGTCGTAAGCCGGTGGTGCGACGCCGATCATGCGCTTTCCTCGATCTCTTCCAGCGCGCCGCTCAGCAGCGCGGTTTCGTCGGCCGTCTCCCGGGTCACGACCGCCCGGTACCGAGGCTCGGTGCGCAGCAGTTCGCGGTGTACCCCGACCGCTTCGACCTTGCCCTCGTGGACGAGGACGACCCGGTCGGCCCGGTCGAGCAGCAGCGGCGAGGAGGTGAACACCACGGTCGTACGGCCGGACCGCACCTCGCGGATGCCTTCCGCGATCCGCGCCTCGGTGTGCGAGTCGACGGCGGAGGTCGGCTCGTCCAGGACGAGCACCCCGGGGTCGGTGATCAGCGACCGGGCCAGCGCGAGCCGCTGGCGCTGGCCCCCGGACAGGGACCGGCCCCGCTCGGTGATCCGGGCGTCCAGCGGGTCGGTGACGTCCAGCGAGCCCTGGACCAGGGCCTCCAGGACGTCGGCGCACTGGGCGGCGGCCAGCGCGTCCTCCGCGCGCACGGACCCGGAGGCCGGCACGTCGAGCAGCTCCCGCAGCGAACCGGAGAGCAGCACCGGCTCCTTGTCCTGGACGAGCACCGCGGTGCGGGCGGACTCCAGCGGCAGTTCGTCGAGGGGGACATCGCCGAGCAGTACGGAGGGGGCGGCCTCGGCGGGGTGGCCGCCGAGCCGTTCGGCGAGGCGACCGGCCGCGTCGGGGTCGCCGCAGACCACGGCGGTCAGCCTGCCCGCGGGCGCCAGCAGACCGGAGTCGGGGTCGTGCAGGTCGCCGTCCGGCACGGCCTCCGCGCGCGAGCCGCCGATGTCCGTGGCCCGCTCCAGGGAGAGCACCCGGGCGGCCCGTTTCGCCGACGGCCGCGAGAAGGAGTACGCCATGGCGATCTCGGTGAAGTGCTGCAACGGGTAGTTGAGGATCATGACGGAGCTGTAGACGGTGACCAGTTCGCCGACGGTCACCCGGCCCTGCCGGGCGAGGTGGACGCCGTGCCAGACCACCGCGATCAACAGCAGGCCGGGCACCAGTACCTGGATCGCGGCGATCAGGGACCACATCCGGGCGCTGCGTACGGCGGCGTGCCGCACCTCCTGGGAGGCGCGCCGGTAGCGGTCGAGGAAGAGGTCCTCGCCGCCGATGCCGCGCAGTACCCGCAGCCCCGCCACGGTGTCCGAGGCCAGCTCGGTGGCCCGGCCGGCCTTGGCCCGCTGGAAGTCGGCGCGCCGGGTCGCCCGGGGCAGCAGGGGCAGCACGGCGAGCGCCACGAGCGGCAGCCCAGCCGCGACCACCCAGCCGAGCGCGGGCTGGTAGAAGAGCAGGCCGACGCCGACCACGACGACCGTCAGCGCGGCGGCGGTGAAGCGGGAGACCGCCTCCACGAACCAGCCGATCTTCTCGACGTCGCCGGTGGAGACGGCCACCACCTCGCCGGCCGCCACTCGCCGGGTCAGCGCGGAGCCCAGCTGGGCGGCCTTTCGGGCGAGTAGTTGCTGGACCCGGGCGGCCGCGGTGATCCAGTTGGTGACGGCGGCCCGGTGCAGGAAGGTGTCGCCGACGGCGATCGCCGTGCCGCACAGCACCAGCAGGCCGCCCGTCAGGGCCAGCCGGGTGCCGGAGCGGTCGACCACGGCCTGGACGGCGAGGCCCACGCAGAACGGGAGCGCGGAGACGGAGACGAAGTGCAGCAGTCCCCAGGCCAGTGCCTTGAGCTGACCGCCCAGCTGATTCCGCCCCAGCCACCACAGGAATCGGGGACCCGAACGCGCGTCCGGCACGCCTGGATCGGAGTACGGAAGATCTTGAATCTGCATGGCGTCCCAGCGGCTCGGGTCGGGGGAGGGGTGGCGACAAGCCGTGAAAGGTTCGCGTCGGAGCATCGTCGAAATCAAACGGTTTTCCCGGCCGGCCGTCGAAATCCGCCCCCTTCCGGCCAGGGCTTGCCGCTCAACACGCACCGAATGACAGCAGATCTAATAGATTGCTCGGTATGTGATGTCAGGATGGCCGGGTGCAGATCAAGAGCGTGCGGCGGACGACCGTCACGGCGGCGGCGGTCATCGGGGCCGTCCTGCTGACCCTGAGCGCCTGCGACGCCTCACCGAGCGGTGGCGCGAAGAACGGTCTGCCGCGGCCGCACGCCGGAGCCCCGAGAACCCCGTCGGCCCCGGGAACCGCCGTGTCGGCCCCGGACTGGCAGCAGCCGGACCGGGCCGTGCCCGCCGGGGATCCCGGCCGGCTGCCGGGGGTCGGCGAGCTGCTGCGGGCGGAGATCCCCGCGGACTCCCGCCAGGTCGTCGCCGTGTACGGGGAGGGCGCGGACTCGGCCGACTCCACGGTCGTGCTCTACACCCGGGACGAGGGCGGCTGGCGCCCGGTGGGCAGCTGGCCCGCCCACAACGGGCGGTCCGGCTGGACCACCGACCACTTCGCGGGCGACGGACGCAGCCCGGTCGGCGTGTTCACCGTCACCGACGCCGGCGGTGTGCTCCCCGACCCGGGCACCCGGCTCTCCTACGCCCAGGGCCGGGATCTCTACACGCCCCCGCGCTACTGGAGTCCGGCCTACCGGCACGACTTCGACTACGTCATCGCCATCGACTACAACCGCCTGCGGGGCACACCGCCGCACGACACCACCCACCCGTGGGGCGCCGGCCGGGGCGGCGGCATCTGGCTGCACCTCGACCACGGCAGCGGCACCTCGGCATGCATCGGCCTGCCCAGGGAGGCCATGGAGTACCTGCTGCGCACCCTCGACCCGGCCCGGGATCCCGTCGTGGTGATGGGGGACAGGCCGAACCTGCTGTCCTAGCGCGGCCCCGGGCCCCGGTGCGGTGGTCACTGTTCGTCCGGGACGGCCTCGCTCCCTGCCGAGCCCGTCGTGCCGATCGTGCCGGTGGTGCCGGAGGTGCCGGAGGTGCGCGAGTCCAGCACGTCCACGTCGTCCGCCCGGACGTAGGCGAGCCGGTGACCGAACTGGATCTCGTAGTACTTCTCCTGACCCACCACCACGGGCTGAGGAGTGGCGGAGAAGGTCGACCGGTCGACGTAGGAGCCGCCGAGGGCGGACTGCGTCACATACCGCTGGCCCGCCCGCAGGCTGTACGGCAGCGGCGACTCGTCCTCCTCCTCCATCCCGTCCGGGTAGGCCTCCTCCTCCGGGAGGGCCCGTCCGAACACCGGGATCTCGTCCAGGCCCTCCTTGGGCGTCACCATGCGGCCGCTCGCACCGACGGCCGTCGGGTGCGCCGTGGGGTTCTTGAACCACGCCTTGTTGCCCTGGTACCAGATCGCCGTCCACTCGCCGCTGCGGTCGGCCACGGCGAAGGTCTGGCCGGTGGAGACCCGCGAACCCAGGTCGCTCACGTCCTCCGTGGACGGGTCGCCGTCCGGCCGGCGGCCCGGGTCCTGGATGAGCGGGGCGTTCTCGTCCGGCCGGGTGTGGAGGCGGACGGCGCTGGAGCCGTGCGGCAGGCATCGTTTGCCGTCGCCGTCGCACCCCGTGTACCGCGGTTTGTGAGTGGCGTAGTCCGGCAGGATCATCACCATGGGGCTGTCCGGTCCTGCCGTGGCCTTCAGCGGTGCGCCGAGGAGGTCGAAGTAGTGCCGCCAGTCCCAGAACGGCCCCGGGTCCTCGTGCATCTCGGGGATGCTGTCGCCGGTCGGGGACGGCACGTTGTCATGGCCGAAGATGTGCTGCCGGTCGATCGGGACGCCGTACTTCTTCGCCAGGTAGCGCACCAGCCGGGCCGATGACCGGTACATCTGCTCGGTGTACCAGGTCCCCGGGTGGGTGAGGAAACCCTCGTGCTCGATGCCGATCGAGCGGGCGTTCACGAACTTGCTGCCGGAGTGCCAGGCCTCGTCCTTGGTCCTGACGTGCTGGGTGATGTGGCCGTCGCTGGAGCGGATCGAATAGTGCCAGGACGCCTCGGTCGGGTCCTGCACGGTCTTGAACATGTTCGGCAGCGTCGACTCGGTGTCGTGGATGACGATGTACTCGATCCGCTGGTCCCGGGGCCGGTCGGCGAGGTCGTGGTTGCCGTAGTCGCCGTCGTCGTCGATCTCCTCGTAGGGCGCGGCGAGCCAGTCGCAGGCCAGTTCGGGCGGGCACTCGACGTTCTTGGGCCGTTTGGGGGCCTGCGGGCCGGGGTGCGGGCTGACGCCGGGGGTGGCGGGGAGGGTGACCTCCTGTCCGTCGGCGGTGGTGCGGTGCGCGCCCCGGCGGATCAGACCGAAGACGTCGTTGGCGTACGTCGTCGCCGACGCGACGTCACGGGTGCCGGGGAAACGTTCCACCGCCTGCCACCAGTCCTCCGGGTCGGCGCTGAGCGGCTTGCCGAGATGCCGTTGCGTCGCGGCCAGCAGCGCCGCGCCGCCGCGTACGTTGGCGACGGCGTCCGTCCGCAGCTTTCCGGCGGGTACCTTGATCAGCCGTGCGGCGTGTTCCAGGTCCGCCGGCTGCACGGCGTGGCCGCCCACCGCGAACGCCGTTCCCGCGAGCGGGTCGCTCTTCCCGCCGTCCGGCGCCGCGGGGCCCGCTGCGGGTGACCGCTCCGCGACGCGGGTACGGGCGGTGTCCACCAGGTGCATCGGACCGTAGCCCCCCGCGATGCTCGGGGTGCCCGCGTGGATGTCCCAGCGCGACTGCATGTAGGACACACTCATGAGCACGCTGCGCGGCACGTGGAACTCACGTGCGGCGTCCGTGAAGGCGTTCTGCAGACGCTGGTCCTCCGCTTCGTCGGTGCCGGACGCCGGGAGGATCAGCAGGGGTGGCAGCAGCGCGGCCGTCGCGATCAGGCAGGCCGTCAGACGGCACGTCCGGAGGGCACCGGGCACACGTGGAGCGTCAGTTCTTCTCATACCAGAGGGTCTCCAACCGCTTGCTGAGGGTCTCCAAGCACGCTCGTCGCAACCAGGGCAAGGGGGTTGCCCTTCACGTCACCCCTCGTACGTTTCCGTGCCCGGCGCGACCCGGCGCGCCGAGCGTCGACCGGGTGGCCCAGCGGTCCGGCAGAGGCCACCCGGTCGGCGGCAGTGGCCGGGCAGCCTGGCGGGCCGCGACGCGCCGGGCGGGATCAGTCCTCGACCGGGTCCACGTGCCAGTCGGGGTGGCCCGGCATCGGCGGGGTGTCGGGCCCGTACAGCCACGGCGTCAGAAACGGCGTCAGATCCTCGCCCGCGACCCTGGAGGCGAGTGCGACGAAGTCCCGGGTGCCGGCCGCGCGGCCCCGGTACTCGGTCACCCAGGCCCGCTCGATCCGGTCGAACGTCTCGTCACCGACCTTCTGCCGCAGGGCATACAGCACCAGTGCCGAACCGTCGTAGCGCATCACCTTGAAGAGCGTCGGCCCGGTGGGCTCGGCGGGCGCCCCGTCGTCGTGGCGCCACTGGTCGTGCTGCTCGTACGCCGCCCGCATGGCGTCCTCCATGCCGACGCCGCCGTGCTCGTCGGAGTACAGCCGTTCGTAGTAACGGGCATGACCCTCACTCAGCCACAGGTCGGACCACCGCCGGACGGCGACGCTGTCCCCCGTCCAGTGGTGCGCCAGCTCGTGGATCAGATTGCGTTCGGCGTCGACCCGGTCGCCCAGCAGGTCGTCCTTCGGTACGAGGGACAGCGACTGCGTCTCCAGCGCCACCGGCAGATCGGTGTCCCCGACCAGTACGCCGTAGCGGCGGAACGGGTACGGGCCGAGCCGCCGTTCCAGCCAGGCGAGGTGCTCCGGGGTGAGCGAGCGTTCGGCCTCGGTGTCCGCGACCAGGTCGTCCGGCACCACGTCCCGCACGGCCAGCCCGCCCGGCCCCCTGCCGGCGACGAACGTGAACTTCCCGATCGCCAGCTGGACCAGCTGTGCCGCGATGGGCTCCTCGGAGTCGTACGTCCACTGCATCCGCCCGTCGGGCCGCCGGACGCGTTCGACGAGCCGGCCGTTGGCCACCGCGCTCAGACCGGGCGGGGTGGTGATGTGGAAGGTGACGGGCGCCCGGAGGCTGGGGTGGTCGTCGGCCGGGAAGATCATCTTGGCGCCGTCGGGCTGTGCGCAGACCAGGGTGCCGTCGGGGGTGGGCACCCAGCCGTACTCGCGGATCGCATCGCTCCGGTGCCGTCGCTGGGTCGGATCGGCCGTGTAGGCGACGTGGACGGTGAACGTGCTGCCGCGTGGGATCGGCCGCGCGGGCGTGACGACGAGTTCGTCGCCGTCGCGAACGGCGGTCGCCGGCGCGCCGTCGACGGTGACCCGGTGCAGCGTGTTGCCCGCGAAGTCGAGGTCGAAGCGCGACAGGGCCTGGGTGGCGGTGGCGCTGATGGTGGTACCGGCAGGGAAAGGTGTCCCGGGCGCCCGCCAGTCGAGGTCGAGCGTGTAACGGCGGACCGTGTAGCCGCCGTTGCCGTCCAGCGGCATGAGCGGGTCGCCGATCCCGGGGGCGCCGGGAGACGGGGCGGCGCCGGCCGGGACGGCCGAGGCGCCGGGGGCGGCGGAGCCGTGGCCCCGGTGCGGGACACCGCCCGAACAGCCGGTGCCGGTGAGCGCGACGACTCCCGTGAGCGCCAGGACGGTGCGCAGGGCGCGAGCGGTCATGATCTCCATGCCAGCACTGTGACAGCGTCATCCGCTAATAGCACTATTTGTGCCCATGGCGTGCGCCCGTCCGGGCCGGGTGGCCGAACGGGCCGCTGTCGACCGGCCCGGGCGTTGCGGCCGACGGCCAACTCCCCGTAGAACACCGGCCATGAGAAGACGGATCGTCATGTCCATGCTCGCAGGAGTGACCCTCCTGGCGAGCGCGCTCCTCGGTACGGGGGCGCCCGCCGCCCGTGCCGCCGACGTCCCGGCCGAGTTCGGCACCGACTGGCACGACCCGGTGACCGCGGCCCCGCCGGTGTCCGTGCCCAAGGCGGCCACGTCCTGCCAAGTCGTCCTGGCCGAGGCCCAGTTCCGCGACTTCACGCCGTACCGGGGAACGTACACGCCCCCGCAGGGCTGCGGCGACCGGTGGAGCAAGGTCGTCCTGCGGCTGGACGGCAAGGTGAAGGGCCGTCAGTACGACCGCCTGGGCTACCTGCACGTCGGCGGCGTCGAGGTGCTGCGCACCTCCACCCCCGAGCCCTCGCCGGACGGCATCGAGTGGCACGTGGAGAAGGACGTCACCCGCTACAGTGACACCTTCCGCGGCACGCAGGACGTCGAGATGCTCATCGGCAACGTTGTCGACGACACCTACACCGGCGTCATCGACGTCAAGGCCACGCTCACCTTCTACGCGGGACGCCCCGCGGCCTCGGTCCCCGACAAGGTGCTGACCCTGGCCGACGGCACCACCCTCACCACCCCGCGCAACAGCGAACGCGTCGTCGCCGAGGTGTACGCCACCGGATCCGGCGGCGGCTGCGAGGAGTTCTGGTATCTGACCGTGGCCGACCCGGCGTCGTACTCCTGCAAGGCGGACAAGGGCCCCTACCGGGAGGTGCAGATCAGGGTCGACGGCCGGCTGGCCGGAATCGCCGCGCCGTTCCCGAACGTGTGGACCGGCGGCTGGTCCAACCCGTTCCTCTGGTACGTCATACCGGGCCCGGGCGCCTTCGACGTCCGACCGATCGCATACGACCTGACGCCGTTCGCGGGACTCCTCGACGACGGCCGCCCGCACCAGGTCGAGGTCTCCGTCGCCGGCGTGCCCGAGGGCCAGGCCGGCTGGAGCGCCCCCGTGAACGTGCTGGTCTGGCAGGACGCGCACCGGTCCCAGGTCACCGGCGGGCTCACCGAGGTGAAGGCCTCCGAGCCCGTCAACTCCTCGGTCTACACACCGGGGTCGGGGGAGTACCGGGTCGACACCGACGCCGGGCACCGGCTCACCGTCTCCGGATACGTCGACACCTCGCACGGCCGGGTGACCACCACCGTCAGCCGCACGCTGGCCAACACCTCCGTGCACCGCTGGAACGACGGCGAGACGACGGACGCGCTCGACGCCACCTGGACGGACGACCAGAGCGTCACGGTGAAGGCCGGCGGTGCACCCCGGACGACCCGCACCGACCGGACCTACACCATGAACGGCGCCACCACCATCGGCACCGACGACCGGCTGCGCACCCAGCTCACCCTCGGCGACCGGGCGGCGGTCGGAGGGTCCGGAGGCGCCTGGGCACGGCTCGACGACACCTACAGCGGGGACGCGACGTACACGCTCGGCGTGCCGCGCGACCAGCGGCACGCGGTCGGGACGTCGAGCGAACGCTACCGGCTGTACGGCCCGGACGGCTGCTACGACCGCTCGCTGGCGACCGAACAAGGAGTGCTGACGGTGGACCGCAGCCGCTGCTGAGCGGTCGCTGCCGAGCGTCGGCCGCCGAGCCGAGCCGGCCGAGTTGTGTGCGACGCGTCACTCCGCCCGTGATTTACACGGCCGTGACACGGCGGTCTCGAACGGGATCAAGAACACCCCCAGAGTGATCGGCGCGGAAGCTGGTTTCCGTATCGCAGAAGTCCCGCTCGGCTTCGGCGAGTCGATCCCCCCACCAGGAGTGCCCGTGCCGCCGTCCGTATCGTCCCTGCCGGGACGCGTCGCACGCATACTGCGTACCTCTCTCTTCGCGCAGGTCGCCTGCGCGCTCGTGCTCGGCATCGTCGTCGGGCGGCTGTGGCCCGGGTTCGCCTCGGATCTCCAGCCGCTCGGCGACGGTTTCACCCGGCTCATCAAGACGATCATCTCGCCGCTGGTGTTCTGCGTGGTCGTCGTCGGCATCGCCAAGGCCGGCGACCTCAGGGCCTTCGGGCGGATCGGACTCAAGGCGCTGGTCTGGTTCGAGGTGGCCAGTACGCTCGCGCTGGTCATCGGACTCCTCGCCGCCAACCTCGTCCAGCCCGGCGCCGGGATGCACGTCGATCCGGCCACGCTGAGCGCCAAGGCGGTCGACGCCAAGACGGGCGGCGGCTCGCTGCCCTCGACCACCGAGTTCGTCCTCGACGCCCTGCCCACCAGTTTCATAGGCGCCTTCGCCGAGAACTCCCTGCTTCAGGTGCTCGTCCTGGCCTGTCTGGTGGGCGCGGCGCTGCTCCACCTCGGGCACACCAAGGTGCCCCAGGTGCTGCCCGCCGTCGAGCAGGCCCAGGAGGTCGTCTTCGCGATCGTCGGCTTCGTGATGCGCCTCGCCCCGATCGCCGTCTTCGGGGCGACGGCCGTCCTGATCGGCCAGTACGGGCTCGGGGTCATCGAGACCTACGCCAAGCTCATCGTCCTCTGCTACGCGGCCGCCGCGCTCTTCGTCGCCCTGCTCGCCGTCGCCCTGAAGGCGCTCACCGGGCTCAGCCTCTGGAAGTTCGTCCGCTACATCCGTGAGGAGTTGCTGCTCGCGCTCGGCACCGCCTCCACGGAGTCCGTGCTGCCGCGCGTGATGCAGAAGCTGCGCGGGGCGGGTGCCCGGGACGACGCGGTCGGCCTGGTGGTGCCCACCGGCTACTCCTTCAACCTGGACGGCGCCTCGCTCTACCTCTCCATCGGCACCTTGTTCATCGCCCAGGCCGTGGGCGTCGACCTGAGCCTCGGTCAGCAGATCACCGTGGTCCTGGTGCTGATGCTCACCAGCAAGGGCATGGCCGGCATCCCCGGTTCGGCCTTCCTCGCCCTGTCCGCGACCGTCTCCTCGCTCGGGGCGATCCCGGCCGGTGCCGTCGCCCTGCTGCTCGGCGTCGACCGCATCATGGACTCGATGCGCGTCGTCACCAACCTGCTCGGCAACTGCGTCGCCGTCTTCGCGGTCTCCCGCTGGGAGGGCGCACTGGACGTGGAACGGGCGAAGCGGGTGCTGGGCGGTGGGACCGCGGTCGTCGAGACGGCGGAACAGGCCGAGGAACTGGTGTCCGAGAGCTGACCGGACGACGAGAAGCGGCTCCCCCTCCGGAAGGACGGGCAGGGTGAGCCGCTTCGCCGTGCCTCAGCAGTGCTTCGCCGCCACCGGCCCGTCGACCAGCGTGTCCAGGAGTCTGCCCAGCACCTCCCGCTGCTCCGGCGAGAGTGGAGCCAGGATCTCCGCGGCCGCCGACCTCCGTGCCGCCCGCAGCTCGCGCAGGGTCTCGTGCCCCTCGTCCGTGATCTCGATCCGGGTCACCCGGCGGTTCGTCGGATCCGGCACCCGGCACACCTTGCCGCTCGCCTCCAGGCCGTCGACCAGGGTCGTCACCGCGCGCGGCACCACCTCCAGACGCTCGGCCAGGTCGGCCATGCGCGGGGGTGCCTCGTAGTGCGCGAGGGTGCGCAGCAGCCGAGACTGGGCCGGGGTGACGCCCAGATCGCGCGCCGCGAGATGGTGCTTCTGGATGCGCCACACCCGTCGTGTGAGGCGCAGCAACTGCTCGGCGAGCGGGCCGTCGGGGTCGGGGGTGCTCATACGGGAACAATATCAGGACTATGTTCATTGTGAGCATAGGTAACAGTGAGCTAAGCTCCGTTAGTCCGTACACACCGAACCATCCGTAGGAGCCATGCCCCGAGACGAGATCAACTGGACCCCTGACGCCACCGCGGCCGGTCAACCCCGCCAGGTGCGCCGCATCCTCAAGCTCTTCCGCCCCTACCGCGGCCGGCTCGCGATCGTCGGCCTGCTGGTCGGCGCCGCCTCGCTGGTCTCGGTCGCCACCCCCTTCCTCCTGAAGGCGACCCTCGACACCGCCATCCCGCAGGGCCGCACCGGACTGCTCAGCCTGCTCGCGCTGGGCATGATCCTCAGTGCCGTCCTCACCAGCGTCTTCGGCGTCCTGCAGACGCTGATATCCACCACGGTCGGCCAGCGCGTCATGCACGACCTGCGCACCGCCGTCTACGGCCGGCTGCAGCGCATGTCGCTCGCCTTCTTCACCCGCACCCGCACCGGCGAGGTGCAGTCCCGCATAGCCAACGACATCGGCGGCATGCAGGCCACCGTCACCTCGACGGCCACCTCCCTGGTCTCCAACCTGACCAGCGTCGTCGCCACGATCGTCGCGATGATCGCCCTCGACTGGCGGCTCACCGTCGTCTCGCTCGTCCTGCTCCCGCTCTTCGTGTGGATCAGCCGCCGGGTCGGCAACGAGCGCAAGAAGATCACCACACAGCGCCAGAAGCAGATGGCCGCGATGGCCGCGACGGTCACCGAGTCGCTCTCCGTCAGCGGCATCCTGCTCGGCCGCACCATGGGCCGCGCCGACTCGCTCACCGCCTCCTTCGCCGAGGAGTCCGAGCAACTGGTCGGCCTGGAAGTCCGGTCGAACATGGCGGGGCGCTGGCGCATGGCCGTGATCACCATCGTGATGGCCGCGATGCCCGCCGTCATCTACTGGGCCGCCGGCATGGCTCTCCGGATGGGCGGCCCGCAGATCTCGCTCGGCACCATCGTCGCCTTCGTCTCCCTCCAGCAGGGCCTGTTCCGCCCGGCCGTGAGCCTGCTGGCGACCGGCGTCCAGATCCAGACCTCGCTCGCTCTCTTCCAGCGCATCTTCGAGTACCTCGACCTGCCCGTCGACATCACCGAGCGCGACGAGCCGGTCCACCTCGACCGCGTGAAGGGCGAGGTCCGCTTCGAGAAGGTCGAGTTCCGGTACGACAGGGACAACGACAAGGTGGGTCCCGTCCTCGACGGCATCGACATCACCGTCCCGGCCGGCACCGGCCTGGCCGTCGTCGGCCCGACCGGCGCCGGCAAGTCCACGCTCGGCTACCTGGTGCCCCGGCTCTACGACGTCACCGGCGGCCGGGTCACCCTGGACGGCGTCGACGTCCGTGACCTCGACTTCGACACCCTCGCCCGCGCGGTCGGCGTCGTCTCCCAGGAGACGTACCTCTTCCATGCCTCGGTCGCCGACAACCTGCGCTTCGCCAAGCCGGACGCCACCGACGAGGAACTGCACGCGGCCGCCCGCGCGGCCCAGATCCACGACCACATCGCCGCGCTGCCCGACGGCTACGACACCGTCGTCGGCGAACGCGGACACCGGTTCTCGGGCGGCGAGAAGCAGCGGCTGGCCATCGCGCGCACCATCCTGCGCGACCCGCCGGTCCTCATCCTGGACGAGGCGACCAGCGCCCTGGACACCCGCACCGAACACGCGGTCCAGGACGCCATCGACGCCCTGTCGGCCAACCGGACGACCATCACCATCGCCCACCGGCTCTCCACGATCCAGGACGCCGACCAGATCGTCGTCCTCGACTCCGGGCGGGTGGCCGAACGCGGAACGCACGAGGAACTGCTGGAACTCGACGGCCGGTACGCGGCGCTGGTGCGCCGGGACGCCCGGCTGGAGACGGCGGCGGAGTCGGCACCGGGGCAGCCCGGAACCGGCGAGCCCGCTCAGCGGGGGGCGGCCCTGCGGCCGGTGCGCAGGCGGGGTGACCGGGGACGCAGGCACGCGACACCGCCGACAGGCTGAGGCCGACACATCGCAGCCGACAAGCTGAAGATATGTCGGGTTTGTAGCGTTGTGCGAGCTAACGTGCCCGCATGCAGACCAACACTCCGCCACGGAACCCGGGCCGTCGGACGGCCATCGGCCGTGGCGCCTCGACGCGCGGCAAGTCGATGCGGCTGACCCGCCGGGGCAGGCTCGTGCTCGTCGTGGCCGGTGCCGTCGTGGCCGGTGCCGCCGTGGCGGTGCCCCTGCTGTCCCTGGCCCGCGGCACGGCCGGACCCGCCACCCTGGTCATCCCGGAGGGCTGGCGCGCGTCCCAGGTCTACGACGCCGTCGACAAGGCCCTCGCCCTCCCCGCCGGAAGCACCAAGAGCTCCGTCGGCACCGCGGGCCTGAAACTCCCCGGCGACGCCGGGGGCAACCCGGAGGGCTATCTCTTCCCGGCCACCTACCCCCTGGACAAGGACGCGACCCCGCAGTCGGTGCTGCGGTTCATGGTCGACACGGCGAACCGGCGGTTCGGCTGGGCGCCCGTCGCGGCCGGCGCGCAGCGCGACGCGATGAACGTCTACCAGGCGGTGACCATCGCGAGCATCGTCCAGGCCGAGGCCGCCGACAAGGCCGACATGGGCAAGGTGGCACGCGTCGTGCTCAACCGGCTGCAGCGCGGCATGCCGCTCCAGATGGACTCCACCCTCAACTACGCCCTCAACCGCAGCACCCTCAACACCACGGTGAACGACACCCGCATCGAGAACCCGTACAACTCCTACCAGCGCATGGGCCTGCCGCCCACGCCGATCGACAACCCGGGCGAGGACGCCATGCGTGCCGCGCTCAACCCGCCGCCGGGCAACTGGCTGTACTTCGTCACGGTCAAGCCGGGCGACACGCGGTTCACCGCCGACTTCGCCGAACACCAGCGCAATGTCGCCGACTTCAACGCCGTGCAGAACACGAAGACGCGGCGGCCGCCGCAGGTCACGCAGCCACCGCAGGTCACGCAGCCACCGCAGGTCACGCAGCCGCCGCGGTGAGCCGCCGGTGCGTCAGGCGGCGACGGGTTCTCCGGCCAGCAGCCGCCTGATGTCCCGTACGGCGTCGCGCCCCGCGCGGTTGGCACCGATGGTGCTGGCGGACGGGCCGTAGCCGACGAGGTGGACGCGGGGGTCGGCGACCGCGCGGGTCCCCTCGACCTTGATCCCGCCGCCCGGCTCGCGCAGCCGCAGCGGCGCCAGATGGTCCAGGGCCGCCCGGAAACCGGTGGCCCACAGGATGACGTCGGCGTCGACGTGCCGCCCGTCGTTCCAGGCCACGCCGTCGGGAGTGACGCGGTCGAACATCGGCTGCCGGTCCAGGATCCCGTCCTCGAGGCCCTGCCGGATCGCGTCGTTGAGCGGGAGCCCGGTGACCGAGACCACACTCCGCGGTGGCAGCCCCTGCCGTACCCGCTCCTCCACGAGCGCCACCGCGGCCCGGCCCGCGCCCTCGTCGAAGGGGCCCTCGCGGAAGACCGGCGGGCGCCGGGTGACCCAGGTGGTGGCGGCCGCGTACGGGGCGAGTTCCAGCAGGTGCTGGGTGCCGGAGGCCCCGCCGCCGACGACCACGACCCGCTGACCGGCGAACTCCTCGGGTCCGGCGTACTGCGCGGTGTGCAACTGCCGTCCGTGGAAGGTCTCCTGGCCCGGGTAGCGCGGCCAGAACGGCCGGTCCCAGGTGCCGGTGGCGTTGATCAGCGCCCGCGTCGACCAGTCACCGCGGTCGGTCTCCACGAGCAGCCGCCCGTCCTCGCCCTCGCGCACCGCGCGGACGTCGACCGGCCGGTGCACCCGCAGATCGAAGGTCCGCTCGTAGTCCGCGAAGTACTCCCCGATGACCTCGGCGGACGGCCGCGCCGGGTCGGCCCCGGTCAGCTCCATGCCCGGGAGCGCGTGCATCCCGTGCACCTTGCCGTACGTCAGGGACGGCCACCGGAACTGCCAGGCCCCGCCGGGCGCGGGGGAGTGGTCGAGCACCACGAAGTCGCGGTCCGGCTCGAAACCGGTGCGCCGCAGGTGATAGGCGCTGGACAGACCGGCCTGACCAGCGCCGATGACGACTACCTCGACCTCTTCGACCGCACGCGCGTTGTTCACGCTTCTACCAACAGCCGGGACGGCCGTGGATCTTCCCGGCCCGGCCGCTTGCCCGCTCGCCCGCGCGTCCGGGGCATGGGTCACGATGGGGGCATGTCGGATGCCTTCACCACACGAGAACTCGATGTCGCCACCGGTAGCCGGGAGCGGGTCGTCGACCTGACCGGCGACTGCGAGGCCTTCCTCCGCGAGGCCGCGGCCGGCCGCGACGGACTGCTGAACATCTTCGTCCCGCACGCGACGGCCGGCATCGCGGTCCTGGAGACCGGCGCCGGCAGTGACGACGACCTCCTGGCCGCCCTGCACACCCTGCTCCCCGCCGACGACCGCTGGCAGCACCGGCACGGCAGCCCCGGGCACGGCCGCGACCACGTCCTCCCGGCGATCGTCCCCCCGCACGCCACCCTCCCGGTGATCGACGGCCGCCTGGCGCTGGGCACCTGGCAGTCGGTGTGTTTGGTCGACACGAACAAGGACAATCCCTCGCGAAAAGTCCGTTTCACCTTCCTGGCGGGCTCCTGACGGATTGACGGAAGTCGTGTACGGCAGGGCGAGTTGGCTATACGAATGGAGCTGTGCACTCACTGCGCCCGCGCGACAACCGGTGGTCACTGACGGTTCGCATACTGATCCACCTGCTGCCCGGGGTGGCGGTCGGGGCCGGGGCCCTGCTCGGGCTGGTCTCCGCCGACCGGGTCACACCCACCACGGTCGTACTCACCGTTCTGCTGGTGGTGAGTGGCACAGGGGTTCCACCGATCGTCGACCGGCTCAGGGCGCGAGCCGCACGCCAGACCGAGCGGCAACAACGCCTCGCGCAAAGGCTGGAGAGCGCGGCCACGGAGCGTGCGGCGCAGCTGCGCGGTCACTTCCGCCCGCGAGGGCGTGGTGTGCTGCCGTCCAGCCTCCGGGAAGGCTCCTACTTCGCGGGTCGGACGCAGGTGCTGAGCGAGCTGACGGCGTGGATCAACAGCGAGGGTCCGGACGTCGCGGGCTCCCGGGTGGTGACCGGGGCACCCGGATCGGGGAAGTCGGCCGTTCTCGGACGGTTGGTGAGCATGGCCGATGCCCAGGTGCCCGGTGGGACGCCCATGGGCGCCGCCCTCCACGTGCGAGGCCGGACGGCCGACGAGGTCGCCGCGGAGATCTCGCGGGCGCTGACCATCGACGAGGCGACGGCCGGTGGTCTGCTCGCCCATCTCCGAGACGCCCGGGAACGCCACTCCACCGTGGTGGTCGTGGACGGCGTCGACGAGGCGGTCGACGCCCAGCGGCTCATCGTCGATCTGCTGGAACCCCTTGCGACGGCAGGGAGCAGGACGGGCATACGTCTCCTCGTCGGCACCCGGCCAGGAGGCGAGGACGACCTGTTGCGCCTGTTCGGGGGTTCGGCACGCATCATCGACCTGGACGAGGCCCGCTATCTGGACCGGCGTGACATCGCCGAGTACGTCCGCCTGACGTTGCTCGCCGAGAGCGACCCACAGGTCTCCACGCCCTACCGGTCCCGTCCGGGACTCGCGGCATCGGTCGGCACCGCCGTGGCGGTTCGCTCCGGCCGCAGTTTCCTGGTGGCACAGCTCACCGCACTCTCCCTCATGGCAGCGGACGAACCCGTCGACACGGACAGTGCAGGCTGGCAGGAGACGTTTCCCACCACCGTCGGTGCGGCGATGGAACGCTACCTGCAGGACATGAGGCCCGGCGGACCGTGGTTGCGCGACCTGCTGATGGCGCTGGCCTGGTCGCAGGGGGATGGCTTCGACGACCCGCGCACCTGGGCGGCCGCGGCCACGGCACTGGGGACTGACACCTACTCGGAACGCGACGTCACCCGGTTGCTCCTGGACACCCCTGCGACCGACCTGTTGCACCGCACCGAACGCGGATCGGGAGTCCGGTTCCGCCTCTTCCACGAAGCGCTCGGTGAACACCTGCGCCAACTCAGCGTCCGGCAACGTCCTGCAGCCGAGATCCACCGGCGTCTCACGGAAGTACTTATCGAGCGACTGTCGCCGACGTCCGCGGACGGGCCGGTCTGGGCGGACGCCGACGCCTACACGCGCACGTACCTGCCCTTCCACGCGGGAGAGGGCCACCTGCTCGACAGTCTGCTGCGTGATGCGAGGTTCCTGACCGCGATGGATCCTGCCCGCCTGCTCGCAGCCCTGTCGGCGGCGCGCACCCCCTCGGGCCGGAGGGTGGCCCGCACGGTCCAGCGAGTCGGACAGCAACTGCTCGTGGCGCCCGAGGACGAGCGCGTCTGCTACCTGGAGATGGCGGCCCGCATGACCGGCGACGAGGACCTGGCCGCCGACCTGGCCGCCGCGTTTCCCGACCGGCCCTGGGCGGTGCGCTGGGCGCGTTGGGACGACCTCATCGCGACGCGCATGCTCGGCCACCACGACGACTATGTCCTCGCCCTCGCCACCGTCGAGCATCCGAGGGGCCCCGTGGTGCTCTCGGCGAGCGCGTGGGCCGTTCAGGCGTGGTTCCTCCGGGACGGCGCACCGCTGGCATCGGGGGTGCACGAGCCCGAATCGGCCGTCTTCGACATGACGGCTTTCATGGCGAGTGACGGCATCGCCGTCCTCACGCTGCACGACGACGGTCGTCTGCTGCGTACGGTGCCGGGCACGACCGACCGGCAGAGTGTTCTCGCGGACCGGCGTGCCCTCCATGGTGTGTGGCCCGTCGTCATCGGGGGCGAGGCCGCGATCGCGACCGTCAGCGAGGAAGGCGTCATCGAGGTTCTGTCCGCCGAGGACGGCCGGGTGCTGGAGCTGCCCCGCATCGTTCTCCGCGATCAGGATCAAGTCTTGACCGTGGGTGACGCGGGCGGACTCTGCCTGGCTGTGGTCACCACCGAGGGAGGTGAGGTCAGCACGTGGGACGTCCGGACCGCTCGGCCGATCGGCGAGCCGTTCAAAGCCGCTGTGGAGGTACCGAACTGGCGCGCGGACTTACATGTTTGGACCGCTTCCGTAGCGGATCACGAGGACGGACCGGTTGTCCTTCTCGGAACACAGACCGGCCTGGCGATGGCCTGGGATCCGGTGCGGGCGACGAGGATCGGCGAACCGGATCGCGGCGGAGCCGGCGTGTTCTCCACTCTGGTCGTCGGCCGGCACCGCGATCTGTGGTGCTGGGGCGATTGGAACGGAGACGTGTTCGCTCGTCCGTCAGGTCAGGGGGAGACAAGGCGACTTGCCGTCCACGACGGCGGAGTGCAGTCCCTGGCGCAGTGTGAGCTGGACGGAACCAGCTGGGTCGTCACAGGTGGCCGCGACGGCGCCGTCCGGGTCTGGGACAGCCGAACTCCTTCTCCGGAAGCACCGGCCAACGAGTACTACGGAGTGGTCGCGGGTGTCGGGGAGACGGGGACCCACTGTGTCGCGGCGCTCGGCGCGGACGGAGGCCTCGTCGTCTTCGATGCGGACACCGGCGACGTGCTCGCGAGACTCGAATCCTCGGCCGAGAGGCGTTACCGCGGTGCGGCGGCCCTGCCCGGTGATCCGACGGCCTTCCTCACTCTGGAGACGGAAGGGCGCGTCGCGCTGCGGCGATTCCCGAACGGTGAGATGTCGTACGAGCACCGACTTCCGGAGGAAGAGGAGTGGGCCCGTATCGCGGTCCTCGAGCGTGAGCGACCGCTGCTGCTGGCCACCGCCCTCAGCGGCCGGCTGGCGTTCTTCGATCTGCCCTCGGGCCAGGAGGTGCGGCCACCGCTGCACTGCCACCCGGGCAGATTCTCCGTGGCCCCTCTTCCCGATCAGCCGGACGACGTCCTGCGATTCGTCACCTGGGGCTGGGAGGAACGCCGAACGCTTTTGTGGACCGTTTCCGGCGAGGAGACCAGGACGGTGGATCTGGTCCGTTCCGCGGGCGTCGAAGGCCCGTTCCGGACCACGGCTGTCTCCTTCGGCCATTGGGGCCAGGGCTCAGTGGTCGTGGGTGTCGGGTCCTACTCACGGTTGCTCGTATGCAATGCCGAGGACGGGGCATTGATCACCCAGGTCCAACTCGAGCGCGGGCACCACATGGAGCTGACGGACGTCGACCTGGCTCAGTACGGCGAGCGTTCCATCGCTGTCACCGGCGGCCATACCTGTTCCGTCGGGCTCTGGTCCCTGGAAAGCGGACGGGAGCACCACGTGCGAGTCGGCTCACCCCTGTGGCGAACCAAGGTTCTCCCCCCACGTGGAGTGGTCATGGCCGGACCGCGCGGCATCATGGTGGTGGAGCTGGGCTCCCGGACATTCGACCGACTCGTCTAGCTGCTCACGAGGCGTCCGCGGCCGTCGGCAGCGCGACGGATTAGGTGTCCGCGCGCTGACCTGACGTACCCGCTCTCTCCGTATCTCGGTTGGGACAACGTTGTCGATCGGTCAGGGCGCCGCATTCAGCAGATCGACGGCGCTCTGCTGGCGGGCGGCGTCCACTTGGTCGAGCGGGCCGTACCAGCGCAGCCCGTACTGGTCGAGGGCGTTGCGGTCGCTCGCCCGGGCGCGGTCGGCCTGGCGCTTGAGGTAGGCGGTGTAAGGGTGGTCCGGGAGCACCGAGTTGAGCTTGCCGAGGCCGCGTACGTCCGCACCCTTGAAGGACGGGCCGTCGCCTCCGCAGTCGCCGCTCTCGCACGGATCGCGCAGGATGCCGTCGGAGGTGTGGAGGAGAGAGGTCGTGGTGGCGGCATCGGCGATCTGCCGGGCGCTGGTGAGCAGCCCGCCGTCGTCCGTGGCCCGGTACAGCTCGGCGAGCGCGCCGAGGAGCACACCCTGGTTGTACGACCACACGGCCTGCCCGTTGTTGCCGCAGGTGGACAGGTCGATGCCGTCGTTGACCAGGTGCGAGCCGTTGACCATGCCGGTGCCCTGGAACCAGGTCCAGCCGGCCCGGGCCCGGGCGAGGTATGCCGTGTCGCCCTGGACGCGGTTGTGGAGCGCCGCGTTGAGCTGGATGTAGAGGGAGTTGGCGATCGCGTTCTTGTAGGTCTTCGCCGTGCTCCACCACACCCCGCCGCCGCAGGTGGAGTCCCAGTAGGCGGCCATGTGGTCGGCGTCCGCGCGGGCCGTGTCCAGGTAGCGGCTGTCGCCGGTCAGGTCGTAGGCGGCGACCCAGGCGAGGCCCCACCACCCGGTGTCGTCGATGTAGTCGTTGCGGAACTGCCCGCCCTGCGCGTCGACGTTGAGGTCGTAGGTGCGGGCGATCGCGTACCGGTAACTGCCCATGCCCGTCACACGGATGTTGTCGATGACCGCCGTCAGCGCGTTGGCGGAGTTCCACCAGCCGGTGGTGTCGAACAGGCCGGTTCCGTAGTCGTAGAAGGTCATCAGGCCGGTGGCCGCGGCGGTGCGCGGCTCGCCCGCGTTCCAGGTGGTTCGGGCCCAGGGGGTGCACGCGATCTCGGCGCGGTCCCCGGCCTTTCCGCAGGCGCGCAGGGCGCCGACGCCGAGGTTGTTCCAGTCGTCGACGTTGTACATGAGCGTGCGCCAGCCGCGCTGACCGGTGGGCACGCTGGTGTCACCCAGTTTGCTGCCCGAGCTCCACGTGCGGCCGCCGTCGAAGGAGCGGTCGAGCCACACCTCGTCGCCGGGGTTGCCGTTGTCGATGGAGGCCCAGCCCATGGCGTCGGCGTCGTCGAAGTGCAGGACGACCGACCGCGAGTAGATGCTCGCCGTGACCGGGGTGCGGTCGCCCGGGGAGAGGGCGGGGTCCCGGGTGTCGCAGTACTTGTTGCAGACGGCGGCCGCCGCGCTGGTGTCGGCGGCGGACGCCGGGGGTGTGAGGGGGACGAGGACGGTGAACAGTGCCGGAGCGAGTGCCGCCGCCAGCCGGTGAAGGGGGCGGCCGGCGGGTCTGCGCACGGGGAACATGGCACCTCCCTGCTTCGATGGACCTGCTTCGAGGGACGGATGTGAGAGCGCTCTCGGAAGGTAGGGAAGGGGAGGATGGCCGTCAACGTTGCTCACGGGCACGGACGTTGCACTCAGGTCCGTACCAAGGTGCACTCAGGTCTGCACTAAAGGGCACCCGCCAGCACCTCTGCGGCGGCCACCCCGGAGGCGGCCGTGGCGCCGTGCGTGAAGATCTGCGCGGCCGAGGGGACGACGGTGCCCGGCAGGCCCATCTCCACGACGATCGCGTCGGGCCGGGCGGCGACGAGCTCCGCGAGGGCCTGCGCCATCCACGCGTGCCGGGCGGCATCGCGCACCACCACGACCAGCGGGCGCCCCGACGCGGGCGCGAGCGCTCGCGTCTCCAGGGTGCCGGCGCGGGACAGCAGCTCCTCGTGGCCCACCCGGACGGAGGTCGTCCCGGGCAGCCGCTCGCCCAGCGGGGCGGCCACGCCCCACGGGGTCTCCTTCCCGATGGCGAGGTTGGTGGTGGGCACCAGTTCCACCACGTGCGGCGCGTTGACCAGGGGCAGGACGTGCCGCACGGCTCCGGTCAGCCGGATGGCGCGGCGGGCCGCCGTGAAGCCGATGCCGTCCGCGTCCCAGACGGCGGCGCCGGCCGGGTTGAGCCCCGCCGACCAGACCGCGAACTCCCGCACGCGAAGGCTCGCCTCGGTGAGCCGCTCCTCCGGGAGGCCGCCCGCCAGGACGGCGTCCGCGAGTGCGTTCACGAGCAGGCCGGCGGTGGCCTCGTCGGCGTTCTCGCCGCCGACGCAGACGGCGTCGGCACCGGCGGCGACGGCCCGGACCGTGGCCCCGCCGATCCCGTAACGGCCGGTCACGGCGCCCATCTCGATGGCGTCGGTGACGATGATGCCGTCGAACCCGAGCTCCTGGCGCAGCAGTTCCTCCAGGATGCGGCGGCTCAGCGTGGCGGGCAGGTCGGGGTCGTAGGCGGGGACCAGCAGGTGGCCGCTCATCACCGCACGGACGCCCGCGTCGACGGCGGCCCGGAACGGCGGCAGGGCCTGCTCGGCGATCCGTTCGCGGTCGGCCTCGTAGACGGGCAACCCGTGGTGGGAGTCGACGGCCACGTCGCCGTGGCCGGGGAAGTGCTTGGCGCAGGCGGCGACACCGGCCGACTGGAGCCCCCGGATCCAGGCGCCGGTGTGCCGCGCCACCACCTTGGCGTCGACTCCGAAGGACCTGACCCCGATGATCGGGTTGTCGGGATTGGAGTTCACGTCCGCGCTCGGCGCGTAGTCGAGGCTCACGCCGGCCGTGCGCAGCTGGCGGCCCAGATCGGCGGCGACGGCCTCGGTCAGCTCGGTGTCGTCGACGGTGCCGAGTGCGAAGTTGCCCGGCCGGGTCGAGCCGGTCGCCGACTCGATCCGGGTGACGTCGCCGGCCTCCTCGTCGATCGCGATGATCAACTCCGGGTTCTCCGCGCGTAGTTGCCCGGTCAGGCGCGCCACCTGCTCGGGCGTGACGATGTTGCGGGAGAAGAGCACGACCGAGGCCAGCCCGTCACCGATCTCGCGCAGCACCCAGTCCGGGGCCTCGGTGCCCACGAACCCCGGCTGCAGGACGGAGCGCGCCAGTCGTCGCAACTCCTTGCTGTGCTTGCTGGAGACCATAGCGTGCGCCCTCCTGTTGGTACAGACCAATGCGTCTCCGCCAGGCTAACCGCACGTGTCAAGTGGGCCCGGAACGTGCCCTGTTGGCGGAAACGCGCCCTCAACTGCGATGTTTGACAGGAAGAGTTGGTCTAGTCCAAGTTGGAGGTACGCGAGTTCGAAGAGGGGCTGGTGTGGCCCGCGGTGCAGTGACCCTGCCGGCACGGTCCCCGCCCCTCACTCCGCGCAGTTGGCGACCCGGTCGGGCCGCCGGTACCTGATATCGAGGTGTGGAGCACCGCATGCCCACGACTGACCGTTATCTCCATCGAGCCCCCTCGGACATCCCCTACTTCAGCTCGGACGGCGAGACCTACCTCGCCCAGACACCCCTGCGGGACCTGACCAAGACCCGCCCGCTGCGAGTCCTCTCCGAGGAGGACCTCGCCTTCTGGCAGACGTACGGCTACGTGGTGGTCAAGCAGGCCATCCCCGCCACCTCGGCCCGCGAACTGCTGGACTTCGCCTGGGAGTTCCAGGGACTGGACCCCGAACGCCCCGAGACCTGGTACGAGGAGCGCGAGTACCGCTCCGACCTCGACCGGGACCTGCACATCTACGGCTTCGTCGAGGCCTACCACCACCAGCTCATCTGGGACAGCCGCCAGACCCGCCGGGTCTACGACGCCTTCGTCGACGTCTGGGACTGCGAAGAGCTGTGGGTGACGCTCGACCGGCTCAACCTGAACCCGCCCAACATCAGAAACCGTGACCGGGCGCTGATCCCGGGCACGGCCGAGGGCTTCGACATCGAGCTGCACTGGGACGTCGACACCACGCTCGGCGTGCTGCCGCAGCGGGTCCAGGGGATCATCGCCCTGACCGACACCAGGCCGGAACTGGGCGGCTTCCAGTGCTGCCCCGAGCTGTTCAAGCGGTTCGACCAGTGGAAGGCGTTCCAGCCGGAGGACCGCGACCCGATCCGGCCCAGGATCGACCGCGCAGAGTTCCCCGTGGTGCGACCCGAGCTCGAGGCCGGCGACCTGCTGATCTTCAACGGCCTGCTGGCGCACGGCGTGGCACCGAACACCTCCGAGCGGACGGTGCGCGCCGTCCAGTACCTGTCGATGATGCCGGCGCTGGAGTCCCACGAAGCGCTCCGGCGTTCCCGGGTCGAGTCCTGGCGCACCCTCGCCACGCCCGACTGGAACGCCACGCTGCTGGGCGACGCCACACGGCACGAGTCCCTGAGGTACGGCAGGGCCACGCTCGACGACCTCGGGGCCAGACTGCTGGGCCTCACGTCCTGGACCGGGGCGGACCTCGACGGCGCGCAGCGGCCGGCCGGAGAAGAGACATGCGCCGAATCTGCCTGACCCTGCCGACCAACAGGCCCTGCGCGGCGACGATCACGGCCCTGGCCGAGGAAGCGGCCTACGCCGCCCGGCACTTCGACGCCGAGGTGCACCTCCTGATCCTGGACTCCTGCGCCGCGCCGGCCTACGCCGAACACGCAGAAGCCGTGCGCCGGATACCCGAGCACCCGCGGATCGTCGTCCACCACCTCGACGAGGCACGGCAGCGGGACTTCCTGCGACGCGCGATCGACCGGTCCGCTGCCACGAAGCCCGACCTCCTGCTGGACCTGATGCTGCCGGCCGGCGTGTCCTACGGCGCCTGCACCAACCGCGCCTTCCTTCTGGCCGCCGCGCTCGGCTGCGAGTCCGTGCACCGCAGGGACTCCGACAGCCGGTACCAGTCCCTCGACGGCGAGCCCCTCTTCCCCGTCCACCACGAACTGCTCTCGCTCGGCAGGCGCGCGGCCGACGCCGCCCGCCACGTCACCGAGACCGCACTCGCCGCCGACCGCATGGACCGGCGGGTGGCGATGGTCGGCAGCTCCTTCGTCGGCGAACTGTCCGTGGACATCGGCGAGATACTCCGCATCGACCCGGACGTCTACCACGACATGGTCGCTCTGTGGGCCCCCGTGCACTGGTCGCCCGAGCAGAAGAGGGAACTCGTCGACGAGTCCTTCCGGGGCGCGGGCACGGACGCCTTCACCGCCGACCGCGCCACCCTGACCGTGGTCGACCCCATGCGCGTGGACATGTGCAACATCGCCTTCCACGGCGTGCACGAGCACGTGCCCCTGCCGCCCGCCACCGACACGATCGGCAGCGACTACTTCCTGATCCACCTGGTCCACGACGCCGCGCTGCCGGGCGTCCTGCACAACCGCAACATCGTCAACTACTACACCGGCGAACGCCGCACCGACTCCGGGTTCACGGCGTACCAGCTGCGCTTCGTCAAGTTCCTGCTGTCGATGCTCTACTTCAACTTCGTCTACGAGCACATGGCCCGGGCGGGCGAGTCGCTGCTCGACGCGCAGGGGCGGGTGCGCGCATCCGTCGTGGCCCGGCTGGCGAGGGAGAGCGCGGGACTCGACCGGAGCGAGAACGTCCACCGGCTGGACGTCCTCGACACCGCGTACCGGAAACTCGGCGGCCGCTACGCCGAGTTCGCCGACCTCCTGAGCGGGCGCCGCGAACGCCTCCTGGACGAAGCACGCGGCGACATCGAGGACTTCGCCCTGCTCACGGAGGCGTGGGAGCCGCTGGTCGGCGCGGCCCGCCGCACGTCCGTACCCCGGACACCCGGGCCGCAGCGGTGACGGCGACCACGGCCCACGCCTCCGCGCCCCTGCTCGCCGCACTGGCGGGCGCCACCGAGGACGGGATCTTCTTCGACCTGGCCGGAATCCGGCGCGGCTACGCCACACTGCGGCGTGAACTGCCCGGCGTCGACGTCAGGTTCGCCCTGAAGTCCTGCCCCGTGGACGAGGTGCTCGGCTGCCTCGCGAGCGAGGGCGCGGGGGTCGACGGGGCGAGCCCCCGCGAACTGGAGCAGGCGCTGCGCGCGGGCGTCCCGGTCGGCAGGACGCACTACGGCAACACCGTCAAGTCCGACCGGGACATCGCCGACGCCCACCGCCTCGGCGTCCGGGACTTCGCGACCGACAGCGTCGAGGACCTGGCGGCGATCGCGGCCCACGCCCCGGGAGCCCGCGTCTTCTGCCGGCTGGCGACGAGCGGCGACGGCGCGCTGTGGGGACTGAGCCACAAGTTCGGCTGCTCGCCCGCGGACGCGGTGCGGATCCTGGAGGCGGCCCAGGGGCTGGGGCTGACACCCTCCGGTCTGTCCGTGCACGTCGGCTCCCAGCAGATGACGGCCGACGCCTGGCACAGCGCCGTCGAGTGCCTGGCGGACGTCCTGACCGCCCTGGGCAGGCGCGGGATCGTCCTGGACCACGTCAACCTCGGCGGCGGACTGCCGGCCCTGGGCTACCTCGACCGGCACGGCCTGCCCCTGGAACCGCCGCTGGACAAGATCTTCGCCGTCATCCGCGAGGGGATGCGGCACCTCAGGAAGGTCCACGGCGAACACCTCTCGTTCGTCATGGAGCCGGGACGTCACCTCGTCGCCGACCACGGGGCCGTCCGCGCCCACGTGGCCCGCCTGGCCGAGCGGCGCCGGCCGGACGGCGAACGGCAGCACTGGCTCTACCTCAGCTGCGGCAAGTTCAACGGCCTCTACGAGATGGACGCGCTCCAGTACCCGCTCGTCTTCCCGACCCACCCCGACCACGACTGCGAGCACCTACCCGCCGTCCTGGCGGGGCCCACCTGCGACAGCGACGACGCCTACCCCCAGGGGCACGCCCTCGTCCACGTCCCCCGCAACCTGGCCTCCGGCGACCCGGTCTGGGTGCTCTCCAGCGGCGCCTACGCGATCAGCTACACGACCCAGGGCTTCAACGGCTTCGCCCCGCTCCCGTACACCTGCGTCGGCGGAGAACAGCCGTGAGCGGCGACGGCGTACGCATACGCCCCATCACCGAGGCGGACTGGGACGCCATCACCGCGATGGAAGCCCGGGCCTACGCGGAACTCGGCCTCTCGGAGGGGCGTGCCGCCCTGCGGTCCAGGGCGGACGCCTCGCCGGAGACGTGTTTCGTCCTGGACGTCGGCCCCCGCCCGGCCGGCTACGTGCTGGCACTGCCCTACCCGTCCTTCGGATACCCCGACCTCGAACGGGCGGAGCAGCCCGCGTTCCCCTCCCTCCCGCCACGCAACCTGCACCTGCACGACCTCGTCGTGGTGGAACGGCTGCGCGGCAGGGGGCTGGGACGGCGTCTCCTGAACCACCTCACGTGGACCGCGGCCGCCCGCGGATTCGAACGCATCTCGCTGATCGCCGTCGGCCGCAGCGAACCGTTCTGGTCGGCACGCGGATTCACCGTCCACCCCGGGATCTCCCCGGACGGATACGGCGCGAACGCCGTCTACATGTCCCGTACGACGGCCGAGTCGACGAAGCGAGTTGATGCGCGTGTTCCCTGCCCGTGATCCCTTCCAGCGCAGCCAGGTGGCGATCGCCGCGCTGTTCTGTTCCCTCGGCTTCCAGTACGCCACCTGGGCCTCCAGGATCCCCGCCGTCAAGGCGGACCTCGGGCTGACCGCGGCCGAGGTGGGGGTGCTGCTGATGGCGGCCGGTATCGGCGCCGTGGCGTCGTTCCCCCTGGTGCCGGTGCTCATGAGACGGCTGGGCTCGGCACGGCTGGCACTGCTGTCGGCCCTCTGCCTGACCCTGCTGCTCCTGGCACTCGCGCTCGCCCCGGACTATCCGGTCGCCCTGCTGGTCATGGTGGCCGACGGCGTGTTCGTCGGGTGCCTGAACGTGGCCATGAACGCACAGGGAACGGCCCTGGAGACCCGGTACACACGCAACACCATGGCCCGCCTGCACGCGACGTTCAGCGCCGGCTCCCTGCTCGCCGCGCTGCTCGCCTCCGGCATGAACGCGGCCACCTCCTCGGTCGCGGCGCACTTCGGCGTGGCCGCGGTCGTCCTCGTGCTCCTGGTGGCCCTGGCGCGCCCCGGTCTGCTCGAGGACGAGACTCCCGCGGCGGAGAAGGACAAGGACAAGGACAAGGAGAGCACGAGCCGTACCGGATGGAGCCTGCCGTCCCGGGTCACGCTCTGGATGTGCTGCGCCATGGCCTTCGGCACCGTGACCGAGGGCGCCATGAACGACTGGTCCGCCCTCTACCTGCGGGAAGTCGCCAAGGCGACCGCGGAGTTGGCGCCGATGGGCATCGCCGTGTTCTCCGGCATGATGGTCCTGGCCCGGCTCTTCGCGGACGGCTGGCGCAGCCGCTGGGGCGACGGCCGTGTCGTGCTGTTCGGCAGCGCCCTGGCCGCCGCCGGGCTGGCCTTCGCCCTGCTGAGCGGGGGAGTGGCGGCGGCGCTCGTCGGGTTCGCCTGCGTCGGACTGGGCTGTGCGGCGGTGACCCCCTGCGTCTACGTCGCCGCGGCGAAACAGGGCTCGGAGGCGCTGGCCCTGGTCGCGGCCATGGGCACGACGGGCCTGCTGGCCGGGCCGCCGCTCATCGGCTTCGTGGCGAGTTCCAGCAGCCTGGTGTGGGGCCTCGGAGTCGTCGCCGCGGCGGCTGTCGTGGTCTCCCTGTGCAGTACCCGGATCCAGTGGACGCCGGTGAGCGGCTGACCGGTGTCCGGGCCGGTCACTCCGGTTTGCGCCACACCGAGATGTGCTTCGTGGAGTCCTGGGTGAACGGCGAGCCGTCCCAGTCGGCCACCCGGCGCTCCAGCGCGAGGCCCGCGATCCGGGCCATCAGGTCCAGCTCCGCGGGCCACGCGTACCGGTGCCGGGAGGCGTTCCGGCGGTAGCGGCCGTCCTCGCCGTCGCGGGTGAGATGGTGCGAGACGAGGATCTGCTCGGTCAGGTCGAAGGTGTCGAAGCCGAGATGCCCCGCGGAGACGTCGAACGGCACCGCGACCTGGCCGGGCGGCAGCAGCCGCAGCGGTGGCACCCCCAGTTCGATCACGAACCGGCCGCCGGGCCGCAGATGCCGGGCCGCGTTGCGGAAGCACTCGACCTGCTCGTCCTGGGTGAGCAGGTTCGAGATGGTGTTGTAGACGAGGAAGACCAGGGCGAACTCACCGGGCACGGTGGCCGTGGCCATGTCCCCGACCACGACCGGCAGTGTCTCCTCGTCGGTCTTCTGCCGCAGGACCGCCACCATGTGCTCGGAGAACTCGATGCCCGCCACCGGCACCCCGCGCTCCCGGAGCGGGACACCGACCCGTCCGGTGCCGATGGCGAACTCCAAGGCCCGGCCGTCTCCGGCGAGTTCGGCGAGGAAGTCGACGGTCGGGCCGAGCACGGCGGCCGAGGACATCTCGGTCTCCTCGCCGTCGTAGCGGTCGGCCTCGGCCCGGCTCCACAGCTCACTGGTCGTCACGAGCGGTCACTGTGCCGGGCGGACGACGACGATGTCCACCGGGTTTCCCGGCCACCGGCCGCTTTCCGGCCCCGGCCGGACCGGGCGTCGGGACCAGCCCCAGCCGCTGGGCGTGCAGCACCGTGCCGAGGCGGTCGCGGGTGCCGAGCTTGCGGTAGATGTTCTCGACGTGCTTGTGCACCGTGCGCGCCGAGATGCCCAGCCGGCGGCCGATCGCGTCGGCGGTCAGGGCGTCGGTGAGCAGGAGGAGAACGGTGAGCTCCCGGGGCGTCAGCGCACAGTCCGCCGCGCTCTCCTCCGCCTCGCCGGGCGCAGCGGCCGACCGGCGCCACTGCTCCAGCAGCCGGCGCTGCTGCTCGACGGCCGCCAGCAGCGGCTGCGCGCGCTCGGCGATCCGCACGTGGTCGTCGGTGAAGTCCGCACCGGAGCGGTAGACCAGGCAGCCCGTGATCGGTGCGACCGAGTTGGGCAGCGGAAGCGCCAGCACCTCGTCGAGGTCCAGGCTGTCGCCGAGCACCCGCGCGGTCTCGCTCACCGGCCAGGCCCGGCCGGCCAGCCGACGGGCCGTCACCGGAGTACGGCCGAGGCCGGCCGCGTAGTGGTGGGCGAAGGGGTAACCGGATCGCAGCACCCCCAGCGCCTCGCCGCCGAGCCGGTCCAACGCGTCGGCGGCAGCGGGGGACAGGCCGAGCGTGCCCTTCCCCTCGCTCCAGTCGTCCAGTTTGTAGATCAGCGTCTCCCCGCCGCACAGGCCGGTCACGGCGTCGGCGAGCAGCGGCCAGAGCCGTTCGGGCTCGCGTTCGTTGAGCGCGGCGACGGCCAGTTCGGTGAGGCGTTCATAGGCCCTGTCCAGCCCCTGTACCACGTGTTCCTCTCCGCTCGTGCACCTACGCAGTTGTACGCATACCCAGGCGACGGCCGGGTGTCGCATGCTTCAACCGGGCACCGGCACCGGATGGGACGGCTCCGGTCGCACGGGCCGCCGGCACGGGGGAGCGGCGGCCCGCATCCGGTCGTCGTCGTGCCCGGTCATCCGCCCCAGGCGGCCGCACAGAGCACCCGGTCGACCTCGTCCGTGTAGCGCGCCGCGGTCAGCCAGGCCCGGGCGAACCGGCCGGTGTCCGCCGGAAGGAGACGGCCGAAGGCGTCGCGCGAGCGTTCCGCGGCCGCGGCGAGCAACGCGTCGAGGATATCGCCGGCCGTGCCCAGGCCGTGCTGGTGCAGACGGCGGGCGTCGGCCGCGGAGTCGCCGGGGAAGGCCAGCACGCGCCGCCCGCCCGAGGCCGCCTGCTCGATCCGGCGGCGCAGCAGGTGCAGGGGCGCCTCGTCGGGCGTGCGCACCACGCCGGCCGGCGCAGCCGGTGCGGAACCCGACAAGGCCGGCGGAGACGCCGGAGCCGGCAGGTCCGCGTGCCGGAGCCGGTCCAGTCCCAGGTCGGCACGGCTCCCGGTGCCCGTGGGGTGCTCGGTCGCGAGGAGCTGGGCGCGGGCGTGCGGGGCCGCGACGAGGCGGGTGATCACCCGCAGCCGGCTGCCCCGCGCGGCGGCCAGCAGCCGCAGGTTGTCGCGGTGCGGGAGCGCCGGATGGTCGTGCGCCGCCGTCAGCCGCAACGGCACACCGCCGCAGTCGGCCAGCAGACAGTCGCCCGTCGCCTCGCGCACCGCGCCGACCAGCGTCACCTCCAGGAAGAGCAGATCGTGGCCGCCGCTCAGGGCACGCCCGACCTGCTCGGCCACGGGTACCGCCCACAACCGGTCCAGAGGCTCGGCCCGCCACTCCGCCCCGGACGCGCGCACCGCCCGTACCCCCGCGCCGGCGCCCAGCCGGCCGGTCGGGGACACCGTCGCCCCCGACACCGCGAGCCCCGCCCGAGCCAACTCGCGGTGCGTGAGCGCCGTGTCCCCGACGCGTACGGCACGGTCGGCGGCGCCCACCGCCCGGCCCGCGCCGCCCGGCGCCACGTCCGAGACCGTGTACAGCCGCCCCCCGGCGTCGGCGGTCCAGGTGACGGCCCCCGCATAGCCGCTCGCGGTGAGCACCGGCTCCGCGAACAGGCCGTACAGCCGCAGCGAACCGTCCGGTGTGTACGGCTGCCGCACCGTGCCGCGCAATCCGGCCAGCTCGGCACCCGAGGCGTACGGGACACGGTGGGCCACGAACAGAGCCTCCGACACGGCGCCGACGAGTTCGGCGAGCCGGAACGCGGGGTCGGCCGCGCGGGCCGCGCGCAACGCGGTGACCGCGGAGACCGCCGCCGCGGCCGCCCGGGGCAGACCCGCGAGGCGCGCGGTGTGCGCAGCCCGCAGCAACTCCGCCTGGAGCACCGCACCGGAACCGTCCGTACCGGCGTCGAGCACGGCGGCCACGGCATCGAAAACGGCGTGCGCGGCGGCGCGTTGCGGGGGCGTCGCCGACTCGTCGACGACGGCTGCCGCACGGTCGCCCGAAAGGGGCGCCGCCTGCTCGGCGGTCCCCACGCCCGCGGCGTCGTGCGCGCCTTGTGCGCTCTCCGCAGTCCCCGTGCTCTCCGTGTTCTCGGCGGTGCCCGCCACGTCGGCCACCGGTGCCGCCGAGGCCGCCGCCGCGCGGTGCAGGCAGTCCGGGGCCAGCAGGCAGCCGCAGCGGATGGCCGCGGCGTCGGCCACGACGCCCCCGGGGGCGTGCAGTTCGAGCTCGGAGCCCTCGTCGTCGACGGTGACGCGCACGGTGTCGCCGTCGCGCGCGACCGGCCGGTCCGCCAGCTTGGCGATGCCCGCGTCCAGCCGCTTGCGCAACCGGGGCGAGAGGGCCGCGACCAGCTCGGCGGTCACGGCCGGGGCGACGGCGGGCAGTTCCCGTTCCGTGCTCATGCGATCTTCTCCCCTACCCAGCGGGCGAGTTCGAGCGGGCTGAGGGCTGCGACCGGCATCCCGGCGCCGACCAGCTGCCCCGCGATGCCGGTGGAGTAGCGGGGCCGCCCCGAGTCGTCGAGGCTCGCGCAGCCCAGGACCTGACAGCCCGCCCCGACCAGCGCCCTGACCTCGGCGAGCAGCCCGCCGACCGGATAGCCCTCCTCGAAGTCGCTCACCACGACCACCAGCGTGCGGGACGGCACGGTCACCAGCTCGCGCGCGTGCCTCAGCCCGGCCGCGATATGGGTGCCGCCGCCGACACTCACCTCGAGGAGCAGCGACAGCGGGTCGTCGACGTGGCCGGTGAGGTCGATGACCTCGGTGGAGAACGCGAGGAAGTGCGTGGACAGGGTCGGCACCCCGGCCAGCACCGAGGCGGTGAGCGCAGCCCAGATCGTCGACGCCTCCATGGACCCGGACACGTCCGTGACCAGGATCAGCCGCCAGTCGGCGGCGCGCCGGGCCCGGGTCCGGAAGACCGGGCGTTCCGGGATCACCCGGACGGTGCCGTCGGCCGCCCGGCGGGCGGTGGCCAGGTTGGCCCGCAGCGTACGCGGCAGGTCCAGGCCGCCGCCCGGGCGCCTGCTCGGCCGGGGCAGGGCGGTACCGTGCAACGCCGGGCGCAGTCGGGTCGCCAGCTCCCGGGTCAGCGCGTCCACCAGGCGCCGGACCAGCGGGCGGAGCGCGGCCAGCCGGGCCTCGGGCAGCCCGCCCGCGTGCCGCAGCACCGACCGCAGCAGGTCCACGGAGGGCCGCACGCTGTCCGGATCCAGCTCGGCCAGCACGTCCTGACGTCCCGTCGCGGCGGCCGCCGCCAGCACCTCCTCCCGGATGCCCGGCCCGAACAGGGCCGCCAGCTCCTGCGACCACTCCCGCACCCCGGGATACGACGCCTCGCGCCCGCCGCCGGTGCCGCCGAAGTCGCCCCGGCTGCCCTCGCCGCGCCCGCAGCCGTACAGTTCGTCCAGCGCGGTCGCCAAGGCGCGTGCCGACCTGGGGAGTTGATCGGCGCGGCGGCCGAGCAGCAGACGCCAGCGGTCGGCGGGGGCCAGCCGACGGCCCGGCAGGGCCGCCGCGGCCCGGTCCGGTTCGGACTCCGGGTGCGTGCGCGGCGGCGGCAACAGGCCGAGCGTGCGCAGGGATTCGCGGGCGGTGAGGTCCGCGCGGGTCCAGGTGGCCAGCGCGGCCGGGTCGACCGCGCCGGTGTCGGCCACCCGGTCGACGCCGAGCCGCTCCTCGACCCCGGACAGCAGCCGCTCGCGGTCGGCCGGGCTCAGCGTGTCGAAACCGCCGCGCAGGGCCGGCAACCGAGCCAGGAAGTCCTGGTCGGACAGGTCCGACACCCGCTCGACGAGGGGCTCCAACGCCGGTGCCGCCGCCTCCAGCAGCCGCCCGGCGGCCGTCAGCAGCCCCGTCAGCCGGGCGGTGAGCGCCGATCGCGACTCCGGGTCGGCCGCCCCGTCCACCCAGGAGGCGACCCGGTCGCCGAACGCCCCCGGATCCTCCTGCCCGAGCAGTACGCGGACGGCCCCGGCGGCACCCCGCATCAGCGGGGATCCGCCGGCGGCCAGCCGGGCCAGGGCGTCGGCGAGCCGGATGCCGCCCGCCAGGTCGGCGCGGTGCGCGAGTTCGAGCAGGGCGTGGGCGTCGGCCGGGTCCTCGGAGCCGGTCAGGCCGTCGACCTGGCGCACCGCGGCCGCCGTCAGCAGCCCGGCCACGGCGCCGGACCTGGCCGTACGGTCCTCGTCCGTGTCCAGTCCGGCGATGTGACCGGGCCGCAGCCGGTCCAACAGGGCCAGGCCGGCGAGGAGTTCGGGCAGCGTACCGGCGTCGGGCAGCACCTCGGCGGTGTCGCCGAGCCGCTCCTCGACCAGGCCCGCCAGGCCGCAGAGCGCCGCCTGCTCCAGGCCGTCGAGCACCTGCGCCGCCGTCGGGCCGCCCGCGTCCCGCTCCTTGCGGCTCCGCTCGCGCAGCAGGCCCTCGGCCGCCTGGGCCAGGGTGACCCCGCGGACTCCGGCCGCCGTCAGCATCGCGGCGGTCGCCGGGGTCCAGCGCACCTCCCAGCGCGAGGTGAGCGCGTCGGCCCCGCCCGCCCCGGTCACCGGTCTGGACTCGGCGTACGGCACGGAGCACAACGTCAGGCGGCGCAGCAGCAGTTCGCGGCGCCGGTCGAGATCCGAGCGGAGGGGGTCGAGCCGGAGGTCCCGGGCGGTGCCGCCGTCCGCGGGGCCGGGCATGCCGAGTTCGCTCAGCTCGGCCTCCACGGCCGGGGCGAGACCGCTGCGGGGCGCCTTCGGCGCGGGACGGCCGACGCGGTTGCCGACCAGGACGTTCTCCATCGCCCTCGCCACCGCCCGGCCCCTGCCGTAGGGCTCACCCTGTGCCAGTACGGTCTGGACGGCCTCGACCAACTCGCCGCGGCCCGCGGCGGGGAGGCCGCGGAGGCGGGCGAGGTCTCCGGCCAGGCGGGTGATCTCGCGGGCGTCGGCGGGGCCGGAGGGGTGGCCGAGACCGCGGAGTTCGGCGCAGATCCGGACGGCCGCGCGAGTCAGCATGTCCGTCAAAGCGCCGGGCTCACCTGCCGCTTCGAGGACCATGTGCTGCCACTCGGGGTCGCGGATTCCGGCCGGGTAGCCGGAACGCTCGTCCAGGAGGGCGTAGGTGTAGGGGATGAGGGAGGTTGTCCATTCGGGTGCGGGTGGGTGGGGGCTGGTCGCGCCCACGCGGCGGCAGCCGCATATCGAATGCAGCCCCGCGCCCCTGACGGGGCGCAGCAGTGCCGGTGTGTGAAAGGCACCCACCACCATGGCTGCCCGCGCACCGTTCTTCGTGGCCTCGGCCAGCCGGGACCGCATCCACTCCTCCCGCCGCAGGTCCACCTCCGAGACGGCCGACTCCGCCCGCAGTGCCCACCCCGTCAGCAGCGCGGCCCGCCGCAGTGCCTCCGGTGTCGAGCCGGGCGCGGCGGCCTCGACCAGCCGGTCCCAGAGGTCGTCGCCCGGCCGGCCGGTGAGTCGGCAACGCAGGGCGCCGGACAGCCGACCCGGCCCCTGCGGACCACGCTCTCCTTCCCGCCACCCCCGACCCGCGAGCGGCAGATCGCAGGCGACCACCGGCACACCGTTCCGCGCGGCCCACCGCACCGCCGCCAGTTCGGGGGAGAAGTCGGCGAACGGATAGAACGCCGGGCCGCCGCTGCCGTCGGCCGGTGCCGCGGCGAGGGCGACCGGGGCCCGGGTCTCCTCGTGGGCCAGCCACGGCAGCCACTCCTGCAGCTCCGCGGGCAGCTCGACGAGCAGAACGCCCGGGTCCGCCGCGTCCAGCAGGGCCGGGACGGCGGCGGCCAGGGAGGGCGCGTGGTGCCGTACGCCGATCAGGTAAGGCCCCGCCGGGTCGGTGAGAGCGGCGAGGGCCGCCTCGGGGGAGTCGGACACGACCGTCACGCCTCCAGGACCGTGCGCAGGTCCCACAGCGTGCGCCAGGTCGCCGAGCCCTGTTCCGCGCGCCGTCGTACCGGACCGTCCCAGTAGCCGCGCAGCCGGGCCGCGTCGGCGGGATCGTCCTTGCGCACGACGCCGAGCAGATGGCCCGGGAGCAGGCCGAGGACGTCGCGGTCCCCGGGGAAGTAGGCCGCAGCCAGGGCCAGCGCGCCCGCCACCGACACCGCTTCCGCCGTGCTCATCACCGTGGACGGGCGCTCCACCTCCCAGCCCTCCGCCGACCGTCCCTCGCGCAGGTCGCGGAACGCGGTGACCAGCGCTTCGAGGACCGCGTCGTCGACCTGGAAGGGCGCCCCGGCCCGCTCCACCGACGCCCGGGCCTGGCCGCGCACCAGCGCGGTCTCGGCGTCGAGGTCCGGAATCGGGCCCACGGTCTCGAAGTTGAAGCGCCGCTTGAGCGCGGCGGACATCTCGGAGACCCCCTTGTCCCGCAGGTTGGCGGTGGCGATGAGGGTGAACCCGGGGGCGGCATGCGCCAACGCGTCGTCCGTGCCGGCCAGTTCGGGCACCGCGATGCGCCGCTCGGACAGCAACGAGACCAGGGAGTCCTGCACCTCGGGGAGGCAGCGGGTGACCTCCTCCACGCGGGCGACGGCACCCCGGGACATCGCGGTGAGGACGGGCGAGGGCACGAGCGCCTGGCGGCTCGGGCCCTGGGCGAGCAACAGGGCGTAGTTCCAGCCGTACTTGAGCTGGTCCTCCGTCGTGCCGGCGGTGCCCTGCACGACCAGGCCGCTGGTGCCGCACACGGCGGCCGACAGCAGCTCGGACAACATCGACTTGGCGGTGCCGGGCTCGCCGACCAGCAGCAGCCCCCGCTCACCGGCGAGGGTCACCACACAGCGCTCGACGAGCGCCCGGTCGCCGACGAACTTGCCCTCCACGACAAGCCGGCGCGGCACCCCGTCCGGTGCCCCCGCGTCGTCGGGCAGCCGCAGCGCCTGGCCGCCGCTGCCCATGACGAACGTGACGACGGCCCGGGGCGTCAGCCGCCAGGCGGGCGGGCGCGGACCGGCGTCGTACGCGGCGAGGAAGGCCAGTTCGGTGGCGTACCGGTCCTCGGGCGGGACGATCTGGCGCAGGGGCGCGGTGCTGACGGTCATCGGCGGTCGTCTTTCGAGGAGGTTCGGGCGGTGGTGCGGATCGTGGTCATCGGCGGCGGCCTCCGCGGCCGGCCCGCGTGGTCAGTTGCTCGTACGCGGGGGCGTCCCCGGTGCGCACGCGCTCCCAGGCGCGGGCGAACAGCTCCGGCACCGGGACCAGAGGAAGGGTCCGGTGGCCGTCGGAGACCGGGTAGAGGGCTTCCTTCCAGGTCTCCGACGGCAGAGCCGGAGCCCTGAGATCGCGCCAGCCGCCGGGCAGGAAGAGGGTGCGGCCGGCCCGCGGGCGCTTCGCCTCGACGACGAGGCCGGTCGCCGCCAGTTCGGCGCGCGCCTTCTTGGTCCGGGCGGGCTTCCAGCCGGTCCAGCGCGCGCAGTTGCGGTCGGTGGGATCGGGCAGCGCCAGCAACTGGAGGTAGAGCGCCGCGGCGTCCGCGCCGAGACCGTGCGCCTCGGTCACCTCCGCGACCAGCGCGGGCACGGAGACCGTGGGGTCCTGGGCGTATCCGGCCGGGCCCTCGGCCGCGAGGGCCCGGGCGAGATCCTCGCCGAGAATCGTCCGGACGGCCCGCAGCCGGGACGCCCGCCCCTCGCCGAGCAGCCCCTCCAGGAGCCCGAAGACGGGGTCGTCGGCTCCGCCGAGCGCTCCCGGCCGGAGCAGCACGTGCTCCGTGTCCGCGTACCAGGGACGCAGCACCAGCGTGTCACCGGCCCTCGTCAGCCCGTGCGCGTCGCCGCCGCCGGCCTCGGGCAGGCCGAAGACCTTGCGCAGCTGCACGGAGGTCGGGCCGCCCTGCTCCGTCCACTCCAGGTCCAGGTCGAGCAGCAGCTCGGGATCGGCCAGCCGCCGGCGCAGGGCGCCGAGCCCGTCCGCCAGCCCGGCCCGCAGCGCATGCCCGTAAGGCAGCACGTACGCCAGCGCGGCCAGGCTCTCCATGGCTCCGGCCAGCGTGTACGAACCGGGCACCGCCGACGGGTCGGCAGGCATGAAGTCGCCGTCCTTGTCGGGCCGGAACACCGTGGTGCGGGCGAGCCAGGGGGTCCGCGCGGGGTTGAGCACCGCTTCGGCGTGCCCGGCGGCCACGCCGGCGAGATCCGTGCTGAGGTCCTCCGGCAGGCGCACCAGGGTGCCGAGGCGCTCCGTCCACAGTCGGCCCGCGGCGGCGGTGGCGGGGCCGGTCGTCCACAGCTCGGCCGGGTCGTCCGGCAGGAGCGCACCGAGGAGCGCCCGCTGCTCGTCCTGGCCCAGCGAGTTCAGCAGCTGTGCGCCGAAGGTCCGCTGCCGGGGCTTCAGTCCGACGGTGGCGAGCCCTTCGGCGACGGGGGCGTGCGGGTGGCCGGCCAGCAGCACGGTGGCCTGGAGGGGGCCGAGGGCGCCGTTCGTCGCGGTGACCAGTGCCTCGGGGGCCGCGGGGCGCCAGGGTGCGGCGCCCTTCTCCCGGACCAGCGTGGTCAGTTCGGCCAGCCGGTCCGCCGGGATCCCGGCGGTGTACCGGGTCTCCCGGACCAGCGTGAACGGCCCGACGGCACCGAACGCTCCGGACGGGTCGTGGTCCAGCGCCAGCCACTCGACCGCTCCCGACTGCCCGTCGACGCTCTGGCAGCCGAGCACCACCACCGTACGGCCGTCCCGACGGAGCACCTGCCCCACCCGCTGCTGCTTGTCGTGCGGCTCGCTCAGCACGACTTCGCGCAGCGTGGTCCCGAGCCCGGCGAGCGGTCCCTCGGTCAGCGCCTCGAACAGCAGGAGCAGCGGCTCGCGCTGGACGTCGGTCAGGGCCGGCGAGGCGGCGCGGTAGGCGAGGGGCCGCAGGGCGCCCAGGACGGGCGGCCAGACCGCGCCGAGGCCGGGAACGGTGTGCTCGTCGCTCAGCCAGCCGTCGCCGACGGCGGTGAGCCGCTCGTGTTCGGGCAGCGGCTTGCCGTCGGCCGGCCTGCCGGACAGCACGTGGTTCACCGCGCGGATCTGGCGGAGCGCGGCCCAGCCGCCGTGCCACGCGCTCTGCAGGGACACGACTCCGGCCGTGGCGTCGTGCAGCGTCCGGTCCGTGCCGTGCTCCGGGGAGTAGTCGGCGAACATGCCCTCGGTCCGCTGCCGGGGCTGCCGCGGCCGCTCCTGCGCGGGCCTGGAAAGGGACGCGGCCGCCTCGGCGATCCGCAGCGCGGCCTGGACGAGCGCGGCGACACCCGCCAGCAGCCGCCGGTCGGTCAGCCCGGGCAGCGCCCGTACCACCGCGGCCACGGCGACCTCGGCCGTGCTCGGCACCGCGGCCCTGGCCCTGTCGTCCTTCCCGGCCCGGGCCAGCGCCTGCTGCCGTTCGTCCAGCGCCGTCGCCGTCGCCCGCATCAGCGCACCGGCCGAGTCGTCGGTCAGGGCGCGCAGTACGGCCGATCCGCGCTCGTCGCGGGGGCGCAGCGCGTGCCAGAACGCGACCGGCGGCACCAGCCGGGTACCGGCCGCGTACGCCCCGCCGGACTCGCCGAAGGAAACCCGTCCGAGCTCGGTGCCGTTGCCCGCGTGCAGGGCGACGCTCTGGTACATCTGCGCGGCGATCGGCTCGGCCCCGCCCGGCAGCCGCAGGGCGCCCAACGGCACCCCCGGCACCCGGCCGTTGCGGGCCGCCCGCAGGGTCGCCGTCCGCCCGTCCGGCGTACCCGCGGTCGTCCGCGCCTCCGCTCCCTCGCCCTCCGCACGCACCCATCGCCCGAGGACCGTGCCGTCGGTGCCGAACGGGCTGTGCTCCAGCCCGGGTTGCAGCGGCAGCACCTCGCAGGAGCCGTGCAGCAGCGAGGCGTCCTCGCGGACGGCCGACGCCAGCAGCGCGGGCAGCGAGGCCCGCCCGTGCTCGCCGGTCGCCGGGTCGTACTCGAGCCACAGGGACTGCCGCCCCTGCCTGCCCTGACGCCAGTACGTGGTGCCGTCGCCGATGACCGGGCGGCTGGGCGGCAGCACGGTGTCCCCGGCGTGCAGGGTGCGGCCACCGGTGGCCCGGCCGCCGCCGGGCAGCGGGATCGACGCGTTGGCCGCGTCCATGCCGGACCACCAGCTCGGGATCTGCTCGCCGCCGAGGGCGACCACCTCGGACGGGCGGTTCGACCAGTAGCCGTACTGCTTCGAGCCGTCCCGCCACATCACCAGCAACTCTCCGTCGACGTACCGGAACCGGGGGCGCTGCCAGCGGTCCAGGTCCGCGGGCAGCCGCAGGTCGTGGGTGAGCAGGATCCCCTCGGGGCCGACGACGATCGCCTTGTGACCCCGGACCAGGATCAGCGCGGGCCACGCCTCGGTCACCGACAGCGCGTCGTCCCGGTCCCTGCGCACCTCGGCGTCGAGCAGCTCCAGCGCCTCCTCCAGCGCGGGCCAGCCCAGTTCGTCCAGGATCCCGGCGCGCAGCGTACGGCCGAGGACCGGGACGATGTCGTACCCGGTGAGCCGGCGCACCGCCTGCGGGCTCTCCTGCACCACCGCCCGGAAGGGGCGCAACCGCTCCAGCTGCGCGTCGGCGCCGGGCAGTCCGGCGGTGGCGGCGAACTCCGCGGTCGCCTCCTGCAGCCACTCGCGCAGCACGTCGCCGAGCACCGGATGCGCGGCCACCTTGGGAAGTTCCGCCGGCCCCTGCCCCCGGCCGAGGCCCTCGACGGCCTCGAACAGCAGCGCGCGGTAACGGGATTCGGCGGCGACGGCCTTCAGGTCCCGCTGTCCGGGCCGCTCGTCGCGCAGCCAGCCGGCCAGCGGCAGGTGCACATGGGTGTCCGCGTCGGGTACGGCCAGCCTGATTCCCTCCGCGACGCACAGGTCCAGCAGATCGAGGTCCGCCCCTGCCTGCCAGCGCCCGGTGAACAGGTCGACGGGGCGGCCGCCCGCCCGCAGCCGGGGCGCCATTCGCTCGGCGAGCGCCAGCGTCGCGGGGGAGCGGTGCGAGTACGCCGCCCCGTGCTTGCGGTGCTGGGCCCACCGGCCGAGCCAGTCCGCCGCGTCGACCTCCCCGCCGCCGTCCTCGGTGAGCAGCAGGTCCGCCCCGCACTCCGTGAGCAGCGTCAGCCAGAACTCGTCATCTTCCACGGTCCGGCCGAGTCCGGCCGGCATGATCTCCAGCAGCCGTACCCGGACCCCCGGCCGCCGCTCGGCGAGGACCGGCAGCACACTCCGGTAGGCGTTCCAGAAGGAGGCGGGCGCGCGGACGGCGGCCGGGGACGCGAGCAGGTCGGCGACGAGCACGCACTCCTCGGCGACCCGGTCGAGCCCCGCCGCCTTGATCAGCCCGCGCGCGTCCTGCGGCAGCGAGGCGTACGGCGGCATACCGGCCGCGCAGCGCTCCACCGTCAGCTGCCGGAACTGCGCCCAGGCGGTGGCCGGTTCGAGCCGCCGCGCGAGGTCCTTCACGTACTCCTTGAGCGCCTTGACGGTGAGCGCCCCGGCGAAGGCGAACTCCAGGAACACCGCCCGCTGCCGCTCCTCGTCCACGGCCAGGGCGTGCACCCGCTCGGCCTCGCGCGCCTTGCCGAAGAAGGCGGCCGCATAGGTCGTGTTCTCGTGCTGGAGGAAGATGCGGGCGGCCTGCTCGTAGAAGGTCGGCAGGAAGTGCGGGACCGCGCGGCCGAGCCGCTCGCCGAGCGCCTCGAAGCCGTCCTTCGCGTTGCCCGGCTTGGACTTGGCCTGCCGGGCCAGCCGCTCGACGTCCTTGACCAGGGCGAGGGCGTGATGGCCGTTGGCCGGGTCGTGCACCAGCGCCCAGGCCGGGAAGCCCAGGGTCTCCCGGCGCACCTGACCGACCTCGGGCGCCTCCGGCCGCCGGGTCAGGCCGAGGAACTCCAGCGCCAGGTCCTCGGCCTCGCCGAGGGTGCCCGGCACCAGCCGGACCACCGCCCGCCCGTCCAGGGCGGGGTGCGTGTAGGTGCGTGCGGTGAGGACGTCGGCGTCCTCCCGCGCGGTCGTGCCCGGGGGCAGGATCGCGCCGGCGTCGAGCAGCGCGGGCGTGGTGGTGTCGTCGTACGTGGTCATGCCGCCCGCTCCTCGTCCTCGATGTCCCGCCCCGCGTACAGCGCCGCCGCCATCCGCATCCCCTCCGACCAGGCGACCGGCCCGACCTGCCCCAGCCTCAGCGTGCGGCCTGCCGTATCGGTCCACGCCAGCGGGCCGGTCTCGGTCTCGAAGTAGCTGTCGTAGTCGCCGATCCAGACCCGGGCCTCGATCCCGCGGCCCTCCTCCAGCACGGAGCACACCGCGTAACCGCCGCGCACGCGGTACCCCAACTGCGTGGCCCTGCCGTGCAGGAACCGCAGCTCCTTGAAGACCCCGCCCGCGTACTCCTCGATCTGGGTGCCCTCGGCGTCCAGCGCGGCCGGGCGGTGCCAGACCTCTCGGAAGAGCTGCTGGGCCTTCTGCTCGACGCCGAGCTCGACGGCGAACTCCCGTAGCTCCGCCAGGTCTTCGAGGAGCACCGGGTGCGGCAGCCGGACCAGTTCCGGGGCGATGCGCACGGTGTCGCCGTCGAGGTCGACCAGGCCGAGCCCGCGCCCGGCCTCGGCGTCCCGCAGGAACCCGGCGACCTCGCCGTCGGCGCCGGTGACCACCAGGTCGCGCAGCGCCGCCTGCCAGGCGGGGTCCGGCCAGACCTGCGCAAGGACGGCGAGCGGCACCGGAAGGGACCGGGTCATCCACCGCTCCACGTCGGCCAGGCACTGCCGTTCGTGCCGCTCCAGCCACTCGGCGAGCTGCCGCAGCCCCAGCACGGCCGGGTCGTCCGCCAGCTTCGCGGGCACGGACCTCAGCCGCCGCCCCGCCGCGTTGCGGCAGACCACCTTCCCGTCGTCCAGGGCCACTTCGTAGTCCCCGGCCGTCACCCACCCCATGCGTGCCTCCCCGCACCCCAGTGATCAAGTGATGGCGACTGTAGGGGAGACCACTGACAACGCTTCGCGCGGTCCCCGCCGGGCTGGGGAAACCGCGGTTCAGCGGGGGAGCAGGAGGGGAGCCGGCCGGTACGGCGACGGCCCCGTCCGCAGGCGGAGGCGCCTGGGCCGGGGCCGTGGGAAGTCGTGCAGGAGGAGCGTCAGTTCTGCCCCGACTCCTTCTCCCGCTTCAGGTTCTTCAGCCGCACGGTCTCCTTGCGGACCTCGGCCTGCGTGGCGCGCTCCTTCTCCAGCCACTCGGGCAGTTCGCGCTTGAGCTCCTCGATCTGCTCGGTGGTGAGCGGTTCGGTCACCCCGCCGCGCGCCAGTCCGGCGATGGACACGCCCAGCTTGGCCGCGACCACCGGACGCGGGTGCGGCCCGTTGGCCTGCAGTTCGCGCAGCCACTCGGGCGGGTTCTTCTGGAGCTCGGCCAGCTCGGCGCGCGAGACGACGCCCTCCTGGAAGGCGGCGGGCGTGGCGGGCAGGTACACGCCCAGCTTCTTCGCCGCGGTCGCGGGCTTCATCGTCTGGGCGGTCTGGTGCGAACTCATGAGGTCAAGGGTATCGGCCGGGCGCGGAAGCCCTGACCACGGCCGATGGCGCCGGCCCTGCACCGCCGCCGGAGGCAGCCCGCCCCGGCCGTCGCCGGGGGCCGTCCGTGGCCGATGCCGGCCGGTCGTCCGCTCCCCGTTAACCTGGGCTGGTGACAGGCTCGGAGGAAACACCGTCGTTCCGGCTCGCGTACGTTCCCGGCGCGACGCCCGCCAAATGGGTTCGGATCTGGAACGAGCGCCATCCCGGCATCCCCCTCACCCTCCTCCAGGTCCCCGCCGCCGAGGCGTCCGGCCTGCTGCGTGCGGGCGACGCGGACGCCGGTCTCGTACGGCTCCCGGTGGACCGTACGTTCTTCAGCGCGATCCCCCTCTACACCGAGACCACCGTGGTCCTCGTCCCCAAGGACCACGTGATCACGGCGGCCGAGGAGGTCACCGTCGCCGACCTCGCCGACGAGGTCCTCTTCCACCCCCTCGACGACGTCTTCGACTGGGACGCCCCGCCCGGCGAGCCCGCCTTCGAGCGCCCCGCGACCACCGAGGACGCCGTCGAGCTGGTCGCGGCCGGCGTGGGGCTCCTGGTCGTCCCGCAGTCCCTGGCCCGGCTGTACCACCGCCGGGACCTCACCTACCGGCCACTCACCGACGGCCCGGAGTCGACCGTCGCCCTGTCCTGGCCCGAGGAGGCCACCACGGACATGGTCGACGACTTCATCGGCATCGTCCGCGGCCGCACGGTCAACAGCACCCGCGGCCGCCAGGCCGCACCGGCCTCGAAGCCGACGAAGGCGGCGCAGGCCGCGCCGGAGAAGGCCAAACGGGCGCAGAAGCCGGCCGCCGGGGCCAAGGCGACGCCGGGCGCCCGCACCGCACGCGGGCGTGCCGCCGGCGCGAAGTCCGCCAAGCCCGCGAAGCGCGGCAAGCCCCGCCGTCGCTCGTAGCCGCGGCCGGACGGGCGCCACCCTGCCTCGCACCCGCTCCCGGTCTGCTCCCTCGCGCCCCGATCGCTTTCCGTGATCCGGGGTCCGCGCAATGTCACGACGCCTGAGCGTCCGTCGGAAGGCCGAGGTCTGCCGGCTGCGGCGCCGTCGTGGCCGGTCGCGCAGTTCCTCCCCAGCCTTCGGCCGGGGGTGCCCCCAGCGCCCCTTCGGGGGCGCTGCTCCGGCCCCTCCTGGTCAGGGTGTCAGGCTCTCGGCCTCCGGCATGCCTTGCGCTTTCGGTGTCTCCGGCGCCTTCGCCCGCTCCCCCAGGTCGGCCACCGCCAGGCCCAGCGCCACCAGGATGAACCCGACGGAGGTGACCAGGCCCAGCTGAAGCGCCTCGGTGGCCGGGCCGCGGTGCGCGAGGTGGGCGAAGTACACCGAGCCCACCACCGCGATCCCGGCCGCCGAGCCGACGCGCTGGCCGGTCTGCAGCACCCCGCCGGCCGCACCGGCACGCTTCACGGGGACGCGGGTCAGGGTGAGCGTGGTGTTGGGGGAGACCGTGATGCCGGAGCCGATGCCGCCGACGATCATCGGCACCGCCGCGGCCCACCCGAAGCTCTCCAACGGCACCAGCCGCACCACCGCGATGATGCCGAGCAGCCCGAGCGTCACCCCGGTGAGGCCCATGACGACCACCTTGCGGCCGTGGCGCATCACCAGCCGGCCGCCCAGGGCGGCACCGACCGCCGAGGCGACCGCGAACGGCAGCACCGCGACTCCGGCCGCCAGGGCGCTGTATCCCGCCGCGTTCTGCAGGAACAGGGCGAGGACGAAGAAGACCGTGGTGAAGCCGGCGAAGTAGGACAGGCTGATCAGCGCGCCGAGGGTGAAGGACCGCGTCGAGAACAGGCTCAGATCGAGCAGCGGCGCCTTTCCGAGCCGGCCCTGCCGCCGCTCCCACACCCAGAACAGTCCGAGCAGCACCGCACCCACCGGCAGCAGTGCCCACTTCTCCTGTCCGGTCCACTGCTGCTCCTGCACCAGCGGCAGCATCAGCGCGAGCACGCCGCAGCCGAGGAGCAGCACCCCGAGCGGGTCGAACCGTTCCCGCCGGTCCGTCGACGCGGGACAGCGGGGCAGCAGCCGCAGGCCCGCGGCGAACGCGGCGACCCCGATGGGCAGGTTGACGAAGAACACCCAGCGCCAGCCGTCGTCGGTGCCGACGGCGTCGATGATCACACCGCCCGCCAGCGGGCCGACCGCCGTCGAGACCCCGATGACGCTGCCGAGCAGCCCGAAGGCCTTGGCGCGTTCGGAGACCTGGAACATCTGCTGGATCAGCGCCGAGGTCTGCGGCGCGACCATGCCCGCCGCCGCGCCCTGGATCAGCCGGAACACCACCAGCCGGTCGGGACTCGCCGCGAGCCCGCAGGCCGCCGAGGCCACCGTGAAGACGGCGAGCCCGATCAGGAAGGCCTGGCGCCGTCCGCGCATGTCGCCGAGCCGGCCCGCCGGGACGAGTGCCAGCCCGAAGGTCAGCGCGTACCCGGAGACCACCCAGGCCTGGGCGGCCTCCGTGGCGCCCAGGCCGCGCTCCATCGAGGGCAGCGCCACGTTGACGATCGAGGTGTCGAGCAGCGAGATGAAGCCGGCCGCGAGACAGACCCCGAGCGCCTTCCACCGCCGGTCGTCGGTGGCCGGCTGGGGCGGCTTTGAGCAGGTCGTGGTCATGCGGCCACGCTATGCAGGCATCCCGCGCCTCGCACGACCGGCGGAGCGAACGGATGGCCGGACTGCTCCTTCCGGGTGCCGGCCCGGGCGGCTTCCGCCGGAAGGCCGCCGTTCAGAGCGACGTGAGCCAGTCGTAGGCCGCGCGTGCCGTGAACTCCGCCTGGCCGCCGCGCAGGAGAAGATCGGCCGTGGTCAGGAGATCGGCCTGTGCGGCCGCATACGGGACCGCGATGCAGCGCATCCCGGCGGCGTGCGCCGCCGCCACGCCCGGAGCGGAGTCCTCCAGCACCACGCAGTCCGCCGGTGCGGCGCCGAGGCGGCGGGCCGCCTCCAGGAAGACGTCCGGCGCCGGCTTGCCGCGTGCCACCTCGTCGGCCGAGACCGCGGTGCGCAGATGCGCGCCGAGGCCCGTGCCGGCCAGGATCGCCTCGATCGCCTCGGGAGAGGAGCCGGAGGCCACCGCGGACGGGACGCCCTCGGCCGCCAGCAGCTCCACGAACTTCCGCATCTCCGGGTACGCGCGCGTACGGGTCCGGGCCAGCTCCAGATACCGCCGGTTCGTCTCCGCGAGCAGCTCGGCCACCGGGGGCCGCAGTCCATGACGGTCGCGCAGCAGGGTCACCGTCTCCAGCGTGCTGATGCCGACGAGGCGCTCGTGCACCGCCCAGGTGTAGTCCGTGACGCCGTGCCCGGCCAGCATCTGCCGCGTCGCCTCGTAGTAGTTCGGCTCGCTGTCCACGAGTGTTCCGTCGAGATCGAAGATGACCGCGAGGCCGCCGATATCGCTCATGCGATCAGGATGCCGTTAGCCGCGTGCGGCCCGGCCGACGGACTCCACCAGCGGCAGCAACCGGTGCGGAACCCGTTCGCGCAGCGCCACCTCGGTACGGGTGCGCACCACGCCCGGCAGGCTGATCAGCTTCTGGATCACGTCCTCCAGGTGCGCGTTGTCCCGCGCCACCACCCGGGTCAGCAGATCCCCGCCGCCCGTGATCGAGAACGCCTCCACGATCTCCGGCACGGCGGCCAGCGCGTCCCCGACGTCGTCCAGATGCCCCTGGGTGACCTCGATGTGGACGAAGGCCAGCACCGGGTGGCCGAGCGCGGCGGGGGAGAGGGAAGGGCCGGTGCCCGTGATCACACCGTCCCGCTCCAGCCGGTCCAGCCGGGCCTGGAGCGTGCCCCGGGCGACCCCGAGGACCCGCGCGTACTCGCGCACGCTGGTGCGCGGCTGCTCCAGCAGCAGCCGCAGGATGCGGGTGTCGAGCTCGTCCACGGTCATGACGTGCGACTGTACCAATGGCTCAGCGGTGATCCCGGCCGACCTGGACCATTGGCGCTTCGGTCGTTGAACCACACTCGTCATGACTGGACCATTGGCACAGCGGAATCGACGCCACTTGAGCCAGCAGCCCCTCTGGTGCTCTCATGGGTGTGTCGATGGCGCTGCGGATCCCCGCGGCGCCTTTTCTGTGCCGTCCGCGGGAGGGGAAGCAGTGCTGAAGAGGGTGTTCGTGGCTCCGGACCCGGGGCGGGTCCGGCTGCGCTTCGCCGCGCGCGCCGTGCTGGGCATCGGCCTCGCCGTCGTGGTCTGCGCACTGGCCGGGCACTCCGTCACGGGCGCCGTCACCGGCGGTCTCGCCGCGCTGCTGGCGCTGTTCACCGTCGCCGACGCCACCGTCCGCGGACAGGCCGTCACCACCGCGCTGCTGCCCGTCGCGGGCCTGCCGGTGCTCGCGGCCGCGGCCGAACTGCACGGCTTGCCGGTCGCCCGCGACCTGGTCTTCCTCGCCGTGGTCGGCGCGGGTGTGTACGCGCGCCGCTGGGGTCCGCGCGGACACAGCCTGGGCGTGTTCGCCTTCATGACCTTCTTCGTCGCCCAGTTCCTGCACGCCACCCCCCGACAGCTGCCCGAGCTGTACGCCGCCGTCCTGCTCTCCGTGCTCAGCGCCGCCGCCGTCCGCTTCGGTCTCTGGTGCTACGAGCGTCGCCTGCCCCCGCCGCCGGTTCCCGCTCCGCCCGCCGGCACCGGACTGGCCCGGGTGACCACCCGGCAGGCGGTCCAGGCGACCGCGGGCGCGGGTTTCGCGCTGGTCGCCGGTCAGCTGGTGTCCGGTCAGCGCTGGTACTGGGCGGTCGGCGCCACCTGGTGGATCTTCGTCAACACCGCCTCGCGCGGCGAGACCCTGGTGCGTGGCTTCCGCCGGGTCCTCGGCACCGCCATCGGCATCGCGCTGGGCCTGCTGGTCGCCGCCCCGGTGCAGGGCGCCCCGGTTCCCACCGCCGTCCTGGTCACGGCCGCCGTCTTCGGCATCTTCTACACGGCCGCCGTCTCCTACACCTGGATGATGCTCTGGGTGACCTTCCTCGCCGAGCTGCTCTACGGCCTGCTCGGCGTCCTCACCCCCGGCCTGCTGGGGCTGCGGCTGGCCGAGACCGCGGTGGGCGCCCTCGGCGCCGTCCTCGCCGTGCTGTTCGTGCTGCCGGTCACCACCCACCTCACCACCGACGCCTGGATTCGGCGCGCCCTGCGCTGCGTGCACGCCTGCACCGCCGAGGCCGCCGCCCGGCTCGCCGGCTCCGCCACCGCCGACCCGGCACCCCGGGTGGCCGAACTCGAACAGCTCCTCGGCCGGGTACGGCTCTCGGTCGCCCCGCTCGTGCACCCGCTCAACCCGATGCACGGCCGCAAGCGCCGCGCCCGCCGCGTCCTCGCCCTGCTGGACCACTGCGCCCGCGAGATCCGCGGCCTGGTGGCGGTCGCCGCCGACCCGGAGGCCTCGCACGACGCCCGGCTGGCCGCCGCCTGCTGGCGCGTCGAGGCCGCCGTCGAGGCGCTCACCAGGGGCTCGGAGCACATCACCGCCCCCGCCGAGCCGCCCGCCGAACCCGCCCTCGCCCATCTGCACGGCCTGGAGCGCGCCCTGTCCGAACTCGCCGAGCCACTGCGCGCCCCCTCGCGCTCACCCCTGGTCGGCGCCTGAGACGCGCCGCCCCACACGCCCTGGTCTAGACCGCCAGCTGCTACCGTCGGCCCGGGCGGGACCGAACCGGCCCGTTCTGACTCGTACCGGCTCGTGGTGGCTCGCAGCGATAGGGGACAGCGGTGGCAGACGGCGGCAGGCGGCGCAGGGCCTTCATCGGGTCGTTCACGGCCGCGGGCGGCCCGGGGGTCGTCACGGCGGCGGTCCGTCCGGACAGTGGCGCCCTGGCCCTCCTGGAGAGCGTCGACGGCGTCCCCGACCCGTCGTACCTCGCGCTCGCGCCCGGCGGGCGCATCCTGTACGCGGTCAGCGAGACCGCCGACGGCGCGGTGGCCGCGTACCACGTCCACGACGACAAGCCGCGCCTCGCCGGGCCGCCGGTTCCGGTCGACGCCAGCGGCCCCACCCACCTGAGCGTCTTCGACGGCCATGTCCTGACCGCCAACTACGGCTCCGGCAGCGTCACCGCCGTCCCCGTCCGCCCCGACGGCACCCTCGCCCCCGCCCCCTCCGGACTGCTCCGGCACACCGGTGCGGGCCCGCACGAACGGCGTCAGCGCGGCCCGCACGCCCACCAGGTGCAGCCCGATCCCAGCGGCCGCTGGGCGGTCAGCGTCGACCTGGGAACCGACTCGGTGCGCGTCTGCACCCTGGACGAGGGCGCCCCCTCCCTCCACCGCGAGTTCGCCCTGCGCCCCGGCTCCGGCCCCCGCCACCTGGCCTTCCACCCCGGCGGCCGGCACGCCTACGTCGTCAACGAACTCACCCCGACCGTGACCGTCTGCCGCTGGGACGCCGGCACCGGCACCCTCAAGCCGCTGACCGAGACCCCGGTCCTGCCCGGCGCCCCGGCCGGCGACGCCTACCCGTCCGGTATCGCCGTCTCACCCGACGGCCGTTTCGTCTGGACGGCGACCAGGGGCGAGGACGTCCTGACCACGTTCACGGTCGACGGGGACCAGCTGCACCTGACGGCGACGGTCCCCTGCGGGGGCCACTGGCCGCGGGCGATCACCGAGGCGGGCGGCTTCCTCTACGCCGCCAACGAGCGGTCGGGCAACATCACCTGGTTCACCATCGACCGGCGGACCGGCCAGCCCCGCTACGACGGCACGGTGGAGATCCCGGCGCCTTCCTGCATCGTTTTCGACTGACGTCGCCTGCAGCGCCCCGCAAGGGGCGCGGAGAGCTGCGCGACCACCCCCCACCGGCCTGCGGTCAAGGACCGGCCGCAGCACCACGAAAACAGCCGACGGCCCCCTCTCCGAGAAAGGGAGCCGTCGGCTTGTGTCGGCTCAGCGCACCGGCGCACCTTGCGGCTGCTGCGGCGCGATGCCCAGCGCCGTCGTGTACTTGGCCAGCGCCAGCTTCCCGATCGCCGGGTACGGCCCCAGCGGCTCGGCGGTGGCACAACCGGCCTCCTCCGCGGCCGCGGCCAGCAGCGCCGCGTCGATCTCCGGCCCTATCAGGTACGGCGCCAGCGCCAGCTGCTGCGACCCCGAACCCCGCAGCTGCTCCGCGACGGAGGCGATCGAACCCTCCTGGTCCAGCGCGGCGGCCATCACCGGCACGGCCAGGCGCGCGGCGAGCAGCATGCCGGTGATCCCGGCGGCCTGCACCGCCTCGTCGCCGCCCACCGACGCGAGGATGATGCCGTCCGCGGCCGTCGCCACGGTGAACAGCCTCGCGCGGTCGGCACGGGCCAGCCCCGCCTCCGAGAGGCGCACGTGCAGCGCCTCGGCGAGCAGCGGGTGCGGGCCGAGGACATCGGTCAGGTCGGCGGCGACCCGGCTCTCCATGACCGCGTGGCGGACCTGGCGCAGCAGCGCACTGTCCGGACCGGCCAGCAGCGGCACGACGACGGCGACCGGGCCGTCGGGGGCCTTGATCCCCTCGACGCCGGCGGCGACGGCCTGCTCGTAGCGGGCGGTGCGCTCCTCGGCGGCACCGGCCAGCACGGACTGGAGGGTGGGGAACTCCGCGTCGTCCCCGTCCAGGTACCCGATGCGGGCGTCGAGACCGGGCAGCTCGGAGCGGGCGATGCTCACGACCTCCTCGGCGAGGCTGCGCGTGGCCGCGCTGGGCTTACCCGGCACCGCGAGGACGAGCGCGGGCGCGTCCTCGGGAGCCACCAGCGGCTCGGGGCGGCGGTGCCGTCCGGGCTGGCGGGGGCGCGGCATTCGTACTGGCAGGCCGGCGGGCCCAGTGGGGGAGCTCATGGCGCCGCATGTTACTGGCTATCTGGGCTCCCTTGTTCGGGGAGGGTGCAGGTGAGCGGTATCCGTCCGCTTTTGTCTGATGAGTTACGCCTGATTCGAAGGTGATCTCGTCACCTGTCGGACACTTCATGTGCCAACAGGATCAATACCCTTTTGTGTGTACAAGTTTTATGTGTACAACGGAGAGCAGTTTCTCATCACCCGGCAGAGTGAGCCGCCCGGTGACCAGGTCACTCGCGACGCGTACCGCGCCGTGCAGCGGATCGCCCTCCGCCGGCACCTGCCGCGCCTGCGGCAGCAGCCGCGCCAACTCCTCGGCCACCGGTACCAGAAGCGGGTCGCCCAGCTTGAACAGGCCGCCGGTGAGGGCGACCAGGGGTTCACCCCCCGCGGGGCAGACGGCGGCGGCCGACTCGGCCAGGTGCCGGGCAGCGGCGCGCAGGATCGCGGCCGCGACCGGGTCGCCCGCCTCGGCGCACTCCGCGACGCGCGGGGCGAACGAGGCGAGCACGGCGGGCCGGTCGGCGCGCGGATAGAGCTGTCCGGGCAGCGCGGGCAGTGGCCCGAACCGGTCCTCGGCGCCGGCCCGCAGCGCGGCCGAGCCGCCGTCGCGCCCGTCGAAGGCGCGCAGCGCAGCCTCCAGGCCGGCCCGGCCGATCCAGGCGCCGCTGCCGCAGTCGCCCAGCAGGTGCCCCCAGCCGTCCGCCCGCCGCCACCGGGTGAGATCGGTACCGGTCGCGATCAGCCCGGTCCCGGCGGCGACCACCGCGCCGGGGCGCGGGCCCAGGGCGCCGACGTATGCCGTCACGGCGTCGGCGGCCAGCGCGACCGTCCGCACCCCGAGCTCGCGGGCCAGCGCGCCCGGCAGCTCGGCTCGCAGCGCGTCCCCGAGACTGGCCAGCCCGGCGGCACCGACGACGGCTGTCGTCATCCGCTCCAGCCCGTACGAGTCGGCCAGCGCCCGTGCCATGGGCAGGAGTTGCTCCAGCAGGTGCCCGGGGTCGATGCCCCGCGCCCCGGTCCGCACCGGCTCCCGGGACTCCTGCGGAGCGGACGGCGTACCTCCCGGCACGCCCACGACGGCCCGTAACCCGGAGCCGCCGGAGTCGACGGCGAGGAACCCCGCCCCCCGGGGCCCGCCGCCCCCGTCGCTCACGGCAGACGCCAGTCCACCGGCTGTCCCCCCTGCTCGATCAGCAGGTCGTTGGCGCGGCTGAACGGGCGGGAGCCGAAGAAGCCGCGGTCCGCCGACATGGGGGAGGGATGCGCGGACTCCACCGCCGGCAACTGGCCGAGCAGCGGGCGGAGATTGCGGGCGTCGCGGCCCCACAGGATGGACACCAGCGGCTTGCCGCGGCCGGCCAGGGCCCGTATCGCCTGCTCGGTGACCTCCTCCCAGCCCTTGCCCCGGTGCGCGGCCGGGGTGCGCGGGGCCGTGGTGAGCGCCCTGTTGAGCAGCAGGACGCCCTGCCGGGTCCACGGGGTGAGGTCGCCGTTGGACGGCTGGGGCAGACCCAGGTCGGTGTTCAGCTCCCGGTAGATGTTGATCAGGCTGCCCGGCAGCGGGCGCACCTCGGGCGCGACCGAGAACGACAGCCCCACCGCGTGCCCCGGGGTCGGGTACGGGTCCTGGCCGACGATCAGGACGCGGACGTCGTCGAAGGGCTGCTGGAAGGCCCGCAGGACGTTCGGGCCGGCCGGGAGGTAGGTGCGTCCCGCGGCGATCTCCGCGCGCAGGAAGTCGCCCATCGCGGCGATCCTCCCGGCCACCGGTTCCAGGGCCTTCGCCCAGCCCGGTTCGACGATTTCATGCAAGGGTCGTGGTGCCACGGCGTCACCCTACTGCCGTACACGGGGCGGCGATCAAGCTGAGGCCACCGTGGTCGCGGGACGACCGGCAACGACCGGACCGGCGCCCCCGATGACAGAAACCGCCCTCCTGCGGGGGACCCGGCATCAGGTGACGACCGCCGCCCGTACGCACAGCACGTCCGGAAGATGGGAGGCCAACTGGCGCCAGCTGTCGCCGTCGTCGGCCGAGGCGAACACCTCGCCGTTGCGGTTGCCGAAGTACACCCCGGCCGGATCCCCGTCGTCCGTGCAGAGCGCGTCGCGCAGCACCGTGCCGTAGTGGTCCTCCGGCGGCAGCCCCGCCGACAGCGGCTCCCAGGTCCGTCCCGCGTCGGCCGTGCGGAAGACCCGGCACCGGTGCCCGGCGGGCACCCGGTCGGCGTCCGCGTTGATCGGGAAGACGTACGCCGTCTCCCCGCGGTGCGGATGGGCGGCCGCCGCGAAACCGAACGTGGACGGCAGCCCCTCGCCGATGTCGGTCCAGTGCGCCCCCGCGTCGTCGCTCCGGTACACCCCCCAGTGGTTCTGCAGATACAGCCGGTCCGGATTCGCCGCGTCCTGCGCGATCTTGTGCACGCACTGGCCGAACTCCGGGTCGGGGTCCGGCAGGAAGACCGCGGAGACACCGGAGTTGGACGGCGTCCAGCTCGCGCCGCCGTCGCCGGTGCGGAACACGCCGGCCGTCGAGACGGCGACCGTCACCGCCTTCGGGTCGCGCCGGTCGGTGACCACGGTGTGCAGGCCCTCACCGCCGCCGCCCGGCACCCACTTGTCGCGCGTCGGGTGCTCCCACAGCGGCCGGACCAGGTCGAAGCTCTCCCCGCGGTCCTCGGACCGGTACAGCGCGGCGGGTTCCGTGCCCGCGTAGACCACGTCCGGCTCGGCGGCGGCCGGGTGGAGCTGCCAGACCCGCTCCAGCGAGGCACCGGTGTCCTTGGGGAACCGCACGGCGGGGCGGGCCGGTTCGGTCCAGGTGCGGCCCAGGTCGTCGGAGTGAAAGACCGAGGGCCCCCAGTGCGCGCTGTCGCCGCCCGCCAGGAGCCGGGGCCGCCCGCCCCGGGTGTCGATGGCGACCGAGTAGATCGCCTGCGCGTTGAAGTAGGGACTCTCGTCGAACTCCCAGGCGCCACCTCGCCGCCTCCCGAGGAAGAGCCCCTTGCGGGTTCCTACGGCGAGCAGTACCTCGGTCATGCCGATCACCTCCATGACGTCCTTGTCACAGTCCTGGCCGCGGTTGCCGTCACAGCCGGCACTCGGATATCGGCCAGTCTGCACCTCACCACTGACAGTCCCCAGGGGGACGACGTCATCGCAGGTCGGAGCCGCCGTGTCGGCCGGTCGAACACGGCGGCGGAACGCGTTCGGACAGACGCCTGCGCGAGCGGGGTCAGTCGTGCGACCGTCGACTCGGAGTTCGCCGTGAGCAACGCAGCGGCCGCTCCCGTATGGGAGGACGGTCCGGGCTGTCCGTGCGCGCGTGAGGAGGATGCCTTTGAAGGCGTTCCGTGGTCCGAAGGTCTGGCTGTGGCGCTGGCGGCGCAACCCGCTGAAGCGCCGTGCCGACACGATGGAGGCCTGGGTGCTGCTCGGCGCCTGGCTGCTCACCCTGCTCGCCGGGGTGCTCGCCGGGCTCGCGGCGGCCCGGTCGGTCGAGGACGGCCTGGCCCGCGAGCGCGTCGAGTGGCACCCGGTCGTGGCCCATGTCATGGACAAGGCTCCCGGCTCGGCGGCAGCGAAGTCCGGCTCCTCCGGCTCCTCCGAGTCCTCCGACTCGTCGAACGGCGAGCGGGTCTGGGCGCGCGTGGGCTGGACCGTCGCCGACGGCTCCGCCCACACCGGTCAGGCGCGGGTCCCGGCCGGCAGCAAGGTCGGCACCACGGTCACCGTCTGGACGGACCTGCAGGGGCACCTCGTCACCCGGCCCGCCACCACCTCCGAGGCCCACTTGCGCTCCGCGCTGATCGGCGGCCTGGTCGGGCTGAGCGCGGCCGCCGTCCCGTTCGTCGCCGGGCTGGTGGCGCGCGGCCGGCTGGAGCGGCGCCGGATGGACCGCTGGGACGCGGAATGGGCGCGGCTCGGACCGCAGTGGGGCCGCATGACCGGCTGACGCGGGCGTCGGCGCCCGTGCCCTGCGGCCCGGCTTGCCTCAGCGGGCCTGCCGGGCCAGGGCCCGGCGGCAGTCGGCGAGCAGCCGCTCGTCCTGGGCGATGTCGTGGCCGCCGTATCCGCCCGGCCGCGCCGTGTGCCGCCGGGGGGCGGCGAGTTCGGCCGTCACCAGGTCGCGCAGCGGGGCGCTCGCGGGGCCCATCGCGGCCAGACACCCGGCGATCGTGCCCCGCGTGTACGGGTTCTCCGACCAGGCGGCCCGGAACACCGGGAGTACGGGTGCCGGATCCCCGTCGATCCGCCACAGCGCCTCGGCCGCCGCCACCCGTTCCCACACCCTGCCGGACCCGGCCAGCCGGCGCAGTGCGGGCAGCGCATTGCGGGCGGCCGCCCCCAGCCGGCCCAGCTGCTCGGCGGCCGTCCGCGCGCTGCGGTTGCGGCCGTGCGTCAGCTCCCGCAGCAGCACCGGGAGTACGGCGGCCACGTCCCCCTCCGCCGACCACAGGGCCCCCGCCGCCAGGGCGGCGTGCCGGGTGTCCAGGAGCCCGCGCAGGACCGGTGCCGCCGCCCTGGCCGCCGCCCCCAGGACGTCGAGCGCCCGTACCGCCTGCCCGACGAGGGCCTCCCGGGCCCCCGACCCGTCCGGTGCGCCGCGCAGCAGCCGCAGCACCTCGGGCACCGCCGCCGGGTCCTTGAGGGCGGTGACCGCCGCCAGCAGCGGAGCGGCCAGTTCGGCGGCCTCGGGGGAGTCCGGGTCGACCTGGCCCAGCCGGCGCCGCAGCGCGGGCGCGAGCGGGGCGGCCGCCGGGCCCAGATGCACGATCTCGAAGCCCAGCCCACCGGGCACCACCGGTCTCGCCAGCAGCTGGGCCAGGGCCGGCACCGCGCGCGGATCGCCGCTCCTGGCCAGCGCCTTCAACGGGCCGCCCAGCGAGGGGCTGCCGCGCTCCCAGGTGTGCACCCACAGGTCGGGCCGCACGGTCACCAGCGCGTGCAGCTCGTCGGCCGCCGGCGCGGCCAGCCCGAACAGCTCCACGAGCACCGACACCGCCGCGTCCCGTAACTGGTCCTGTTCACGGCCCAGTTGCCTGCCTATCAGCGAGACGGGCGCCGTGAAGTCAGCCCGCCAGCCCCGGAACAGCCCGGCCGACATCCACACCGCGTTGCACCGGTCCATCGGGTCCGGGCTGCTCAACTGGCCGACGAGCAGCGCGATCCGGTCCGCCACCCGGTCCTCCAGCGCCCGGTGCAGGGTGCGCAGCAGATACGCACCCTCCTCGTCGGAGGGGCGCAGCCGCCGTATCCGGCCGACCAGGGTGTCCGCGTCCACCCGGTCCGGACCGGCCGTCCGCCGCTCCGAGCGCTCCCTGAGCAGCCGCACCACGGCCGGCACCAGATCGGCGGGCAGCCGCTCCGGCGCCCCGAGGCCCAACTGCCCGAGCGCGGCCAGCCGTGCCGTCGGGGCGTGCGGGGGTCCGCTCTGCGCGGCCAGCAACTCCACCGCCCCGGCCGCCCGGTCGGGACGGCACCGGACGAACAGCCCGAGGGCCTCGGTCAGGGCGAGCAGCACCTGTTCGTCGCGCTCGTCCGTGATCCGCCGCCGTAACAGCGCCAGCACCCGCTCCGGTTCGTCGAGGAACCGGACCAGCGCCCCGGGCACCGCGCGGCGCACCCCGGGGCACGGGTCGTCGGCCAGCGGCACGAGCGCCTCGGCACCGGCACGGACGGCGGCCCGGGCCCGGGAACCGGCGCTCTCCGCGCCGATGCTGACCAGCAGTTCCACTATGGCGCCCCGGTCCTGCACCTCCGGACGGGCAGCGAGCGCGAAGAGGAACGGGACGCAGGCGAGCGTCGAGTCGTACACGTTCCCCCGGTGATGCACCGAGCCGTACATCCCGTCGAGCGCGACCTCCCGTTCGGCCGCGTCCGCCGAGGCCAGTCCGCGCAGCAGACCGGGCACGTCCGCCGCGCTGCCGTACGCGTGCCGCAGCGAGGCCCAGTCGACCTCGTCGATCCCCGTGAACACCGTTGTCCTCCCCGGGCGAGTACCACCTGTTCGGGAGTCTGCACCACGGCACTGACAACGATGCGGAATCGGACGGCGACTGTGTGCGATCCGTCGGCGGTCACCGGCCGTCGGCGGATCGCACAGGGATCAGTTCCCGCCAGGCAGCGCCCGGTCCAGGATCGCGTCGAACCCGGTGCCGGCCGGCAGGGTGCCGAACGCGTGCCCCCAGTCGCCGCCGAGCCGGGTCGCGCAGAAGGCGTCCGCGACGGCGGCCGGGGCGTACCGGACCAGCAGCGAGGCCTGCAGCGCCAGCGCCATTCGCTCGACCAGCCGGCGCGCCCCCGCCTGATCGGTCTCGGCCAGTTCGTTCTTCAGCCGGGTCACGGCCGCGTCCAGCCGGGTGTCCGCGCCGCGCGCGTGCGCGAGCTCGCCGAACAGGGCGTCGGCGGCGCCGGGTTCGCGGGACAGCGCCCGCAGCACGTCGAGCGCGTTGACGTTCCCCGAGCCCTCCCAGATCGACAGCAGCGGGGCCTCGCGGTAGTGCCGGGGCATGCCGGAGTCCTCGACGTAACCGTTGCCGCCCAGGCACTCCAGGGCCTCCGCGGTGAAGGCCGGGCCGCGCTTGGTGACCCAGTACTTGCCGACGGCGGTCGCGATCCGCCTGAAGGCCCGCTCCCGTTCGTCCCCGCGCACCGCGCGGTCCGCCGCCCCCGCCAGCCGCAGCGTCAGCGTGGTCGCCGCCTCCGACTCCAGGGCCAGGTCGGCCAGGACGTTGCGCATCAGCGGCTGGTCGACGAGCCGGGCGCCGAACGCGCTGCGATGCCGTACATGGTGACCCGCCTCGACGAGCGTCTTGCGCATCAGGGTCGCCGAGTTCATCACACAGTCCAGCCGGGTGCAGTTGACCATCTCGATGATGGTCTTCACCCCCCGCCCCTCGGGCCCGACCAGCCAGGCCACGGTCCCGTCGAACTCCGGCTCGGAGGACGCGTTGGAGCGGTTGCCGAGCTTGTCCTTCAGCCGCTGGATGCGGAACGCGTTGCGGCTGCCGTCCGGCAGGACGCGCGGCACGAGGAAGCAGGAGAGGCCGCCCGGTGCCTGGGCCAGTACCAGGAAGACGTCGCACATCGGCGCCGAGGTGAACCACTTGTGCCCGCGCAGGGTGTAGACGCCCGGCTCGGCGGTGGGCGTGGCGGCCGTCGTGTTCGTCCGTACGTCCGAACCGCCCTGCTTCTCGGTCATGCCCATCCCGGCGAGCAGCCCCGGCTTCTCCGTCGGCACGCGCAGCCCCGGCTCGTACGCCCGGCTGGTCAGCAGCGGTTCGTACACCTTGGCCAGCTCGGGCTGGGTGCGCAACGCCGGAACGGCGGCGTAGGTCATGGACGTCGGACATCCATGGCCGGATTCGGTGTGCCCCCACACCAGTCCGCCCGCCGTCCGCGCGACATGGGCCCCCGCCCGGTCGTCCGCCCAGGCGGCCCCCGCCAGCCCTTCCTCCACCGCCGCCCGCATCAGGTGGTGCCAGCTGGGGTGGAAGTCGACCTCGTCGATCCGGTTGCCGTACCGGTCGTGGGTGCGCAGCTCCGGCTCGTGGCGGTTGGCCAGCTCCCCCCACTCCTGCGCCTCCGCGCTCCCGGCCCGTACCCCGAGCCGCCGGATCCCCTCCTCGGCCCACTCCGCCCCCTCCCGGCGCAGCCCCTCGATCAGGGCCGGGTCGTCGGAGGCGTCGTAGGGGGCGAGCGGGGGCGCCTGGTTGGTGACGTCGTGGGTGGCGTACTGCGGCTGCGGGAGCGCGACGGTCGAGTCCATGGCCTCCATGTTGCAGTAACCCTGCGGTCGCAGCAATAGTGCAATATGGCACCGCACGTACAGTACGTGACCATGCGCATGAAGGATGTGTCCGCCGAGCCCGCCGACGTCGGCCTGCGGCCCCTGTCCGCCCGGTCGGTCGTGCTGAGCCTGCTGCTGGGCACGCATCCGCCCCAGCTGCCGGTGAAGGACCTGATCCGGTTCGTCGAGCCCTTCGGGGTCGGCGGCTCCACGCTCCGGGCCGCGCTCAGCCGCATGACGGCGGCCGGCGACCTGCGCCGGACCGACGACGCCGTCTACGGCCTCAGTGACCGGCTGCTGGCCCGCCAGCGCCGCCAGGACGAGGCGGTACGGCCCCGTACGCGCACATGGCGCGGCGACTGGGAGATGCTGGTCATCACGGCCACGGGCCGCGGCCCCGCCGCACGGGCCGACCTGCGCACCCGCCTGGCCTCCCTCCGCCTGGCCGAACTCCGCGAGGGCGTCTGGCTCCGCCCCGCGAACCTGACGAGGCCCCTTCCCGCCGGCCTCGCGGACACCGCCCAGTCCTACACGGCCCGACCCGACCGGCCCGCACCCGAACTGGCCGCCGACCTCTGGCCGTTGACCACCTGGTCCGCCACCGCCCGCGCCCTTCTGGCCCGAGCCTCCGAGGCCCGCCTCCCGGCCGACCGCTTCACGGTCTTCGCGGCAGCGGTACGCCACCTGCTGACCGACCCCGTCCTGCCCCCGGAACTCCTGCCCGCCGACTGGCCGGGCGACGAGCTGCGCGCCGCGTACGCGGACTACCGGGCGGAACTGGACGGGCCGGCGGGGGACTCGGCCGGCTGACCGCTCCGTCGCTCCGTCGTGGCGGCTTGACCTTACCCTCAGGGGCAGGGTTTAGCGTTCTTCGAGGTGAGAGACATGCGGATCGGTGAGCTCGCCCGCAGGGCGGGCGTGACGGTCAAGGCGGTGCGCTACTACGAATCTTTGAGACTGCTCGCGCCCGCCCGGCTGGCCAACGGCTACCGCGACTAGGGCGAGGGCGACGTACGGCTGGCGCGGGAGATCCGGGCGCTGGGCAGGCTCGGGATCCCGGTGGAGCGCACCCGTCCCTTCCTGGACTGTCTCGTGGTCGGGCATCAGCACGCCGACGACTGTCCCGCCTCGCTGGCCGAGTACCGGGAGGCGATCGACGAGATCACCCGGCGCATCGACGGGCTCACCGCCCGCCGGACGGCTCTGGTCGCGCACCTGCACGGGGCCGCTCACCGCAACAGCCGTGGTGTCGGTCAAGATTCCCGGGGTCCCCGCCCACCCGGCCCCGGCCCGGGCCCGGGTGGAGCGGCTGCGGGAGATCCTGCCGCCGCACGTGACCGTGGGCGTGAGCGGGGACGCGCTCGGCGCCGCCGGGCTGAACGCCGGATGCGATGCCTGGTACTCGGTGACCGCCGGCACCCTCCCGCGACCGATCCTCGCCGTCACCCGGGCGGCCCGGGCGGGGCAGGCGGACCGGGCCCGCGAGGAGTCGGAGCGGCTCCAGCCGCTCTGGGACCTCTTCGCCCGGCACGGATCGCTGCGGGTCATCGCGGCAGCGGCCGCCGAACTGGGCCTCACGCCGCACCACAGCCTTCCCCTCCCGCTGCGCGGCCTGTCCGGCGACGACCACGAGCAGGTCGCCGACGTACTGCGGCGGCTCCGGCTCGACGCGTGAGACCCGGCGCGGAGCTGCCGTCCTGAGGGCCCGTCGCGCAGACATGCCGGGAACGGGGGACCGGTGTACGGTCGACCTACCGTGTGCACGCGGTTCGCAGCCGACAGACAGGCCAGTGGCCCAGATGCTCCGGGAGTGCCCATGGCACAGCAGACGAACATCGCCGCGCAGACCGCTTTCGGAGAGGCCGTCGTCGCCGGCGACCTCGACGCCCTCGACGAGATCGTGGCGGCCGACTCGACCGACCATGATCCTGCCCCGGGACAGACGCCGGGGCCCGGCGGGTACAAGACCATGTTCGGTGAGCTGCGAACGGCCTTTCCCGACCTGGACATCCGGGTGGAGCACCTGGTCGCCACCGACGACGAGCTGGCCTTCGCCTATGTCATCTCCGGCACACACCTGGGACCGCTGATGGGGCGGCCGGCGACCGGCAGGAAGGCGAGCTACCGGGGCATGCAGATCAGCCGCTTCGACAGCGACGGCAAACTCGTCGAACGCTGGGGCAGCAGCGACGAACTCGGCATGCTGCGTCAGCTCGGCCTCGTCGAGGTGTGAGACGGGCGGGTGCCGGTGGGGCCGCCGCCCGGCAGAGCGCGGCGGCCCCACCGCCCCGGCTCACTTGTAGGTGATGTCCGAGCTCGCGTACTTGCAGTACGTCCCGTCCGGCCCGCTCCCGTTCGTCGGCGGTTCCGCGCCCGTGTTGTTGCCGATGTACTTCTGGCAGGGCACGATCTTCTTGCTGCTGTCGCCGACGATCGTGATGTTCTTCAGCGTCGCGCTGTCCCCGTAGTTGGTGTTGATCCCGACCAGCGCGCTGCCCTTGTACGTCGCCTCGATGGTGTTGAGGTTGATCGTGCGCTTGTACTGCGTGGAGCAGTTGCCGCACGAGCGGACCAGCTTGCCGAAGTTCTGCACCGCGAAGCCGGACACGTTCAGCGTCCCGGCGCCGTTGAACTGGAACACCTTGTCGCCGGCCTCCTTCGCCCCGCCACCGGAGACGGTGTACACGTTGGACGACGAGGAGCCGCGGAAGGTCGCCGCGTCCTCACCGACGTCCTCCCACCACACGTTCTGCAGGGTGCAACTGCCCTCGCAGTGGATGCCGTCCGCCGCGGGCGCGCCGATGATGACGTTCTTCAGGACGGTGCCGGCAGCCAGATCGAGGATCGGGTCCTGGTCCTCGCTCTGCCCGCCGGTGCCCAGGTCGCCGCTGCCGTACAGGCGCAGCATCCCGTAGTCCTTCGTGCCCGACAGCTTGATCGTCGTGGTGACGGCCTGGCTGCCGCTCGCGGTCGGCCAGGTGGCCGCGTCCGCCGAGGCATCGGTCATCATGACCATGCCAAATGAGAGTCCCAGGGCGGCCGCGCCGCCCATCAGTGCGCGCGCACTGCTCCGTGCTCGTGAAGTCATGTGCCGTATGCCTTCTCTCGAGTGGGGGGCTATTCGCGTTCTGCTGGGGTGTTCAGGTAGTCGTCGGACATTCATGTTCCAGAACGCTCGACGCACATACCTGCGCAGATATGGGCCCGTCGTGGCCCATCGATCAGATTCCTGAACGGAACGTAGGATGCAAGCGCTTTCTAGTCAACGCTTCGCGCGGCATCCGTTCCGGTCGTTCGCGCGTTCCGCAAAGCGCTGTGGGAGCGCTTCCATGGATGGCTGTGTCCATGCCACCATGCGGGAAGTTCCCCTGCCGTCGTCCCCTCGCGACAGGAAGGCTCCCCGTGCAGCCGCAGCCCGGCAGAACGCCGCTCGCCACGCTCCTCAGCACCTGTGTGCTCGCGCTCGCCCTGGTGGTGACCGCCACGGCCGTCACCGCGCTGGTCCGCAGTCCTCGCGAGGTCACCTCGGCCACCGGCCGGGGCGGCCACTGGGTGAACACCTGGACCGGGATGCCCCAGCTCACCGAGCCCGGCAATCTGCCGCCCGCGCCCTTCACGGGGGAGAAGTCGGTCCTGGCCGACACCACCCTGCGCCAGACCGTGCGCGTGACCGTCGGCGCCCACCGGCTCCGGCTGCGGTTCTCCAACGCCTACGGTGACACCGCGCTCCCGCTCACCGCGGTGACCGTGGCGCTGCCGGCCGGCGGACGGGCGGGGGTCAGTGCGATCGTTCCCGGCAGCCTGCACCGGGTGACGTTCTCCGGGCGCGCGGCGACCGTCGTACCCGTCGGGGCCCAGGTCGTCTCCGATCCCGTGGACTTCCAGCTGGCTGCGGGGTCCGATCTCACGGTCACGGCGTACACCGCGCAGGGCCAGCCCGATCTGTCGCTCACCTCGCATCCGGGCTCGCGCACCACGTCGTACCTCCTCGGCGGTGACCACACCCAGGACCCGGACCTGACCGGCGCGACCGCGGTCGACCACTGGTACCTGCTGAGCGACGTCGAGGTCCTGGCATCGGCGGCGACCCGGGCCGTGGCCGTCCTCGGCGACTCCCTCACCGACGGCCGGGGCTCCACGACCAACGGCAACGACCGCTGGCCCGACCAGTTCTTCGACCGGCTGCAGAACCGGGCCGGTACGTCGGACATCGCCGTGCTCAACCAGGCGGCCGGCGGCAACCGGGTTCTCGACGACGGACTCGGCCCCAACGTCCTGGCCCGCCTCGACCGGGACGTCCTCTCCCGGAGCGGGGTCTCCTGGCTGATCGTCTTCGAGGGCGTCAACGACATCGGCACCGCCGCCGCCACCCCGCAGGCCCAGCAGACGGTCGCCGACGACCTCGTCGCCGCCTACCGGCAGATCGTCGTCCGCGCCCACGCCCAGGGCATCCGTGTCTACGGAGCCACTCTGCTGCCCTTCGGCGGCAATGCCTACGACGACGGCGCGGGCGTGCGCGAGGCGGCCCGGCAGCGCGTCAACGCGTGGATCCGGGGGCCCGGGCACTTCGACGCGCTGATCGACTTCGACCGGGCGGTACGGGATCCGGCCGACCCGAGCCGACTGCGGGCCGACCTCCAGGTGGGGGACTGGCTGCACCTCAACCCGACCGGGTACGGGGCGCTGGCGGCCGCGGTGCCCACGGGGCTGTTCGGCGGGCGGTGAGCGCCGGACGGGTCCGGTGCAGTCGGCTCCGGTCCGGGGCGCCCCGAAGTGGCGCGGGGCGCTTCCGGCAAAGCGCTCAGGCGGACTCGGTTTCGCCGGGGACCGGCCCGAGGGTCGAATCCGCCCTCGACGGCAGGTGGTTGAAGAGCAGGTTCAGGACGATCGCCGTCAGGCAGCCCGCGCTGATGCCGCTGTTCATCACCGTCTGGAACCAGTCCGGGAACTTCGCGTAGACCGTCGGCACGCCCACCGGCAGCACGCCGACCGCCACCGAGACGGCCACCACCGTCAGGTTGTCGTTGCCGTGGAAGTCGACGGCCGCCAGGGTGCGCAGGCCGCTGGCCGCGACCGTGCCGAACATCACCAGGCCCGCGCCGCCCAGCACCGGTGCCGGAATCGCCGCGACCACCGCGCCCAGCTTGGGCAGCAGACCGAGCAGCACCAGGATGCCGCCGGCCGCCGCGACCACCCAGCGGCTGCGCACCCGGGTCATGCCGACCAGGCCCACGTTCTGCGCGAACGCCGTGTACGGGAAGGTGTTGAAGACACCGCCGAGGACGGTCGAGAGGCCGTCGGCGCGCAGCCCGTCGGCCAGGGAGCGCGCCTCGACACGGCGGCCGGTGAGCTCGCCGACCGCGAGCAGGTCACCGGTCGTCTCGGTCATCGTGACCAGGGCCACCACCAGCATGGAGACGATCGCCGAGGCCCTGAACGTCGGCGCCCCGAAGTGGAACGGCGTGCTGACCCCGAGCCAGTCGGCGTCCCCGACCCCGCTGAAGTCCGTGAACCCGAAGGGCACCGCCACCGCAAGGCCCACCGCGATGCCGATCAGGACCGCGATCCGGGCGAGGTAGGCGGGCGCGAACCGCTGCACGCCGAGCACCACTGCGAGCACGAAGGCCGCCAGCGCCAGGTTCTTCGGCTCCCCGAAGTCCTTCGCACCGGCGCCGCCCGCCGCCCAGTTGCCGGCGACCGGCAGCAGCGAGACGCCGATGATCAGGATCACCGTGCCGGTGACCAGGGGCGGGAAGAAGCGCAGCAGTCGGCCGAAGACGGGCGCCAGCAGCATGATCGCCAAGCCCGCCACGATCACCGAGCCGTAGATCGCGGGGAGTCCGCCGCCCGTCGTACCGATGAGGACCATAGGCGAGACCGCCGCGAACGTGCAGCCCTGCATGATCGGCAGCCGGACGCCGAAGCGCCAGAAGCCGACGCACTGGATGAGCGTGGCGACGCCGCACACCAGCAGGTCGGCGGTGATCAGATACGCGAGGTCGGCGGGCGACAGCTTCATCGCGCCGCCCACGATCAGCGGGACGGCGACCGCGCCCGCGTACATCGCGAGCACGTGCTGGAGGCCGAACGCGGTCAACTGCCGTACGGGTGGCACCTCGTCGACGGGATGGACGGGAGCGCTGGTGGTGGCCATGGGGACTCCAGAGCGGGGACGACATCCGGACAGCACGAGACCGTAAGCGCTTTGAACAGTTTGTTGATTTCCGGTCTGTTGCCGATACGTGTCATGCCCACCTGAACGCGGACGGATTCGGCTCCGCTACGACCCGGTCCGCGCCGCCGTCAGCAGCGAGTTCCAGTCGGCCAGCTTGACCACGCTGCGGCCGAGCCGGGCGCCGAGCGCAGCCTCGGCCCGCTCGATCGCCTGCCACCCCGTCCACGGCACCGGCTCGATGCCGGCCGAGCGCAGCGCGGCGACCGGATCCTCCGGCACCTCCTTGCCCAGCAGCGCGGGCGCGTCCTCCAGGAGGGAGGTCACCGTCTCCTTGGCGTCGGGCCGGTTGGTGCCGATGACGCCGGTCGGGCCGCGCTTGATCCAGCCGGCCACGTAGTCGCCGGGTACGCCGAAGCAGCTGTCCAGGACGCGGCCGGCCTCGTGGGGCACGGTGCCGCTCTCCTCGTCGAACGGGAGCCCGTCCAGCGGCACTCCGCGATAGCCGACCGAGCGCAGCACCAGCTGTGCCTCGACCGTCTCGTACCGCCCGGTGCCGCGCACCCCGCCCCGGCCGTCCGGCTCGGTGCGTTCGAAGAGCACCGCGCCCACCCGTCCGCCGTCGTCGAGCAGTTCGACCGGACGCAGGAAGAACCGCAGCCGGATGCTGCGGTCCGCGCCCCGGCCGCCGGCCTCGGCCCAGCCGCGCAGCACCTCCACGTTGCGGCGCTGCGTGGCGGGCAGCACGGACGGGTCGGCGCAGGCCGGGTCGAGGGCCAGCTCATCCGCTGCCACCCGGACTTCGGTCTCCGGCAGACCGGCCAGCTCGCGCAGCTCCTTCGTGGTGAACCGGGCCTGCGAGGGGCCTCGCCGGCCCACCACGTGGACCTCTCTTATCCGGCTCGCCGCCAGCGCCGTCAGGGCCGCCTGCGGCATGTCGGTGGGGCTCAGCTCCGCGACACCCCGGGCCAGCATCCGCGCCACGTCCACCGCGACGTTGCCGACGCCGATGACCACCGCCGACCGGGCGTCCCGCACGAACCCGGCGTCGATCGCGTCCGGGTGCGCGCTGTACCAGGACACGAACTCGGTCGCCGACCAGCTGCCCGGCAGCTCCTCGCCGGGAATCCCGAGCCGCCGGTCGGTCGCGGCGCCCACGCAGTACACCACCGCGTGGTACAGCTCGCGCAGCCGCTCCACCGGCAGTCCGCCCGCGCCCCCGACCCGGACCCCGCCGAGGAACCGCACCCGCTCGTGCTCCAGGACGGTGCGCAGATTCCCCTGCAGCGACTTGATCTTCTCGTGGTCCGGGGCGACGCCGTACCGCACGAGTCCGTACGGGCACGGCAGCCGGTCCAGGACGTCCACGCGCACCGTGGGGTCCAGCTGGACGAGGTTCTGGGCGGTGTAGCACCCGCTCGGCCCGGAGCCGACGACGGCGACACGCAACACGGGGGGACTCCTTGCCCGAGGGGCTGGTGGTTCCAGCATCCCACCGGCCCGGCCGCCTGGGCAGGGGCCGCTGGGGTGACGTGGATGCGCGTCCGGGTGTCAGATGTGTGATCATGTGATCGCGTTGCGTATGCGCTGGGAGCGGTGTGGTCCGCGCCGTCCCCGGGGGGCTCGGACCGTGACTAACCGGGTTCGGACCCGGATGCCGGTTCGGTCCGGTCCTCGGTGGCGAAGAACCGGGACAGGTCCTGCCGTTCGGCCGCGGACTCCCGGGGCAGGCCCAGCTCCCGATCGAGCCCGTACCGCTCGAACAGCTCCGCGCGCAGCGCCGGGATCGGCATCGGCACCCCCGGCACCAGCGCCGCGTACACCGCGCCCATCAGCATGGCGCGCAGCAAGGGGTAGTCGACCTCCACGTGGTGGGAGCCGTACCGGGCGACGGTGTCGCCCAGCAGCTCCGCCAGCCGCCGCTGTTCGGGGCACTGCACGAAGCCCTCGCCCTGGAGCAGGCCCGCCATGTGCTGGCGCATCAGCACCGGCCGGTCCTGCGCGAGGCCCAGGATCGAGTCGATGGCCCGGGCCAGTCGCTCCCGTCCGTCCTCGGTGTGCGGCTCGTGCTCCAGCGCCTCCTCCAGCGTGCGGTGCATCAGCCGGTGCACGGCGGACTGGACCAGCTGGCGCTTGCCGGGGAAGTAGTACGACACCAGACCGCGCGCCGACCCCGCCCGGTCCGCGATGGCGCCCAGCGTGGTCGCCTCGAAACCGTGCTCGTCGACCAGTTCCACCGCGGCCTGGAGCAGCCGCTCGCGCGAACGCCTGCGCAGTTCTTCATTGACCGAGGGGCTGCGGGGGGACATCCTGGAACTCCTGCGTTGACTGGCTGCCAGCCAACTATAATCGACGCAGTGGGCACCGCCCTGCGCGGGGCCTGTTCAGGGCTGCCGTCCGTCCGGGGCGACACGGGGGAGCGTCTCGGGCGGACGGTGCGACAGGTCAGGCCTGGGTGGGCGTGGCCGGTCGGCGGGCCACGCCCACCAGGTCCAGGACCGGCAGCAGCGCGTCCGGCCGTTCGGCCACCGGCAGATGGTCCACGAAGTGCACCCGGCAGCCGACCGCCGCCGCCCCGCCGTCGGCGGACCTGCTGTCCCCGACCATCAGCGTCTCGGCCGCCCCGGCACCGAGAGCCTCCAGCGCAACCGTGAAGAGCCGCGGATCCGGCTTCTGCACACCGTGTTCGTACGACAGGACGTAGGCGTCCACGTAGGCGTCGAGCCCGTGCTCGCGGAAGACCGGGCGCAGATCCCAGCCGATGTTGCTGACCACGCCGACCCCGACGCCGTGCTCGCGCAGCGTGCGCAGGACCCGGGCGGCGTCCGGGTAGGGCGACCAGGCCCGCGGGTCCATGTGCCGCTCGTACAGGGCGTCGTGCAGGGCGGGGTCCGGCAGCGTCACCCGGCGGGACAGGCCGGTGTAGGCGGCCCGGTGCAGCTCAGCGCTCTCGTCCCGCACCGCCCACACCTCGGACAGTTCCGGGGGCAGTGCGGCCGGGAAGGCCCCGCCGGGCTGTGCCCCCGCCACCTCCAGCGCCCGTGCCGCCTCCGCCAACCCGGCCTCGGAGAGCGGCACTGCGGCCTCGGCGAGCACCGCCCGCAGCCAGGATTCGGTGGACTCGACACGGAAGAGGGTCCCGGAGAAGTCGAAGAGCACGGCAGTCATGGGCCGGACTCTACCGACGGCCGGCCGGGCGCGGGCCGCGGACGGGCTACCGTCGAGGGTGTCCGCGGCCGTCGCGCTCCCACTCGTACGCCAGCACCGCCAGTGCCACCACCAGGGCCCCGAGCAGCCAGCCGCCGAGCACGTCCGAGGGCCAGTGGACGCCGAGCCACACCCGGGTCAGGCCGACGCCCACGACCGAGAACCCGGCCGCGACGAGGGCGGTACGCCATATCGCGCGACCGGCGCCGCAGCGGTGCAGCAGCCACAGCAGCAGACCGCAGACCACCGTCGCCGTCATGGTGTGCCCTGAGGGGAAGGCGGCGTAGTGGGCGGAGTCGACGGGGTCCGGCCACACCGGGCGCGGGCGGCCGACCGCGGCCTTGAGGGACTGCTGGGCCACCGTCCCGAGCAGGCAGGTCAGGGTCAGCCACAGGGCGGTCCGCCACGCCGAGTGCCGCCACACCAGCCACACCGCGACCCCGGCGCACAGCAGGCGCATGGTCAGCGGGTCCCAGACCCAGTCCGCCAGGACGCGCAGCACCCGTGTGGTGCCGTGGTCCGCCACGGCCCAGCGGTGGGTGGCGTCGGCGATGCCCTCGTCCACCGCGACCAGGGGAGGCCACTCGCCGGCGACGAGGGCCAGCAGCAGCGCCGAGGAGAGGGCGAGAACGGCGGTCGTGAGCAGGGGAGCGGGGCGGTCGCCGGGCGGGGGGCGCATGGCGTGATCTTTGCCGAATCATTGCCCGCAGGGCAATTCCCCTGACGGATACGGCTTTACCCGAGGGCGCGCAGGCTCGGTACGAGCGCCACCAGCACCGGGATCACCGGGACCAGGGCGGCCGTCGCGGTCAACCGCAGCCGGTGCCGGGCGGGGAGGCGGTCCGGGGCGGTGAGCAACCGGTGGACCCGCTGCGGGACATGGGCCTGCGGGGTCGGCCCGGGGCCGAACACCCCCCGGTCCTCGTTGAGTTCGACCAGGGCGAGCGCGGTGGTGAGGCGGCCGTGGCGCCGGGAGGCCACGTCGTCGGCGGCCAGTTCGACCAGCCGGTGCATCTCGTCGCGGAACGCGGCGAACACCGGGATCTGCGGGAACCCGCCCGCCAGCGCCGCCGAGCAGTGCAGCAGCCAGTCGTGCCGGGCCTGCGCGTGGCCCTGCTCGTGGGCGAGGACCGCGTCCAGTTGACGCCCCTTCAGGCGGCGCAACGCCGCTGTGGTGACGATGAGTTGGGGCGCCGTTCCTGGCAGCCACCAGGCGTCCGGGCGCTCGCCCTCCAGGACGACGAGCCGGCCGTCGGCCGGCTCCTCGCCGGGCAACAGCGGGGACCGGAGCAGCAGTTCGGCCTGCTGCCGGTTGCGCCTGGCCCGGGCCCGCGCGACCTCCCGTACCAGCATCGCCCCGCTCCACAGCCCGGCGCAGGCGAGGGCCACCGCGGTCACCGCCGCCCACGGGCCGGTCGTACCGAGCGCGTAGGCGTCCACCACCCCCCTCGGGGCGGTCGCGAACACGTGCCCGCGCACCGCCAGCCAGGCCGCGGCCGCGCTCAGCGTCATCGACAGCGCACAGCACAGCAGGACGGCCGCCACCACGCACTGCCACACCCACAGTGCGACCACCGGCTCCTGGTCCGTCCAGTCGGCCCGGGCGAGCAGCCGGGGGCCGGCCACGGCGGTCAGGACGCCGAGCAGCAGCAGTGCCACGGGGACCATCATGGCCAGCACCCTATGAGCGGGGGACGGTTCACGGGTACAGGCCATTACGCCAAAGTGACGCAAGCAACGTCTGCGCCGCGTGCACCGTCAGGTCGTCACAGCGCCAGCAGCATGGCGACCATGCCGATCCCCATCGACAGCCGGCACGCCCGTGCCAGCTCCGGCCGGTCGCCCCAGCGGAGGGCTCCCGTCCCGGCGGTGACCGCGACCGGGACGAGCCGCGCGCCGGACAGCAGCACATAACCGGTGAAGTAGAGCAGCAGCAGCCCGGTCACCAGCGGGACTCCGGCGCCGCCGTGATGGTGTGCGCCGGGGGCGACCGCCATCGCGACCGCCATGTAGACCATCGCCGCCGCCCCCACCAGATGGTGCAGATGGTGCGGGCTGCTGCGGGCGCTCCACAGGGCGCGCAGCGCGGCCGCGCCGAACACCGCCGCGTACAGCGGCCACGCCCACCCCGGCGGCGTGAACACCGTCGCGGGCACGGCCATGACGGCCATGCCGAACCCCATCAGCGCCTCGCCGCCCGCGGCGCGCCGCTGTTCCCGGACGCTGCTGCGCATCCGCAGCAGGCAGTAGGCCCCGGTCGCCGCGCACAGCGCGACCAGCAGCCAGCCGGGCGAAGCCGGTCCGTGCACGGCGCACCTCCCCGCTCGACGTCGCGTCGATGGTTGCGATGCCCCGGCCGAACGGCGCGCACGCGAGCGCAAGGGTGTACACGGGGAGCATTCGCCGGAGCACAGCCTGTGACCAGGGCTGTTCGAAGATGCTTTACGGATAAAACACATGCTAAATTTATGGGTATGAGCACCGCGACCCCCACCACGCCCCGCCGTCTGCCCCTCGCCGGTGTGCTGCGCCTCGGCCGGCCCTCCGAGATCTGGTTCAAGCCCGCCTGCAGCGTGGTCGCCGCGGTCGCCCCGCCCAACCTGGCCCTGCTGGCCCTCGGCCGCCTCGACCTGGCGATGTACACGATGGCCGGATCGCTGTGCGCCCTCTACGGCCACAACCGCCCCTACCCGGCACGCGCCCGCACCCTGGCCCGGGTGATCCTCGGCATGGTCGGCGGCCTCGCCGTCGCGCTGACCGCCGCCTCGCTCACCACGAACGCCGTCGTCCTGGTCACCGTCGGCGCGCTCATGGCCGCGGTGCAGAAGGTCCTCTGCGACGCCACCCGCGTCGGGCCGCCCGGGAACGTGGTCCTCACCTTCATCAGCTCCGCCTCCCTGTTCGCCCCGCAGACCCTCGGCCAGGTGCCGGGCCATGTCGGCCTCGCCCTCGCGGCGGGCGCCTGGGCCTGGCTGGTAGGCATGGCCCCCGGGCTGCTGCGCCCGCACGGCCCCGAGCGCCGGGCCACCGCCCACGCCCTCACCGCCACCGCCACCGCCGCCTACGCCGCCGCCCCCGGCACCGGCTCCGCGTCCGGCACCGGCGACGGCCACGACCGGGCCCGCGCCGCCGCGGCCGCCGCCGTCCAGGCCGCCTGGCAGTCCCTGCTCGCCACCGGCGCCCGCACCGACCGCACCCGGCGCGCCCTCGAACACCTCGTCGTCCGCGCCGAGGTCGCCCTCGCCGCCCCGGCCGACGCCGACCCGGCGCTGCTGCGCGGCTGGGCCCGCGCCCTGCGCGGCACCGGACGCGTCCCACGCGTCGCCGGTGCCGACGACGACCTCCTCGGCGTCGACGCCGAACGCGACGTACCGCAGCCCCCGTTGTGGCGCCGGCTCGGCCCGCTCGCTCCCTTCGCCGTCCGCACCGCGCTCGGCTGCGCCCTGGCCGGCTACGCCTCCCTCGCCCTCGGCGTCGGGCGCCCCTACTGGGCGCTGGTCACCGCCGCCTCCCTCTACCAGGCCAACGTCACCCTCACCTGGAGCCGGGGCGTCCAGCGCGTCGTCGGCAACCTCCTCGGCGTCCTCGTCTTCGCCGCCGTCGTGCCGCTCGCCCACCTCCACCCGGCCGCCCTGGTGCTGTGCTGCCTCGCCTTCAACTTCGGCGCCGAGGCGCTGATCGGCCGCAACTACTGGCTCGGCAGCGTCTGCGTCACCCCGATGGCCCTGCTCGTCACCGAGTTCGCCCGTACCCAGGACGCGGGGCAGCTGATCACCGAGCGGGTCGTGGACACCCTGGTCGGTGCGCTCGTCGGCTTCGCCACCGCCGTCGTCGTCACCAACCGCCGGGCCGGCGACCGCATCGAACACGCCCTGACCGGCGTCGAACAGGCCCGCGAACAGGCCGCCCGCCTGCTCGCCGTGCCGCAGCCGGCCCCGCGCGCCCTGGAGGCAGCCCGGCGCACCCTGTCCGCGGCCCTGGCCGACCTGCGCGCCGCGGCCGACGCCGCATCCGGCGAGTGGTGGCAGCGCGCGCTGCCCCAGGAGCGGGTCGTGCTCGCCGAGCAGTCCGGACACCGTACGCTCGCCGCGACGGTACGACGCCAGGGAACGCACTCCTGGGACGGCGCGAGGACAACGGAGGACGTACGGCCATGACGGCGACCAACGGACGACCGGCGGCCGAGAGCGACGCGGGCACGGGCCCGGGAGAAGGTGTGGGCAGAGGCGCCGGCAGAGGCCTCGGCAGGGACGACACGGTCGCGGCCGTCGTCCGGCAGTGGCGGAGCGTCCATCCGGCGCTGGACACGGGTCCCATGGAGGTCATCGGCCGGATCAACCGCTGCGCCGCCCTCCTCCAGCAGTCCGAGGACGCCCCGCTGCGCCGGGCCGGCCTCAGCCGCCCCGAGTTCGACCTGCTCGGCGCGCTCCGCCGCACCGGCCACGAGCTGACCCCGAGCGAACTCGCCAAGGAGACCTTCTCCTCCGGCGCCGCCGTCACCAAACGCCTCAAACAGCTCACCGAACGCGGCCTGGTCGAGCGGCGCGGCGACGCCCGTGACCGCAGGGTCGCCCACCTGCGCCTGACCGACGCGGGCCGCGACCTCGTCGACGGCATCCTGCCCGAGCAACTCGCCTACGAGACGGCCGTGCTGTCCGTCCTCGCCCCCGAGGGCCAGGGTGAACTGGCGGGACTCCTGGCCGAGTTGCTGGGCCGGCTGGAGGGCCGGATGGGCGCGCTGCGGGCCTGACCGCCGGCTCGGCCAAGCGCTCCGCTGGAAGTGCCGCGACATGCCGTCCGTCGACTGCGACGCCGTCGTGGCTGGTCGCGCAGTTCCTCCCCCAGCGGCCCGAAGGGGCGCTGCCGAACCGCAGCCGCTCAGATCCCCGGCCGATAGCGCAGCGGGTGGTCGGCCGGTACCTCCACCAGCACGATCAGGATGCCGTCAGGATCGGCGATCCACATCTCGACCAGGCCCCACGGCTCCTTCACGGGCGGGCGCACGATCCCGACGCCCTTCGCCACCAGCTCCTCGTGCGCCGCCGAGACGTCCGCGACCTGCAGCCACAGCTGTACGTCCGGCGGGGCCGGGAGGTCCGACCGCCCGGAGACCTCCAGGAACCCGCCGCCGAGGAAGTAGACCGTGCCGCGCTCCGGGCCCTCCCCGAACTCGCGGTAGACGGCGAGCCCGAGCTGCTCCCCGTAGAAGGCGCGGGACCGCTCGGGGTCGGTGGGGCGGATCAGCGTACGGCTGCTCAGTACATGCACCATGCAACCGGAGCGTAGTGGCAGGCCGAGGCGGGAGCCGGATGGCGCGGGCGCCGGGAAGGGGAGCGGGGGAGCGGGGATAGGCTCGGGGCCGGCTCAGTAGCGCTTGAGATCGGAGAACCCGCCCATGGAGAACGCCGTCGCCGGACCGACCTTCCGCGACGCCACCGACGCCGACGTGGACGTCCTGGTCGCGTTGATCGAGTCGGCCTACCGGGGCGACGACAGCCGGGTCGGCTGGACCACGGAGGCGGACATCCTGGAGGGGCAGCGCACCGACCCCGAGGGCGTCCTCGAAGTGATCAAGGCGCCGGACGGCAAGCTGCTCGTCGTCGAGCGGGACGGCCGGGTCGTAGCCTGCTGCCAGCTCGAACACCGCGGCGACCACGCCTACTTCGGCATGTTCGCGGTGAGCCCCGCCCTCCAGGGCGCCGGCCTGGGCAAGGTCGTCATCGCCGAGGCGGAGCGCCAGGCGCGCGAGGACTGGGGCGTGACCGAGATGCACATGACGGTGATCTCGGTGCGCGACGACCTCATCGCCTGGTACGAGCGGCGCGGTTACCGCCGTACGGGAAAGACGACCCCGTTCCCGTACGGCGAGGAGCGCTTCGGCATTCCGCTCCGCGACGACCTGCGGTTCGAGCTCCTGGTGAAGCCGCTGGTGTGAGGTGCGGGCCGGTGGTCAGGCCGTGAAGCGGGCGGTGCGCTTGATCTCCGGGTAGTCGGTCGTCGCGCCGTCCAGTTGCAGCGCGCGCACCAGCCGCAGCTGGTCCTGGGTGTTCACCACCCAGCCGATCAGCCGCAGGTCCGCCTTGCGGGCGTGCTCGACGACCTCCAGGGTCAGCCGCCGGATGTTCAGGCAGAGGGTCGCCGCCCCCGCCTCCTGGGCCCGCTCCACCACGTCGGGGCCGTAGCGGCTGGCGATCAGCGCGGTCCGCACCCCCGGCACCAGCCGGCCGATCTCGGCGACGGCCTCGTCGTGGAACGAGGACACCTCCACCCGGGACACCAGGTCCCGCCGCTGCATGACCTCGGCCAGCGCCCGGGCCGCGGCCACGTCCTTGATCTCGGCCTGCAACGGCGTCCGTACCGCGTCCAGGACCTCCTCGAACACCGGCACCCGCTCGCCCCGGCCCGCGTCCAGTCCGCGCAGCTCCTCCAGGGTCTTCTCGGCGATCGGGCCGGTGCCGTCGGTCGTGCGGTCCACCTCCGCGTCGTGCATGACGACCAGGGCGCCGTCCTTGCTCAGGTGGAGATCGAGTTCGATCAGGTCGAGGCCGGCCTGTTGGGCGGCGGCGAAGGAACGGAGGGTGTTCTCGGGCTCGACGCCCATCACTCCGCGGTGACCGATGGTGAGGAAGTTCAAGATTCAACTCGCTTCCGTCGACGGCGGCGGTGGATGCAGGTGCGCGGACCGTACGACGGACGTCGCTGTCCACGCGGCTGGGCGCAGCCTAATGGCCGCCCGACGCGATGAACCCGTACGTACACGGGGGGATTGGTGTGCCGGGTGCGCGGCGCCTGGCCCGTGCCCCGGTCGGCGGTCACCCGGTGGTGGGCGCGTCCCCCCGTGCATTGACCGGCCGGATCCGTGCGGTCCGCCGGAGCTGACGCCTCGTCACGGGATGTAGTGAATGTGAGCGCCTTCACGGTTTCGGACAGGAAAAAGCGCGGTGAAGGCGGGATGTCACAGGATAATTTCCCGAGGGCCCCCTTGCTGGGGGAAACCCCGTATGCATACGGTGTCCTTACGGAAGCTTCTCCCGTGGAGGATGGGTCATGACGGAAATTCTTGTGCAGGTGGGTTCGGAGGAGCAGGTTCCTCCCGTGACCAGGGTGGTCGAGCACCCGGCGTGGCCCGTGCTCAAGGATGCCGTGGAACGGATCCGGCCATGGCAGTCGAAGGACGGGGCGATCGACTTCGACGCCGAGGGCGCGCCCGCACGGGCCGACGCGGAGGCGGCCGTACGGCGCGTCGTCGAGGCCGTCGAGGAGCTGTCCCCGCTGCTCCCGCACGACGCCGACTACCACCAGGCGCTGGTGACGGACCTGCGGCGCTGGGCCGTCGGCGGCTTCCAGGTGCCCGACTTTCTCGACTCGCTGCTCGCCTTCCAGCCCGCCGCGGGCCGCGCGGACGGCCTCCAGCACCTGGTCGTCTTCCCGATGTACACGCAGAACGGCAACCCGGACCGCAACCTGGAGGCGGTCGTGCTGCGCATGGTCTGGCCGGACTGGCTGGCCGAGCTGGAGCGCACCCGGTACGACAACCCGCTGTTCTGCGGCATCACCTTCGAGGACTTCACGGCCGGCTACGACACCAACTCCGCCGTCCTCTTCCCCGAGACCATCGCCGTGCGCGAGGCGCCGGAACGATTCTCCTGGGGTGGCATCTTCTGCGACCGCGAGGCCGCCCGGTTCCGCCGGGTCACCGACGCGGCCGTCGACATCCTGGGCCTCGAACTCCCCGAGGACATCGCCGCGATGGTCCACGACCAGAAGCGCTGCGAGGAGGCCTTCGTGCTGTGGGACATGGTCCACGACCGCACCCACAGCCACGGCGACCTGCCGTTCGACCCGTTCATGATCAAGCAGCGCCAGCCGTTCTGGATGTACGGCCTGGAGGAGCTGCGCTGCGACCTCACCGCCTTCAAGGAGGCCGTGAAGCTGGCGGCCGACGGCGTCCCGCAGGCCCGTGACGTCCAGTACGCGGTGCTCTTCGACCGCATGTTCCGCTTCCCGGTCACCGGCGACCGGGTCCGCAACTATGACGGGCTCGGCGGCCAGCTGCTCTTCGCCTACCTGCACAAGCACGACGTGGTCCGCTGGACCGACAACAAGCTCGCCATCGACTGGGAGCGTGCCCCGCAGGTCACCAACCAGCTGTGCGCCGAGATCGAGAAGCTGTACAAGGACGGGATCGACCGCCCGAAGCTCGTCCACTGGTTCGCCGGGTACGAGCTGGTCGCCACCTACCTCGCCCCGCACCCCGGCTCGAAGTGGGCCAAGGGCCCGGACGCCCTGGACCTGGCCCTGCCGCCGCGCAAGCTCGTGGACGACGTGCTTCCGGACGAGTTTCCGCTGAGCATGTTCTACGAGGCCCTGTCCAAGAAACTGAAGAACGTGATCGCTGCCACCCGCGGCATCACGGCGGACAGCGCCGAGCCGGTCGCCGCGTGAGCGACCGGCAGCGGAACACTCCTCAAGAGGGGAAGCACATGGCGGGCAACGGGTCTCTCAGTGGTGCGGTCATCGCGGTGGCCGGGGCGGGCGGACCGGCGGGCCGGGCGACGCTGCTGCGCCTGGCGGAGGCGGGCGCGACCGTCGTAGGGGCGGACAACGATCCGCAGCGGCTCTCGGAGGCCGTGGACGCGGCTCGCTACGCGTCCGGCGGCGCGAGTGTCACGGGTGACACGGTGGATCTGCTCGATCTCCAGTCCACCCGGGACTGGGCCACCCACGTCGAGAAGGACTTCGGCCGCGTCGACGGCCTGGTGCACCTGGTCGGCGGCTGGCGCGGCAGCGAGACCTTCACCAAGACCAGCCTCGACGACTGGGACTTCCTGGAGCTGCTGCTCGTCAAGACCGTGCAGCACACCTCCCTGGCCTTCCACGAGGCGCTGCAGCGCAGCGAGCGCGGCCGGTACGTCCTGATCAGCGCCGCCGCCGCGAGCAAGCCCACCGCGGGCAACGCCGCGTACGCGGCGGGCAAGGCCGCCGCCGAGGCGTGGACGCTCGCGCTGGCCGACTACTTCCGCAAGGCCGGGGGCGCCGAGGGCCCGACCTCCGCCGCTGCCATCCTGGTGGTCAAGGCGTTGGTGCACGACGCGATGCGCGCCGAGCGTCCCAACGCGAAGTTCGCGGGCTTCACCGACGTCAAGGACCTGGCCGAGGCCATCGAGGGCGTCTGGAGCAAGTCCGCCGCCGAAGTGAACGGAAACCGTCTGTGGCTGACCGAGAAGCCGTGAACCCTCCCAGGACCGACGCGCGTCGCCACCACGACCCGCAGGTCCGCGGTTTCGCCAGTGACAACTACGCCGGCGCCCACCCCGAGGTGCTGGCCGCCCTGGCCCTTGCCAACGGCGGCCACCAGGTGGCGTACGGCGAGGACGAGTACACCGAGAACCTCCAGCGGATCGTCCGCAGCCACTTCGGGGCCACCGCGGAGGCCTTCCCGGTCTTCAACGGCACCGGCGCCAACGTCGTCGCGCTCCAGGCGGTCACCGACCGCTGGGGCGCGGTGATCTGCGCCGAGAGCGCACACATCAACGTCGACGAGGGCGGGGCCCCCGAGCGCATGGGCGGCCTCAAGCTGCTCACCGTGCCCACCCCCGACGGCAAGCTCACTCCTGACCTCATCGACCGGCAGGCGTACGGCTGGGACGACGAGCACCGCGCGATGCCCCAGGTGGTGTCCATCACCCAGAGCACCGAGCTGGGCACCCTGTACACGCCGGACGAGATCCGCGCGATCTGCGAGCACGCCCACGCGCACGGCATGAAGGTGCACCTGGACGGGTCCCGGATAGCCAACGCGGCGGCCTCCCTGGACGTCCCGATGCGCACGTTCACCAACGCCGTCGGCGTCGACCTCCTCTCCCTGGGCGGCACCAAGAACGGCGCCGTGTTCGGCGAGGCGGTCGTGGTGATCAACCAGGACGCCGTCAGCCACATGAAGCACCTGCGCAAGCTGTCCATGCAGCTCGCCTCCAAGATGCGCTTCGTGTCGGTCCAGTTGGAGGCCCTGCTCGCCAAGGACCTGTGGCTGCGCAACGCCCGGCACGCCAACGAGATGGCCCAGCGGCTCGCCGAGGGCGTCCGGGCCGTGCACGGCGTGGAGATCCTCTACCCGGTGCAGGCCAACGGCGTCTTCGCGCGGCTCCCGCACGACGTGAGCCTGCGGCTGCAGAAGCGCTTCCGGTTCTACTTCTGGGACGAGGCGGCCGGGGACGTGCGCTGGATGTGCGCCTTCGACACGACGGAGGAGGACGTGGACGCGTTCGTGGCGGCGCTCAAGGAGGAGATGGCGCGCTGAGGGCTCCGCCGGGAGCGCCGTGTTCTGTCGGCTGCGGCGCCGTCGTGGCCGGTCGCGCGGTTCCCCGCGCCCCTTACGGGGCGCTGCAGAGCTCCCGCCGTTGCATAGATATGCGGTCAACTGAAAAGTCATTGACGCTCGGGTGATCGCATTCCTATGCTCTGCGGGCATGGAGCTGATCCAGAACACCGCCGACCTCTCCGCTTACCTGGGCGCCGACGAGGCCATCGATCATCACCATCCCCGGATCCGGGAGACGGCTGCCCGGCTGGCCGAGGGAGTCGACGACTCGTATGACTATGCATGCGCCGCGTACGAGTTCGTGCGGGACACCATCCCGCACTCCCAGGACGCCGGCGACCTGCGCGTGACCTGGCGGGCCTCGGACGTGCTGGAGCGGCGCACCGGCATCTGCCACGCCAAGGCCCACGCCCTGGCCGCCCTGCTGCGCGCCGAGGACATCCCCACGGCCCTGTGCTACCAGCGCCTGACGCACGACGGCGACGCCGGTGGCGGTCACGTCGTGCACGGCCTGGTCGCCGTCCGCTTCAACGGCGCCTGGCACCGGCAGGACCCGCGCGGCAACAAACCGGGAGTCGACGCCCGGTTCTCCCTCGACGGCGAACGGCTGGCCTGGGTCCCCGACCCTCGGTCCGACGAGATGGACTATCCGGTCCTGTACGCCGAACCTCATCCGGCCGTGCTCGGCGCCCTCAAAGCGGCGCCGGACCGCCCGTACCTCTGGAAGACGCTCCCCGGCACCCTCTAGGGGCTGTCCGGCGGCTCGGTCGCCCCGTGGTACCGGTCCGCTTCCTCGCATCACGCCCATGCCCCGCTTGGCCAGTCGGTCGAGCGCGCGGGAGAACTCGTTGACCAGATCGCCGAGTTCCCGGTGCAGGAGCCGTACGGCCGAGTGGGCTGCGGGGTCCAGGGCGGCGGCGCTGCGCGCTTGGTGCGAGCGGATCGCGCCGTCGACGCGGTGCGCCTTGCTGCGGACGATCCCCGGCATCTCGTAGAGCGCGAGCGGATCGGCCGCCATCGAGCACCACTTGGGGGCCGAGCGGGCGCAGCGTGGGGGCGATGCGCGCCCACTCGTTGGCAGGGGTGAGTCCGTCGAGTGCGGGCATCAGCTGGATCCTGGCCTCGACGAACGGAGCGGTGAAGGTGAGGAGTTCGGACTGCAGCGGGTCGAGCTGCGGTACCGTCGTGGCCTTGATGCCGCTCATCGACGTGTACCGGCGCCGAGCGTCGTGGCCACGGCACCCACCACCACACCACCCAGGCCACCGGCACGTCGGACTGGGCCACGGGCTCCCCCAAGGCACTCCGGGCACGCGGCCACCTTGCATGATGGCAGGTGCATGAAGTTCAGGGAAGCCGCGGGCGGGCCCCGGTGCGGGCCGCCCTCAGATCGCCTCTGCGGCCTTCAGCTGGTCCAGGGTGGGGGCCGTGCCGCCCAGGTGGGCGGGGAGCCACCAGGTGTCGGCCGCGTCCTTCGGGCGGGCGGGGTAGGCGCGCTGGGCCGCGTCCAGCAGCTCCTGGACGCGCTCGCGCAGCCGGCGGGTGATGGCGCCCGCGTACTGGTCCCTGGGGGCGTCGACCGGCTCGCCGACCCGGATGGTGATGGGCAGGTGGTTCCGCTTGAAGTTGCGGGGCTGGCCCTTGGTCCAGATGCGCTGGGTCCCCCACAGGGCCATCGGCACGAGCGGGACGCCGGCCTCCTGGGCCAGGCGTGCCGCGCCCGACTTGAAGCTCTTCAGCGTGAAGGACTGGGAGATCGTGGCCTCCGGGAAGACGCCCACGATCTCACCGGACCTCAGTGAGTCCAGCGCGTGCTGGTAGGCGGCCTCGCCCTGCTTGCGGTCCACCGGGATGTGCTTCATCCCGCGCATCAGCGGGCCGGAGATCCGGTGCCGGAACACCGACTCCTTCGCCATGAACCGCACCAGACGCTTCTGAGGCAGGGCCGCCAGGCCGTCGAAGACGAAGTCCAGGTAGCTGATGTGATTGCTCACCAGCACGGCACCGCCCGAGCGCGGGATGTTCTCCGAACCCTGGCAGTCGATCTTGAGGTCCCAGACCTTGAACAGCGTCTTGGCGAAACCGATGACGGGACGGTAGACCAGCTCTGCCATGGGCGGGGCGGACCCTTTCTGCTCTGCCTGGGAAAGGGGCTCCCGGCGGGAAGTTACGGAGCCGTAGGTTTACGGCGTCTCGCAGATCGTGCCCGAAGAACGGACGGGGAGCCAGCCCTGGTGCCCCGGCGCGGCGAGATTCTCGTCACGTTGGGTCCCTTGATCCACCTCGCGCTTTTAACGCGCCTTTACTCCGGGCGGGCCGCCAACCGCCGCATGAGCAGGAACATCTCGCAGCCCAGGCAGTACCCGAACGCCGCATTGAGGAAGGCCGCGGCGAGCGCGAGCCCGGTCGCCGCGAGGCCCAACCACGCGGGGCCCAGCGTGAATCCGACCAGACCGAGCCCCGCGAAGACCAGCCCGACCGCCTGTGCGAACCGCGGGGGCTCCGGCGGCTCGAACTCCGCCGGGGGAGCCAGCCGCGGTCGTACGGCGGTCCGGAACACCCAGCCGTACGGCGAGCGGGTCACGCCACCGGCCGCGCCGAGCGCGAACGCCAGCGTCTGCCAGGCGAGGATCCAGGGGCTTCGGGTGATGAGTGCGGCGGCCAGTACGACCGTCGTCACGGCCGCCGCGAACCGCGGCCCACGTGCGTCGATGTCCATGAACCAAGGATTCCGCCCCGCGGGCCGGCAGGGGAGTCGGGAATCTTTGCAGTCTTGTGAACGCTTTTCCCGGTGGTGAGCCCTCTCGTGGATCCTTGTCCGGTGATGACCGGACTCGTGGTGTGCGTGGCGGTGCTCGCGGCGGCGAGCGTCTACGGAGTGCTGCACAGGCGGCGGAGCGGGAGGGTACGGGTGCGCGGGCGCGACGACGGCAAGCGGCTCGGGGCGGCCGAACTCGGCGGCGAACTGGGCGAACGGGCCACACTGGTGCAGTTCTCCAGCGCCTTCTGCGCCCCCTGCCGGGCCACCCGGCGGGTGCTGGGCGAGGTCGCCGGGATGGTCCCCGGCGTCACCCACGTCGAGATCGACGCCGAGGCCCGCCTGGACCTCGTGCGCGAGCTGGGGATCCTCAAGACCCCCACCGTGCTGGTGCTCGACGCGGACGGCCGGGTGGTACGCCGGGCCACCGGACAGCCCCGCAAGGCGGACGTCATCGCGGCGCTGGGCGAGGCGGTCTGACGGCGATGCCGATGACGGTGAGGCACCTCCCATATGCCGGAACGTACTTGACTGGGCGCGCCACCTATCGTCAGCCTGACCGTATGCCTCAGGAACTCCTTCTCTTCGGGCGGGTCCACGTGGACCTGGCCCGCACCGCGAGCGCGCGCTGTCCGGGCTGTTGAGCAGCTCCGGACCCGACGACCGCCTCCCGCAGAAGGACAACTCCATGACGGCCACGCCCGACCTCGGCATCCCTCGGCTCGCCTCTCCCGACCTGCTCCGCTCCGCCTTCCGGCGGCACGCGGCCGGTGTGGCGGTGATCACCGCGCGCGGCGCCCACGGCCCGGTCGGCTTCACCGCCACCTCCCTCACCTCCGTCTCCGCCGAGCCCCCGATGCTCTCCTTCGGCGTCGGTACGGGCGCCTCCAGCTGGCCCGCGATATCCACCGCCGAGCACATCGGCGTCCACATCCTCGGCGAGCACCAGGCAGAGCTCGCGGCCACCTTCGCGCGCAGCGGCGCCGACCGGTTCGGGGCGCCCACCAACTGGCGCGACGGCCATGCGGGTGTCCCGGTCCTCGACGACGTACTGGTGTGGCTGGTGTGCCGGGTCACGGCACGCGTGCCGGCCGGTGACCACCGGATCGTGCTGGCCGAGGTGCTCGTCGGCGATTCCTCCCGCGCCGGCCGCCCGCTCCTGTACCACCAGGGCGGCTTCAACGGACTGCGGGACTGATCACACGCCCTCGGTTCCGGGAATCACATGCCACTCGTTCTGCGAACGCGTCGAGTTCCGGTTACGCTGCGTTGCGAAGGTCACAGTTCAAAGCGCTTGCTTAGCGGGCATGAACTGAGTGTACTGGTGAGTAATATTTCGTTCGGAGCGCGCGGCCGCCCCGACCGGGATGAGCCGCTTGAGGCGCCTATGCTGCCTGCAAGAGGCAGCCCAGAAGAGACGATGCAGTAGGAGAGCCGGCGTGAGCCTGAGGATCGTTGTCACTGTGAAGTACGTGCCCGACGCCACTGGCGACCGGCACTTCGCCGATGACCTGACCGTCGACCGTGACGACGTGGACGGTCTCCTCTCCGAGCTGGACGAGTACGCGGTCGAGCAGGCGCTGCAGATCGCGGAGAACTCGGACGACGACGTCGAGGTGACCGTCCTGACCGTGGGTCCCGAGGACGCCAAGGACGCGCTGCGCAAGGCGCTCTCGATGGGAGCGGACAAGGCGATCCACGTCGAGGACGACGACCTGCACGGCACCGACGCCATCGGCACCTCGCTGGTGCTGGCGAAGGCGATCGAGAAGGCCGGCTTCGACCTGGTGGTCTCCGGCATGGCCTCCACCGACGGCACCGCCGGTGTGGTCCCGGCCCTGCTGGCGGAGCGTCTGGGTGTCCCGCAGGTCACCCTGCTCTCCGAGGTCTCGGTCGAGGACGGCACGGTCAAGGGCCGCCGCGACGGCGACGCCGCCAGCGAGCAGCTGGAGGCCTCCCTGCCGGCGGTCGTGTCGGTGACCGACCAGTCGGGTGAGGCGCGTTACCCGTCCTTCAAGGGCATCATGGCCGCCAAGAAGAAGCCGGTTCAGTCCTGGGACCTGTCCGACCTCGACATCGAGGCGGAGGAGGTCGGCCTGGAGGGCGCCTGGACCGCGGTCGAGGACGCCACCGCGCGTCCGGCCCGTACCGCGGGCACGATCGTCAAGGACGAGGGCGAGGGCGGCAAGCAGCTCGCCGAGTTCCTCGCGGGCCAGAAGTTCATCTGAGCCCAGCACTCGCTGACCGCCCCTCAACTGATCCAAGCAGGAGAGCATTCCCATGGCTGAAGTCCTCGTCTACGTCGACCACGTGGACGGTGCCGTCCGCAAGCCCACCCTGGAGCTGCTGACCCTGGCCCGCCGCATCGGCGAGCCCGTCGCCGTCGCGCTGGGCAACGGCGCCGCCGACACCGCCGCCGCGCTGGCCGAGCACGGCGCGGTGAAGGTCCTCACCCACGACGCCTCGGAGTACGCCGACTACCTGGTCGTCCCGAAGGTCGACGCCCTGCAGGCCGCGGTGGCCGCCGTCTCCCCGGCCGCCGTGCTGGTCCCGTCCTCCGCGGAGGGCAAGGAGATCGCCGCCCGTCTGGCGCTGCGCATCGGCTCGGGCATCATCACCGACGCCGTCGACCTGGAGGCCGGCGAGGAGGGTCCGGTGGCCACCCAGTCGGTGTTCGCCGCGTCCTTCACCACCAAGTCCCGTGTCTCCAAGGGCACCCCGGTCATCACGGTCAAGCCCAACAGCGCCGCCGTGGAGGCCGCCCCGGCCGCCGGTGCGGTCGAGGCCCTCGCGGTGACCTTCTCGGAGAAGGCGACCGGCACCAAGGTGACCGGCCGTACCCCGCGTGAGTCGACCGGGCGTCCGGAGCTGACCGAGGCCGCGATCGTGGTCTCCGGCGGCCGTGGCGTCAACGGCGCCGAGAACTTCGCGATCATCGAAGCCCTCGCCGACTCGCTCGGCGCGGCCGTCGGCGCCTCGCGTGCCGCGGTGGACGCCGGCTGGTACCCGCACACCAACCAGGTCGGCCAGACCGGCAAGTCGGTCTCCCCGCAGCTGTACATCGCCAACGGCATCTCCGGCGCCATCCAGCACCGCGCGGGCATGCAGACCTCGAAGACCATCGTCGCGGTCAACAAGGACGCGGAGGCCCCGATCTTCGAGCTGGTCGACTTCGGCGTGGTCGGCGACCTCTTCGACGTCGTCCCGCAGCTCACCGACGAGGTCAAGGCCCGCAAGGGCTGATCGCCGCCGCCGGGCACTCCGAGGCCCCCGCGACCGACGCCGGTCGCGGGGGCCTCGCCGTGCGGGCGCGGCCTCGGTTCAACGCAGGCTCAGCGAGACCTGCACGGGCAGGTGGTCGCTCGGGAACTGGCCGTGTATCGAGAAGGTGTCCATCGTCGCCCGGTGCGTGGTCACGCCCGGCGAGGTCAGGATCCAGTCGATGCGGTCGCCGTCGGGCTTGAGGCGGTGGTAGCCGTGGAAGGTCGCGTACTGGGGGCCGCGGTGCTCCGCAGCGTCCCAGGTGTCGACGAGCCCCGCGTCCACCAGGGTGTCGTAGGCCCGGTTCCGGTGGGCATAGGCGTTGAAGTCGCCGGTCACCACGACGGGCAGCCTCGGGTCGAACTCCGCGATCCGTTTCACCAGGAGCGTGGCGCTGCGCTCGCGGGCGTACTGGCTCTTCTGGTCGAAGTGCGTGTTGGCGACGTAGAACTCCCGCCCGCTGTCGGCGAGATCGCGGAAGCGGACCCAGGTGACGATGCGGGGGAAGGCGGCGTCCCAGGTGTTGGAGCGGATGACCTCCGGGGTGTCGGAGAGCCAGAAGGTGTAGTGCTCCAGCGGGACCAGGCGCCGGATGTCGTAGTAGATGGCGGTCGACTCGTCCCGGCTGCCGCCCTCGCGGCCGGTGCCGACCCAGTCGTAGTGCGGTCCGAGGTCGCTGTCGATGTCGCGCAGCTGCTGGTAGAGACCCTCCTGGGTGCCCATGACCTGGGGCTGCGCACGGCGCAGCAGTTCGGCCATCACCGGGCGGCGGTCGGCCCAGCTGTTGGGCTCGGCGGTGCTGGCGTACCGCAGGTTGAAGGTCATGACGTCGAGGCGGGGCGCCGGCCGCGCCGGTGCCGCGAGGGTCGCGACCCGGCGGGCCCGCGATCCGGTGGCGGAGACGGAGGAGGCGGAGGAGGAGGTGATCGCGGCACTGGAGAGGGGCACGGTGACCGCTGCGGCCAACAGGGCCTGCAGTCCCAGCCGGCGGGTGACTCGGCGCTGGTTCGGCACGACGGCTCCTTCAGGGGGCACAAGCCGGACGGGCGGGCGTTGAGCAGTGTGATACCCAGGAGTGTGATGAGCGTGAACATGCCCAGATGGGGGCGTGTCGCCCCGTGGACACGGTGTTGACCGCCCCGAAGGCGCCCGGATACCTTCATTCAACGGATTGTTGATTCCGTACAGTGGAAAACAGGAGGGTCTGGGATGGGTCAGGGCCGGCAGGAGAAGGTGGCGACGAGCCTCGCGGGTGCCGTCAGCGAGGAGATCAGCGCCTCCCTCGCACCCGTCGACGCCGAACTGGAGCGCCGCTATCCGGGTGATCCGGGGACCCGCCAGCCCGTCCACACCGTGTACGTCCCCGGCGACGCCTTCACGGCCGGGACGATCCGCTCCTGGGGCGACCAGGCCCTCGCCGCCCTCGACGAACACGCCCCCGGCGCCGCCGCGTTCGCCGCCGTCCTCGGCCTGCCCGACGACCTCGCCGAGCCCGTCCACTCCCGGGTCCGCGCCAAACTGGAGCGGGAGCCGGTGGAAGACCTGCGCGTCGACTTCGAGGACGGCTACGGCCCCCGCCCCGACGCCGAGGAGGACGAGGCGGCCGCCCGCGCCGCCCGGCTGATCGCCGAGGCGTACGCCGAGGGCACCGCGGCGCCGTACATGGGCATCCGGATGAAGTGCATGGAGGCCGCGGTGCGCGACCGGGGCATCCGCACCCTCGACATCTTCCTCACCGGACTGATCGCGGCCGGCGGACTGCCCGGCGGGCTCGTGCTGACCCTGCCCAAGGTGACCTACCCCGAACAGGTCACCGCGATGGTCCGGCTCCTGGAGGCTTTCGAGAAGACCCACGGACTGGAGCCCGGCCGGATCGGGTTCGAGATCCAGATCGAGACCAGCCAGTCCATCCTCGCCACCGACGGCACCGCCACCGTCGCCCGGATGATCCAGGCCGCCGAGGGCCGCGCCACCGGACTGCACTACGGCACCTTCGACTACAGCGCCTGCCTCGGGGTCTCCGCCGCCCACCAGGCGAGCGACCACCCGGCCGCCGACCACGCCAAGGCGGTCATGCAGGTCGCCGCCGCCGGTACGGGCGTACGCGTGTCGGACGGCTCCACCAACGTCCTGCCGGTCGGCCCGACGGCGAAGGTGCACGACGCCTGGCGGCTGCACTACGGTCTGACCCGGCGCGCCCTGGCCCGCGCCTACTACCAGGGCTGGGACATGCACCCCGGCCACCTCCCGACCCGGTACGCGGCCGTGTTCGCCTTCTACCGCGAGGGCCTGGAGCAGGCGGCCGCCCGGCTCGCCCGGTACGCCGACCGCGCCGGCGGCGACGTCATGGACGAACCCGCCACCGCCAAGGCCCTCAGTGGCTACCTGCTGCGCGGCCTGGACTGCGGTGCCCTCGACAACGGCGAGGTGGCCCGGCTGACCGGGCTGACCCGGGCCGATCTGGAGGGCTTCGCGATGCCCCGGCGCGGCGATCTGACGGCCTCGGGGAAGTAGCGCGTACCGGTCAAGTCACGGCTTTCCCCGCCGACTTGAACCGACCCTGTCATCGCCCCGTACTCTGGTGCGCCATTCGGGGACGTGTTCAGGATCGGGGCTGTGGTGTCGGGTTCGTACGGACAGGCTGACGGGACCGGTCGCCTGCTGGCAGGGCGGTATCGGGTCGTGGCCCGGCTCGGGCGCGGTGGTATGGGTGTGGTGTGGCGCGCCGTCGACGAGGTCCTCGGCCGTGAGGTCGCCGTCAAGGAGCTGCGTGCCCACACCGACAGCGCCGGACCCGAACTGGCCGATCTGCGGCTGCGCATGCAGCGCGAGGCGCGGGCCGCCGCCCGGGTACGACACCGCGGTGTGGTCGTCGTGCACGACATCGCCGAGGTCGACGGCCGCCCGCTGATCGTCATGGAACTGGTCGACGGCCCCTCCCTGGACGACCTGCTGCGCGAGCGCGGCACGCTCGGGGCGCAGGAGGCCGCCCGCGTCGGCGCCGAGGTCATGGACGCCCTGGCCGCGGCCCACCGGGTCGGCGTCCTGCACCGCGACGTCAAGCCCGGCAACATCCTCCTCGACCGCTCGGGCCGGGTCGTCCTCACCGACTTCGGCATCGCCACCATGGCCGATCCCGGCGACGGCTCCGCCACGAATCTGACCGGCAGCGGCGAACTCGTCGGTTCCCTCGACTACCTGGCGCCCGAGCGGGCCAAGGGCGCGGCCCCCGGCCCGCCCTCCGACATCTGGGCCCTCGGCGCGGCGCTGTACGCCGCCGTGGAGGGCGCCTCGCCCTTCCGCCGTACGTCCACCTTCTCGACGCTCACCGCGATCGTCGACGAGCCCCTCCCGGAGCCCCGCAGGGCCGGCCCGCTCGCCCCCGTCCTGCGGCGCCTGATGGACAAGCTTCCCGACGCCCGCCCGGACGCCGAGGAGGCCTGCGGGCTGCTGCGGGCGGTGGCGCTGGAGCCGGTCCCGGACACGCCGACGACTCTCCTGCGGGAGCGGGAGCCCGCGCGGCAGGAGAACGGGTTCGGGGCGGCAGCGCCGGCTCCGGGAGACGGACCTGTCGCAGGAGCCGGAGAGGGGACCGACGAGAGGGCAAGCGAGGGATCGGACCCGGAGGCCGGTCGGGGTGCTGACGACGCACGGGTCGAGAAGTCCGCCGAGGGGCCCGCTCCGCAGCATGCCGGACAGCTCGCCCCGGTACCCGCCGCCGGACTCGCCGAGGGAGCCGGAACCCCGGGGGCCGGCCTCGTACCCGCCCGAAGATTAGAGCCCGCGCTCCGGCCCGGCGCCCCGGACGGCGCGATGAGCCCCGCCCGCCCGGACCGCAGCCGCCGCCGGGCCCGGCTGCTCGTCGTGGTGGCGGTCGCCGTCGTCCTCACGGCGACCGGGCTGACCGTCGCCCTGCGGAACGACAGAGGCCAGACGGCGAGGACGGACGCGGGGCCGGTCGCCCCGACCGTGACCGGCGCTTCGGAGAGCGCCCGCGGCACCGGTGCCCGACATCAGGCCGGGGCGGATCCCGTGGGGCAGGGCGAGGAGACGGCTGCCGTACCCGTCACCGGTGCCACGTACGCCCCCGGGGGCGAACCGGCGACCCCGGCGGACCGCGCCTCCGCCACGCCGTCCGCGGCGCAGACCTCCGGCCCCAGCTCCTCCGGCGGTTCCGGCACCGCCGGGGCCACCGCTCCCGCCACCGCAACGGCCACCACCGTGGTCCCGGTCTGCCAGTCCGCAGGGGACGGCACGTACACCTGTCAGGTGCGCAGCGGCGGCGCCAAGTCCTACACCGCCGACGGCGTGAAGGTGGGCAGGGTCGGCCAGGGCGCCCACTCGTTCTCCTGCCAGGTCGACCTGGGCCGCCGGGAGACCCACGGGCAGCGGACCAACGTCTGGTGGGCCGAGACCGACGACGACAAGGGCAACACCGGCGTGTACATCAGCGACGTCTACATCAAGGGCGGCGGGAACGACGAGCCGCTCCCCGGACTTCCCGTCTGCTGAGCGCGGACGTACCGTTCCAGTCCCGACGCGACCGCCCACTTCCGCTCCGCGAACAGCCGGGTGCCCCGCCGGCACAGCGCCGAGTCGGCCCGTGCCCGCGCGCAGAACTGCTCGGGCGTGACGCCGAACAGCTCTCTCAACTCGTGCGACTCCGCGAGGAGTTCGGTGAGCAGGGCGTGTTCGCCGGGGTGGCGGCGGGGCGCGCCGGTGCCGTCGTGCAATACGCCGTGCCGGTTGACGTACGCGTGGACGCCGGGGAGCGTCGTGCCGTCCGCGAGAGTGGCGCGGACGGCCGGTGCGGGCAGCCAGGCCCGCTCGAAGTTGCCGTTCGGCAGCGGTACCCCCTCGCTCGCGTCGACCACCCCCAGCTGCCGGCCGTCCAGCCAGAGGACGAACAACTCCCGTACCGCCGAAGGCGATGCGACCGGGGACGCCGAGACATAGCCGAGGCGGCTGACATGGGCGGAGACGCCGACGTCGAGGCCGCTCACCCGGGTGCGCACCATGGGGATTGGGCCGGTGACGCCGGACTCGGCCATCTTGTGCTGGAGTTGGGCGGGTGAGGCGTTGGAGCCGACCGCGAGCACCGGCACCCGGTCCCCGTCGTGCACCAGACGGTCGAGCGGCAGCAGCCGGTCGCCGTCGAGGAGCCCGGAGTCGGTCGGCCAGACACCGGGATAGGTCAGCGGATGGTCTCGCGGCGCCTCGTCGAGGCCCAGTTCGGCGAGCGTACGGCCGGTCACGGGCGGCTCGGTTCGGCGAGCGCGGGGCAGGCCCGGGCCGTCGTCCGGCTCGGTTCGGCGGACGCCCGTCCGGTCGCCCGGCGGCTCGACGCCGCGCGCGTACGGCCGGTCATCGGCGGCTCGCCCCGGCGAACGTCCGGCCGGTGGCCGCGCTGCCCGGTCCTGTGAGCGTCCGATCCGTCATGCGCGGCTCAGTCCGCCGGGGGCAGTTCGCCCGAGCCACGGGTGATCAGCCGGGTCGGCAGTTCGATGCGTTCCGGTGCCATGAGGGTGCCGTCCAGCTGGCGGAAGAGCCGTTCGGCGGCCGTGCGGCCGAGCAGGGCCGCGTCCTGGGCGACGACCGTGAGGCCGGGGTGCAGCAGGTCGGCGAGCTCGATGTCGTCGAAGCCGACGAGCGCGACCGGCCGGGCCTGTTCGGCAAGGACCCGGATCACGGTGACGCTGACACGGTTGTTGCCCGCGAAGATCGCGGTGATCGGGTCCGGCCCCGCCAGCATCTCCTCGGCGGCCCGGCGCACCCGCTCCGGGTCCGTCACGCCGAGGGAGGTCCAGGCGTCCTCGACGGCTATCCCGGCGTCCTCCATCGCCGCCTGGTAGCCGCGCAGCCGCTCGGCCGCCGTGTGGATGTGGGGCATGTCGCCGATGAACCCGATCCGGCGGTGGCCGTGCGCGATCAGGTGGGCGACCCCGTCCCGGGCACCGCCGTAGCTGTCCGACAGTACGACGTCGGCGTCGATCTTCCCGGCCGGGCGGTCCACGAACACCGTCGCCACGCCCGCCCTGATCTCCGGCTCCAGATAGCGGTGGTCGTCCCCGGCCGGGATCACCACCAGGCCGTCCACCCGCCGCGCGCACAGCGCGAGCGCCAGCTCCTGCTCCCGCTCCGGGTCCTCGGCGCTGGAGCCGTTGATGAGCAATGCCCCGTGCGCCCGGGCCACTTCCTCCACCGCGCGGCTGAGCGGGCCGTAGAACGGGTCGGCGAGGTCCTCCAGGACGAGGCCGATGCTCGCGGTACGGCCCTTGCGGAGCACCCGCGCGCTGTCGTTGCGGCGGAAGCCCAGCGCGTCGATCGCCTCCTGGACCCGGCGCTCGGTGTCAGGAGTCACCCCGGGCTCGCCGTTGACCACCCGGGACACCGTCTTGAGGCCCACACCGGCCCGCGCCGCCACGTCCTTCATCGTCGGCCGGGTCCCGTAACGGGAGCCGGGGAGACGGTCTGCGCGGCGGGAGGTGTCGGGCACGATGCGGCGTCCTGTCCTGTCGTCCACGGGATGCATGGGCTCACGAATTGCGTCTGGGCTCATGGGTTTGTATCAGGGATACACAGGCTCGTGGGTTTGTATGAGGATGTGGCGTCGAGCATAGAGCCTGGACAACGTTGTCAGATGCAAGGGAGACTGTCCACCGCAATCTCCGGCCTGCGCCCCCACCGCTTGACCGGCCTGTTGTGTCACTCGGCTACTCATGGTTGACGGGGAGAACTGACTCTGATGCACACCGACCTAGTGGCGGCCCTCGACATCGGCGGCACCAAGATCGCCGGCGCGCTGGTGGACGGTCACGGACGGATCCAGGCGCGCGCCCAGCGCGCGACACCCGCCCAGCAGGACGGCGAGACGGTCATGGGGGCCGTCGAGGAGGTGGTCGGCGAACTCGCCGGTTCACCTCTGTGGGAGCGGGCCGGTTCGCTCGGGATCGGCAGCGCGGGCCCGGTGGACGCCTCCGCCGGCACCGTGAGCCCGGTCAACGTGCCCGGCTGGCGGGACTATCCGCTCGTGGAGCGGGTGCGGGCGGCCGCCGGCGGGCTGCCGGTCGAGCTGATCGGCGACGGCGTCGCCATCACGGCCGCCGAACACTGGCAGGGCGCGGCCCGCGGCCACGACAACGCGCTGTGCATGGTGGTCTCGACGGGCGTCGGCGGCGGCCTGGTGCTCGGCGGCAAGCTGCACCCCGGTCCGACCGGCAACGCCGGGCACATCGGTCACATCAGCGTCGACCTCGACGGGGATCCCTGCCCCTGCGGGTCGCGCGGCTGCGTCGAGCGCATCGCGAGCGGCCCCAACATCGCCCGGCGCGCGCTGGAGGGCGGCTGGCGGCCGGGTCCCGACGGCGACACCTCGGCCGCGGCGGTGGCGGCCGCGGCCCGGGCCGGCGACCCGGTCGCCGTCGCCTCCTTCGAGCGGGCCGCGCAGGCGCTCGCGGCCGGGATCGCGGCCACCGCGACCCTGGTCGAGATCGACATCGCGGTGATCGGCGGGGGCGTCGGCAAGGCGGGGGACATCCTCTTCACGCCCCTGCGCAAGGCCCTCACCGACTACGCGACCCTCTCCTTCGTCCAGCGCCTGACGGTCGTACCGGCCCAGATGGGTACGGACGCGGGTCTGGTCGGCGCCGCCGCGGCCGCGCTGGCCGCCAGGCCGGACGCGGAGGCGGCGGGGGTCTGACGGCGGTCCGACGCCGGTCGTCAGGCCGCGCAGGAACGTTCAGGCCGGGTCGGCCGGGGTTCAGGACCGGCCGCCCCGGGCTGCGGGCGGACGTGCCGTGGCCGGTCGTCCGGTGTCCGGATCGGCGGCCGCCCGGTTTCCGCTCGGCCCGCCGCGTTGCTCCCCTCGCGGGTACGCCCGTGACCCCCGGCCGCCGGCGCAGTTGAAACGGGCATGAAGAAGCGCAGCATGCTCGCCATCGCCAGCCTGGCCACCGGTTTCGTCGTGGCCGCCATCACCCCGTCCCATGCGGCAGACGAAGGCCCGCTCGACGACCTGCACGTCTCGGACACCCTGGAGCACGTCGGCCACGTGGTCGGCGAGGGCAGCTTCCAGACCGACCCGGACTTCCTGGGGCAGGAGTAGCCCGGCGGAGCCCGAGCGGACGACGGTGCCGGTGTTCCGGGCAGGGGACACCGGCACCCCGTTTGCGCACCCTCAACGGGAACTGGTTTCCGTGGCAGTGTGGAGCGGGCAAGCCACAGGGGGCCAACAGAAGAGGGGGAGTCCGTGATCGTCTGGGTCAACGGCGCGTTCGGTGCGGGTAAGACCACCACCGCACGTGAACTGATCGAACTGATCCCGAACAGCACGCTCTTCGACCCCGAGCTCGTCGGCGGGGCACTGACACACCTGCTGCCTGCCAAGCACCTCGCGGAGGTCGGCGACTTCCAGGATCTGCCGATCTGGCGCCGGCTGGTGATCGACACGGCCGCCGCGATGCTCGCGGAGCTGGGCGGAACCCTGGTGGTTCCGATGACGCTGCTGCGCCAGGAGTACCGCGACGAGATCTTCGGCGGCCTCGCCGCCCGCCGGATCGCCGTCCGGCACCTGTGCCTCACCCCGGCGGAAACGATCCTGCGCGAGCGGATAGCCGGCCGGGAGATCCCGCCCGACCTGCCCGACGGAGAGATACGGATCCGGCAGTGGTCGTACGACCAGATCGAGCCCTACCGCGCCGCCCTCGCCTCCTGGATCAGCGCCGACGCGCATCTCGTCGACACCAGCGCGCTCAGTCCGTACGAGACGGCGGTGCGGATCGCGGGGGCGGTGGGCAGTGGCGAAGTGGCGGTATGTGACATAGTACAAACCCCCGAACCCACCGCCGAGACCGTCGCCGCAGGCGTCCTCCTCTTCGACGAACAGAACCGCGTCCTCCTCGTGGACCCCACCTACAAGGCCGGCTGGGAGTTCCCCGGCGGTGTCGTCGAGCCCGGTGAGGCCCCCGCGCGGGCAGGCGTACGGGAGGTCGAGGAGGAGACCGGGATACGGCTGGAGGAGCTGCCCAGGCTGCTCGTCGTCGACTGGGAGCAGCCCGCGCCACCCCGCTACGGCGGTCTGCGCCTGCTCTTCGACGGCGGTCGGCTGGACTCCGCCGAGGCCGGGCGGCTGGTGCTGCCGGGGCCGGAGCTGCGGGACTGGCGGTTCGTCACCGAGCAGGAGGCCGCCGACCTGCTGCCGCCGGTGCGCTACGAACGGCTGCGCTGGGCGCTGCGGGCCCGCGAGCGCGGTGCCGCGCTCTATCTGGAGGCCGGCGTCCCGGTCGGTTGACAATTCCTGATGATTCGTCAAGTCCTTGCCGCATCCGAGGTGTTGGCGGGGACTTTGGCATTTCCGGGGGGTGTGTAGGGGACTTTGCGCGGGGTGGAAGGTTCCGAGGGGAAAACGAGGGTGAATTGTCGCCGTCCCGGTATGAACAAGAACGTGAAGAAGGTACACAAGCGTTCTACCGTCGGTGCGCAGCTCAACTTCCTCGCGGCCGCTGGCCGCCGTGCACAGGCCGGACGACAGCCGGCTGAAGGAGGGACATGCGCGCGCATTCTTCGGCCCTCACAAGGGGACTCGCACTGGCCGCCGGGCTCGTCCTGGCGCTCGCCGCCTGCAGCAGCGGGGGAGGTGGCGGGGGCAGCGGCGGCAAGGGCACCTCGGCCGGTCTCACGTCCTGCGCCACCCAGGGCAAGGCAGACACCTGCAACTCCGGCACCACCAAGGCCGGCGGGACGTTCACCTACGTCATCGAGAAGAACATCCAGCAGTGGAACGTGCAGGACACCAACGGCAACACCTTCGAGAACGCCGAGGCGCTGAGCCCCGTGCTGCCCCAGGTCTTCGTCCCGCAGCCTGACTTCAGCGTCAAGCTCAACACCGACCTGGTGACCTCGGCGATCCAGACGAGCGCCAGTCCGCAGACCCTCGTCTACAAGATCAACCCCAAGGCGTCCTGGAACGACGGCACGCCGATCACCGCCGACGACTTCGTCTACTACTGGCGCACCAACGACGGCAAGGACTGCCCGCCGCCGCCCGCCAGCGACTCCACCCAGACCAAGGGCTGCCTGCCGGAGAGCACCGCCGGCTACGACCGCATCAAGTCGGTCACCGGTTCCGACAACGGCAAGACCGTCACCGTCGTGATGGCCAAGCCCTACGCCGACTGGAAGTCCCTGTTCGGCGCGGGCTACCCGTTCTACCCGGCGCACGTCGCCGAGAAGGTCTCCGGCACCAAGGCGGGCGACGCGGCCCACATGACGGCCGCCCAGATGACCCAGGGCTGGCAGTACTTCCAGAAGAACCCGCCCACCAAGTACGCGACCGCGGGCCCGTACAAGATGACCGAGTGGGTGGACAACGACCACGCCACCTACGAGCCCGACCCGAAGTGGACGGGCAAGAAGGCCACCCTGCAAAGGCTGATCTTCAAGGTCATCTCGGACGCCACGCAGGAGCCGATCGCGCTGCGCAACAACGAGGTCCAGGGCATCTACCCGCAGCCCGAGGTCGACCTCGTCAACCAGGTCAAGGCCATCCCCAACGTCACCTACACCATCGGCAGCGGGCTGACCTGGGAGCACTTCGACCTGAACCTGCACAACCCGGTGATCGGCAAGTACCTGGCGCTCAGGCAGGCGATGTTCACGGCCATCAGTGTCAAGGACATCATGGCCAAGACGGTCGCCCAGTTCGATCCCGGCGTGAAGCAGCTCTACAACCACAACTTCGTCCCGGGGACCGCGGGTTACAAGGACGTGGTCAGCGCCAGCGGCCAGGGCTCGGGTGACCTCACCAAGGCCAAGAAGTACCTCACCGACGCCAGGTTCACCGGAGTCGGCACAGCCCTGAAGACCCCGGACGGCAAGGCGGTCGGGCCCTTCAACTGCCGCTACACCACCGGTAACCAGATCCGGCAGAGCGAGTGCCAGATCCTGCAGAGCGACCTCGCCAACCTCGGGATCAAGGTCACGATCAAGCCGATCGGCGCCGCCGACCTCGGCACGGTCCTGGCCGGCCACCAGTACGACATCATCGTCTTCGCCTGGGTCGCCTCGCCGTTCGCGATCAGTGGTGCCCAGCAGCTGTGGACGACCGGAGGCGGCGGCAACTACGGCGGTTACAGCAACAAGCAGGTCGACTCCCTGATCAGCACGGCCATCGGCGAGACGGACCAGACCAAGGCCGCCGCCCTGCTCAACCAGGCCGACCAGATCATGGTCAACGACGCCTACGTGCTGCCGCTCTACCAGAAGCCCACCTTCCTCGCGGTGCAGACCCGGTTCGTCAACATGCGCAACAACTCCACCAACGTCGGACCGCCGTACAACGTCGGCGAGTGGGGCCTGAAGAAGTAGCCCCAGCGACCAGCCGGACCGATTCCCGGCCCCGGAGACCCCGGGGCCGGGCCTCCCGCGAGAGAAGACCGCATGCTCGCCTACACCGTGCGCCGCATCCTCGTCTCCATCCCCGTCCTGATCGTCTCGACGTTCATCGTCTTCCTGGTCGTCGTCAACTCCGGCGACCCCGTGGCCAACTTCGCCACCTCCCGGCAACCGCCGCCCAGCAAGGCCGCCGTGGCCGCCTTCGCCCGCCACATCCACGCCGATGAACCGGTCGTGGAACGCTACTGGAACTGGATCACCGGCGTCCTGCACGGCGACTGGGGCCCGTCCGTCCAGTCCAACCTGGACATCGGCCACGACCTGTTCACCCGCTTCCGGGTCACCGTCACCCTGGTCGCCGCCGCCATGCTGCTCGCCCTCGTGATGGCGATCGTCTTCGGCGTGTTCAGCGCGATCCGCCAGTACAGCGTCGCCGACTACACCATCACCTTCCTCGGCTTCCTGTTCCTCGCCATGCCCGTGTTCTGGTTCGCGGTGCTGCTCAAGCAGGCCGGGATCTGGTTCAACCAGGAGACCGGCAGCCAGTTCCTCGGCACCATCGGTGAGAAATCGCCGTACCTCGAAGTCGACACCACCTGGAACGAGTTCACCGACCGCATCGGCCACCTCATCCTGCCCACCATCACCCTGGCCCTGGTCTCCTTCGCCTCCTGGACCCGCTACACCCGCGCCGCCATGCTCGAAGTGCTGGACAGCGACTACGTCCGGCTCGCCCGCGCCAAAGGTCTGCGCCGCGGGCGGGTGCTCACCCGGCACGCCCTGCGCACCGCGCTGATCCCGCTCGCCACCGTCACCGCCCTCGACATCGCGATCATCCTCGGCGGCGCCGTCATCACCGAGACGATCTTCCAGTGGCACGGCATGGGCGAGATGCTCGTCCAGGCCGCCACCACCCTCGACGTCTACCGGACCATGGCCTGGCTGCTGCTGTCCGCCGTCGTCGTCATCGTCTTCAACCTCTTCGCCGACCTCCTCTACGCCGTACTCGACCCGAGGATCCGCTATGACTGACATCGGGGCACTCGGGCCGGCCGGCACCCGGACGCCGAGCGGCGACGACCACGAGTTCACCGTCGTGCAGCGCAGCCAGACCCAGCTCGTGCTGCGCCGCTTCCTGCGCCACCGGGCCGCGATGATCAGCCTGGTCGTCTTCGTGCTGATCGTGCTGTGGGCCTTCGCCGGCCCGCACTTCTGGCACTACTCGTACGCCAAGTACACCCCGGACAACTCCCAACCGCCTTCCTGGAAGCACCCGTTCGGCACCGACTCCTCGGGGTACGACGCCTACGCACAGGTGATGCGCGGCACCCAGACCTCCCTGAAGATCGCCATCCTGATCGCGCTCGGCTCGACCCTGGTCGGCGCCGTGTGGGGGGCCGTCGCCGGCTTCTACCGGGGGTTCGTCGACGCGCTGATGATGCGCATCGCCGATCTCGTGCTCACCCTCCCGCTGTTCGCGATCGCGCTGGTCATCTCATCGCGCAGCGGCGGTTCCTGGTACTGGATCGCCGTGGTGATCGCCGGACTCACCTGGGCGTACGTGTCCCGGGTGGTGCGCTCGTCCGTACTCTCGCTGCGCGAGAAGGAGTTCGTGGAGGCCGCCCGGGCGCTCGGTGCCTCCGACACCCGGATCATCTTCCGGCACCTGCTGCCCAACGCGCTCGGCCCGATCATCGTGAACGCCACCATCCTGGTCGCCACCGGCATCCTCACCGAGACCGCCCTGTCCTTCCTCGGGTTCGGGGTCCAACCGCCCGACACCTCCCTCGGTTTGCTGGTCGCCCAGGCCCAGACCGCGGTCGACACCCGGCCCTGGCTCTTCTACATCCCAGGCGCCTTCATCATCGCCATCGCCCTCACCATCAACTTCATCGGCGACGGACTGCGCGACGCCTTCGACCCCCGGCAGCAAAGGGTGCGACAGTGACCGACACGGGCAACCTCAAGGGCATCGACAGGGTCGTCGGGAAGGGCGAGGAGTCCGGCGCCGTACTCGAAGTCGAGGACCTGAGTGTGGCGTTCCCGACCGAGGACGGTGTCGTACGGGCCGTACGCGGCGTCGGCTACCGGCTGGAGCGGGGCGAGGCACTGGGCATCGTCGGCGAGTCCGGCTCCGGCAAGTCCGTCACCGCGCTGGCCGTGATGGGGCTGCTACCCGGCTCGGCCCGGGTGCGTGGCTCGGTCCGGTTCGAGGGCACGGAACTGCTCGGGATGTCCGACACCCGGCTCTCGGACGTACGGGGCAGCGGCATCGCCATGGTCTTCCAGGACCCGATGACCTCCCTCAACCCCGTCTACACCGTCGGCTACCAGATCGCCGAGACCCTGCTCCGGCACAACCCGAGGCTCGGCAAACGGCCCGCCCGCGCACGTGCCGTGGAACTCCTCGGCACGGTCGGCATCCCGAGCCCCGAACGGCGCGTCGACAGCTATCCGCACGAACTCTCCGGCGGCATGCGCCAGCGGGTCGTCATCGCCATCGCGATCGCCAACGACCCGGACGTGATCATCGCCGACGAGCCCACCACCGCCCTCGACGTCACCGTCCAGGCGCAGATCCTGGAGGCGCTGGAGGCCGCCCGCGCCGAGACCGGTGCCGCCCTCGTCCTGATCACCCACGACCTGGGCGTGGTCGCCGGCCATACCGACCGGGTCGCCGTCATGTACGCCGGACGGATCGTGGAGACCGGCTCGGTCGAGGACATCTTCTACACCCCGCGCATGCCCTACACCCTGGGCCTGCTCGGCTCCCTGCCCCGTCTCGACCGCGAGGAGGACCGCCTGACCCCCATCACCGGCTCCCCGCCCTCGCTGCTCAACCTGCCCCCGGGCTGCCCCTTCGCGCCCCGCTGCCCGATGCGCCGGGAGCCCTGCGACAGCACCGAACCCGCGCTGCGGCCGGTCGGATCCGACGCGCACCGCAGCGCCTGCCACTTCGCCGACGAACTCGTGGACGCGGCGGCCGGCGAGGTCTTCGACGCCGTCGGCGCCGACACCGAGGCCCTGGCCCGGTTCGCGGACCTGGAGGACGATGCCCGATGACCGATCCGCTGCCCCCGCTGCCCGGCCACGGCGGCACCGGCGACCCCGTCCTCCAGGTCCGCGACCTGGTCAAGCACTTCCCGGTGATGTCACGGGGCGTGGTCCGCCGCCGGATCGGCGACGTGCACGCCGTCTGCGGGATCTCCTTCGACCTGTACGAGAACGAGACGCTCGGCCTGGTCGGCGAGTCAGGCTCCGGCAAGACGACCGTCTCCCGGACCCTGCTCAACCTGGAGACGGCCACCTCGGGCTCCGTCCACTACCGGGGCCGGCTGCTGACCGACCTGAGCAGACGTCAGATGCGGCCGCTGCGCCGCGAGCTGCAGATCGTCTTCCAGGACCCGTACGCCTCCCTGGACCCCAGGATCTCCGTCCACGAGATCGTCGCCGAACCCCTGCGCATCCACGGCCGCTACGGCCCGGGCGCCGCCGACGAGGTACGCGAACTGCTGCGCCTGGTCGGCCTCAACCCCGAGCACGGCAACCGTTTCGCGCACGAGTTCTCCGGCGGCCAGCGCCAGCGCATCGGCATCGCACGGGCGTTGGCGCTTCGTCCCAAGGTGATCGTGCTGGACGAGCCGGTCTCCGCGCTGGACGTGTCGATCCAGGCGGGCGTCCTCAACCTGCTGATGGACCTGCAGAGCGAACTGGGCCTGTCCTTCCTGTTCGTGGCGCACGACCTCTCCGTGATGCGGCATGTCGCAGGCCGGGTCGCGGTGATGTACCTCGGCCGCCTGGTGGAGATCGCCCCCGCCCGGCAGCTCTTCGCCCGCCCCGCCCACCCCTACACCCAGGCCCTGGTCTCGGCGATCCCGCTGCCCGACCCGCGCAAGGAACGCGCCCGGAAACGGATCACCGTCCAGGGCGACGTCCCGAGCCCGGTCCGCCCGCCCAGCGGCTGCCGCTTCCGCACCCGCTGCCCCAAGTTCGCGAACCAGCTCACCGACAGCGAGCGCACCGCCTGCGTCGAGCAGGTGCCGGACCTGGTCGACCGGGGCGGCGGCAACCCGGTCGCCTGCCACTACGCGGAGAGCGTGCAGCTGCTGTGACCGTCCGGGTACGGGAACGGCGTCAGCCGGCTCTCCCGGCCCAGCCGCCGGAAGAAATCCTCCATGCCCACGGCGAGCGGGGCGTGCCGGACCACCAACTCGGCGGCGCCCCGGGGGATCCCGTCGGGCCGCCGCCCGTCGGCGCAGGCGCGCACGAACCCCGCCCGCTCCTCACCCCGGTACCCGTACAGGGCGGTGACGAGCCAGATCACCAGGTGGTAGGAGGTGTAGGTGCTGTCGTAGTGCCGATGCCGGTCGAAGAAGTCCCGCTCGTCGGGCGTGAGCCGGAAACGGGAGCTCAGTGAGAGCCCGAAGTCGGTGAGGTAGAGATCCCGGCCGTCGGTGAGGATGTTACGGAAATGGGCATCCAGATGCAGGAGCTGCCGTGCGTGGAGGAAGGACGTCAATTCCTCCAGTTGCCGCGCCACTCGGCCGCAGACCGCATCCGCCCGCTCCGTGCGCAGTTCGGCGTCCAGCCAGTCGTGCAGGGTGGACGGGAAGTGCTCCAGGAACAGGGTCACGCTCGCGGAGGCGTCCCGAAGGCCCTCGATCCGTTCACGCAGGCCCGTGGAGCCGCCCCAGTAGGCCACCACCTTCTCGACGTCGGCGAGTTCGTCGGGCAGCGGGCGGGCCGTGTCCGGCAGTACCCGCCAGTGGTGGAGCATCGGGAAGCCGGGGAAGCGGCCGGTCAGTACCCAGTTCGTCGTCGCCGTGTGCGCGGCCAGCTCCCGCCAGGCGGTGAATCCCGGGCCGCAGACGGCACCCATGCCGTAGTGGCAGTACGGCGGCAGGTCGAAGAGGTTCGCGGTGGAGCGGACGTGCAGCGGGCTCCGCTCCCGGTCGGTCAGGGGGATCCGCTTCACGAACACCGCGGTGCCGTCCACCGTGATCCGCACGGCTCTGCCGCCGACCCCCGTTCCCAGCGGCTCGCCCGCCGCGACCAGCTCGGCCAGCTCGACGTCGCTCAACAGGGCCAGGGAGGTCGCGATGTCGGCATGGGCGGCGACACGGCGCGCGGTGTCGGTCATCCCCCCATGGTCACCGCGGCGGGCCGCAGGTGTCCGCGGATTCGCGCAGCGTCCGTGTCCCGAGCGCAGGGAGGACCCCCGTCCGCGACGAGGGTCCTCCGCTGTGGGCAGGGCGATTCGGCCCACCGCGCACGGCGGCGGACCGGCGAGGTCCGCCGCGCCGGGCGCGTCAGCCCGCCGCGTAGTTCCGCAGGAACAGCGCCTCCGCCACCGACAGCCGCTCCAGTTCCTCGGGGGACACGCTCTCGTTGACGGCGTGGATCTGTGCCTCCGGCTCGCTCAGGCCGATCAGCAGGATCTCGGCCTGCGGGTAGAGGCCGGCGAGGGTGTTGCACAGCGGGATGGAGCCCCCCTGACCGGCGTACTGCATGGTCTCGTCCGGGTAGGCGACCGCCATCGCGTCGGCCATCGCCCGGTAGGCCGGGCTGGTGGTGTCGGCGCGGAAGGGCTGGCCCTGGCCGACCGCCTCGGTGCGCACCCGGGCGCCCCACGGCGTGTGCGCCTCCAGATGGGCCTGGAGCAGCTTGTTCGCCTCGGCCGCGTCCACGCCCGGCGGCACCCGCAGGCTGACCAGGGCGCGGGCGCTCGCCTGCACCGACGGGGTGGCGCCGACCACCGGCGGGCAGTCGATGCCGAGCACCGTGACCGCCGGACGGGCCCAGATGCGGTCCGCGACCGAACCGTCACCGATCAGCCCGACACCGTCGAGCACCTTGGCGTCCTTGCGGAACTGCTCCTCGTCGTACTCCAGACCCTCCCACCGCGACTGGGGCGCGAGCCCGTCGACCGTCGTGGAACCGTCCTCGGCGCGCAACGAGTCGAGGACGCGGATCAGGGCGGCCAGGGCGTCGGGGGCGGCACCGCCGAACTGGCCCGAGTGCAGATTGCCCCGCAGCGTGTCGATCTGGACGCGGACCATGGTCATGCCCCGCAGGGTCGTGGTCACCGTCGGCAGCCCGACCCGGAAGTTGCCCGTGTCGCCGATGACGATCGCGTCCGCCGTCAGCAGTTCGGGGTGCTGCTCGGCGTACCGCTCCAGGCCGCCGGTGCCCATCTCCTCGGAGCCCTCGGCGATCACCTTGACGTTGACCGGGACGCCGCCGTTCGCCTTCAGCGCGCGCAGCGCCAGCAGGTGCATGATCACGCCGCCCTTGCAGTCGGCGGCACCGCGCCCGTACCAGCGGCCGTCCCGCTCGGTCAGCTCGAACGGCGGGGTGGTCCAGGCGGCCTCGTCCAGCGGCGGCTGCACGTCGTAGTGCGCGTACAGCAGGACCGTTTTGGCACCCTCCGGGCCCGGCAGGTAGCCGTACACCGACTGCGTGCCGTCCGGGGTGTCCAGTACGGCGACGTCCGTGAAGTCCTCGGCGCGCAGTGCGTCGGCCACCCAGTTCGCGGCGCCTTCGCTCTCGCTCTTCGGGAACTGGGCGAAGTCCGCCACCGACTTGAAGGCCACCAGCTCGGCGAGCTCCGCCTTGGCCCTGGGCAGCAGGGCGGCGACGGTCTCGGCGACCGGATTGGACGACATGGGCACGCTCCTCGTGGGTGCGACGTTGAACTGGTGAGTGGACCGATCCTCCCACAGTGGCCTGCGGCGATCTCCGCCGTAGGATGCGGGGGGACAGGTGCCAGGTGTCGGCCTACGGACGGACAGAGCCTGACCTGAGGCTTGATACGGCGTGATACGGCTTCTACGGCTTGATCGGAGCAGCGGACCATCGTGAGCGGCGAGAATTCTTCGGCGGACGACGTGCGGGCGGACGACGCGCAGCGGGTGTGGGACGTCGTCGTGGTGGGCGCGGGACCCGCGGGGGCCTCGGCCGCCTACGCGGCGGCGGTCGCCGGACGGCGCGTGCTGTTGCTGGAGAAGGCTGAGCTGCCCCGCTACAAGACCTGCGGCGGCGGCATCATCGGCCCCTCGCGCGACGCGCTGCCGCCCGGCTTCGAGCTGCCCCTCAAGGACCGGGTGCACGCGGTCACCTTCTCCAACAACGGACGGTTCACCCGCACCCGCCGCTCCAAGCAGATGATGTTCGGGCTGATCAACCGGCCCGAGTTCGACCAGCAGCTGGTCGAGCACGCCCAGAAGGCGGGCGCCGAGCTGCGCACCGGCGCCGCCGTGCAGCGCGTCGAGCAGCACGGCTCGGCGGTCCCGGACCGGCGGACGGTCGCGGTCGTGCTCCAGGGCGGCGAGACCCTGCTGGCCCGCGCGGTGGTCGGCGCCGACGGCAGCGCCAGCCGCATAGGCGCCCACGTCGGGGTGAAGGTCGACCAGGTCGACCTCGGCCTGGAGGCGGAGATCCCGGTGCCCGAGACGGTCGCCGAGGACTGGAAGGGGCGGGTCCTGATCGACTGGGGCCCGATGCCCGGCAGTTACGGCTGGGTCTTCCCCAAGGGCGACACGCTGACCGTCGGCGTCATCTCGGCCCGCGGTGAAGGCGCCGCCACCAAGCGGTACTTGGAGGACTTCATCGCCCGGCTCGGCCTGGCCGGCTTCGAGCCGAGCATCTCCTCCGGCCACCTGACCCGCTGCCGCGCCGACGACTCCCCGCTGTCCCGGGGCCGGGTGCTGGTCTGCGGTGACGCGGCGGGCCTGCTCGAACCGTGGACCCGCGAGGGCATCTCCTTCGCGCTGCGCTCGGGGCGGCTCGCGGGGGAGTGGGCGGTGCGGATCGCCGAGGCCCACGACGCCGTCGACACCCGCCGCCAGGCGCTGAACTACGCCTTCGCCGTCAAGGCGGGCCTCGGCGTCGAGATGAGCGTCGGCAAGCGGATGCTCGCGGTGTTCGAGCGCCGCCCCGGGCTGTTCCACGCCGCGCTGACCGGGTTCCGTCCCGCCTGGCGGGCGTTCAAGGAGATCACCCAGGGCCGCACCTCCCTCGGCGAACTCATCCGCTCCCACCCCCTCGCCCAACGTGCCCTCACCGCCTTCGGCCCGGAGCCGGCGGCGAAGGAGAGCGCGCCGACGGAGGACCCGGCCGACGAGGAAGCCGTCAGTTCGTGACGGTGACCCGGAAGACGGGGTGGTCGGCGCCGGCCGCGACGAGTTCGTCGTCGGAGGACCCGGCCGTCACCCCCGGGAAGTACTGCTTGACCTCCCAGCCCCACCTCTCCAGGTAGGCGCGCAGCACCGGGAGCTTCTCGGCATCGGGAAGCTCCACCACGGTGAACTCCCGCACCTTCCGTCCCACCCGCAGTTCCCCGCCGCCGGCCACGCGCATGTTCCGCACCCACTGGGAGTTGCCGCGCGCCGAGACCAGGTACTGGGTGCCGTCGTAGGTGTGCGGGTTGACCGGGATGCGCTGCATCCTGCCGCTCTTGCGGCCGCGTACGGACAGCTCCGCGCTGCCCGCGAGACTGATCCCGCGCCGGGCGAGCCAGCCGACGAGGCTGTTCATACGGACGGCCACCGGGTGGGCCTCGGCGTAGTACGGCTCGGACGACGGCTGCGCTTCGGACGACGACATGGTGACCCCCACTTGTTTGGGAGAGCAGTGCTCTCGCTCAAGGAACAGTGTGGGGAGATCGGTGATCCATTGCAAGAGCGGTGCTCTCTTTTTTGAGCGGTGCACTTGTATGTGAGCGTCGCTCTGGTCCGTGATCGCCGATCCAAATCCAGTGCAGTGCTCCAAACCGTGTGCACCGCTCTGCGAACATGGCAAACTGCTCCTCATGACCACCCCGCAGGGCGCCCGCGCGCGAGCCAGGATGGAAGTCACCACGGCCATCAAGGACGAGGCGCGCAGACAGCTCGCGGCCGAGGGCGCGGCCAAGCTGTCGCTGCGGGCCGTGGCGCGCGAGCTCGGCATGGTCTCCTCGGCGCTCTACCGCTACTTCCCCAGCCGCGACGACCTGCTCACCGCGCTGATCATCGACGCCTACGACTCCCTCGGCGAGGCCGCCGAGGGCGCCCACGCCGCTGTCGCCGGCGCGGCCCCGGCACACCGCTGGGTCACCGTGTGCGAGGCGGTGCGCGGCTGGGCGCTGACCCGTCCGCACGAGTACGCGCTGATCTACGGCTCGCCCGTGCCCGGCTACTCGGCGCCGGAGACGACCATTCCGCCGGCCGCCCGGGTCGCCCTGGTCCTCATCGGGATCCTGCGCGAGGCGTTCGAGGGGCGCGGTCTGGCCCGCACTCCGGTACCCGCCGAACTCGCCTCCGAGGCCCGCCGGATGGCCGACGAACTGGTGCCCGGCCTGCCGCCGGAGGTGGCGGTGGCCATGGCCGCGGCGTGGGCCCAGCTGTTCGGGCTGGTGGGGTTCGAACTGTTCGGTCAGTTCAAGGGGGTCGTGGCGGAGGCGGAACGAGAGCGGTTCTTCCGGCACGCGGCCGCACAGCTCGCCCACGGCGTCGGGCTGGTCTTCCCCTGACGGCGCCCGGTCACCCGGTCACCTTCTCCAGGAACGCGGCGAGGTTCCCGACCGTCCGCCGGACCTTCTCCTCCAGCGTGAGCGACTCCGGCATCCGCCCGCCCACGCCCGCGTCCCGCTTTCCCCGCACGTACAGCGAACAGGCGAGGTCGCTGCAGAGGTAGGCGCCCACGGAGTTGCCCTGCTGCCCGGCCTTCCCCGCCTTGGCGGCGACCATCAGCGAGACCCCTCCGGTGTGCGTGGTCAGGCAGATCGAGCACATGCTGCGCCGGGCCTGCCAGGAGGCGGGGCTCGGGCAGCGCAGCGCCACCGCCCGCACGTGACCGTCGTCCAGTTCGGTCGCCAGGTAGGCGCGATCGGGTGCCTGGGGGTCGCGCCAGCCGAAGTAGTCCAGGTCGGCCCACGGCCGTTCGTCCAGGTCGTGCGGGATGTTCAGGCGCTTCGCCGCGCCCTTGCTGCAGTTCACGAACGCGGCACGGATCTCTTGCCCGGTCAGCTGTCTCATGCGGCGCACGCTAATTTGCCTAAAGGTTTTAGGCAAACGCATAATCGGTTCAGGCAAGAGGTGAAGGCGAGGAGCGGGCGTGGCGCGAGCGGGACTGAGCACGGAACGGCTGGTCCGGGCCGGAGCCGAGCTGGCCGACGAGGTCGGCTTCGACCAGGTGACCGTCTCGGCGCTGGCCAGACGCTTCGACGTGAAGGTCGCCAGCCTGTACTCGCACGTCAAGAGCTCCCAGGACCTGCGGACGAGGATCGCGCTGCTGGCGCTGGAGGAACTCGCCGACCGGGCCGCCGACGCACTGGCCGGACGGGCCGGCAAGGACGCCCTCGTCGCGTTCGCCGACGTCTACCGCGACTACGCCCGCGCCCACCCCGGCCGCTACACGGCGGCCCGGCTGCGCCTCGACCCGGAGACGGCCGCGGCCAGCGCCGGCGTCCGGCACTCCCAGATGACCCGGGCGATCCTGCGCGGCTACGACCTGACCGAACCGGACCAGACCCATGCCGTCCGCATGCTCGGCAGCGTCTTCCACGGCTACGTCGACCTGGAACTGACCGGCGGCTTCAGCCACAGCGCCCCCGACAGCCAGCAGTCCTGGACCCGCGTCCTCGACGCCCTCGACGCGCTGCTGCGCAACTGGCCCACCCCGACCTGACCCCCTCGTCCGCAGCGGACGGAACACAGAGCCGGAACAGAGACGGAACGCAGAGGCGATGAACACCGACCCCCGCTGGATCACCACGCCGATCACCGCCGCCCTCCTGCGCGGCGCCCTCGATCTGGAGCACACGGAGCACGGCGTCCTTCCGCACCGGCTCCCGGCCCGGGCCCGCGCCCAGTGCGCCGACCCGCAGCTCGCCATGGTCGAGTCCCAGCCCTCCGGCGTACGACTGGTGTTCCGCACCCCCGCCACCGCCGTGGAACTGGACACCCTCCCCACCAAGCGGCTCTACGCCGGCGCGCCGGCCCGTCCGGACGGCGTCTACGACCTGCTCGTCGACGGCGCCCTGGCCGGCCAGGGCAGCGTGTCCGGCGGCACGGTCCAGGTCGTCGACATGGGTGCCGGGACCATGGAACTGCGCCCCGGGCCGGTCGGCACCCTCCGCTTCACCGGCCTGCCCGGGCACGAGAAGGCCGTCGAGATCTGGTTGCCGCACAACGAGACCACCGAACTCGTCGCACTGCGCACCGACGCCCCGCTCGCCGCCGTACCCGACCACGGCCGCAGGGTGTGGCTGCACCACGGCAGTTCGATCAGTCATGGCTCCGACGCCGCGAGCCCCACCGCCATCTGGCCCGCGCTCGCGGCCGCGCTCGCCGGCGTCGAACTGGTCAACCTGGGGCTGGGCGGCAGCGCTCTGCTCGACCCGTTCACCGCCCGCGCCGTCCGGGACACGCCCGCCGACCTGATCAGCCTCAAGCTCGGCATCAACGTCGTCAACACCGACCTGATGCGGCTGCGCGCCTTCGGCCCCGCCGTGCACGGCTTCCTCGACACCGTCCGGGAGGGGCACCCCACCACCCCGCTGCTGGTCGTGTCGCCGATCCTGTGCCCCATGCACGAGGACACACCGGGCCCCACCGCCATGGACCTGAGCGCCTTCGGTGCCGGCCGCGTCACCTTCACGGCCGTGGGCGACCCGGCCGAGCGCGCGAGCGGCAAGCTCACCCTGAACGTCATCCGAGACGAGCTGTCCCGGATCGTCGCCCAGCGCGCGGCCGAGGACCCGCACCTCCACTACCTCGACGGCCGTGCCCTCTACGGCGAGGCCGACACCGCCGAACTCCCGCTGCCCGACGGTCTCCACCCGGACGCGGCCACCCACCGCCGCATCGGCGAACGCTTCGCCGGGCTGGCGTTCGCGGACGACGGCGCTTTCGCCGGGAGCGGCGGCGACCGCTGGGCCGACGGGCGGAGCTGGGTCGGCGGCCGCTGGGGCGACGGTCGCTGAGCTGACGGTCGCCGAGGCGACGGTCGCTGCCCCGGGGCTCCTCATCGCGCCGAGTCGGCCGACGCCCCGTCGCCGTCGTCCGGGACCAGTACGACCTTCCCCGCGACGGTCCCCGACTCGGCGAGCCGCAGGGCCTCGGCGGCCTGGGTCAGGGGGAGCCGGGCGGCGATGCGCGCGGTCACCTCGCCGCGCCGGAAGGCCTCGAACACCTGGGTGAGGTCGGCACTCAGCCGGGCCCGGAAGCGGTCCTTGCCGAGGGCGCGCCCCTCCCAGACGTTGAAGAAGCAGGCGTGCCGGCCGTTGGGCAGCGCGTTCCACAGCCACACCCGGCCGAGGATCTTCAGCACGGGGAGCTGCTTGGACCCGGAGTCGTCCCTGGTGGTGGCGCTGCCGTAGGCGACCAGGGTGCCGCCAGGGGCGAGGAGCCGCCAGGAGTCGATGACGCTGCGGCCGCCGAGATGGTCGAAGACGGCGTCGACGCCGCCGGGAGCCAGTTCCCGGACCCGGGCCGGGACGTCCTCGGCGCGGTAGTCGACCGGGGTCACGCCCAGCTCCCGCAGTGCGGCGTGGTGACGGGCGGAGGCCGTGCCGATCACGTGGAGGCCGGCCGCCCGTGCGAGCTGGACGAGCACCGTGCCGACGCCGCCGTTGGCGCCGTGCACCAGGATCGTGCCGCCGCTGCGCGCCCTGGCCTTGCGGTGCAGCATCTGCCAGGCCGTGATGCCGTTGACGACCAGCGTCTCCGCCTCCGCCGCGCCGACGCCGGCGGGCACCTGCACGGCGTCGGCCGCGTCGAGCACGACATGGCTGGCCCAGCCGCCGACCTTCACCAGCGACGCCACGCGCTTGCCGACGAGCCCGGGCGCCACGCCGTCCCCGGCCGCGAGCACCGTGCCGACCAGGTCGTAGCCCGGGACGAAGGGGAAGGGCGGCTGGTCGTAGTAGCGGCCGCGGCGCATCTGCTGCTCCGCGAAGGAGACACCGGTCGCCTCCACGCGGACGACGACCTGGCCGGCGGCGGGGGCCGGGATCTCCCGGCGCTCGATGCGGAGGCCTTCCGGCTCCACGATGCCCGGCAGGACGACCTCGACGAGCTGGGTGCTTCCGGCGGCTTCTGCGGTTCCTGCGGTTTCTGCGATTCCCATGACGACGGCCTCCGTGTGCCTGACGGTGTGTAGATGCATTCGCAAGCGAGAGAAGCTCTCGCTTGCGTTATAAGCTATAACAAACATGATGGGTGCTCGCTGGGGTGTCAAGCTGTCGCGTCGGATGAAACCATCGCGACTGTTAGAGCCACTCTCGAAAGTGATAGCTTGAAACGAACTGGTGCGAGAGGAGCGTGACGGCCATGGCGGCAGATGCGGACGCGGTGAGCCCCCGCGAGCGATACCGGAGCCAGGTGCGGGCGGACATCAAGGCGCGCGCCTGGGAGCAGATCGCCAGGTCAGGCGCGACGGGCCTGTCCCTCAACGCGATCGCCAAGGAACTGGGCATGAGCGGTCCGGCCCTCTACCGCTACTTCGGCAGCCGCGACGAGCTGATCACCGAGCTGATCCGGGACGCCTACCGCAGCCTGGCCGACACCTTCGGTGTCGCCGCCGGGGCCGAGGCCGGTATCGGCGGCCTCGCCCACGCCCTGCGCCGCTGGGCGCTCGCCGACCCCCAGCGTTACTTCCTCGTCTACGGCACGCCGGTCCCCGGCTACCGGGCGCCCGACGACATCACCGGCATCGCCCAGGAGATCATGGCGGCTCTGCTCGACGTCTGCGCGGCGGCCGAGCCCGAGGCGCCGCCGCCGGCCTCCGCCGGATTCACCGCGCACCTCTCCCAGCACCGCGAGTGGGCCGGCGGACACCCCGCGCCGCCGGGAGTACTGCGCCGGGCGCTGGCCTTCTGGACCCGGATGCACGGGGTTCTCTCCCTCGAACTCGCCGGCCACTTCACGGGCATGGGCTTCGACCCGGACCGGCTGTTCGACGCCGAGGTGGCGGAGCTGGCGGCGGGCCCCTGACCCCGGGCCGCTGACCAGGCCCGGCGGCCTGCTGCCGCCTACTACCCGGGGAGTACGCGTGATCACCTCGCCGGGCTGACGCTCGCGCGGGGCGACGGCGTCTAGCGTGGCGGTCATGGACGAGCAGCGGGTACGGGAGCGCGGTCCCGCCCAGTGGTGGCACTCCGGCCCCCCGTGGTGGAACCACCCGGAAGGCCCCGGCACCGCCAACGGCCGCGGCCCCGGCCCCGGCCCCGGCACCGATGGGATCCGTCGCCCCCGCATGCCCTGGCGCTCCACCCTGCTGCTGACCATCCTCGTGCTGGCGGGCTCGAACTTCGCCGCCCACACCCAGCCCCACCGTGAGCACCTCGACGCCTACGCCCGCCTGCTGCTCCTCGCCACCTGTGCCCTGCTGCTGTGGCGGCACCGGCATCCGGTGACGGTGGCGTTCGGCACCGCCGCGCTCGCCCTGGTCTATCTCGGTGCCGGCTACCCGTACGGGCCGGTCTTCGCGGCGGTCGCGGTGGCCTGCTTCAGTACCGTCGTCGCCGGGCACCGCCGGGCCGCCTGGGCGGCGCTCGGAATGCTGTGGGCCGGGCATCTGCTGATCTCGCTCTGGCTGTACCGGTGGCTTCCGCCGCCGGGCGACAGGGGGGCCGGCCTCGGCCAGGAGGTGATCGTCGCCACCTGGGTGCTGATCATCGTCTCGCTGGCCGAGCTGGCGCGGCTGAGGCGCGAGCAGTGGGCACGGGAGCGGGCCGACCGCGCCCAGGCGGCCCGGCGGCGCGCGGACGAGGAACGGCTGCGGATCGCCCGGGAGCTGCACGACGTCCTGGCGCACAGCATCTCGGTCATCAATGTCCAGGCCGGCATGGGCCTCGCGCTGCTCGACTCCGACCCGGAGCAGGCCAGGTCGGCGCTCACCACCATCAAGGCGGCCAGCAAGGAGGCGCTCGGCGAGGTGCGCCAGGTGCTCGACACCCTGCGCTCCCCGGGAGACGCGCCGCGGGCGCCCGCGCCCGGTCTCGGGCGGCTGCCGGAGCTGGTGGAACAGGCGGCGGGCGCCGGCCTCGTCGTGGACGTGACGGGGGAGCCGCCGCGCCTGGCGCCCGGCGCGGACCTGGCCGCCTTCCGCATCGTGCAGGAGGCGCTCACCAATGTCGTACGGCACTCGGGTTCGCGGCAGGCGCGCGTGCGGCTCGAACACGGGGGAGGGGAGCTGCGGTTGCGGATCGACGACGACGGTCCGGCGACCGGGGCGGACGCGGGCGGCAGCGGGAACGGGCTGGCCGGGATGCGGGAGCGGGCGGCCGCCTTGGGTGGCACGATCGAGGCGGGGCCGCGCGCCGACGGGGGCTTCCGGGTGCTCGCCGTACTGCCCTTGGACGACCGGACCGACCGGGAGGACCGATGATCCGGGTGCTGCTCGCCGACGACCAGTCGCTGGTGCGGGCCGGTTTCCGGGCGCTGCTCGACGCGCAGCCGGACATCGAGGTGACCGGTGAGGCGGCGGACGGCGAGGAGGCGTTGCGCAAGGTGTGTGAACTGCGCCCCGACGTCGTCCTGATGGACATCCGCATGCCGCGTCTGGACGGACTGGCCGCGACCCGGCGGGTCACCCGCGAACCGGAGCTGGCGGACGTCAAGGTGGTCATGCTGACGACGTTCGAGCTCGACGAGTACGTCTTCGAGGCGATCCGTTCCGGCGCCTCCGGCTTCCTGGTCAAGGACACCGAACCGGACGAACTGGTGCGCGCGGTCAGGGCGGTGGTGGCCGGTGACGCGCTGTTGTCGCCGGGGGTGACGCGCCGGTTGATCGCGGAGTTCGCGGCCCGTTCCAAGGAGCCGGCCGCCGCCGACGTGCTCGCCCGGCTCACCGAGCGGGAGCGTGAGGTGATGGCCCTGGTCGGCATCGGCCTGTCCAACGAGGAGATCGCCCGCCGCCTGGTCGTCAGCCCCCTCACCGCCAAGACCCACGTGAGCCGCACGATGATCAAGCTGGGCGCCCGCGACCGCGCCCAACTGGTCGTCCTGGCCTACGAGTCGGGGCTGGTGCGGCCGGGCTGGCTGGGCTGAGCCGAGCGCTGGAAACGGACCAGCACGCTCACCACCCGGGCGAGGAACACCACGGCGGCGAGCACCGCGCCCACGACGGGCAGCACGCGCTCCGGGCCGCGGGGCAGCGAGAACAGCAGCGCCGGACCGGCCACCGCCCCGAAGACCAGCACGGCCGCGAACACCGCACTGCACAGCGCGTATCCGATCTCGACGGTGATCGCGTCCCGCTCGGCCTGACCGCGCCGCCCCCCGTACGTCGTCATCCCGGCAGTCTCACAGCCGTGTGCCCGGCGGGGCAACAGGCCCCGCCGGGCACAGGTTCGCAGGCGTCCCCGTTCAGTCGCGTGCGGACACGCGCTCCGCCTCCAGGGAGGTGGACTTGGCGATCACGACGGTCTGCTGCGGGCGCCGGGTACGCAGACCCGTGAGCGTGATCAGCAGCCCGGCGAGGGCCACGACCGCCACCACCAGGAACCCGGGACGATAGCTGTCGAGCACGGCCTGCGGGGTCGCGTGGGCGGGCGCGCCCGCGGTGACCACGGCCGTGACGATCGCCAGGAAGATGGCCCCGCCCACCTGCACCGAGGTGTTGAGGAGCCCGGAGACCATGCCCTGCTCGTGGTCGTCGACGCCGTTGGTGGCCTGGATGTTGAGGGAGGGGAACACCAGCGCGCAGGCCGCGCCGATCAGCAGCATCGACGGGAGGATCGCCGCCGCGTAGGCCGGGCTCAGGTCGACGCGGAGGAACAGGGCGTATCCGACGACCATGAACGCGAAGCCCGCCGCGATGAGCCGCGGGGTGCCGAAGCGGTCCACGATCGCGCCGACCTTGGTCGAGGACACGGCCACCAGCGCGCCCGCGGGGAGGAAGGCCAGGGCGGTGTGCAGGGCCGACCAGCCGAGCAGGGACTGCATGTAGAGGGTGGTCAGGAACTGGAAGCCGACGTACGAGCCGAAGAAGGCGATCGCGCCGAGCTGGGCGCGGACCTGGTTGCCCGAGCGCAGCACGCCGAGGCGGATGAGCGGTCCGGGGGAACGGCGTTCGACCTGGACGAAGACGGTCAGCAGGACGGCGACCGCGAGGAAGGAGAGCAGGGTGCGGGCCGACGCCCAGCCCACCTGCGGCGCCTCCACTACGGTGAACACCAGGAGCAGCATGGAGGCGGTGCCGAGGATCGCGCCGGGGATGTCGTAGCCGTTGTGGTCGCGCTCACGGGAGCTGCGCGGCAGCAGCCTGAGGCCGGCCAGGAGCGCGATCAGGGCGATGGGCGCGGGCAGCAGCATGGTGAAGCGCCAGCTGGCCTCGGTGAGCAGGCCGGACAGCACCAGGCCCATGGAGAAGCCGGTGGCCGCGCAGGTGGTGTAGATGGAGAGGGCGCGGTTGCGCAGCGGGCCCTCCGGGAACGTGGTCGTGATGATCGAGAGGCCGGCCGGCGCGGTGAAGGCCGCGCTCAGGCCCTTGACGAAGCGGCTGGCGATCAGCAGCGGGCCCGAGTCGACGAGGCCGCCGAGGAGCGAGGCGAGCGCGAAGACGCCGAGGGCCACGAGGAACACCTGGCGCCGGCCGAGCAGGTCGGCGGTGCGGCCGCCGAGCAGGAGCAGGCCGCCGTACCCCAGGATGTAGCCGCTGACGATCCATTGCAGCGTCGAGGTGGACAGGTGCAGGTCGGAGCCGATCGACGGCAGGGCGACGCCGACCATCGACACGTCCAGCGCGTCCAGGAACATGGCGGCGCAGAGCACCAGCAGGGTGCCCCAGAGCCGGGGAGTCCAGCGTCCGTCGGAAGCGGGGGCGGTGAGCGGAGAGGTCATGGACCGAGAGACTACATGCACATGCATGAAATGCAAACGCATTTAATTACGATGCAACAATCCGAATTCTCTGCTACGGTGCCCGGATGGCGGCGAAGAAGCCCGAACAGGCACTCGTGGAGCAATGGCGGGACATCCTGGCCCTGCACGCCCGCACCCAGTGCGAGCTGGACCGTGCCCTGCACGGACACGGCCTGTGCGGCAGTGACTTCGAGGTCCTCGACCTGCTCTCCGACGGCCCGGCGGCGGACGGCGTCTGCAGCTTCCGGGTGCAGGAGATCGCCGAGCGGGTGCACCTCAGCCAGAGCGCGCTCTCCCGGCTCATCGCCCGCCTGGAGAAGGACGGCCTGGTCGAGCGGGCCATGTGCCCGGAGGACCGGCGGGGCGTGCGGGTGGCGCTCACCGGCAAGGGGCGTGCGCTGCACGGCGAGGTGCTGCCGGTGCAGCGCGCGGTGCTCACCCGGATGCTGGCCGCCGAGGCGGGCTGAGCCCGGCGGGTCCGGCGCAGGCCGGTGAGGCCGTTCGCCGTCGCCGGCCGGTCAGATCCCGGAGTTCGTCAGCCACAGGTCGGCCAGCTCCGGATCGCCGACCACCTTCGGCACCGGCACCCGGTTCCACAGGGCCAGGTACAACTGATCGGCGGGACCGGCCAGTTCGGCCGTCGCATCATGGGGCGCACCGAGTTCCGTGACCGGCGGTCCCTCCGAAAGCCGCACGGTCCAGGCCGCGTCCGTGTCCACCGTGCGCACCCCCAGCACCCGCGGGTGCTCGCTGCGGACCCGGCTGCGCGTGCGGGCGTGGAAGCCGCGCAGCAGTTCGTCGATGCCGTCGACCGCGAAGCCCGTGCCGACCGGCGTCGCCGGGCCGCCCCGCGCGGCCTCGGCGTCGTACCGGTGCACGGTCGTCTCATGGGCCTGCCGGCGGAGCCAGAAGGCCAGCGGTGAGGAGACGGGGGCGGGGTGGAAGGTCCAGCACGTCACGTCCTGCGGCGCGCCGCCCAGGGTGTCGATCAGCCGGCGGTGGCCGTCCCGGTACCAGTCCGTCAGTTCCGTGCCGTCGATGTCCGGGGGCTCCGGGACGGGGCGGGGCGAGGTCCGGGCGTCGGCGACGACACCGGCGGCCCACCGGTGGATGGTGCCGGTGTGCCGCAGCAGATCGCGCACCTGCCACTCCGGGCAGGTGGGCACCGGGGCGTCGAGCCCCGCCCCGGCGGCGGCCGCGGCCAGCAACCGGCCCTCCCGGTCGAGGATCTCGAGAAACTCAGCAGTCTCCATGCCGCGAGTCTGCCGGATGGGCGGCCGTTCCTGCCGTCAGCGCAGCAGGAACCCCACCGCGTACCCCAGGGCGTTGACCGCCCAGTGCAGGGCCATCGGCGCCAGCAGGGAGCCGCTGCGATCGCGCAGCCAGCACAGCAGACAGCCCGCGACGGCCGTGAACAGCACGGCACCGACGTCCACCAGGACCGCCCCGGCGGCCGAGTGCCCGAAGAGCGAACCCAGCGTCGGCTTCTCCTTGTCGAGGTTCAGCGAGGGCAGGATGTGCCAGAGGCCGAAGAGCACGGAGGACAGGACGGCGGCCGTCGTGGGCGTGCGCAGACGGCACAGCAGCGCGAACAGCACCCCGCGGAAGGCGGTCTCCTCCAGCAGCACCGTCCCCACGGGCACCGCGACCAGCGCCTTGAAGGCGATCTCCGAACCGCTCAGCGCGTCCGTCCGCTGGTCCGCGAACAGCCCGCGGGTGACCGGCGGCAGGGCCGCGCACAGATAGACCGCCGCGACGATCCCGATCAGGGCCGCTCCCCAACGCACCCCGTCAGCAAGGGTGTTCCGGCCCAGCCCCAGCTCCGGCCAACTGCCCCCGGCCCAGAACAGCAGCCCCACCAGGACGGCCGAGGCGACGACCGCGGTGAGCAGTATCCAGGAACCGGCCCAGCGATTGTCCAGCAGGTTCGCCAGCACCAGCACGGCCACCACCGCCGCCACGGCGGCACGGGTCGGGAGCCGGGGGAGCGGCATGGCGGGCGCGATGTCAGGACCCGGCCGGGTGGCGAAGCGGCAGGCAGGTCATGCGGTGCCCGCCGCCACGGGCCCGGCCCGGCGCGGCGCCGACGACGGTGACGACCTCGGTACCCGCCTTCCGCGGCGAGGTCTGGGGCCGGCCGGCGTGGTCCCAGCCGATGACCACGCCCGGCTCCGGCGCGACCACGCCGGCGAACGGGGTGGCGTGCTCGGTCGTCCGGGCCTCGGCCATGCCCACCACGATGGGACACCTCGTGTGGCTCCGCACCTTTTCCCGGAGGGGGGAGGGGCCCGGACGGATCTTCCGGATGCGGCGGCGGGTGCGGTGGCCGATCGTGGTCCCGAGGTGGCGAAGTGAGTGGTGCGGGCAGGGCTCTGAATCGTACGAAGGACTGGACCCGGCGGACGGCGGAGCGGGTGCGCGGGCACCTGGGCCCCGACCGGGTGGTCCGGCGGCGGCCGTGCTGGGGCGGGATCGCGGTGGCCATCCTGTGCTACTGCCTGTCCCTCACCCCCTCCCTGCTCCCGCGGGCCTGGTGGCTCCAGGGGCTCGCGGCCGGCGTCTCGGCGGCCGTCGGCTACGCCGTCGGTGCCGTACTGGAGACCCTCGCCCGGCTGCTGCTCCGCTGGGCGGCCGTCCCCGTCCGTCCCCGTGTCCGCCGCACCCTGTGGACCGCCCTGGGCGTGCTCGGCGCCGCCGCGGTGATCACCGTCACCGCCTGGAGCGTCCGCTGGGAGGGCCAGGTCCGCCGAGCGGTGACCCTGCCCCCGGACATCGTCCGGTGGCAGTGGGCGCTGGTCCCGGTCGTGGCCGCGCTCGTCGCGACGCTCCTGCTCCTGGTCGCCCGGACGGTACGGCTCGGCACCCGCCTCGCCGCCCACGCGTTCGACGCCCTCGTCGCGCGCCCCGTCGCCTACGCCACCGGGGTCGTCCTGGCCGCCTTCGTGATCGTCGGAGTCGTCCAGGGATTCCTGCTGAACGCGGCACTGGACGCGATCGAGAGCACCGCCTCCCTGGCCGACCAGGGCACCGCCGAGGGCGTCCACCAGCCCGGCCTGCCCACCCTTTCCGGCAGCCCGGAGTCCGCAGCCCACTGGGACACGCTGGGCGCCCAGGGCCGCAACTTCGTCGGTACCGCCACGACCCGCGCCGACATCACCGCGTTCACCGGCCGCCCGGCCGACGATCCGGTACGGGTCTACGTCGGCCTGCGCTCCGCCGACACCCTCGACGAACGCGCCGCCCTCGCCGTACGCGAACTCGAACGCACCGGCGGTTTCTCCCGCAGGATCCTCGCAATCATGGGAACCACCGGCACCGGCTGGATCAACGACCAGGGCAGCAAACCCCTGGAGTACATGTGGGGCGGCGACACCGCCATGGTGGCCATGCAGTACTCCTACCTCCCCAGCTGGGTCTCCGCGCTCACCGAGGACGAGGCCGCGGGCACCGGACGAGCCCTCTTCGACGCCGTCTACGCCAAGTGGCGGACCCTCCCCGCCGCCTCCCGCCCCCGGCTGCTCGTCTACGGCGAGAGCCTCGGCTCCTTCTCCATGGAGTCCGCCCTGAACGGCTCCCTGCCCACGCTCGTCACGGAGACGGGCGGCGCGCTGTTCGTCGGGCCGACCTACGACAACCCGCTGTGGAAGTCCGTCACCGCGCAACGGCAGCCGGGCAGCCCCGAGTGGCGGCCGGTGGTCGCCGACGGGGCGCATGTGCGCTTCGCGCAGGTACCCGCGGACTACGGCATCCCGGCCGCGCCCTGGGGCGAGCCCCGCGCGGTCTACCTCCAGAACGGCTCCGATCCGGTCGTCTGGTGGTCGCCCGACCTCGCCTTCCACCGGCCGGACTGGCTCGACCGGCCACGCGCCCGGGACGTCTCACCGGCGATGCAGTGGTATCCGCTGCTGACGTTCTGGCAGGTGGCCTGCGACCTGGCGGGCGCCGACAGCGTGCCGGAGGGCTTCGGCCACCGGTACGGAACCCTGCCGACGAGCGCCTGGGCGGAGATCACGACCCCACCCGGGTGGACGGACGCCGACACCGCGAGACTGGCCGGGGTGCTGGAGTCGGTGCGGGAGCCGGGGTTGCTGGACTGAGGGGGCGGGAACTCCGTCAGTGCCCCGCCGTGCGCCGGGTCAGCAGTGCGATGGCCGCGGCGGTGGCGGCGAGGGCGGCGACGGTGGTGAGGGCGGTGGGGAGAGAGAGCCAGTCCGCCATGAAGCCGATGGCGGGCGGTCCCAGGAGCATGCCGCCGTAGCCGAAGGTGGAGGCGATGGCGACGCCGTCGGGGCCGGCCAGTCTGCCCGCGCGTTCGATGGCCACGGGGAAGAGGTTGGCGAGGCCGAGCCCGGTGATCGCGAACCCGAGGAGGGCCGCCCACAGGGCCGGGGCGAGCGCGCCGACCAGCATGCCGGCCGCGGCGGTCGCGCCGCCGAACACCAGGGTGCGTGTCTGGCCGAGGGCCTCGAGCAGCTTCGTCCCGCTGAGCCGGCCGACGGTCATGGCGAGCGCGAAGCAGGAGAAGCCGATGGCGGCCGCGCCGGGTGCGGCGCCGAGGTCCTGCTCCAGGTGCAGGGCGCTCCAGTCGGCCATGGCCCCCTCGCCGTAGGCCGTGCACAGGGCGATCAGGCCGAACGTGACGACGAGCAGCCGGGTGCGGCGTGCCGGGCGGTGCGGCGTGGATGCCGCCCGGGGTGCGTCGTCCTCGGGGGTGACCGGCGGGGAAGTGCGAAGAAGCGTGCGGCCTGCGAGAAGGGTGACCACAAGGCCGACGGCGGTGAGGCAGAGCAGGTGCTGCGTGGGGGTCAGCAGGCCGGCGATCAGTGAGCCCAGGCCGGAGCCGAGCATGCCGCCCAGGCTGAAAGCGGCGTGGAAGCTGGGCATGATCGGGCGCCGGAGGGCTCGTACCAGGTCGACCGCGGCGCTGTTGAACGCGACGTTGATGCCGCCGTAGGCGCTGCCGAACACCAGCAGTACGGCGCCGAGGGCCGGGACCGAGTGGGTGAGCGGCGGCAGGGCGACGCTCAGGGAGAGCAGGACGGCGCAGGCGACGGTCACGGGGTGGGAGCCGTAGCGGCGGCACAGCCGTCCGGTGAACATCATCGTGATCACGGCTCCGGCCGAGACGCCGAGCAGGGCGAGCCCCAGGGCGCTGGCCGAGGCGCCGGTCTGTTCCTTGATGGCCGGGATGCGGACGACCCATCCGGCGAAGATGAAGCCGTCCATGGCGAAGAAGACGGTCAGCGCGATGCGGAGACGGGTCAGGACGAGCGGGCGGCCCGGCACGACGGTGTGCGAACGGGTTTTGTTTATTGGCGGCACAAACTCAGGCTAGGTGAGACCGCCGACCCGGGCAAGGGCGTATGCCGCGCGCTCGGCAGCCGGGATCCGCAGTACCGGGGAGAGTGGGCGACGCCCCTCTTTCGCGCCGCCTGGACGGTTGTCCAGGCGGCGCCCGTCGCCTTCGGACTGCTGAACTCATCCCGGCTGGACACCCGGATGGCCTGGATGGCCTGGATGGTCGCCACTGTCGCCCCGGGACGTAAGACGACGGCAAGTTGACCCAGTGGTTGCGAGGGCGAAGGGCCGGTTTGGTGCTTCCATGACGGTGCGTTGAATCTGCTGTGCTGTCCTGTTTTCGTTGACTTTCCGGGGGAGGACAGCGCGTGATCGTGACTCTGCGCACCGAGGACCTGCCGGTCGCCGACCGGTTTCCGTGGTGGTGCGAGCAGATGGCCCAGGACGTCGTGCCGTCGATGGTCAGCAGCCCGCACGCCGACGACTTCCGCTCCGAGGTGACGGTGGCGGAGCTGGGCCCGGTCGTGCTGACGGCGCTGGACTACCCGGAGATGCGGTCCGTGCGCTCGTCGGCCCTGGTGCGCCGCTCGGACCCCGAACGGTACGGGCTCAGCATCGTCATGGCGAACGAGCTGTACTTCGCCCAGGGGGACAACGAGGCCCGGCTGACCGCGGGCCAGTTGCTGCTCCACGACACCTCCCAGCCCTTCGAGACCCGTGCCCTGCCCGGGGCCGGCCGCGGGGAGCTGGTGATGCTCCAACTGCCCAGGACCGCGCTGCCGTTACGCCCTGAGCGGCTGAACCCGCTGCTCGCGCGAGGCGTGTCCGGCGCCACCGGGATGAGCGCCGTCTTCGCCCGCTACCTGGTCGGCGTCGCCGGGGCGGTCCGGCGGGGAGAGGTCGGCGAGCGCGAGGTCCGGCGGCTGGGCGAGGTGGCCCTCGACCTGGCCGCCGCCACACTGGCCTCGTACATCGACGCCGAGGACCGGCTGCTCCCGGAGACCCGACGCCAGGCGCTGCTCACCCGGATCGAGGCGTTCATCGAACTCAACCTCGCGGAACCCGAGTTGACGCCCGCCGTGGTCGCCGCCCACCACCACATATCCCTCGGCTATCTGCACCGGCTCTTCCAGCACCGTGAACTCACCGTCGCGGCCTGGATACGCCACCTGCGCCTGGAGCGCATCCGGGCCGACCTCGCCGACCCGCGGCTGCGCCACCACCCGGTCCACGCCCTCGGCGCACGCTGGGGCTTCCACCACGCCGCCGACTTCAGCCGCGCCTTCCGTACCGCGCACGGTGTGCCCCCGGGCGACTACCGCCGCCAGGTCCTGGCGGCGGTAGGTACGGCGGTGGACGCAGCGTCAATGAACCGGTGACGCTGCGCCAACGACGTCACCCCCTGCGCACTGACACCGTGTCCAACAGGTTCACGAACAGGAGTGCAGGATGAGTACTACCGCTCAGGCAACCACGGCACAGGTCCGGCAGGCGATGGTGAGCAACTGTCTGTGGGGGGTCCAGCACAACGCGGACATCCACTACTCGCAGGCCCGGCCGATGCCCATCGGCATAGCCGTGCACGCGCTTCCCTTCTCCACCGGCTGCTCGGGCTTCGCCACGATCATGGCGAAGTGGAGCGGGGCCGGGGACCCGAACGGCTCCGGGTTCAACGGGCAGGGCTACACCGGGACGATGCTCGACCACTGCGAGCACATCACCGCTGCCGAGACCCAGCCCGGGGACTTCGTGGTCTTCGGCGCGGGCACGGGTACGCACGTCGTCATCCTCGTCGAGAGCGCGGCCAAGGGCCTCGGGGCGCTGTGCGTGTCCCACGGCCAGGAGGCCGACCCGATCCGCACCACCCTTGCGGACGAGGCGAACTCGCACCGGGGCGAGCCCCTCACCTATCTCCGGTTGCCCGGCGGCGGCACCGGCTCGCCCACTCCGCCGTCCTCGAACCACAACCCGTACTGCCCGCTCGCCGTGGACGGCGGGTTCGGACCGAAAACCATCAAGGCGCTGCAGTGGGTGCTCGGCGTGACCGCTGACGGCGACTTCGGACCGAACACCAAGAAGGCACTCCAGAGCCACCTCCATGTGCCCGTCGACGGGCAGATCGGTCCGCAGACGATCAAGGCTCTCCAGGCGCACGTCGGTGTCACCCAGGACGGGGACTGGGGGAAGCGGACCACGGAAAGGCTCCAGAAGGCGCTCAACGCGGGCAGCTTCTGAGAATCCGGGGGGCAGCCCGGCCCAGAGCTTCGGATCCGGGAGGGCGTTCGCCCGTTCGGGCCGGGGGGACGCGCCGGCCCGGCATGCCGCGCGAATCGTGTGTTCGCGCGGCACCGTTTCGTCCACCTCGTCCCGTGGGCAGGGGCCGGGCCCGAAGCACCCGCGCGAACTGCCCGACCACACGGCGCCTACTCCGGGCGTCCGGCCGCTCCGGGAACGGGCCCGTCGAGCGGACCGGTGCCCACCGCATCGCCGTCCCGCCGACCGTGTCTCCCGGCCAGGGCCGTGAGGTAGCCGCGCAGCATGACCTTCGCCTCTTCGAGGAGGGCGGCGTCGCCCTCGGCGTCGCGGCGGAAGGCCTCCTGGGCGAGCGCGTCGGCGGCGAGGACGGCGGCATGGCAGGCGTGGCCGAGCCCCTCGATGTCGCCGGCGATGCCGAGCGCGAGCAGGACCCGGCACACCCCGTCGGCCATCCGGCGCTTGTGCTCCCGGTCCGCCGCCCGGGTCCGGTCCGTCAGACCGCTGCCGAACCACAGGGCCCTGAAGCCCTGTTCGGTGCGGTAGAGCTCGGCGTAGGTGTCGATCAGCACGCCGACCGGGTCGGACCAGCGCTCGGTCGCCGCGCTGCGCACGAACTCCTCCATCACCGCTTCGAGCTGGGCGAAGTAGGTCGCGGCCAGCGCGTCGATGATCGCGTCCCGGTCGGGCAGGTACTGGTACAGCGAGCCGACCGAGACCCCGGCCTCGGCCGCGACCCGGGTGGTGGTCAGGGCCGGTACGCCCTCGGCTATCAGAACGCGCTCAGCCGCCTTGAGCACACGCGCCAACCGGGCTTTGCTGCGGGCCTGTTGGGGAGTACGGCGCAGCACGGCCCCGGTCTCCTCGGCGGCCGGCCCGCTCACGTGACCACCCCTGAATCTGAACGTGACTTTGTTTCAGGTTTACGTTACCGTCGCGGCCATGACGGACTCAAGCTCCGCGCTGGTGCAGGAGCGGGCCGCGGTGGCGGACGTCTGCCGACGCCTGGGGGCGGCGGGCCTGCTGATCGGCACGGCGGGCAACGTCAGCGTGCGGGTGGGGGACCGGGTCGCGGTCACCGCGACCGGGGCGGTGCTCGCCCAACTCACCGCGGGCCAGGTGACGGTGGTCGATCTGGACGGCAAGGTCGTCGCCGGGACCCTGCAGCCGACCTCCGAACTCGACCTGCACCTGGGGGTCTACCGGCGCTACGGCGCCGGCGCGGTCGTCCACACGCACGCCCCCATGGCCACCGCCCTCTCCTGTGTCCTCGACGAACTGCCCTGCATCCACTATCAGTTGCTCGCCCTCGGCGGCACCGTGCGAGTGGCGCCGTACGCCACCTTCGGCACCCCGGAACTCGCGGAGTCGGTACTCACCGCACTCGACGGCCGCAGTGCCGCGCTGATGGCCAACCACGGCTCGGTCGCCGTCGGCCCGACCCTCGACAAGGCCGTCGAGAACGCCCTGCTGCTCGAATGGGCCTGCGGTGTCTACCAGCACGCGGCGGCCCTCGGAACGCCCCGCGTCCTGGACGAGCGGCAGCAACTCGCGGTGATCGAGGCCGCGATCGCCCGGAACTACGGCACCACCCGATCCCTGCAGGAGGGCAAGCCATGAGAGTCGTCACGATGGGCGTGCACGTGCTGGACGTGCTGGTCCGGCCGGTGGACGCGATACCCGAGGGTCAGGGCGCCACCCTGGTCGAGGACATCAGGATGACCGCGGCCGGGACCGCCGGCGGCACCGCACTGAGCCTCGCCAAGCTCGGCGCCACCGTACGGAGTGCCGGGGCCGTCGGTGCCGACGCGACCGGCGACATGCTGGTCCAACTGCTCGGCAGGGCCGGGATCGACACCGCCTTCCTCGTCCGCCGTGCCGACACCGCCACCTCGGCGAGCGTGCTGCCCATCCGCCCCAACGGCGACCGGCCCTCCCTGCACCTGCTCGGCGCCAACATCACCTATGGCGTCGACGACGTGCCCTGGGACGCCCTCGCCGAGGCCGACCATCTCCACCTCGGCGGCCCGGAGTTGATCGGCGTCGAGGCCGCCGCGCGCATCCTGCACTTCGCCAAGGAGCACGGCGTGACGACCTCCGTGGACCTGCTCGCGCCCGGCGTGCTCGGCGGCTTCGAGCAGATCGCGGCCGCGCTGCCGTACGTCGACCACCTCCTCCCCAACGACGACCAGGTACTGGGCTTCTCCGGCGAGGACGACCTGCTGGCGGGCGCGAAGAAGCTGGTCGGCGCCGGCGCCGGGCTGGTCGCGGTCACCCGGGGCGGTGACGGCGCGCTGCTGGTCACCGCCGAGGGCGCCGAGCCGGTGCCCGCCTTCGAGATCGACGTCGTCGACACCACCGGTTGCGGCGACGCCTTCTCGGCCGGATTCGTCTACGGCATCGGGCTGGGCCGCACCCCGCACGACTCCGCCGTCCTCGGCAACGCCGTGGCGGCCCTGGTCGCCCAGGGTCTCGGCAGCGATCACGGGGACTTCGACCTCGCCGCCGCCGACGCGTTCGCGGCGACGGCCGTCAAACGCGCGTAGGGCAGGTGTCGGACCTGCGTGCAACGTGACGCCGGCCACGGCCGTCCCGGACGCCCGAGAGGTACCTTCCGTCCCTCGAACCACTGAATTCCTGCGGATATGCACTCGTCCCGGGTGTCTGTGTTCGGACGGAGTCCGGCAACAGCTCGGTTAATAACTGCTCGCTAGTTGGTTACCGGAGAGTGAGCGGGCCATGATGGCCCCATGACGTTGGCCTCGCGCGCTCTGGCGCAACTGGCGACCTGGCCCGACCTGACCCAGGCCGTACCGAGCTGCGGTCTGGGGCAGGCCGTGAGCTCGGTGCAGGGCGAGATCGCGCACTTCCACTCCGACCGCGACGTGGACCTGCGTCTCACCACCCACGCCATCCGGCACTTCGCCAAGGACCTCAAGGGCACGGGGGCGATCCGGATCGTCCCGGGCTCGCAGTGGGTGACCATACGACTCGACGCCGCGAGCGACGTCGACCTGCTGCTGACCCTCGTAAGTGTCGCCCTCCAGGCCCAGCAGAGCTGGCCCGACCCGGCCGACCGGCCGGTGTTCGGCTGCAACGACCAGCGGGGCGCGGGATTCGTCAGCGCCGACACCAGCGGGATGTGACAGCGAGCCGAGTCGCAGGGCCGTACCGCGTCACACTCACACGGCCAGGACCCGGATCCCCGCCTCCTCGAACCGGCGCACCGTCTCCGGCGCCGCCGCTGCGTCCGTCACCAGCGTGTCCACCAGTTCCGCCGCGCAGATCCGGGCGAACGCCCGCCCGCCCAGCTTGCTGGAGTCGGCGGCGACGACCACGCGGGCCGCACGCTCGCACAGCAGCCGGTTGACCGCGGCCTCCGCCTCGTCATGGGCCGCGGCCCCGTGGACGACGTCGAAGCCGACCACCCCGAGCACCGCCACGTCGAGGGTGATCTGTCCCAGCACCCCGTCCGCGAGCGGCCCGATGAGCTCGTACGACTGCGGGCGCGCCACCCCGCCCGTCACCACGATCTTGAACTGGGGCCGCACCGCGAGCTCGTTCGCGATGTTGAGCGCGTTCGTGACGACCGTCAGCGCCGGCGTACCGGTGCCGAGGTCTCCGCGCACGGCCAGGGCGCGGGCCACCTCGGTGGTGGTCGTACCGCCCGTGAGCCCCACCGCCTCGCCCGGCGCGACCAGGTCCGCCACCGCCTTGGCGATCCGCTGCTTCTCCGAGGCCTGCCGGGCCGTCTTGTAGCGCAACGGCAGCTCGTACGACACCCCGTGCACCACCGCCCCGCCCCGGGTGCGCACCAGCATCTGCTGCTCGGCGAGCTGGTCGAGGTCCCGGCGGATGGTGGCCGCCGAGACCGCCAGCTCGGCCGCGGCCTCCTCGACCTCGAGGCGGCCGCGCTCGACCAGCAGCTCGAGCAGTGCCGTCCAGCGGGCGTCGCGGGACATCCGCCGCCTCCGTTCCTCGCTCTCCCGGTGACCTTAGCGCACCTGGTTTTCGGCAGGATGCTTGATTGTGATTGAAAGATGGCCTTATCTTGCAAGAACAATCACATTGGCCGTCCAGGGGAGGGGCAGTGGTATGTCACACATCACCGAGGAGCTGAACAGCCAGCCCGACTGCTGGACACGTGCCGCCACCGAGGCCACCCGCCAGGCCCACGCCCTCCCGGCCCCGGGCGAGCGGGTCGCGATCGTCGGCTGCGGCACCTCGTACTTCATGGCCCAGGCCGCCGCCGTCCTGCGCGAGTCCGCGGGGCACGGCGAGACGGACGCCTTCGCCGCCTCGGAGTTCCCGCACGGGCGGTCGTACGACCGGGTCCTGGCCCTCACCCGGTCCGGTACCACCACCGAAGTCCTTGAGCTGCTGCTTGAGTTGAAGGGACGGGTGCGCACCGCAGCGATCACCGCGGACCCCGCGACCCCCGTGACGGAGGCCGCCGACGACCTCGTCGTCCTGGACTTCGCCGACGAACGCTCGGTCGTCCAGACCCGGTTCGCCACCAGCGCGTTCACCCTGCTCCGCGCCCACCTCGGCCTGCACACCAACGCCGCGGTCGCCGACGCCCGCACCGCACTGGCGACTCCGCTGCCGCCGGGGCTGATCGACTGCATCCAGTTCACCTTCCTCGGGCGCGGCTGGACCGTCGGACTCGCGAGCGAGGCCGGGCTCAAGATGCGCGAGGCCTCGCTGTCCTGGACCGAGGCCTACCCGGCGATGGAGTACCGGCACGGCCCGATCAGCATCAGCACCCGCACCACGGCCACCTGGATGTTCGGCCCGGCCCCCGCCGGACTCGCCGAACAGGTCGGCGCCACCGGAGGGTTGTGGATCCAGGGCAGCCTCGACCCGCTCGCCGAACTGGTCCGCGCCCAGCGCCTCGCCGTCGCCGTGGCCGCCGCCCGGGGCCTCGACCCCGACCGACCGCGCCACCTCACCCGCTCGGTGATCCTCACCCCGACCGGCGAGGAGTGAGCGTGCCCCTCGCAGCCACCGGCACACTGCTGGCCCGCGCCGCCGAAGCCAGGTCCGCCGTCGCGGCGTTCAACGTCATCACCCTGGAACACGTGGAAGCCGTCGTCTCCGGTGCCGAGGCCGCCGGTTCACCCGTCGTCCTCCAGGTCAGCGAGAACGCCGTGAAGTTCCGGCACGGACGTCTCCTCCCGCTGGCCCGCGCCGCCACCGCGGCCGCCGAACGTGCGCACGTGCCCGTCGCGTTGCACCTCGACCACGTCCGCAGCGACGACCTGCTCCGGCAGGCACCCGACGCCGGATTCAGCTCGGTGATGTACGACGCGTCCCGGCTGCCGTACGCCGGGAACCTCGCCGCGACCGCGGCCGCCGTCGACTGGGCGCACGGCCAAGGCCTCTGGATCGAGGCGGAGTTGGGCGAGGTCGGCGGAAAGGACGGCCGGCCGGCCCTGGACGCGCACGCTCCCGGGGCGCGCACCGACCCCGCCGAGGCACGGGACTTCGTCGCCGGCACCGGTGTGGACGCGCTGGCCGTGGCGATCGGCAGCGCGCACGCCATGACCACCCGCACCGCCGCCCTCGACCACGACCTGCTGGGGCGTCTCTCGGCCGCCGTGCCGGTCCCGCTCGTCCTGCACGGCTCCTCCGGCGTCCCGGACGAGGGGCTGGTCGCCGCGGTCGGCGGCGGCATCGCCAAGGTCAACGTCGGCACGGCGCTCAACATGGCGATGACCGCGTCCGTCCGCCGTTTCCTCGCGGACCACCCCGATGCCGTCGACTCCCGTACGTACCTCGGTGCCGGCCGTGCGGCGATGGCCCGGGAGGTGACCAGGATCATCGGCGTACTGGCCGGCGGGACTACCCGCGCCTGACCGCCTTCAGCACCACGAACTTGGGGTCGCTCGCGACCAGTTGACTGTTGCCGAACAGGCGGCGCAAGGTCACGTGGTAGCCCAGGTGCCGGTTGCCGACCACCCACAGCTCGCCGCCCGGCCGCAGTGCCCGCTTCGCCCCGCTGAACATCCGCCACGCCGTCGCGTCGGTGGTCGCCTGATGGGAGTGGAACGGCGGGTTGTTCAGCACCACGTCCACGCTCCCGGCCGCGACCCCGGCCAGCCCGTCGCCGACCCGGAACTCGGCATGCCCGGGCACCCCGTTGGCCTTGTAGGTGGCCTCCGCCGAGGCGACCGCCTGGAACGACTCGTCCACGAACAGCACCTCGGCCGTCGGGTCGGCCAGCGCCACCGCCGTGCCCACGACCCCGTTCCCGCACCCGAGGTCCACGATCCGGCGGCCTCCCTCCGGCAGATGCGCCAGGAAGAACCGCGTACCGATGTCGAGCCGGTCGGCGCAGAAGACGCCCGCGTGGTTGACGACCGTACGCCCGGAGACCGCGCCGATCCCGGCGGGGAGCGCGTAGCTGTACGGCCACGGGTTCTCCGGGCGCTCCAGTGACGGATCCGGCGTGCAGTGGATCAGCCGGGCCTTCTGCTCGGCCAGCGAGGTCCGGGTCGGCCCGAGGATCCGCTCGAACAACCGCAGCGTCGACGTGTGGATCTCCTTGACCATGCCGGTGCCGATCACGACCGTCCCCGAGTGCACGGCGGGCGCCAGCCGCAGCAGCTGGTCCTCAAGGAGCGCCAGGCTCTTCGGCACCCGCACCAGCAGCACGTCCACCCGCTCCGGCGGCGGATCCTGGGTGGTCAGCAACCGCACCGCGCCCGGCTCGACACCCGCGCGCGCCAGGTTCGCGCGGGTCGCCTCCTGACTCAGGTACGAGTCGGTGATCTGCACCGGACGGTGCTCCGCCAGCGCGGTGACCAGCGCGCCCCAGCGGTCGCCGAGCACCACGACCGTGCCGGACAGCCCGGTCCGGTCCTGGTCGAGATACCGCAGCAGGTACGCGTCGGAGGCGTCCCAGGCACGCAGCCGGTCGCGCGGATCCTCCGGGAAACGGGACAGCTCGAACTCGCCCCAGGCAGTTGTCATACGGTCGCTCATCGTGCGTCCAGGCTAGCGGAACCGCAGCTCAGGCCCGGTCGGGCAGGATGGGGGGCATGGAGGACGAACTGTTCCCGAGGGCGTGCGCCCGCATCGCACCGGGCGCCGTGCACGTCCCCGACTGGCTGGACCCGGACCGGCAGCGCGCGCTGCTCGCCGCCTGCCGCGACTGGGCCCGGCCCCCGGCGGGCCTGCGCACGGTCCGCACGCCCGGCGGCGGCACGATGACCGCCCGCCAGGTCTGCCTGGGCTGGCACTGGCACCCGTACGCCTACGCCCGCACGGTCGTCGACGGCGACGGCAGCCCCGTGAAGCCGTTCCCCGCCTGGCTCGACGAACTGGGCCGCCACGCGGTGACCGACGCTCTGGGGCCGGAGGCGGTCGGCGGATTGTCGTACGACATCGCGCTGATCAACTTCTACGACGCCGACGCCCGCATGGGCATGCACCGCGACGCCGACGAGAAGTCGGACGCACCGGTGGTGTCGCTGAGCCTGGGGGACACGTGCGTGTTCCGCTTCGGCAACACCGAGAGCAGGGGCAGGCCGTACACGGACGTGGAGCTGCGGTCGGGGGACCTGTTCGTGTTCGGGGGAGAGTCGCGGCTCGCCTACCACGGGGTGCCGAGGGTGCACCCGGGCACGGGACCGGCGGAGCTGGGCCTGACCGGCCGACTCAACGTCACACTGAGAGTGAGCGGCTTGGGAGGTGCCCTCACTTGAGCGCCCTTTCAGGGGCGCGGGGAACTGCGCGACCAGCCACAACGCACCCGCGGCGTTCAAGACTACGGATCATGGCAGACTCCCTCCCATGAGCGGAAAGGCGGCCCCCGGCCCGACGGGGAACGGAACCTCGAAACCCCGGTTGGACCGAGGACGCGGCGCACTCGGCCCCGCGCTGGAACTCGTGCACACCGGCCGCGCCCCCACCCGCGCGGTGCTCACCGCGGAGCTCGGCGTCACCCGGGCCACGGCCGGCGCCGTCGCCGCCGAACTGGAGGCGCTCGGCCTGATCAGGGTCGACGCCCACCCCGGCGCCGCCGCGGGTTCGCAGGGCCGCCCCTCCCACCGCCTGGAGGTCGCCGAGAGCGGCCCCGTCGCCCTCGCCGCGCAGGTCCACGCCGACGGTTTCCGCGCGGCGCTGGTCGGCCTGGGCGGCCGGATCGTCGCGACCGCGCCCGGCTGCGAGGCCGTCGACGCCGACCCGGCGAAGGTGCTCGGCTCGGTGGTCGAGGCGGGCGCCGACCTCCTGCGCAGCACCGGCCGCCGCTGTGTCGGCGCGGGTCTCGCCGTGCCGTCCGCCGTCGCCGAACCGGAGGGACTGGCCCTCAACCCCCTTCACCTGGCCTGGCCGGTGGGGGCGCCGGTGCGCCGGATCTTCGCGGAGTGCGTGCGCGCGGCCGGGATCACCGGCCCGGCGTTCGCGGGCAACGACGTGAACCTGGCCGCGCTCGCCGAGCACCGGCACGGCGCGGGCCGGGGCGCCCGGGACCTGCTGTGCGTGGCCACCGGGCATCGGGGCGTCGGCGGCGCGCTGGTCCTGGACGGCCGCCTGCACACGGGCAGTTCGGGCCTCGCCCTGGAGGTCGGCCACCTGGCCGTGAACCCCGAGGGCCGCCCCTGCCACTGCGGCAGCCGGGGCTGTCTGGACGTGGAGGCCGATCCCCTGGCACTGCTGATCGAGGCGGGCCGCGATCCCGGCCCCGAGGTGTCCCTGCTCCGGCAGGCCGAGGACCTGATCCGCGACCACTACGCCGACCCGACCGTCCGCAGGGCCACCGAGGCCCTGATCGACCGCCTCGGCCTGGGCCTGGCGGGGCTGGTCAACATCCTCAACCCCGACCGGATCATCCTCGGCGGCCTGCACCGCACCCTGCTGGACGCCGACCCGGAGCGGCTGCGTGCCGTGGTCGCCGACCGCAGCCTGTGGGGCCAGAGCGGCAGCGTGCCGATCCTGCCGTGCACGCTGAGCCACAACAGCCTGGTGGGCGCGGCCGAGTTGGCCTGGCAGCCGGTACTGGACGACCCGCTCGGGGCACTTCGGTAACCCGCCACCGCGGCCCGGTCACCGCGGTGCCGTCAGGCTCCACAAGGCCGCCACCAGCGGCCGCCTGAGGTCGGACCGGCGTACGCACAGCCCGATCGGGAAAGGCTCCGGCGCGGGGTCGGCGGGCAGCACCGCGATCCGGTCCCGCACCGCGCTGTGTTCCAGGACCAGCCGGGGTACCACCCCCGTACCGCAGCCCAGGGCGACCAGGGTCAACAGGGCCTCGTGGCCGTCCGGTTCACAGGCGACGGCCACGGGCCGCCCCCGCGCCCGGAACCAGCGGTCGGCCGCCTCGCGCACCAGTCCGCGCTGGGGGAGGACGAACGGGCCGTCCAGGCCGGGGTCCGGGCGGTCGAGTGCGGTGACCAGGACCAGGTCGGTGACCGTCACCGTGCGGCCGACCAGGGACTCCGGGAGCCGCGCCGGGATCCCGGCCACGGCCACGTCGGCCTCGCCCTCGTCGAGCCGGGCAAGGGCGGCCGCCGCGTCCCCGGTACGCAGATCCAGCCGTACCTGAGGGTGCGCCGCACGGAACGGCGCCAGCAGGCCGGGCAGCAGCGCCTGACAGGCGGTCACGGTGGCGAACACCGCGAGTCTGCCGCTGAGTTCGGCCGGGTCCGGGCGTTCGTCGCGGTAGGCCTGCCACAACTCCAGTGCTTGTACGGCGTATTCGCGGAAGCGCTGGCCCTCAGCCGTCAGGGACACCCCGCGCGGACCCCGGTCGAACAGCCGGTGGCCCAGTTCCGCCTCCAGCCGCTGCACGGTCCGGGTCAGCGTCGCCGGGCTGACGTGGCAGTCCAGGCTGGTGCGCCCGAAGTTCAGTGACTGCGCGAGGTGGAGGAAGAGCCGCAGCCCTCGGTGATCGTCCCGCACTCCCTGACCAGGCCCTTTCGCGATCCGCAACAGTCCGCTGCGGAAGTTGCGCTTGCCGCAACGTCCTTCCGGAGCCTACAACTCGGCCATGACCTCGACGACCACCTACACCTCCGGCGTCTTCGCAGTGGAAACCATGGACGTGCCCGGCGGCACGGAGACCATCCTGCGCGGCGGACGGCACCTCTTCCCCCTGCTGCCCCGGGCGTTCGCCGGGGTGCGCAGGATCGGCGTCCTCGGCTGGGGCCCGCAGGGCCGCGCCCAGGCCCGCAACCTGCGCGACTCCCTCGCCGGCACCGGCATCACGGTCACCGTCGGCCTGCGCCCCGGCTCCGCCTCGGCCGCCGACGCCCGCGAGCACGGCTTCACCGAGGAGAACGGCACCCTCGGCGACTGGCTCGCCGTCGCCGCCGACAGCGACCTGCTCCTGCTGCTGATCGCCGACGCCGCCCTCGCCTCCCACCACCGGGAGATCTTCGCGGCCCTCAAGCCCGGCGCGGTCATCGGCCTCTCGCACGGCTTCCTGCTCGGCCACCTCAGGGCGACCGGCGGCGACTTCCCGGCCGGCCACGGCGTGATCGCGGTCTGCCCCAAGGGCATGGGCGACTCCGTGCGCCGCCTCTACGAACAGGGCGCGGAGATCAACGGCGCCGGGATCAACAGCAGTTTCGCCGTGCACGCCGACCCCGACGGCCGCGCCACCGACCTCGCCCTCGGCTGGTCGGTCGCGCTCGGCGCGCCATACACCTTCCGCACCACGCTGGAGAGCGAGTACCGCTCCGACATCGTCGGCGAACGCGCCGTTCTGCTCGGTGCCGTGCACGGCATCGTGGAGAGCCTGTACGCCCGCTACCGGCTCGCCGGGGACGACGAGGTGACGGCGTACGAGCGGTCCTGCGAGAACGTGACCGGGCCCGTGGCCCGGACCGTCTCGCGGGCCGGGCTGCGGGCCGTCCGCGAGGACCTCGACCCGGCCGGCCGGGAGGTCTTCGACCGGGCGTACACGGCGGCCTACGGGCCGGCCCGCGAGCTCGTCGCCGAGATCTACGACGAGGTCGCCGACGGCACCGAGCTGCGGAGCGTGATCCTCGCCGAACGGCGGCTCGGGAAGCGGGAGATGAGCCGGATCGGTGGCTCGCCGATGTGGGCGGCGGGGGAGCGGGTACGGGCCCGGCGGGCCGGACGGGAGCTGCCCGTCGAGCCGTTCACCGCCGGTGTGTTCGTGGCCACGATGACGGCGCAGATCGACGAGTTCGCCGAGCGCGGCCACCCCTGGTCGGAGATCGTCAACGAGTCCGTCATCGAGGCGGTCGACTCGCTGCTGCCCTACATGCACGCCCGCGACGTGGCGTACATGGTCGACAACTGCTCCCGCACGGCCCGCCTCGGCACCCGCCGCTGGGGCCCGCGTTTCCAGGCGGCCCTCGAGCAGATCGCCTACCCGGCGGCCCAAGGCCCGGCCGACCAGGATCTGCTGGCCGCCTTCGACGCCCACCCGGCGCACGAGGCGCTGGCCGCGGCGGCGAAGCTCCGCCCGTCGGTGGACATCTCGGTGGCCTGAGCGCATCGGGGCCGGCCACGACGGCGCCGCAGCCGGCACATGGCGGCACTGTCGGCGGAGCGCTCAGCGCCAGTCGACGGAGAAGGCCCGGGCCGGGTTGTCGGTGAGGATGCGGGCGACGTGTTCCGCGCCCAACTCGGCCACCAGCCGGGGCCGCATCCGACGCAGCAGGTACGGCATCCCGGGGCCGCCGTCCACCGACCGTGCCTGCGCCACCACGGTGTCCCCGCCGAGCAGCACCCGGTCCCCGAACCCGGCCTCGGCCAGGGCCCGTACGGCCTCGGGCATCCGCCAGTCGGTGGCGTGGTCGGCCCGGGACGGCCCGTCGAAGGCCGGCCAGCAGCCGGAGGCGGCGGCCTGCCGCTGGACGACCAGGTCGGGGGAGCGGTTGAGATGACCGAGGATCACCCGGAGCAGCTCCGGTGCGTAGTGGGCCGCTTGGTGGAGTCCCGTCGTTCTCTCGCCTATTGCAAGCTGTTGCTCCCAAGGTCAAACGGTCAGTGCCTGCTTTCGAACTCCGGGGCGAGATCGCGCGAAGCATCGGTCTGATGTCCCGTCAGCGAGCCGCCGTTCGTCGTCCGTGAGAGTGGTGGTTGCATATTTCCTGGATGTCAGTGATGGCGCATCCCCCCGATGAGGACGCAGGCCCCTAGGCGATGACAGAGCCCTCCGGACGGTTGGGCAGGTCAGGGAAGTGTCCCGCGGGTTCTTGGTCGTGGCCGCGCCGGAGGGCGAGGACGCGGTGGACGCGGTATTGCTGGTGGTGTCGGAGCTGTTCACCAACGCGGTGCGGCATGCGGGCGGGGTGACCGGGTTCCGGCTGGAGGCCGGGCCGGGATGGGTGACCGTGGAGGTCCATGACGCCAGCACCGTTTGTCCGCGGATCCTGCTCTTGGATGCCACCATGGGTGGTGCCGTCCGGGTGGTCAGTTGTGGTGTTCTCGCTGGCGGGCATGTCGCCTCGCGTGGCCCGTCGTTCAGTCGGGTGTCTCGCCCGAGTCGGCGGGCTCGGAGTCGTTGGCCGGCGCGGACCGCTCGATGTCCTCGTTGCCCGTGGCCCAGCTGGCCAGCAGGTTCAGGGCGTCCTGCGAGGGTGAGTGGGGCTCGGCGGTGTAGGTGAGGAGGAACTGGCTGGGGCCGTCGGGGAGCGGGAAGGTTTCGAAGGGCAGGTCGAGGTCGCCGACGACCGGGTGGTGGAGGAGCTTCACGCCCGTGGTGTGCATCCGGACGTTGTGGGCCGCCCAGCGGCGGCGGAATTCCTCGCTGCGGGTGGACAGCTCCCCAATCAGGTCCGTCAGCCGCCGGTCGTACAGATCGCGGCCGGCCTCGGCGCGCAGCATGGCGACCGTGTCGTTGGCGACTTCGTCCCAGTGGCGGAAGAACTCGGTCGCGTGCGGGCTGAGAAAGACGAACCGGGCGTTGTTGGGCGGCCGTACCGGGTCGGCGTAGACGGGGGAGAACAGGGCGCGCCCGAGGTGGTTGGCGGCGAGGATGTCCCCGCGTCCGCTGAGGATGAACGCGGGTGTGCCGCTCATCGAGTCGAGGACGCGCTGCACCGTGGACCGGACACGCTGCTGGGCCGGGCGGCGGCGTGGCGGGCGGGTCGTGCCGGCGCCGCGTAGGAGGTCGAGCAGGTGGATGCGTTCGGCCTCGTCGAGCTGAAGTGCTTGCGCGATGCCGTCGATGACGCTCTCAGAGACGCCGGTGGCGTTGCCGCGCTCCAGCCGGGTGTAGTACTCGCTGGAGATACCCGCGAGGAGGGCGACCTCCTCGCGGCGCAGCCCCGTGACCCGTCGGCGCTCTCCGCCGTACACGGGCAGCCCGGCCTGCTCAGGAGTGACCCTGGCCCGCCGCGTGCCCAGGAATTCCCGGATCTCCACACGGAAATCAGCACGAATGTCGCGGTTGCTGCCGTTGGGGTCGTTTCTGCCTGCCATGCGCTTCACTCTACGAGCGCTTCCGCCGGGTTGGGGGTCCCTGTCAGTGACCCCCTCATCAGGGACTCCCACCCTCGCGTGACAGCCGGTTTTGTTGGTGATGCACCGCCCACGGCGGTGTGAGCCGTCCAGACAGACGGCGCTCGTGCCGCCGGTCTCAGCCTCCTCTACGGCGCCGTCGGCGATGCATCTCCCCGCACACAGCGGGTGCCGGATCACGGCGCCTGAAAGGAACCCCCCATGAGCAAAGTCATTCTCGTCACCGGTGCCGGACGCGGTCTGGGTACGGACATCGCCCGCGAGGCCCTCGCCGCCGGCCACCAGGTCGTCGCCACCGGCCGCCGCCCCGAGGAGGGCGAGAAGACCCTGGGTGGGCCGCAGGACAATCTGCTGGTCACCAAGCTGGACGTCACCAGCCTGGACGACGCCGAGGCTGCCGCGCAGGCCGCCGTCGACCGCTTCGGCCGTATCGACGTACTGATCAACAACGCCGGGAACCTCTTCACCGGCTACTTCGAGGAGATCTCGCCCGCGCAGATGCGCCAGCAGTTCGAGACCAACCTCTTCGGCCCGATGAACGTCACCCGCGCCGTCCTGCCGATCATGCGCAAGCAGCGCGCCGGCCACGTCATCACCATCACCTCGACCGCCGGGCTGGTCGGCATGGAGTTCACCTCCGCCTACGCCGCCTCCAAGTTCGCGGAAGAGGGCTGGATGGAGTCCCTGCGCTACGACGTCGATCCGTACAACATCCACACCACGATCGTGGAGCCCGGCTACTTCCGCACCGAACTCCTCGTGGACGGCTCCACCACCTGGCCCGAGCTGTCCATCGACGACTACGCCCCGCGCACCGCACCCCGGATCGAGGGCATGAAGAGCATGAACGGCAAGCAGCCCGGCGACCCCGCCAAGCTCGCCCGCGCCCTGCTCACCATCGCCCAGCAGGAGAAGCCGCTGCTGCGATTCGTCGCCGGTGCGGACGCCATCGAGGCCGCCGAGGCCAAGGCGAAGGAGCTCCTCGCCCAGGCCGAGGCATCCCGCGAACTGGGCGACAGCCTGGCCTACGACGACGCCCACGCCTGACCAGCACGGAGAGAGCCGACATGCCCCTCAAAGGCGAGTACGAGCCGAGCAAGGCGCAGTTTGTACGTGACCAGGTGGAGCTGTACGAAAGCTCCGGCGGTACGCAGGGAACGACGCTGAGTGTCCTGGTCGCACGGGAGGAAGACGAGAGGCTCCGGGACCTGTCCGTCGTCATCCTGACCACCCTGGGCGCGAAGAGCGGCAAGATCCGCAAGACCCCGGTCATGCGGGTGGAACACGACGGCGTCTACGCCGTGGTCGCCTCCATGGCAGGAGCCCCCAAGCACCCGGTCTGGTACCACAACGCGGTGACCGACCCCCGGGTCGAGCTCCAGGACGGCCCGGTGCGCCAGGACATGCTGGCACGCGAGGTGACCGGGGACGAGAAGGCCCTGTGGTGGGCCCGAGCCGTCGAAGCGTTCCCCGACTACGCCGAGTACCAGAAGAACACGGAACGTGAGATCCCGGTCCTCGTTCTGGAGCCGGCGGCCCACGAGCACTGACCCGGCGCAGCCGGTTCAGCCCCGGACCCACCGCAGCCCGGCCCTGGCAACACCAGCGTCGGACCCCACCTGACAGCGGCCAGCTCGAATCCCCCATGGTCGGCCCGCCCGGCCGCCTGGACGAAGCACATCACCGGCGACCGCGGCATCGATGTCCTCGGCAGCCTGACCTACGACGACACCCACGCCTGAGCACCATGCCCGGCCGAGGCCGGAAGCCGTCGGGTGCACCTACGGCGCTGACCCGCTACCCGGCAACGGCGCCCGCGCCGGCAGCGCGCGGACCACCGAAGCACGGTCCGCCAGCTGGTGCCGCACCCCATTGATCACACCGGCCTGACGGCCGTCACGAAAAGGAGTACCTGATGAAGCACGTATCACTGGGCGGGCTCGATGTCTCCCGCATCGGGCTGGGAGCCATGACCATGGCCGGCATGTACACCACGGGCGGGGGGCTCGACGACGCCGAGTCGATCCGCACCATCCACCGGGCGCTGGACCTAGGGGTCACCCACATCGACACCGCCGAGATCTACGGCCCCTTCCACAGCGAGGAAATCGTCGGCAAGGCGATCAAGGGCCGCCGCGACGACGTCGTCGTGGCGACGAAGTTCGGTCTCGTCTCCCACGCCGGCGACGGCCCCGGCGTGATCGACAGCAGCGCCGGCAACGTGAAGGCCGCGGTCGAAGGCTCGCTCGTGCGGCTCGGCACCGACCACATCGACCTCTACTACCAGCACCGGGTCGACCCGAACACGCCCATCGAGGAGACCGTCGGCGCGCTGGCCGAGCTGGTTGCCGAGGGCAAGGTCCGTCACATCGGCCTCTCCGAAGCCGGTCCCGAGACGATCCGCCGGGCGCACGCCGTGCATCCGGTGGCCGCGCTGCAGACCGAATACTCGCTGTGGACCCGGGACGTCGAGGCCGAGATCCTCCCGTTGCTGCGCGAGCTCGGCATCGGATTCGTGCCCTACTCGCCGCTCGGGCACGGCCTGCTGACCGGGCAGATCCGCACCGTCGACGACTTCGCCGACGACGACTGGCGCAAGACCAACCCGCGCTTCATCGGCGAGAACTTCCAGCGCAACCTGCGCATCGTCGACGAAGTACAGGCCATCGGGGTCGAGATCGGCGCCACCCCGGCCCAGACCGCGCTGGCCTGGCTGCTGACCCGCGGCGACGACATCGCCCCCATCCCCGGCACCCGGCGGGTCGCACGCGTCGAAGAAAACACCGCAGCCGACGGCATCGAACTCAGCGCCGCTCAGCTCGACCGCCTGAACAACCTCACACCGGCCGCGGGCGAGCGCCACGACGAGGCGAACATGGCCACCATCGACCGGTGATCTGACGCCCCGGCGACGTACTGACCCGTCGCACCCGACCAACCCGCTTCCCTTCACCCATTTCGCTGATCACTGAAGAGGCTTTCTCATCATGTCCAAGGTTCTCCTTGTCGTAGGCCACCCCGACCTGTCCCAGTCGAAGGCCAACAAGGCTCTGGTGGACGCCGTCCGCGAGCTGGCCCATGTCACCGTGCACGACCTCTACGCCACCTACCCCGACTTCCAGATCGACGTCGACGCCGAGCAGGCACTGCTGGCCGAACACGATGTGATCGTCTTCCAGCACCCGGTGTTCTGGTACAACACCACCCCTCTGCTCAAGCAGTGGCAGGACAAGGTCTTCACCCTCGGCTGGGCCTTCACCATGGACGGCTCTGCCTCGCAGCTGGCCGGCAAGAAGGCCGTCGTCGCCGTCACCGCCGGCGTCCCCGCCGAGCACTACACCCCCGAAGGCGCGAACAAGACCACCCTCGAGACGCTCCTCAGCAACTGGCACGCAACCCTGCGGCTGTGCCAGTTCGACATCCAGCCGATGGTCAAGCTGTACGGCACCGCCTTCGGCCTCTCCGACCAGGACCTGTCCACCGCCGCCAAGCAGTACAACGAACTGCTCGCTTCCTTCGCCGCCTGACCGCACTCCCACGTGAACGGCCGCCCTCGCCGACAGCGGCGCCACTCAGCACTGGGCTACCGCACCCCGATCGAGTACGAACTACTCTCCGAACAAGACACCATCCCCGCCGCCAGTTAGCCAACGCAGCTGGAACCCAAACCGTGGGGCAGGTCAAGCTGGAACCCAAACAGTGGGGCAGGTCAAGCTGGAACCCAAACAGTGGGGCAGGTCAAGATGTCACCCGATCGTGGGCAGACCCCATCGATCATCAAAGAGTGAACATAAAGCCACCCACAGTCACTGAAATCCAAGCAACAGTTGCTTGTGGCTGGAGACCGCCTGCGCAGACCACGTGCACACCGGCGGACCGGGACAGCAGGGACAGGTCCGCGGCCCGCCGTCCCATCCCGTACGGCGGCCACTGCACGCCGGCCGCCCCGCCGGCCGCCCGGAACGCGGCAAGCTCGGCGCGCGGCGCTCGCGTCGTTCAGCTCCTGCTCCGGCAGCCGGGGGCTGCGCAGGAACAGGTGGTCGTGCGCGTCGCAGACGCCCAGGTCCGCGGGCCGGATGTCGCCGAGGACCGTACGGACAGCGCTCACCACTGCCGCCCGCGCGGCAGCGCGCCGCTCCCCGGCTCGGACAGATGCAGTACCTGGAAGACGTCGCCCTCGGCCTTGGGCGTGTCGTGCTCCCAGAGTGAGAAATGGACCAGTTCCCAGGCGTAGGTGTCCACGGCGGCCGCCGCCAGCACGGCCCCGTCCGCGGCCGCCAGCCGCCCCGTCTCGTCCGCCGCCCCTGCCATGAAGGCGGCCAACTCCACACCGTCCGGCACCGGTTGCCGCCGCCGCACGGCGTACGCGGCGGGGGAGCCGGCGGCGGTGCCCTCCTCGAAGGCCAGGCCCGTCCACTGCCGTACGCGCGGCCGCCCGAAGTCGTCGACAGGCCCCTGGAAGGCGCCTCCCCAGAGGAAGCCGTTCATGCCCTGCACGGTGTTCCAGAGATAGAACGGCCCGTACTGGTTCACCGGCGAGCCGTGGTGCCCCCGCTCGCGCATGAGGTAGGTCTTGATGCCGAGGCCGTCCCAGTCGTCCAGCAGATGCCCGACGCGCGCGACGCGGGAGCGGATGACGCCCATGTCGTAGTCGGCGGGCAGGGTGAACTCGTACTGCATGGCGTGCATCGCGCTGATCGCTCCTCAGGCCGGGTAGTCGGTCACGTGCTCGTGCCACTCGGTGGTCGTGCCGTCCTCGGCGGCCTCCACGACCGCGAGATGCGTCATGAAGCTGCGCGGTGCGGCTCCGTGCCAGTGCCATTCGCCCGGCTCGATCCACACCGTGTCACACGCGCGGATCGCCTCCGGCTCGACGCCCCTGCGCCGCACCAGCCCCGCGCCCTCCAGGACGTGCGGCACCTGGCCGTGCGGATGCCGGTGCCAGGCGGTGTGGGCGCCGGGCGCGAAGTGGACGCTGAACATGCGCAGCCGGGACGGTGCGGCGGGCGCGGCCGGCTCGTCCAGCCACACCGTCCCGGTGAAGTTCTCCGCCGGGCCCCACCGGGTGTCCGGGCGCTCTCTGGTGATGTGCACGTACGTCAACTCCTCAGTAGGGACAGCAGTCCGCGCACCCCGGCGTCGAACGCGGCGGGGGAACCGGACGCCCGGGCGAGCACGTAGCCGCCCTGCACGGTCGCGAGCACGGTCGCGGCGATCTCCCCGCCGTCCAGCCGGGGCCCGAACTGCCCCTGTTCCTTGCCCTCTTCGACGATCCCGGCGATCAGCTCCCGGATCCGGTCGAGCGTGTCGTCGACCGGCGCGCGCAGTTCGTCGCTCGCGATGATGTCCGGGTCCATGGTCAGCCGGCCGACCGGGCAGCCGCGCAGCACGTCGCGCTCGCGCCGCAGATACGCCTCGATCCGCTCGTAGGGCGTGCCCGGTCCGGTGAGTACGGCCTCGGCGGTGGCCAGGAGCTCCCCGGCGGTTCGCCGGATCGCGGCCAGCGCCAGGTCCGGCTTGCCCTTGAAGTGGTGGTACATGCTGCCCTGGCCGGCGCCCGCGCGCTCCAGGATCGCCTTGGGACTCGTGCCGACGTAGCCGCGCTCCCACAGCAGTTCGCGAGTGGACTCGATCAACCGTTCCGACGTGCTCATACATCGACTGTACATACTAGTAGTTACAGAGCGCCGGCCCTTTCGGGGAGCAGGGCCCCACCCGCGGCGTACTCCCCGGGAGGTACGGCCGGTGCCGTCGGCCGCACGACGACCGAGACCCCTCCCGGCGGTCAGTCTCGGTACATCACACCGAGACCCTGGGGAGTTGACCGACATGCAGACCCTGGCGAACTGGAACGGCGGGCCCGGCCCGTGGATCCTGTTCTTCCCGCTGATCTGGGCGGCCGTCGTGATCGGCGTCGGCACGTTCCTGCGCCGCACCGGGTGGCGCGGCCGCGGCGGACCCTGGCGCCCGATGGACGCCGGCCGTCCGTCCGGTGACTCGCCGCTCGCGGTCCTCGGCCGCCGGTTCGCCTCCGGCGAGATCGATGAGGACGAGTACTGGCGGAGGCTGTCCGTCCTGGAGGAGCAGTTCGGCCGCATCGGCAAGGGCGGCGCGGTATGAGGAAGCGGTGAAGCCGGGGAGAGACTCGGCGAGGAGACTCACCGCCCGCTCAACTGGCGACAGCCGAGCGGGCGGGAGCGTGTGCGGCACCGGGAACGGCGGCGGTCGCGTGTGCGGGGGCCGGGGCGCCGACGGGTGCGGGTGCGACGGCGGGCGCACCGGCGGTCGTGGGTTCCGGCTCGACGATCCGGCGGGGTGCCGGTTCGGCGGCCCGGCGCTGCGGACGGGCGGCCGCCTTCGGCGTGGCCGTCGATGCCGGCAGGGTGAACCACACGACCTTGCCGTCGTCGTGCGGCCGTACCCCCCAGCTCTCGCTGACCGCGGCCACCATCGCGAGCCCCCGCCCGCAGGTGGCCATCGGTGCGATCTCCGTGCCGTCCGCGACCACCGGAAGGCGCGGATCGTGGTCGCGGACCGACACCGTGAGGCGGTCGAGCTGGAGCTCAATCTCCACGGTGCAGTTCTTGTCGGTCTGGGCGTGCCGGTGGACGTTGGTGAGCAACTCCGTCACACCGAGCGCGGCCCGGTCGATCAACGGGTCGAGATGCCAGTAGCGCAACTGCGCAGATACGATTCTGCGGACCTGGCCGATCCGCGAGGGCAGTGCTTGGAGCTCCACCGAGCAGTGTCTGCTTGGGTGTTTGATCACGGCTGCGACTCCCCGACGTGAGGTCCGGAAGAACACGGAGAACGGATCCAGCAGGGCGCCGCCGTCCATGGGGCCGCCTGCTGTCGTGTCCGGCGGGCTGGTTCGCAGCGTTATCGCCGGTAAACCCAGAGTGACGTGAGACAAGCGTGACCCAGTGCGTACGGTCCCGCAACTCGCCGTGGCCCGGCGGTCACGTCTCGCAGTTCCGTGCGGTTCAGCGGTCACGCCCCGCGGCTCGCCGTACCGCCTCGATGAAGCGGCGCGCCGCGGGCGGGCCGGGCTCGCCCGGCGCGGGGTCGTGGTCACCCAGGGTGAGTGAGTAGCGCTGGCCGTTGAGGTCGGCCAAGGCCCGGTCCTCGGACGCGAACCACGGCTTGGAGGCGCGCACCGCCTGCACGGGCGCGCTGTCGATCTCGCTGCCGTAGCTCGTGAGCAACTGCAGCCTGCCGTCCCTTATCCGGACCTGCCCGGCCCGGGTGAGCGAACGCAGCCGCTTGTCGATCCGCACGCCCTTCGCCGTGAACTCCGGCTCCGCCATCCTGCCCCGCCCCTTTTCGAGTACGTCGGTCGCCGTCCGGAAGCTTGTGGCACCGGCCCGGCGCGCTCCGGCTCGTGTCGTGATCCAGTGTGCGCCCCCGTTCGAGACGTTCGTCCCGTCCGGTGGCAGTCTGCCCGCCCTCGGCGCGGAGCACCAGTACGCACGGACCGCCGGGCGGGGGGCGCTCGGAGCACTCGTCGCCGTGCGCCCCCGGAGGGTTCGAGCCACTGTTCATCCCTGTTCCCCAGGGGTGCCTTTGAGGCGCCCAAAGATGCGTTTATGCAGGTGAGAAGCGTGCGGAAGGTGTTTATGATCGATGCGTCGGCCGCGTTCGGACGCCGTCGGCGCGAAGCGTAAGGAGTCCCGTCGTGAGCACCACCCCGCAGATCCGGACCGGCGCCACCCTCGACGTCGACCGCAGTGACGCCGCCTACCGGGACTGGCTCAAAGAGGCCGTCCGCAAGGTCCAGGCGGACGCGAACCGCTCGGCGGACACGCACCTGCTGCGCTTCCCGCTGCCCGAGGCCTGGGGCATCGACCTCTACCTCAAGGACGAGTCGACGCATCCGACGGGGAGCCTCAAGCACCGGCTGGCGCGCTCGCTCTTCCTCTACGGCCTGTGCAACGGCTGGATCCGGCCGGGCCGCCCGGTGATCGAGGCGTCCAGCGGTTCGACGGCCGTCTCCGAGGCGTACTTCGCCAAGCTCATCGGCGTGCCCTTCATCGCCGTCATGCCGCGCACCACCAGCGCCGAGAAGTGCCGGCTCATCGAATTCCACGGCGGGCAGTGCCATTTCGTGGACGACTCCCGGAAAATGTACGAGGAGTCCGCGCGCCTCGCGGTGGAGACCGGCGGCCACTACATGGACCAGTTCACCTACGCCGAACGGGCCACGGACTGGCGCGGCAACAACAACATCGCCGAATCCATCTTCCGTCAGCTGGAGTTGGAGCGGTTCCCGGAGCCGGCCTGGATCGTCGCCACGGCGGGCACGGGCGGTACGTCCGCGACGCTCGCGCGCTATGTCCACTACACCCAGCGCGATACGCGGATCTGCGTCGCCGACCCGGAGAACTCCTGTTTCTTCGAGGGCTGGACCACCGGCGATCCGGACGTCACCTGCGACTGCGGGTCCCGCATCGAGGGCATCGGGCGGCCGCGGATGGAGCCGAGCTTCGTGCCCGGGGCCGTCGACCGCATGATGAAGGTGCCGGATGCGGCGAGCGTGGCCGCGGTGCGGGCGCTGGAGCGGACGATCGGGCGGAAGGCCGGAGGGTCGACCGGGACCGGGCTGTGGAGTGCGCTGAAGATCGTCGCCGAGATGGTGGCCGAGGGGCGGCGGGGGAGCGTGGTGACCTTGCTCTGCGATCCGGGCGACCGCTACCTCGACAAGTACTACTCGGACACCTGGCTCGCCGAACAGGGCCTGGACATCGCGCCCTACGCGGCGGCGATCGAGTCGCTGCTGGAGACAGGGGTCTGGCCCGACCGAGGCGCTACCGCGCCAGGCGCCGGTCCAGTTCGGTGACCGCGCCCCGGAAGGCGCGGCCCAGCCCGGCGCGTGCCGCCCTGACCACGAGACGGAACGGTGCGTTGCCGTCCACGGCGAAGGTCCACTGCACCCGAGTGCCGCCGCCGGACGGCACGAGCCGCCACTCCTCCGCGAGGGCGTGCGCACCGGGCGCGTTGGTCAGGTCCACCCGGTAGGCGTACACCTCCGCCTCCTTGGCCGCGATGACCGTCTCCCGGAACCGCCCGCCGCCCTTGAGCCGGATGTCGCGCCCGGCACCGTCGTCGACGGACTCGGCGTGGGTCACCGCGGCGAACCACTCCGCCCAGCCGGGCACGTCGTCGTTGAGCGCGTGGAAGACCCGCTCGGGTGGCGCGGACATCTCCTGCGCGAAGACCAGGCGTACGGGCGCGGTCTCGACGAAGTCGAGCCCCACGGGGCGCAGTCGGCGTGCCATGGGCAAGAACCCCCTTGGCTGGTAAGGCGGTTGACCGGCGTCGCCACGATAACTGCCGGACCGTCAGATGTCTGTACCGCCGACGCGATCAGGCCTCGGCCTCGCCCGCCACCACCAGCCGGCGCAGATGCTCCGAGATCTCCGCACGCGCGTCGGAGGGCAGTCCGGCGTCCGTGACCAGCGTGTCGATCTGCTCCAGCTTGGCGAACGAACTCAGGCCCACCGTGCCCCACTTGGTGTGGTCGGCGACCACCACGACCCGCCGGGCCGACTGCACCAGGCGGCGGTTGGTCTCCGCCTCCGCGAGGTTGGGCGTGGAGAGGCCGGCCTCGGTCGATATGCCGTGCACGCCGAGGAAGAGCAGGTCGAAGTGGAGCGCCGCGATCGCCTGGTCGGCCACCGGGCCCACGAGGGAGTCGGACGGGGTGCGCACCCCGCCGGTCAGGACCACCGTCGCCGCGCCCTGGCGCTGCCCGGAGACCCGCTGGGCCGCGTGGAAGACGTCCGCGACCCGCACCGAGTTCGTCACCACGGTCAGGTCGGGGACCTCCAGCAGATGATGGGCCAGCGCGTACGTCGTCGTACCGCCGGACAGGGCGATCGCCGTGCCCGGCACGACCAGTTCGGCAGCTGCCCGCGCGATGTCCTCCTTCGCGGTCAGCTCCAGCCCCGACTTGGCCTCGAACCCCGGCTCGTGGGTGCTCGCCTCGACCACCGGCACCGCACCGCCGTGCACCTTCTCCAGCACACCCTGCCGGGCCAGCGCGTCCAGGTCCCGGCGTACGGTCATGTCCGACACACCGAGCTTGCGGGTCAGCTCGTTGACCCGTACGCCGCCCCGGCGCCGGACCTCGTCCAGGATCAGGGCGCGGCGCTGCTCCGCGAGGAGGTTCTGGTTCTCGCTCACGTACGCTCCGGTCCTCTCGCCTCAAGCCGTCCGACACGCCCTGCGTACCAGCTCCGACCAGGACATTCCGTCCGGCTCCGGTGTGCGGGCGCCCCATCCTTTCACGGGACCACACAGGTTGCGCTACTCCCTGTGTCGGTGCGCACATGTCATTTGGACACCACGTGTTGCCCTGGGTGTCACACACAACGGGGAGATTCCGTGGCGAGTGGTGTGTGTCACACCGGAATCGGCGATCCTGAGACCCGCACGGACACAGACCATCGGCGCGTCACGGGGGAAGTGCGACAAGAGTGGAACGCGCGCAGGAACGCACCACCGGCACAAGCCCCGCCGAGCGACTGACGGAGACGGGGACACGGACGGAGGCCGCGCCCGCGGACCGGCCCGCCGCACCGGAGATCGACCTGGAGCTCCTGGTCCACGGGGTCGGCGGTACCACGCCGGAGAAGATGCTCGACGATCCGCGCACGGTGCGGATCACCGGCGACGACACGGCCGCGGTCTTCCGGCGTGCCGAGGACGTCGACGCCGAGTCCCGGCCCGGCGACTACCGCGACCGGACGGTGTCCGAGGCATACGTCTGGTGCAACCTCACCTCGGGCAACGCCTCCCGCGCGCTGTGGCTGCTGCTCCTGCCGTTCATGGTGGTCAACCTCGCCCACTGGATGCGCCCCGCCGCCGAGGACCGGCCGCGCACCGTGCGCTTCTACGGCCTGCTGGTCCGGATCGCCGGGCTCACCCTGACCGTGCTGCTGGTCGCCGCCGCCTGCGAGGTCGCCCTGGACCTCGCCGCCTGGCAGTGCGCGGGCGTCACCGCCTGCGCCCGCCGGCACACCTGGCTCGGTTTCCTCTCGCCCGCCGGCTCCCACGGCGGCTGGTGGAGCGCGCCCGGCCGCCGCCTAGCCCTGGCCGCCCTGGTCCCCACCGCCCTGACCGGCCTGCTCTGGTACCTCTCGCACCGCACCTGGAGCGCCTACGAGTCCACCCGTCCCCTGGCCAACGACACCGAGCCCGGCCACACCTCCCTCGGCAGCCCCGGCTTCTGGTACGGACGCCGGCTGGTCGCCCGGCTGCGTGCCGCCCACACCGCGGCGGGCCTGCTCACCGTCGCCGCCGCGGTCCTCGCGCCGGCGGCCGCCTTCGACCGCCGGCCGGGCGGAACCGCCGTACTGGACACCATCGGGTGGCTGCTGACCGGCGCCCTGATCGCCGGGGCCCTCGCCGCGGTGTGGGTGGTCTGCCGCCGGGGCCGCAGCGAGAACCTCCTCGACCAGGAGCTCGACCGGCACCTCGTACGACGCCTGCCGCTCGGCGCGCTCGCCCTGCTGGTGCTCGTGGTGCTGTACGCCGGCTGGTCCCGGCCGGGGTGGCGCTCGGTGGGGCGGCTCGCCGGGGACACCACCTTCGGAGGTCTGGCCCTGGCCCAGGGCGTGCTGGTGATCGTCCTCGCGGCCGTCGCCCACGACCTGCACCGCCGGCTGCCCGATCCGCGCGCCGCGATGCGCGGCCTCGGCGGGCCCGCGGTCGCGCTGCTCGCCTGCGCGCTCGGCGGGGTGATCTCGGGCGGGGTCGCCCAGCGGGTCTCCGACTGGCTGGACGGCACCGGCACCTCCATCGCCGGCCCTCCGGTGCTGCTGACCTGGCAGGCGTCGGTGATCCCGCCGGTGCTCGTGGTGCTGCTCGCCGCGGTCGCCTGGCTGTCGTGGCGCACCTCTCGCCTCGGCCGCGTGGAACGCGCCGCCGTCGACCTCGGCCACCCCGGGGAGCCGCAGGACGCGGCCCGCAGCCGCCGTATCGCCCGGGTCCGGGCCATGGCGGTCCTCACCGACCGGACGCCGCTCGTGGTCACCGTGCTGAGCGCCGCCACGCTGGTGCTGGGGGCCGGGGCGCTGGTGGGCGCGCTGGCCACCGGCCGGACCCCGGACGCGGCGGCCGACCGGACGTACGCCCTGGTGCACGGCGCGGCCGAGACCTCGCAGGCGCTGGGCTCCTGGCTGGTCGGACTCGGCTTCATACTCTTCGTCACCTGGGGCCGGCGCGCCTACAAGGACGCCTCCGCGCGGCGCACCATCGGCATCCTCTGGGACGTCGGCACCTTCTGGCCGCGCGCCGCCCACCCCTTCGCCCCGCCCTGCTACGCCGAGCGCGCGGTCCCCGACCTGACCTGGCGGATGGTCACCTGGACCCGCCGCACCGGCGGCCGGCTGGTCATCTCCGGTCACTCCCAGGGCAGCGTCCTCGCCGCGGCGGCCGCCTGGCAGCTGGCCCCGTCGGTCCGCAGCCGGGTCGCCCTGCTGACGTACGGCTCGCCGCTGGAACGGCTGTACGGCCGCTGGTTCCCGGCCCACTTCGGTCCCGCCGAACTCGGCTCCCTGCACCGCGAGGTCGCCTGCTGGCGCAACCTCTACCGCCTCACCGATCCCATCGGCGGCCCCGTGCGGATCCCCGACGGCGACGGCCCCGAGGTCGACCACGCGCCGCTGAAGGACCCCCTCGCCTACGGTCGCACCCCCGGTCACCCGCTCCCGGCCCCGATCCTGGGTCATTCCGACTACCAGGCGGACCCGGCCTTCGCCGAGGAACGGGAGCGGCTGCTGGCCCGGCTGCGCCCGGAGCTGCCCGGGCAGCGACCGCAACCGGGCGGCTGATCAGGCGAGTTCGGGCAGGTCCTCCGGGTACAGCAGGGTGAGGTCGTCGGTGGTCGGGTCGGCGAGCTGGGCGACCCGGCTCGCGTGCCGTTCCACCATCGCCTCGAAGGTCTGCCGGGCGGTACGGCCGTTGCCGAACGCGGGGCCCTTCGGGAGCACCGTGAAGTACTCCAGCAGCGCGTCGGAGGCACCCGGCGCCAGCCGGTACTCGTGCTCGTCGGCCTGCTGCTCCACGATCCGCAGCAGTTCGTCCGGGCCGTAGTCGCTGAAGGTGATGGTCCGGGAGAAACGCGACGCGACACCGGGGTTGACCGAAAGGAAGCGCTCCATCTCCTCGGTGTAGCCCGCGACGATCACCACCACGGCGTCCCGGTGGTCCTCCATCAGCTTCACCAGGGTGTCGATGGCCTCCTTGCCGAAGTCCCGCCCGGCGTCCTCCGGCGACAGCGCGTAGGCCTCGTCGATGAACAGCACACCGCCGTGCGCCCGCTGGAAGGCCTCCTGGGTGCGGATCGCCGTGGAGCCGATGTGCTCGCCGACCAGATCGACCCGGGACACCTCGACCAGATGACCCTTCTCCAGCACCCCGAGGGAGGCGAGGATCTCGCCGTAGAGCCGGGCCACCGTCGTCTTGCCGGTGCCGGGGGAGCCCGTGAACACCAGGTGCCGCTTGACCGAGGCGGCCTTCAGCCCGGCCTGCTGGCGGCGCCGGCCGACCTCGATCATGTCGGTCAGCGCACGGACCTCCCGCTTGACGCTGTCCAGACCCACCAGCGCGTCGAGCTCACCGAGCACGGCCTTCGAGGTCCGGGCCGACTCCCCGGGCGCGGCAGGGGCGAGGAGCGGTTCCTGCTCGGTGCTGCGCTGGCCGGGGATCGCGCCCAGCAGGCCGGGTGACTGGTGCGAGGTCTGTACGACCGTCTCGCGCGCCGCGGGCGGGCGCAGGCTGCCGCTCTCGTCGCTGGTGCAGTCCTCCACCACCGGGCCGGTGCCCGCCCCCGCGTCCGGACCGCCGTCCGCGAACTCGTAGCCCCCGCGCGCGCACCGCTCCGTACGGCACCTGCGCAGCGTCGTCCGGCAGCCGTCGATCACATGGAAGCCGTAGCCGCCGCTGCCCGTGACCCGGCAGTTCTGGAAGGTGCCACGGCCGCCCGCCGACACGTAGAAGCCCGCCTCGGCCGGGGAGTCGATCGTGCAGCGCTCGATGGTGGGGTCCGCGCCCTTGGTGACGATCACTCCGGTCTGGGTGGCGTCCACCGTGCAGTTGTTGAGGGTGCCGCCGCTGCCGTGGTCGCGGAACCAGGCGCCGGTGGCCGCGTCCCGGATCCGGCAGTCGTCGAGTTGCGCGGTGGCGCCGTCGCTCACCGACACAGCCGTGTTGCGCACCTGGGAGAGATCGCTGTCGACGACGTCCGCGCGGGAGCCGCGGTCCAGCACGAACAGGGCGTCCGGCACGTCGTGCACCCGGCAGGAGTCCAGGACCACGGTGGCGCCGTCGCTGACCCACACCGCGGGATAGTCGCCCGTGCTGTCGAAGATCTCGCACTGGTTCGCGTCCACCCGGGTGCCCGGGTCCCACACCGACAGGCCGTTGCGGCCGAACTGACGCACGGTCGTCCGGGTCAGCGTCAGCACCGACCGCGAGCGCAGGTCGACCGCGTTCTCCGGGATGTCGTGGATGCGGCAGTCGGCAAGGGTGAGCACCGCGTCGGTGTCGAGGGTGACCCCGTCGGCGGTGGTGCGGTGCACATCGCAGTCGGTGAGGTGTGCCGTGGCCCGCGCGGTGACCTGCACACCGGAGCCGCGCACCTCGTAGATCTCGCAACCCACCGCTTCCAGCGCGGAGTTCTCCCCGGTCGCCGTCATGCCGGTGCCCGAGGCGTGGTGCACCCGGCAGCGGTCGAGCCGCGGATGGCCGCCGCCGCGCACCGCCACACCCGCCTGGCCGGCCGCCACGACCTCGCACTCCTCGAACACCCCGCCGCCGCCGTCGAGTACGGCGATCCCGATGCCCGCCGGGTTGTCCACGGTGCACCGCCGCACGGTCGGCCGGGCTCCGCCGCGCACCTCGATCCCGGCGGCGGACCGGGTGACGATCCGCACGTCCAGCAGCTCGGGGGTGCCCTCCTCGACCAGCAGCGCGGGCGCGGCCGCGTCCTGGCCCTCGACGTGCAGGTCCTGTACGACCGCCGAGGCGCGCACGGTCAGCGGGACCCCGTCCGCCGGGGCGATGCGCACCGAGCCGGGCGAGCCCTCGGGCCCGCGCAGCGTCACCGCCCGCTGGACGACGAGGTTCTCCCGGTAGGTGCCGGGCGCGACCGTGAGGACGTCGCCGTCGGCGGCGGCCTCCAGGGCGGCGGCGAGCGACGCGTACTCACCCGTGCGGCGCCGCCACCTCGATGTGCCGGTGTGCGTCACCTGGACCGTGCCCTGTGCCATGGCGTTGCCGTGCCCCCACCTCGTCGTACAGATCGCTCGCTCGCCTTGCGGGCGGCACCGCGGACGGTGCCCGGCCCTGTGGTCCGCTCGCGCGCGGGTCGATGCCGAATGCGCTTCGGCCGGTCCACCGTAGCGTGCGCCGAGGTGGTGGGTTGACCAGAGACGGAAAGGCCGTCAGCTGCCCGTCCCGGCCTTGCCCCAGTCCGGGCCCGCCCGGTCCCAGGCCTGGTCCCACCGTGCGTACCTGCGACGGACCATACGCCAGACGATCGTCCGTCTGCCGCCCTCGACCAGCCCCGCGGCCAGCAGGGCCGCGCCGAACCCGGCCAGCACGGCGTGCGTCGTCGCGGTCGCGGTGTCCAGCGGACGGGCCGTGACGACCCCCTGCCGGTCCGTCCAGACGTCGAAGTGGTCGCCCTTGTGCGGGGATTTGATGGTCGTCAGGACCGGGCCCTCTTGCCGGGTGCCGTCCGGTGCCGTCCAGTCGGCGAGGACACGGCTGCGGGTGTCGTGGACGCTGGTCGCGTCGGCGTCGGGCTCCACCGGGGCGCCGCCCAGCTTGCGCACCACCGTGGCCAGGACCAGATGCCGGTCGTGCTGCTGCTGCCGAACCGACCGCTGGAGGCTGTCCTGGGCGGCGGCGCCGACGAACGAGCCGAGCAGTGGCGCGGCCACCACGATCAGCACCAGTGCCGCCAGGGCCACCCAGGCCTCGGCCAGGTCGGTCGCGCGGCGCAGCGGATTGCGCCGCCAGCGCCACAGGCCGCGGATCGCTCGCACCGGCCACCACCCCCTTCCCGCTCCGTGATAACCCCCGCCCGGTCCGTTCACCTGGGACCCCGGCCGAAGAGAGAGCGAAATCACCCCCGGCAGGGACCCTCATGAACTTCTCACGACCCCCAACGACCGGGCCGCGGGCTCGGGTTCCCGGAACGCGACGGTGATCGCCCGACGCACGGTCACCGACACCGCCCGGCCCCCCGGGGTCTCAGCCGAGGACCCGGACCGGGTCCCCCACCCGGATCGTGCCGGGGGAGCGCGGTACCAGGTTCTGCCCGAAGACCAGCTGGTTGCCGAACCTGCGGTGCCGTGCCAGCGTCCGCAGCGGCTCTCGGCCGCGCTCGGCGGTCGCCTGGTCGGTGGTGGTCACGATGCACCGCCCGCACCTCTTCGCGACCCGGAACTCGACCTCGCCGATGGCGATCCGGCTCCAGTCGTCCTCCGCCCAGGCCGGGGTGGACCGCACGACCACGTTCGGCCGGAAGCGGTCCATGGGCAGCGGGCCCTCGCCGGGGTGGTCGCCCCGCGCGACGAGGGAGTTGAGGGCGTCCAGCGAGGCCTGCGTGGTGACCAGCAGCGGATAGCCGTCGGCGAAGCTCACGGTCTCGCCCGGCAGCGCGTGGTCCGGATCGACCGGGCGGCGGCTCGCGGGGTCGTCCATGTGCGCGAGGCGGACGTCGGCCTCCAGATACGCGCCGCACCACGCATGGGCCGGCTCCGCTGCGAGGACCGCCTCCACCTTCGTGCCGAAGATGTCCACCGGCACCGTGACCCCCGGCTCCGGGACCGGCACGGTCAGGGGTGGGCGCCCGGGCGCGGACAGGCGTACGCCGCCGCCGGGCAGCAGCTCGGCAGCGGCGAGCGCGAGACGCGGCTGTACCCGCTGGGTGACGACCTTTCCCCCGTCGTCGATCAGAACCCAGCGTCGGTCACCGGCCAGCCCCCAGGGCTCCACGACGGCCTCCCGGGGCGAGAAGCCCCGGAGCGCCTTGACCGGGTGGACGTGGATCGACTGCAGTTCGGCCATTCCCATGACGCCATCGTGCCAGGCCGCACGGACATCGGGGGCTGCTGGTCAGTAGCCGCGGTACTGCTGCTGTTGCTGGTTGTTGTACGGGTCCTGGTACGGAGCCGTCGGCGCGGGGCGCGGAGCCGCCGGGCGCATCGCCTCGTAACCCGTGCCGCCCATCATCGGACGGGGCGGCTGCGGCTGCTGCGCGGGGTAGCCGCGCGGTCCCGTCGCCTGCTGCGGGATGTACGCCGTGGGCGCCTGCTGCAGTGGTGCGGGCTGCTGCATCTGCTGCGGGTAGCCGTAGCCCGGGGCCGGCTGGGAGGGGCCCGCCGGAAGGGCGGGCAGTGCCGACGGCAGCGCGGGCAGGTTGCTGAAGCTGCTCGGCGCGTCGTAGGCGGGAGGAACCCGGATCGGGGCGATCTGAGGGGTGCCCCGTTCGGCCACGAGCGAGTCGTAGATCGGAGTGTCCGGGAAGGAGGCGGAGTAGTAGCCGCCGCCATAGGTGGAGCGGGGGGAGGTCATGGCACATAAGTTAAGCCCACGATGTGCTGGTTGGGGAGACCGATAAGAGGGTTGTTTTCCGTGTCGGCAGTGACGCCGGATCCCCAATCCGAGCGAACTCGGCAAAAAAGGACGGCAATCAGCGTTCGGATCGTGTAAAGGCCGAGTTCCGAGCCGGTTACCGCCAGTTGGCCAGGGAGCTTCCTGTGCCGTTCATGGGAGATCCCTGTCCCCGGGAATAGGTTGTGAGGGTAGGGATGATCTGGGGCGGCCGGGGCGCACCCGGCGTGCGGACACATGATGGGGGCGGACATGTCAATGCCGAAAGGATCGAATACGCCGGTGCCGACCACGGCACTGCGTGTCGAATTGGGTTGGCGCTCCGGCCCGGGCGCCCCGGACGCGGACGCCTCGGCGCTGCTGCTGGTCGCCGGGAAAGTGCGCTCCGACGGGGACTTCGTCTTCTACAACCAGCCGGCGCACGCCTCGGGCGCGGTCCGGCACGAGGGCAAGCGGCGCTCCGGCGACCTGGTCACCGACACTCTTTTCGTCGACCTCGCGCGCGTGGAGACCCCGATCGAGCGGATCGTCCTGGCGGCCTCGGCCGACGGCGGAACGTTTGGGCAGGTCCCCGGCCTCTACGTCGAGGTCCGGAACGCGGCCGACGGGCAGGTGGTCGCCCGGTTCGACAGCACGGGCGCCACGGTGGAAACCGCTTTCGTGCTCGGTGAGTTGTACCGCCGCCAGGGCGGCTGGAAGTTCCGTGCGGTGGGGCAGGGGTACAGCAGCGGGCTGGAAGGGCTCGCCACCGACTTCGGGATCACGGTGGACGAGCCGCAGCACCCGGCGCGGCCGCCCATGCCGCAGGGTGCCCCGCCGACTCCGCCCCCCGCCCCGGCTCCGGTCGCCCCGCCGGTACCCGGGCCGGTCGCCCCGCAGTGGCCCGCCGGCCCGCCCACCTCGCAGTACCCGGCGCCGACCTCCGCCGCTCCGCCCGTCCCGCCGCCCCCGCCGGCCGCACCGGTACGGCTGTCCAAGGTGACACTCACCAAGGCGGCCCCCTCCGTGTCGCTGGCCAAACAGGGCGGCACCTCGGGCGCGCTGCGGGTCAACCTCAACTGGCAGGTCCGCAAACAGCTCCCGGGCTGGGGCGGCCGGCACGGCGGGGCGGGCGACCTCGACCTCGACCTGTGCGCCCTGTACGAGCTCGCCGACGGCCGCAAGGGCGTCGTCCAGGCGCTGGGCAACGCCTTCGGCTCCCTGAACCGGCCCCCGTACATCCACCTCGACGGCGACGACCGCACCGGTGCCGTGTCGAGCGGTGAGAACCTCACCGTCAACCTCGATCACAAACAGGACTTCCGGCGCATCCTGATCTTCGTGACGATCTACCAGGGCGCCACGTCCTTCGCCGACCTGCACGCCACCGTCACCCTCCAGCCCCAGCACGGCGCCCCGGTCGACTTCTCCCTGGACGAGTGCACGGTTCCCTCGACCGTGTGCGCGCTCGCCCTCCTCACCGGTGCCGGCGGCGACCTCGTCGTCCAGCGCGAGGCCCGCTACCTGGTCCCGGAGCGCGGGGTGAGCCCGCAGCGCACCGTCGACCGCGCCTACGGCTGGGGCATGAACTGGACGCCCGGCCGCAAGTGACGGACGCGGGCGGTCAGCCCTCGTCGGTGACGGCGTCGGGACGCGCGTACGTACGGCCTTTCCAGGCCGCCCCGCGCCCCCGGTAGTGCTGCACCGCCGAGTCGACCGTCATGAGGAGGTAGAGGAACGCGGTGAACGGCAGCAGGGGAGCGAGCCACAGCGGTTGCCGGTAGTAGCGGAGCATCGGCAGGTACGTCGCGGTCATCACCAGCCAGGCCGCGGCGCCGACGAGCCCCGCCCGCGTGCTGCCGGTGACCGCCCCTGCCAGTACCGCCGCCGGCGGCACCAGGTAGACCAGCGCGAGACCGGCGACCGTACCGAGGAGCAGCAGCGGGCTGTGCCGCAGTTGCGCGTACGCGCTGCGGGAGACCATTTGCCACAGGTCGTGCAGGCGCGGATAGGGGCGCACGCTGTCCACGCGGTCGGCGAGCCCCAGCCAGACGTGGCCTCCGGTGCCCTTCACCGCGCGGGCGAGCGCCACGTCGTCGATCACGGCATGCCGGATGGCGTCCGGGATGCGCGCCCGCTCCGCCGTGTCGGCGCGCAGCAGGACACAGCCGCCCGCCGCCGCCGCGGTGCGCGAGCCCTTCCGGCCGATCCGGCGGAACGGGTACAGCTGGGCGAAGAAGTAGACGAAGGCGGGCACCACGAGCCGTTCCCACAGGCTCGCCACCCGCAGCCGGGCCATCTGCGAGACCACGTCGAAGCCCCCGGTGCGGGCGGCCGCCACCAGCAGCCGCAGGCTGTCCGGCCCGTGCGCGATGTCGGCGTCCGTCAGCAGCAGGTACTCGGGGCCACGCGCGCGTGCCAGAGCGATGCCGTGCCGTACCGCCCACAGCTTGCCCGTCCAGCCCGCGGGCGGCTCACCGGGCGAGGTCACGGTCAGCGGCAGCCCGCCGTGGCGCGCGGCCAGCTCCCGGGCCAGCTCCCCGGTGCCGTCCGTACTGCCGTCGTCGACCAGGAACACCTCCGCCCGCCCCGGATAGTCCTGCGCCAGCAACGACGGCAGACTCAGGGGCAGTACGGCGGCCTCGTCCCGGGCCGGCACGACCACGCACACGTCCGGCCACTCCGCGGGCTCGCGCCGGGCCGGCAGCCGGACGTCGGTGCGCCAGAAGAAGCCCTGGCAGAGCAGCAGCCACAGCCAGGCGGCTAGGGATACGGCGGCGGTCCACGCGATGGCGCTCACCCGCGCAGTCTGCCCCATCCGACCTGCCCCCAACGGCCCATCGTCTATCGTGGCCGGGTGAAGATCGCGCTCATCGACTCCGGAATCGGCCTGCTGGCGGCCACCGCAGCGGTACGGCGGCTGCGCCCCGACGCCGATCTCGTCCTCTCCTTCGACCCCGAGGGCATGCCCTGGGGACCGCGCACCCCCGAGGGCATCACCGAGCGCGCCATGGCCGTCGCCGAGGCCGCCGCCGCCCGTCGGCCCGACGCGCTGATCGTCGGCTGCAACACGGCGACCGTGAACTCGCTCGCGGCGCTGCGCGCACGTCTGGAACCGGGCATCCCGGTCATCGGCACGGTCCCCGCGATCAAGCCGGCCGCCGCCGGCGGTGGTCACGTCGCCATCTGGGCGACCCCCGCCACCACGGGCAGCGCGTACCAGCGGGGTCTCATCGAGGACTTCGCCGACGGGGTACCGGTCACCGAGGTGCCCTGCTGGGGGCTGGCCGAGGCCGTCGAGCACGCCGACCAGGCCGCCATCGACGCCGCCGTGACCGCGGCGGCCCGGCTCACCCCCGCCGACGTCACGACCGTCGTCCTGGGCTGCACCCATTACGAACTTCTGGCGGAACGTATCCGCACCGCCGTCCAGCGCCCCGGCGCAGCCCCCCTCGTCCTGCACGGCTCAGCCGGCGCCGTAGCCGCCCAGGCGCTGCGCCGGATCGGTGCGCAGCCTGCCCCCGACGCACCGGCCACCGGCACGGTGACCGTGCTGCTCAACGGCCGGGAGGGCGACCTGCCCGAGGCCGCGCTCGGCTACGCCGAGGCCCGGCTGCTCCGCACGGCCAGTCCTGCCGCGTCCCAGTGAACCGTCCGGGGCCGGGGATACCCCCGATGTGAGCAGTCACCCTCCGCAACGCGGTGCCCGCGCAGCGAAACCTGAGTAATCTCGTAGACATGAGGGACCACCCCCGCGACCACTCCCCGGACGAGGACGTCTCGCACCCGGACGTCTGGACCGGGCGCGCCACGAACCGGGTGCAGTGGCTGCTGGCGCTGGTCGGCGCGGCCTGCATGGCGCTCGGTATCGAACTGGCCGTGGACTCCGCCTGGACCTCGGGCGTCACCGCGCTGGTGATGGCCGTCGTGGGCTGTATCGCCGCCGGACTGCTGGTCCTCTTCGGCACCCTCGCCTTCGTCCACGTCGACCTCAGGCTCGACAGGGAGTGTCTCGAAGTCCGCTGCGGTCATATAGGAGTACCGCGCCGTCGTATTCCGCTCTCCCACGTGGTCGGCGCCGACTTCTCCCCGCAGATCACCCCGCGCCACTGGGGCGGCTGGGGCTACCGCTGGCGCCCCGAGAAGGGCACGGCCGTCGTCGTCCGCCGAGGCGAGGGCATCGTCCTGAGCCTGTGGGACGGCCACACCTTCACGATCACCGTGGACAACGCCGAGTCCGCGGTGCGAGCCATCCGGGAACGCCTGCGGACCATCACACCGGGCACAGCGCACTGACGCGGGCCGCACACAGGGCTGGACCACATGGGGCTGGGGCGCATGTGCCGGGACCTTGCGTGGCGTGACCACATGTGGCTGGGCCATACGGCCGTACCTGTGGCTGGGCCACACAGCTCGACCACACAGCTTGACCCCACACTCGTACGGCCTAACTGCCTGGCACCCCCGCCACCCAGGGGCGTGCCGTCGCCAGACCCGCCAGCAGGCCCGCGCCCGCCGACACCGTCGTGAAGCTCAGCGCGTTGCCGACCGCGGCGATCACGGCCAGGGCGGTCAGTGCAGCGCCGGCGGTGAGGGCAACCGGTGTGGAGCGGGCGGACCGCCACAGGGCGTAGAGGATCCAGCAGAACGCGGTGGCCAGGAGCAGGACGCCGACCAGGCCCTGCTCGGCGGCCAGCTGGAGCGGCGCGGAGTGCGGCCTGCCGTCGGGCCGCAGGGCCTCGGACGCGGTGCCGCTCAGCTCGCCGAAGCGCCCGGGGCCGACGCCCACGGCGGTGTTCCGGTGCGCGAGACGCACCGCGTCCCGCCAGAGCTGGACGCGGTGCTCCGTGAGGGGGCCCTCCAGGGCGGCGGCGAGGCCGGCGGGCAGGACGTCCGCGGCGACCGCCCAGACCGTACCCGTCACCAGCGCGGCCGCCAGTGCCAGCCCGGCGACGGCCGGTCCCCGCCGCCGCGTCCGGCCGGCGGCGAGGGAGCACAGCAGGACGACGGCACTGACCGCGCAGCCGGTCGCCGAACCCACGGCCGCCCCGGCCACCGCGATGCCGGCGGCCAGCATCCGCAGTCCGAACCGCAGCGCCGGAACCGGCGTCGCCCATGCGGCGCAGCACGCGCCGCCCGTCGCGAGTACCAGCAGCGCCGCGACGGCCCCGGCATGGCCGAGCGGCGTCCCGAACGGGGGGCCCGGCGCCAGCCGGGGCATCGCCACCGCGAACGCCAGCCCGGCCAGCGCGCCCGCACACGGCGCGGCCACCGGCAGCAGCGCCCCGGACATCCGGCCGGCGGCATAGCCCGCGGCCACCGCGAGCACCGCCAGCAGCACCCCCTCGGGCCGTCCGTCGCGGCCGGTCGCCGAGATCAGCGGCCACGCGGCGCACGCCCCGAGCACCACGACGCCCACCGCGTCAGAAACGTTTCGTCTGTCGCTGTCCGTGTCCCTGTCGGCAGCGGACGTCATCCCGGTCGATCCCACCGTCGCCCCCCGTACCCCGGTCCCCCGACCTGCGGCGGGCCCCGCCGTCCGCCTCGGCACACCGTAACCGGTGATGTCCGCTTTGTGGACGACTTGGACCGGAACGGTGCGGTTCCTGCATGCCGAGACCGTGCTGTCGACCGCAAGGTCAACCGCCGTACACTCCCCGGGTGACCGTCACCGCAACTTCCTTGGACCAGTCGGACCAGCTCACGCCGCGTCCCGCGCCCCGCGCCCGCGCCCTCCGGCTGCTCCGCCGTCTGGTCCCGGCCGCCGCCTCCGCGCTCAGCGGAGTGCTGCTGTACGTCAGCTTCCCGCCGCGCACCCTGTGGTGGCTGGCCCTGCCCGCCTTCGCCGGATTCGGATGGGTGCTGCGCGGCCGCTCCTGGAAGGCGGCCCTCGGTCTCGGCTATGTCTTCGGGCTCGGCTTCCTGCTGCCCCTGCTGGTGTGGACCGGTGTGGAGGTCGGCGCCGGGCCGTGGCTCGCGCTGGTGGCCATCGAGGCCATCTTCGTCGCGCTGGTCGGCGTGGGTGTGGCCGCCGTCTCCAAACTGCCGGCCTGGCCGGTGTGGGCGGCCGCCATATGGGTCGCGGGCGAGGCGGCACGCGCGCGCGTGCCCTTCCGCGGCTTCCCCTGGGGCAAGATCGCCTTCGGCCAGGCGGACGGTGTCTTCCTGCCGCTGGCCGCGGTGGGCGGCACCCCGGTGCTGGGTTTCGCCGTCGTCCTGTGCGGGTTCGGTCTGTACGAGGTGGGCCGGCTGGCCGTCGAGGGCCGACGCACCCACGAGATCCGGCGCGGGGCGGCGGCCGCGGCCCTGCTGAGCGTGGCCGTGCCCGTGGTGGGCGCGGTCGCGGCGCGGGGGCTGGTGAGCGACAAGGCCGAGGACGGCTCGGTCACCGTCGCGGTCATCCAGGGCAACGTGCCGCGGGCCGGCCTGGACTTCGCGTCGCAGCGGCAGGCCGTGCTCGACTACCACGTCAAGGAGACGCTCAAGCTGGCCGCCGACGTCAAGGCGGGCAAGGCCGCCAAGCCGGACTTCGTGCTCTGGCCGGAGAACTCCTCCGACGTCGATCCGTTCGCCGACGCCGACGCGGCCGCCGTGATCGACCAGGCCTCGAAGGCGATGGGCGTGCCCATCTCGGTCGGCGGGGTAGTCGAGCGGGGCGGCAAGCTCCTCAACGAGCAGATCCTGTGGGACCCGGTCAAGGGCCCGACCGCGACGTACGACAAGCGGCAGATCCAGCCCTTCGGCGAGTACCTTCCGCTGCGCGGCCTGGTCGGTGCGATCAACAAGAACTGGACCAGCATGGTCCGCCAGGACTTCAGCCGCGGTACCAAGCCTGGTGTGTTCGACATCGACGGCACCAAGGTCGGCCTCGCCACCTGCTACGAGGCCGCCTTCGACTGGGACGTGCGGGACACCGTCACGCACGGCGCCGAGATGATCTCCGTGCCGAGCAACAACGCCACCTTCGACCGCAGCGAGATGACCTATCAGCAGCTCGCCATGTCCCGGATCCGCGCGGTCGAGCACAGCCGTACCGTCACCGTGCCGGTGACCAGCGGCGTCAGCGCGGTCATCATGCCGGACGGGAAGATCACCCAGAAGACCGGCATGTTCGTGCCCGCCTACCTGGTGCAGAGGGTGCCGCTGCGCACCTCCGAGACGCCCGCGACCAAGCTGGGCATCCTCCCCGAGATCGCGTTGGTGCTGGTCGCGGCGGGCGGGGTCGGCTGGGCCATCGGGGCCGGGGTGCGCGGCCGGCGCACCGGTGACGCGTAGCCGTACACCCGCTGTACACCCCGTGGCTTCGGCCGGGTGCGGGGAGGCGGGCGGTTAGGGTCGCCTCATGGCTACTCCTGACTTCATCCGCACGATCCGGGCCGCCGCCGGCCACCAGCTCCTCTGGCTGCCCGGGATCACCGCCATCGTCTTCGACGACGAGGGCAGAGTGCTGCTGGGCCGCCGCACCGACACCCGCAAGTGGTCGGTCATCGGCGGCATTCCGGAGCCGGGGGAGCAGCCTGCGGCCTGTGCCGTGCGGGAGGTCTTCGAGGAGACCGCGGTGCGCTGTGTCGCCGAGCGGGTGGTCCTCGTCCAGGCGCTGAACCCCGTCACCTACCCGAACGACGACGTCTGCCAGTACATGGACATCACGTTCCGCTGCCGGGCCGTCGGCGGCGAGGCCCGTGTGAACGACGACGAGTCGCTGGAGGTGGCCTGGTTCGACGTGGATGCCCTGCCGGAGCTGAACGAGTTCGGGGTGTTCCGGATCAAGCAGGCCATGTCGGATGCACCCACATGGTTTGACCCTACGGCTTATAGCTGAAGTATGTGTGCCGACGCTATGTGGGAGTGGGGGGTCGGCACCTAGGGTCGCCCCATGAGCTCGCCCAGCACCCGTACCGCCCCCGCCCTCGACCTGCACGGCCGCACCGCCCTCGTCACCGGCGCCGCCGGGGGCATCGGCCGCGCCTGCGCCCTGCGTCTCGCGGCCGCCGGGGCCCGGGTCAGAGCCGTCGACCGGGACGAGCCCGGACTGGCCGGGCTCGTGGACTCGGCCGGGCGGGCCCTGGGCCCGGCGGGCGGCGGGGCCGTCGAACCGTACGTCCTCGACCTCACCGACCTGGACGCGGCCGAACGCGCCGCCGCCGGTACCGACGTCCTCGTCAACAACGCGGGCCTCCAACTGGTCCGCCCCATCGAGGAGTTCCCGCCGGACGTCTTCCACACCGTACTGACCGTGATGCTGGAGGCGCCGTTCCGGCTCATCAGGGGCGCGCTGCCGCACATGTACGGGCAGGGCTGGGGCCGGATCGTGAACGTGTCCTCCGTCCACGGGCTGCGCGCCTCCGCCTACAAGTCCGCTTATGTGGCAGCCAAACACGGTCTGGAGGGGCTGTCGAAGACGGCCGCTCTGGAGGGCGCGCCCCATGGGGTGACCTCCAACTGTGTGAACCCGGGCTATGTCCGCACCCCGCTGGTCGAGAAGCAGCTCGCCGACCAGGCACGGGCGCACGGCATCCCCGAGGAGCGGGTGCTGTCCGAGGTCCTCCTGACCGACAGCGCCGTCAAGCGGCTCGTCGAACCGGACGAGGTCGCCGAGGCCGTGGCCTACCTCTGCGGCCCCCAGGCGTCCTTCGTCACGGGCACCTCGCTGGTGCTCGACGGGGGCTGGACGGCCCACTGACGGACCGAGTACCCGGCGGCCCGCGAGTTTTCCACAGGCCCGACGGGCCGGAGCGGCGATGCGGAATCCTGTGACCATGTCTCGCAATCACGTGCAGTCCGCCAGGCGGCCGGCTCCGGCCCCCGCGGCCGGTGCCCTCGACCTGGGCGCGGAAGCGCCCGGGGGTGCCGAGCCGGCGTACCTCGAACTGCTGGCCAGGGGCGCCTCGGCGGAGGCGTACGAGCAGCCGGTGCTGCTCGCCCGCGCCGAGAACCGGCCACCGGAGCGGATCGCCGCCCTGGAGCGGGCCAAGCTCCTCGCGCTGCGGGTGCGCAGCGAGCTGGAGGGCAGACGCCGACGCGAGGCCGAGCTGTCCGCCCTGTTCGAGACCGCTCACGACCTGGCAGGACTGCGGGACGTGGACGCCGTGCTCCAGGCCATCGTCCAGCGCGCCCGCTCCCTGCTCGGCACCGACGTCGCCTACCTGAGCCTGAACGACCCGGCGCGCGGCGACACCTACATGCGGGTGACCGAGGGCTCGGTCGCGGCCCGCTTCCAGCAGCTGCGGCTGGGCATGGGGGAGGGGCTCGGCGGACTCGTCGCACAGACCGCGCGGCCGTACGTCACCGACGACTACTTCAAGGACGACCGCTTCCAGCACACGCTCACCATCGACGCCGGAGTGCGCGACGAGGGGCTGGTCGCCATCCTCGGCGTCCCGCTCATGCTGGGACCGCACGTCATCGGGGTGCTGTTCGCGGCGGACCGGCGGGCACGCGTCTTCGAACGGGAGCAGATCGCGCTGCTCGGTTCCTTCGCCGCGCTCGCCGCGGCCGCCATCGACACGGCGAACCTGCTCACCGAGACCCGTTCGGCCATGGCCGGACTGGAGCGGGCCAACGAGATCATCAAGGACCACAGCGCGGTCATCGAACGCGCCTCGGACATCCACGACCGGCTCGCCGAACTCGTGCTGCGCGGCGGCCAGGTCCACGACGTGGCCGCCGCCGTCTCCCAGGTCCTCGGCGGCACGGTCGAGTTCACCGACACCGCCGACGCACGGTCGCTGGAGACGTCGCGCACGGAGGGGCACGCGGTACGGCACGGCAGCGACTGGATCGCCCCGGTCGCCGCGGGCGGCGAACTCCTCGGCGCGCTGGTGCTGCGCGGCCGTGCCGGCCTCGACCCCGTCGACCAGCGCACCCTGGAACGCGCCGCGATGGTCACCTCGCTGCTCCTGCTGGCCCGCCGCTCCGCCGCCGAGGCCGAACAGCGGGTGCGCGGCGAGCTGCTGGACGACCTCCTCGACGCCCGGGTCCGCGAACCGCGCCAGCTGCGGGACCGCGCCGCCCGGTTGCACGCCGACCTCGACGCCACGCACGTCGTGCTCGCAGCCCGCCCGGAAAGCCCGGTGGCGGACGCCGAGGAGGCGGCGGCAGTGCGCCGCCGGCTGTGGTCGGCCGCCTCCCACCTCGCCACCACCCGGCACGGCCTGGCCGCCGCCCGTGACGGCGGCACCGTCCTGCTGCTGCCCCTCGACCCCGGCGACACCGCCGCCGACGTGGCCCGGCGCACTGCCCGGCACCTCGGCACCGCCGTCCACCAGCCGGTGACCGTCGGCGCCTCCGCCCCCGTCGCCGACCTCGCCGCCCGCCCCGACGCCGTGGCGGCCGGCTACGCCGAGGGCCGCCGCTGCCTCGACGCGCTGAACCTCCTCGGCCGGGGCGGTGACGGCGCCGCCGCCGAGGACTTCGGCTTCCTCGGCCTGCTCCTCGCCGGTGAACGGGACGTCGCCGCGTTCGTCACCCGCACCATCGGCCCGGTGGTCGCCTACGACCGGCGGCGCGGCACGGAACTGCTGCGCACCCTCGACGCGTACTTCGCGTGCGGGATGAGCCCGGCCCGCACGAAGGACGAACTCCACGTCCATGTGAACACGGTGGCCCAGCGGCTGGAGCGGGTGGCCCGCCTCCTCGGCGACGGCTGGCAGAGTCCCGCCCGCGCCCTGGAGATCCAACTGGCGCTGCGCCTCCACCGGTTGGGGGCGCCGCCGGAGCGCCGCTGATCCCCCGGGGACGGGGGACCGGCGGCGCGGGCTCAGCGGGCGGGCACGTCTTCGCCGCGCGCCGGTTCGGTCGCGGCGCCGTCGTCGGCCAGGTCACGCCGCCGGGTCTCCTTCGCCACGCCCACCGCGACCAGGGTGAGCACCGACGCCGCGATCACGTACAGGGCGATCGGGGTCGGGCTGTCGTAGTCGGCCAGCAGGGCGGTGGCGACGAGCGGGGCGGGCGCACCCGCGGCGACGGAGGCGAACTGGGCGCCGACGGAGGCCCCGGAGTAGCGCATCCGGGTCGCGAACATCTCGGCGAAGAACGCGGCCTGGGGCGCGTACATGGCGCCGTGCAGCACCAGGCCGACGGTCACCGCCAGTACCAGGTACCCGAACCGCCCGGTGTCGGCGAGCGCGAAGAACGGGAACATCCACAGCCCGATCCCGGCCGCGCCCAGCAGATAGACGGGCCGCCGCCCGACCCGGTCCGACAGCGCGCCCCACGCCGGGATCACGGCGAAGTGCACGGCGGAGCCGATGAGTACGGCGTTCAGCGCGGTCTGCTCGGAGACACCGGCGGAGGTGGTGGCGTAGACGAGGACGAAGGCGGTGATGACGTAGTAGCTGATGTTCTCCGCCATCCGCGCGCCCATCGCGACGAGCACGTCACGCCAGTGGTGCCGCAACACGGCGACGAGCGGCGGCTGTTCGGCCCTCCCGGCGCTCCGCCGGGCCTCGGACCGTGCCAACGCCGCGCGGAAGACGGGCGATTCGTCGACGGAGAGCCGGATCCACAGACCGACGACGACCAGCACACCGGAGAGCAGGAACGGGATCCGCCAGCCCCAGCTCGCGAAGGCGTCGTCCGACAGGACGGCGGTGAGCAGCGACAGCACACCGGTCGCCAGCAGCTGGCCCGCCGGGGCCCCGGTCTGCGGCCACGACGCCCAGAAGCCGCGCCGGCGTGCGTCCCCGTGCTCGGAGACGAGCAGCACGGCGCCGCCCCACTCACCGCCCAGCGCGAACCCCTGGACGAGCCGCAGGAGGGTCAGCAGGACGGGCGCCGCACCGCCGACCGTCGCATGCGTCGGCAGCAGCCCGATCGCGAACGTCGCCCCGCCCATCAGCAGCAGACTCAGCACGAGCAGCCGCTTGCGCCCGAGCCGGTCGCCGTAGTGCCCGAACACCAGGGCACCGAGCGGCCGGGCCGCGAACCCGACGGCATACGTCAGGAACGACAGCAACGTGCCGACGAGCGGGTCGGAGTCCGGGAAGAACAGCTTGTTGAAGACGAGGGCGGCCGCGGAGCCGTAGAGGAAGAAGTCGTACCACTCGATGGTGGTGCCGATGAGGCTGGCGGCGACGATGCGCTTGAGACTGGCGAGGGTGCCGGGCGTCGGTGGAGCGGATGCTGCGGAGGTCATGTGCGCCACTTCCTCGTGTGTGGTGGGGACGGGTACGTGTCGGCACACCGTAGGAAGAGGCAGGTCAGGCGGACATGTGGTGGGACTACATAGTTCGGGGGGGAGTGTGCGTGCGCCCCCTATGCCTCCACTTCGAAGTCCGAGTGAGGAGCGTTGTGCCCATCACGTAGCGTCACGACGGTACTGGGCAGACCTGGGCTTTGTGGGCGGTCTGCCTTTGTTCAGGCGTCGTACGCGTAGAAGCCGCGGCCGTTCTTACGGCCGAGGTGGCCTGCGGCGACCATGCGGCGCAGTAGTGCCGGCGGGGCGTACAGCGGTTCCTTGAACTCCTCGTACATCGACTCGGCGACGGCTTGGGCGGTGTCCAGACCGATGAGGTCGAGCAGGCGTAGCGGGCCCATGGGATGGGCGCAGCCGAGTTCCATGCCTTGGTCGATGTCCTGGGGCCGGGCGCCGCCGGACTCCACCATCCGGACCGCGCTGAGCAGGTAGGGCACGAGGAGGGCGTTGACGACGAAGCCGGAGCGGTCGGGTGCCTGGATGGGCTGCTTGCCGAGTTGCGTGGCCAGGTCGCGGGTGCGCTGCACGGTGTCCGGGCTGGTGGTGAGGGCGGGAACGAGTTCGACCAATTTCTGTACTGGAACGGGGTTGAAGAAGTGCATGCCGATGACCTGGCGGGGCCGCTCGGTGGCGACGGCGAGGTCGACGACGGGGATGGAGGAGGTGTTGGTGGCCAGGATCGCCGCGGGGTCTTCGACCGCCTTGTCGAGGGCGCGCAGGACGTCGGTCTTGATCTCGCGGTTCTCGGCGACGGCCTCGACGACGAACTGACGGTCGGACAGGTCACTGAGGTCGTGGGTGAACGAGAGCCGGGCGAGGGCATGGTGGCGCTGTTCCTCGGTGACCTTGCCGCGCTGCACGCCTCGGTCGAGGGAGGCGGTGACTCGACGGCGGCCTGCCTCGACGGCATCGGGGGTGGCTTCGGCGACACGGACGTCGAGGCCGTTGCGGGCGGCGACTTCGGCGATGCCGGAACCCATGAGGCCGCAGCCGACGACGCCGAGACGGGTGACGGAGTCCATGTGATGTCCTATCCGGTCAGTGGTCGTGGTCAGACGTTGCGGCGGTATTGGCCGCCGACCTCGAAGAACGCGTCGGTGATCTGCTGCAGCGAGCAGACGCGGGCGGCGTCCATGAGGACGGCGAAGACGTTGTCGCCGCCCACCGCCGCGTCCTTGAGGATGGCCAGGGCGGCGTGGGCCGGCTCCTGGTGGCGGGCCTGGAAGTCCTGCACGCGCGCCAGTTGGGACTGCTTCTCCTCCTCGGTGGCGCGGGCGAGTTCGATGACGCCGGGCTCGGCGGTGTCGGCGTGGGGGCTGCGGAAGGTGTTGACGCCGATGATGGGCAGGGTGCCGTCGTGCTTGCGCTGTTCGTAGAGCATCGACTCGTCCTGGATACGGCCGCGTTGGTAGCCGGTCTCCATGGCGCCGAGCACACCGCCGCGCTCGCTGATCCGCTCGAACTCCGCCAGGACGGCCTCCTCGACCAGGTCGGTGAGTTCGTCGATGATGAACGACCCCTGCAGGGGGTTCTCGTTCATGGCCAGGCCCCATTCCCGGTTGATGATGAGCTGGATGGCCAGGGCCCGGCGGACGGAGTCCTCGGTGGGGGTGGTGACGGCCTCGTCGTAGGCGTTGGTGTGCAGGGAGTTGGCGTTGTCGTAGATGGCGATGAGTGCCTGCAGGGTGGTGCGGATGTCGTTGAAGTCCATCTCCTGGGCGTGCAGGGAGCGTCCGGAGGTCTGGACGTGGTATTTCAGCTTCTGGCTGCGTTCGTTCGCGCCGTACTTCTCCTTCATCGCGACGGCCCAGATACGGCGGGCGACGCGGCCGAGGACGGAGTACTCGGGGTCCATGCCGTTGGAGAAGAAGAACGACAGGCTGGGGGCGAAGTCGTCGATGCGCATGCCCCGGGCGAGGTAGGCCTCGACGTAGGTGAAGCCGTTGGCCAGGGTGAAGGCGAGCTGGCTGACGGGGTTCGCGCCGGCCTCGGCGATGTGGTAGCCGGAGATGGACACCGAGTAGAAGTTGCGGACCTTGTGCGCGATGAACCACTCCTGGATGTCGGCCATCATCCGCAAGCTGAACTCGGTGGAGAACAGGCAGGTGTTCTGGCCCTGGTCCTCCTTGAGGATGTCGGCCTGGACGGTGCCGCGCACGTTCGCCAGCGCGTGCGCGCGCAGTCCGGCAGCTTCGTCGGGTGACGGGTCGCGGCCCTCGGCGGCGCGGAAGCGGTCGAGTTGCTGGTCCACGGCGGTGTTGAGGAAGAACGCCAGGATGGTGGGGGCGGGTCCGTTGATCGTCATGGAGACCGAGGTGGTGGGCGCGACCAGGTCGAAGCCGTCGTACAGCGCCTTCATGTCGTCCAGCGTGGCCACCGAGACGCCGGAGGTGCCGACCTTGCCGTAGATGTCGGGGCGTTCGTCCGGGTCGCGGCCGTAGAGGGTGACGGAGTCGAAGGCGGTGGACAGGCGGGTGGCGGGCTGGTCTTCGGAGAGCAGCCTGAAGCGCCGGTTGGTGCGGAACGGGTCGCCCTCGCCGGCGAACATGCGGGCCGGGTCCTCGCCGTCGCGCTTGAAGGGGAAGACGCCGGCGGTGAAGGGGAAGTGTCCGGGCAGGTTCTCCCGTCGCCAGAAGCGCACGAGTTCGCCGTGGTCGGTGAAGCGGGGCAGGGCGACACGGGGGATCCTGTTGCCGGAGAGGGACTCGCGGGTCAGCTTGGTGCGGATCTCCTTGTCCCGCACCTTCACGACCTGCTCGTCGCCGGAGTACGCCTTCACCACGGCGGGCCAGTTCTCGATCTGCTCCGTGATGTCGCGCGGGAGCCGCCTGCGGGCGTCCTTGAGCAGCGACTGCACGTTCGCGGCGTCGGAGCCGGCCTCCACGAGCTCGCCCCTGACCGCGTCCAGGCGTTGCACCCGCCGTGCCGCCTCGGCCAGTCGACCGGTCTCGGTGTGGTAGCCGCGGACGGTGTCGGTGATCTCGGCGAGGTAGCGCACCCGGTCCGCGGGGACGACCTGCCGGATGCCGGAGGAGTGGCGTACCTCGACCGGTGCCAGCGTGCCCTCGCACAGTGGCAGCCCCTTGCCGGCCAGATCGGCCTTGAGGTGCTGGTAGAGCGCGGTGACTCCGTCGTCGTTGAACGTGGCCGCCGAGGTGCCGTACACCGGCATGTCCTCGGGCCGCATCCCGAACGCCTCGCGGTTGCGGACCAGTTGGCGGCCCACGTCGCGCAGCGCGTCCTTGGCACCGCGCCGCTCGAACTTGTTGATCGCCACGACGTCGGCGAAGTCGAGCATGTCGATCTTCTCAAGCTGCGAGGCGGCGCCGAACTCCGGCGTCATCACGTACAGCGAGGTGTCGACGAACGGCACGATCGCCGCGTCGCCCTGTCCGATGCCCGGCGTCTCCACGATCACCAGGTCGAAGCCGGCGGCCTTGACCACGTCGATCACGTCGGACAGGTGCTCGGGCAGCTCGCGGCTGCCGCGGGTGGCCAGGCTGCGGAAGAAGACCCGGCTGCCGTCGAGGGAGTTCATCCGGATCCGGTCACCGAGCAGGGCACCGCCGCCGCGGCGCCGGGTCGGGTCGACCGCGATCACCGCGATCCGCAGCTTGTCCTGCTGGTCGACCCGGAACCTGCGCACCAACTCGTCGGTGAGCGACGACTTCCCCGAACCACCGGTGCCCGTGATGCCGAGCACCGGAACCGACCCGGCGACAGCCGTGGCACGCAGCTGTGCGAGGAACTCGGGGGGCAGTTTGCCGAGTTCCGCACCGGTGATGGCGCGGGCGATCGCGAACCGGTCACCGGCCAGTACGGCGGCCGCGTCGGCCGGCTTGCCGTCCCAGAGGCCGAAGTCGCAGTCCCACACCACCGAGTTGACCATCCCGGCCAGGCCCATTCGCTGGCCGTCCTGCGGGGAGAAGATGGTCACCCCGCTGTTGCGCAGCCGGGCTATCTCGTCGGGCACGATGACACCCCCTCCGCCGCCCACCACGCGGATGTGGTCGGCGCCCTGCGCACGCAGCGACTCGACCAGGTACTCGAAGTACTCGACGTGCCCGCCCTGGTAGGACGAGACGGCCACGCCGTGTGCGTCCTCCTCCAGCGCCGCGTCCACGATCTCCCGCACCGACCGGTTGTGGCCCAGGTGGATCACCTCGGCACCCTGGGACTGGAAGATCCGCCGCATGATGTTGATCGAAGCGTCGTGCCCGTCGAACAGAGCTGAAGCGGTGACCAGGCGAACAGGGTGCACGGGCCGGTGCAGATCGCTCATGAGGGCCTTCCCGGACGGAGCGGGGTACTGCTGACGCGGAAATACTAGGACGTCCTAATAAATTGCCGGAGGTGATCGCCGTCACAGGTCGAGGACCAGGCGCGGCCCGCACGAGCGGGAGACGCAGATGAGCATGGTGTCGCCGGCGGCCCGCTCGTCCTCGGTCAGCAGCGAGTCGCGGTGGTCGGGCTCGCCGTCGAGTACGTCCGTCTCGCAGGTGCCGCACGTGCCTTCACGGCACGAGAAGTCCACCGCGACGCCTGCCTCCTCGACGGTTTGGAGCACCGAGCGGTCCGGTGGCACGGTGAGGGTGAGCCCGGAGCGGGCGAGCACCAGCTCGAAGGCCTCGGTCGGGCCCGCCCCCGTTGTCTGCGCCGGGGCGAACCGCTCGATGCCCAGCGTGCCGGGGGGCCAGCCCGCGCACTGCTCCTGTACCGCTCGCAGCAGGGGTTCGGGACCGCAGGCGTGCACGAGGGTGCCCTCCTCGGGTACGCCGAGATGGGCGGCGAGGTCCAGCAGGCCGTACTCGTCCTGCGGACGGATGAGCACGCGGTCCCCGTGCGGGGCGAGACGGTCGAGGAACGCCATGGAGCTGCGTGTGCGGCCGCCGTACAGCAGAAGCCAGTCGTCTCCCGCGGCCTCGGCGGCCTCGACCATGGGAAGGACGGGCGTGATGCCGACGCCGCCGGCGATGAACAGATGGCGTGCGGCGGGCCGCAACGGGAAGGTGTTCCGCGGTCCGCGGACGCGCACGGTGGTGCCTGCGTGCAGGTTGTCGTGGACGTACGCGGAACCGCCCCGGCCCCGCGGCTCGCGCAGCACGGCGATCTGCCAGGCCGCACGGTCGGCCGGGTGCCCGCACAGGGAGTACTGACGGATCAGGTCGCCGTCGTCGCCGTCCAGGAGAACGTCGATGTGGGCGCCCGGCGTCCAGGAGGGGAGCACACCGCCGTCGGGGCGGCGCAGGGTGAGGGAGACGACGCCGTCGGCGGCGGGGGTGCGGGTCGCCACGGTGAGGGTCGTCCCGGCGGGCAGTTGGTCGTTCATGGTGGGTCAGCTCCGGGGTTCAGGCCTGCGTCGGCACATGAAGCAGCAGCGCGTCGCCCTGGCCGCCGCCCCCGCACAGGGCCGCCGCTCCGCTGCCGCCTCCGCGCCGTCGCAGCTCGGTCGCGAGGGTCAGCACCAGCCGGGCTCCGGTCATGCCGACCGGGTGCCCGAGCGCGATCGCGCCGCCGTTGACGTTCACCTTGTCCAGAGGGATGTCCAGCTCCCGTACGGAAGCCAGGGCCACTGAGGCGAACGCCTCGTTGATCTCGAGCAGGTCCAGATCGGCGCACTTCAGCCGGCCGTCCCGGGACAGGGCGTCGCGGACCGCGCCGGCAGGCTGGACGAGCAGTGAGGGGTCGGGGCCCGCGACCGTGCCGTAGGCGCCGATCCCGGCGAGCGGGGTCAGGCCCTCCCGGCGGGCGCGCTGCGCGCTCATCACGACGACGGCCGCGGCGCCGTCGGACAGCTGTGACGAGTTGCCCGCGGTGATGGTGCCCGCGCCGGAGAAGGCCGGTTTGAGCCGCCCCAGGCTCTCTTCGGTGCTCCCCGGCCGTACGCCCTCGTCGGTGTCGACCACCGTCTCGCCCCGGCGCCCGGTCACGGTGACGGGGGTGATCTCCTTGGACAGCGCACCCGACTCCTGCGCGTGGGCGGCCCGTTGATGGGACAGCGCGCTGTACGCGTCCTGTTCCTCGCGCGTCAGGGCGTACGGCTGCTGGTACCGCTCGGTGGCCGCTCCCATGGAGACGCCGTCGAAGGCGCAGACGAGGGCGTCACGGTCGAGGGTGTCCTCCACCGCGGTCGAGCCGTACCTCCAGCCGGTGCGTGATCCGCGCAGCAGGTGCGGGGCGCCCGACATGGACTCCATGCCACCGGCGACGACCACCTCGTGACGGCCGGAGGCGATCATGAGGTCGGCCAGGGCGATGGCGTGCAGACCGGACAGGCAGAGCTTGTTGACGGTGCTCGCGGGGACGGTGAACGGAATGCCGGCGCGGATGGCGGCCTGCCGTGCCGGGTTGGGGCCGGCCCCGGCCTGCACGACGTGGCCCATCACGACGGCTTCCACGGCTGCCGGGTCCAGGTGCACGGCGGCCAGCGCCGCGCCGATGGCGTGGGCGCCGAGGCCGACCGCGGACACGGTGCTCAGGGTGCCCATCAGCTTGCCGACGGGTGTCCTTGCTCCGGCGACGATGACGGATCCGGGCATGGCCGGGACCTCCTGGGAGTGGGATGGAGTCAGGCGGCCGCGTCGACGGCACGTCGGGCGGTCATGTGGGCCGTCTCGTTCACCGAGTGCGGAACGATCCGGCCGCCGGGCATGCGCCGCACCCGGCTGACGGACGTGTAGCCGGGGTGGAACCAGAACATCGTGGGCAGGCCGAGCACCGTCGCCAGGTAGGTGTTGGTGATGCCGCCGTGGCACACGGCGGCGACCCGCCCGCTGGGATGGGCGTCAAGGATGGTGTCCATGGCCCGTACGGCACGCGCGCGGAAGGCGTCCCAGTCCAGATCGGGCACGAAGTCCTCGTAGCGTCCCTCGGCGAGTGCCGCCGCGCGGGGATCCTCCGCGCCGATCTGCTCCGGTGGCAGGTAGGGGTGGGAGACGTCGGTGTCCCACTCGCGCAGGTCGTCGAGGACGGTGGCGGTCATGCCGGTGAGCCGTTCCAGGGGAGCCACCGTCTCGCGGGCACGCTTGAACGGGCTGGTGTACAGGGCGTCGACGTCCTCGTGCACGAGCCAGGCGGCGAGACGCTCCGCCTGGGCGCTGCCCTCCGGCGACAGCCCCGGGTCGAACACGCCCGCCAGGGGGAGGCCGTGCCGGATGAGGAGGAGTTCGGTCATGGTGATCCTTCGTACGCGTGAGGGGCGGGCGGGTCGGCTCAGCCGGCGATGGTCCGTTCCGAACGCCAGTAGGGGCGGCGCATCGCACGCTTGTCGAGCTTGCCCATCGCGTTGCGCAGCAGCTCGGGGACGAACTCGTACGACTTCGGGCACTTGTAGGCGGCGAGGCGGTCGTGGCAGAACCGGTCCAGCTCTTCGGCCGGCGGCGTGTCCGCCGCGGCCACGACCAGCGCCCGCAGCGACTCGCCGAAGTCCGGGTCGGGCACGCCGATGACCGCGATCTCGGCGACCGCCGGGTGCTGCCGCAGGACTGCCTCGCTTTCGGCCGGGTACAGGTTCACGCCGCCGGAGACCACGACGTCCGCGGCCCGGTCGGTGATGAAGATGTAGCCGTTCGCGTCGACGTAGCCGATGTCGCCGAGCGTGAAGACGCCGGGGGAGAGATAGGCGGACCTGGTCTTCTCCGGGTCCGCGTGGTAGCGGACGCCCTGGTCCTCCGGAGCCCGGAAGGCCAGCAGTCCGCGTTCGCCGGGCGGCAGTTGCCCGCCGTCGTCGTCGGTGACCAGGACCTCGAACGGGGGCCGGACCCGCCCGACCGAGCCTGGGTGCGCCAGCCACTCGGCGCTGCTGATGCGGGCCACCGTTCCCGCCTCGCTGGCGCCGTACGACTCGGTCAGCACCGGGCCGAACCACTCGATCATGGCTCGCTTCACGTCCGGCGGACAGGCGGAGCCGGTGTGGGAGACCTGCCGCAGGCTGGAGACGTCGTAGCGGGCGCGGGCCTCTTCCGGGAGGGCGAGCAGCCGTTGGAAGTGGGTGGGCACCATCACCGTGGAGGAGACCCGCCACTTCTGCACTCGGCTGAGGAACGTTTCCGCGTCGTACCTGCCGAGGACGACCACCGGCTGACCGGCCGCCAGGTGCCGCAGTGAGGTCAGCGGCGCGTTGTGCTGAAGGGGGCCGCACACCAGGTGCGGTCCCGGCGGGAATCCCGGCCGGGCGGCCATCGCGGCGAGGTAGGCGGAGCTGTCGGCGACCGGGCCGCTCACCCAGCGCACCTCGGTGCCGCGCGCCCGCCCGGTGGTTCCCGAGGTGTAGACGAGCGGAGGCCGGGCGGGCCGGTCCGTCCGGACCGTGCACCCGGCGGGCGCCGCCGCGAGCCATGCGTCCCAGGCGAAGGCGTGCCCGATCGCCGGGGTTCCGTGCATCACGACCGGAAGGCCCAGTTCCCGGGCCGCGTCGAGGGCGGCACCCGCGCCCACGGGTCCGGCGATGATTCCGGTCACGCCCGCGTCGATGATCTGGTCGACGAGTTCGCCCGACGTGAGGTTCCGGGACGTGGCCACGGTCCCCACCCCGGCACGCAGGCCCGCCAGATGGGCCACCAGCGTCGGGATCGCGTTGTCGCCGAGGACGGCGACCCGGTCGTCGGGGCCGGGCGCGAGCTCCAGCAGCCGTGCCGTCGCCCGCGCCACCTGGTCGGCAAGGCCCGACCAGGACAGCACGCCCAGGTCGTCCGCCAGGGCGGGCTCGTCGGGTGTCTCCTGGGCGCGACGGTCGAGTGGCAGCAGCGACATTGGCTCCTCCGGCGGCTCCTCGGCCTCTCCCGATTCGAGGGGAGAGGGGATGCGGAGACTGTAGCGTTTATCAAGAAAGTACGGAACACTCTGATCCCAGACGCAGTCATTCCCCATGTTTCAGCAGTTGGTGGGGTGCACACCCCGATCACTGTTACTGAAACTGTCGTCTGGTAAGTGTCCTAGGAGGAGCCATGTCCCAGCCCGATCCGGACGCATGGCGCACGCAGGTTCGCCAGTGGCTGGCCGGCGTGCTCGAACCGGCGCGGGCGCCGCAGTCCGCCACCGGGGCCGCCGACCTCGCCGTGTTCCACAATCTCCCGGAGGACGAGGAGCGCCTGCTGCTGGAGCGCTGCCGCGTCTACCAGCGGGCCCGCTTCGACGCCGGGTACCAGGCGCTGACCCTCCCCGTGGACAAGGGCGGCGCGGGCCTGACCGCCGCCCACGTGGCGGCCTTCGCCCAGGAGGAGTCGGCCTTCGAGGTGCCGGCGTCCACCGAGCTGATCAGCGTCACCGTGCGCCTGGTCGCGATGGCCGTCTCCCTGTTCGGGACGGCCGAGCAGCGTGAGACGTACGCGCGCGGGTTCCTGCGCACCGACCTGCTGGCCTGCCAGCTCTTCAGCGAACCCGGTGCCGGATCGGACCTCGCGGCCCTGCGCACCCGCGCCCGGCAGGAAGGCGACGCGTGGGTGATCGACGGTCAGAAGGTGTGGACCTCGGGCGCGCAGTTCGCCGACTACGGTCTGCTGCTCGCCCGCACCGACCCGGACGTGGTCAAACAGGCCGGGATCACCGCCTTCCTGGTCCCGATGGACGCCACCGGGGTGGAGGGGCGCCCCATCCGTCAGATGAGCGGCGGCGCCTCCTTCAACGAGGTCTTCCTCAGCGGCGTCCGTGTTCCGGACCGGCTGCGGATCGGGCGACCGGGCCAGGGCTGGGAGGTCGCCACCACCACCCTCGCCTTCGAGCGGACCGCGTCCGGCGGCGGCAACCGTCGCAAGGGCGGCACATTCGCGGACGTCCTCGCACTCGCCCGCTCCCTCGGTCGCACCGAAGACCCGCTGGTCCGCCAGCGCCTCGCCGACCTGTACGTACGCGCCGCCCTGCGCGCGGCCACCGTGGACCGCGTCGCCAGGACGAGCGCCGCCGGCGGCCGGCCGGGCCCGGAGTCGTCGCTGACCAAACTCATGGCCTCCGACCTGCTCACCCGCACAGGACAGGTCGCCGCCGAGCTGATGGGCGCGCGGATCAGCGCCGACACCGGGGAGGCGGGCACCTTCGCCTGGGCGCAGCATCTGCTCGGCGCACCCGGCTACCGGCTGGCCGGAGGCACCGACCAGATCCAGCGCAACCTGATCGGCGAACGGGTGCTGAAGCTGCCGCCCGAGCCGCGGGTGGACCGGGTGCCGTTCTCGCAGCTTCCCGGCAACTGAGGCACCAGGACCTTTTCGGCCGTCGCATTCGGCCGTCGCATTGGGCAATCACAAAGGAGTGACATCGATGGATCTGGGACTGACAGGCGCGAAGGCGCTGGTGACCGGCGCGAGCCGGGGCATCGGCCGGGCGATCGCCACCACTCTGGCGGCCGAGGGCTGTGCGCTGGCGCTGTGCGCCCGGGGCGAAGAAGGCCTGGCCAAGGCCGCGGCCGAACTGCGGGCCGAGGGAGCCACGGTGTTCGCGGAACCGGTCGACGTCACCGACCCGGCTGCGCTCGCGGGCTTCGTGGAGCGGGCGGCCGGTGAGCTCGGCGGCCTGGACCTGCTGGTGTCCAACGTGTCCGCGGGCAATGTGAAGGGCCCCGAGTCCTGGGAGGACAGCCTGCGCGGCGACCTGATCCCGTTCGCAGGACTCGTCGAGGCGGCCCTTCCGCACCTGGAGACCTCCGACCGGGCCGCCGTCGTCGCCATCGGCACCACCAACGCCTCCGACACCGCGCGCCCGGCCGGCGCCAACTCGTACTCCGCGCTCAAGGCAGCCGTGGTCCAGCACGCCTCGGCACTCGCGCACGCCCTCGCGCCGAAGGGCATCCGCGTCAACACCGTCTCTCCCGGCCCGATCGACTTCCCCGGCGGCGCCTGGGAGACCATCCGCACCAGCCGCCCGGAGGTGTACGAGGAGGTGCTCGCCAAGCTTCCGATCGGCCGTTACGGCACCGCGGCGGACGTGGCCTCGGCGGTGGCGTTCCTGCTCGGTCGGACCGGCTCCTTCTGTGTCGGGGTCAACCTCGTGGTGGACGGCGGGCTGCTGACCCGCGTCCAGTACTGAGCCGTGGCGGGCCCGGCCGGCCGCCTGGACGCCGTACTGGTCTGCGGCGGCCGCTGGCACGACTTCGACTACGCGCGGCTCCGGCTGCTGGAGATGCTCGGTGAGCATCCACGAGTGCGCACCACCGTGTATCAGGACTACGACTGCGTGGCCGCACTCGAGAGGGCCGACCTGCTGGTCACCTACACCTGTGACGTCCGGCCCCGCCCGGCGCAGCGGGCCGCACTTGCACGGTTCGTCGAGCGGGGCGGCCGCTGGCTCGCCCTGCACGGCACCAACTCGGTGATCGAGCCGTCGACGAGTGGCGGGCCGCGGTTGTTCACGACCCCGCGGCTCCTGGGGGAAGTGGCGCCGGTGCTCGGCAGCCAGTTCCTGGCCCATCCGCCGATCGAGCCGTACGAGGTGCGCGTCACCCGGCCCGGCCATCCGCTGGTCGCCGGGATCGGCCCGTTCACGGTCACCGACGAACTGTACGTGTGCGAGCTGCACGGGGAGTTGGAGGTGCTGCTGCACGCCGAGTACACGGGGCCGTGCCGCGGTTTCGCCGAGGGCGACACGGCGGCCCTCGACGGCGCGCCCCGACCGGTGCTGTATCTCAAGCGGCACGGTCTCGGCGAGGTCTGCTACTTCACCCTCGGGCACTGCAGGGGCCGTTACGACGTACAGGACCTGGGCGTGGACGACACCGGCCGGGTCGACCGGGGGCCGTGGGAAACGCCGGAGTTCATGACGGTGCTGCGGCGGTGCGTGGAGCGGACGGTGAGTGGGCGAAACCCGGCAGAGGAGCGGGCCGACACCTGAGCGGGACCCGGGCGCCGGCCCTGCACGGGGCGCGGCTCAACCGTGTGGCAGTACCACCGCGCGGCCGTTGATGTCGCCGGCGTGCAGCCGCTCGTAGGCCGCCGGCGCCTCGTCGAGGGTGAAGGTCTCGACGTGGGACGAGACCAGGCCCTGCCGCGCCAGCTCGACGACCTCCATGAGTTCCGGGCGACTGCCCCAGTACGGGAACGAGGCGGAGACCTCGAACGGCAGCCCGCCGCCGAAGCCGACCGCCAGGGTGCCCCCACCGATGCCGACGATCGTCACGTCGCCCGCCACCGCCACCGACGCCGCGGCCACCGCGAGCGTCGCCTCGGCGCCCACGAAGTCCAGCACCACTTCCGCTCCCGTCCCGCCGGTGAGCTCCCGGACCCGTGCGGCCGCCGCGCCGTCGGAGAGGAGCGTCTCGTGGGCACCGACGGCGTGTGCCAGCTCGAGCTTCTCCTTGCTCACGTCGAGAGCGACCACCCTCGCCGGTGTCAGAGCGCGGAGCAGCTGTACGGCGAGGTGACCCAGGCCTCCGACACCGATCACCACCGCCGTGCTGCCCGGGACCAGTTTGGGCAGTGACTTCCTGATCGCGTGATAGGGCGTCAGCCCCGCGTCGGTGAGCGGGGCGGCCTGCACCGGGTCCAGTCCGTTCAGCGGCACCAGGTGGTGGGGCGAGTCCACCAGCATGTACTCGGCGAGAGCGCCGGGGGCGCCGAGTCCCGGCGGCAGGATGCCGAGCCCGGCAGCACGATGGCAGGAGTTCTCCTTGCCCTGGGCGCAGTTGTGGCAGTGCCCGCAGCCCCACGGGCCGTACACCGCCACGTCGTCGCCTTCCGCCACTGCAGTGACACCGCTGCCCACGGCCGCGACCGTGCCGACACCCTCGTGGCCGAGCGTCATCGGCAGCGGGTAGGGGAACTGCTCCTCGGGCCAGCCCATGACCGCCAGGTCGGAGTGGCACAGCCCCGCCGCCGTCACCTTCAACAGCACCTGGCCCGGGCCCGGTCCGGGCACGGGAACGTCGACGACCTCGGGGGCGTGTCCCACCGTCCGGTACTGCACAGCCTTCATGGTCAGATCTCCTTGCCGGTGACAGGCGGGGGGCCGCTCTCCGCGGGCGTCTCGGCGCCGGAACTCGAGGGGATTCCCTTCCGGCGGCGCAGCACGGCAGGCAGGGCGATCCGGCCACCGGTGAGGACCAGCGCCACGATGAGGACCGAGCCGGTGAACAGGCTCGCGGCCCACTGCGCGCTGGTGGCGAGCCCGAGTCCGGTGATGCCCGTACCGAGCAGGAGGACCGCGAGCACCGTGCCCCAGGCGTTGAAGCGGCCCGCGCGCAGCTGGGTCGCCCCGACGAAGGCGGCGGCGTACGCCGACAGCAGATACGGGGTGCCCGCGGTCGGCGAGCCGGATCCGACCGAGGACGCGAAGACGATGCCGGCGGAACCGGAGAGCAACGCGGAGGCCACCAGGGTCAGAAAGCGCAGTCGGTGGGTGCGTACGCCCTGCAGCCGGGCCGCTTCGGCGTTGAAGCCGGTCGCGTACAACCGGCGCCCGGTGGCGGTGTGTTCCAGCAGGAACCAGATGGCGAGCGCGGCGAGCAGCAGATACAGCACCGGCAGGGTGATGCCGCCCGCGTCCAGCTGGGCGATGCTCGCGAACGGCTTGGCGAGCAGCTGCACACCGGTGATGGAGCTGTCGTCGGTGACCATGGTGATCAGTGACTGGATCAGCGCGCCGGTGGCCAGGGTGGCGATGAACGAGTCGACGCGCAGGACCACCACCACGATCCCGTTGACGACTCCGATCAGCAGCGCGGCGGCCATCGCCAGGGTGATCGCCGCGCCGGGACCGAGTCCGGCGGAGACCAGGAAGCGGGCGGTCAACACGCTCGTGAGCGACATGGTGTAGGCGACCGAGAGGTCGAAGACCCGTGCGGCCAGTGGCGGTACGACGCTGAGTGCCACCAGGCCGGCCACGGCGTTGCCGTTCAGTACCTGCTTGACCGTGATGGTGGTCGGGAACGTGTCCGGCGCCCACACGGAGAAGAGCACGACGATGACCAGCCACACGTATACGGCGCCGATGTTCCGGAACGACAGGGCGGCCACCGCCCGTCGGCCCAGTGCCCCGGGGACGAACACCGCGGACCTTTGCGGTGCGGACGGCGGCAGCTCCGCCGCCCGTGTCGGTGTGGATGTCATGTCAGAGGGTCCCTTCCAAGGCTCATGTCACTCGGTTCCTTCCATGGCGTGCACGAGCGCGGACTCGGTGATGTCCCGGCCACTGATCTCCCGTGCGATCCGGCCGTCGCGCACCACCAGGACGCGGGTGCACAGCGCGAGCAGGTCCTGCGTGTCGGAGGAGCACACGATGACGCCCATGCCCTCGTCGGCCTGACGCTCTATCAGGTCGTACAGCTGCAGGCGGGTGGCGACGTCCACGCCCGCCGTGGGTTCGCACAGCGCCAGCACCGGTGGGCGCTGTGCCAGACAGCGGGCCATGACGACCTTCTGCTGGTTGCCGCCGCTCAGGGTGGTGATCCGCGCCCCGGGTCCTGCCGTGCGTACCCCGACCCGCCTGATCCAGTCCTCCGCCAGGGCGGACTCGCGGCGCCGGCGCAGCCGCCCGGCCCGGGCGCGCAGCCGGTGCAGGAGCGGGAGGGTGAGGTTCTCGCCGACCGAGAAGTCGCCGATCACTCCCTCGACCGCCCGGTCCGCCGGGACCAGGGGAAGGCCCAGCGCGCCGGCGTCACGCGCCTCGGTCCACCGCTCGGAGCGTTCCGGCAGCCGCAGCCTGCCGCTCACCGGCCCGGCATGGGCCCCGCACACCACGTACGGCACGATCTCGTGGCCGGCGCCGACCAGACCGGTGATGCCCAGACGCTCACCCCTGGTCAGGTCGAGGTCGACTCCCCGCAGGGGCCCGGCCCACAGGTCACGCACCTCCAGCACCGGGTCGGCGGGACCGGCGGAGGGTGCCGGGCGGTGGTCGGTCTCCGTCTCCTCGCCCGCCATCAGTTCCGCCAGCGAGCGCGGAGTGAGCTCGGCGACCCGGCGTGTGGCGATCCGGCGTCCGCCGCGGATGACGGTGACCCGGTCGGCGAGCGCGAAGATCTCGTCCATCCGGTGCGAGACGTACAGGACGCCGGCGCCGGCGTCGCGGACCTCCCGCACGATGTCGAAGAGGCGGGCCACCTCGCCGGGCGGCAGCACGGCGGTGGGCTCGTCGAGCACCAGGACACCGCGGCCGCCCTCCCAGCCCTGCAGCGCGGCGGCGATGGCCACCACCGCGCGCTGCACGGGGGTCGCCGTCACCAGGGGGCGGCGCACGTCGATACCGAGTCCGAACCGTTCGATGAGGGTGGTCGTGCGTCTCTCCATCTCCGGCCAGCGGATGTTGCCGAACGCCGTGCGGGCGAAGCCGTGGCTGAGCGCCAGGTTGTCGATGGCGTTCAACTCGCCCACCAGCCCCAGCTCCTGGTGGACGAAGCGGAGCCGGTCGTGGCGGGAGGCCGTGACATGGCCGAGGTCGAAGGGCTCGCCGTCGAGTTCGGCCACCGCACCCGGCTCCGCGGGGTGGAAGCCGGCGAGGATCTTGATGAGGGTGGACTTGCCGGAGCCGTTGGGCCCGATGAGGGCGTGGATCTCGCGGGGCGCGACCTCGAGGTCCACGTCCCTCAGGGCCTGGGTGCCGCCGAATCTCTTCGACAGGGCGGCCACCCGCAGTACCGGCCCGGTCAACTCAGGCCCCAGAGCGCCTTGAACTGCTTCTGGTAGCTCTCGACGATCGGGAAGTCGCCGTCGGCGGAAGGCAGGTTGTCCTTGGTGACGAGCATGTTGGGCAGCGCCGCCTTCTGGTCCACGGCCATGGACTGGCCGGTGAAGTGCCGGGCCAGCGCGTCGACCTGGAGCCAGGCCGTCTCATGGGAGTTCAGCGCCATCGCGCCGTCGGTGAGACCGCTCTGGATGTACTCGTAGTTCTGCGCGTCACCGACGTTGACCACGATGTGCTTGCCGGTGAGGCCGGCCGTCTTCAGCGCGGCGGGCACGCCCACGTTGAGCAGGCCCAGGGAGAAGACGACATGGGTCACCTTCGGGTGTGAGCGGAGATACGACACCACGCGGTCCGGCATGTCCTTTCCCACCGCGGTGATCGGCACGTCGACGTTGTCCAGCGCGCAACCGGAGCACCAGTCCTTGTAGTTGGCCGCGAAGGAGTCCTTGACGGGCTTGAGGATCGTGTACGCCGGCAGATCGAAGTACACGGTGTTGGCCTGGGCGTCGCTGTTCGACACCACCCACGAGGCGAGCATCCGGCCCTGGATGCCGACGTCCTTCGGTCCGTTCTTCAGCAGGGAGATGCCGTCGCCGACCACGTCGTCGGCGTTCGACTGGATGACGGGGACACCGGCCGCCTTCAGCTGTGCCAGCTGCTTGGCGTAGACGGCACGCGGGAAACCGGAGGCGACGACGGCGTCCGGCTTGTCGCGTACGGCCTGTTCGTAGGCGGCCTGGACGGACTCCGGCGTGCCCTGGGTGGCGATCTGCTCGACCTTCCAGCCGAGTTGTCCCGCGGCTTCGGTGAAGAAGTCGGCGAGGTCCTTGCAGGACTGGACGCCGCACAGGATGAAGTCGATCTTCTTGCCCGTGGGGATCTTCTTGCCGACCGGCTGGGTGACGGAGATCGCGGCGGGGCGCTGCGCATACGACTTCAGAGCCGCGCGGGCCGCCGTCAGGCCGGGCGATCCGGGCGCCGCCGCCTGCGAGGAGCCGGCGGCCGGGGTGGTGCCGCTGCCGCACGCCGCAAGGGTGAGCAGGGCAGTGACAGGGACGATCGCGGTGAGGGCGCGGCGGACCGCGCGACCGGGTCTGGAACTCATCGTTGAGTACTCCCGTGGTGTGGCGCCTGGGCTGCCGCGGCCCGCGTCGCTTCCGCGTGTGCGGTGGTCGGCTCCGGTCAGGCGGATCGATGCCGTGCCGTCCCGGGGCGGGACGGCACGCAAGAGGTGCCGGGGGATACAGGGCTGCGTCGATCGCCGGCGTGGGGTACGGCGCGGGACTCCGGGGTGAGACCCCCGGGGCGCTGGGGCCGGGACGGGCAAAGACCGTTCCGGAAACGGAGAAACTTGTGAGGAACTACAGCCTCAAGTGGGTCGGAGTGTGACACGCCCCGGCGTCCTTGGGGAGAGGGCCGCCGCAAGAAAATCCAGGATCTCAGAACGATTCCCCTATGACCTCGGGAGATGCGGGTTCATTCACCGTCGCGAGTGTTGCTCCTGAACGCAACCCGTAACTACACTCACTCTAAAGTTTCTGCCGGAGGAGAGATGATGGACGAAACATCGGAGCTGGGCACGGCGCGGTGCCCCGGGCCCAGCGTCCAGGACTACCTCGACCGGGACAGCCGCCCTGTTCCCCCCGCCCTGAGGTACGAGAGGAACGACCACCTCGGCAGCGAGGACATCGACACCGCCCGCTTCACCTCCCGCGCATGGGCTGAACGCGAGATGCGGCAGGTCTGGCGCCGCGTCTGGCAGTTCGCCTGCCTGGAGAGCGAGATTCCCGAGGTCGGCGACCACGAGGTCTACGAGATCGGCGACGACTCGCTCATCGTCGTGCGCACGGCCCCCGACGAGATCCGCGCCTTCGTCAATGTGTGCCTGCACCGCGGACGCAAACTGCGCACCGGCGGCGGCAACGTCAGCGAGTTCCGCTGCTCGTTCCACGGCTTCGCCTGGAACCTCGACGGCACGATGCAGACCCCGCCCTGTGCCTGGGACTTTCCGCACGTCACCCCGGAGAAGTTCGCCCTCCCCGAGGCCCGGGTGGCCACCTGGCGCGGCTTCGTCTTCATCAACATGGACCCGTACGCGGAGTCCTTCGACTCCTACCGCGGCACCTTCGACGACTACTACATCTGGCCGCTGGAGAACCGCTACAAGTCGCTGCACATCGCCAAGGTGCTGCCCTGCAACTGGAAGATCGCGCAGGACGCGTTCATCGAGTCCTTCCACGTGATCGCCACGCACCCGCAGATGCTGCCGTGGCTCGCCGACGCCAACTCCCAGTACGACGTCATGGCGGACCAGCCGAACTGGAACCGGATGATCAATATCCAGGGCGCGCCCAGCCCGCACGTGGCGGACTCCGTCACGGAGGAGGACGTCCTCGAGACGTTCTACGACTCGCGCGCGTTCTACGCCGCGGCCCAGGGCCGTGACCTGGTGATGCAGGAGGGCGACGAAATGCCGGCGATCCCGCCGGGCGGCACCGCCCGCCAGGTCCTCGCCGAGCGGATGCGTGCGCAACTGGCGGCCACTTCGCAGCAGGACTTCTCGCAGACCGCCGACACCGAACTCCTGGACGCCATCAACTACTTGCTGTTTCCCAACTTCAACCCCTGGGGCGGCGCCAAGTCCAACATCATCTACCGGTTCCGACCCAACGGCCTCGACCCGGACTCCTGCACCGCGGAGATCATCTTCATGTCCTCCCCGAAGCAGCCCGGCGAGATGCCGCCTCCCGTGAAGATCCGCTGGGTGCCGGAGGACATGCTCTTCGCCGACATCCCCGAACTCGGCGTGCTCGGCCCCGTCTTCGACCAGGACTGCGAAAACCTCCCCTACGTCCAGCAGGGCCTCAAGGCGATGCGCAAGCCGGGCATCACCCTGGCCAACTACCAGGAGAGCCGCATCCGCCACTTCAACCGGACGCTCGACCAGTGGATGGACCAGTGACCCACCGCGTGGCGGTCAGACCCCTGGGCGTCGAGCTCGAGGTCCTCGACGGCGAGGACCTGTTCACCGCCGCCCAGCGGCTCGGCTACCGCTGGCCCACGGTCTGCGGCGGCAAGGGCACCTGCCGTACCTGCTTCGTCCAGGTGGAGGAGGGCGCCGAGAACTGTTCCCCGGTGGGCACGTTGGAGCGCGAGGGCATCGAGGCCCTGCGCAGGCCGGTGGACGGCCTGACCCGGCTCGCCTGCCGGCTCCGGGTCGGGGGCCCGGTGACCGTGACCAAGCGCGGCGTGCGCCGCCGAGTGCAGGAGTGAGGCCCCATGTCCAAGCAAGTGATCCATCCGTTGACCGGGCATGTGTACCGGCTCACCGAGGACGGTCTGGTCGAGGTGACCGACCCCGGGACGGGGGCGCAGGGCGTCTTCGACTTCCAGGCCCGGTGGCAGTCGGGCGAACTGCGCCACGCCGACCTTCAGATGGCCGGCTGGGTCGGCCGCCTCGCACAGCGGCGCACCCCGCCTCGGCCGGAGGGGTGACGCCGTGTCCCCGCGCACCACCCGCGTGGTCTGTCTGGTACGCCGCCCCGAAAAGGAGCCGGCCCCCGGTGACTTCACCGTCGAGGAACGCCCCCTGCCACCCCTCGGTCAGGGCCAACTCCTCGTCCGCAACCTCTACATGAGCGTCGACCCGTCCATGCGCGGGCGGCTGGAGAGTACCGAGAAGCACTACACGCACAACTTCACCCCCGGATCACCGCTCGACGGCCGGGCCCTCGGTGTCGTGGAGGAGAGCCGTTGTCCCGGCGTGCCGCCCGGCGCCTACGTCCGCCACCAACTCGGCTGGCGGGAGCGGGCCGTGCTGGACGCGGCGGACACCGACGGAGCGGATCGCATCGACCCTCGACTCGCCCCGCTGCCCACCTGGCTGGGGCTGCTCGGCCAGACCGGATTCACCGCGTACGTGGGCCTGACCCGGATCGCGGCGCTGCGCCCCGGCGACACCGTCTTCGTGTCGGCGGCGGCCGGGGCCGTCGGCACCGCCGCCGGCCAGTTCGCACGCCTGCTGGGCGCGGACCGAGTCGTCGGCACCGCGGGCGGGCCGGACAAGTGCGCCCTGCTGGTCAAGGAGTTCGGCTACGACGCCGCCGCGGACTACCGTGCCGAGCCGGTGCGCGACGCCCTGGCCCGGATGGCACCCGACGGCATCGACGTGTACTTCGACAACGTCGGCGGAGAGCAGCTCGCCGCCGCCCTGCACGCGCTGCGGACCGGTGGCCGGGTCGCCCTGTGCGGCATGATGTCGCAGTTCGGCGGCGCCCGACGGACCGTGGACATCAACCATTTGATCCAGGCGGTCCTCAAACGGCTGACGCTGTGCGGTTTCATCGTCCGCGACCACGACGACCTGCGGCCGGAGTTCGAGCAGCGCGTCGCGGGCTGGCTCGCCGAGGGCCGGATCACCGCGCGCGAGACGGTCGTGGACGGCCTGGAGAACGCCGCGGCGACGCTGCTGTCCCTGCTCGGCGGCGGAAACGTCGGCAAGATGCTGGTCAGCCTGGGCGATTCCGGCTGAACGGCACTCGTCCGGCAGGCTGAAACGGCGCCCCCCGGCCGGGGGGCGCCGTTTCAACGCATGGGGTGTGACGCGGCGACGGTGTGGGCCGTCAGGGAGACCCCGACTCGGGTCAGCCCCGCCACGGCCGCCCGGAAGTCCTTGATGTGCGCGGTGGTGAAGTGCTCGTCGAGGGCCTGCCGGGAGGTCCAGTGCTCGTACACCCGGATACGCCGCTCGTCGGTGGGATCGGCGGTCATGGCGTAGTCCAGACAACCGGGTTCCTGCTCGCGGGTGCGCCGGCCCAGCTCGACGAGGGCCTTCAGCATGCCGGCGCGGTCGTCGGGCTCGTAGTCCATCCAGCCGGCGACGATGACTTCCTCAGCCACGGGATTCCTTTCGCGGTCGTGCCCGCGGGCCCGTCGCCCCGGTGCAGGGGAGCGACGGACCCGCGGTGTCTCAGATGCCCAGCGGCGCCGGAACGCTGTCCACGGTGACCGTGCCCCTGTCACCGTCGACCGTGATCACCATCCCGTCCCGCAGGCGCTGTGTCCCGCCCTCGACGGAGATGACGGCCGGGATGCCCAGTTCGCGGCAGACCACCACGGCGTGGCTGTTGAGCGCGCCCACGTCGACCACGGCCGCTCCGGCGACCAGGAACAGCGGGGTCCAGGCCGCGTCCGTGATCGGCGCGACCAGCACCTCCCCGGGCTCCAGCGCCTCGCACGAGGCCGGGTCGGTGACCACCCGCACGCGGCCCGTGTAGGTGCCGTGGCTGCCGCCCACACCGCCGAGGACATCACCCTGGACGGCCGCCTGCGTCCGCTCCTCGGCGCGCCGCGGCCAGGTGCCGATGTCGGTCTGGGCGTCGTCCGCGACGAAGAACGGCGGTTCCAGGTCGTGCAGGGCGGCGTACTCCTCGAGTCGCCGCGCGATGACGGGGCCGAAGGACTCCGGGGCGGCGACATAGTCGTCGAGCTCGGTGTCCAGAAGCATCATCACGTCCTCGGGCCGGGCGAAGAGGCCCGCCTCGACGCCGCGGCGACCGAGCTCCCGTACGGCCATGCGGATCTCGTTGACGACGGTGACGCAGTTCGCCTTGGTGCGTTCGCGGGCCGGGATCCACACCTGGGAGGCGTGCATGCCGGCGTCGAACATGGGCTGTGTCTCCTCGGGCAGCACGGCCCGGATCTCCTGCGCCGTCCGCTCGCGCCGTTCGGTCAGCCGTGTGTGGCGGGCGGCGGGGGAGTCGTCGTCGGGACTGTGGCGGATGCGGTCGACCAGGGCCAGCGCCTGGACGGGCGCCGCCTCCCAGGACAGCGCGTGGATGTCCCACTCGTTGGGGCCGCGGTCGCCCGACTCGGCCAGGAACTCCTCGAACGCGTCGCGGAACGTCTTGACGTCGCCGGTCGCCCCGTCGAGGGCCTGCTCCACGGCGGCCGGACCCCGGTCGAACAGCGCGCTCAGCTCGGCCGAGGCCGCCACCTGGCGGGACAGTGTCCACAACCCGGTCGAGGGGGAGGCGGAGTCGACGTCGCCGAGACCGCCGATGAGATCCAGCACGGCGCCGGGTCGGTCCACGCTCGCGCACAGCGGGCCGAGGATCGCCGGTCCGACGGACGCGGGCAGCGAGGACTCGACGTGCCGCTGGAAGGTCGTCTCCACCTCGTCCAGCAACGACCGTGCGTACGCCACCAGTTCGGCCTCGGACAGCCGTGTCGGGTCGGGCCGGGAGCGGCGCAGTGCGCGCAGACGCCGCCGGTCGGCGTCGGCCTCCGGGAAGCTGCTCTGGCCGAGCATCCGCTGTAGTGTCCCGCCCGCTTTGGCGGTCAGCTCCTCGTCCTGGTCGTCCGGGTGCGCCAGGTACACCGGCGTGTCGGAGCGCTGTCCGACGAAGGCCGCGTCGATCTGGTCCGCCGTCTGGCCCATACGGATGCCGAACAGCCGCATGTGGGACAGGTTGAGGTAGAAGTGGCCGCCGAACATGCCGACGAACGGCGGTCGGGGGCCGGCCACCTCCTCCTCGCGGTATATGCCGAACCCGACGAAGCCGCGACGCCAGCCCTGCAGGCCCTGCCCCCACACCAGGGTCCAGCCCAGCGGGCTGGCGGGTTCCGGCAGCGTCTCACCCGCGTTGGCGCGGGTGTAGTGCGGCAGCCGCTCACTGCGCTGCCAGTCCGTGATCCAGCTCTTCATGACCCAGGTCTCCCGCTGTCCGTACCCGCGCCTACCACTGCGCCGTTCCGCCGTCGACGCTGATCAGCGCGCCGGTGATTCCTGTGCCGGCCTCACTCGCGAGCAGCGAGGCGACAGCCGCGATCTGCTCCACCGTGGTGATCTTCTTGGTGGCGGCGTGCTCGGCGAAGCGGCTCAGCCACTCCTCGTAACTGATGCCCTCGGCCTCGGCCGCGGCCGGCCCCGCGGCACGCATCAGGTCGGTGTCGACGGCGCCGGGGCAGATGGCGTTGCAGGTGATGCCCTGGGTGCCGTACTCGAAGGCGGTCGCCTTGGTCAGGCCGTGGATCGCGTGCTTGTTGGTGATGTAGTGGCTGATCCCCGGCTTGTTGGCCTGCTTGCCCTCGACGGAGGAGATGTTGATGATGCGGCCCCAGCCGTGCTCCAGCATCTTCGGCAGCGCCCGGCGGGTGCCGTAGAAGTAGCCGTTGACGTTCAGTTTGAGGGCGTCGTGCCATGCCTCGTCGCTGAGCTGGTGGATGGGGGCGAAGCCGGAGCTGCCGCCGACGTTGTTGACCCAGATGTCGAGCCGGCCGAAGCGCTCGGCGGCGAAGTCGGCGAGGCCCTCGATGTCCTCCTGGCTGTTGGCGTCGCAGGGGTGGAAGACGGCCCGGTCCCCGGCGCCCATCTCCTCCAGGGCCTGCTTGCCCTTGATCTCGGAACGGCCGCTGATGACGACCGTGGCGCCGTCGGCCACGAAGGCCTCGGCGATGGCACGGCCGATGCTGCGCGTGCTGCCCGTGATCACCGCGACACGTCCGTCGAGGCTGCCCGTAGCCACCATGCTGTTCTCCCGCGAGTGTCGTTGGTTCGTCACCTGGTGGCTCTGGCGGCCTGGGCGCCGTCTTCCAGGTGTTGGTGGATGGTGCGGTGGAGGTGTTGGAGTCCGGGCTCGTTGCGTCCGAAGACGAATTCGGTCCCGTCGAGGGCCTTCAGACCCTGCTGGACTCCGTAGGTGGTCGCGTAGTCCTCGTCGCGGACCACCTCGTGGAACCACTCGCCGAACCGGTCGGCGGCCTGGCGCTCCTCCTCGCTGACCGCCGGCTCCCGCAGCAGGATGATCTGCTGGGTCACCGACTCGGTGGCCGTCCGCGGCAGCACCAGGGAGACGGCGATCTTCTGGCGCCAGCCGCCGGCGATCGCGAGGCCCGGGAAGAGCCAGTAGATGGGCCCGACGCAGTCGCCGGGATCGCGTTGGTCCGGGGGCAGTTCGACCGCCTGCGCGATGGGGCGCAGAGCCGGTGCGATGCGCTGGTGGGGGCCCCAGGTGTCGTGGGCCATCATGTTGGAGAGGTTCGTCTCGAACACCGTCTTCGGGTGCAGCGAGGCGAAGTGGTACGTCTCCAGATATCCGTCGAGGGTGACCTTCCAGTTGGGACTGGTCAGCTCGCGGGTGGCGTAGTGGTGGCACTCCGCCAGCCGGAGCCCCTCGAGGAGCGGCTGCAGATCGCCCAGCCAGGCGTCCAGGTCGGGCTCGGCCGCCGGGTCCAGCGAGACGAAGACGATCCCCGCCCGCTCCCCGGCAGGAAGCCTGACCAGGCTGCGCCCCTCGCGTGGAACGTCGCCGAAGGTCTTCTCGGCGTAGACGCCCCGCAGTTCGCCGGCCAGGTCGTACGACCACGAGTGGTACGGGCAGGTGAGCCGCCTCGACACCCCGCAGCCGGGTTCGAGGAGCTTGGCTCCCCGGTGCCGGCAGGCGTTGATCATCGCGTGTACGGCGCCCTGGCGGTCCCGGGTGATCAGCACGGGGATGCCGAGCACGTCGATCGCCTTGTAGGTGTTCGGACCGGGCAGCTCGCAGGACATGGCGAGCGGCAGCGGGACGCTCCGGTGGACGGCGTCCGTCTCGCGTTGCCAGCGGTCGGCGTCGAGGTAGTTGGCGATGGGTTCCGTCCACTGACCGTCCGCCTCGTGCGTCGTGTTGGCGCGGTAGTGCGCCATCACGCGCTCGACGAGTTCGGCGGCCTCCCGCCGCATCGTCAGGGACGCGGCGTCGGTGGACCGGACCTGGCTGATCCACGAGGAGTATTCGGGGGCCGAGGGCGGGTTGCGGTCGGCGTCTGTCTCCCGGATCTCCGGCGAACTGGTCTGGACCACGATGTCCTCACAATCCTCCCAGCCGCGAGCCGGTGACCGGCTTCGGAATGCGACAGCTGGGCTGTGTCCGAAACTGCAACAGGACTTAGTGTGGTCTGTCAATAGAAAGTGGCGAAGTTTCGGCTCGGTCTCCCGTAGGGGTGGGTGCGATGGTCGTGGTCCGACCGTTCGAGGTGGGCGTGGTGGTACGGGACTTGGGGTCGATGGAGCGCTTCTACCGCGACGTGATCGGTTGTCGCGCCGTGCACCGTTCGCGCGTACCGGCGGGTGTGGGCGGCCCGGCCGGACTGGGCGGCGAGGTGGTCGTCGTCTGGCTGCAGGTGCCCTCCGGGGGATGTGTCAAGCTGATTCTTCCCTCGTCGCCCGCGGTGCCGGCCCGCGCGGCGCATCCACTGGCCGGACGTCAGGGGCTGTCGTATCTCACCTTCCATGTCGACGACGTGGACCCGGTGGTGGCGGCGCTGGGGGCCGCCGGTGCCAAGCCCCTGTCGGACCCGGTCGTCGTCCGCGCGCACGGTCGGCGGATCAGCTTCTGGACGGATCCGGAGGGTAACGCGGTGGAACTGGTGGACGGTCGGGGCGAGGAGTCGGGTCCGGGGCGTAGTAATTAGAGAGCCTGTTCAGTAAGGTGCCTGGTGCTGGTTACTGTAGACAGACACTAGAAAGTCCACGTGTGTGGCACACCTCCCTCGGGCGAAGGGGCGGACGATGGCTCAGAAGAAGTCGGCCGATGCGGCCGCGCACCAGGTATCCGCGCAGGTCATCAGGGATCTGCACGAGCGCATGGTGCGCATCCGGCTGTTCGAGACCGAGGCGGGCAAACTCATGGAGGCGGGCAAACTGCCCGGCTTCCTGCACCTCTACGTCGGCCAGGAAGCCGTGGCCGCCGGGGTCATGGCGGCCCTGCGCGACGACGACCAGATCACCTCCACCCACCGGGGTCACGGGCACGCCGTGGCCAAGGGCGTCGGCCTCCGCGAGATGTACGCCGAGCTGTACGGACGCGTCACCGGCGCCTGCCTCGGCCGCGGCGGCAGCATGCACATCAACGACCTCACCCGCGGCATGCTCGGCGCCAACGGCATCGTCGGGGCGGGCGTCCCGATCGCCGTGGGTGCCGCCTTCGCCGCCCGGTACAAGGGCGAGGACAGTGTCGCCGTGACCTTCTTCGGCGACGGCGCCACCAACATCGGCGCCTTCCACGAGGGCGCCAACATGGCCGCGATCCTCGGCCTGCCCGTCGTCTTCGTCTGCGAGAACAACGGCTACGCCGAATTCACGCCACAGTCCGGGCACATGCTGCTCACCGACGTGGCCGACCGGGCCGCCGCCTACGGCATGCCCAGCGTGATCGTCGACGGCATGGACGCGCTCGCCGTCCACCGCGCCGCCGCCGACGCCGTCGAACGGGCCCGGGCCGGCGAGGGCCCGATGATGATCGAGGCCAAGACCTACCGCTACTTCGACCACCAGGGTGTCAAGGGCCTCCGGCACCCCTACCGCTCGGACGAGGAGGTCGCCGAGTGGAAGGCCCGCGACCCCATCGACCTGCTGGAGACCCGGGCCGTCGCCGACGGCGCCGCGACCCGCGCGGATCTCGACGACGTATGGCAGCGCACTCGCGACGAGATCGCCGAGGCCATCGCGTACGCCGAGGCGAGCCCGCTGCCCGACCCCGCCGACCTGCTGCTCAACGTCTACTCGGGATGACCGCCATGACCACCACCACCGAAGCACCGGCCGTCGCCCCGAACGCCGCGGCCCGCAAACTGACCTACGTCAAGGCCTTCAACGAGGGACTCGCCCAGGCCATGCGCGAGGACGAGAACGTCTTCGTCGCCGGCGAGGACGTGGCCGGATACGGCGGCGTCTTCCGCATGTTCGACAACCTGCTGGACGAGTTCGGCCCCCGCCGCATGATCGACACCCCGATTTCCGAAGCCGCCCTCGTCGGCCTCGGCGTGGGCGCCGCCGCCCGCGGCCTGCGCCCCGTCGTCGACCTCATGTTCATGGACTTCATCGGCGTCTGCCTCGACCAGATCGTCAACCAGGCGGCCAAGATGAAGTACATGTTCGGCGGCGCGCTGTCCGTGCCGCTCACCATCACCACCGCCTCCGGAGCCGGCCTCGGCGCCGCGGCCCAGCACAGCCAGAGCCTGGAGGCCTGGCTGGCCCACGTGCCCGGCCTCAAGGTCGTCATGCCGTGCGACGCGTACACCGCCAAGGGCCTGACCGTCTCGGCCATCCGGGACGACAACCCGGTCGTCGTCATGCTCAACAAGGTCCTGCTCGGCAGCGCCGGCGAGGTGCCGGAGGAGATCTACGGCATCCCGCTGGGCCAGGCGCACACCGCGCGCCAGGGCAGCGACGTCACCGTGATCGCCCTGGGCCGCATGGTGGGGGAGGCCCTCGCGGCGGCCGGCGAACTCGCGGCCGAGGGCGTCGAGATCGAGGTGATCGACCCGCGCACCGTGCAGCCCCTGGACACCGAGACGATGTTCGCCTCCGTCCGCCGCACCAACCGGGTGCTCGTGGTGCACGAGGCCGTCACGTTCGGCGGGCTCGGCGCGGAGATCGCCGCCCAGATCCAGGACGCCGCCTTCGACCACCTGGACGCGCCGGTTCTGCGCATCGGCGCTCCCTTCTCGCCCGTTCCCTTCTCCCCGGTCCTCGAGAGGGCGTACGTCCCCGATCGCACCCGGATCGCCCAGGGCTGCCGGCGTCTCCTCGAAAGGTCGTGACCGACGTGGCGGTCGAGGTTCTGCTGCCGAAGATCGGCCTGACGATGCAGGAAGGCACGATCGACGAATGGCTCGTGCCCACCGGCGCCGCGGTCGCGGAGGGCGACGCCCTGCTGCGGCTGGCCACCGACAAGGTCGACGTGGACGTCGAGGCGGAGGCCGGGGGACTGTTCCACCCGGTGGTCGCGGCCGGGGCCACCGTGCCGGCCGGGGCCCTCATCGGCTGGCTGCTGGCCGAGGGCGAACAGCCACCGGACCCGGCGGGCACGCCCACGCCGGTCGGGTCCGGGACCACCGCGCCCGCCCCCGACGCCGGCGCGGCGCCCTCCGCGAACGGCACGGGTGAGAAGCGCGTCGGTGACCGGATTCTGTCCTCACCGAACGCCCGGAGGGTCGCCGCGGCCGCCGACGTCGACCTCACCGCCGTACGGGGCACCGGTCCCGGCGGACGGATCGTCTCCGAGGACGTCGAGGACTTCCTCGCGGCCCTCCCCGGCGACCTCGTCACCCTCGTCCCGTCGGGCGACACCCCCGCCTCACCGCTGGTCCGCAAGCTGGCGAAGGAGCGGGGCATCGATCTCTCCGAGGTGAACGGCACCGGTCCCGGCGGCCGCATCCGCAGGGCGGATCTGGAGGGAGTCACTCCGGCGCCCGAGCCCCCTCTCGCTCGTCCCGGCAAGGTCATCCCGTTCACCGGGATGCGCGGCACCATCGCCCGCAGGATGCACGCCAGCCTCCAGGAGATGGCGCAGCTGACGCACGGCTACGAGGTGCGGATGGACGCCGTGGTGTCCCTGCGGGACCGGCTCAAGGAGGAGTGGGCCGGCAGCGATCTGCCGGTACCGAGCATCAACGACTTCCTGCTGAAGGCCGCGGCCCTGGCGCTGCGCGAGCACCCGCTGCTCAACGCGACGGTACGGGAGGACGGCGTCCATCTGCTCGACGAGGTCCACCTGGGCTTCGCGGTGGCGGTTCCGGGCGGCCTGATGGTCCCCGTGATCGAGGACGCGGTGGCGCTGCCGCTGCCCGAGGTCGCCCGCCGGTCGAGGTCCCTGGCCCAGGCCGCGCGCGAGGGACGGATCTCGCCCGCGCAGTTGGAAGGGGCCACCTTCACGGTCACCTCGCTCGGCGGATACGGCGTCGACTTCTTCACCCCCGTGATCAACCCCGGCAACGTCGCGATCATCGGGGTGGGCAGGCTCAGGGACGGCGTCGAGTGGGTGGACGACCGGCCGCTGCGCACGCGGGTGCTCACCCTCAGCCTCACCTTCGACCACCGTGCCGTGGACGGGGCACCCGCCGCCGAATATCTGCGCACCGTCGGCGAGTTGCTGAGCAAGCCCCTCCGCCTGCTGGTGTGATCCGAGGCCTATGTGGCCGGGTCGGCGATCCGCTCCGCGAGGTTGCCGACCTCGCGGACGAAGGAGCGGTGCCCCAGCGACCGGTAGACGTCGTCGCCCCGGACCTGCGAGATCGCCGCGGTCTCCAGCAGCGCCAGCAGGCCCAGGCCGATCACCGCCGCCTCGGCGTCGGAGACCGGCCCGCCGGCCTTGCGGATCAGCCGTACCAGTTCGTCCAGCAGTTCGGTGCGGCTCTCCTGGCGCAGTGCCTCCGCGTCCTGGCTCATGCCGGCCGACGACACGAAGAAGACGGTGGCGGCGGACCGGTGTTCGCCCAGCCAGCCCAGCAGCGAGGTGATCGCCGTGCCGATGTCCGAGCCCGGTGGGTGGGCCTGAGTGAGTGCCTGCAACTGCTCGCGCAGCGCGGCGGCGAACACCCGCATACCCTCCGCGAGGACCTGGTCCTTGGAGGAGAAGTGGTAGTACACCGCTGCCGAGGTCATCTCGGCACGAGCGGCGATGTCGGCCACCGTCACCTCGTCCGGCGGCTGGGTGGCGAACAGCTCCGTGGCTGCGTCGATGACCCACTGCTTGCGCGACGGACGATGAGCGGCGCGGGTTCCGGATGTCGTCATGGTGTCAAGTATGCCGGGAGCCCGGCGCTCCGGAGGCGCTTGTGGAGCAGGAATTATGCCGTCGGACGGCAGTAGTAACTGGATACAATGGTCAGTACGCAGGGCCCACGGACGCGGGTTCACGGCAGTCGGCAGGGAGCATGATGGCCACCACGAAGAACGGCAAGCAGCCCGCCCACCGGCCCTCGCGGCGGCAGCACATCATCTCGGCCGCCGTGCGGGTCTTCGGCCGCAACGGATTCGCGGAGACCAGCATCCAGGACATCGCGGACGAGGCACAGGTGGTGCCCACCGCCGTCTACTACCACTTCGACGGCAAAGAGGAATTGCTCGAACTCGCGATGCGACGGGTCTTCGACCAGCTGAACGCGGTCGTGGAGGCGGCGCGTCCGGAGTCCGAGCCGGGTGATGCGGAGGGTCTGGTCCGCGTCATCGACGCGGTGTGGGACTGGGTGGAGCAGAACCCGGACGAGGCCCGTCTGTACCAGGTCCAGGTCGCCTCCGCCAACGGCAGCGTCAAGGTGCTGCGGGACGAGTTCGAGCAGCGGCACATCCAGCGTGGCTACGACTATCTGCCCGAGGGCACCACTCGCAGCCCCCGGGCGGCGAAGGCTCGGCACGCGGGGCAGGCGCTCGCGGTCCGCACACTGATCAGCACGACCATGCTCGTCACCGCGCTGCGGGCGGAGGGCGGACCGCTGTCCCAGCTGCCCTCCCGGTCCGTGCTCGAGGCGGTCAGGGCGCTGGCGCTGCGCATCGTCGGCGCCGAGGAGAAGCCGGCCCCGTCCCGGACCTGAGGCGGTTCACCAGGGCAGCGGCCTCCGGTCGGCGAACAGCCCGCCCGTCGTCTCGTCGCCTTCGGGAAGGGTCGCCAGCCAGACCGGCGTGTCCGCCCCTTCCTCCGGGCCGCGCGGAGCGGACGGGCCGCCCATGCCGCTGCGGGTCCAGCCGGGGTCGGCGGCGTTGACCAGCACGCCCGTGCCGGAGAGCTCGGCGGCGAGCATACGGGTCAGGGCGTTGAGCGCCGCCTTGGAGATCCGGTAGGCGGGGTGCCGACCGGAGTCCATCAGCGCCAGCGAACCGTACGAGCTGGTGACGTTCACGACCCGCCCGTAGCCGGCTTTCACCATGCGGGGGACGACGGCCTCCGCCACCCGCCAGGCGCCGGTGAGGTTCGTGTCCAGGGTCGCCCGCAGGATGTCCTCATCGACATACGGAGGCCGCAGTTCCCGGTCCAGGGACACGCCCGCGTTGTTCACCAGCACGTCGATCCCACCGGTCAGCCCCGCCGCCTCCCGGACCGCTTCCGTGACGCTCTTCGAGGACGTCACGTCCAGGGCCAGCGGCAGTGCCGCCGGGCCGATGACGCGGCACGCCTCTGCGGCGGCCTCCCGTCCTCGCGCCCCGACCAGGACCCGCAGCCCCTGGTCCGCGAGCTGTCGGCACATCTCCAGGCCGATCCCGCGTGCCCCGCCGGTCACCAGTGCTGTTCTCCCGCCGTGCCGCATACTTCGCCCGCCGCCTCTCATACCGTCAGGACCGAGCAGGCGCTGATCCCGGGCGCCCCGTACACATGGGTGAAGCCCACCCGGGGAGCGCCCGGCACCTGCACACCGGGCGCCCGGCCCTGCAACTGCCGTACAACTTCGTGGAACTGCCGCAGACCCGAGGCGCCGACGGGCTCTCCGCCCGCCAGGCAGCCGCCGTCGGTGTTGACCGGTATCCGGCCCGTGGCCTCGGTCTCCCCGGCGGACAGCAGCTCCTCCTGCTCGCCGTGACCGCACAGCCCGGTCTCCGCCAGATGGATCAGCTCCGAGCCGCTGTCGGTGTCCTGCAACTGGGCGACCTGCACGTCCGCGGGCCGCACCCCTGCCGCGCGGAAGACCGCCTCCGCGGCGTCGACACTGGGGCTGCGGTGCGGTCCCGGCGGCAGCCAGGGCGAGAACACCTCGAAAGAACCGAATCGCCGGGTCCGGAAAGCCAACGACGCCAGCCTGACCGGTTGTTCACACAGGTCGAAGGCGCGGTCGCCGCGCGCCAGCACCAGCGCGGCCGCGCCCTGACCGGGGGAACAGAACATGTACCGGGTGAGCGGGGGACTGACCTCGGCGGAGTCGAGGATCTCCTGCTCGGTCAGTGGTTTGCGCCGCCACGCCAGCGGGTGGTCCGAGCCGTTGCGGAAGGCTCGCGCGGCGATCATCGCCAACGCCCGCTCCGAGATCCCGTGCTCGTACAGGTACCGCCGGGTCTTGAGGGCGAAGAACTGGGTCGTGAGCATCATGCCGGTCTCGGCGTACCAGTCACCCAGACCGTAGCGGGCCGCGGAGACATGGAACGCACCCCGCTCGTGCTTGTCGAACCCGACCGCCAGCCCCAGGGAGGCCTCGCCCGCGCGCAGCGCGTTGGCGACCGCAAGGACGGTGGAGGCACCGGTCGCGCAGCCGTTGTGCACATTGACGAAGGGCACGCCGGTCAGGCCCAGGCGGCCCACCAGCGTGTCGGGCTTGCCGGACACGTCGGAGCCGCCGGCCGCGTAGCCGATGTCCGCCCAGGCCACACCGGCGTCGGCCAGCGCCTCGCGTATCGCACGCTCGGCCATGTCCATGCCGGTGACGGTCTCGTCGCGGCCGAAGGGATGCATACCGCACCCGATCACGTACACCTCGTCGGTCCGCCTCATCGCTCCCCGTCCAGGTCAGGACGGAACGCGAAGGTCACGACCTCGGTTCCGTCCTCGTCCCGGTACGCGGGCACCGTGGTGAGCCGGACCGGCAGACCGATCCGTATCTCCGCGCGGGGAACCGCCAGCAGCGCCTCGACCAGCACCTCACCGAGGTCCACGTAGCCCACGTGGTACGGCCGGTGGCCGCCGGACGGCGGGCGGTACGGCGGCTTCGGCGCAAAGGCCTGGAGCGTCCACGACCACACGTGCCCGCTCACCGCCAGCACATGCGGGGACATGGCGCCGTCCGAACACTTGGGGCACGAGTCCTGCCGGGGGAAGACCACGGTGCCGCATCCGGAGCAGCGGGCGCCCGCGAGACGCGGTGGGTCCCCGTCGTCGAACAACACCTCGTCGATGACTCTGGTGGTCATGCCGTTCCGCCTTCCATGTCACCAGCCCAGCAGCCCGGCCAGCCGCTCCCGATGGTGTGCGGCGCCGCCCAGCAGGACGGCGTCGGACTGGGCGCGCCGGAAGTACAGGTGTGCGTCGTGCTCCCAGGTGAAGCCCATGCCGCCGTGCAGCTGCACGCACTCGGCGGCGACGGACACGAACGCCTCGCCGCACCACGCCTGTGCCACCGCCGCCGCCTCGGCCAGCGCCTCGGGCGAGCCGGCCCCCCGCACCGCGCGCACCACGGCCGACCGAGCGGCCTCGACCTGGAGCAGCATGTCGGCACAGGCGTGCTTGACCGCCTGGAAGCCGCCGATCGCCCGGCCGAACTGGGTACGGTCGCGCACGTGGGCCACCGTCATGTCCAACGCGGCCTGCGCTCCGCCCAGTTGCTCGGCGGCCAGAGCCACCAGGGCCACGTCCAGGGCGCGGGAGACGACGTCCGCCCCCTCGCCGCCGGCGGTCAGAGCCCGGGCCCGGGCACCGGAGAAGGCGACCACCGCCTGGCCCCGGCTGAGGTCCAGGGTCGGCACCCGGCGCACCGTGACCCCCGGCTCGCGCGGGTCGGCGAGGAAGAGGTCCACGCCGTCGGCGCCGGCCGCGGCCACCACCAGCGTTTCGGCGTCGGCGCCGTCGAGGACGAACGGCGCGGTGCCGTCGAGCAGCGGCACGCTGCCCTGCCAGGAGACGGCCACCGGCACGGCGTCGGACCGCCACGCTCCGTCGGGGGCCGCCACCGCCAGGGCGTGCACCGTGCCCTCGGCCAGTTCGGCCAGTGCCCTGTCGGCGGTGCCGCAGCCGGCCAGCACCTGCCCGGCCAGCACGGTGGAGGAGAGCAGCGGTACCGGCGCCAGCGTCCTGCCCAACTCCTCGCAGACCACGGCGATCTCGGCGAGCCCGCCGATGCCGCCGGCCGGCTCGGGCAGTCCGAGGGCCGCGAGGCCGACCTGCCGGCCGAGCGTGTCCCACAACCCGGCGTCGATGCCGGGGGCCTCCTCGGGCATCCGGCGTACCGCGGCGGTGCCGCCGGCGTCAGCGCACACCGACCGAACGGTCTCGCGCAGGTCGTCCAGTTCGGTGTCCGACAGGGCCGTGCCGTCTGTCACGGTGCTCGTCATCGTGCGCTCCCGCTCTCGCCGCGCCGCTCCCGCAGGGCGCTGTGCGCTGCCGCCATCCGGGCCACCGGCACGCGGTGCGCGGAACACGAGACGTAGTCGAGGCCCAGGTCGTCGCAGAACGCGATCGACTCCGCGTCACCGCCGTGCTCACCGCACACGCCCAGCTTGATGCCGGGTCGTACGCTCCGCGCCCGCTGTGCCGCCAGGGCGATGAGGGCACCCACGCCGTGCGGGTCGAGCCGGGCGAACGGGCTGGCGGCCAGGAACCCGCGCTCCTGGTAGGTGGCGAGCACCTGGCGCTCGACGTCGTCCCGGGAGAATCCGTAGGTGAGCTGCGTGAGGTCGTTGGTGCCGAAGGAGAAGAACTCGGCGTGCTCGGCGAGTTCACCGGCCAGCAGCGCGGCCCGCGGGGTCTCGATCATCGTGCCGAGCCGGTACGGGACATCCGCTCCGGTGCGGGCGGCGACCGCATCGGCGGCACCGCGCACGTACGCGGCCGCGGCGGCCAGCTCCTCCGGCAGGCTGACGAGCGGGATCATCACCTCCAGCTCCGGGCGGACTCCGGTGGCGGCGACATCGGCCCAGGCGGTGAAGAGCGCTTCGGCCTGCGCCGGGTAGAGCCGCTCGTGCAGCAGCGCCAGCCGCACTCCGCGCAGCCCGAGCATCGGGTTCGCCTCGCGCAGCGCGGCGGCCCGTTGCTCCTCGGCCGTGTCCAGGGCCTGTCCGGGGGCGGGCAGGAACTCGTGCAGCGGGGCGTCCAGCAGGCGCACGGTCACCGGGCGGTTGCCGACCGCCGCCAGCAGAGCCCTGAAGTCCTCGTGCTGGGCGTGCTCCAGCGCCGACAGCGCCTCCTCGCGGGCCGTCGGGTCGGCGGCCAGGATCACCCGGCGGATCAGCGGCAGCCGCTCGCCGAGGAACTGGTGTTCCGTACGGCACAGCCCGACGCCCTCCGCGCCCAGGGCGATGGCGGTGCTCACCTCCGCGGCCGTGTCGGCGTTGACCCGCACACCCAGCCGACGCATGCCGTCCGCCCACTCCAGCAGGGTGGACAGCTCGGGCGGTGGTCCGGCGACACTGACGCTCAGCGCCCCCGCGTAGACGGCGCCGGTGCGGCCGTCCAGAGAGACGGGGTCGCCCTCCCGCAGCACCCGGTCCCCGATCCGCACCGTCCCGGCGGCCCGGTCCACGCGCAGACCCTCGGCGCCGCACACCGCGGGCTTGCCGGCGCCCCGCGCCACCACGGCGGCGTGTGAGGCGATGCCGCCGCTGCCGGTCAGCACGGCGACGGAGGCCAGCATCCCGGGGACGTCCGCCGGGTTCGTCTCGGCAGCCACGAGCACGACCTGAGTACCGTCCGCGGCCAGTTCGAGGGCACGCTCACTGGACAGCACGACCGCTCCGGTCGCCGCCCCCGGAGATGCGGGCAGCCCCCTCACCAGGAGCTCCTCCCCACCGGTCAGCCGGAGCTGGGGGTGCAGCAGTTCCTGCACCTGCACGGGGGTGATGCGCCGTACGGCCTCCTCATGGCCGAGTGCCCCGTCCCGGGCCAGGTCCGCGGCCAGACACACCGACGCCCGAAGCGGTGGGCGCAGCTGCGCCGCAGCGGCGAGCAGGGAGATCTCGTCGTCGCGTACCTCGAAGTCGACGGACACCGGTGCCTGCAGATGGCGCTCCAGGGTGAGCAGGGAGTGCTCCAGCAGCGCGGTTCCCCCCGCGAGTCGCTCGAGCGGTTCACTGGTGTGGGGCGGCGGGGCGCTGCGGCGCACCCCGCGGAAGAAGGAGCCCTGGGGAGCGAGGCGCCCGGTCTCGGGGTGGCGGCTGACCGCCGTGCCGTAGCCCGAGTGGTCCGCCGGGCCGATGCGCAGCGCCTGCACGTGCAGGGCGACGGCGAGATCGGCGGGGAGCCGCTGGGCCCGGCGGGACCTTCTCGCACGCGGCGAGTCCCATCGGCCGAGGAGGGCGCGGGCGGCCAGCGCGAGCTGCTGCGCCGGGTCGTCGGGGAAGGGCCCGGAGCCGCGCTGCGCCACCAGCGCCAGCAGTGCTTCGACCCGTGCCCGCGGCTCGGGCGTGTCGAGGAGGGCGTCGTCGAGCACCGCACCGGGGACGTCGAGGGCGTACTCGGCGATCATCCGCACGGTGGCGGCCCACACCTCGTACAGCGCCTCTGTGCGTCCGATGACGGCGCACAGGTCGCCCGCATTGCCGGGAGTCACGCCGAGACAGGCCAGGTCGGGCGGCAGTCCGGCGATCTCGGTCGGCGCGCTCGCCGACAGGCGCAGCAACAGCGGCCGGGTCGCGTCGCCGATCCGCCGTCCCGAGAGCTGTTCGACCAGATCGACGGCGGATCCGGCGGTGTCGGGTTCGCACAGCGAGGCGGAGGCGCCGGTGGGCACGGTGAGGCCCGGCACGACCGGCAGCCCGAGGGCCACCAGCCGGTCCATCGCCGCACCGTGCGCGCCCAGTTCAGCCGCGTCGAGGCCCCGGATCCGTCCCTGCCCGTAGGGCACCAGGCTCCGGCCAGGGGTCTGGGACGGTGTGCGGGGAGCCTCGGACTGTGCGAGCGGGCCCGCTTCGCGGTCGGTGACGCTCAACCCCGGCTCCTTGTGACCAGCTCTTCTTCGCGGGCCTCGTCCTGGGCCCGGCTGATGCCCAGCACCAGCAGCAGTTCCTGGTGCAACCGCATCCACACGGTGTGGTACGAGTCGCACAGCGGCGACGCCAGCCACTCCAGTGCGCCGTCGTCGAAGCGGTCCAGGGCTTCCTCCAGGGCCGTGAGGTACCGTCCGCTGCCCGCGAGCACCCGTTCCAGCCTCCGCAGCACAGGCTGGATGGCCTCGTGCACGTCCTCCAGCGACTCGCGCACCTCGGCGTCGTAACCGCTGTCGGAGTGGTCGTTGGCGGTGCCGTCGGGGCGGCACTGCCAGGCCGTGCACACGTCGCGGATCTTCCGGTTGACCGGCAGGAAGGCCTCGTACGCCGCGGTGATCCGCTCCTCCTGCTCGGATCCCGAGGCAACCCGCAGGATCCGCGAGGCGGCGGTCTTGGCCCGCTCGGTCGGCAGCACCACCGGACCCTTCACCATCGCCAGCCCCGCGTCGACCAGAGGGCGGTGCTCGGACTCGGGCCGGCCGCGCCACATGCCACGCAGAACGAGGTCGACGACGGCTTCGGTGAGGCTCTCGTCGGGAGCGTCCGGAAGGTCCACGGCAGCAGATTGCATCGCCACACCTTTTCCCCGGTTCAGTGGTGACCGGTTCCTCGGTTCTGTGTTGCCCGGAGGTTACGCTCCGGGCGGGGCGTTAGTGAAGAGGGATTCAAGAAACGCTTTCGGGTTCCCTGGCCCCGGCCCCACTGTCGCCCGCCTTCGGGCGGCCGCGGGCGCCGAGGAACGACGCCATGCGGTCCTGTGCCTCCCCGCCGTCCGCCAGCAAGGCGATCAACCGCGCCTCTTCGGCGAGGTGACGGCGCAGCTCTTCCCCGGTGCCGGCGCGCAGCAGGCCCTTCGCGGCGTGCAGCGCACCGCCGGCGCCGGCGGCCAGACCGGCGGCGGTCCGGTGCGCCGCGTCGTCCAGTTCCTCCTCGTCCACGGACCGGGAGACCAGGCCCAACCGTTCGGCGTCGTCGCCGGTCAGGACCCGGTTGGTGAGGATCAGGTCCGCCGCCAGGCGGGGACCCGCCAGGCGCGGCAGGAACCACGAGGCCCCGCAGTCCGGCGTGAGCCCGATCGCCGTGTACGCCAGCCGGAAGCGCGCGGACCGCGCCGCCAGGACGATGTCACCCACCAGGGCGAGACCGATCCCGCCGCCCGCGGCCGCGCCGCGCACGGCGGTGACCACGGGCACCGGCAGGTCGTGCAGGGTCTGTATCGCGGCGTGTGCGGCGGTTGCCACGGCGTGCACATAGGCACCGGTCTCCGTGCCGCGACCGGCGAAGGCCCGCAGGTCACCGCCCACGCAGAAGCTGCCGCCCGCCGCCCGCAGCAGGACCGCGCCGCCCGGGTCCGCCGCCACCTCGGCGGTCGTGTCCCGCAGTGCCCGCGCGGTCGTGAGGTCCAGGGCGTTGCCCCGCCCGGGATCGTCCAGCCTCACCTCGACGACACCGTCGGGGTGGCGCACGATCCGGACCGGATCGGCGTTCGCGGGGAGGCTCATGGCTTTCTCCTGTCGTCTTCCCGTCACCGGGTGCCTCTCGGCAAGATACTGAAGAAGCTATACAGTTTCTAGGACGCGACGGGCGCCGATGCCCGTATGCCTGTCGGCGGGAGGTCCCGTGCCCATCCAGTTCGATGTCGATCCGCCCGTTGCCCAACTCGCGGCGTCCACCGCCGAGTTCGTACGCGAAGTGGTGATCCCGGCCGAGCGCGAGTGCGGCGGGTCCGTGCACGACGCTCCCGAGGCCCTGCGGGAAGCCCTGCAGAAGGGTGCGCGTGACGCGGGTGTCTTCGCTCCTCATGTGCCGAGGCAGTGGGGCGGGCACGGGCTCGACCTGCGCGGGCAGGCGGTGGTGTTCGAAGCCGCGGGCTACTCGTTGCTCGGACCACTGGCGCTGAACTGCGCGGCCCCGGACGAGGGCAACATGCATCTGCTGGAGAAGGTGGCCACCGAAGAGCAGAAGCAGAAGTATCTGCGTCCGCTCGCCGCGGGTGAGGCACGGTCCTGCTTCGCCATGACCGAACCGGCTCCCGGGGCGGGTGCCGATCCACGCTCCCTGCGGACCACCGCGACCCGGGTTCCCGGTGGCTGGCGCATCGACGGCCACAAGTGGTTCATCACCGGAGCCGACGGCGCCGGCTTCGCCATCGTCATGGCCCGTACCTCCGGCAGTCCCGGCGACCCGGGCGGTGCCACCATGTTCCTGGTCGACGCCGGCACTCCCGGCATGCGCATCGTCCGGACCATCGAGACCTTGGACGAGTCGCTCTTCGCGGGGCACAGCGAGATCGTCTTCGAGGAGTGCGTGGTGGGGGAGGAGCAGGTGCTCGGCGCGGTGGACCGCGGTTTCGACGGCGCCCAGGTCCGGCTCGGTCCCGCCCGGCTGACCCACTGCATGCGCTGGCTGGGAGCCGCTCGCCGTGCCCAGGACGTCGCATTGGAGAGGGCGGGCAGCCGGACCGCGTTCGGCTCGGTGCTGGGAGACCTCGGCATGGTCCAGCAGATGCTGGCCGACTCCGAGATCGACATTGAGGCGAGCCGCGCGCTGATCCTCCGTACCGCCTGGGAGTTGGACACCGGCTCCACCGCCGCCTCGCAACTCACCTCCGTGTCCAAGACCTTCGTGGCGGAGGCGGTGAACCGGGTGGTCGACCGGGCGGTGCAGATCTGCGGAGCGCTCGGCATCTCGTCAGCCGACGCCCCGCTGGCCCGTCTGCTCAGGGAGGTGCGGCCGTTCCGGATCTACGACGGCCCTTCCGAGACGCACCGTTTCGCCATTGCACGCCGCGCCGTGCGGCCCTACCGACAGCCGCGAACCGGGGCGGCCGACGGCTCATGACGGCGTCGCCGTGGGAGGCGTTCGGTGCCCGTCTCGCCCGAGATCCGTGGGGTCAGGCCATGTCCCGCCGCGCAGCCCGGACGTGCACCGCGCGGTTCTGTGCACCGGACGGGCGGTCGACTGCTCGCGACTACGTCGTCGACTGGAATCCGGAGATTGGGGAAGGGGGACAAATGATCCGAACGGGTCGTTCGGGTCGCCGTGCCAGGGCGTCGTCGACGACCCGGACGGTGGCGACCTGGGGTGTGGAGCGGCGGATGGCGTGGAAGGCGTCCCGGCCGCGGCCCACGTGGGGAAGCAGAAGATGCAGGCCGACTCCTCGGACGACTGCATCGGCGTACCGGCCGGTGGTGATCCCGCCGTCGGAGCGGCCACCCGGCTTGTCGAGGATCAGGCCCTGGTGTTCCCAGGTGGTGAGGCCGTCCGAGCGCAGGACTCCCTGGCCGCGCCACTCGTCGACGATCGTCCGACGGCGGCCGCCAAGTTCGAAGACGTTCGGGCCCTCGTGCGGGCGGTGGCTGACCGCGAGACCGATGGGCTGCCACTGGTAGAGGTCAGGGCTGTCGGCGGCCGTGGTGAGCGAGCCGTGCGACGGCCCTCTCGCGGTCTGTGCGGCGAGGGTGTGCCGAGTGGTGTGCCCTGCTGCTCAGCCGGACCTCGCCGTGGGGGTGGATGTGCATCCTGTACGGAAAAAAGTCGGGCACGTTCAGCTGTGTGCGCCGGGAATGACCGACTCTCACCTGGGACAGACGGAACACCACCAGCCCAGTGGGACCGGACACCGGTTCCCAAGATCGAGGCACGTCGGAACGGAACGGTGACTACGCTGGCTGCGGCGGTTCACAGGCTTGGGGGGCGTCGGATGGATCCCGCAGTCATCGGCACACGCCTTGCTTCGAGCGTGGTTGCTCCGCTGGTGAAGAAGCTGCTCGTGAAGGAGGAACCGGGCGCCGGGCTGGTCGACAGGCCCGTGCGGCTGTCGGCCCTCGTCTCCTTCCGTGGCGAGAAGCGGTCCTTGACGGAGAAGGACGTGCGTGTGCTCGCCGCCCGCCTGGTCCGGGAGGCAGTGGAGTCGCCGGGAGAGGCGCCCTTCCCTCCGGATGAGGAGGCGGCTGTCACAGATGCGCTGACGGCCAAGTTGCTTGTGCTGGGCGAGCTCGACATGGATGACGTGCAGGCGGTACGGCTCGGCTACCGGGAGCTGGCGCGCAAGCTTCACCACGGGGCTCCCACCCGGGACCTGTCCGTCGACGCCTCACTGTTCCTGGACTCCCTCACCGAGTGGGCCTGCGTCCACATCATCAACTTCTTCACGCAGCGCTCGACCTTTGTGGCCCGCACGCTTGTGGAGCAGAGCCGTGATCAGTCTGAGGTCATCGCGAAACTGGACGAGCTGATCACCCGGAATCCACGGCCGGACGCCCGTGACGCGGCCTTCGAGCGACGCTTGCTCTCCTACCTCACCAAGAAACACGGCCGGTTGCAGATCTACGGCATCGACCTGATCAACTCACCAGGCAAGTGGCCGCTGGACGTTGCGTACCTGCGTCTGGAGGCCACGTCGCCCGTGGAGGCGTACGAGGACTTCCTGCGTCGCCGCCCGCGGTTCCAGCAGGGTCATCAGCCCGCTGACGAGGCCCTCGCCGACCACGACCGCGTCCTTCTGCGCGGCGAGGCCGGATCAGGGAAAACCACGCTCATCCAGTGGCTGGCCGTCTCCGCCGCACGCCAGGACCGCGACGACCGGATGGCGTATCTTGCCGGCCTGATCCCCTTCGTTCTCCCACTGCGCACCCTGACCCGCCACGGTGGTCGCCTCCCCGCCCCCAAGGATTTCCTTGCCGCTGTGGGCGCGCCCCTGGCCGGTGAGGAGCCGCCCGGCTGGCAGTCCCGGGTCCTCGCGGCCGGACGCGGACTCCTTCTCATCGACGGCATCGACGAAGTCCCGGAGAGCGAGCGAGCACATGCACACGGCTGGCTCGGCGATCTGGCCGAGGCGTACCCGGGCAATCGCTGGCTGGTGACTTCCCGCCCGTCCGCCGTGGCCGAGGAGTGGCTGGCGGACGAGGAGTTCGTCGAACTGAGGCTGGCGCCGATGCGCCCTGCGGATGTCCAGTCGTTCGTCGGACGTTGGCATATGGCCGCGCGCACGGGAGCGTCCGAGGAAGACGAGGCTCTCGCCTCGTACGAGACTCAACTCCTGCACGCCATCCGGACCAAACCCGATCTGGGGCGACTCGCCACCAACCCGCTGATGTGCGGCCTGATCTGCGCCCTGCACCGGGACCGCCATGGCTTCCTGCCGATCGGCCGCAAGGAGCTGTACCAGGCCGCGCTCAGCATGCTCCTCACTCGCCGTGACCGCGAGCGCGGGGTGGCGGGGGCCGAGCTTCGGGAGGAACCGCAGCTCCAGATCCTCCAGCGGCTCGCGTACTGGTTGATCAAGGACGGCCGAACGGAGATGACCCGCGACCGTGCTCTCACCGAGATCGGCAAGGCACTGCCCGCCCTGCCCGAGATGGCTGCTCTGGGCGAGCCCGAGAACGTTCTTACCCGCCTGCTCAATCGCAGCGGCCTGCTGCGCGCCCCGACCCCTGAGACCATCGACTTCTGCCACCGCACTTTCCAGGATTTCCTGGGAGCGCGGGCCCTCCTGGACGAGGGCACGTTCGGGATGGTCCGCAAGCATGCTGCCGACGACCAGTGGGAGGACGTCATCCGCATGGCGGTGGCGCAGGGGCGTCCTCGCGATCGGGCGGACATCCTGCGGGAGCTGTTGCACGACGGGTCGGCCCGGGCCGTAGTGCTCGCCGCATCCTGCGTCGAACAGGCTACGGAACTGGACCCGGCTGTACGGGCCGAACTCGAACGCGGCATGTCCGCGCTGGTTCCGCCGCGTACACCCGAAGCGGTGAGTGAACTCACCTCGGTGGGACCGCTCGCCCTCGACTTCCTACCGGGGCCGGAGGAACTGGCCGGCACGTGGCCCGCATCGGACAGCGACGAGTATGCCCAGCTGTGCGTCAGAACGGCGTCCCTTATCGGAACCGACGAGGCGATTGCATACCTGGCTGGCTTCAGAAACCACCCATCCCAGAGGGTGCGAAGTCAACTAGCCCTGTTCTGGCACCGGTTCGCAATAGAGGCCTACGGCAGGGAGGTCATCGCCGACCTCCCGTACGACGACCTCTACCTGATAGCTCACTCCGTGGCGGAACTCCGTGCCCTACGGGAACTGGGCGGCCGCCCGTGGATCAGGCTGGTGGGCGATTTCAAGGCCATAAGCCTCCTCGTCTACCTGGATCCGGGCCAGCTCGCCCGCCTCGACCTGCGCGGCACCGTCGACGACATGTCGGTGCTGGGCAGATTCCCGCTCTTGGAAGTCTTCTCGATCTCCGAGTGCCCTGAGTACACCTCGCTGGCGAGTCTGCAGGAACTCCCCATGCTGCATCGGTTGGGGCTGTCGGCACGGCACGCCTCCTACGCCGCCAGATCGGGTCTGCGTCTTCCCCGGATCCGCCATCTCGACCTCCACGGCGCGGAAGCCGAAGCCGTGCTGGAGCCGCTCCCGCAGGCTTTCCCCTCGGTGGAAGCCCTGAGTCTGTCCGTCGGCCCGGGGCCGGGCCACCGCATGGCTCGTGCCAGCCTCCGCGCCCTTTTCCCTCACGCGTCGATAAGAGTGGCCGATTAGGTCACCACCGGGATCGTTGGCACCGGACCAGCCTTGACGCCGGTGCAGGCTGGGCTCAGCGCGCACATGTCGAAGGGCGCCTCGTGCCGCTGCCGGGTGTGACCGCAGCACAAGCCGGTGGTCACATTCGGGCGCACGGCCAGGAAGGCTGCGGCGTGTCGCCATACCATAGGAACGTGCAGGTGAGAGGCGTATGTGGCCGGACGCCATAGTTTTGGGCGGAGAGGCGCGCGTGCCCACCATGGAGGCGTCACCGAGGCCCGGCGACTGCTGCGTCGTGTGCTCCGCCGGTGAAACAGTGGACGTCGGCAGCCTGACGGCGGGCCAAGGGCCGAGTGCGCCGTACCGGCGGGCGAACCGGTGAGGGGAAAGGCCGTCCGTTTATGCTGCGCCTGGCATCTCGTCGGCGCCTCGTCAAACCGCATCCGCCGGACGCGCGTCCTGAAAGAACAGCTGTTTTCCGCGAAAGGAATGCGAGAGATGGGCAAGAGCGACAACATCGTGGTGATCCGGGACGCGCAGGTGGTGGCGGCGGCACTGCGCGAGGCGCTCGCCGGCGCCTCGGCCGAGACTCGCGCGGGCCTGGAACATGCGGTCACCATCGCCGAATCCGCCGCTGCGGTCCCCGAGAGCCGGCTGCGTGGCGACTGGGTCCGCGCCCGGCTGGCCGATGTCGGCTTCTCGGGAGACCTCACCTCCGCCGCGGCGGTGAAGGCGCTGCGGCAGGCCGAGCCCGGGCTGAGCCTGTTGGCGGCGGTGCAGTTGCGGAACGACGCGGTGGACCATCCCGCGTGACGCAGCGCGGCCCCCACGGACGTCTCCGGTCCCTCCCCGCCGACGTGTTGCCGTCGCGGGGCGCCGGTGACGGCCCGCGGCAGGAGCGTGCTCGGCTGGGCCGCGCCCTGCCGTGAATGCTGGTTCTGCCGGCCTGACGAGCCGTGGCTGCGCATCGCGGTCGAGGGCGTCGTCAGTCCGCCCGGCGGGCAGTTCCATGGAACCGCAATGGCCACCGAGCTCCGGGGGGTGCAGTCCACAAGGTCCGGAAGCGCTGCTGGGATTGGTCCTGTCCGTTGAGTGAAAGCGCAGTCCTTCACCTCCGGTTGGCGACCATGCGCAGCGTGGGTTCGTTGCGCAGCCTTGTGAAGGCGGTGAGCAGAGCGGCAGCTTGAACGAGGGCGCAGGCCACTATGACGTTGCCGAGGTGCGGTGGCGGGGTGAGCGCCACGAGGATGCCCGCCGCGGGAAAGGGCAGCAGCAGGAGGAGCATCGTCAGTGAGAGCGTGGCACCGAGTGCTGTGGTGGGGATGATCAGCGAGCGGACCGTGCGCAACACGACCGTGAGGCCACCGTCTCCCGCCATGAAGATCGATATCAGGACGGTGTAGGCAGCGAAGGACGGAGCCTGGGTAATGGCGAGACACGCGGCGGAGGCGAGCGTCGCGGACACCACGCCCACTCCCCAGAGGTCGAGGCGGCTCAGCGCGAGTCGGCAGCACGTGATGGCCAGAAGGGTCGCCACGGCGGCGGCGGACCACATGACGCCGACATCGGCGGAAGAGCGCCCGAGAGTCTTCACCACGATCACAGGGCTGGCGGACTGGAGCAGTCCGAGGGCGAGGTTCGAGCAGGCCAGCCCGGCCACCAGCCAGCCCAGAGCGGGCAGCTTCCGCAGCGTACGCAGGCCCAGGCGCAGCGCGCTGTCACTTCCCGTGGCATCGGCACGCGCGGCGCGGAGCGGAGTCGGCGGAGTCTGCAGACCGAGGACGGCGGCGATCAAGGACACTGCGCTCAGGCACCCGAGCATCCATCCCGGTCCGGCCAGGAGAAGGAAGCCGGCCAGCAGCGGACCGATGACCGTGGCGGTCTGGTCGATGCCGACGAGGACTGCCTGGACCCCATGAGGCCGCGCCTGGTCCCGCCGGGTGACGATCGCTCCGACCGCCTCGTTGGCAACGAAACCGAACTGGGAGAGCGTGCCGGTGACGGCAGCCAGGGCCAACACGACCGCGGTCTCGGCGGTGCCCCGTGGAAGCATGAGAAGGGCGACTGCCGAGGCTGCCACCACCGTGGCCCGGGCGAGAGAGGCGATGAAGCAGACGATCGCCGCACCCCGGCGGTCCACCGCGTTGCCGGCGGGGACGAACGCCGCGAGCCGCGGAGTCCACTCCAACGCGAACGCCAGGCCTGTCAAGGACGAAGAACCGGTAATCGTCAGAACCAGGAGCGGCATGGCGTACGTCGCCATGGAAAACGCTATCGCGTCACTCGCGCGCGGAGCATAGATTCGCCGGAAGAGACTGCCGGACGGAACGGCGGCATGCCGACCGACAGGCCGGTCCTCGTGCACGGTGATGGCCACGAAAGAGGGAGGCTTTCGATAGATGTATCGGGGGGGGGGGGGGAGGGCGAGGAGAGATCCCGGTCACCTGCGTGGAAATGCGTGTGCGGAAATAGACCAGGCTGCGGCAGGTTCTCGTGACGGTTGTTCAAGCCAGTCCGCAGTAGCCCGAGTTGCATCCGCGCCCATCATGGGACGCGCGAAGGGCACCTGGCCTCCGCTCTGAGAAGAGAAGGGGAACTGGCGTGCAGGCAGCTGCAGTTGACGGCTGAACTATACCGCTCCCAGGGCGATGTGGCGTATACGGCGCGGGAGTCCCCGGTGGAAAGCGTTATGCCCTTCTCCGCCCTGAAAGGTCCCGCCTTCAAGATATGGGGCGCGGAGATCTGCAGACATCGGAAATCCGCCAGGGCGAAACACCGTGACCGGTCGGATCGGCCCTCTCGGCTGACGGAACCGGAGCCATGCGTGATCCGCCGCTGCCCGGTGCCGCCGGCCCGGCCGACGTCGCGGACGAGGTCCATCTGTCTCGAAGCAGGTTCCCGAGGTGCAGGCCATGACCGACCGGCGTCTGCGGAACCGGGCATCCAGTCGGCCGGACACGTCACCCGGCTCGGCCACCGCCCGCACCGCGCGGACGGCGGTCTCGGCCTCGACGGCACAGACGGGTGGCGCCCGGCCTTCACCACGCTCGCCGGGGCAGACGCGGTTTCCCGTGGCCGGGTTCCGGTGACGGAGGCTGAACCGCTGAGGGCGGGACCGGCTTGGTCCAGTCAGGATCGGCCCACCGTTCCGGCTGCTGTGGATCCGGCAGGTCCGGGCGGTACCCGGGGTCCCGTTCGCGGCGCAGTCGCACGCTGCTGTGCAGTACGGCGTCTTCGGGCAGGGGGCGGGTGCGCCGGCCGACGAGCATCCACAACGGGCCGTTGTGGTGCACGGGAGCAGCGGCGAACTCCTCGGTGACCGCGCACGTCGTGTCGTACGCCTTGTCTCGGAACACCAGGTTCCCCGTGACCCCGTCGACGATCCACTTCAGCGGGATCGTGGAGAGCAGAGGCGCGCCCTCGGCGTGCTCGAAGGTACCGCCGACATCGCAGTGCACTCCGGCGAACCACACCTCCTCGGCGGTGTCCGGACGCTCCGGGCGGCGTGTCACCAGGAACTCGCGGTAGGGGCGGCGGGTCTCGTCGAGTGACACGGCGTGCCGGATGCGGGCCGCGTTCGGCAACTGGTGGGTGTACGGCCATTGCAGGGTGCCCAGGCGCAGGAGCCCGGCCGCCTTCACGGTGTCCCACACGCCGAGGTACGCCACGGGCAGGGCGTGGTGTGAGACCTGCCGTCGGTTGTTCTGCTTGACCTCCTCCCACAGCGGTTCGCCGTCGGTGCGTCGGCAGAACGTGTGCGAGAACCTGGCAACCTCCTGTTCGCTCCTGTCGATGTCCTGGTTGAAGGCGTACTTCGCCACTGCGTACGGCACGAGGTTCTCCGAGCCGGGACGCATGAGGCCGGGCTTGTTGAGCATGCCGACGAGCGCGCGGGCGGTGTAGGCGCCGCGGCTGAAGCCGAAGACGTACACCAGGTCGCCTGGATGCCACTGGCGCATGAGGTATGTGTAGGCCTCGGCGAGGTTGGTCCGCAGTCCGCTGCCGAAGGCGAGCCCCCAGAGGCGGGAGAGGCGACGGCCGACCGGGCCGCGGGCGGAGGGCGACGACATGGTCCCCACGCCGGGGTCGTAGTAGACGAGTTGCCGGGTCGGATCGTCCGCGTCCAGCATCTCCGTCAGCCGGACCACATTGGTGGGGTTGTTCGCGCCCACCTGACAGCCCGTGCCGTCGAGGCAGACGACGATCGCGCGGGGCATGTCAGTGCTCGGCTCTAGCCCTGGACACGGTTGCCGCGCCGTGTCGCGCCGGCCGCGAGCGGACCGGCGGCGGTGTGCCGGCCAGGAGGTATCTGCCGGGCGAAGGCCTGCATGGCCACGTCGCTGTCGGCCGGCAGTACCGCCATCAGGCTGTGTTCCTGGGCCTCCGCGATCGATGGCGCGGCCTCACTGCCCTCGGGGACGAAGGTCAGCCGGACCGACCCGTCGCCCGAGCCGCGACGGTCCACCGGAGCGACGGCTCCATGGGTGCCGTCGGGCAGTGTCACCCACAGCTGGAAGTCGTCGTACCGGACGAAGTCCGCGCCTTTCACCGGCCAGGGGTAGTGGTGCTCGCCGGGCACCGTGGGGAGGATGCCCTGGTGGTTTCCGTGGCTGAGAGGCACGCACGAGTTGAACAGCGAGTCGGTCCACGCCTCGACCCCGTCGGCGTCCTTGACCGGCGTGCGCAGCAGGTCCTCGGCCTGTTCGTAGCCCAGTTGTGCCAGGGCGGGCAGCGTGAGGGGGAAGGCGGCGATCAGTTCGGCGGCCTCCTGGCGGAGCCGGTCGACCTTCGCGGGGTCCGCGCAGAACTGCATGCTCCACTCGATGCCGACCCGGGCACGGAACATCAGCCAGCGGTCGGCTCCCTTGACCCAGAGGCTGCCGCCGTGGTGCATCTCCCAGCGCTCCGAGCTCTTCGGCCCCGGCCCCGGATCGACGGGTCGGGGACCGTAGGGAAGGTCGGCGTCGTTCATCTGGTGGAGGATCTTGTGCGCCGTGTTCTTTGCGGCACGGAAGTGCGCTGATTCGAACCGCTTCGGGTGTTCGACGAGGCGGATGTGCCACGGATGGTTCTCCGATTCGACGCCACCGGGCTGGAGTTCGGGTTGTGCCATGGCTGGCCTCCTCGGCCCGGCCCCACGGATTGCTCCCCGGCTCGCGAGGCGAACCCCCCTTGTCCCGTCTGCCGAGCCACGTGCGCGGCAGCCACTTGAGACCGCTTCGGGCGCCCTGGCAACGGCAACTCTGCCAGCCTACTGCGGCTTGCGCCCGGCGTCGAAGCGATCAACAGCCCGGGCAGCCTTGTTGACCAGCGCCGACGACAGCGGAGCGGGGCATGGGCAGAACTCGGGAATTTCGGCCTAACGCCGAGTTGAGGGAGATCGGTCCCGCGTATCGGTCCCGCGTAGCGATCGAGTCGAGCATGCGGAAGCAGGCCTCCCGGGGCACGTGGCTGTCGCCGAGGAGATGAAGTCCCAGCTGCCCCAAGGCAGTTGGGATGCCAGGTGGTCGCTGCGGCCGTCGGGGCGGCGTATCGCGTCCTCGCAGTCGACGGCTTCCCGCATTGCCCGGTGCGGGGGGAGTCCTCCGCGGAACGCAGTGCCCGTGTGGTCCGGCGCGCCGAGCGAGGTGACGAGACCGCGCTGAGCGCACTGGCCCGGCTCGCGGAGTGCGTCGGGGCCGGCCGCGCCGGAAACGCGGCGCTGTTCGACCCCGACGTGATAGTCCGCGGCGGGTGCTGCATCGCGGTGGCCCGCTGGATCATGGATCCCGTCCGTACCGCGCTCGCGGCCGGGCTCCTCGCGTCCCCGAGCCGGGAACGGGCGAGCCGGCTCTCTTCGGCCTGGGATGCGCCGCCGCGGCCCGGGACGGCGCCACGCACATCATCGGCTGCATGATCAGCGGCCCCCACGTTCTGCTCGTCCCGGAGGGGCTGACGCTGACACGTCGCACCCACCGGCTCACGTTGCGCTACACCGGTGTCGGCCCGCGTACACCGCCTCAGGAGCTCCGCGTCTTGCCCGTGCCGCAGGTCGGGGGCACGCTGGTGGCATGAGCGTTCATGAGCCCACGCTCATCATGTCGGTGCAGCGCGCCTTCCGTCTGCTGGAGGCGGTGAGCGCACACGAGAACGGTGCGCCCGCGAAGCAGCTTGCACGCGAGACGGGCCTGCCCCTGGCCACCGCGTACCACCTGCTGCGGACGATGGTCCATGACGGCTACCTGCGGAAGCTGGCCGACGGCGGCTTCGTCCTCGGTGACAAGGTGGGGAGCCTGCATACCACGGGCCACAGCCAGGCACTGCTCAGCCGGGTCCGGCCGACGCTCGCCGCGCTGCGGGACGAGCTGGGCACCGCCACCTACCTCACGTTCTACGAGGGCGGCGAGATCAGTGTCGCCGAGATCGTCGACGGCCCCCGCACGCCCCGGGTCGACCTCTGGGTGGGGTTCGAGGACGCCGGGCACGCCACCGCGCTGGGCAAGTCCGTCCTGCGCGAACTGGACGATGACGCCCGCCGTGACTACCTCTCCCGGCACGACCTCGCCGACCTGACCCCCCGGACCATCACCACCCTCCCGGAGCTGCTTCGCAACCTTGACGCCTCGCCCATGGCGCCGGCCGTCACGGACCTCGAGGAGTACGCACTGGGCACGGTGTGCGTCGCCGTGCCCATCTACCGCGGTGACGTCCTCGGCTCGCTCGGCGTCTCCCTCCCGGCGGAGCGGCTCTCCCGTCTCCCCGAGGTCAGGGCCCGGCTGATCCCGATCGCGGACCGCGTGACCCGGGGCCTCTCGCTCACTATCTGAAATCCCTCGCCTTGTGGCCCGCCGACCGTACCCCTTTTCCTGGATGAAACGGATAAGTCGGGCTTAAGACCCGCCTGGGTGAGGATTACGGACGGATACATGAGGCAGGCGCGAGACCATGGTGGCAACCACTGGCCGTTGCGGCCGCTCAGGAGACCAGTGGCCGGCCCTGGAGCACCGGCCCCCAGGCGGGCCGCCTCACAGCTGGCCGCCGGAATGCCCGTGGTGCCGGTTCTGATCGTCTCCGGCATCGCGCTCTTCGACCTCCTCGGCGGGTCAGGGATGTTCTGGCTGCCGCTGCTGGCGGCCGGCCCGGCGCTGGCCGCCAGCACCAACGGCCCCCGAGGCGTCCTGTGCGTGGGGTTCCTCGCCGCGGTGCTCGGCGCGACGCTGGGTGTCAGGGAGGCGGGTCCGGGGCACGAGCTGGCGGCCGTGCTCTCGGCACTGCTGGCCGTCACCCTCGCGAGCGCCCTGGCCAGCGCACTGCGCGGGCGCCGGGAACGGGTGCTCGCCGCCGTCCGCTCGGTCGCGGAGGCCGCCCAGCACGCCGTTCTCAAGCCCATCCCGGAGACCGTCGGCCCGTTCCGGGTGGCGGTCCGCTACAGCGCGGCGGCGGCGGAGGCCCGCATCGGCGGTGATCTCTACGCCCTGGTGCCCACCCCGCACGGGGTCAGGCTGATCGTCGGCGACGTACGCGGCAAGGGGCTGCCGGCCGTGGAGATCGCGGCACTCGTCCTGGGCGTCTTCCGCGAGGCCGCCTACGACGAGCCCGATCTCCTCGCCGTCGTCGGCAGGATCGAGCGGAGCCTGGCGCGCAACCTCGGCCCCGACGACTTCGTCACCGCGATCGTCGTGGGACACCCGCGTGCCGGACAGCTCGAGGTGGTCAACTGCGGACACGCGCCTCCGCTGCTGATACCCGCGTCAGGGGGCGTGACCGCGGTCGAGGCCACCCGCCCGGCTCCGCCGCTCGGTCTGCAGGTCCTCGTCGACGAGCCCCCCTGCCTGGAGATCCTGCCCTTCGCCGAGGGCGACCAGCTGCTGCTCTACACGGACGGGGTCATCGAGGCCCGCGACCGGGCCCGTGAGTTCTACCCGCTGGCCGAAAGGCTGGCCCATCACGTGTCCGGCGAGCCGGAGCACACCCTCTCCGCGGTCCACGACGAACTGCTGGCACATGTGGGCGGCCGGCTGCACGACGACGCCGCACTGCTCCTGCTGTGCATGCAGGGCATGGCGGAACCGGTCCCGTCCGCATCGCAGGCACGGGGAACGGCCGTCACGGAACCGGAGGGGCGTGACGGCCACGAGTTCCTCCCCGTGGTGTCGCGCACCCGGTCCGCCGGCGGACCGGACAGGGGAAGGCGGCCGGCCGCCGTGTTCTCGGCGGGACCCGGCCGCTGACGGGAGGGGCGCCCGGATCGGCACCCGCCCTCTCACACCGCGACGAGATCGGCCCACCGGGTCACCGCGCCCGGACGCGTCTCGATGCCGTACCGGGTCGCCAGCGCGTGGACGATCTCCTCGCCCCGGCCGTGCTCGTCCGGGTCTATGCCCGCGGGCGGCTGACCGGCGGGACCCGCGTCGGTGACCTCGATGCGCAGGGTGCCGAGTCCGGCGTCGCGCATCCAGGACAGCCGCAGCACCGCCGGGGGCAGTGCGTGGACGATCGCGTTGGTCAGCAGTTCCGATACCACCAGCAGTGCGTCCTCGATGACGTCCGGGGACACCTTCCAGGCGGCCAGGACTGCGCCGGTCCGCCGACGTACCTCCGAAACGGCACCGGCGACGGGCGGCATTGGGAAGACGTACTCGCTTGCTTCCCGCACCCGCGTGTTGAGCTGTACCGCCATCTCGTGTCTCCAGGGGTCAGTGCCACAGGCCCTGCATCACGCACCTCGGCACGTTGCCAGGCCTCAAAGCACGCTAAAGAGACACACCGGGTCGGGTCAATGAACGTAGGTCGGCATTACCGAACGCCACCCCTCACTCCGGTGCCCCGCCGGCCCTGCGCACGCACGGCAGACCTTCCGAGACGGTAATAAGCTCGCTTCATGACCGGTCCGGTCCAGTCGATCGAACGGGCGGCCGCGATTCTGCGCCTGCTCGCCGGTGGGCCTCGCCGACTCGGCCTCGGGGAGGTGGCGGCCTCCCTCGGGCTGGCCAAGGGAACCGCCCACGGCATTCTGCGCACCCTCCAGCACGTGGATTTCGTGGAGCAGGACGCGACGACCGGCAAGTACCAGCTCGGGGCCGCCCTGCTGCATCTCGGCACGAGTTACCTCGACGTCAACGAGTTGCGGTCCCGGTCCATCAACTGGGCCGACGCCCTGGCCGCCCGCAGCGGTGAGGCGGTGCGCCTGGGCACCCCCCTGGAGGGCATGGTCCTGGTCGTCCACCACGTGTTCCGGCCGGACGACACCCTCCAGACCCTGGACGTGGGCGCGCTGCTGCCCCTGCACGCCTCCTCGCTGGGCAAGGTACTGCTGGCCTACGGGACCGCGACCCTCGACTCCGCCGTGGAGTCGGGGCTGGACGCGTACACCCGGCACACCCTGGTCACCCAGGAGCAGCTCACCCGGGCGCTCGCCGAGGTCCGGGAAGCGGGCTGGGCCGTCGAGGTGCAGGAGATGAGCATGGGCGAGGCGGGGCTCGCCGTGCCGATCCGGGGGCACGGCGGTCTCGTCGTGGGCGCCATCGGGCTGTCCGGCCCCGTCGAGCGGATCTGTGACAGCCAGGGCCGCCCCCGACCCAACCTGATCACACTGATCCGGGAGGCCGCGCGAGCGATCTCCCGAGACCTGGGAGCCGCCCGCTGGTAAGCCCCCTCGCCCCCTCGACGCCCACTCCGCGACCCATCGGAAGGCGGACCCGATCATGGTGGAACGCTATGTGATGTCCATCGATCAGGGCACCAATTCCACGCGATGCATCCTGTTCGACCGGGGCGGGCGGCTGGTGTCGGTCGCGCAGCGGGAGCACCAGCAGCACTTCCCGCGGCCGGGCTGGGTCGAGCACGACGCCGTCGAGATCTGGCAGAACCTGCGGCGGGTGATGACCGAGGTCCTCGCGGGCGGCGGTACGGCCGTGGACCCGGGCCAGGTCGCCGCCATCGGCCTGGCCAACCAGCGGGAGACGACGGTGCTCTGGGACCGGCGCACGGGCACCCCGCTGGGCCGGGCGCTGGTCTGGCAGGACACCCGCACGGCGCCGCTGGTCGAGGAACTCAGAGTCCGCCCCGGAGAGGAGTTCTTCCTCGACCGGTGCGGCCTGCCGCCCTCCACCTACTTCTCCGCGCTGCGCATCCGCTGGCTGTTCGACCACGTCAAAGGCCTGGAACAGCGGGCCAAGGACGGCGAGGTGCTGTTCGGCACGATGGAGAGCTGGCTGATCTGGAACCTCACCGGCGGCGCCGACGGCGGTCTGCACATCACCGACGCCACCAACGCCAGCCGCACCATGCTGATGAACATCCGCACGCTCACCTGGGACGAGGAACTCCTGGAGTTCTTCGGCGTCCCCCGTCCGATGCTGCCCGAGATCCGGTCCTCCGCGGAGACCTACGGCGAGGCCCGCGCGCAGCTTCCCGGCGTTCCCATCACGGCCGCCCTCGGCGACCAGCAGGCGGCGCTCTTCGGCCAGACCTGCTTCGCCCCGGGCGAGGCCAAGTGCACGTACGGAACGGGCAGCTTTCTGCTGCTCAACACCGGTACCGATGTCGTACGGTCCCGGCACGGACTGCTCACGACGGTCGCCTACAAGATCGGGGACCGGCAGCCGGTCTACGCCCTGGAAGGGTCGATAGCCGTCACCGGCGCGCTGGTCCAGTGGTTCCGCGACCGGCTGGGACTGATCAACAGCGCGCCGGAGATCGAAACACTGGCGCGGACCGTCGAGGACAACGGCGGCTGCTACATCGTCCCCGCCTTCTCCGGCCTCTTCGCGCCCCGCTGGCGCAGCGACGCGCGCGGCGTCATCGTCGGCCTCACCTCCTACATCACCAGCGGGCACCTGGCCCGGGCCGTCCTGGAGGCCACCGGCTGGCAGACGCGTGAGGTCGTCGACGCCATGAACGCCGACTCCGCCGTGTCCCTCAAGGAGCTGAAGGTGGACGGGGGCATGACGGCGGACAACCTGCTCATGCAGTTCGTCGCCGACGTGCTCGACGTGCCCGTCGTACGGCCCATGGTCTCCGAGACGGTCTCCCTGGGGGCGGGCTACGCCGCCGGGCTCGCCGCGGGGTACTGGCCGGACCTCGAGGTCCTGCGCCGCAACTGGCACCCGGCCGCCCGGTGGCTGCCGGGAATGGACCCCGGCCACCGGGAGTCGGAGTACGACAACTGGCAGCGGGCCGTCGAACGGTCGCTGGGCTGGATCAGGCAGCCCGGGTCCCCCTGAGAGTCTCCCTTTCCGTTATCTGTTTTCCGTCACCCGGTTTCCGCGCCTTCTTTCCGTGTCCTTTCCGCTTCCCTTCGGTCTTATGTTGGCGCGGTGGTGGCCGGTCGGGGCGGCCTCTAACGTTCTTTCACGGGCGCTTTCTTGCCGGAGAAGCGAGCGAAGAGTGAAGGGGGAACATGTCCGTTTTTCCGTCCAGTGAATTGGCCGTGAAGGTCTTCAGCAGTCTGTTCACCGTATTGCTGGAGGACGACGATTTCGTGGCGCGGGCCCGGCAGGAGGGGCTGTCCGTCCGGCTCGTCCACACGAAGCCCGACTGCGAGATCCTCGTGTCCCCGCAGCACGGTGTCCGCGTCGGCGCGGAGCAGGCGGGACCCGCGGCGATCACCCTCCGGATGTCCTGCGACACGGCGCACGCGCTGTGGATGGGGCGGCTGCTGGTGCCCGTCGCCATCGCCACGGGCCGGCTCCGGATCCGCGGCCGGGTCGCCAAGGTACTGGAGCTGGTGCCCATGCTGCGGCCCGCGTTCGACCGGTACCCCGACATCGCGGCGGCCGCCGGCGTGGGCGCGTGAACCGTCGTGGGGCGACCTGTCCCGAACACCGAACCGACGCACAAGGAGTGACACCGCACGTGAACACCGCTCTCTCCGAATCCGTGTCCGAGGCCGCGCTGAATTTCGACGTGCTGCCGGACGACGTCGAGCAGTTCCGGGAGGCCGCGAGGGAATTCGCCAGGAACGTCGTCGAACCCCGCGTCCAGGAAATGGACCAGAAACCGGCCGCGTATTTCGACTGGGACCTCGTCGGCCACGGCCACCGGATCGGCCTCACCCGCGCGGCGGTCCCGAAGGAGTACGGCGGCCTGGGGGTGGGGATGCTGGGCGTCGCCACCGCCCTGGAGGAGGTGGCCGCGGTCTGCCCCGGCACGGCACTGATCTTCGGCGCCACCCTGCTCGGCCAGGCGCCGATCCTGCTGTCCGGCGATCCGCGGCTGCAGGCCCGCTTCCTGCCGCTGTTCTCGGGCGACGAACCGGTCCTCGCCTGCAACGCGGTCACCGAGGAGGACGCCGGCTGCGACCTCATCATCCCCTCCCAGGCCGAACACGCGCGCAACGTGACGACCGCCCGCCGGGACGGGGACGACTACGTGCTGACCGGCCGCAAGCGGTTCATCACCAACGCCGAGGTCGCCGCGTTCGCCTCCGTGTTCGCCACCATGGAGGGCAGCCGCGGGGCGACCGGCCTCACCTCCTTCATCGTCCCCCTCGACCTGCCCGGAGTGGTCCGCGGGCCCGTGGCGGACAAGATGGGATACCGCGCCTGCCTCGGCAGCGAGCTGGAGTTCCACGACGTCCGGGTGCCCGCCGAGTACATGATCGGCGCGGAGGGCGAGGGCATGGCCATCAACATGGCGCAGAGCAACATGGCGCGCGCCGCCGTGGCCGGGATCTCCACGGGCGTGGCCCGCAGCGCCCTGGAACAGGCGATCGCCTGGTGCGGCGAGCGGGTCCAGGGCGGGCGCCTGCTCAAGGACCAGCAGTTCACGGCGGCGAAGCTGGCCGGCATGGCGGCCAGGGTCGACGCCGCCCGCATGCTGTACCTGCGGGCGGCGGACAAGGTCGACAACGAACTCCCGCCGCCGGTCTACGAACCGGCCGCGGCCAAACTGTTCGCGGACCGGACCGCGATCGACGTGGCGGAGGCCGCCCTCTCCCTGCTCGGCGCACGCGGCTACCTGCGCTCCTACGGCCTGGAGAAGACGATGCGGGACGCGCTGGGCACCCGGATCTACGAGGGCACCCCCGAGGTCCTGGCACTCGCCGTCACCGAGAGCCTCTACGCCGGGACGGACGAGTGGTGAGCGCCGCCGGCCGCGCCGCCGGCCCCGTCTTACGCGGCGCCCCGGCCCCGGAGCCCGCCGCCACCCGCGACCCCCGCGCCCGGCGCTACGCCCGGGACATCATCAGGCTTCACGACCGGCTCGGCTACCGCCGGCTGCCCCTGGAGCTGAGGGGCGACCCGCTCTCCCTCGTCGAGGACCCCGACGGCGCACTGGTCACCGTCACGGGCCGCGACAGCCAGTTCCCCTCCCGCTACCTCAAGGGGATGCTGGGGTTCCGCCTCGCCCAGTACCTCCGGCTGAACTGGATCTCCGCCGACGCGGTCCACCGCGCCGCGGCCTTCCACGAACCACTGCCGCACTCGCCCGTGGAGAACATCCACACGGTCACGCTGTGCGCGCGCTCCGGCAAGATCCGCGGCTACGTCGGACTGGCCTGCTCGGCGGACGCCGAGAGCCTGCCCCTGGACTCCCCGTGCCGCACCCCGTTCCCGACGGAGGCGGCGCACGGCATCGACCTGCTCGGCAGGTACGCACGGCCGGGCCTCGGCACCCACCAGGCCTTCGAGTTCAAGCGGTTCCTGCGGGACCAGACGATGCCACGGGACGAGCAGCACAGCCGCGTCCCCTGGCACCTCATGCTCGGCATCGGCGAGGCGCTGCTCGCCCTGGGCGACGGCGTGCGCGTCGTCCTCGGCGACGCCAAGGAGCACGTCGCCCTGCGCCATCTGCGGCTGGTCGGCTTCGACCTCCACGTCGTCGAGGGCACCTCGCCGTACCTGTGCCCGTCGGATCCCATGGCGCCGATCTACCGGCAGACGGTCGTGGCCAAGCCGTTCGCCGCCCCGGTGCCCGCCGACATCGCCTGGTACCGCGACGTGGTCCGCTCCTACCTCGACGGGACGAGCGACCTGGCCTCGTGGCAGGCCGTGATCACCACCCTGGCCGCACGCAGGACGAGTACGGGACACCGTCCCGATCCCGCACGAGAAAGGGCCGGCAGGTGACGAACGGCGACGGGGAACGGATGCCCGAGACGGCCGCGGGGCCCACCGCGAAAGCCCGGTTCTACGCCGAGCTGACCGCCCGGAACGCCGGCGTGGTGACCGACGCCGATCAGTGGGCGCTGCGCACGGCCACCGTCCTGGTGGCGGGCTGCGGATCGATCGGCGGTGCCGCCGTCGAACCACTGGCCCGGCTCGGCCTGCAGAGATTCGTTCTCGCCGACCCGGGAACGTACGAACTCAACAATCTCAACCGGCAGTCGGCGACCGTCGCCGACCTCGACCGGAACAAGGCCTCGCTGGCCGGGGACCGGGTACGGGCGATCAACCCGCACGCCTCGGTCGAGGTCTGCACCGAAGGGGTCACCCGGCAGACCGTCGGGAAACTGACGGCCTCCTGCCAGGTGGTCATCGACGGGGTGGACGTCACGACCCCCGAGGGCTGGCGGGCCAAGCTCCTGCTCCACCGCCACGCCGTACAGCGGCGGCTGCCCCTGATCACCGGCTGGGACATGGCAGGCACCCAGTACGTCCGCTGCTACGACTACCGGCACGTCCGCGAACCGTTCGCGGGGGCCGTCGGCCCGCACGACGCGGACCGCTACGACATGTGGGACCTGCTGCGCCGGGCCGTTCCGCTGCGGCGCGTGCCGACGGACATGCTGGCCGAGATCCGGGCCAACCACGCCCGGACCGACTACAGCTTCCCGCAGGTCGCCTACACGGCCATGGCGTTCGGCGTGATCAGCTCCCACATGGTGGTGCGGCTGCTGGCCGGGCAGCGGGTGCGGCCCGAGGTCCGTCTCGACGTGCACCAGCAGGCCAGGCCGCTCGGGGAGCGGTGGCGCAGCCGGGCGCGGTGGCCGGTGGAACTGGGGTCGCTGCTGCCGGAGTTGCTGCGGCTGGCCCGGCGTTCCGGCGCGGGCCGGGCACCCCTGGCCGCGGTGGACCGCGACGTTTCCTGACCCCCGGCCCGAAGCACCGACCCCGGGCCGCGCGTTCACCGGCGACGAACCGGACGCGAACGCGCGGCCTCATGACGCAGGCCGGGCGAGGCCGTGCCGCCGGCGCCCGCGCAGCCATCGCGACCACGGAGGTGGACATGAGTGTTCGGCAACGCAACGTGCTGTGGACGTTCTTCTGCTGTGGCCTGGGCGTGGCCATGGTCTCGCTCGACAACCTCGTCGTCATCACGGCCCTGCCGTCGATCCGCGAGGACCTGGGCGGGAGCATCCAGCAACTCGAGTGGACCGTCAACGCCTACACCCTCACCTACTCGGTGCTCATGCTGACCGGCGCGGCCCTCGGGGACCGGTTCGGCAGGCGGCGGATGTTCGGCATCGGGCTGGGCGTCTTCGTCGTCGCGTCGGCCGGGGCCGCGCTGGCCCCCGGCATCGGCGCCCTGATCGCCGCCCGCGCCGTACAGGGGCTGGGCGCCGCGCTGCTGATGCCGCTGAACCTGACGATCCTCACGGAAGCGGCGCCCGAGCGGCGGCGCGGTGCCCTGCTGGGCGCGATGAGTGCCGTGGAGGGCCTCGCGATCGCCATGGGCCCGCTCCTCGGCGGTGCGGTGGTGGAGCACCTGAGCTGGCAGTGGATCTTCTGGATCAACGTGCCGATCGGCGCGCTGGTGCTGCCCGTCGCCCGGTGGAAGCTCACCGAGAGCCACGGCCCCAGCCCGCGCCTGGACCTGGTGGGCACGGTCCTGGCCAGTGCCGGGCTCTTCGGGATCGTCTTCGGCATCATCAACGGTCACGCGGACCACTGGACCAGCGTGCGGGTCCTGCTGTCGCTGGCCGGTGGGGCGGCCGTCCTGATCGCCTTCGTCCGCTGGGAACTGCGGGCGGAGCACCCCATGTTCCCGATGAAGCTGTTCCGCCACCGGACCGTCAGCGCCATGAACGCCGCCGGGCTGCTGATGTTCGCCGGCATGTTCGGCTCGGTCTTCCTGCTCACCCAGTTCCTCCAGGGGCCGCGCGGCTACACACCCCTGGAGGCGGGCCTGCGGATCCTGCCGTGGACGGCGGTGCCCATCTTCGTGGCGCCCCTGGTGGGTCTGGTCTCCGACCGGGTCGGCGGCCGGACCATCGTCGCGCTCGGCCTGGCCCTCCAGGCCCTCGGACTGGGATGGATCGCCGCCCGGGTCTCGCCCGAGGTCCCCTATCCGTCGCTGGTTCCCGCCCTGGTCCTGTGCGGCCTCGGCATGACCTGCTACTTCACGCCCACCGCGAACATGGTGATGAGCGCGGTCGGCGCCGGGGAGCGCGGCATGGCCTCCGGATCGATCAGCGCGCTGCGCGAACTCGGCGGTGTGCTCGGCATCGCGGTCCTCGCCTCGGTGTTCTCCGCGCACGGGGACCTCACCACCGCGGACCGGTTCACGGACGGCATGGTTCCGGCGGTGTGGACCGGCGTCGCCCTGATCGCGTGCGGCGCGCTGGCTGTCCTGCTGGTACCGCGGCGCCCCCGCGACGGCCGCCCCGCCGATCCCGAACCGGCGGTACCGGGGTGTGTGGGCGACCTGGTGTGACGGCATGCCCGGCGGCGGGCTGCCGGCCGGACGGGACGGGAGGGGACTGCGATGAGTTCACCGATCCGGGTCCTGCTGGCGGACGACCGGTCCATAGCCCGCACCGGCATCCGGTCCGTCCTCGACGGGGACGGCGGCATCGAGGTGGTCGGCGAGGTGTCCGACCTCGCGAGTGCGGTGGGGAAGGCCCGCGAACTGCGACCTCATCTGTTGCTGGCCGGCGTCCTCGCGGGGTCCGCCGGCGCCGTGGAACTGGTCGGCGAACTGTCCGCGTGCTGCGGCGACGAAGGGCCGGGCGTTCTGCTCATGGCCCACGAGGGCGGTCCGGACGCGCGGCTCGCCCTCCGGGCCGGAGCGCACGGAGTCGTGCTCCACCGGGTCACCCCGGAACAGCTGCTGTCCGCGATTCACGTCGTGGCGGCCGGCTACCGGATCTTCTTCGAGGAGCGGGACCCTTCGGGCGGCGGTGACGGCCGGAATCCCGGGGCCGCGGAATTCCCCGGCGTCCCGGCGGCGGGGGCGGCGGGATTCCAGTTGCTGACCCGGCGGGAGCGGGAGGTGTTCCGGCTGCTCGCCGAGGGACTGAGCAATACGGAGATCTCCGCGGTGCTGGTGCTGAGCGAGAACACCGTGAAATCCCATGTGCAACGGCTGCTGGAAAAGCTGAACCTGCGCAACCGGGTGCACGCGGTCATCCACGCCTACCGTACGGGCCTGATCGTGCCGCCCTGCCCGGAGCCCGTCCCCCCGTGGACCGGCTCCCGCGCTCCGCGGGCGCTCCAGTGAGCCCGCGGTGCTCCGCGCGAGCCCTGTTGAGCGCACGGCGCTCAACAGGGCTCGTTTGGTCGGCTGTTGTGAAGATCAGTCGCTTGACTCGAGGAGATATCCGCGGCCGTTGGCGGTCCGGACGCGCAGCCCGAGGGAGACCACCTTGCGCCGGATTCTCATGATGTGCAGGTCCAGGGCGTTCTGGCTGGCCGTGCCGCGCCGGTCGCGGAGCAGGGCGATCAGTTCGTGCCGGGCCACGAGGGTGCCGTACCGCTCGACCAGCGGTTGCAGCAGGTTCATCTGGGTCGGTGACACGGGCACCATCCGGGTGCCGTAGCGGAGCAGCCCGTCCTGGTCGAGGACGGGGATCCGGTGCGTGCCGGCTCTGGCCCGGAGCGCCGCGACCCGCGCGGCGAAGTCGGCCCTGCTGACCGGCGCCCGGATCCAGTCCTCCCGCGAGTCGCTGGGAACCGGCGGCGTCGCGCCGTTCTCCACCACGAGGAGCCGGAGGATTCCGCGGCGCCGCAACTGCTCCAGTTCCTGCACCTCGACCGGCCAGCGCAGGACACGTACGTCCTGGATGGCCGAGAATAACTGCCCCTCACTGTATTGAGGCACGAATTGACTTCTCCTTTCGAGTGGGTGGAATAATGCAAGGTCCCGCTGGTTTCGCTCCCCCTGCGGCATTACTACCTCACTATGCAGGGTGTTCAAGCGTCGCGGCAACAAGCGCATTAGAGGGGCACTGCCGGGTTATCTGCATAAAATAGGACAGGCGGCAGGCTGTTAATAGTTCTAATGGTCCTTTGTGTGGTCCCCCGGACCTGCCCCGATCTCGTGAAAAGGAGTGAAGCGTCGGATCGTTCCGGGCGAGTAGATTTCTCCGGGCAGGTGTACCGAAGGGAAAGGTCGATATTCGAGGAGCCTGGGAAAGGCATGGAAAGGGCCGAAGAAATTCTCACCTCCGGGGAATTACTGATCGCCATCATGGCGCTGGTGACGGCCGGGCTCCCCCCGGCGTCCTGGGAGACGCCGGAGAACCTCCCGCCGGCGACGCAAGGCAAGGGACAGGAACACCGCGCGGAAGGAACCCGTCATGCTGCCCGCGACCACTGAGCCGGACCGGCCCCACGCCGGCCGGCGTACACCCCCGAGTGCCGAGGTGCTGGTGACGGGCCTCGGAGCGACCACCCCGCTCGGCGGTGACGTGCCGTCCAGCTGGGCGGCGCTGCTGTCCGGCCGGTCCGGCGTGACCCGGCTGGACGCCCCCTGGGCCGAGCAGTTCCCCGTCCGCATCGCAGGGGGCATGTACGAGGACCCCGCCTTCCGGCTGGACCGGATCAGTCGGCGGCGCCTCGACCGCAGTCAGGCGGCCGCGGTCGTGGCGGCCGGGGAGGCGTGGACGGACGCCGGTGCGCCGGAGGTCGAGGCCGAGCGCCTCGCGGTGGTCGTGGGGACCGGCATCGGCGGCGGGCTCACCCTCCTCGAACAGCACGACCGGCTGGAGCAACGGGGCCCACGCGCCATCTCGCCCTACACGGTGCCCATGCTGATGCCCAACGGCAGCGCCGCGGCGGTCGGCCTGCTGCTGGGGGCCCGGGCGGGCACGCACGCCCCGACCAGCGCCTGTGCGTCCGGTGCGGAGGCGCTGGCGGTCGGCACACTGCTGATCCGGTCCGGCCGGGCGGACGTGGTCGTCGCGGGCGGCACGGACGCCTGCCTGCACCCGCTGGCGCTCGGCGCGTTCGCCCGGATGCGCGCCCTGTCCCTGCGCAACGACACCCCGGACCTGGCCTCCCGGCCCTTCGACCGGGAGCGCGACGGGTTCGTCATGTCCGAGGGCGCCGGCATGGTCGTCCTGGAGCGCGCCGACTTCGCGCGGGCGCGCGGCGCGCAGGCGCACGCGGTCCTGTCGGGCGCGGGGGTCACCTCGGACGCGTACGACGTGACGCTGCCCGCCGTGGAGGGTCAGGTACGGGCGATCGGGGCGGCGCTGCGGGACGCCGGTCTGTCCGGGGCCGACATCGACCACGTGAACGCGCACGCCACCGGCACGCCCCTGGGCGACGTCACCGAGGCCAGGGCCGTGCAGGAGGCCGTGGGCCCGCATCCGGCGGTCACCGCGTGCAAGTCGGCCACCGGCCACCTGCTGGGTGCCTCCGGTGCGGTCGAGGCCGTCTTCACCGTCCTCGCCCTCGTGCACGGCCTGGTCCCGCCGGTCCGCAACCTGGACAAGGCGTCGGACGGGATCGAGCTGGACCTGGTGTCCGGCGGGCCGCGACGGGCGCCCGTCCGGGCCGCCCTGTCCACGTCCTTCGGGTTCGGGGGACACAACGTGGTCCTCGCCTTCACGAGGTAGTGCCCGGGGTGGCGGCCCGGTCCCGGCAGGACGCCAGCAGGTCCGCGACGGCCGCCGGACGGGTGAGCTGGGGACAGTGCCCCGCGGCCTCGATCACCGTGACCGGCGTGTCCACCGGCTCGGTGAGCGGATCCGCCGACCCGACGACGATGTCCACGGGCATCCGCAGCTCCCGCAGCAGACGGCCGAGTTCAGCGCGCTGCCCGTGGGCGTCGCGCAGGGCGGCGACCACCCGGCGTGCCGCCCCGGTCCGCCGCAGGTCCAGCGCGAGCGCGTCGAGCCCCGGGTCCTCGGACAGACCGAGTGAACGGGCCAGGCGGGAGGCGGGAGCCGTGCGCAGCAGCGGTACGGCCAAGGGCGAGCGCAGCACCGCGGCGGTCGGGCGCTGGAGGAAGGCCGGCGCGACCAGCACGAGCCCCGCGACCCGGTCGGGCCGGGCCGCGGCATAGCGCAGGGCGGGGCCGCACGCGAGCGAGTGCGCCACCAGCACCGGCCGGGTCTCCACCGGGCGCAGCAGGTCGGCGAGCCAGTCGTCGAGAGTTCCCGCGCCCGCTCCCGACCTCCCGAAGCCGGGCAGGTCGGGAGCGAGCACGGGCGCGTCCAGGCGGTCCGCCGTCCCCGCCCAGGCATCGGCGCTCAGCAGGAGTCCGTGCAGCAGCACGTATCCGGGGCGCCGCCGCTCTCCGGTCACCCACGTGCGGGTGCCCGCCACAGTCCGGAAGCCGTAGGGGCGGCGGGACGGGCCGGAGCGGCCGAAGCGCGTGGCGACCAGGTCGTCGGCCCACTCGCGCAGCGCCTCCTGCACGGGCGCCATGGACAGTCCGTGCGCCGCGGACAGGGCGCGGGCGGAGGCCGTGTCGTAGCGGTCGGTCGACAGGAACGACAGGGTCTCGGGATCCGCCCGGGTGATCGCACGCGGCAGCCTGCGCAGCAGACCCAGCGGGATCGAGCGGCCGGGGGAGCGCACCCCCATGTGCTCCGCCAGCAGGCCGACCAGTGCGGGCAGTTCGGGGGTGGAGTCGTCCAGCACCCAGTAGGTGCGGCCCGCGGTCTCGGGGTCCTGCGGAAGAGCCGCCAGGAACCGGACGAAGTGGTCCAGGGGCACGACCGGGAGGAAGACGCCTGGGCCGCCGGGCAGGGCCCGCAGTCGGCCCTGCCACAGCGCGGAGACCACCTCGGCCAGGCCGAGGTACTGGCCCGGGCCGATCACCGTACTGGGATTGGCGATGCTCAGCGGAACCCCCAGCTCGCCGGCGCGGGCCCGCACCGCGGTGTCGCCCTCCTGCTTCGACGCCTCGTACGCGCCCAGCCGGCGGTAGTCCGGCGGCCCCCCGTCCGCGGCGGCCATGCGGTAGCCGCTGATGTGCACCACCCGGCGCAGCTTCGGCAGGCCCGCCGCCCAGGCGACCACATGTACGGCCCCCGTCACGTTGACCGCCCGCGCCTGCGCCGCCGTGATGCCGAACGCGAAGCGCGCGGCGGTGTTGTAGACGTCGCGGACCCCGGACAGGCCGTCCTCGGGCAGCCCCAGACCGGGCGCGGTGATGTCGGCCCGGACCACCGTCAGGGCCGTACGGTCCACGCCCTGCCCGTCCAGCCACGCCGTCAGCCCGTCACCGGAACCGCGCACGGCGGCCGCCACCCGGTGGCCCCGGCGCAGCAGTTCCGCCACCAGGGAGCGGCCGATGAAGCCCCCGGCGCCGAAGACGATCGAGTCCGAGAGCATGCTGTCTCCTTGCCCGGTCCGTGATGCCCTGTCAGCGTTCGGGGGACCGGACCGGGCCCCCGGTCCGCGAAAGCGGCTCCCACCGTACCGAAACACCGGGGGCGAAGCGGACGAAACGTGCGCGCACCGCGCGATCGGGACGATGCGCCCACGGGCGCCGGCCGTTGTCGCCGCACGTGTGTTCAGACAGCACCCCCTCGGCGAGCGGGCCCGACACGACGGCGCCGCAGCCGGCCGACGGCGCATCGCGGCACTTCCGGCGGAGCGCTCAACGGGCGTCCGCGCCCAGTTCGGCCGCCCGTCGTACGAACGTCTCGTACAGGTCCCGCGCGGCCTGCGGCACCGACTCGGCCCGCCTGCGCTGGAGCATCAGCACCACCTCGGTGGCGTCCCCGGCCAGCGGCCGGCACACGATCGTCCCGCCGCGCTCCAGCGGGTCCCCGACCACACTGAAGTCCGGGAGCACCGTCGCGCCCAGCCCCTCCGCGACCATCAGCTTGCCCATCTCGGCCCCGTCCGTCGAGTACGAGAAGACCGGGGTACGGTTCGCCAGCAGCCGGTGCACATAGCGGTGCATCACATATCCGGTGCGCATGGCGATCAGCGGCACGGTGAGCAGGTCGTCGGCCGACACCTCGGCCCGGCCGGCGAGCGGACTGTCCGGCCGTACGCACACCACCGGCCGCCCGCGCAGCAGTTCGGTGGCCTCGAAGCCGGCGGGCACGTCGTCGCCGTCGAGACGGTTCACCAGCCCGAGGTCGAAACCGCCCTCGGTGAGCCCCCGGTGGATCTCCGTCTGCTGTGCGCCCACCACCTCGACCTGGGTGACCGGATGCGTGGCCCGGAAGTCCCGCAGCACCGGGATGAGCAGCGGCACGGTCGCCGCGTTGACCGTGCCGACCCGCACCATCCGGCTGATCCGGTGCTGCTCGCCCGCCGCCACCCGCAGCCGGTCCACCGCCTCCAGTACCTCGACGATGTGTGGCAGCAGTTCCTGCCCCGCCGCGCTCATCGTCGCGCCGGTGCGCTTGCGCTCCAGCAGATCGATGCCCAGCTCCCGCTCCAGGTTCCGCACGGTCTCGCTCAACGCGGGTTGCGAAAGGCGCAGTTCGTCGGCCGCCCGGCGCAGCGAGCCGAGCCGGGTCACGGCCGCTATGTATTCCAGCTGTTCGGTCCGCACCCCGGCAGAATGCGCCGCCGTTCGAGGCGTGTTCAAGGGTTTCCCTGTCACACGTTCGTGAAATTCAATGGTCCGCGATGCGAGAACGGTCGGGTTTTCCTTGACGCCCGTCGACGCCGACTGCGACCATCGACGACATGAAGATGCGACTGGACCTCACGCGGCGACGCCACGTCGACCTCGCGCGCGTCTCCAGCGCCTCCTGTTGCGCCGCGGCCTGATCACCCCACCACGATCCGTCGCGCTCCCTCCCTCTCCATTTCCCGCCTGAATTCACCGTGCCGTGCCCGCACCGCGCGCGGGCCCGGTGAATTCTCGCGTGCCCGAAAACCGCAACAGGAGTTCCGCATGCCCGCCGCGCCCGTGAAATTCGCCTACTGGGTCCCCAACGTCAGCGGAGGTCTCGTCACCAGCAGGATCGAGCAACGCACCGACTGGGGATACGACTACAACCGCGAACTCGCCGTCCTCGCCGAGAACAACGGCTTCGAGTACGCGCTCAGCCAGGTCCGCTACATGGCCAGCTACGGCGCCGAGTACCAGCACGAGTCGACCAGCTTCAGCCTCGCCCTGCTGCTCGCCACCGAGCGCCTGAAGGTGATCGCCGCCGTCCACCCCGGGCTGTGGCACCCCGGTGTCCTCGCCAAGCTCGGCGCCACGGCCGACCACCTCTCGAACGGCCGGTTCGCCGTGAACGTCGTCTCCGGCTGGTTCAAGGGCGAGTTCACCGCGCTCGGCGAGCCCTGGCTGGAGCACGACGAACGCTATCGCCGGGCGGAGGAGTTCATCCGCGCGCTGCGCCAGATCTGGACCGAGGACCACACCGAACTGGCCGGTGACTTCTACCGGTTGCGGGACTTCTCCCTCAAGCCCAAGCCGCTCAACACCCCCGAACGCCCGCACCCCGAGATCTTCCAGGGTGGCAACTCCACCGCCGCCCGCGCCATGGCCGGCCGCGTCTCCGACTGGTACTTCTCCAACGGCAAGGACTTCGACGGGGTCGTCGAACAGCTCAACGACGTCCGCAAGTCCGCCGCCGAAGCGGGGCGCGCGGCACCGAAGTTCGGCCTCAACGGCTTCCTCATCGCCCGCGACACCGAGGCCGAGGCCCGCGACACCCTCCGCGAGATCATCGCCAAGGCCGACAGCGAGGCCGTCGCGGGCTTCGGCGCGGCCGTCAGGCAGGCCGGGCAGTCCGCCGCCGACGGCAAGGGCATGTGGCAGGACTCCACCTTCGAGGACCTCGTCCAGTACAACGACGGCTTCCGCACCGGCCTCGTCGGCACCCCGGAACAGATCGCCGAAAGGATCGTCGCCTACAAGAAGCTCGGCGTCGACCTCTTCCTGCTCGGCTTCCTGCACTACCACGAGGAGGTCGAGTACTTCGGCAGGCGCGTGCTGCCCCTGGTCCGCGAACTGGAGGCCCGGCTCCCCGACGGCGAGCCCGAGGCCGCCGGGGCGCACGCCTGACCCTCCCTCCCCTGCGAAGCCACCGAAAGAGGCAGCTCCATGGCCACCGTCCTGTCCGTCTCCGGCAGCCCCTCCGCCACCTCCCGCACCGGCCGCCTGCTGCGCCACCTGGACCAGCGGCTGACCGCCCAGGGCCACGAGGTCGTCCCGCTCGACGTCCGCACCGTCCCCGCCGAGGCCCTGCTCGGCGCCGACTTCCGGCACCCGGCGATCGTCGAGGCGACCGAACTGTTCGCCCGCGCCGACGGGGTGGTGGTCGGCACCCCGGTCTACAAGGCCTCGTACTCCGGGGTCCTCAAGGCCCTCCTCGACCTGCTCCCGCAGTACGCGCTCGCCGGCAAGACCGTGCTGCCGCTGGCCACCGGCGGCTCCGTCGCGCACGTCCTCGCCATCGACTACGCGCTGCGCCCGGTCCTCAACTCCATGGGGGCCGCCCACATAGTCCAGGGCTGGTTCACCCTCGACAAGGACATCACCGTGGGAGAGGACGGCACCCTTACCCTCGCACCGGCCGCCGCCGAGGCGCTCGTCCCGGTCGTCGACCGGTTCTCGGCCGCGCTGCCCGGCCGTACGCCCGTCCTCGCCGCGGCGAGCTGACCCGCGATGACCGCCCACGTCATCGCCGACGCCACCGAGGCCCTCGCCGTGGCGAGGGCCCTGGCCGACGCCTTCCGGGCCGGGGCCGGCGAACGGGACGCCGGACGCAGACTGCCTCGGGCCGAGCTGGAGCGTCTGTCGGCCTCCGGCCTGCTGGGTGTCACGGTGCCCGCCGAGTACGGCGGCGCCGACGTCGACGCCCTGACCCTCGCCGAGATCTTCCGGCTCCTCGGCTCGGCCGACGGCAGCCTCGCCCAGATCCCGCAGAGCCACTTCGTGTACGTCAACGTGATACGCCGTCAGGGAACCGAGGAGCAGCGGAAGTTCTTCTTCGCGGAGCTGCTCGCCGGCGGCCGCCTCGGCAACGCCCAGTCCGAGGCGGGGACGAAACACGTCCAGGACGTCCGGACCCGACTGGAACGCCAGGGCGACGGCAGTTATCGGCTGACGGGGGTGAAGCACTACTCCACCGGCGCTCTCTTCGCCGACTGGATCCCGGTCCTGGCCCGCGCCGAGGACGACAACCTGCACGTGGCGTACGTCCCCCGGGGCGCGCCCGGGCTCACCGTCGTCGACGACTGGGACGGCATGGGGCAGCGCACGACCGCCAGCGGAACCGTCCGGCTGGACGGCGTGGCCGTGCCCGCCGACCGCGTGCTGCCGCACCATCTGACCTTTCGGGGTCCCCAACTTCACGGCGCGGTCGCCCAGTTGCTGCACGCCGCCATCGACGTGGGGATCGCCGCAGGAGCGCTGGCCGAGGCCGCGGAGTTCGTACGGACCAGGAGCCGCCCCTGGTTCGAGAGCGGGGTGGAGACCGCCGCCGAGGACCCGCTGCTGATCCAGCGGTTCGGAGAACTCGCCGTCCTGGTCAGGGCGTCCGAGGCCCTGCTGCGGGAGGCCGCCCGCGCGGTCGACACGGCCGACGCCGGCCTCACCGACGCGTCGGCCGCCGAGGCCTCCGTCGCCGTGGCCGCCGCGAAGGTGCAGGCGGCCGAGGCGGCCGTGACCGTCGCCGGGGCGCTCTTCGAGGTGTCCGGCACCCGCTCGGCCCTCGACTCCCTCAACCTGCACCGGCATTGGCGGGACGCCCGGACCCACACCCTGCACGATCCCGCCCGCTGGAAGATCCAGCACATCGGCCGGTACGTCCTCAACGGCACCCGGCCGCCCCGCCACGGCCTGCTGTAACCCCCGCCCCCTTCGATCGGAGACCCCCGTGTCCCTCACCTTCCACTGGTTCCTGCCCACCAACGGGGACAGCCGGCATGTCGTCGGCGGCGGCCACGGCACCCCGGCGACGGCCTCCGGACGGGACCGGCCGCCGACGGTCGCCTATCTCAGCCAGATCGCCAGGGCAGCGGAGGACCTCGGTTTCGTGGGGGCGCTCACCCCGACCGGCGCCTGGTGCGAGGACGCGTGGCTGACCACGGCGATGGTCAGCCAGCACACCGAGCGGCTGAAGTTCCTGGTCGCGTTCCGGCCGGGATTCGTCTCGCCGACGCTCGCCGCGCAGATGGCGTCCACCTTCCAGCGGCAGACCGGCGGACGGCTGCTGCTCAACGTGGTGACCGGTGGCGAGAGCCACGAGCAGCGGGCCTACGGGGACTTTCTCGACAAGGACGCGCGGTACCGCCGTACCGGTGAGTTCCTGGACGTCGTACGGGGGCTGTGGGAGGGCAGGACGGTCGATCTGGACGGGGAGTACCTGCGGGTCGAGGACGCCAGGCTGGCAAGGGTGCCGGAGCCGGTCCCCGAGGTGTACTTCGGGGGGTCCTCGCCGGTCGCGGGCGAGGTCGCGGCCCGGTACGTCGACGTGTACCTGACCTGGGGAGAGCCGCCGGCCCAGGTCGCCGGGAAGATCGCCCGGATCCGGGGGCTCGCCGCGGCACACGGGCGCACCCTGCGGTTCGGGATCCGGCTGCATGTCATCACCCGGGACACGTCCGGTCAGGCGTGGGCCGAGGCAGGCCGGTTGCTGGACGGGTTCGACCCGGAGACCGTGCGGTCGGTGCAGTCGGGGCTCGCCCGCAGCGAGTCCGAGGGACAGCAGCGCATGCTGGCCCTGCACGGCGGTCGGCGGGACGCGCTGGAGATCCACCCCAACCTGTGGGCCGGCATCGGGCTGGTACGGGGCGGCGCCGGGACGGCCCTGGTCGGATCCCACGACGAGGTCGCCGAGCGGATCAGCGAGTACGCGGCGCTGGGCATCGAGGAGTTCGTGCTGTCCGGGTACCCGCACCTGGAGGAGGCCTACTGGTTCGGGGAAGGGGTACTGCCCCGGCTGGCCGCGCAGGGCGTGTGGCGGCATCCGGCCGGGAAGAGCGAAGCGCCGTCGGCGCAGGTGCCGTTCGCCTCCTGAGGGCCGCTTCGCCTCGGTCGCCCGAAGAGAGCAGCAGAACGTGCGTCACTCGTCCGGCGGGCCTGGCGTGCAGTCGATCGGAGTAGCCGGGAGTCTAGGATCCATCACCGGGCAAACGGGGCATCTGCTGCCTTGTCGGCATGGGCGGGTCCACCTCACGACCGAAGGAGACGACGGGATGTCGCACCGCGCCGGGAGAACCCGCTGGAGACGCTTCGCGGTGATTCTGGTGCCCGGCGTCGCCGTCTGCGCGACCGTCGGCCTCGCCATGGCGCAGGGAGTGCTCGCCGCCTCGTTCTTCATCTCCGGCCAGAAGTTCCAGCTCTACGCCGAGACGCTGACCGCCCGTGGGTTCAGCCTCTACGGCATGGTCGACGTGACCAGGAAACACGAACTCGTCCCCGTCGTGGTCTCCGGTTTCCGGCATGCCACGATCAACACGCTGTGCCAGTCCGTCGTCGTCGACGTCCCGGTGCTGGGCACGCAGACCCTGCGGCTCACCGGCGGTTCCGGCCGGCCGGTCGAGACCTCGAACTTCTACATCGACGCGACGGCCGAGTCGGTCGGTGAGGGGAACTTCACCGGCCTCGACATCGGCGTCGCCCAGGGAGCCCTCACCAAGGGCCCGGTCAGGTCCGGTGACCGGAACTCGCAGTTCTTCGATCCCGACGGCGTCGGCCAGCAGGCGACGTCGACCGTCCTGAACGACGTGCGGGTGACCGCGGTCGCGGTCTCCGCGGGCACGTTCAGCATTCCCGGCCTGCGCGTGCGGCTCCGGCAGGGCGACCACGCCTGCTTCTGACCCCGGCGGCCGCACGCCGGGGACCCGACTCCTCCGCCCGGCACCAGAACCCCATCCACCAGGACAGGACGCGTGATCACCAATCCCTTCGCCGGAGGACGTGAACTGCTCGCCAGGGCGCCGGAGTTCCGGCGCAGATTCCGCACCTGGCGCGGTGAACGTCCCTTCTGGGCCGGGCTGTTCACCTTCGCCGCCGGTCTGCCCATCCTCTACTGGCCCTACGCGAACCTGAACCTGGGCGGGATTCCGCTCGCCCTGTCGACCACCTCCGGCGCCGGGTCCCTGGTGATCGGAACCCTGCTTCCGGCCCTGGGCATCGCACTGTGCTGCCGCCCCCATCTCCGGGTGTTCGCCGGGATCGCCACCCTCCTGCTCGCCATCGTCTCCTTCCCCGTCGCGAACTTCGGCGGCCTCTTCCTCGGTGTGGCCTTCGGTCTGGTCGGCGGTTCCCTGGCCTGCGCCTGGCTGCCGCCCCCGGCCGACGAGCCGTCGACGGCGCCGGACGACCGGCCGGCCGCGACGGTCGCCACCGATGCGACGGATGCGACGGCCGTGACGGCTGCGACGGGGGAGGGGTGCAGTGACGCCTGACCCGCGCGCTCGTACGGCCGGTCCCGTGCCCGGTCGGGTGGCCCGGCCCCTCGCGGGTGCCCTGGCCGTGGTCGCCGTGGCATTGCTCCTGCGCCCCGACGTGCCGCACATGCCCGGCGGCGGTTCCGGTGCCCGGTTCGGTTCGGCGCCCCCGGTCCGCCCCGCCAAGGGCCCCTGCGTGCTCCGCGCCGACCGGCTCGTACTCCACGGCGCGAGGTTCCGCGGGGTGGTCTCGGTGCGTACCGGGACCGGAAGCGTCCGCGCCCTGAAGTTCACCGTACGGTCGCTGGACGCCGTCAACCTCGATCTGACCGCGGGCCGGGGCCGTGCGGCGATGCGCCTGCGGGCGAGGCCGGCGACCACCTCCACCCTCAAGGGGTCGGGTGCCGGCGGGGTGGCGACCCTCTACGTCCGCAAACTGACCGGCAGGGTCACGGGCCTCGGCGGCGGCCGGCTCCCGGCGGACCGCACCGTCTCCGTCACCCCCGACGCCGTACCCCGCTGGCTCTCGCACCCGGTCACCCGCACCCGGACCATCACGCTCGCCGAGGCGACCGCCTCCCAGATCACCCAGTTCGGCGGCCGGCTGTCCATCAAGGGCCCGGAGCTGCGGACGACGGCACGGGTCCCGCGCGGTGCGTGACACCGGGTGTGACCCGTGCAGGAGATGACCAACAGATGTGGCAGGAAAGGCCGTTGAGGGACGTGCCGTCGGCGGGGCCATCAGACGGGTGCCGGACACGGACGGGGTGTCAGACGCCGGGACACCTCGTGGCGGCTTCCTCGAAGCGCCGGCCGCCCGGGAGCGTGACCGTCACCGGCTCGGGTTCGGCACCGGGGTCGGCGACGCGCTGTGCCGCGTCGGCCGTGCAGGCGATCTGTGCGGCCGCGAGGCCGGGATCGCCCGCGTCGCCGGCCGCGGACGACAGCCGGACGGAGATCCGGTGGTCGCCCGCCGTCACCTTCACGAGGCCGGCCCAGGCGGACGCCTCCGGTACGACGGTGGCACCGCCGTCCGCCGGGACGGCCGGGACCGCCGTCGGCAGGCCCGTGGGCAGGGGCAGCCGCGTGGTCACTCCCTTGCGCAGCTCCTCCTCGGTCGGGCCCCGGAGCAGATCCAGCACCGCCGACCCGACGTCGCCCGGCGCGTCGGTCGGGCGCAGGACGGCGAACAGGGCGCCGTTCCGCACGAAGTACAGCCGTGCCTTCGGCACGACGCCGACGGCGGGACCGCCCGCCTGCACGACACCGGTCGGGGGGATGGAGCAGGAGGCCAGGACGTACATGGCCGCGGGGACCAGGAGGGCGAGCCGGGCCCGGCGCCGGAGGGTCACCACCGGTCCCCCCGGAGCGGCTCGTCGGCCGGCAGGGGAAGCCGTACGGTGAAGACGGCGCCGCCCTCGGGCCGGTTCGCGGCGCGCACCGTGCCGCCGTGCACCCGGACGTTCTCCGCGGTGATCGCGAGGCCCAGGCCGCTGCCCTCGGTGCGGGTGCGGGCGGCGTCCGACTTGTAGAAGCGTTCGAAGACCTGCGGCAGCACGTCGTCCGGGATGCCGGGCCCGCTGTCCAGGACCTCGATCACCGCGAGCCGTGCCCCGCCGGACTCACCGCCGGGTTCCCCGCCGTCGTACAGGCGCAGTACGACGGGCCGGGCGCCGTGCCGCAGCGCGTTGCCGACCAGGTTGGCCACGACGACGTCGAGGCGGCGTGGGTCGACGCGGCCGCGCAGAGTGCCGGGCGGCGGCAGGTCGCACTCCACCAGGCCGGTCCAGGCACGGGCGTCGAGGGTGCGCCGCAGGGACTCGGCGAGGTCGATCTCGTCCAGGTGCAGCACCGCGGCGCCCGCGTCGAAACGGGAGATCTCCATCAGGTCGTCCACCAGCCGGGCCAGCTTCACGGTCTCCTCGCTGATCAGCCGGACGGCGGTGGCGGTGTCCGGGTCCAGGCGGGCGGCGTCCTCGTCGAGGACGTCGGTGACGGCGGACATGGCGGCGAGGGGCGTGCGCAGTTCGTGGGACACGTCCGCGGCGAACCGGCGGGCCCGGGCTTCCATGCCGCGCAGCTCGGCCACCGACTTCTCCAGCGCGGCGGCCGTCTCGTTGAACGTGTGGGAGAGATCGGCGAGTTCGTCGGATCCTTCGACGGCGAGCCGGGTGTCCAGGTGCCCCTCGGCGATGCTGCGGGTGGCGCGGCGCAGTGCCCGCACCGGGCGCAGCACCCCGCGGGCGGCGAGCAGCGCCAGCAGCACGGCGAGCGTCAGCGCGGGCACGGCGGCGCGTTCGGCGGCGGTGACCAGGGCGTCGACGTAGGCGCGTTCCGTGGTCTGCGGCACGGTCAGGAAGACATGGACACCGGAGGTGTAGACGCCCTTCGCGGGTGCCTCGGCGAAGGTGACCGACATGCCGACGACGAGTGCGGTGCGGTCGCCGACGGCCACCCGCTGGAAGACCGTGGCCATGCTGGAGCCGACGGCCTCGCGGACGGCCGGGGTCAGCTCCGGGAAGCGGTCGCCGGGTGTCGAGGTGGCGCTCAGGCTGCCGTACGTGGCCAGCACCCGCCAGGTCCCGGAGGGCTCGGAGTCGGCCACGTCCGCCGCGAAGCCGGCCAGTGCGGCCCGGTCCGGCGGGAAGGCGAGGTCCCGGGCGAGGCGCCCGACCTGGGTGCGCAGCTGCTGGATCACGGCGTCCTGGCTCTGCTGGAGCACACCCGTGCGGGCCTCGCGGAAGGTCAGGGCGCCGGTGGTGGCCGCCGTGACGGCGGCCACCAGCGTGAAGGCGAGCACCAGGCGGATCCGCAGGCCGCGCAGCTGCGGCAGACGCGGGCGCCTCACCGGGCCGTGAACCGGTAGCCGAAGCCGCGCACGGTCTGGATGAAGCGCGGTTCGCGCGGCGGCTCGCCCATCTTGGCGCGCAGCCGCCGTACGCAGGCGTCCACCAGCCGCGCGTCCCCGTGGTAGCTGTGCTCCCACACCGCCTCCAGCAGCTGCTGCCGGCTGAACACCTGCCCCGGTGAGGCGGACAGGGTGAGCAGCAGCCGGAGTTCGGACGGGGCGAGCGGGATCGGCACCCCGCCGCGGGCGACCGCGAGCCCGGCCCGGTCGACGGACAGGTCCCCGTAGGTGTCGATCTTCGGTATGCCGCCCTCGGCGGGCGGGCCGCCCGCCCGGCGCAGCACCGCCCGGATGCGGGCCTCCAGCACCCGCGCCTGCACGGGCTTGACCACGTAGTCGTCGGCGCCCGCCTCCAGGCCCACGACGATGTCCTCGTCGTCGCCGCGCGCGGTCGCCATGACGATCGGCAGGGTCTGGTCGAGGCCGCGGATCCGGCGGCACACGTCGAGCCCGGGCAGCCCGGGGAGCATGAGGTCCAGCACCACGACGTCCGGCCGGAAGGAACGCACCCGTTCCAGCCCGTCCTCCCCGGTCGGGACGGCGGCGACCTCATGGCCCTGACGGCGCAGGGCGAGGGCGACCCCCTCCCGGACGGCACGGTCGTCTTCGATCAGCAGAACGCGTGGCATGCGCTCAAGTATCCGCATGGAGTCCGCACAGCTGTCCGTTTGTTACGGGATGATCATATGGGCAGGCAACCCCTCGCCCGTTATCTTTTCGTTATCACTTGCGCCAGGTCCGATCACATTCCGATCACAGCCTGACCGTCATGACCACGCGCACAGCACATCCCTCCCGTGGCCGCCGTCGGAGCGGTCCCTCCCACGCAGTCCACCGCGGGCGGCAGGGGAGAGGCCCGGTCCTGGTGGCCGTGGCCGCGCTGGCGGTTCTGGGAGCCGCCGGGTTCGCGGCCGTCGACGGGGGTTCGTCCGGTACGGGGGCGACCCACGCCGGCGACAAGGGCCAGGCCACCGAGCGGGCCAGGTCCGGGCGTGTCGGTGCCGCCGGCCCGGCGCACGGCTCCCGCTCCCCGTCGCCCGGTCCGGCCACCACCTCCGCCTCCCCGAGTCCCCGCACCTCGCCCACGCCGGAGATCCCGGCCACCGGACCGGGCACGTTCGTCACCGCGGCCGGCGGTAGCACCCGGGTCGGCTCCGGCACACTCCTGCGCTACCGGGTCGACGTCGAGAACGGCATCGACCTCTCCACGGCGGACGTCGCCCGGCAGGTCGAGCGCATCCTGGCCGACCCGCGCGGCTGGACCGCCGACGGGCGCTCGGCGTTCCAGCGGGTGTCGAGCGGTCCGACCGACTTCGTCGTCCGGGTCGCGACGCCCGGCACGGTGGACAGGATCTGCGGGGAGTACGGGCTGGACACCGGAGGCGAGGTCAACTGCGACGTGGCCCAGCAGGTCATGGTGAACCTCAAGCGCTGGCTGCTCGCGACCCCGGTCTACGCCCACCGCGTCAAGGACTACCGGGCACTGATCATCAACCACGAGGTCGGCCACTTCCTCGGCCACGGGCACGTCGGCTGCCCCGGCCCCGGGCAGCCGGCCCCGGTGATGATGCAGCAGATCAAGGGCATGCACGGCTGTCTGCCCAACGTCTGGCCGTACGACGAGAAGGGCCGGTACCTGACCGGACCGGCCGTGTCCTGACCCGGCCGCGGACGCCATGGGCACCCCGCCGGCGTGCAGAGGACCGGGGCGGCGAAGCCGATGACGTGGGCGGTGATGCCGACCCGTGCCGGGGCCGTCCGGCGCGCCGCCGACGGTGATGAGGGTGAAGCCGCCCCCGCCATACTGGCCGGTGTGACGCGTGCGGGGGCACGGCGGGACACCTGGCGCCGGCTGCGCCGCCGGATCGCCCAACGACCGTACGCTCCGCTCGCGCGACGCGTGAACCGGCCGCCCGCCGCGGGTGGGTCAGCCCTCGATCCAGCCGTGGTTCTTCGCGAACTGGGCCAGCGACCCCCGGACCCGCACGATCTCCTCTGCGGTCAGCGTGGGCGCCGACGCCAGCAGCGTCTCGGTGACCTCACGGGTGAACTCGTCCGCGCTGAGCAGATCGCACAGCGAGTCGTCGTCCGGGCCGAGCGTGCGGACGTCGGCGCCCCGCGCGAGCCGGACACCGGACGCCTTCGGGCCGCGCTCGCCGGCCTCGATCTCGAACTCCACCGCCACGCCCGGGCGGACGTACGACTCCGACATCTGCATGTCGTTCACGTGCAGGAAGACATCCTCGCCACCACCGTCCGGAGCGATGAACCCGTACCCGCGCGAGCTGTCGAACCGCACCACACGACCACTGACCATGAGAAACCCCCAACCAAACCGGGCCACTTGCCCGGACACCTGGGCCCGATGGTAGTCAAGTCCGGCCAGGACGGTCGACCGGGTCCCGCCCGCCGTGCCGCGGACGGGCGGCGGAGGGGGAACTCGGTGCACCGATAAAGAAGTTGATATGGAAAGCTGTCGCCAGCCGTCGGTGAGCCAAGGGGGGCCGGGACGGTCGTCGAGAGGAGCGCACGTGACGCAGGACGGCATCGGGGCCGTGGAGATCGACACCAGCAAGCCGCATCCCGCGCGGATCTACGACTACCTGCTGGGCGGCAAGGACAACTACGAGGTGGACCGCAAGGCCGGTGACCAGCTCGCCTCCGTCGCGCCCGAGGTGTGGATATCCGTCCGGGCCAACCGCGGCTTCCTGCAGCGCGCGGTCCGGCACGTCGTCGACAGCGGCGTCCGCCAGATCCTCGACATCGGCACCGGACTGCCCACCTCGCCGAACGTGCACGAGATAGCCCAGGAGCTGGCGCCGGACGTCCGCGTCGCCTACGTCGACAACGACCCGATCGTGAAGGCCCACGGCGACGCGCTGCTCAGCCGCGCCGGCACCACCAGCATCGTCCTCGCCGACCTGCGCGACCCGCAGGCCGTCGTCGAGCACCCCGAGGTCCGCCGGATCATCGACTTCGGCGAGCCCGTCGCCCTGTTCCTCGTCGCCATCCTCCACTTCATCCGCGACGAGGAGGAGCCCGAGCGGATCGTGGCCGCCCTGCGCGACGCGCTCCCGGCCGGCAGCTTCCTGGTGCTCTCGCACGCCACCGACGACTTCGCCGACGACCGCAGCGAGGCCCAGGCCGTCTACAACAACGCGACCGCGTCCATGAACCTGCGCCCGAAGGCCCGGATCGAGGGCTTCTTCGACGGGTTCGAGCTGGTCGAACCCGGCGTCGCCCAGGTCCCGTTCTGGCGCCCGGACGCCACCCCGCCGGCCGGCTCCGAGGAGATCGGCTTCTACGGCGGAGTGGCCCTCAAGAAGGCCTGAGCCGCCGTCCGGAAGGCCCGGTCCGCCGTCCGGGCGGACCGCGCTGCCGTCAGGGCACTCCGAGCTCGAACAGGGCGTAGCCCGCGTACGAGCCGGAGGCCAGCGCGGCGATGCCCAGCAGGACGCACAGGCAGGGCAGGCCGACGCGGCGCAGCGCGACCGCCAGGGGGACGAACAGGGGGAAGGCGGGCAGCAGGCAGCGCGGGACGTTCGCGAAAAAGGCCCTGGGGACAGCGGAACGCTGCACCCGGCCGGGGTGATCCGCGTCACGTGCGGGCCGGGTCCGTAATTGCCTCGCCGACCGGGGCGGGAGCGTCGTATGCTCCCGGCGATGACCACTCACTCTGCTGTCAGATTGGGGGTCCCGTCCACGTCAGGTGAGTGCTGATGGCCACTCACCTCACGGACGGGGACACCCGCCTCTCCCTGTGGCGGCGTGTGCGCGAGTTCGCCGTGCCGCCCGCCATGATCGAGACCGCGACCGCTCGCCGCGCCGCCGGCGACTGGGCGGGAGCCTGTGCCGCCGCCGGTTTCGACATCGACCTCGACCTGCGCGCACTGGCCCGTGCGTGGGGCCGGGACGTCCGGGAACGGATCCGCGCCGACCTGCGCCGGCTGGCGCCCGACCTGCTGCGCTGGCATCTGCCGAGGATCGCGCCCGACGGGTTGCTGCGGCCGGGGCTGACGATGCCGCTCGCCCGCTACGACGCCGGGGAAGGCTCCCTGTGCCTCGTGGTCCGGACACCGCCAGCCTGGGCGGACGCCGGGCAGCGCATCGGCCTCACGCTCTGGGACGGCACACTGAGCGACCCCGCCGCCCGGGGGCATCCGCATCCACGCCCCAGCCGACGGTTCCGCTTCGACCTGCACCGGCATCTGTGGGACGCGGGTGCCGCCGACGAGCTGCGGACCCGGTCGGGCGCCGACCGGCCGGCGGGCGGTGAACGGATCTTGTGCGGCACTCAACTCCCTTTTTTTGAAAAGGAGTTGTGCGCCACGGAGCGGTGGGCGGACGAGGCGCGGATCGTGCTGGGCGCCGAGGGTCGGGACAGCGGGACCGTCGTCGTACGCCTGGGCGGCCGACAGCGGCTCGCGTTGTACCTCGCGGCCGACGGAACCGTGACCACCGGCCGGGACATCGCCGCCCGGGACGCCGGTGCCGGCGCACGACCCGTCCTGCCCGACGCGGCGACCTGGATCCTCCCCGATCTGGAGCTGCTGCGCGCCGGGTTGGTCGACCCCGGCCGGCTGCATCCGCTGGTCGCCGCGGCACTCGCCCCCGGGCACCCCCCGGCCGAACGGGACCCGTACCCCGGCCCGTCCCGGCAGCCGGGCCTCGTGGAGTGCCGGGGCGCCCGGCACCGCATCGGCATGGTCGACGGGGTGCTGTCCCCGCTGGACCACTCCCCGGACGAACTGCGGCGCGAGGAACTCCTGGTGGCGCTCGGCGGTCCGCCCCTGCCCTGCCTGCGGGTCATCGACGAGGCGCACCGCCGCCCCGACTGCCTCACCGGCGTCCGTGAACGCCTCGACCACGGGGACATCGCCGGGGCGCTGGCCGTCGTCGAAGGACTGCTGGGGCCCGAAGCCGTGCTGCGCGACGGCCCGTTGAAGGACGAACTGGAGGCGGCCGCGCAGCGCCGGATCGCCTACGGCCTCTACCGGGCGGGCCTCGCCGGATCCCGCACCGGGCCGGTCCGGGCGCGGCGACTCCGGTCCGTCCGCGACCCGCGCCTGGGGCCACGCCTCGCCAACCGGCGCTGACACCCACCCACTTGCCCTCTCACATTCCCAGGTGATCACTCATGACCATTCATGCCCCTGACCAACTCGCCGTCGCGGACACCCTGTCGGCGTTGCTCGGCGACTCCACCACCGAACCCCGGCCCGACACGCAGCTGGAGGCGCTCACCCTCGCCGTCGCGGCCGACCTGCCCGTCCTCCTGTGGGGCGAGCCCGGCATCGGCAAGACCGCCGCCCTGAACCGGCTGGCCGAGGCGCTCGACCTGCCGCTGACCACGGTGATCGCCAGCGTCCACGAGCCGTCCGACTTCTCCGGTCTGCCCGTCGTGGGCGACGACCCCGCCGTCCAGGGCGTCCCGATGGCCCCGCCGGACTGGGCGGTACGACTGGTGCAGGCCGGCCGGGGCCTGCTGTTCCTCGACGAGCTGTCCACCGCGCCCCCCGCCGTACAGGCCGCCCTGCTCCGGCTGGTCCTGGAGCGTCGCGTGGGTGCACTCCGGCTCCCGCCCGGCGTACGGATCGTGGCCGCCGCCAACCCGCGGTCCTCGGCCGCCGACGGCTGGGAGTTGAGCCCGCCGCTGGCCAACCGGTTCGTGCACCTCCAGTGGGCCCACGACCACGAGGTCGTCGTCCGCGGTCTCGGCGGCACCTGGCCCCGGGCCACCCTGCCCCGGCTCGACCCGGACCGGCTGCCCGCCGCCGTGGACTTCGCGCGCCGCGCGGTGTGCGGCCTGCTCGCCACCCGCCCCACGCTCGTCCACCGGCTGCCGAACGGCGAGATGCGCCGGGGCGGCGCCTGGCCGTCGCCCCGGAGCTGGGACATGACCCTGCGCCTGGTCGCCTTCGCGCACGCCGCCGGCTCCTCCCGGGACGTGCTCTCCCTCCTGGTCAGGGGAACGGTCGGGGACGGCCCGGGGCTCGAACTGCTGGCGAGCGTCGACCGGATGGAGCTCCCGGACCCCGAGACGCTGCTCGCGGACCCGGCCGCGGCCGACCTGCCCGAGCGCGGTGACCTGCGCCAGGCCGTGCTCGACGGCGTTGTCGCCGCGGTCCGCGAACGGCCGGACCGGGCCCGCTGGGACGCGGCCTGGGCCCTGCTGGTGCGGGCCCTGGACACCGGAGCCCCCGACCTCGTCGTCGTCCCCGCCACCACCCTGGCCTCGCTGCGCCGGGACGACTGGGACGTCCCGGCGGCGATCGAACGGCTCGCGGGCGTGGTGTCCGTGTCCCGCCGGGCCGACCGGGCCGCCGACCGCGTCGCGGCGAAGGCGGGCCGATGAACACCGAACCGGGCGCCGTACCGGGTGCGGAATCGAGCGCCGTACCGGGCGCCGTACCGGGTGCGGAATCGAGCGCCGAACCGGGCGCCGTACCGGGTGCGGAATCGAGCGCCGTACCGGGCGCCGTACCGGGTGCCGAGTCGACCGCCGTACCGGACACGGCACCGGGCGCCGTCCCGGCCGGGGCACTGGACCTGGACAAGCTCTACGCCGCCCGGCTCCAGGCCGCCCGGGCCCGGCCCTACCTCGCCACGGCGCTGTTCGCCCTGCACGTAGTGGCGGACCGGCAGGTGCCGACCATGGCCGTCGACAAGCACTGGCGGTGCTACGTCTCGCCCGCTTTCGTCGACCGGATGCCGGAGGAGGACCTGGCCGGCGTGTGGGTGCACGAGGTGTCCCACCTGCTGCGCGACCACCACGCGCGCAGCGACCGGGTCGCGCGGGAACGCGGGCTGACCGGGGCCGGCGAGCGGCTGCGGATGAACATCGCGGCGGACCTGGAGATCAACGACGACGCGTACGGCGACGGGCTGGTGCAGCCCCGGGGCGCTGTCCGGCCGTACATGCTGAGGCTGCCCGAAGGCCAGTTGATGGAGGACTACCTGCGCCAGTTCCGGCTCGGGCCGCTGACGCAGGACCTCACCTGGCTGGACTGCGGCAGCGGGGCCGACGGCCGGGACCGGGAGTGGGACCTGGGGCCGGACGGCGCGGACGGCCTCAGCGAGCAGGAGCGGGACGGGGTCCGGTTCCGGGTGGCGCAGGCCATCACCGGCCGCCCGGGCAGCACCCCGGACGGCTGGCGGCGCTGGGCCGAGGACGCCTTCCATCCGCCGCAGCCCTGGCGGGAGTTGCTGGGTGCGGCGGTCCGCTCGGCGGCCTCGGCCGCGGGTGCCGGCGACGACTACAGCTACGGCCGCCCGTCGCGCCGCTCGGCCGGCCTGCCCGGTGTCGTCCTCCCGAGCCTGCGCCGCCGCCCGCCCCGGGTCTCGGTCGTCATCGACACCTCCGGCTCGGTCAGCGACGCCGAACTGGGCAGCGCCCTCCTGGAGGTGGCCGCGATCGCCCGCGCCGTCGGCGGCCGCCGGGACCTGGTCTCCGTGCTGTCCTGCGACGCGGCCGCCCGGACCGTGCAGCCGCTGTGCCGCGCGGAGGGCATCGCACTCGTCGGCGGTGGCGGCACGGACCTGCGCGCGGGCTTCGCCAGGGCGCTGCGGGCACGGCCGGCCCCCGACGTCGTGGTGGCGCTCACCGACGGTCAGACGCCCTGGCCCACGACACAGCCCGCCTGCCGGACGGTGGTGGGCCTCTTCCCCCGGCAGTACGGCGGCACGTCGTGGCAGGAGGACGAGCCCGACTACGTACCGGACGCGCCGCCCGCCTGGGCCCGGGTCGTCGAGATCGGCTAGCGTGGCCCGCCGACTTCGAGCAGCCCGCGCCGTACCGCCTCCGACACGGCCGCCGCCCGGTTCTCGACCCCCAGCTTCCGGTAGATGCGTACCAGATGCGTCTTGACGGTCGCCTCGCCGAGGAAGAGCGACCGCGCGATGGCGCGGTTGCCAAGGCCCCGCGCCAGCAGGGTCACCACCTCCACCTCACGGTCTGTCAGCGCGGGCTCCGGGCTGACCACTTGACCGACGAGGTTGCCGACCACCTCGGGCGCGAGGGCCACCGTGCCCTGAGCCGCGCCGCGCACCGCCCGGAACAGTTCCTCGGGCGGACCGGCCTTGAGGACGTAGCCGCGGGCCCCGGCGGCCAGCGCGCGCAGCACGTCGGCGCGGCCCGAGTAGCTGGTGAGCATCAGCACCGGTACCCCCGGTGCCGCGGTGCCCAGCCGACGGGCCGCCTCGATGCCGTCCAGCCCGCCCGCGGGAGCCGCCGCGAACCGCAGGTCCATCAGAACGACGTCCGGCCGCAGCTCCACGGCCAGCCTGATCCCCTCCTCCGCGCTGCCGGCCTCCGCGACCACCACCAGGTCCGGTTCGCCCTCCAGCAGGGCGCGCAACCCGGCCCGTACCACGGCGTGGTCGTCGGCGATGAGCAGACGCAACCCACTCACCGGACGCCGGTCGGGGACGCGGGGGTGAGGGAACGGAGGGGGACGACGGCGTGGATCCGGGTGCCACCGCCCGGTGCGCTGGTGACGTACAGTCCGCCGCCGTGCTCGCGCAGCCGCGCCCGGGCCGCCGGAAGTCCCAGCCCACGGGTCGGCCGGTCCGTCGCCCGGGGCGTGCCGACGACGAACCCCGAGCCGTCGTCGGCGACTTCGAGTTCGACCCGGTCGGCCAGCTGCCGCAGGACCACCCGCACGTGCACCGCGTGCGCATGCTCGCGCACGTTCGCCAGCGCGCTCTGTGCGACCCGGAGCAGCGCGGTGGCCGTGTGCTCGTCGACCGGCCCGCGACCGGTGTGCCGGAACCGCACCCGGGCCGCCGTACCCTCGGCCTCGGCCCGCTCGCACAGCCGCCGCAGCGATTCCGCCAGCCCGCTCTCCGCGACCGCGCTCGGCGTGAGCCCGTGGATGATGCGTCGTGTCTCCGTGAGATGGGCGGCCAGTCCGTCGGTCACCGCCTGGACCCGGGTACGGGCGGCCTCCGGCCGGCTCTCCCAGTCCCGTTCCGCCGCCTGGAGCAGCATCAGAGCGCCCGCCAGCTCCTGGGCCAGTGTGTCGTGCAGGTCCCCGGCGATCCGGGTGCGCTCCGCCAGCACCCCGGCCTGCCGCTGCTGCCGGGCCAGCACCGCCCGCGTACCGCGCAACTCCTCGATCAGCCGCCTGCGTTCGGCCGAGTCGCGCTGCTGGATCCGGTAGAGGGCCACCGTGCCCCACACGGCCGCCACCGGGATCAGCCCCATCTCCGGCTCGAACCGGTGGGTCGTCCCGATGAGCCGCGCGCCCAGTACGACGGTGATGACGGCCACCCCGGCAACCGCCGAGCGCTGCCCGAGGGCTCGCAGCGCGGCCAGCGCCAGTGGCACACCGCACCAGGCGTACGCCATGGTCAGGGGCTGCGGGGTGAGCAGCACCAGCACTGCCCACAGGCCGAGCAGCGCCACCACCCAGGCGTGCCGCCCGGCCCGGCCCAGCCGGTGCCACACCGCGAGGCCCGCCGAGTACACCAGTGCCAGCAGCGCGCTGACGAGGACCACGTCCACGCACAGCGCGCTGCGCAGCTCCGCCAGCCGGACGACGGCGGTGCCGAGGATCACGAAGAACATCAGGTGAGGGGCGTGTTCGAGCCGGAGCCGGAAACCGCGCGGCCTGGAGCGGAGGCTGTCGGGCACGGCGGATCTCCCACGGATCTCCTCGGACTGGGTGATCGAGTCTATCCGTGGCCTGTATGACCGGTGTGAAGAGCCGCCGGAGTCAGGCGCCCGGACGCAGCCCCAGGAACCCGGGCGTGGCGGCTCCCGTCACCTCGCCGAAGTACAGGGCGAAGGTCTGCTTCCAGCGCTCGACCGCGGCCCGGTCGGCCATGAAGCGGGGGAAGCCGTCGACGTGGGCGTTGGAGTACTCCCAGATCGGCTTGAGACCCGCCGGCGGCGTGACGTCGGTGCGCACCGACCAGCCGTTGAAGGACGCCTGCTGCTGGGCCGGGGAGAGCTGCCAGTTGAGGTACAGCTTGGCGGCGGCCGGACGGGCGGCCCGCCTGAGGATCGCGGCGCGCTGGCCCCAGGCCATGAACGGCGCCTTCTCGGGCAGCACCCAACGGACCGGACCGGTCCCGAGCGGGGCCCCGGCGCCGCCGACCCCGATCGGCTTCAGTCCCGAACCGACCGCGTCGCCGGGGGAGTTGCTGCCGCGGGCGAACCGTACGTCCTGGGCGGCGAGCCGCGCCACCCACTCCCAGCCGTACGTCTGCGCGTACAGCGCGTACAGGTAGAGGACGGCGTCGTCGTCATGCGGGTACGACGACGCGATCTGGCCCTTCCACCTGGCGTCGAGCAGGTCCAGCGGGGTGCGCGGCGCGTCCGGACCGACCGCGTCCGCGCGGTACATGAAGCCGAAGGCGATGGCCGCGACCGCGACCCAGGCGCCCTGCGGATCCTTGAACCCGCCGTGGACCTTGCCGAAACCGGCCGGCCTGTAGGGCAACAGCTCGCCCTGCTCCTTCCAGCGGACGAAGTCCTGCAGGGTCTGGAGCTGTACCACGTCCGGGACGAGGGTGCCGGTGGCGAGCTGGTTGTCGATGCGGACGTCGTGGTACTTGCTGTAGTCGACGACGATCGTGAGGTCGATCTCCGGGAAGCGCTTAAGGAAGGCGGCCTTGGTGGCGTCCTGCTGGGTCGGGGTGTCGCCGCCGGCGTAGACGACGAGCTTGCCGCCCTCGGCGAGCGCGGCCCGGTACAACTCGTCGAGCGTCCGCGTCTCTTCGACCCCTGCGCCCCGGCCGGCGGCCGTCGCCGCGGTGGCGTCGGTGGTGAACCCGCCGAGGGCGAGGGCGGCGCCTGCTCCGGCTCCGGTGGTGAGGACACGTCGTCTGCTGAGGCTGGACACGGTGCGGAGACCTCTCTGCCTGGGGTGAGTGACCCTGCCGACTCTCGTCGCCTCGGCCGGACCTCCGCGTCGGCCGGACGGATCGGGCCGTGCGCGGGCGGTGGAACCCGGATTCAACCGATCGGTCGAATGCCCGGCCGGTCAGCCGGTTCGTGCCGCGGACAGGTAGGTGTACGCGGAGGCCCGGGAGATGCCGAGGCGTCCGGCGACCTGCTGGACCGCGCCGCGCACCGCGAAGACGCCCTGCCGGTCGAGGTCCCGGAACAGTTCCAGCCGTTCCTCGCGGCTGAGCTGGGGCCACGGCTTGGGCCGGCGCAGCTGGCGGGCGTCGACGATCGAGTCCAGTACGGCGGCGATGTCGTCGCCGAACGTGGTGGTCGGCGGTGCCTCGGGGACGGCGGTGACGTCGGCGAGGCCGCCGATCAGCGCGTGCACCTGGTGCACGGCCGTGACGTCGAGGTTCACGCAGAGCGCCCCGAACGCCGTACCGGCCGAGTCGCGCAGCACCATCGTCGACGACTTGACCAGCTTCCCGTCCCCGGTGCGGGTCAGGTAGTTCAGCTCGTCGCGCGCGTCGTCGCCGGCCGCCAGCAGCTTCATGCCGATCTCGCTCATCGACCCGCCGACACCCCGGCCGGTGACCGACCCGGCGAGGGCCACGACGGAGCGTTCCGGGCGGCGGAAGTCGTGGACGACGACCTCGCAGAAGGAGCCGAAGGTCGCCACGATCCCGTCGACGACCGGGGACAGCGCCGCGATGATCGCGTCCTGCTCGGCCCGCGTCGCGTCCGCGCCGCTCGCTGCCGCCGCTCCGTCTGTCATCGCTGCCCCCAACCGGGATCGGGTCTGGACTTCCAGTCCAGATGATAGACAATAATTCCAGACCGTCGACACTCACCCGGTGCCCGCCGGCGCCCGGAACGGAGGACGAAGATGCCCGACACCCCGCCCGTGACCCTCCAGGACGTGCACGACGCGGCCGCACGGATCAAGGGGGTGGCCCACCGCACCCCCGTACTGCGCTCGCGCACCCTGGACGAGCTGGTCGGCGCCGAGGTCTTCCTGAAGTGCGAGAACCTCCAGCGCATCGGCGCGTTCAAGTTCCGGGGCGCCTACAACGCCGCGTCCCGGCTCTCCGCCGGACAGCTGGCCAAGGGCATCGCCGCCTACTCCTCCGGCAACCACGCCCAGGCCGTCGCCCTCGCCGCCCGTGAACTCGGCACCACCGCCGTCATCGTGATGCCCGAGGACACCCCGCGCGCCAAGCTGGAGGCGACCGCCGGATACGGCGCGGAGATCGTGACGTACGACCGCTACACCGGTGACCGGGTCGCGATCGGCGAGGCCCTCGCCGCCGAACGAGGGCTCGCACTCATCCCGCCGTACGAGCACCCGCACGTCATCGCCGGGCAGGGCACGGCCGCTCTCGAACTCATCGAGGAGGTCGGCGAACTGGATGCTCTGGTGGTGCCCGTCGGGGGCGGCGGGCTGATCGCGGGCAGCGCCACCGCGGCCAAGGGCCTGCTGCCCGGGATCCGGGTCGTCGGCGTCGAGCCGGAGGCCGGTGACGACACCAGGCGGTCCCTGGCGGCGGGGCACCGGGTACCGATCCCGGTGCCGAGGACCATCGCCGACGGCCAGGCGGCCGACATCCCCGGCGAGCTGACCTTCTCCGTCAACCAGCGTCTGGTGGACGACATCTCACTGGTCACCGACGACCAGATCAAGGACGCGATGCGGTTCGCCTTCGAGCGGCTGAAGTCCGTGCTGGAGCCGAGCGGTGCCAGCGGCCTGGCCGCGCTGCTCGCCCACCAGGTGGCGCCGCTGCCGCGCCGCATCGGGGTCGTCCTGTCCGGGGGCAACGTCGGCGCGGAGCGGTTCGCCGAGATCGTCGTCGGCTGAACCGGGTAAGGGCGGCGGCACCCCGACGGGATGCCTCCGCCCGGAGCGGGTCTCAGGAGGCGGCGCGTTCCTGCTCGGCGAGCCGGCGATCGAGTACTACCTCCGCGAGGGCCTGCTCCCGACGGGCCGTCGGACCGCCGCCACCCAGGCCGGGTACGTCGAGCAGCACCTGCGGCGGCTCCCGCCGATCCGCGCCCTGACCGCAGGCCCGGGCCGCGGCCGGTGCGGTTTCCCGGAGCCTGCATGGCCGACCGGCAACTCAGCAGTCGCGGAACTCCGGCGACTGGTTGAGGATCTGTGCGCGCGTCGAGGTGAAGCGGGTGTGCGTCTCGCCGCCCCGCGCCTCCGGCGGGAACACCGCGACCCGGTGGCAGTTCTGGAAGGCGAGGGCGACCCCGAAGTGCCGTTCCAGGCTGCCCCGGATCGCGTCGGAGGACAGCGCCCGCAGCAGCTGCCCGCGCTCCTTCTCCGAGGGGGGCGGGGTCTGGTTGTCGGCGAACTCGGCGGTGCCGCCGCGCAGTTCAGTGGTGAGCCGGGCGACGAGGTCGTACGCGTACGGCAGCGAGCTGCGGACGGTTTCCACGAATTCCTCCTCCCGCACCGCGCCGTTCTCGGCTTCGGCGAGCAGCTGCGGGGAGACGTCGAGCGACATGTGACGGTGTCCTGTTCTTCTCAAAGTGGTTGTCGGAAAGGGGTGTTCGAAGGCCGGCCCGGCCCGGAGGCCGATCGGGGGGCGCTCAGGCGAAGGCGGGCAGCGCCGCCGGTCCGTGCCGGAAGTCCGGATCGACCTGGGCGGCCAGGTCCTGGCCCGTCGCCGCGTCGGCCCAGGCGGCGGCGTTGCGCAGATGGAACTCGACGGCGTGCCGTTGGAAGGCCTCCCAGTCCTTGCCCCGCGCGTCCACCGCGGCCCGCAGCCGTTCCAGGGTCCGGGAGTTGTGCTCCTCCAGCGCACCGCTGCCGCGCCCCTGTTCCTGGGCGCGGACGTACGGCGACAGCTCGCAGTGGGCCAGCAGATCGTCGCCCACCCGCTCGCGCAGGAAGGCGATGTCGTCCGCACCGGTCACCTTGTTGCCGACCACGGCGACCGGGATGCCGAACTCGGCGGCGTGGTCCCGGTACTGGCGGTACACGGACAGGCTCTTGCGGGTCGGCTCGACCACCAGGAAGGTCATGTCGAAACGGGTGAACAGACCGGAGGCGAAGGCGTCGGCGCCCGCCGTCATGTCGACGACCACGTACTCGCCGGGGCCGTCCACCAGATGGTTGAGGTACAGCTCCACCGCGCCCAGCTTGGAGTGGTAGCAGGCCACCCCGAGGTCGCTCCCGGCGAACGCCCCGGTGACCATCAGCGGCACCCCGCCGACCTCCTGGACGTGCCGGGAGTGCACCTCGTCGTCGCCCAGCAGCCGCAGCAGCCGTGAACCGTGACCCGGCGGCGTCGTCTTGACCATGGCCTCCCGGGACGTGATCCGGGGGTTGGTGCCGCGCAGGTAGTCCTTGATCTCACCGGTCCGCGCGCTCAGCGGCGGCGCCGCGAAGAGTTCGTCCTCGTCGAGGCCGAGGGCGTGGGCCAGGTGCTGGTTGATGTCACCGTCGATCGCGACGACCGGTGCGCCGGACCGTGCCAGGTGACGGGTGAAGAGGGCGGACAGCGTCGTCTTGCCGCTGCCGCCCTTGCCGACGAAAGCCACGCGCATCGCTAGCCGGCCCTCCTGTTGAAAATGGATTTCATGAGCACAGACTGGAGCCGGTCGCCGGCGGTGTCAAATCGGGGTGGTCCAACCGGGTTGCGCATCCGTGCGGTTGACGGAGCCGCAGGTCCGGCGGGTGCGGAGTGGAGCCCTGCCGGGCGCCCCGGGCCCGTTCGGGTCCGATCCGGTCTGATCGTTCGTCCTTGACCCCTGTCGCCGGGCCGACCTAGCCTCCAGCCAACACACCTGGACAGATGGGCCGACGATGGCGGACGCACGGGAACCCGGCAGGCAGCTCCAGGTCGAGACGCACGGGCTCGACGTGATCGGCGACGCCGACCGCAAGGGCACCCCGCGCACCCTGTTCTGGCCCTGGTTCGGCGCGAACGTCTCCGTCCTCGGGATGGGCTACGGTGCCTTCGCGCTCGGCTTCGGCATCTCCTTCTGGCAGGCGCTGGCCGCGGGGGTCCTCGGCATCCTCGCCTCCTTCCTGCTCTGCGGCTTCGTCGCGGTCGCCGGGAAGCGGGGCTCGGCACCCACCATGGTGCTCAGCCGGGCCGCGTACGGCGTCCGGGGCAACCGGCTGCCGTCGGTCGTCTCCTGGGTGCTCACCGTCGGCTGGGAGACCGTCCTGATCGCGCTCGCCACCATGGCCACCGCGACCGTCTTCGCCCGTCTCGGCTGGGGCGGCGGCACCGGGACCGAGGTGGTCGCGCTGATCGTGGTGTGCGCGCTGACCGTGCTCGGCGGGGTGATGGGCTTCGACCTGATCATGCGGCTGCAGACCGTGATCACGGTGGTGACCGGCGTCCTCACCGTCGTCTACGTCGTCCTCGTCGCCGACCACATCCACTGGGCGACGGTGAACGCGATCCCGTCCGGTTCCGCCCAGGAGTTCGTCGGCGCACTGGTGTTCATGATGACCGGCTTCGGCCTCGGCTGGGTCAACGCGGCCGCCGACTACTCCCGTTACCTCCCGCGCGCCTCCTCCGGCCGGGGCGTGATCGGCTGGACCACCTTCGGCGGCTCCGCCGCCCCGCTCCTCCTGCTGGTCTTCGGCCTGCTCCTCGCGGGCTCCTCCACGACCCTGGACAAGGCGGTCGCCGCCGACCCCATCGGCGCGCTCACCACGATCCTCCCCACCTGGTTCCTGGTCCCCTTCGCCGTCGTCGCCGTCCTCGGTCTGGTCGGCGGCGCCGTCCTGGACATCTACTCCTCGGGACTGGCCCTCCTCTCCGCGGGGCTGCCCGTGCCCCGCTACCTCGCCGCCCTGGTCGACGGCGTCCTGATGATCGCCGGCTCGGTCTACATCGTCTTCTTCGCCGACGACTTCCTCGGCCAGTTCATGGGCTTCCTCACCACCCTCGGCGTGCCCATCGCCGCCTGGTGCGGGATCGTCCTCGCCGACCTGGTGCTGCGCCGCCGCGACTACGACGAGACCGACCTCTACCGCCCCGCCGGCCGCTACGGCGACGTCCCCCTTTTGCCCCTGCTCCTCACGCTCGCCGCCACGGCCCTCGGCTGGGGCCTGGTCACCAACACCGCCGCGAGCTGGCTGACCTGGCAGGGCTACCTGCTGGCCCCGCTCGGCCTCGGCGGCAGGTCAGGAGCCTGGGCGTACGCCAACCTGGGCGTCCTGGCCGCCCTGGCGCTCGGCTTCCTCGGCACCCTTGCCCTGGGGCGCGGCCGGGTCCGGGCCCAGGAGAACCTGCCCGCGAGCACCCCGGCGACGACCGCATGAGCACTCCTCCCGGCCTCCTGGCCGTCATCGACATGCAGCACGTCTTCGCCGACCCCGCCGGCCCCTGGGGCGCCCCGCGCTACGCCGAGGCGGCGGCGGGCGTACGACGCCTGCTCCCGGCGTTCGGCAACCGCACGGTCTTCACCCGCTTCGTCGCCCCCGCCCACCCCACCGGAGCCTGGCAGGCGTACTACGACCGGTGGCCGTTCGCCCTCCAGCCCCCGGACGCCGAACTGTGGCGCCTGACGGACGAGTTCGAGCGGCAGGCCGAAGTCGTCCTGGACGCACCGACGTTCGGCAAGTGGACCCCCGAACTCGCCGAACGCACCGCCCCGCACGGACGCCTGGTCCTGGCCGGCGTCAGCACCGACTGCTGCGTCCTGTCCACCGCCCTGCCGGCCGCCGACGCGGGCACCGAGGTCCTGGTCGTCGCGGACGCCTGCGCGGGCGCGGACGACGACTCCCACGCCAAGGCGCTGCACCTGCTGGACCTGTACCGCCCGCTGATCCGGGTGACGACCACTGCCGAACTGCTGGCCTAGTCCCGGCGGGACACCTCCACGTTCTCCAGGATGCCGAGGGCGTCCGGGACCAGGACGGCGGCCGAGTAGTAGGCGGTGACCAGGTAGGAGGCGACCGCCTGTTCGTTGATGCCCATGAAACGGACGGTCAGGCCCGGCTCCGTCTCGTCCGGCAGGCCCGTCTGGAGGAGGCCGATCACGCCCTGGTTCTGCTCGCCGGCGCGCAGCGCGATGACGGACGAGGTGCGGGCCCCGGTCACCGGGATCTTGCCGCAGGGGAGCAGCGGGACGCCCCGCCAGGCAGGGAGGTGGTGGCCGTCGACCTCGACGCCGCCGAAGTACAGGCCGCGCCTGTTGCACTCCCGGCCGAACGCGGCGATCGTCCGGGGGTGGGCGAACAGGTGGGTGGTGTCCCGCCGCATGGCGAGGAGTTCGTCGAGGTCGTCCGGGGTGGGCGGGCCCGAACGGGTGGAGATCCGCTGGCCGTGGTCGGCGTTGTGCAGCAGGCCGAAGTCCCGGTTGTTGACCAGCTCGTGCTCCTGGCGCTCCCGCAACACCTGCACGGTGAGCCTCAGCTGCTGTTCGGTCTGGTCCATCGGCCGGCTGTAGAGGTCGGCCACCCGGGTGTGGACGCGCAACACGGTCTGGGCGACGCTCAGTTCGTACTCGCGTGGCGCCGGCTCGTAGTCCACGAACGTGTGCGGGATGTCCGGCTCGCCGGCATGCCCCGCACTGAGCGCGACCTCCGCCTCGCCGAAGGTGTTCGTCTCCCGGTGCCCGTCCAGCCCGGCCAGTTCCACGTATGCCCGCAGGTCGGCGTGGCGGGCCGCGACCTCCTGGTACGCCGTGTGCGGCAGCGCCAGCACGGTGGTGGCCGTCGCCGCGCGGGCCGTGAACTCCCAGGCGCCGTCGAGTCCGGCGAGCACCCGGCCGCCGAAGGTGTCACCGTCCGCGAGGAGACCGACGACCGCCTCGCCGCCGTAGGGTCCCTCCCCGACCTGCTCCACCTTGCCGTGTGCGACCAGGTACACGTGGTCGGCCGGGCGGCCCGCCGCCGCGATCACCTGCCCCGGCGCGTACTCCCGCTGCTCGAACCGCGCCGCCAGCGCCTGCAGCGCCGTGCCGTCCTCGAAGCCGCGCAGCAACGGCAGTTCGCCCAGCTCGGCGGGGATCACCGCGACCTGCGCACCGGTCTGCACGAAGCTCACCCGGCCGTCGCCGACCCGGTACGACAGTCTGCGGTTGACGCGGTAGGTGCCGCCGGCCACGTCCACCCACGGCAGCGCCCGCGTCAGCCACCGTGAGCTGATCTCCTGCATCTGCGGTGCGGACTTGGTCGTCGTGGTGAGGTTCCGAGCCGCGGCGGTACCGAGGCTCTGCTGCTCCCGCTCCTCGGCGTCCGCCGCGGGCGTCGTACCGGTCTCGACCGACATCGCTGTCCCTCTCTCGTGTCGCAAGGATGACGGGCCGGATGCGGACCGTCACCGTCCGCGGCTACCCCTACCCCCGCACCCGCGCCGCGAGTGGTGCCGGGGGGACGGAGCGCGAGGCACGTGCCACCGGGAACTGCCCCCGCACCACCCCTCACTCCGCCCCGACCACCCCCGGCCGCCGGTTTCCGGGTCGCGAGCCGTCGCCGTTGCGGATTCGGGCGCGCTCTTCCCAGGGGTGGCGAAAGCCCTGGTGGTCCCCGGTGCATGCCCCGGCCCCGACCGGGTACGCGTGCCGTGGCCGCCCGGTGCCCGCCGGACCCGCGGCCTGTACCACCACCGCTACCTGGGGATCTGCCATGGAGACACCCGCACACGACGACTTCCCGACGCCGGCCCAGCGGGCGCTCGACACGCTGGCCGTGAACGCCGAGGACACCACCGCCCTGGACACGCTCGCACACAGCGACGTCCTGGTCCCGGTCCCGGACGACGCCGCCGAGGCGGCCGACCCCGCGATGATCGCCCTGCCCGTCCTGGAACGCCCCGACGGCGACCCCGTCGTCCCCGTGTTCACCTCGGAAGGGGAGCTGACCGGCCTGCTGCCGACGGTCTCGCGCTACCGCGTGGTGCCGCTCGGCGCGCTCGCCTCGCAGTGGCCCGAGGACAACCTCTCGCTCGCCATAGACGGCAGCTCCGCGCACGCCCTGACGCTCACCTCGGAGGGCGTACGCACCCTGCTGGCCCGGCCGGCGGGCTGAACTGGGCGCTCCGGTCACCGGGAGGCCGCCGTGCGGGCCAGAATGGCGCCATGGAATGGATCTCCGGGGTGGCCGGGGGACTGGTACTGATCCTGGTCCTGCGCAGCATCCTGCGCACGCTCGTGGTCCCCCGGGGCCTGTACTCCGTGCTGGTGTACCGGCTGTGGTGGGGCCTGCGCCGCGTGCTCTGCTTCACCGCGCACCGCGGCGGCTACCGGTCCATCGACCGCGCGCAGACCTGGCTCGCCCCGCTCATGCTGGTCGGCATGCTCGCCGCCTGGCTCGGCGGGGCGTTCCTCGGCTTCGGGATGCTGCTGTACGGGTTCTCCCCGCTCTCCTGGAGCACCGCGTTCCGGGAGGCGGGCTCCAGCCTGTTCACCCTCGGGTTCGCCAGCGGCGCCCGGCTGCGGCTGTCCGCGCTCGACTTCGTCGCCGCCGCCACCGGCCCCGTCGTCATCGCGCTGCAGATCGCCTACCTGCCTACGCTGTACGCCGCCTACAACCGCCGCGAACTGGAGGTCACCCTCCTGCAGTCCCGGGCCGGCGAGCCCGCCTGGGGACCGGAGATCCTCGCCCGGCAGTGGCTGGTCGACACCGAGACCGCGCTGCCCGAGCTGTACCGCTCCTGGGAGCGGCTGGCCGCGGACATGGGGGAGAGCCACGCCACCTACCCGGTTCTGCTGGCGTTCCGCTCGCCGCGCCCCTACCGCAGCTGGCTGGTCGGCCTGATCGCCGTCATGGACGCGGCGGCCATGCAGCTCGCGCTCGCCCCGCGCTCCGCCCCGCCGGAGGCCCGGCTGGTGCTGCGCGCCGGGTTCACCGCACTGCGTGACATCGCAGCCTCCGTGCGGGTCACCTTCGACACCGACCCGGCCCCGGACGCTCCCATCGAGCTGACCTACGGGGAGTTCGAGGAGGCCGTGACCATGCTGGAGAAGACCGGTTTCCGGGCCGAACGCGGCACCGCCGAGGCCTGGCCGCACTTCCACGGCTGGCGGGTCAACTACGAGGCGGTCGCCTACGAGCTGTGCCGGCGCTGCGACGCCGTACCCGCGCTGTGGACCGGTGACCGCGACTTCCCCTCGGAACCGATCCCGCCGCTCCGCCCGGTGGACCGGCAGCCGTCCGAAGGACGGCCGGAAGTTCCCCCCGTCGACGGGTAGCGCGGCGCATCCTGAGGGAAGATCCCAGCAGGGGCCGGGAGACCGAGAGGGGCGGATCGTCGTGAGGGTCGTCCTGCTGGGCACCGCCGCCGGGGGCGGGTTCCCGCAGTGGAACTGCGCCTGCGCGCTGTGCGCCGCCGCCCGGGACGGCAAGCTGCCCTCCCGGACCCAGGAGTGCGTCGCGCTGACCGGCAACGGCCGGGACTGGTGGCTGCTCAACGCCTCCCCGGACATCCGCGCCCAGCTCACCGCCACGGCCGCGCTGTGGCCGGGACCGGGCCCCCGGGACTCCCCGGTGCGCGGCGTGCTGCTCACCGACGCGGAGGCCGACCACGTCACCGGCCTGACCGTGCTGCGCGGCGCGCCGGACCTCAAGGTGTACGCGGCCCCGCCGGTGCGGACGGTGCTGGCCCCGGCCCGGGGCGCCCTGGACAGCTACGCCCCCTGGGAGTGGGCCGACAGCCTGGCCGACGGCGGCTTCGTGCTGGCCGGCGGCCTGGTCGTCACCGCCCATCCGGTCGGCGCCAAGGTCCCGGCGTACGTCCCGGCCGCGCTCGCCGAATCCGACGGCCGCTGGGTCACGGCGTACCGCATCGAGGACCTGGCCACCGGGGGAGTGCTGCTGTACGCCCCCTGCGTCGGCTCCTGGAGCGACGTCCTGGACGAGCTCTGCGCGGAGGCCGACTGCGTCCTGCTGGACGGCACTTTCTTCACCGCCCGCGAGATGGGCAGCACGGTCCGCTCCGGTCCCCGCCGGCAGGCGGCGATGGGCCATCTCCCGGTCTCCGGCGCCCACGGCAGCCTTGCCGCCCTGGCCCGCCATCCCCGCACCCGCCGGATCTACACCCACCTCAACAACACCAACCCCCTGGTCGACCCGGCCTCCAGGGCCCGCGCCCAGGTGGCCGCGGAGGGCGTCGAGGTCCTCCCCGACGGGATCGAGTTCGCGCTCTAGCCCTCCGCGCCTTCGAGCATCCGCCCCAGTACCGCCCGCTGCAGCGGCCGTACCTCGGCGTGCAGGGCGCGGCCCTTCGGGGTGAGCGCGACCCATACGCCCCGCCGGTCCTCGACGCAGACCGAACGCTCCACCAGGCCGTCCTTCTCCAGCCGTCCGATCAGCCGGGAGAGGGCGCTCTGGCTCAGGTGGACCCGGCCCACCAGGTTCTGCACCCGGCAGTGGTCACCCTCGGCCGGGGTCTCGGTGGCGAGCAGGTCGAGCACCTCGAAATCGCTCGCGCCCAGCCCGTGCGGATGCAGCACCCGGTCGATCTCGCACATGGTGCGCGCGTGCACCGACAGGATGTCCCGCCACTGTTGCTCGAGCCGGGCCTCGGCCGTCTTCACTGCCATACCCGCACCGTAACACCGATCAAGCCAATTGTTGAGTGCGCAACTAGTGCGGGTGCAAGCAGTCTCAGGCCACCGGGTCCTGGAGCAGCCCCACCATGTTTCCGTCGGCGTCCTTCACCGAGGCGACCAGCCGCCCGTTGCCCACGTCCCGTGCGTCCTGGACCAGCTCGGCGCCCGCGGCCAGCAGCGCCGCGAGCCGCTCCCGCAGATCGGTGACGTGCCAGAACGGCGTCGGCCCGGTCAGGCCCTGGGCGTGCCCGTTGGGGTCGAGGCCGACATCCTGCCCGGCGGCCTTGAACCCGATGTAGTACGGCTCGTCGGCATACGGCTCGACGCCCAGCAGCGCACCGAACAGGGCCTTGGCCCGCGCCGCGTCCTTGACGGGGTAGATGATCGTCTGCACGCCTTCGCTCATGGCGCTCTCACTCCTCGCGATAAGGGAACCGGCGCTTTCCGGCCGGTGATCCCACGCTAGGACGGCGCCGCCCACCGCGGCTTCTCCAATCCTGACCGCTTGAGGAAGCGCCCCGAGGAAGCGCCCCGAAGGGGCGCTGGGGGAGGAACTGCGCGACCAGCCCCCACGCGGCCGCAGCCGCCCGACAACGCCCCCGGCACCCCGGACCGCGCCCGGCTCACGCGGACTCGCGCCGCACCAGCTCCGTCGGCAGGATCACCGCCGCCGGGTCCTCGCCCCCTATCTGGGCGAGCAGCACCCGGACCATCTCGTTGCTGATCCGGTCCCACGGCTGGCGGATGGTGGTGAGCTGGGGGGTCACCGCGGTGGCCGCCGGGGAGTCGTCGAAACCGCCGACAGCGATGTCATCCGGCACCCGCCGGCCGGCCCGCTGGAGCACCGCCAGCACGCCCTGCGCCATCAGGTCGGAGGCCACGAACACGGCGTCCAGGTCCGGGGCCTGCGCGAGCAGCCGCTCCGCCCCCGCCTCGCCGCTCGCCTTGCTGTAGTCCCCGGGCACGACGAGCGCCTCGTCGACCGCGATGCCCGCCTCGGTGAGGACCTCCTTGTACCCGGCGAGCCGCTCCACACCGCCCGGGGTGTCCAGCGGCCCGGTGATCATGCCGATCCGGCGGCGCCCCACGTTCAGCAGGTGCCGGACCATGTCCCGGGCGCCGTCCCGGTCGTCGGCGGCCACGTAGCTCACCTTCGAGCCGAGCCCGATCGGCTTGCCGCAGGCCACCAGCGGCACGCCCGCCTCGCGCAGCTCCTCCGCGACCGGGTCGCCGGAGTGACTCGACACCAGCAGCACCCCGTCGACGTGCCCCGCGGTGATGTACCGGGTGATCCGCCGCCGTTCGTCCTTCGTGCCCGCCAGCATCAGCAGCACCGGGATGTCGTGGCTCGCCAGCGCCTGCGTGCAACCGCTCAGCAGTACGTTGAAGTTCGGGTCCTCGAAGAACCGCTCCTGCGGCTCCGTCAGCAGGAAGCCGACCGAGTCCGAACGTCCGGTGATCAGCGAGCGGGCGTGCCGGTTCACGACGTAACCCGTCCTGCGGATGGCGTCGTTGACCGCCTCCGCAGCAGCCGGGCTGACGTAGTGCCCGCCGTTGAGCACCCGCGAGACGGTGCCCCGTGAGACACCGGCCTCGCGCGCCACGTCATGGATCGTCGGCGGTTTGCGCCGGCCCCCCGCACTACTGCTCATGGTCATGACTTTACGGCCCCGGACAGCAGGTCAAGGCTCCAGAAGCGCTGAACGACCAGGAAGAGTGCGATCAGCGGCAGTACGGCCAGGAACGCGCCGGTGATCACCAGGGTGTACAGCGCCGGGGTGTTGGCGCCCTGCTCCAGGAGCGTGTACAGACCGAGGGTGAGCGGGAACCTCTCGTCGTCGCTCAGCATGATGTAGGGCAGCAGGAAGTTGTTCCAGACGGCCACGAACTGGAACAGGAACACCGTGACCATGCCCGGGACCATCATCGGCAGCGCGATCCGGGTGAAGATCCGCCACTCGCTCGCCCCGTCCATCCGCCCGGCCTCCACCACGTCGGAGGGCACGGCCGCGGCCGCGTAGATCCGCGAGAGGTAGACGCCGTACGGCGAGAGGATCTGCGGCAGCAGCACGGACAGGTAGGAGTCCGTGAGGTTCGCCTTGGCGAGCAGCAGATACTGCGGGATGGCGAGGATGACCGGGGGCATCAGCACGCCGGCGAGCAGCACGTTGAAGATCGTCTCGCGGCCGCGGAAGCGGTAGGTCGCGAGCGCGTAGCCGCTGAAGGCGGACACCGCCGTCGACAGCAGGGCACCCAGGCCGGCGTAGAGGGCGGAGTTGCCCATCCAGTGCCAGTAGATGCCCGCGCGGTAGGCGTTGAGGTCCTTGAGGTTGTCCAGGAAGCCGGTGCCGGGCAGGAAGGTGAACGTGGAGAACAGCTCGCTGCCGGACTTGGTGGAGGCGATCACCACCCAGGCCACCGGGAGGAGCGTGTAGATCGCGCCGAGGACGAGCGTGAGCGTCGGGACCAGGGCGATGCGGCGGCGCAGCGGCGGTCCCTGTGCGGTGCCGGGCGTCGTTCCGGCGGCCGGGGCGGCCTTGCGGACGGCAAGAGAACTCATGCCGGTGCCTCCTGCTTGTTGCGGCGGTTCGCGGCCCGCAGGAAGCCGAAGGACAGCATCAGCGTGGCGAGGGCGATGAGGGTCGCCTCCGCCGCCGCGGAGTAGATGTCCCCCTTGGCGAAGGCGTCGACATACACCTTCATCAGCGGGCTCCAGGTCGTGTTGACCGAGTTGGTCAGGGGCTTGAGGGTGGTCGGCTCGTTGAACACCTGCAGCGTCGCGATGATCGAGAAGAAGAAGGTGAGCACCAGCGAGGGCGCCACCATCGGGATCTTGATCCGCAGGGCGGTCTGCAGCGGGGTGGCGCCGTCCAGCTTCGCCGCCTCGTGGACCTCGGCCGGGATCGACCTGAGCGAGGTGTAGATGACGATCATGTTGAAGCCGGTGCCGCCCCACACCGCGATGTTGGACAGGGCCAGGTACAGCGGCCCGCCGTCCAGCAGGTCGGGCTGCGGCAGGTGCAGCTTCGCGAGCACGTAGTAGAAGGGGCTGACGTCCGGCAGGTACAGGAAGCCCCACAGCAGCGCGGCCACCACGCCGGGGATGGCGTACGGCAGGAAGATCGCGAGCCGGGTGAACGGGGCGAGGCGGACCCGCTCGGAGTCGAGCATCAGGGCGAACAGGAGGGCGAGGCCCAGCATCACCGGGACGACGATGCAGCCGTAGCCGAGGACGCGCAGCGCACCGTCGTAGAACTCGTTGTCGGTGAGGGCGTCCTTGTAGTTCTCCAGGCCGGCCCAGACCTCCGTGCGGGCGCCCGCACCCAGGCCGAGCCCGGAGACGTGCACCTTGCGGAAGCTGAGCCAGACCGCGTACCCGATGGGCAGCGCGAAGAACAGGACGAAGAGGATCGCGGCGGGGATGAGGAAGGCATACGGGGCCCCCTTGACCCCGTACGGCTTCCTGACGGTGGGGCTCGTCACCGAGAGACCTCGAAGCCCTGCTTCTTCATGTCGGCGACCGTGTCGTCCTGCATCTTCTGCAGGGCGGCGGCGAAGTCCGACTTGTTCTTCGCGGCGGTGCCGAAGGCGTCGTTGAAGGACGTGTACGCGACGTTCACGTTCGGGCCCCAGGCGGAGGGCGCCGTGGTCTTCGCGATCTCGGCGGCCTTGGTGTAGAAGTCCGACTGGTTCGAGAAGTAGGCGGGCGGGCTGGCGAAGGCACCGCTGGTCTGGGCGTTCGTGGCGGCCGGGTAGATGCCGCTCTCCTTGGCAAGCGCGTTGAGCGCCTCGCCGTCGGTGTTCAGCCAGGCCGCGAACTTGGCGGCGGCCGCCTGGTGCTTGGAGTCGGTGGTGACGGCGGTCGAGGAGCCGCCCCAGCTGCCGGTGACCTTCTCGGACGCGGACCACTGGGGGAGCGGGGCCATCGCCCACTTGCCCTTGGTGTCGGGCGCGGCCGTGGTCAGCGTGCCCGGCGCCCACACGGCGGAGACCCAGGCGATCTGCTTGCCGGTGTCCAGCGCCTTGTTCCAGGCCGGGGTGTACATCGGCTGGTTGTCGATGACGCCCTCCTTGACCAGACCGCCCCAGAACGTGGCGACCTTCTGGGTGGCCGCGTCGTCGATGGCGACCTTCCACTTGTCGCCGGAGGTGGTCCACCACTTGGCGCCGGCCTGCTGGGCGAGGCCCGCGAAGAGGCCCGAGTCGTTGGCGGAGAACGTGGTCAGGTCGAGGCCGGGTGCCTTCTTCTTCAGCTGACGGGCGTCCTGGGCGAACTCGTCCCAGGTGGTCGGCACCTTGAGGCCGTACTTCTTGAACAGGTCCGCGCGGTAGTAGAACATCATCGGGCCGATGTCCTGCGGCACCGCGTACACCGCGTCCGTGCCCAGCGTGACCTGCTGCCAGACGCCGTCGGCGAACTTCGCCTTCGCGTCGCCGACCGATTTGGATATGTCGGCGACCGCGTCGTTGCTGACCAGCGTCGGCAGCGCCTGGTACTCGGCCTGCACCAGGTCGGGGCCGTTCTTGGCCTTGTGCGCGGTGAGGATCTTGGTGACCAGCGTGTCGCCGGACGCCTGCTTCTTCACCGTGACGGTGATCTGGTCCTTCTTGCCCTCGCCCTTGTTCCACAGGTCCACGACCTTGTCCATACCGGGCGCCCAGGCCCAGTACGTCAGCGAGACCGGACCGGAGTCCGCCTTGCTGTCGTCGTCGGACGAGCCGCAGGCGGCGAGGGCGGTGGCACCGAGCGAGACGGCGACGGCGGTTGTCACGAGGCGGCGGCGCTTCGTGTGCGGCATGGATCTCTCCCCTGACCTGGGCCCCCGCCCGTGGCGGGGGCCTGCCATGCAGATGTGTGAGCGTTCTCAGACCCGGATCATCGCCCGTCGCGAGTCCGTGTCATGCTCTGTGAGCGTTCACAGTAGAGAAACATCCCGGACACTTGTCAATGGTTGTTGCTGTGCGGTTATGTTGGGCTCGCGCCACGATCGGTGTGTGTGAACGTTCCCAAATGATCGATTAAACGGGAGAGATCCAATGCCGGACACCACCCCCAGGGGCCTGACCAGGCTCGCCTTCGGCGGGGACTACAACCCCGAGCAGTGGCCGGAAAGCGTCTGGCACGAGGACGTCCGGCTGATGCGCGAGGCCGGGGTCACGATGGTGAGCGTCGGGATCTTCTCCTGGGGCCTGCTGGAGCCTGCGCCGGGGGAGTACGACTTCGGCTGGCTCGACCGGGTCCTCGACCTGCTGCACGAGAACGGCATCCGCGTCGACCTCGGCACCCCCACCGTGGCACCGCCCGCCTGGTTCTACCGCGCCCACCCCGAGGCCCTGCCGGTGACCGCGGAGGGCGTGCGCTACGAGTTCGGCTCGCGCGGCGCCATCTGCCACTCCAACGCCGACTACCGCGCCGCCGCCGCGAACATCACCACCCGTCTGGCCGAGCGCTACGGCCACCACCCGGCGCTCGCGCTGTGGCACGTCCACAACGAGTACGGCGTCCCGGTCTCGGCCTGCTACTGCGACTCCTGCGCCGCCCACTTCCGCCGCTGGCTCGCGGGCGCCCACGGGACAGTCGACGCCGTCAACGAGGCCTGGGGCACGGCCTTCTGGGGTCAGCACTACACCGACCTGGCACAGATCAACCCGCCGCGCGTCACCCCGACCGTGGTCAACCCCGGCCAGGCCCTCGACTACAAGCGGTTCGCCGACGCCACCATCCGCGAGAACTTCCGCATGGAGCGGGACATCCTGCACCGCCTCTCGCCCGGCGTCCCGGTGACCACCAACTTCATGACCGCCCTGAGCCAGTGCGACTCCATGGACTACTGGGCCTGGGGCCGCGAGGTCGACCTGGTCACCAACGACCACTACCTGATCACCGACGGGCGCCGCACCCACGTCAACCTCGCCATGGCCGCCGACCTCACCCGCTCGGTCGCCGGCGGCGCCCCCTGGCTGCTCCTCGAACACTCCACCTCGGGCGTCAACTGGCAGCCCCGCAACCCCGCGAAGGGCCCCGGCCAGATGGCCCGCAACTCCCTCGCGCACGTGGCCCGCGGCTCCGACGGCGCCATGTTCTTCCAGTGGCGTCAGTCCCGGCGCGGCGCCGAGAAGTTCCACTCCGCGATGCTCCCGCACGGCGGCACGGAGACCCGGGTGTGGCGCGAGGTCGTCGGACTCGGCGCCTCCATCGACTCGTTGACCCGGATCAGGGGCACCCGAACCCAGGCCGACGTCGCCGTCCTGTGGGACTGGCAGTCCTGGTGGGCGCAGAACCTCCAGTGGCGCCCCAGCGAGGACCACGACCCGCGCGAACGCGCCGACGCCTTCTACGAGGCCCTCTACGACCGCCACCTCACCGTCGACTTCGCCCACCCGGAAAGCGACTTGTCGGCCTATCCCCTTGTCGTCGTACCGGCCCTGTACCTGATGACGGAGGCGGCCGGGAACAACCTTCGCGAGTACGTCGCGAACGGCGGCACGCTGGTCGTCTCGTACTTCTCGGGGATCGTCGACGAGCACGACGCGGTGCACGAGGGCGCCTACCCCGGCACCCTCCGTGAGACCCTGGGCCTCACGGTCGAGGAGTTCTCCCCGCTCCTGACGGACCAGCGGGTGCGGCTGACCGGCACCGACGGCTCCGAGCTGACCGGTGACGTGTGGACCGAGTTCGTCGTCCCGGACGGTGCCGAGACCGTATGGAGCTACGCCGACGGCCTCACCGCCCGCCGGCCCGCGGTCACCCGGCACCGGCTGGGGGAGGGCACCGCCTGGTACGTGTCGACGCGCCTGGACGCGCACGGCCTCGACGCCCTGCTCGGCCGGGCCGCCGAGGACGCACGGATCGCGCCCCGCGCCGAACTGCCCCGCGACGTCGAGGTGGTCCGCCGCACCGGCGAGTCCGGGAGCTTTCTCTTCGCGATCAACCACACCGCCACCGACGCCAAGGTGCCGCTGGAGGCGCACGGCACCGAGCTGCTGACGGGCGAACGCGCCGCGGGCCGCCTCGCGGTCCCCGCGGGCACCGTCCGGGTCGTACGACTCGACGGCTGAGCCCGCCCGCCGGGCCGGGCAGCGCCGCCGGCCCGGACCCGCCGAGACTCCCCTCCGTCCGCGAGTGCCACGAGAGCCGCGGGCGGAGGGGCCTCTCCTCCGGCCCGGCCGGAGGACACCCCACCCCAGTCACGTCGAAGGGACGACGGACGATGATGTTCCATCCCAGACGCACCCTCAGAGCCCTGCTGCTGCCGCTCCTGGCCGGGCTCGCCCTCACCGCCCTCCCGGCGCAGACCGCCCAGGCGGCGAGCACCCTCACCAACGGCGGCTTCGAGTCGGACGGTGCGGGCGTGGCCACGCCCACCGGCTGGTCGGAGTACGGCGACACGGGCGCCTCGTACACCGAGTCCGGCGGCCACAGCGGCAGTTACCGCCTCAGCCACTACTCGGCCTCCGCCTACAAGGTGGAGACGTACCAGTACCTGTCGGGGCTGACCAACGGGAACTACACGCTCACCGCCTGGACCCGCTCCAGCGGCGGGCAGAACTCCGCGTACATATCCCTGAAGAACTGCGGGAGTTCGGAGCAGCGGACCGACCTGCCGGTCTCCACCAGCAGCTGGGTGCGGATCGTCACCTCGATCGCGGTCACCAACAACCAGTGCACGATCAGCATCTACTCGGACGCCAACGCGGGCAACTGGATCAACGTCGACGACCTGACCTTCGCCTCCGGGTCGACCGGTCTGTCCATCAAGGGCGCCGACATCTCGTCACTGGCCAAGAGTGAGGCCAAGGGCGGCGTCTACAAGACCAGTTCCGGCACCGCCGGGGACGCGGTCACCATCCTCAAGAACGCAGGGATGAACTACGCGCGCCTGAAGGTCTGGGTCAACCCGGCCGACGGCTACAACGACAAGGCGCACGTCCTGGCCATGGCCAAGCGGATCAAGGCGGCCGGCATGAAGCTGCTGGTCGACTTCCACTACTCGGACAGCTGGGCCGACCCGGGCAAGCAGACCAAGCCCGCCGCCTGGTCCGGCCACTCCTACAGCCAGCTCAAGACCGACGTCTACAACCACACCTACGACGTCCTCAACGCGCTGAAGTCCCAGGGCACCACCGCCGACATGGTCCAGATCGGCAACGAGATCAACGGCGGCATGCTCTGGTCCGAGGGCTCGACGAGCAACTGGTCCCAGCTCGCCGGCCTCATCAACTCCGGCTACAGCGCGGCCAAGGCGGTCTCCTCCGCCACCCAGGTCGCCCTGCACCTGGCCAACGCGGGCGACGACGCCACGGTCCGCTGGTGGTTCGACAACGCCAAGACCTACGGCATCGACTACGACGTGATCGGGCTGTCGTACTACGGCTACTGGCACGGCTCGCTGGCCGCCGCCCAGACCACCCTGGACGACGTGGCCTCCCGCTACTCCAAGCCGGTCTTCGTCGCCGAGACCGCCTACCCGTTCACCCTCGCCCAGGACGACTCCCTGGAGAACCAGATCGACACCAGCAGCGAACTGGTCACCGGCTACCCGGCCACCGCCGCGGGCCAGCTGGCCTGGATGAACGCCGTCGCGAACATCGTCGAGGCCGTCCCGAACGGCCGCGGCCTCGGCGTCTTCTACTGGGAGGCGACCTGGACCGCCGTCACCGGCAACGGCTGGGACCCGACCGACGCCACGTCCGGCAACGGCTGGGAGAACCAGGCCCTGTTCGGCTACGACGACAAGGCGCTGTCCTCCATGGCGTGGTTCAGCCACCGCTGAACCACCACTGACGGGGGCCCGGCCGTAAGGGGACGGCCGGGCCCCTCCGCCCCGTCCGGGAGCCGGGGTGCCGGCAAGCCCACGACCGGCCGACCCCGTACGGCCGTTCGATCTCGGACATCGCGCCCGGACTCCGTCCCGCGGGCGCTTCGGCTGCGGGACAGTGGGAACACACACTGCGAGGAGGCAGGGACGGAGGCCGGTCGGATGCTGAGGAACGCCACGAGCGCAAGCCGCCTGGAGATCCTGGACTGGCTCAAGGATCCGGTGGCCCACTTCCCGCCCCAGCGCCACGCCGACCTCGCCGAGGACGGCGTCACCGTCCGGGCCGTCGCCGCCAAGCTCGGGGTCTCCCGCAAGGTCGCCGGCACCCATCTGGGCCTGCTGGCCCGGCTCGGCCTGCTCCGCACCAAGCGCATCCGGCACCGGGTCTACTACCGGCGCGACGAGGTCCGGATCGCCGAAGTGGCCCGGATGTTCGAGAAGGGCTGGTGAGAGCGGTCACCCCTGCCACCATGGCTCCCATGGACCGACCCACGCGCCTCGTCCCCCTCCACTACGTCGCCGTCGGCGGCCGCGGCCCGGAGGACGTGGTGACGGATCCGGACGGCCGGATCCTCACCGGCGTCGAGGACGGCCGGATCCTGCGCCTGGACGGGCTCGGCGACCCGGACACCGCCCGGGTCCGCACCCTCGCCCGGACCGGCGGCCGCCCGCTCGGACTCGACCTCCTCCCCGACGGCGACCTGCTGGTCTGCGACGCGGAGCGGGGCCTGCTGCGCGTCGGACTCGCGGACGGCGCCGTCCACGTGCTCGCCGACACGGTCGAGGGCGAGCCGCTGCGGTTCGCGAGCAACGTGGTCGCCCTGCCCGACGGCACCGTGTACTTCACCGCCTCCAGCCGCCGGTACCCCCTCGCCCAGTGGATCGGCGACATCGTCGAGCACAGCGGCACCGGCCGCCTGCTGCGTCTCGCACCGGGTGCGCGCACGGCCGAAGTGGCCTGGGAGGGCTTCCAGTTCGCCAACGGGCTGACCGTGAGCGGCGACGGCACCTTCCTGATCGTCGCCGAGACCGGCGGGTACCGCCTCACCCGCTACTGGCTCACCGGCCCGCGGGCCGGCCGCGCCGAGTTCTTCGCCGAGCTCCCCGGCATGCCCGACAACATCTGGCGCGACGGAGACCTCCTCTGGGTCGCCCTCGCGGGCCCGCGCAACCCCCCGCTCGACGTCTTCCACCACGGCCCCCTCGCCGTCCGCCGGGCGGCCGCCCGGGCCGCCGTGCACGCCCCCTACCGCCCCGTCGGCACCGTGGCCGTCATCGCGCTCGACGACCACGGCCGGGTCGTCCACCACCTGGCCCGCCGCAACTCCGGCTTCCGCATGGTCACCAGCGTCTGCCGGACCGGCCGGCACCTGGTTCTCGGCAGCGTCCGGGAGCCCGGCGTCGCGATCTGCGCGGCCCCCACCGCGAAGTGACCGCCGGGTACGCCCGGCGGTACCCTGAGGCACCCGTAAGGGGCGGTGCCGAACAGGAGACGTACGACCATGACAGCCCCGGAAGCCGAGAGCCTCCGAGTCCAGCCGAGCCCCCGGCGGCGGCCCGGGTGGCGTGCCCAGGCACCGGTCGTCGCGGTGGTCGCCGTCGGCGGCGCGATCGGCGCGGTGGCCCGCTACGGCCTGGCCCTGGCCCTGCCCACGGCCGCCGGGGGATTCCCCTGGGCGACCTTCTGGACGAACGTCATCGGCTGCGCGGTGATCGGCGCGTTCCTGGTCCTGATCACCGAGGGACTCCCCGCGCACCGCCTGGTCCGCCCGTTCTTCGGCACCGGCGTGCTCGGCGGCTTCACCACCTTCTCCACCTACGCCGTCGACATCCAGAAACTCGTCGACCACGGCCGGCCCGCCACCGGGCTGGCGTATCTGGCCGCGACCCTGTGCGCGGCCCTCGCGGCGGTGTGGTGCGCGGCGACCGTGACCCGCCGTGTCCTCACCCGGAGGCAGCGATGACGAGACTGACCGGCCGCGCCCTGCGCCTGACCGTCTACATCGGCGAGGACGACATCTGGCACCACAAGCCCCTCTACACGGAGATCGTGCACCGCGCCCACGCGGCCGGACTCGCGGGCGCCAGCGTCTTCCGGGGCATCGAGGGCTTCGGCGCCTCCTCCCGCATCCACACCTCCAGGCTCCTGTCGCTGAGCGAGGACCTGCCGGTGGCGGTCGTCGTCGTGGACACGGAGGAGCGGGTCCGGGCGTTCCTGCCGCAGCTCGACGAACTGGTGACCGAGGGGCTCGTGACCTTGGACGACTGCGAGGTCATCCGGTATGTGGGCCGGGCGGAAGAAGGCGGCGAATCGGACGTGAAGGGTAAGAAGTCGTTGTGAACTGGCTGTTGGTGGTCCTCGGTGCCATGGTCGGTGCTCCGCTCCGCTACCTCACCGACCGCGCCGTCCAGGCCAGGCACGACTCCGTCTTCCCCTGGGGCACCTTCGTGGTCAATGTCACGGGTTGTCTGATTCTTGGCCTCCTGACCGGTGCGGCCTCGGCGGGCGCCGCGAGTCCGCACCTCCAGCTGCTCCTCGGCACCGGGCTGTGCGGGGCGCTGACGACGTACTCGACGTTCTCCTACGAGACCCTCCGGCTGACCGAGACCGGCGCCGGGCTCTACGCTGCCGCCAACGTCGTCGCGAGCCTCGCGGCGGGGCTCGGGGCGGCCTTCGCCGGGGTGGCGATCGCCCCATCGGTGTGGGCCTAGGACTTGCTTCACACCCGCCCGCTGTAGGACTGTCTACAGCACTGTCGACCAAACTCTGCAGAACTGGATCCCATGAGCGCCATCTCCGTCGGTCAGGCCGCCGTCCTCGGGGTAGTCGAGGGGGTGACCGAGTTCCTTCCCGTGTCCTCCACCGGTCACCTCAAGATCACCGAGGGGCTCATGAACATCCCCGTCGACGACCAGTCCGTCGTCGGGTTCTCCGCCGTCATCCAGGTGGGCGCCATCGCCGCCGTGCTGGTCTACTTCTTCAAGGACATCAAGCGGATCGTCTCCGCCTGGTTCCGGGGCCTGACGAACAAGGAGGAGCGGTTCCACCACGACTACAAGTTCGCGTGGTGGGTCATCTACTCGACCATCCCGATCGTCCTGGTGGGCCTCGCGGCGAAGCCGCTGATCGACGGACCGCTCGGCTCCCTCTGGGTGGTCGGCGGCTCGCTGATCGCCGGCTCCGTCGTGATGTGGTGCGCGGACCAGATGGGCCGCCACAAGCGCGGTGAGGACGACACCTCCTTCAAGGACGCGATGCTGGTCGGCTGCTCGCAGATCCTCGCCCTGCTCTTCCCCGGCTTCTCCCGCTCCGGCGCCACCATGTCCACCGCGCTCATCCTGGACCTCGACCGCGTCGCCGCCACCCGGCTCTCCTTCTTCCTCGGCATCCCGGCCCTGACCGGCGCCGGCATCTACGAGCTCAAGGACGCGCTCGGCGCGGGGGTGGGCGTCGCGCCGCTGGCCGTCGGCACGATCGTCTCCTTCGTCGTCGCCTACGCGTCCATCGCCTGGCTGCTGAAGTTCGTCGCCAAGCACTCCTTCAACGCGTTCGTGATCTACCGCATCGTCATCGGCCTGGCTCTCTTCGGCCTCCTCGCCGCCGGAACCATCAGCGCCTGACCGGCCCGGGCCGCTCCGCGCCCACCGGTCACCGCTCCGCCACGGGGTGTGACGCCTGCGCATTCAGGTGTCGCACCCCGTGAATGTTTCCTTTCGCGACACCTTGACAGCCTCGTCCCGCAACCCGGAACATCTCCCTCGTGAACCTGTCAGACAGCCCGACAGCCGGACAGCCTCCGCGGCGCGTGAGCGCCATGGAGGCGGTACTGGCGCACCTGCGCGGCGCCATCGAGCGCGGCGAGTACGCCGTGGGCGACAAGCTCCCCTCCGAGGCGGAGCTCTGCCGCAGCCTGGAGATCAGCAGGCCCGTCCTGCGCGAGGCCCTGCGGGCCCTGCAGACGATGGGCCTGACCGTCTCCAAGACCGGCAAGGGCACCTTCGTGGTCGCCAGCGCCGTCGAGGACCCCACCTTCGGCGACTACGCGGCCAGCGACCTGCTCGAAGTGCGCCGGCACATCGAGATCCCGGTCGCCGGGTACGCGGCGCTGCGCCGCACCCCGGAGAACCTGGACCACCTGGCCCACCTGCTCGACCGCATGGAGCGGGAGACGGACACCACCGCGTGGGTCGCGATGGACACCCTCTTCCACCTCGCCGTGGCCGAGGCCGCCCAGAACCCGGTCTTCCGCCGGGTCATCGAGGAGATCCGGGACGCACTGGCGCGTCAGTCGGCCTTCCTCAACGAGTTGGGCGGCCGCCGCGAGCAGTCCAACCGGGAGCACCGGGCCATCGTCGAAGCGCTGATGGACGGTTCCGAGACCGACGCCGTGGACGCCATGAGCCACCACCTCGACCGCGTCGAGACCACCCTCACCCACATCGTGCGCCCCGCGCGCACGGACCAGCACCAGGAAGGCGGAACCGAGGCGTGAGCGAACAGCACCTCAAAGACGAGACGCGCCCCTCGTCCCGTCACGTCGACGCCGGGGACCACGGCTACAGCAAGTCGCTGAAGCACCGGCACGTCAACATGATCGCCATCGGCGGTGCCATCGGCACCGGCCTCTTCCTCGGCGCCGGCGGCCGCCTCGCCGACGCCGGCCCCTCCCTCTTCGTCGCGTACGCGGTCTGCGGCATCTTCGCCTTCCTCGTCGTGCGCGCCCTCGGCGAACTCGTCCTCTACCGCCCCTCCTCCGGCGCCTTCGTCTCGTACGCCCGGGAGTTCCTGGGCGAGAAGGGCGCGTACACGGCCGGCTGGATGTACTTCCTGAACTGGGCCACCACCGGCATCGCCGACATCACCGCGGTCGCCACCTACACCCACTACTGGGGGATGTTCTCCGACATCCCGCAGTGGGTGATCGCCCTGATAGCCCTGGCCGTGGTCCTCACCGTGAACCTGATCTCGGTGAAGATCTTCGGCGAACTGGAGTTCTGGTTCGCGATCGTCAAGGTCAGCGCCCTGGTCATCTTCATGGTCATCGGCATCTTCCTGCTGGTCACCCAGCACCCGGTGGACGGCGCGACCCCGGGCCCGTCCCTGATCACCGACAACGGCGGCGTCTTCCCGAACGGCCTGCTGCCGATGCTGCTGATCATCCAGGGCGTGGTCTTCGCCTACGCGTCGGTCGAGCTGGTCGGCGTCGCGGCGGGTGAGACCGAGAACCCCGAGAAGATCATGCCCAAGGCGATCAACTCGATCATGTGGCGCGTGGGCCTCTTCTACGTCGGCTCCGTCGTCCTCCTCTCGATGCTGCTGCCCTGGAACAAGTACACGGCGGGCCAGAGCCCCTTCGTCACCGTGCTCTCCCACATCGGCGTCCCGGCGGCCGGCGGCGTGATGAACCTCGTCGTCCTCACCGCGGCCATGTCCTCGCTCAACTCCGGCCTCTACTCCACCGGCCGCATCCTGCGCTCGATGGCCGTCAACGGCTCCGCCCCGAAGTTCACCGCGAGGATGAGCCGCAGCCAGGTCCCGTACGGCGGCATCCTGCTCACCAGCGGTATGTGTGTCCTCGGCGTCGGCCTCAACTTCGTGGTCCCCGCCGACGCGTTCGAGATCGTCCTGAACTTCGCGGCCATCGGCATCCTCGCCACCTGGGGCATGATCATGCTCTGTCACCTGCTGTTCTGGCGGAAGACCCAGAACGGCGAACTCTCCCGCCCGGGCTACCGACTGCCGGGCTCTCCCTGGACCGAGATCGTGACGCTGGCGTTCCTCGCCTCCGTCCTGGTCCTCATGTACGCCGACGGCGGCGCCGGACGCACCACCGTGCTGTGCCTGCCGCTGATCGTCGCCGCGCTGGTCGCCGGCTGGTACGCCATCCGCGGCCGCCTCGCGCGCACGTCCACCGGATCCGACGCGTGAACCGCGTACCGGTCCGCCCCACCTCACCCGAGACCAGGCAGTGATGTACAGCAGTTCCCCCGCGGCCGCACCCATCGTCCGTGAACCCCTCCACGCCCCCGTCGCCCACCTCATCCGCGGCGGGGTCGTCGAGGGCATCCACTACGGCTCCGTCGTCGTCCTCGGCGCCGACGGGCAGGTCCAGTTCCAGCTCGGCGACATCGAGGCCGCGTTCTACCCGCGCTCGGCCCTCAAGCCCGTCCAGGCCGTCGCCATGCTGCGAGCGGGGCTGCCCCTCGACGGCGACCTGCTCTCGCTGGCCGCCGCGAGCCACTCCGGCGAGGAGCGGCACCTCGCCGGGACCCGGCGGATCCTCGACCTCGCCGGGCTCACGGAAGCCGACCTGCGCAACGTGCCGGACATGCCGTACGGCTCCGCCGTGCGCGACACCTGGATCCGCGAGGGACGGCAGCCGTCCCGCCTCGCCCAGAACTGCTCCGGCAAGCATGCGGCGATGCTGTGGACCGCGAAGCTGAACGGGTGGTCGCTGGACGACTACCTCGATCCGGCGCACCCGCTGCAGCAGGCCATCGCCGAGATCGTCGAGGACCTGACCGGGCAGCGGGTGGCGGCGACGACCGTGGACGGTTGCGGGGCGCCGCTGTTCTCCGTCTCCCTGCACGGGCTGGCGCGCGCGGTGTCGCGGATCGTGTCCGCCGCGCCGGGTACGCCGGAGGCGCGGGTCGCCGACGCGATGCGGGAACACGCCGAGATGGCGTCCGGTGCCGGGCGTGACGTGGCCGCGCTGATGGCGGCCGTGCCGGGGCTGCTGGCCAAGGACGGCTTCGAGGGCGTCGAGGTCGCGGCGCTGCCGGACGGGCGGGCCGTCGCTGTGAAGATCTCCGACGGGGCGAACCGGGCGCGGGTTCCTGTGACGGCGGCTGCGCTGGCCAGGGCCGGAGTCGATCCGGAGCTGCTGCGCGGGTTCGACGGGGAGGCGCTGCTCGGCGGCGGCAAGGAGGTCGGGCGTGTGCGGCCCGTTCGTTCCCTGGAGCCGGTTTCGGTTTGCGCCTAGGGGGCCGGGTGGCCATGTCGTGGGCGGCTGCAGGCCGCTTGTGGCTGGTCGCGCAGTTCCTCCCCCAGCCTTCGGCCGGGGGTACCCCCAGCGCCCCTTGCGGGGCGCTTCACCCTCACTCTCTTTGAAACAGGACTCATGACTGTTCGTAGCGAACACGACCTGCTCGGCGACCGTGATGTGCCCGCCGACGCCTACTGGGGCGTGCACACCCTCCGTGCGACCGAGAACTTCCCGATCACCGGCATGACGATCTCCGCCTACCCGCATCTGATCGAGGCCCTGGCCGCCGTCAAGGAGGCCGCCGCCCTCGCCAACGAGGAGCTGGGGCTGCTGGCGCCGGAGAAGGCCGCCGCGATCGTCGCCGCCTGCCGGGAGATACGGGACGGCAAGCTGCACGACCAGTTCGTCGTCGACGTGATCCAGGGCGGTGCCGGGACGTCGACGAACATGAACGCCAACGAGGTCGTCGCCAACCGGGCGCTGGAGCTGATGGGGCACCGGAAGGGAGAGTACCGGTACCTGCACCCCAACGAGGACGTCAACCTGGGGCAGTCGACCAACGACGTGTACCCGACCGCGGTCAAGACAGCGACCGTGTTCGCGGTGCGCGGGCTGCTCAGGGCGATGGCCGTGCTGCAGGACTCCTTCGGGCGCAAGGCCGTCGAGTTCCGGGACGTGCTGAAGATGGGCCGTACGCAGTTGCAGGACGCGGTTCCCATGACGCTCGGGCAGGAGTTCTCCACCTTCGCCGTGATGCTGGACGAGGACCGCAGCCGGCTCGCCGAGGCCGTCGAGCTGATCCACGAGATCAACCTGGGCGCCACCGCGATCGGGACCGGGCTCAACGCGCCCGCCGGGTACGCCGAGTCGGCCCGCCGGCACCTTGCCGAGATCACCGGGCTGCCCCTGGTCACCGCCGCCAACCTGGTGGAGGCGACCCAGGACTGCGGGGCGTTCGTCCAGATGTCCGGTGTGCTCAAGCGGATCGCGGTCAAGCTCTCCAAGAGCTGCAACGACCTGCGGCTGCTGTCGTCCGGGCCGCGTGCCGGGCTCGGCGAGATCAACCTGCCGCCCGTGCAGGCCGGTTCGTCGATCATGCCGGGCAAGGTCAACCCGGTGATCCCCGAGGTCGTCAACCAGGTCGCCTTCGAGGTCATCGGCAACGACGTCGCCATCACCATGGCCGCCGAGGCCGGGCAGCTCCAGCTCAACGCCTTCGAGCCGGTCATCCTGCACTCCCTGTCGGAGAGCATCACGCACCTGCGGAACGCGTGCCTCACGCTCGCCGAACGATGCGTCGACGGCATCACCGCCAACACCGAGGTGCTGCGGGCCACCGTCGAGAACTCCATCGGCCTGGTCACGGCCCTCAACCCGTACATCGGCTACACGGCGGCCACCGACATCGCCAAGGAGGCCCTCGTCACCGGCCGGGGCGTGGCCGAACTCGTCCTGGAAAAGGGCCTGTTGCCCGCCGAGCGGCTCGCCGGCCTGCTGCGTCCCGAGGTCGTCGCCGGCACCGGCTCCCCCCTCGCCTGACCTGCGACTGCGCGCCAGGACCGGTCCGGAGGCACAATGGTGATCATGACAATGACGTCGTCCCGAACCTTTCTGCCGGTCCTGGAGCGCATCGCCGAGGAGATAGGCCGCACGCCGGGCCGCGGCCGCCCCGCCGACTACATCCCGGCCCTCGCCGCCTGCGACCCCCGCAGCTTCGGCATGGCCGTGGCCGAGCTGGACGGCACGGTCTACGGCGTCGGCGACTGGCGGCAGCCGTTCTCCACGCAGTCCATCACCAAGGTCTTCACCCTCGCCCTCGACCTGGCCCGCGAGGGCGACGAACTGTGGGAACACGTCGGCCGCGAACCCTCCGGCAACCCCTTCAACTCCCTGGTCCAGCTGGAGTACGAGAACGGCATCCCGCGCAATCCCTTCATCAACGCGGGCGCCCTCGTCGTCACCGACCGCCTCCAGACCCGAACCGGCGACGCGGCCGGCGAACTCCTGGGCTTCCTGCGGGCCGAGAGCGGCAACCCCTCCCTGGACTTCGACAAGGAGGTCGCCGCCTCCGAGTCCCAGCACGGCGACCGCAACGCGGCGCTGGCCCACTTCATGGCCTCCTACGGCAACATCGACAACGACATCCCGGTCCTCCTCGACCAGTACTTCCGCCAGTGCTCCGTCGCCGCCTCCTGCGCCGACCTGGCCCTCGCGACCACCTTCCTGGCCCGCCACGGCATCCGCGCCGACGGCACCCGCCTGCTGACCAGAAGCCAGGCGAAGCAGGTCAACGCGGTGATGCTGACCTGCGGGACGTACGACGCGGCGGGCGACTTCGCCTACCGGGTCGGCCTGCCGGGGAAGAGCGGGGTCGGGGGCGGCATCATCGCCGTGGTGCCGGGCCGTTGCACGCTGTGCGTGTGGAGCCCCGGTCTGGACGAGCGGGGCAACTCGGTGGCGGGAGTTGCGGCGCTCGACCGCTTCACGACATTGACCGGCCTGTCAGTGTTCTAGGAACGGCACCGGTGCGCCCCTTTGGGGGCGCCGGGGGTACCCCCGGCCGAAGGCTGGGGGAGGAACTGCGCGACCAGCCCCCACCGGACCCGCACCCGCCCACGACCCACTGGTCAGTCACAGCCAGGTCTCTCGCAGGAAAACACCCCGTCGTTTCCCGGCCACCCACCATTGACACGCTGACCCAGTGTTGGCCATGGCTTTTCCCGTCGATCTCCGCCGCTGCCAGGTACTCGGCCTGGCCGGCACCGCCTTCCTTGCCCTGGGAGGTGAGACAGCCGGTGCCCTGCCCGTGGAGGATCTGCTCGCACCCAGCTCCGTGCAGGCGGCGTTCGGCCTGGTCGGCGTCTACTTCGGCGTCGTGCTGCTGATCGCGGCATGGCTGCTGCTGGGCCGCCTCGTACGCGGTTCCGAACCGCCCACCCCGCGACAGCTGTTGCTGGTCCTCGCCGTCTGGGCGGCCCCGCTGCTGCTGGCGCCCCCGCTGTTCAGCCGGGACGTGTACAGCTACCTCGCGCAGGGCGCCATGGTCGACGCGCACATGGACGTCTACACGTCGGGACCCGCCCAGCTCGGCGGCCCGCTGGCCGACGAGGTCGCCCCGGTGTGGCAGAACACCGCCGCCCCCTACGGCCCCGCGTTCATGGGCGTGGCCTCGCTGCTGTCCGGCCTGACCCGCGGCGAACTCCCGGCCGGGCTCTTCGGGATGCGGCTGGTCGCCCTGCTCGGCGTCGGCCTGATGGCGGCCGCGCTGCCCCGGCTGGCCCGGCACAGCGGCGCCGACCCGGCCGCCGCGCTCTGGCTCGGCGCCCTCAACCCGCTGGTGCTGCTGCACCTGGTCGCCGGCGCCCACAACGACGCGATCATGCTGGGTCTGCTGGGGCTCGGCCTGGTCGCGGCGCTCGGCCGCTGGCCGGTCCTCGGCGCCGTGCTCGTCACCCTTGCCGCGCTGGTCAAGGCGCCCGCGGCGCTCGGGTTGCTCGCGGTGATCGTCGTACAGGCGCGCAAGGGCCGCAGTCCCGTGCGGGCCACCCTGACGACGGCGCTCGCCTCCGGGGCGACGACGGTGGTGGCGACCGCCGTCGCCGGAACCGGGTACGGGTGGATAAGGGCGCTCGACACGCCCGTCTCCCCGCACAACTGGGCGCTCAGCAGCCTGCTGGGCCGGGCCACGGGCCGGGTCCTCGAACACTTCGGCAGCGATCTGGCGCCGCTCGCCGTCCCGGCCTGGCACCTGCTCGGGCTCGCGCTCACCGCGGCGACCGTGCTGCTGATATGGGTCCGGCTGCGGCCCCGCCCGGTCTACGCCCTCGGCCTGAGCCTCGCCGCGGTCGCCGCCTTCGGGCCGGCGATCCGCCCCTGGTACGCCATTTGGGGCTTGTTCCTGATAGCGGCCGCGGCGCCCAGCACCTCGGTGCGGCACCGGGTGGCGGCCGTCACCGGTGTGCTCGCCCTCGCCGTGCTGCCCAGCGGCGGCCCCGCCGACATCGGCCAGCTGGTCCTCGCCGTCTCCGGCGGGGTGCTCGGCGTGGTCGTGCTCTGGCAGGCCCACCAGGCCGCGCAGGCCCCGGCCGTGGGACGTACGGCATGACGGGCCCGCTGCGACCGCGGACCGACCGGGGGAGGGTGCTGCTCGTCCTGGTCCTCGTCGCCGCCGTGACGGTGTTCACGGCCACCGTGCCGTTGCTGCGCGACTGGTTCGACCTGCGCGTGTACTACGGCACCGTGCACACCTGGGTGCACCACGGCGGGCGGATCTACGACTACCGGGTGCCCGGGACCACCTACGGGTTCACGTATCCGCCGTTCGCCGCCGTCGGCATGCTGCCCATGGCGCTGGTGGGGCTGCACCTGGCCATCGCGGCCTCGCTGCTGCTGAACCTGGCCGCGCTGGCGTTCGTGCTGCGCATCCTGGCCGGGCCGGGCTGGCGGCGCTGGGGCTGGTACCGGTGGGCGCTGGCCCTGTGCGGGCTGGCGCTGTTCGAGCCGCTGCGGGACACCTTCAGCTTCGGCCAGGTGAACCTGATACTGCTGGCCCTGGTGCTCGCGGACTGCTGTCTGCTGCGCAGCGGGCGGGGCCGTTGGGCCGGGGCCGGCATCGGGCTCGCCGCCGCGATCAAGCTCACGCCGGCCCTGTTCATCTTCATGCTGCTGATCGGCCGCAGGTGGCGGGCGGCCGGTGTCGCCACGGCCGTGGCGCTCGCCGCGACCGGGCTCGCGGCCTGGGCCGACCCGAGGGCGTCCCGTTTCTACTGGACCCGGGCGCTCTGGGACACCAGCAGGGTCGGTCGGCTCGACTACGTCTCGAACCAGTCGCTGCAGGGCGTGCTGGCCCGGCTCGGCCACCCGGACAAACCGCTGTGGGCGATCGTGGCGCTGCTCACGCTGGCCGTATGGGCGTGGCGTACCCGGAAGGCGGTGGCGGCAGGCGACTGGACGGCCGCCTTCGCACTCACCGGCCTCGCCGCCTGCCTGGTCAGCCCGATCACCTGGGTGCACCACCTGGTGTGGGTGCTGCCGTCGTTCGTACTGCTGGCGCGTGCCGGGCACCCGCGGACCGCGGGCGCCCTCTACGCGGTGATGTGCACCAGCGTGGTGTGGCTGTGGTTCGACGACGCGTCCGGTGTCGACGGGTTCCTCGGCAGCAACGTCTACACCTGGATCACGCTGGGTCTGCTGCTGGGCCTGCCGGGCGGTCAGTCCCGCCCGGAGCGTTCGCTCCTGAGCCGCACCGCCAGGGTGACGGCGCCCGCGCCGAGCACCGCGAAACCCGCGACGACGGCGGTCTCCCACCAGTCGGAGCCGTCCTCGGGTGGCGTGGCCACCGCCATCGGTACGGTGCTCGGGCCCGGCCGGGGCCTGGCCCGCAGACCGTCCAGCGAGCCCACCGGGTCGACCCGTCCGGCCGCCTCGAAACCCCAGTCGAGCAGCTGACGGGCCTCGTCGTACACGCTGCCGTCCTGCGGGTTCATCACCGTCACGAGGAGGGTGCGGCCGCCGCGCCGGGCGGCGGCGACGAGGGTGTTGCCGGCGTTGCTGGTGTAGCCGTTCTTGATCCCGATCAGGCCGGGATACCGCCCCACACCGTCCTCGCCGGTCAGCAGCCGGTTGGTGTTCTCGATGCCGAACGACCAGCCGGCACCGTCCGGGAAGCGGGCCTCGGCGGTGGAGCAGTACCGCGCGAAGTCGGGGTTGCGCAGCCCCTCCCGGCCGAACACCGCCAGGTCGAACGCGGAGGAGACCTGCCCCGGCGCGTCGTAGCCGTCGGGGGACACGACGTGGGTGTCGAGGGCGCCCAGGGAGCGGGCGTTGGCCTGCATCCGGGTGGTGGTGCGCTGCCAGCCCCCGTCGAGCGCGGCGAGGACGTGTACGGCGTCGTTCCCGGAGCTGAGGAAGACCCCGCGCCACAGGTCGGACACCTGGTAGGTGTGGCCCGCCTCGACGCCGACCAGGCTGCTGTCCTCGGGGACGTCCGCCAGCTCCGCCGACGTCACCCGGTGCGGGAGGTCGGCGGGCAGGACGGGCAGCACGGTGAGGGCGAACAGGGTCTTCAGGGTGCTGGCCGGCGGGAGTCTGCGGTGTGCGTGGTCGGCCGCCAGCACTTGGCCGGTGTCCGCGTCGGCGACCAGCCAGGAGAGCGCGGAGAGGTCCGGGAGCGCCGGGGTGCCGGGGTGCGGCCGCACCTGAGTGCCGGAGTGGTAGAGCAGCGACGGCCCGGGCACCACCGCCCTCGGAGGCGGGGCCGGGGCCGGCCCCCGGGTGCCGGCGGCGGCCGTGCCGGGCGTCAGCGCCAGCAGGCCCGCCAGGCAGACGGAGCAGGTCGTCACCGCCGCTCGCCGAGGGAATCGGTCAGGGAATCCGATCGTCATATGATCAACGTAGGAACGGGGGCGGCGTCCAGCGCGCTGCCAGGGCCGGTCGGAGGCCGTGAGCAACCCGGATGCCGCACGCCCGGCCCGGGTGTGTGCCCGCCCGGAGGGCGCCGGGGTCTCAGCCTGTCGGCAGGGTCGGCTGCACGCGCCGCAGGAAGGTCGCGTTGTCCGGGGTCTCCCGCAGCCGCTCCAGGAGCGTCTCCAGGCCACCCGGGGTGCCCTCCCGGCTCTGCAGGACCCGGCGCAGTCCGCGTACGGCGGTCAACTCGGCCGGGGTGAGCAGGAGTTCCTCGCGGCGGGTGCCGGAGGGAGCGATGTCCAGGGCCGGGAAGACCCGCCGGGAGGCCAGCTCGCGGTCCAGGCGCAGCTCCATGTTGCCGGTGCTCTTCAGCTCCTCGAAGAAGTAGCCGTCGGCCCGGGAGCCGGTGTCCACCAGGACGGTGGCCAGGATGGTGAGCGAGCCGCCCTCCTCGGCCTTGCGGGCGGCGCCGAAGAACCGCTTCGGGCCGAGCAGCGCGCCGGCGTCGACACCGCCGCTGAGGGTACGGCCGTTGGAGGCGGCCGCGTTGTTGTGGGCCCGGCACAGCCGGGTCAGGGAGTCCAGGAGGATGACGACGTCCTGGCCGTCCTCGACGAGCCGCTTGGCGCGCTCGACGACGAGTTCGGCGAGGGCGATGTGCTCCTTGGCGGGCCGGTCGAAGGTGGAGGCGTACACCTCGCCGCGCACCGAGCGCCGCATGTCGGTGACTTCCTCCGGGCGCTCGTCGAGCAGCAGCACCATGAGGTGGCAGTCCGGGTGGTTGCCTGCGACGGCGGCCGCGAACTGCTGGAGCAGCACGGTCTTGCCGGTCTTCGGAGGGGCCACGATCAGCCCCCGCTGCCCCTTGCCGACGGGCGCGAACAGGTCGGTGACCCGTCCGGCGAGCCCGGCGGCGGGGTGTTCGAGGCGGAGCCGCTCGTGCGGGTGCAGCGGGGTGAGGTCGCGGAAGTGGCGGCGGCCGCGCAGTTCCTCGGGCGTACGGCCGTTGACGCGCGTGACCTCGGTCAGCGTGCGCCGGTCGCCGCGGACGCCCTCGACGAGGTCGCCCTTGCGCAGGCCGTGACGGCGGATCAGCGCCGCGGAGACCTGCGGGTCGGCGGGGGAGGGCAGGCAGCTCGGGGCCCGCAGCTGCCCCTTCCCGCCCGCGTCGATGTCGAGGACACCGGTGACGGGCCGGGTGGCCGACCGGTCCTGCTGCTGTACCGGGGGTTCGAGTGTGGTGGTCATGAGAGGTGGTCCTTTCGCGGACGGAAGACAACGGTGAAGGGGGAGTGGGCCGCGAGCGGGAGGGCATGTGCGCAGGCCTCCGTGCGGCGAGGAACGGCACCTCGGGAACGGCGGAAAGGCCCTGGTCACGAGGTGGTGCTGAGAAGCCGACGGCCGGTCGGGAAGCGACGGGCGATGCGGCTGGAGGAGTGGAACCGGCACTCGGCGCCCGATCGAAGGGCGCTCACACGTGCTGATCGCACTATACCCGGGGTTCCGCCATCGTCAACATGGCACCGGTCACCGGTATTCCCGCATGGCACCGGTCACGGTATTCCCGCCGCCGACCGCTCCGTCCCGGGCCGCACCGGCCGGGAAAAGCCCCTTCCCGCAGGCCCGCGGGCGCCTACGATCGGCTCTGTCCGCGTCGTACCGCTGTCAGGAGCCCCTGGTGGAGACCCCGCCCGTGCCGCACCGCCTGGACCCCGCCGGAGGCTGTCCCCACGCCGACAACGCCGGGCTGCTGGCGCGCGGTGCCGTGACCCCGGTCGTGCTGCCCGGCGGCGTCGAGGGCATGGCCGTGCTCGGGCACGAGGCGCTCAGGGAGTTCCTCCAGCATCCCGAAGTCGCCAAGGAAGCCCAGCACTTCACGCAGCTGCGGGAGGGCCGCATCCCCGCGGGCTGGCCGCTGCTGACCTTCGCCACCGTGCGGGGCATGACCACCGCCGACGGCGCCGACCACCGCAGGCTGCGCGGACTGGTCAGCAGGGCCTTCACACCGCGCCGGGTCGAGGAACTCCGGTCCTGGATCGAGGAATTGACCGGCACCCTGCTCGACGACCTGGAGCGGGCCGCGGCCGGCGGTGACGGCGTCGCCGATCTGCGCCGGCACTTCGCGCTGCCGCTGCCCATGGGCGTGATCGGTGAACTCCTGGGCGTGGACGCGGAGTTCCGCGACCGGCTGCACCACCTGACCAACCAGGTAGTGGCCACCGACATCGGCCCCGCCGAGGCCGTCGCCGCCAACCGGGAGCTGGTCGCCGTCCTGGCCGCCGTCGCCGCCGCCCGTGCCGAACGTCCGGGCGACGATCTCACCAGCGCCCTGATCGCCGCCCGCGACGAGGACGGCGACCGGCTCGGCCAGGAGGAGCTGATCGGCACCCTGGTGCTGATGATCATCGCCGGGCACGAGACCACCCTCAACCTGATCACCAACGCGGTGCGTGCCCTGTGCGGCCACCGCGACCAGCTCGAACTCGTCCGCAAGGGTGACGCGAGCTGGGCGGACGTGGTGGAGGAGACGCTGCGCTGGGACGCGCCGGTCAGCTACTTCCCGTTTCGCTACCCGGTGCGGGACCTCACCGTCGACGGGACGGTGATCCCCGCGGGCACCCCGGTGCTGGCCGGCTACTCGGCCGCCGGACGCGACCCCGCCGCGCACGGCCCGGACGCCGGCCGGTTCGACGTCACCCGGCCCGCCCGCCCCGACGCCGTCCGCCACCTCTCCCTCGGTCACGGCGCCCACTACTGCCTGGGCGCCCCGCTGGCCCGCCTGGAGGCCACGGTCGCCCTGGAACGGCTCTACGACCGCTTCCCTGCCCTGGACCTCGCCGTCCCCGAGGACGGCCTCGCCCGGCAGGCCAGCTTCGTCGGCAACAGCGTGCGCGCCCTCCCGGTACGGCTGCGCCCCCGGCCCGGCGGCTGAGGCGCATACCAGCCATACGAACCCCCGATGGCGTTTCGCTGACGCATTTCTTGTTCTGGCCATAGGCCCTACCTACGCTGCCACCACCGCACTTCGGCGGCATGGACAAGGGACTTGGCAATCATGGGTCGACTGGCCGGAAAAATCGCTTTCATCAGTGGAACGGGGGCTGGAATCGGCCGGGCCGCGGCACAGGTGTTCGCGGCGGAGGGCGCCACGGTATTCGGCTGCGACATCGACGAGAAGAACGCCGCGGAAACCGTGGAACTCGTCGAGAAGGCCGGCGGTGTCATGCGTTCCCTGGCGCCGGTCGACCTTTCCACCGAGGCCGGGGCGCGGGAGTGGATCGAGGCCGGGATCGCGGAATTCGGCGCGATCGACATCCTCTACAACAACGCCTCCGCCCTGCGCAACGGCCCCTTCGAGACGATGCCCGCCGAAGACTGGTACTTCACCATCAGGAACGAGCTGGACATCCCGTACTTCTGCACCCGGGCGGCCTGGCCGCACCTGATCGCACGCGGCGGCGGGGCCGTCCTGAACGTCGCCTCCGTGGCCGCCGTGCGCGGCGCGCCGTTCATGCCGATGGTGCCGCACGGCGCCGCCAAGGGCGGGGTCCTCGCGATGAGCAAGCACCTGTGCGCGGCCGGCGCCCCGCACCACATCCGCGTCAACACCATCGCCCCCGGCATGACCCGCACCTCGGCCACCGCACCCTTCCTCGACGACCCGAACGGCCCGAAGGACCGGCTGGAGGCACGGATCCCGGTCGGCCGGGTCGGACAGCCCGAGGACATCGCCCGCGCGGCGGCCTTCCTCTGCTCCGACGAGGCGGCCTTCGTCAACGGCGCCGACCTCATGGTCGACGGCGGCGACAGCGCGATGGCGGGCTGAGCGCGGATGCACGCACGACTCGACCACGTGGGCGTCAACGTACGCGACCTGCCCGCCCAACTCGGCTGGTACAAAACGGCCTTCGGTCTGAAGACCGTCTTCGAGTTCCGTCTCGACGGCCCCCGACTGACCGGTGTCGTCCTGGAACACCCGCACGGCTGGCGGCTCGAACTGCTCGCCAGGCCCGGATCCGCGCCCGGCCTCAGGGCACCGGACCCGATGATCGCCGTCCTCACCGAGGGGTACGGGCACTTCGCGGTCACCACCCCCGAACTCGACCCCGTGTACGCCGCGTTGACGGCCCTCGGGGCGGGCGAGGTCCTCGCCCCCGGCCCGTCCCCCGAACCCGGGGTGCGGATGGCCTGGGTCAAGGACCCCGAGGGAAATCTCATCGAACTCATAGAACGCGGCGAACTCGGCGAGGACGGCGAACTCGCCGAAGCCGAAGAGCGCGGCACCACCGTTAACCCGTGAGATGGAGTAGGGAATGACCAACGCTGTGAAAAGACTGGACGTGGGCACGCTCATAGCCTGTTGTCTGGCAGTTGCCGCCGCGCAGCTGTGCATTACCGTCCCCTCGCCCATCAACGGGGAAATCCAGAGCGCATTCGGAGCCTCGGGATCTCAGGTCGCCTGGGTCACCTCGGCATTCATTCTGCCCACCGCGATCCTGGAACTGAATTTCGGCGTGGTGGGCGACCTGTTCGGCCGTAAGCGGCTGCTGGTCCTCGGCGGATTCGTGCTGGCGGTCGGTGAACTCCTCAACGCCACCTCCCAGAACATCACCATGCTCTGGATCGGGCAGGCCCTCGCCGGCATCGGCGCCGCCGCGCTCTTCCCCAGCTCCCTCGCCGTCATCGCGGCCGCGACACCGGAGGAGAAGGACCGTGCCAAGGCGGTCTCGACCTGGGCGCTGAGCATCTCCCTCGCCTCCGCCGTGGGCCCGCTCTCCTCCGGCATCCTGGCCACGGTCGCCGACTTCCGCTGGGCGTTCGTGCCGCCGGTCGTCCTCGGCATCGCGGTCGGCATCTCCTGCTGGGCCCTGGTCACCGACTCCAAGGCGCCCGAGGGGCGCGCCCTGGACTGGCCCGGCCAGATCAGCATCGCCGTCGGCCTCACCGCCCTGCTGTGGGGCATCATCGAGGGCGGCGACCGAGGCTGGAGCAGCCCCGCCATCGTCTTCGCGCTGGTCCTCGCCGCCGTCGCCCTGGTCGGCTTCGTGATGGCGGAGCGGCGCGCCGCCTCCCCGATGTTCAACCTGGAGCTGCTGAGGATCCCGTCGTTCGCGGCGGCCGCGGTGGTCGCGCTGACCGGCATGTTCGGCTTCATCGGCACCGCCTACTGCGTCTCCATCCGGCTCGGCGCGGTGATGCACCTCAGCGCCCTGCGCGCGGGCATGCCGTTCGTCATCCTCCAGCTGATCCCGCTGCTCCTCGCGCCGGTGCTCAGCAGGATGCTCACCCGCGTCGAGCCGCGCTGGCTGCTGATGGGCGGTCTGCTGCCGATGGCCGCCGGCCAGTTCTGGATCGCCGCGCTGCCCATCACCACCACCTCCCTCGCGGCCTTCATCGGCCCATTGCTGCTGCTCGGCATCGGCTTCATCTGCGTGGTCTCCTCGCTGACCTCGGCCGCGGTCAACGCGGTGCCGATCGAGATGACGGGCATGGCGAGCGGCGCGACCAGCCTGGTCCGCGAGTTCGGCCAGGGCCTCGGGCCGGCCGTGATCAGCACCATCGCGATGAGCGCGGCCTCCTCCGCGCTGGTCGGCAAGCTGAGCGGCGCCGACGCCGGCATGGAGGCCGCGGCCGGTCCGCTTGCGGTGGTCAACGCGGGCAGCGACAGCGCCAAGGCCGCCGCGCAGGACGCCCTCGCGCACGGGATGGCCCTCGGTGTGGTGATCTGCGGCTGCGCCTCGCTGCTCGGCGCGCTGGTCACCCTGCTGCTGGTCCGCAGGAACACCGCGCGAGCGGCGGCGCAGGTGCCGGTGCAGCCGGCGTCCGCCTGACCGCCGACGTGACGAGAAGGCCGGGGCGCCCGCCCCGGCCTTCTCCGCGTGTCCACCCAACTGACGTGTAGCGAGCGGGGCTTGGCCGGTAACGGTTGTCCCCGGAGCATAACGATCCCGGTCCTGACGGGGACTTGACGTCCGGTTATGCCGTATCTTCACGACATGTCCACGCCACCGCAGCAGCCGCCGTCCTCTTCGCAGCAGCAGCCGTCGTCGTCGGCCCCGCAGCAGTCCTCGCCGCCCCCGCCGCAGCCGGACCAGCCCCCGGCGGCACCGCCGCAGCCCCAGCAACCCCAGCCGACCGCGTACCCGTACCCGGACCCGCAGTCGCCGCCTGGGCCGAACCCCTACGCCCAGCCCACCGTCGCCGGCCAGCCCGCCCCGCCGCAGCAGGGCAACCCCTATGCCGTGCAGCCCGGTTACGGCTACCCGCCCCCGGCCGCACCGCCCGCGACCGGCGGCAACGCGGCAGGGAGAGCCGTGCTGTGGGCCGTCGTGGGCGCGGTGGTCGCCTCCGCGGCCTGGGCGGGCGGCCTCTTCCTGACCGGAGGCCTCGGGGGCAGTGCGGACCTGCGCGGCTACCGCGCGCCCGCGAACCTCTGCTCCAGCGCGGACTACTCGTCGTTCAAGGACGAGTACCCCGTGGACGACTCGTCCCCGACGAAGAACGTGATGAAGGACCCCGCGCTGGAGCAGAGTTACTGCAGTCTCAGTCTCAAGAAGACCAGCTCCAGCTACGGGGACGCCTACCTCTCCCTGGAGATCGACCTGCACAAGAAGACCGACCCCGCACCGGAGTTCACGGCCACCTGGAAGAACTACGGCGACAGCCACAGCGACTACGACGTCACACCGGTCCAGGGCATCGGCGACGAGGCGTACCTGGTCACCCAGGACACCAGCAACGGCTCCACCACCAGCGGCTCGCGGTACGCCACGCTGGCGGTGCGGGACGGCTGGATGACGTTCACCATGTACTACAGCGCGTACTTCTCCTCGTACGACAGCGACACCGACCCGCCGACCCTCGACGACGTGACCGGCTGGCTGAAGACCGACACCAAGTCCACGCTGGAGCAGCTCAAGGACTGAGGCTCAGTCCTGGTCGAGGGCGTTGGTGATCGCCTTCACCGGGCCGTGCGCCGCGTAACCGCCGTCGACGGTGATCTCCGCGCCGTTGACGTACGAGGCCTCGTCGGAGAGGAGAAAGACGACCAGCGGCGCCACCTCGTCGACCGTGCCCGGACGGCCCTGGGGCGTCATGGCGAGGTGGGCGGCGACGAACACCGGGTTGGCGGTGGCCATCAGCGGGGTCTCGATGTAGCCGGGGTGGATGACGTTCGTCCGGATGCCGCGCGGGGCCAGCTCCAGGGCCGCCACCTTGGACAGGCCCCGCAGCGCCCACTTGCTGGTCGTGTACGCCACCGCGTGGTGCGCGGTGAGCCCGGCGACCGAACCGACGTTCACGATCGAGGAACCGGCCGGCATCAGCGGGGCGAGGGCCTGGATGCCGAGCAGGGCGCCGGTGGTGTTCACGGCGAACGCCCGGTGCCAGTCCGCGAGCTCGACGTTACCGAGCCGGGCCCGCATCGGGATGCCCGCGTTGTTCACCAGACCGTGCACGGCGTCAAGGGAGGCCGCCAGGGCCGCCCAGTCGTCCGGTGAGGTCACGTCCAGGTGGACGTAGCGGACGTCCAGGCCGTCGGCGCGCAGGGAGGCGGCGAGCTTCTCGCCGGCCTCGTCGAGCACGTCGGTCGCGACCACCGTCGCGCCCTCCCGGGCGGCCGCGGCCGCCTCCGCGGCCCCCTGGCCCTGTGCGGCTCCGGTGACGACGACGGTACGGCCCGCCAGGCGCGTGCGGCTCACGGCATCCTCCAAGAGGGGTACGGGAGAGGTCCTCCCGTCCACGCTAGGAAGCCGCGGACAGCTCCGGAAACGCGCTCTCGGGATGGCTGGCATCCGCCATCGCGATCTCCGGCGGCGTCTCCTCGCCCAGCGCCGCCCCGACCCTGCGGACCGTGTCCCGCAGCCAGCGGTGCGCCGGATCGGCGTGCCGGTTGTGGTGCCAGTACATGGCCTCCACCAGCAGCACGTCCGGGAACGGCGCCGGTACGACCGCACAGCGCGCGAAGCCCTCGTAACGGCGGGCCAGCCGCTCCGGGACCATGGCCACCAGATCCGTACCGCTCACCAGGAACGGCAGCACACTGAAGCCGGGCGTGCTGACCTGCACCTTCGGGGTGATCCCGAGGGTCTCCAGCTGCCGCTCGGCGGGCGTGTGGCTCTTGCCGATGGCGCAGGCGGCGTGCGGCATCTCGGCGAGGTCGCGGAGGGTGAGCCGCCCGTCCACCAGGCGCGGGTTGCCCGGGTCGACGATGCACACGAACCGGTCGTGCATCACGGCCTCGCTGACGCCGGGAAGCTGGTAGCCGAGCGGCACGATCATCAGGTCGTGGCAGCGCAGGTGCGTCTCGGTCTCCAGCTGCCCGTCCACGATCGGGTGGAAGTCGATCCGCACGCCCGGCGCCTCGGCCGCGATGACCCGCAGCAGCGGCTCCACGAACACCGTCATCACGTAGTCCGACATGACCACGGAGAACCGCTGGCGGCTGCGGGCCGGGTCGAAGTGGCGGGTCAGCGACAGCGCCTCCTCGGCCTTCTGCAGCGAGCCCTGGACCACCGGCAGCAGCCGCTCCGCGAGCGGCGTCAGCTCGTACTCGCGGCCCACCCGGATCAGCAGCTCGTCGTTGAAGTGCCGGCGCAGCCGGGCCAGTGAGCCGCTCATCGCGGACTGGCTGGTGGACAGCCGTACACCGGCGTGGGTGACGTTCTTCTCCTCCAGGAGCGCTTCCAGTGCCACCAGAAGATTGAGATCGATCGCTCCGAGACCCACGAGTGTCCCCTTCCGGCCGGCCACGTCCTTGAAGCTTCGGTGAAACGCGAGGTTAACCAGCGGACGCCCGTCGAGGAAGGGGGTCGGGGCGACTGACAGGAAGACGCGATGCCAGGCATCCCGTCGCCGGATACCCGCAGGTGGGGAGCCTGAGCGCACCACAGGCCCCCCACAGCTTCGGGTGCTAGGGGCGCGGGGTGCGGCCCCTCTTGCGGGCCCGCGGAAGGTACGCGTCCGCCCGTCCGGGCACGATCCGGTTGGACACCGTGCCCAGCCCCTCGACGGTCAGCGTCACCTCGTCGCCGGGCTTCAGCGGGGGCGGGGTGCGTTCCCCGAGCCGCCCCCAGAACTCGGCCAGCGCGCCCCAGCCGCAGGTGCCCGAGCCGAGGATGTCACCGGGGCGCACCCAGGCGTCCCGGCTGGCGTAGGCGATCATCTCCTCGAAGGTCCAGGAGACGTTGGCGAGGGTGTCCCGGCCGATCAGCTCCCCGTTCAGGGTGACCGTCATCTCCAGGTCCAGGAACCCGTCCGCGTCGCGCCGGTCCTCGACCTCGTCGGCGGTGACCAGGTAGGGGCCGAGCGTGTTGGCGAAGTCCTTGCCCTTGGAGAAGCCCAGGCCGAGGTTCTTCTCCGGCTTCTGCAGATCACGGGCCGACCAGTCGTTGAAGACCAGGTAGCCGATGACGTGGTCCCTCGCCTGCTCGGGGGTGAGGTCCCGGCCGCTGCGGCCGATCACCGCGCCGACCTCCAGCTCGAAGTCCAGCACCGAGCAGCCCGCCGGGACCGGCACGTCGTCGCGGGCGCCGTAGGCGGCGTGCGGGTTGGTGAAGTAGAAGTTCGGCGCCCGGTACCACTCCTCCGGGACGTGCTCCAGGCCGTCCAGCGACTTCGACACGCCCTCGATGTGCGCCTCGAACCCGACGAAGTCCCGGATGGACGGCGGCTTCAGCGGCGGCAGCAACCGCACCTGATCCACCGTCAGCTCACCCGGTGTGTTCAGGGCTTCGAGGCCGGCCGCGTACAGCACGCCCGCCTCGACCAGCGTCAGGACGCTCACCCCGTCGGGCAGCGGGTGGAGCACCCCGTCCCGCACCACACCGGCGTGCTCCTCGCCGTCGTGCTCGTATGTCGCGAAACGCATCGCTGCTCACTGCTCCCAGTGGTTGGTGTTGGTGACGGTCCCGGCGCTCAGGTGGCCGGCGAACACGCCCTTGGGGTCACGGGCGGCCCGGATCCGGTTCAGCCGCCGCCACTGCTCGTCACCCATGAACCTCAGCTGCCGTACCGTGAAGTCGGAGTCGCCGAGGTACTGGCCGGCGGTCACCGGCTGCATCGCCGCCATCGCCTCGTCCAGCCAGCCGCGCAGCTCGGCGTCCCGCCTGGAGTCGTCGTGGACGACGTAGCTGGCGCAGTAGATCTCCGACTGCAACGAGAAGGCCATGTCAGGCAGTTGCCGCAGCGGTGCCATGGAGAACCAGATGGTGAAGGTCTGCCGGGTCGGGTGCTCGGTGAACGCCTTGCGGATCGCCGGGACGACCTCCTGCGCGCTGCCGGTCAGCCAGGCGTTGTCCACGAAGTAGCGGTGGCCCTCGGGGTTGGCGGTCCGCTGGCCGGCCAACTGCTCGGCGATGGTGGTCGGTTGTGCCTCGATCCGGAACAGGGCCCGGTCCGCGTACGGATTGGCGTGCAGCGGCGCGAGCGCCTCGGCGGCCTCTTCCGGGCTGTCCGTCATCGAGACACCCGTGACCAGCAGCACCGGTCCGTCGAGGTCGGGCAGGGTCTGGGTGAGGGCCACGATCTCGACCAGGTCGGAGACCGTGTGATGGGTGTCGTGCAGCCAGGTCATGACCTCGTCGAAGAGGCCGAGCGGGTAGGCGTGCACGGTGTGCGCGAGATGCCTGGGCAGGGGGCGGGTGCGCAGGTGGAAGCGGGTGACGACGCCGAAGAAGCCGGGGCCCGCCCCGCGCGCCGCCCAGAACAGGTCGCTGTTCTCGCTCTCGTCGGCCCGGACCAGCTCGCCGTCCGCCGTGACGACGTCGATCGCCACGACGTTCTCGGCCGCCCAGCCCCAGCCGCGCGCGTTCCAGCCCTGGCCGCCCTGGAGCAGGAAGCCGCCGATGCCGACGGACGGACAGTGCCCGCCGTTGAAGAAGCGCCCGAACCCACCCAGATACGGATTGAGTTCATCGCCGCCCTTGACGCTGGGGGTGGCCGTCACGATCCCGGTCGTCTCGTCGTACGCCATCTCGCGGAAGCCGCCGAGGTCGATCAGCAGCGCGTCCCGGCGCACCGACCAGGCGGCCCAGCTGTGCCCGCCGGAGCGGACGGCGACCTGCCAGCCCCGCTCCAGGGCGAGCCGTACGCCTTCGACGACATCCTGTTCGGTGACCGCCCTGAGGACGGCGGCGGGAGTGCGGTCGGCGGGACGGCGGGCGTTGAAGACCCTGCCGTACACGGCGTCCTCGAAGTCCTCGTCACCGGGGAGGTGGAGGGTGCCGGAGAATCGGTTCGTGTTCACGGGGCGGCTCACTTGACTGCGACGGGGTTGACGGGGGCGCCGGCCGCGCCGGTCACCGGCAAGGCTGCCGCGACCAGCAGGAACTCGTAGACACCGTCGGCCGCGCAGTCCGCCGCGAGGGCCTCCAGGTCCCACATCTCGCCCAGCGGCAGGCCCATGTGGGGGATGGCGGTCCGGTGCAGTGGCGACGACACCGGCTCGGTGAACTCGTGCGGCCGTACTTCGAGGCCCCACGTGTCGGTGGCGATTGCCGCGATCTCCGTGCGGTGCAGCCAGCCGAGGGTGGTGAAGGACAGGCCGGGCGCGTCCCCGGCGCGGTACGCGTCCCAGGTGCCGAGCCGCCGTACCCGGCCCAGCTGCCCGGTGCGGACGAGAACGATGTCACCCCGGCGCACACTGGAGGTGGCACCCTGCGCCTCGACGGTGTCCCGCAGGTGCTCCTCCAGGATCGGGAAGCCGTCGGGGAGCTCACCCCGCGCGTCGCCGACCGCCCGGCCGACGTCGAGCAGCACCCCGCGGCCGGTGCAGGCGCCGCGCAGCCGGCCGATGCCGGTCACGGAGTCGCCGCCGGTGGTGGTGCGCGAACTGCCGTGCCACACCCGGTCGTCGTCGTGGCTGCTGCCCAACCCGTGCCATCGCGTCCCGGCTCGGCTGCCGGACTCGTCGCATTCCTGGGCCAGTGAGAACGCGCGGCCGCGCCGGACCAGACTCGCGGCGTGCGCGCGGATCGCGTCGTCGGCGAAGTTGAGCGTGCCCAGTGCGTCGTCCTCGCCCCAGCGGCCCCGGTTGCGGTAGGCGGCGCGGGCCTTGGCCAGCTCTTCCTCGACGGGCCCCAGGATCATCGGGTGTGTCCTTTCAGCAGCAGATCCAGCGCGTTGCCCCCGGCGATGGCGGCCCGGTCGGCGGGGTCGAGGCCGACCGCGTCCAGGCGGGCCACCGGGTCGGTCACGCCCATGTCGAAGGGGTGGTCGGTACCGAGCACCACCCGGTCCGCGCCCACCTCCTCGACCAGGTGGCGCAGCGCGCGAGGCGTGTAGACGAGGGCGTCGAACCACATCCGCCGCAGATAGGCGCTGGGCGGCTCGGCACAGCCGCGCGCGTCCGGCCGCACCCGCCAGGCGTGGTCGGAGCGGCCGATGTACGTCGGCAGGTAGCCGCCGCCGTGCGCGGCCACCAGCTTCAGGCGCGGGAACCGGTCCAGGACCCCCGTGAAGATCAGGTGGGAGAGCGCGACCGTGGTCTCGGTGGGCTGGCCGACCGTGTTGCCCAGGTAGTTCGAGGCGAGCCGTGCGCCGAGCGAGCAGCCCCAGGGGTGGACGAAGACGACCGCGCCCAGTTCCTCCGCCTTCAGCCAGACGTCGTCGTGCGCGGGGTCGGCCAGCTCGAGGCCCTCGACGGTGGTGGAGACGCTGATGCCGTACAGGCCCAGCTTGGTGACCGCCTTGTCCAGCAGAGCGACGGCGAGGTCCGGGTGCTGGAGCGGCACCGTGCCGAGGCCGTACAGCCGGCCGGGCGCGGCGGCGCAGTGCGCGGCCACCGACTCGTTGACGGTACGGGCCAGCTGCACCGCGAGGCCGGGGCCGGCCCAGTAGTGGTGCATGGGCATCGGGCCGACCACCTGAAGGTCGACGCCCATCGCGTCCAGGTCGGCGAGCCGGGCGTCCACGTCCGTCAGCCTCGCCGCCAGGCGCTGGAGTTGGGCCCGGTTCGCGGTGAGCGACTCGGGGGAGTGGGAGCGCTGCTCGGCGGCCAGTTCGGCCGCGAAGCCTTCGCTGCCGGCCACCAGGGCGTCGGCCTCGGGGACCGCGAGATGTCCGTGGAAGTCGACGACGGGCGTGCTCATGCGGCCACCGTCAGGGAAGCGAGGGTCTCCGACATGATCCGGGCCGGGTCGGCGCCCGGGGTGTCCGGGTGGATCTCCCACTCGGCGAGCCGGAGGGAGTTGTCCAGCACCATGCGGACGCGGGGCAGCCGCCGGGCCAGGAACCGGTCCAGGGCCTCGTCCAGCGGCCCGTCCGCGGTGACCAGCTCGGCCAGCAGCACCGCGTCCTCCATGCACATCGCGGCACCCTGCGCGATCAGCGGCGGGCAGGCGTGCGCCGCGTCGCCGATCACCATGGCCCGGCCCCGGTGCCAGTCCTCGTCGACCAGCACCGCCTCGATCCAGCGGTAGTCCACCGCCGTGTCGTCCGGCAGCGAGGCGAGTACCTTCCCCCAGGTGCCCCCGTACCCGGCGCCGCGCTCGCGCAGCAGGTCCAGCGAGGCGCGTGGGCCGATCAGGGAGGCGTCCAGGTTCTCGTCGAGGAGGTAGGCGTAGCACTGGTCGTCGGAGATCGGGCTGTAACCGGCCTTGTAGCGAGGACCGCCGTAGTACACCTCGGCACAGTCCATCTCGGCGGGGCGCCGGGCCACCACCCGGAAGATCGACATGCCCACGGGGCGCGGCTTCGCCGGGATACCGATGAGCGCGCGCATCGCGGAGTTGATGCCGTCCGCACCGACCACCAGGTCGTAGCGGCCGGTGGAGCCGTCGGTGAACGTCACGTCCACATGGCCGGCGGACTGGTCGAGGCACCGCACGCTCAGCCCCAGGCGGACCGTGACGCCGTGCGCGTACACCGCGTCGCACAGCGCGTTCTGCAGGTCGGAGCGGAGCGCGCCCGCCGTGGACGGCAGGTCCGCGCCGCCGGTGTGCGGGGTCTCCAGCTCGGTGATCAGACCGCCGTCCGCCCGGCGCAGCCGCATGAGGTCGAACGGCACCGCACGGGCCAGCACCCGGTCCAGCACGCCGACCGAACGCAGCGCCTTGAGCGCGTTGCCCTGGATGGTGATGCCATGGCCCACCCCGAACCACTGGGGCGAGACCTCGACGAGCTCCACCTCGACCCCGCGCTGGGCGAGGGCGAGACACAGCACGCTTCCGGTGATGCCGCCGCCGACGACGAGCACCTTGTTCACGGGCATGGGCGATCCTTGCGAAAGTAGAAAGACAGGTGGTGGGGGTCGGCAGCCTTCAGCCGGTGAAGCGGGGGCCCAGCTCGTGGTAGTGCTCGACGGCCGGCGGGGCGGCGAAGAACGGGCCGACCAGGGCCCGCCAGCGCGCGAACCGCTCCGACTCCCGGAAGCCGGCCGTGTGCGCCTCGACCGACTCCCAGCCGACGAGCAGCAGGAAGGTCCGCGGCCGTTCCTCGCCGCGCAGCAGCTCGGCCCAGCGGAACCCGTCCGCCTCGGCGAGCACCTCGCGTGCCGTGCCGAAGACCTCCTCGAATTCCGCTTCCCGGCCTTCCTCGACGGTCAGCTCGGCGTGCTCGACTACCACGGTGTGCTCCTCGGTTCGGGGTGGCATCGAGCCTGATCGGCGGTAGGTGCAGGGTCAACGGATCCAGGCATCGACAAGGGGGACGTCATCCATCCCCGACGGCGATGGCGGTCCCACGCAGCGCGCCGCACATCGATGCAGGCCGCGGCCGCACACCGGCGCAGGCGGGGGACGGGTGCGCAGGCGATGGCAGCCATCGTGAACGGCCATTTCCGCCGACCGTGCCCGATGCCTAGCGTCGAAGGCGAGCCCCCACCCGTACGAGGAGAGCCGCCCGTGCCCGAACCATCCCCCTCCCACACCGGACCCTTTGCGCTCGGCACCTTCAGCGACGGCGCAGCCGCCTTCCCCGGCCTGGTCGCCGGCACGCGGGTCCGCGACCTCTCCGGCCTGGTCGCGTCGGTACGCGCGCTGGTCGAGGACTGGGACACCTGGCTGCCCCGCCTGCACGAGCTGGCCGCGGCCACCGACGGCGCCTGGCACGACCTGGCCGACCTACGGGTCCTGACGCCGATCGAACCGGGCCAGATCCTGCAGAGCGGCGCCAACTACCGCAAGCACGTGGTCGACCTGGTCGCCGCCGAGAAGGAGAGCGTGCACGGTGCCAGGCCGGAGGAGGCCCGCGCCGACGCCGAGAAGATGATGGACGAGCGGATCCGCGACGGCGTCCCCTACCTCTTCCTCGGCTCACCGCGCGCACTGTGCGGCCCGTACGACGACGTCGTGCTGCCCGAGCTCGGCGAACAGCACGACTGGGAGCTCGAACTCGCCCTGGTCATCGGGAGGCCGGGAAAGAACATCCCGGCCGCCGAGGCGATGTCGTACGTGGCCGGATACACCATCAGCAACGACCTCACCACCCGTGACCGGCTGTACCGGCCCGACCTGAAGGCCATCGGCACGGACTGGTTCACCGCCAAGAACGCCGACACCTTCCTGCCGACCGGGCCGTTCCTGGTCCCGGCGGACTTCGTCGGGGATCCGGGCGACCTGCGGATCACACTGCGGCACAACGGGGTGGCCCGGCAGGACGAGTCCACCAAGGACATGATCTTCGACATTCCCCGGCTGATCGCCTACGCCTCCACGACCACCACGCTGCGCCCCGGCGACCTGCTGCTCACCGGTTCCCCGGCCGGCAACGGCGCGCACTGGGGGGTCTTCCTGAAGCCCGGAGACGTGATCGACGCGGAGATCACCGGCCTCGGCCATCAGCGCAACACTGTCAGGAGCCACGCATGAGCTTCCAGCCCATCACCCATCTGCGCCATGTCGACCTGGCCGTACCGGACTTCGCCGGCCAGCGCGCCTTCTACGGCACCACCTGGGGCCTGACCGAGGTCGCGAACGACAGCGGCATCGCGTTCTTCGCCGCCGAGGGCAGCCCCGAGCAGTACATCGTCCGCATCCGCGAGGACGAGCGCAAGCGGATGGACCTCGTCGCCTTCGGCGCGGTGTCACCGGCGGCCGTCGACGAGCTGGCGGTGCGGCTGGGGCGGGCCGGGGTGCGGATCATCCATGAGCCGCGGGCGCTGGACACCCCGGGCGGCGGCCACGGGCTGCGTTTCTTCGACCCCGACGGGCGGGTCGTGGAGGTCTCGGCCGACGTGGCCACCCGCACCCACCGCAAGATCGAGGAGCGCGAGGCCATCCCCGTGCGGCTCTCCCACTGTGTGGTCAACTCCCAGGACCCGGAGGGGCTGCGCGACTTCTACATCCGGCACCTGGGCTTCCGGCTCACCGACACCCTGTACTCCACGCACATGGGCGACCTCATGTACTTCCTGCGGTGCAGCCCGCTGCACCACTCCTTCGCCATCGCGCGCGGACCCCATGTGTCGCTGCACCACGCCTCGTTCGAGATGCGGGGGGTGGAGGAGTACATGCGCGGCACCGGGCGTGCGCTGCGCGCCGGGACCCGGCTCACCTGGGGCCCGGGACGGCACCTGGCGGGCGACAACACCTTCTCCTACTTCCACGACCCGCACGGCAACACCGTCGAGTACACCACCGAACTGGCCGTCCTCGAAGAGGACCTGTGGCACCCCGGCCGGCACGACGTGGACGACCCGATCACCCAGGACCAGTGGGGGACCGCCGATCCGATGAGCGAGTCGGTCGCCAAGGAGCAGTTCAACGACCCCGACGTGCTCTTCGAAGCGCCCCCGGTGTAACCCCGATCCTTCCGAGAAAGGCCGCAGTTGTGGCAGAGATCCTGAAGCACGCCGTGCCCCGGGCCGAGGTGGCCGCCTCCCTCGACCAGGTGCGTGAGACGGTGACCGGTGTCATCGCGGACATCCGCGAGCGCGGTGACGCGGCGGTCCGCGAGTACTCCGAGAAGTTCGACAGGTGGAGCCCCGCCTCCTTCCGGCTGAGCACGGAGGAGGTCGAGAAGATCGTCGCCTCGGTGCCCCGGCAGGTCATCGACGACATCACGTTCGTGCAGGAGCAGGTCCGTGGATTCGCCCGCCACCAGCTGGACTCCATGGGCGAGTTCGAGGTGGAGACGCTGCCGGGCGTGCGGCTGGGCCAGAAGCACATCCCCGTGCAGGCGGCCGGCGCCTACATCCCCGGCGGCCGCTACCCGCTCACCGCCTCGGCCCACATGACCGTCGTCACCGCCAAGGTGGCCGGCGTGCCCCGGGTGGTCGCCTGCACCCCGCCCATCCACGGCGAGATCCCCGCCGCGACCGTCGCCGCCATGCACCTCGCGGGCGCCGACGAGATCTGGCTGCTCGGCGGCGTCCAGGCGGTGGCCGCGATGGCCGTGGGCACCGACACCATGGAGCCGGTCAACCTGATCGCAGGTCCCGGCAACGCCTACGTCGCCGAGGCCAAGCGCCAGCTCTTCGGCGAGATCGGCATCGACCTGTTCGCCGGACCGACCGAGATCCTGGTCCTCGCCGACGACCAGGCCGACCCGTTCGTGTGCGCGGTCGACCTGCTCTCCCAGGCCGAGCACGGTCCGGACTCCCCGGCCGTCCTGATCACCACCTCCCGCGAGGTCGCCGAGCGGACCCTCGCCGAGGTCGAGCGCATCCTGCCCTCCATGCCCACCCGCGACTACGCGGAACCGGCCTGGCGCAACCACGGCCAGGTGCACGTCGTCGGCTCGGCCGACGAACTGTACGAACTCGCCGACGCGTTCGCCTTCGAACACGTCGAGGTGCTGACCGCCGAGCCGCGCCTCGCACTGGAGAAGATGACCCAGTACGGCGCCCTGTTCCTCGGCGAGGGCACCTGTGTGTCGTTCGGCGACAAGGTCATCGGCACGAACCATGTGCTGCCCACACGTGGTGCCGCCCGCTACACCGGCGGCCTGTGGGTGGGGAAGTACCTCAAGACGGTCACCTACCAGGAGGTCACCGACACCGCCTCGCAGGCCCTGCTCGGGCGGCTGTGCGGGCGCGCCTCCCGCATCGAGCTGTTCGAGGGCCACGCCCGCTCGGGTGACGTACGGGCCGCAAAGGCCGCCGGCGACGCGCTGCCGTGGAACGAAGCGTGAGCCTGGACGGCCGTACGGCCCTGGTCACGGGCGGCGGAGGCCCGCTCGGCCGGGCCTTCGCGCTGGCGCTCGCGGACGCCGGGGCCCGGGTGGTCCTCGTCGGACGGAACGAGCAGGCCCTCGCCCAGGCCGCGGCCAAGGTGGGCGAGGCGGCCCGCACGGCGGTGTGCGACGTCTCCGACCCCGCCGCCGTGAGCGCGCTGACCGCCGAACTCCGCGACGAGGACGTGTCGTTGCTCGTCAACAACGCCGGCGTCGCAGGGCCGGTCCGGCCCCTGGTCGACATCGAACCCGGCGAGTGGGACGACGTGTTCGCCGCCAACGTACGCGGCGTCTACCTCATGTGCCGGGCCTTCCTGCCGGCCATGCTCGCCGCCGGACGGGGCGACATCGTCAACGTCGCCTCGGTCAGCGGCAAACGGCCGCTGCTCAACCGGACGCCGTACACCGCCTCCAAGATGGCGGTGATCGGCCTCACCCGGACGCTGGCGGGCGAGGTGGGCCCGCGAGGCGTCGCGGTCAACTCCCTCTCCCCGGGCCCGGTCCGGGGACCCCGCATGGACCGCAACTTCCGGCTCACCGCCGAACTCACCGGCTGCACGGTCGAGGAGGCGGAACGGGACTTCGCCTCCCGGGCCGCGCTCGGCCGGCTGGTCGAGGAGGACGAGGTCGCGCGGGCACTGGTCGCCATGCTGGCGATGCCCGGACTGTGCGGGGCGGACATCGACCTGTCGGCGGGGATGAGCGCCCCGGCGTAGGCGGACAGAGGACCACGGCGAGGTGGACGGCGCGCGGGCCGTCCGCCTCGCCGTCGTGCGTGCCCGCTGCCGGCGACTGTGGCGACTCTGTGTGATCGCCATGAAGCAGGCCGCCCGATCGAAGGCATCGGGTTCCGGGATGCGTGTGTGCGATGTCTGTCCCGGGTTTCCCAGGGCTGATTCACTCCCACCTGCACACCTCAGGTGCTTTCGTCGCCTTGGTTTCGACGGGCGACTCGTAACTCTGCGCGATGACACACCCGCGCACTCCACCCGTGGAAAGGCCTGCAATGACGCTGACATCCCGACGTTCGTTCCTGATCGCCGGTTCCGCCACCGCAGCGGTCGTGCTCGTTCCGGTCGCCTCCGGTACCGCCACCGCCGCGCCCAAGGCGGCGGGCAGGGCGATCTCCGTCGCCGCGGGGGAGACCTACGAGCTTGCCGCGACCACCCGGGTGAGCCGGTTGACCATCGGCGACGGCGGCAAGATCGTCGCCCCGGACGGGTACGACATCAGCCTCACCGTCGACGGCGTGGAGACCGGGCAGCTGCTCACCGCGACCGGCGCCACCGGGACCCTCGTCCAGGCCGGCACCTACCGCGGTGACGTCGTCCTCACCGTCGCCGAGTCCAACGACGTCACCTACGAGACGCTGACCTTCCCGTTCCGGCAGGCGCTGTACGTCGGCTCCGACGGGGTCGACTCCGCGAAGTCCGTGCTGTCCGCCGTCCGCGGCGGCAAGGTCACCGACGCCGCCGCCCGCAACGTGTCGATCGCCTCCACCGGCGAGTGCTTCAACGGCGTCTACGTCGAGAGCGGCAGCTACACCCTCCAGAGCCCGACCATCACCCTCGACGGCAACGGACGCTCCGACTTCGCCGGGTACGGCGCGGCCGTGGTCGGCGACGGCTCCTCGACCAAGCTGGTCGTGGACGGCGCACGGATCAGCAACAAGGGCGTGGTCCGCACCACCGTCATCGCCAACGGCGGCGCCAACGTCCTCGTCAGGGACTCCTTCCTGCGCGCCCGCAACGGCGTCCTGCCCGCCGACTACCAGGCCACCGTCGAGACCCCGTACATGGAGTCGGTGCCCTGGATGCTGGGCCTGGACGGCAACGTCCGCGCCACCAACCTGATCGGCAGGAACAGCATCGCCACCTACCTCAACTCGACCGTGTTCTCCGAGACCTGGGGCGCGCTGTCGGTCGAGGGCGGCAGCGGCCTGAAGCTGACCGCGATCAACAGCCACGTCGGCAACACCGGCGACTACGGCTACGGCACCTACGCCATCGGCGACGCCACCGTCCGCGTCCTCGGCTCCCGCTTCGACGTCGGCTCCTACGCGACGATCATCGCCGGGCCGGCCGCCGTCGTGCACTACGGCGACAGCACCCGCGACGCCGTCGCCGCGCTCAACACTGAGCTGGAACTGGGCCTGTCCAACGCCGAGTTGCGGAACATCCCCGAGCGCAGCACGGTGGTCGACTCCGGGCACTTCGGCTACATGTTCTTCGACGCCGGCCAACTCACCCTGGACGGCGGCACCGTCATCAACTCCGAGCGGGCCACCTTCCTCAACAAGGGCCAGCAGACCACGATCTCGGTGGACGGCTCGCAGGGCGCCCGGCTCAACCCGCGGGACGGCGTCATCCTGCAGATGATCGAGCTGGACGACCCGGGCCCGGTCAACGTCAACGGCAAGATGATGAACGTCGGTGTCTACACCGAGCCCACCACCGACCCGGTGAAGAACTCCTCGTTCGACGTCACCGCCGTCCACTCCACCGACGGCGCCGCCACCTTCAGCTCCATCAAGGTGAAGGGCGACTTCTACAACGGCATGCGCAACGGCAAGAACATGGTCCTCACCTTCGAGGACTCCACCGTCACGGGCGTCATCTCGGCGACGAAGGCCACGCACCGGGTCTCCTCGATCGACTCGTCCAGCTTCTACGAGCTGGGCATCGTCACCAACACCGTGCAGGCAGCCGTCAACAACGGTGTGGTGGTGAAGCTGAACAGCGGCTCGACCTGGACGGTCACCGGGACCTCCTACCTGACCAGCCTCACCCTCGCGGCGGACGCCGCCGTGCAGGCACCGCGCGGCAAGTCCGTGAAGCTGACGGTCGACGGCACCGAGACGGCGATCACCGCCGGCTCCACCTACACGGGCGCCCTCACGCTCACGGTGGCGTGACACCGGACGGCACGGGCGTGGCCGCCGCCGGGCCGCGCCCGCGCCGTGTGCTCCCGTAGGCTGGACGGATGTTCAGCCCCGAAGGCCCGAGCTTCCGTGAACTCGCCGTCCAGGCCCTGTCCTCGGTCGAGCGTGGTTACGACCTGCTGGCCCCGAAGTTCGACCACACCCCCTTCCGGACCCCCGCCCCGGTCCTCGAGGCGGTCGCGAAGGCGCTCACCCCGCTCGGCCCCTTCGCGGACGGCCTCGACCTGTGCTGCGGGACGGGAGCCGGCACCGACGTGCTCGCCCAGGTGTGCCGGCACAGCGTGACCGGGGTCGACTTCAGCGCCGGCATGCTGGAGATCGCCCGCCGGCAGTCCCCGCCCGAGGGCCCGGGCGTCACCTACGTGCGCGGTGACGCCCGGGCCCTGCCGTTCGGGCCCGCCTTCGACCTGGTCGTCAGCTTCGGGGCGTTCGGGCACTTCCTGCCCCGGGAACTGCCCGGTCTCTTCGGCCAGGTCCACGCGGTGCTGCGGCCGGGCGGCACCTTCGCCTTCCCGGTGCTCGCGCCGCCGCGGCCCACCAGCCCCGGGTTCTGGATGCTGCTGGGCTTCGACGCCGTGATGCGCGTGCGCAACGCCCTGTGGCGGCCCCCGTTCGTCATGTACTACCGGGCCTTTCGGCTCGGCGCCGTGCTGGAGGAGCTGGCGCGCGCGGGGTTCTCCGTGGAACTGTCCGCGCTGCCCGAGTTCGGCGAGCGCGACGACGGCAGCCCGCGCGCCCGGCTGGTCGTGGCCCGGCGCGGTCAGCCCGCGGCAGGCACCGTGAACTCGTAGACCAGCGCGTCCTGCTGGGCGTCCACCACCAGGTCGGTGATCTCCAGCGGGCGCGCGAACTGGTCGTGCACCCGGCGGGTCACCCGGACCGAGGAGGCGTCCGCGACCTGGGTGATGGAGTCCCGGTGGTGCAGGGTGAGGCCCGCCTGCCGCATCCAGTCGTAGGCCCGGCGCAGCTGCGCGGCGGCACAGCCGTCGGCCCGGTCCCGGTAGCGCCCCAGTTCCTCGACCTCGGTCAGGGCCACGGCCGAGAACGAGGTCACGGCGGTGCGCAGGGCGTGGCCGTCGGGGGAGGCGGACTCGTAGCGGTGGACCAGGGTCGGCCGGTGCGGGACCAGCCCCAGCGCCGCCGCGTGCTCGGGCGGCGGCTCCTCCCAGGTCACCGTGGCCCGGTCGACCGCGCCGTGCTCGGTGGGCCCGGCGCCCACCGGGAAGGCGAGAGAGACCGGGCTCTCCACAGGCCGGCCCTGCAGCGTCGCGTGACTGCCCCGTCGGTCGGTGGCCACCAGTCCGCTGTGCCGCAGCACCTCCAGCGCCTGCCGGACGGTCTCCCGGCTGACCCCGAAGTGCCGGGCCAACTGCCGTTCCGCCGGCAGCCGTTCCCCGGGCGGCAGGGTGCCGTCGCGCAGTTCGCCGAGGAGTTGTGTCGCGATCCGCCAGTACAGGGGCTGCCCTTCGCTCTCGGAGTGGTCGTGCGGGGTGGTGCGGGCCATGCCGCGCCTCCTGTGGGTGACAGGGCCTGGTCACCGGGCACGCGGACAGACGAGCAGACGCCTGCCGGCGCACCCGATGACAAGCCGTAGCCGTGCGGGTTCGTTCCGCGACCACATCTAGCATTGGTCTAAACCATCAGGGAAGAGCGGTCGGCGGGTTCGGCCGAAACCGTGCGGGCCTCACAGACTCGCGTAAACGGCGTTGACCAGGGCCGTCTTCCGCGGATCGTCCGCGATCCGTGGCCCCATGCGGTTCATGACGTATCCGAGGGAGACCCCCGCTTCCGGGTCGGCCAACCCGCAGGAGCCGCCGAACCCGTCGTGCCCGAAGGCCCGTGGGTTGGGCCCGTACGAGCCGTTGGGCCCGCTCAGCCAGAGTCCGAGCCCGATCTCGGTCTCGTGCTCGAAACCGGCCCCCAGCACCAGGTCACGGCAGCTGCCCTGGCCCTCCCGCACCCGCTCGGCCGCCGCCGGCGACAGCACGCGCAGGCCGTCGTACTCGCCCCGGCCGGCGAACACCCCGTACAGCGCCGCGACCGCCCGGGCCGTACCGTGCCCGTTGGCGGCCGGGATCTCGGCCGCCCGCCACTCGGGGGTGTTCGCCGCGCTCGCGCCCACCCCGGGGTTGGCCAGGGCGGCGACCGCGGCGGGCGCCAACTGGCTGAAGATCGCGGCCTGTTCGCTGTCCGACACGACCCGGGGGTGCACCAGCTCCGCCGCCCGCCCGGCCTGCTTCTCCGGCAGTCCGACCGTGAAGTCGATGCCCAGCGGACCGGTCACCTCCCGCTCCAGGAACGCCCCGGGCCGTAGCCCCGACACCCGCCGCACCACCTCGCCGACCAGGAAGCCGTAGGTCAGCGCGTGATACCCGGAGGTGGTCCCGGGCTCCCACCAGGGCTCCGTCGCCGCCAGCCGCGCGGTCGTCAGCTCCCAGTCGTACAGGTCCTGGAGCGAGTGCGGCTCGCGCAGCCCGGACAGCCCGGCCCGGTGCGAGAGCAGATGGCGGACCAGGATCCGCTCCTTGCCGGCCGCCGCGAACTCGGGCCAGTAGGCGGCCACCGGCGCGTCGAGGTCGAGCAGTCCCCGGTCGGCCAGGATGTGCGCACACAGCGCCACCGGGCCCTTGGTCGTGGACCAGACGTTGACCACGGTGTCCCGCTCCCACGGCCGGGTGTGCGCCGGATCGGCCCACCCGCCCCACAGGTCCACCACCGTCTCGCCGCCGGCCGTCACCGCGACGGCGGCGCCCAGCTCCTCCCGGTCCCGGAAGTTCTCCTCGAACGCCTCCCGCACCGCCGCGAAACGCGGATCACAGTGGCCGTGGACCTGTGGCTGCGGCTGAGGCTCGTGCTCGGACATGCGCCCTCCGTCGTACGCCGGAAAACCCGGACCGCGACGCTGCGGCCCGGGCACCTCGAACGTACCGACTGGTCGGACTAGGGGGAAGATCAGAGGAGGAAGAGTCTCCCGGCCGGCTCCTGGTGCCCCTCCGCGGTGTGCCAGTAGTCGCGGGACTCCACCGCGAGGCCCCGCGCGTCGAAGCGCACGAACACGCACCCCGCCAGCGTGGCCGCAGTACCCCCTTCTTCGGACCGCACCCGGAACTCCGCCGCCGCGACCCCGTCCGGGCCCACCAGCGGCGCCGAGAACGCGACGTCCGTCACCCGCTCCGCCTCGAACGACCAGCGCAGGTAGGCGGCGAGTTCGTCCCGGCCCCGGTGCGGGGAGCGGAACGGCATCGAACGGTGCACACAGTCCTCGGCGTACAGGGCCAGCAGCGCGTCCACGTCGTGCGCGGCCCAGCCCCGCTCCCAGACCCGGACGAACCGTTCCGCGGCCTCCCGCGTGTCCAACTCCGCCGCCTCCTCAGACGTACGAGCGCAGCCAGCGCGCCTTCGCCGCCTCGTGGTACGGGCCGCCGCCCTCGTGGTCGTTGAAGTCGTACACCTCGATCGTCTTGTCCGCGTGCGCCCAGGAGTTGAAGGCCGCGTAGACCGTGGAGGGCGGGCAGGTCTGGTCCTCCAGGGCCGCCGAGAACAGCGCCGGGGCCCGGCCGCGCGCCGCGAAGTGCACACCGTCGAAGTAGGACAGGGTGCGCTGCACGTCCGCCGAGCGGCCGCGGTGGGTCTTCAGGAACAGGGCGATCTCCCGGTACGGGTGACGGTCCGTCAGTGTGGTGGCACGCGGGAAGTCGCACAGGAACGGCACGTCCGGCGCGACCGCCACCAGGTCCGGGACCAGACCGCCGACCGCGATGGCGATACCGCCGCCCTGGCTGGAGCCGAGCGCCACGGTCCGCGCCGCGTCGGTCAGCGGATGCGAGCGGGCCGCCTCCACCGCCCGGACCGCGTCCGTGAACACCCGGCGGTAGTAGTAGTTCTCGGGCGCGTCGATGCCCCGGGTCATGAACCCGGGGTACGCCGGTGCACCGCCCACCGGGTCCGCGGTGTCGCCTCCGCCGCCCCAGGCGCTGCCCTGGCCGCGGGTGTCCATCGTGAAGTGCGCCCGTCCCGTCGACGCCCAGAGCAGGTTCTCGTGCGCCAGCCCGCGGCCCCCGCCGTACCCGATGAACTCCACGACCAGCGGCAGCGGTTCGGTGGTGCCGGCCGGAATCCGCAGCCAGCCCTTGACCGGGTGGCCGCCGAACCCGGCGAACGTCACGTCGTAGACGTCGACCGTGGACAGCCCGGCGTCGACCGGCTCGAAACGGGCGTCGAGATCGTGCTCGCGGGCTTCCTGGAGCGTCTTGGACCAGAAGGCGTCGAAGTCGTCGGGCGCCACCGACGTACTGCGGTGCTCCCGAAGCTCGTCGAGGGGAAGGTCGAACAGGGCCATCAACAACCGCCTTGGTGAAGGGAAGGTGCGGATGATCACACCGTACGTGGATGGTCCGACGAATCGCCAGGCCCCTGCAGAGCCCGACCACTGCGGCGAGCCCCTGCCGCCGGCCGTGGATCCGCTGGTCAGGGGTGCCGGACTGGCGGCCGTGGACGACGGCGGGAGATCCCGGGCTGTGGGGCGACAACCCCGGGTGGTCGGGTCACCTCGGCCGCAGCGGCGGGCACCGAGCCCGGGGTCCGGGCGTAATGATTGGTGAATGCGGAGGGCAGGCCAGGGTTTCAGGCGCGGCCGCGGGTCCAGTCCGGTCCGGTGCGTGCCCACTCCTGCTCCCACTCGGCGAGCCGGTGGCGCAGTGCCACCCGGCGCACGATGCCGTGGCCGAGCAGCACCACGGCCGCCGCGCCACTCGCCCCGCACAGGCCCACGGTGACCGTGTGCTGCCAGACGGCGACCTCGTCGGGCGGCGGGGCGACCCCGTGCCCCTGCCGGTCGAACCACACGTCCACCGCGTCACCGGTCCTCGTGCCCGCCGGTACCCGGGCCAGGGCGGTCTTCGTCCCCTCGCCGGGCACGGTCCAGCGGACATTCGTCTGGTACGCGTGCGCCCGGTCGCCGCCCTGCACCGACGGCAGCTGCTCCGGGGTGCCGCCGACGACCACCGCCCGGACCATGTGCCGTTCGGACCGCTGCACCGCCGCCACCGACCGCGCCTGCTCATGGGCCCACAGCCCCGCGACCGCACCCGCCAGGGGCGCACCCACGCACAGCAGGACCGCGACGGCCAGCGCGATCCACGCTTCCACCATGTCGGACTTGCGCCGCAGCGGGTTCTGCCGCCAGCGCCAGCCACGCACCCGGGTACGCATGTCGACCTCCTCGCCGCCACAAGAGCCGGAGGGCCGGACAGCCGGTCCGCAGCTCCCAGCGTGCCCCCGCTCGCATGCGAGCGTCCACACGGGACTGGTACCCCGTACGGAGCACCTCGCCCACCGCCCGGAGACACGGATGCGGCACCGGCTGAAGCACAGGTTCCGGCGCGCGCCGCCCACCCGTCCCGGCGCTCCGGGGACCCACTGACCGCACGCCCCCGGACCGCCCGTTCCGGAGCCGAATGCGTCCGCTCCGCACGCAGCTCTGCACGTCCGCTCCGCGTGCCCGGGGTGGCCGTCCGGGGCGCCGCCGGTCAGCCGAACCGCTCGATGCGGATCCGGTCCACCGGCTGCCCGGCCGCCACGAGCAGCCGAGAGGCATGCTCCGCGAACCCGTTGGAGCCGCACACATAGGCCTCCCACCCACCTTCGGGCTGCTCGGCCAGGAGCGGGGCCACATGTGCGGCGGACATACGTCCCACCGGCACACCCTGGGGTGCGGCGCGGGTGAACACGGTCGTGGTCTCCGCACCCAGCTCCCGCGCGTAGATCAGCTCCTCGGGGGAGCGGGCCGACACCACCATGCGCAGCGGCACGTGCAGGGCCCGGTTCCGGTGGTGCCGGACCATCGACATCAGCGGTACGACCCCGGAACCGGCGCCGACCAGCAGCGCGGGCCGGTCGCCCGGCCAGGCGAAGAAGCCGCTCAGCGGACCGCGCACCTCGACGGTGTCACCGGGCCGGGCCACCGTGTGGAACCAGCCGGAGACCTCGCCGCCCGCGACATGGTCCAGCGTCAGCTCGATGTGCCCGGAGCCGTCCGGTGCGGAGGCGAGGGAGTAGTGGCGCTGGGCCGTGTAGCCGTCCGCGGCGGTCAGCCGGAGCAGCAGGTGCTGCCCCGGCAGGTGCCCCGCCCAGGCCGGCACCGCGAACCGGAAGGTCGCGGCGTGCGGGGTCTCGCGCCGTATCCCGGTGATCGTGGCCGTCTGCCACACCCCCGCGGTCTCGCCCCCGACCTCGATGCGCCCGGGCACCGCGAAGCGCGTCGGGGGAGCGAAGGCCGTCCCGGCGGTCGTCGTCTCAGTCACCGGAGTACCTCTGCTCCTCCCACGGGTTGCCCCGCGCGTGGTAGCCGTTGCGCTCCCAGAAGCCGGGCTCGTCGTGGTCGAGGAGGGTGATGCCGGCGATCCACTTGGCGCTCTTCCAGAAATACAGGTGGGGCACCAGCAGCCGCGCCGGGCCACCGTGCTCGGCGGGCAGCGGCTCGCCCTCGTACTCGAAGGCGATCCAGGCCCGCCCGCCGGTGAGGTCGGCGAGCGGCAGGTTGGCGGTGTAGCCGGTGTGCGCGTAGGCGACGGCATGTGTGGCGGAGCCATGAGGGCGCACCACATCGAAGAACGCGTCCAGCGAGACGCCGCCGAACCGCACCCCGAACTTCGACCAGCTGGTCACGCAGTGGATGTCACCCTCGTAGGCCGACGCGGGCAGGGCGCGCGCCGCGTCCCAGTCCCAGGTGCGCGGCTCGGCGACCAGACCGTCGATCCGGAACGACCAGTCGGCCGGCGCCAGGTCCGGTGTCACCTCGGCGGACAGCACCGGCCAGTCGCCGCCCGTGTCGTACTGCCCGGGCGGCAGTCCGGCGTTGTGGACTCGGGGGCGGCCGGCGAAGCCTCGGGTGACGTTCATGCCTCAACCGTACGACGCCCGATCGAGTGCTCCCGCCCAGGTCAGACCGCCGATCATTGCGGCCGTATGAACGATCCGCGGGTGCGGGAATAGCCGTCCCGTGCCCGTCCTTGCCGCTGAGTGCGGCTGCCGGGACACCGGTGACGGCACCAGAGAGCGAGGAAAAACGATGCCCAAGGCGTACGTCCACACCAGGCACGGCGGGCCCGAGACCGAGGCCTTCGCCGAGGTGGCCCGGCCCGTTCCCGGCCCCGGTGAACTCCTGATCGCGGTCCGCGCGGCGGGGGTCAACCCCGTCGACTGGAAGCTGCGGGGCGGCTTCCGCCGCCCCGGCGAGGGGGAGGCGCACTTCCCGGCGGTCCTCGGCAGCGAGGCCGCCGGTGTGGTCGAGGAGACCGGTGAGGGCGTCACCGGGTTCGCGGCCGGTGACGAGGTCTTCGGCAACACGCCCGGCGGCGCGTTCGCGGAGTACGCCCTGCTGACGGCGTCCCTGACCGCGCACAAGCCCGCCGCGCTGTCCTTCACCGACGCCGCCACCCTGCCGGTCGCCGGAGCCACCGCCTACGACGGCGTACGCCAGCTCGACCTGCCCGAGGGCGCGACCCTGCTGGTCACCGGCGCGGGCGGCGGAGTCGGCGCGGCGGTCCTGCAGATCGCCCACGCCTGGGGCCTGCGGGTGGTCGGTGTGGCGAGCGAGGCCAAGAAGGACCTCGTCGAGTCGCTGGGCGCCGTGCACGTGCCCTCCGGTCCGGGCCTGGCCGACCGGGTGCGGGCCGTCGCTCCCGGCGGCGTGGACGGCGTCTACGACCTGGTCGGCGGCGAGGTGCTCGCGGAGGCGGCCGGCCTGCTCGCCGACCGCACCAAGCTGATCACGGCGGGTGCGCCGCCGGAGACCGTCGCCGCGCTGGGCGGGGCGCGGGTGGCACGCGCCCGGACCGCCGCGGTCCTGGACGAGGTGGCCGAGCTCGTCGTGGCCGGTGAACTCGACCCGCACGTCTCGCAGACCTTCCCGCTGGACAGGGCCGACGAGGCGCTGCGCGCCGTCGAGGACGGGCACGCCCTCGGCAAGATCGTGATCGAGGTCGCCATATGAGCGTCCCGCATGCCCGCGAGGGCGCTCCGCACGTCCTGGACAACCCGGCCCGCGCCTCGCTCACCGGCCCGCACGCCCGCTTCGCCGAGCGGCGCGGCCGGATCCTGCGTTACCCCGTCGACGTCTCCCCGTGGCTGGCGCTGCCCGACGATCCCGACGCCGACGACTGGGCGGATCTCGCCGCCCTGGCCGGCCCCGGCGCCGAGGTCCCGCTGCCCGGCTACCGCGGTGAGCTCCCGGAGGGCTGGGAGCTCACGATGAGCATCGCCGGCGTGCAGCTGGTGGACGAGGGCATGGACGCCGTCCCGGAGCCGGCCGCGGTCCGGCTGGGCCCGGCGGACGTACCTGAGATGCTCGACCTGGTCTCGCGCACCCGCCCCGGCCCGTTCCTGTCCCGCACCGTCGAACTCGGCACCTACCTGGGCATCCGCCGGGACGGCAGGCTGATCGCGATGGCGGGGGAGCGGCTGCACCCGCCGGGCTGGACCGAGATCAGCGCGGTCTGCACCGACCCGGCACACCGCGGCGAGGGCCTCGCGACCCGGCTCATCCGCGCGGTCGCGCACGGCATCCGGGAACGCGGCGAGACCCCCTTCCTGCACACCGGCGCCGAGAACACCAACGCGATCCGCCTGTACGAGTCGCTCGGCTTCCGCCTGCGCCGCCGTACCGCCTTCGTCGCGGCCAGGGTGCCGGAGCGGCTCGGTCAGTCGTCGGCGGAACCCGCCGAGGCCCCGGCGTTGTAGCGCTCCAGGTATCCGGCGAACCTGACCAGGTCCGCCTCCGGCCAGTCCGCCAGCCGCTCCTGGAAGGCGGCCCGGCGGCTGCGCGTGACCTGGGCCAGGATCTCCTGCCCGGCCTCCGTCAGATGCAGCACCTGGACCCGGTGGTCCTCCGGGTCCAGGCGTCGCTCGATCAGCCCCGCCCGTTCCAGCGCCGCCACCTGCCGGCTGACCGTCGACTTGTCGAGCGCGTAGTGCGCGGCCAGGTCGGTGGCCCGGCAGCCGCCGCGCTCCTCCAGGTGCCCGAGCAGGGTGTACGACACCAGCGACAGCTCGGGGTGCATGCGCCCGGCCGAGGCCCGCGCCCGGCGCGCGAACGCCGTCATCTCGCGCTGGATGGTCTCCACCGCCGTCTCCGCCGTCGTCACGGGAACACCTTCGACGGCCGCGCCTTCCACAGCAACGCCCTCACGGGAATACCTCCTCCGACGATCTAGTTGTATAGTACAACTTGCTCGTGAGTTGTATAAGCCAACCAGTTTGGCCGGAAGGTTCTGGAGGTCGTACGCGATGAGGTCACCGGCACTGCGCCATGTGCTCACGCACCTGATCACCCCGCTACTGATGTGCCTGGGCATGGGGCTCGCCTATATGGGCGCGTTCGTCCACCCGGAGCCGAACCACATGCCGGTGGCCGTGGTCGGCGCCGGACCGGAAGCGAAGGTGTTGGCGCAGACCATCAAGGACACCGCCGGCGACAAGCTCGACGTCCGTACCGTCCCCACCCGCGCCGCGGCCGTCGACCTGCTCAGGTCCCGTACCGTGACGGGCGCCTACGTGCCGAACGCCAGGACTCCGGAGCTGATCGTCGCCAGCGCGGCCTCCGACATGGGCGCCACGGCCGTCGAGAAGGTCTTCACCCCGGTCGCCGAGAAGAACGGCGCGGCCCTGAAGGTCACCGATGTCGCCAAGCCGGTCGCCGACGACCCCACCGGACAGGGCCTGTTCTTCCTGCTCATCGCCGTGAGCATCGGCTCCTACGCCTCGGTCGCCGCCCTCGGCGCGGCCGGCGCGGCGCTGCCCATGCGGATACGCGCCCTGCTCGCGCTCGGCGTCTCGGCCGTCGTCAGCGGCATCGGCGCGTTCCTCGCCGGACCGGTGTTCCGTCTCGCCCACCACGACCTCGCCGGGGTCTGGGGCATGGCCTGGCTCTACTCCGCCGGCATCCTCCTCATCGGCGTCGGCCTGCACACCTTCCTCAAGCGGTGGACCACGCTGACCATGATGGTGCTGTTCGTGATGCTCAACTTCACCAGCTCCGGCGGGTTGTTCCGCCCCGAGCTGCAGAACGGCTTCTTCGGCACCCTGCACGCCTTCTGGAACGGCGCCGGCTTCGTCGAGGGCATCCGCAGCCTGCTGTACTTCGGCAGCGACGGCCTCGGCCGGAACGTGTGGACCCTCGCGGTCTGGCTGCTGGCCGGCCTCGCGATCACGGCGATCGCCGCGGCCTACGAGCGGGCCAAGGCGGCGCCGCCCGCCGCAGTGGTCGTACCGGAGTCCCCCGCCGGACCGGCCGGACCGGCCGAGGAGGTCGAAGCGGCCGAGGAAGAGACCGAAGAGACGGTCGGCGTCTGACCGCGCGTCCACCGGTCGGCTCGTCCGCTCGTCCGCTCGATCGACGGACCGCCTGCACGGCGGTCCGTCCGTGCGGTGACAAACCATCTGACCGGCGCGCCGGCGTGCGGATAGGCTCCCGGGTGATGACCTCACTCTCCGAAACCGGAACCTCCGCCGTCGTCTCCGCGCTGCGCGCCGCCGGCTGCGTCTTCGCCGAGGACGAGGCGGAGCTGATCCTCGCCACCGCCCGCACCCCGGACGAGGTGGCCGCCATGGTGGACCGGCGCGCCACCGGACAGCCCCTCGAACACGTCCTCGGCTGGGCGGAGTTCCACGGGCTGCGCATCCTCGTGGAACCCGGCGTGTTCGTGCCCCGCCGCCGTACCGAGTTCCTGGTCGACCAGGCCCTGGCCCAGGCGCCCGGCGCATCCGTCGTCGTCGACCTGTGCTGCGGCTCCGGCGCGGTCGGCGCGGCCCTCGCCGCTGCCCTCGGGGACGCCGAACTGCACGTCGCCGACATCGACCCGGCCGCCGTCGCCTGCGCCCGCCGCAACATCGCCCTGTACGGCGGCCACGCCCACGCCGGCGACCTGTTCGACGCCCTGCCCACCGCCCTGCGCGGCCGGACCGGCATCCTCGCCGCCAACGTGCCCTACGTCCCCAGCGACGAGGTCGGGCTGCTGCCCGCCGAGGCCCGCGACCACGAGCCGCTGGTCTCCCTCGACGGCGGTGGCGACGGACTCGACGTACTGCGCAGGGTCGCCGCGGGTGCGCGCGAGTGGCTCGCGCCCGGCGGCTGCGTCCTGGTCGAGACGAGCGAGCGCCAGACCGACGAAGCCGTGCGCACCTTCCGGCGCGCCGGACTGACCACCCGGCTCGCGGTCTCCGAGGAGCTGTACGCGAACGTCGTGATCGGCGCACGGGACTGAGACCGTGCCCGACAGGGCCCCGGTGCGTCACGCCGCCGTCGGCGTCACCCACGCGCCGGCCACTTGATGTGTGACCGGGCCTGAGCAGTTGTCACCGCGCGAGCCCCGTCCTTCGGCACCGGGAACAGATCACGGCGACGCGTGTGGAGGCGGCGCGGAAGACCGGTCTCACGTGATCGGCCGAACCGCGCCTCATGCAGCCGTGGCCGTCCGTGCCCTGGCCTCGCGGACCCCGCGCAGGGCGCCGGACCAGGCGATCACCTGGTCGAGCATGCCGTCCACGGCGGTGTCGAGGCCCTCCTGGGGGACGAAGGTCCCGGTGTGGAACGAGGGGCGTGTCGAGATGGTGGGCTGGGCCCGGACCGTGGCCACCTGGAGTTCGGCGAGGACGAGCCGCAGCGCCTCGGCGGCCCGGGCCCCGGCGACCCAGCCGCCGTAGCTGATGATCCCGGCGGCCTTGTCGTTCCACTCCCGGTAGACGTGGTCCAGGGCGTTCTTCAGAGCTCCGGGGTAGGAGTGGTTGTACTCGGGGACGAGGAACACGTAGCCGTCGAAGCTGTCGACGAGCGCGCCCCAGGTGCGGGTGTGGTCGTGCTGGTACTGCTGGAGGTTCGGGTTGCCGGGCTCGTCGAGGTTGCCGAGGTCGTGGTCGGCGAGGTCGACGAGTTCGTAGTCGGCTCCGCCGTGGGCGCGGGCCGCCTCCAGTGCCCAGGCGGCGATCTGGTCGCCGCGGCGTCCGGGGCGGGTGCTTCCGAGGACGAGTGCGATGCGGAGTGTCACGGTCTTCCTTTCCCTGGAGTTGTCACGTCAACTCTAGGTCGGGATGAGTTGAGGTGACAACTCTGCTGGTCGCGGTATCCTCGGGGACATGACGGAGACTCGGTCGCTGGAACCCCGGGAGTGGGAGTTCTGGGATGTCTGGATGCGCGCGCAGCGCCTGCTCACCAGGGAGCTGGAGCGTGGTCTGCAGCGTGCCTGCGACATCTCGAAGGCCGAGTTCAGCGTGCTGGTGACGCTGTGGCAGGCCGGCGGCCGCGAGATGCGTGTCGGTGAGCTCTCCGAGTCGCTCGACTGGGACAAGAGCCGCGTCTCACACCAGCTGACGCGCATGGAAAAACGCGGCTTCGTCCAGCGCACCAGGTACGGGGCCGACGGTCGCCGCGCGGGGATCGGGCTGACCGCCGAGGGGCGCGGCGCCGCCCAGCGTGCCGTCCTCGTGCACGGCGCCAACATCCGCCGCCACGTCCTCGACTCGCTCACCCCTGAGCAGGCATCGGTCATCCGGTCATGGAGCGAGCAGGCAGTTGACCGCCTTGAGCCGAGCCGCGGCGAGACTGCCGGCGACGGCGCGTCCTAGATCGAGCTCCGACGGTCGCTCCTGGGCGGGAAGGCCATCGCCTGAGAGAGTGTCGGCGGTGTTTTGACCATGGCGTCACGAACGGGGGAGCACGTGGACGTTGTCGAGCAGGAGCTGGACTCTCCCTGGGAAGGCGTCCTGGCCACCCCTGCCCAGGGAAGTGACACCGGCGTGCTGGTCCTGGCCGGTTCCAGTGGGCGCATCGAACGCGAGCGAGCACGCATCCTCGCTCGGCAGGGCATCACTGCTCTGTCCGTCCGCTGGTTCGGCGGGCCGGGGCAGTCCCCGGGAATCTGCGAGATCCCCTTGGAGACCTTCACCACCGCGGTCGACTTCCTCGTGGCGAGCGGGGCACGGCGTGTCGCAATCCTCGGTCTCTCCAAGGGAGCTGAAGCGGCCCTGCTCACAGCGGTGTACGACCCACGCGTGGACGTCGTCATCGCACTGTCACCCACGTCGCGGGTCTGGTGCAACGTGGGTCCGGGCCAGGACGGAGAACAGCACCCGTATCGCTCTTCCTGGACTTGGCGGGAGCAGCCCCTGCCCTTCGTCCCCATGGATGATTCCTGGACCCCGATCGAACCGGGCGACGATCCCGTCGCCATCCGCGGATGGTACGAACTCAGCGAGCGGAGATTCGCGGGTCTGCTTGCCCGGGCGGAGATCCCCGTGGAAAGGGCCCGGGCCGATCTGCTGCTCGTCGCCGGTGGCGACGACGCCATGTGGCCCTCGCTCCCCTTCGCCGAACAACTGGCGGAACGCAGACGCTCAGCCGGGGCCACCGTGCATGTGATCACCCGCCAGGATGCCGGTCACCGACCTCGCTTCCCCGGTGAGAGCCCCGCGCCCCACTCCCCGCACTTCCGGTACGGAGGCACGCCCGAGGCCGACAGGCTCCTGGGTGAGGCTGCATGGCCGCACATCCTCGACAGGCTCGGCAGCACAGCGTTTCCCGGGGTTGCGTCCTGACCTCCCGCCGGTGTGGCAGGAGGCGTTGGTGACGCAGGGGCACGAGGAAGTACGCGCCAGGGCCTGTTTCGAAAGTGGATCGTCTGTCAGTCCTGCCTGGGATGCTCCGAGCATGGAGATGACAGTGCAGCTGACGATCGACTGCTCCGATCCGCAAAGAATGGTGACTTTCTGGGCCGAGGCCCTCGGCTACGTGCCTGAGCCTCCGCCGGGCGAGCACGCCACGTGGCGTGCCTACTGGGCGGCGGTGGGGGTGCCCGAGGCAGAGTTGCCAGCCGGCGCCGGGGACATTCCGGAGTCGATCATCGATCCCGCGGGACGTGGACCGAGGGTGTGGTTCCAGCAGGTTCCTGAGCCGAAGGTCGCCAAGAACCGGTGGCACTTCGACCTGAAGGTCGGTGGGGGCCGTGACATCCCACTGGACGTCCGCACACAGCGGGTCACGGCTGCGGTGGAACGGCTGGTCAAAGCTGGTGCCACTGTGCTGCGGATCAAGGATGAGCCGGACATGGGGCTCTACGCCGCAGCCATGCAGGACCCCGAGGGCAACGAATTCGACGTCGTCTGAAGGGCGTTGCGACAGTGCGTTGCGACAGTGCTGGTCACAGCCACTCGGTCACGACTGCGACCAGCGCAGTCACCTCTTGGCGGACGGAGGGCTTGTCGTACCTTGCCCTATGCCTTTCAAGTCAGTTGGTCCTGCATTCGACCGCATGGCGCTCACGGCAGTCGGCCGGGGCGAAAAGCGGTGGCCGGCCGCCACGGGAGCCGCCCGAGAGCCGGTCCGCGCTCGTTCAGTCGGCGTCGGGTCTCTGCTCCGCCGCGGTGTCGTAGGCGGCGCGGGCCTCCGCGATGGCGGCCCGATGCCGCTCGGCCCAGCCCACCAGCTCGGTCAGCGAGGTGTAGAGCTCCCGGGCCATGGGCGTGAGGCTGTACTCGACCTTGGGCGGCACGGTCGGATGCACGGTGCGAACGAGCAGGCCGTCCCGCTCCAGCCTGCGTAGGTTGAGGGTGAGCATCCGTCGGCTGATGCCGTTGATGGCGCGTTCGAGTTCGGTGAAGCGGACCGGGCCGTGGGCGGCGGCAATCAGGATCCCGATGCTCCACTTGCCCGCCACGCGGTCGAGCACCTCGGTGACCGGACAGGCTTCGTCCCTCAGCGCTTCGGTAACACGGGTGTGACTGCGTGACATAAAAGTGCCTCCTTCCGATGAGCAGCAAGGTTATCGATGATGACTGCTGTTACAAGTCGTGAACCAAGGGGGAACGGCATGCCTGTTCGCGCTCTCGTCGTCGATCCGTCCACGTCCACCGCCGTCCGCCTCGCCGACGTGCCCGACCCCGTGCCCGGGCCGGGCCAGGTCCTGGTGGACGTCTCCCACGCCTCGTTGAACTACGGTGACCTCAACGACGCCCGCTCCGGTCGGGTCCCTGGAGGAGCGGTGCTCGGTTCGGACGCCGCCGGAGTGGTCATCCGTGCCGCAACCGACGGAACCGGCCCTGAGGTGGGCACCCGGGTGGTGGCTTTGACCTCGGGGGCGTTCGCCGAGCGCGTCGCGATCGACGTGGGTGCGCTCGCCGAGGTACCGAAGGGCTTGGGCCTGGCGCAAGCGGCAGCTCTGCCGGTCGCCGGAGTGGCGGCACTGCGCTCGCTGCGGGCCGCCGGACTCGGACCGGACAAGAGAGTGCTGATCACCGGCGCATCCGGCGGAGTCGGCCGGTTCGCCGTCCAGTTGGCAGCGCGGGCGGGTGCCCACGTCATCGCCTCCGTGGGCTCGGCCGGCCGCGGGGACGGGCTGGCCGAGGCGGGCGCCGACGAGGTGCTGATCGGTCTGGAAGGACTTCAGCGACCGGTCGACGTGGTCATCGACAGTGTCGGTGGCCCCCAACTGGTCGCGGCGTGGAACCTGCTCGCTCCCGGGGGAAGCGTGCAGAGCGTCGGCTGGACATCCGGAGAGCCGGCGGTCTTTCCGCCGTATGCGACCGTCGGCCCGGCCAAATCGCTGGCCTCCTTCGTCATCGACGGCGATGCCGGCGCGGACCTGGCCGTTCTTACTGGGCTGGCCGCTGAGGGGGCCGTCACCATCGAGATTGGCTGGCAAGGACCCTGGGACCGCTTCGCCGAGGCTGCTGAGGCCCTCCGCGGACGTCGTGTCTCCGGAAAAGCGGTCCTGGAGGTGGCAGGCGGTGAGCTGCGCGGCGCGGTGGCCTCTGCGCAGGACTAGGCCGTGTCTCTTCGATCAGGTTGGCGCGCTTTTCTGATCATGCTTGCGGGAAAGGGGTTCGAGCCCGTCCTGAACAAGGTCCGCGTCGCCCGCCGAGGTTCAGGGCGTCCGCGGACCCGGCCTGACCGGGTCCGCGCCGACAAAGCGCACGCGTCTCGCAAGAACCGCGCCTACCTGCGCCGACGCGGCATCCGCTGCACCATCCCGGACAAGTGGGGCATCAATCGCCCCCAAAGGCACCGTGTCGTCGCCAGGAGATACGACTGGCTCGCGGTCCGCTACGAGGCGACTGTCCTCGTCGCGGCCATCAACGAGTGGCTGTGACCAGGACATTCGATACACGTCCTAGGTGGTCGCCCCGCTCCCCGACGGGCTCGGAGACGGTGTGCGGTCGCCGGGGCGCTGCCAGGGGCCGCCGCGGTCGTGCATGCCGCCGCCCATGCCGCCGGCCCGGCCCATGCCCGTGAAGTCGCCCGAGAGCGCGCCGGACGCGGTGAGCTTGCCGTTGTCGCCGCGGGTGCCGATCAGGACGGCCTTCGCGTCCTTCTTCAGCGCGTCGGAGTCGCCGCGCACCTTGACGTCCGAGCCCACGGTCCACGTCCACGACGCGCCGTCGTCGCTCTTCACCGTGACCTGGTCGCCGTCCACCTTCTCGACCGTGCCCCGCTGCCAGACCCGCACCACGTACGTGCCGGTGTCCGGGTCCTTGACGGTCGTCTCGCCGTGCACGCCCAAGCCGCCCATCCCGAACCAGCCGCGCCCGGGTCCGTGCCCGTCCGGTGCGGAGGGCGACGGTGCGCCGGAGGCGGCCGGGGATACGGCGGAGCCGCCGCCCGAGCCGGCGGCGAAGGCCACCGTGCCGCCCAGGGCGAGCGCTCCGGCGACGAGCGCCACGGTCACCGCGCGCACGCGGAGCGACTGGCGGCGCCACAGGCCGCGCAGCGGCGTGCCCGGCTCACGGTCGGGTCCCGGCCCCGAGAGGACCTCCGACGGGGCTTCCCACTCCGGGGCGGCGGCCTGCGGGGGACGGTCGGGCATCGGCGGGATCGACGGTGCGGTTCCGTCGACGTCACGGCGGTTTTCCTGCTCCGGTTCGTGCGTCACGGCTCGCTCCCATCGGCGAACGGCACGCGGCATCGCGCGATGCATGCCTCTCTGTGAAGTGTGGTCGTCCGCCGATAAGAAGCCGGTAATCAGTCCCTGTGAATCCGATGAATCCGCACGGGTGGATCCGGCGCGCCGGCGCCCCTCCCGCTACGGCAGTTCCTGGGCCCGCGCGATGAGAAGTGCCACGTCGTCGTGGTTGTCGGGGTGGTGGAGTTCCCGCAGCAGCAGGTCGCAGACCTCCTCCAGCGGGCGGGCCGGGCCGTCGAGCAGGGCCAGCAGTTCGTCGAGGCGTTCGTCCAGGGAGTGCGAGCGGGTCTCCACCAGGCCGTCGGTGTAGAAGACCAGCTCGTCGCCGGGCTCGAAGTCGACGGTGGTGGTGGCGAAGGCGACCCCGCCGACGCCCAGCGGGACCCCGGTGGGCAGATCGAGGAGTTCCGGCGGACGGCCGGGGCGGACCCGGGCCGGGGGCAGATGGCCGGCGTTGGCGATCCGGCACCGGCGCAGATGCGGGTCGTACACGGCGTACACGCAGGTCGCGATGGAGTGGTCGAGGCCCGACGTGGTCTTGTCGAGGTGTTCGAGGAGGACCGCCGGGTCGAGGCCCAGTGCGGTCAGGGTGGTGGTCGCGGTGCGCAGCCGGCCCATCGTCGCGGCCGCGTTGATGCCGCTGCCCATCACGTCGCCCACCACGAGGGCCGTTCTGCCGTCGTCCAGCGGAATGACGTCGAACCAGTCGCCGCCCACCTCGACGGTGGCACCGGCCGGCTGGTAGCGGGAGGCGACCTCCAGACCGGGGGTGACCCGGGGATGCGTGGGCAGCAGGCTGCGCTGGAGGGTCAGGGCGGTGGTGCGGGCGTTCTCGTACCAGCGGGCGTTGTCGATCTGTACGGCCGCCCGCGCCGCCAGTTCCCGGGCCAGCAGCAGATCGTCGTCGTCGAAGGGCGCCGGATTGCGGGTGCGCTTGAGATCGAGGGCGCCCAGCACCTCACCGCGCGCGATCAGCGGCACGGCCAGGTACGAGTGCACCCCGGCCCGGCCCAGCAGCACCGCGGCCTCGGGGGAGGGCGCGATCCGGGCCAGGTCCTCGTCCTTGACCTGCGGGACGACGACGGCCTCCCCGGTCCGTACGCACCCGGTGATCAGCCGGTCCGGTGCGTACCGGGCGACGGTGCCGGGGGCGTCGGCGGCCTGGACCGCGTCCGCGTTCTGTTCCGCGCGCACGGCGAGGGCCCGGAGCGCGGCCGCCTCGGCCGGGCCGAGGGTGCTGCGCCGGCCCTCGACCACCGTGTCCAGCAGCTGGACGGCCGCCACGTCGGCGAGCTCCGGCACGGCGACGTCGGCCAGCTCCCTGGCGGTGCGCTCCAGGTCGAGGGTGGTGCCGATACGGGTGGATGCGTCGGCGATCACGGCCAGCCGGCGGCGCGCGTTCTCGGCCTCGACCCCGGCCCGGTACGGCTCGGTGATGTCCACCACCGAGGTGGCCACGCCCAGCACGTTGTCCAGCGCGTCGTCCAGCCGGTAGACCGACACCGACCAGATGTGCTCCTCGTCCGGGTCGGCGGGCGTACGGCCCACCGCGGAGTGGTCGATGACCGGGTCGCCGGTCCGCAGCACCCGCAGGTAGGCCGACTCCAGGGCGTCGGCGTCCAGCGAGGGCAGTACCTCGCGGATCGTCCGCCCCACGTGCTCCTCGGCCGGGACGCCGTTCATCCGCTCCATCGCCGGGTTGACCGACACGAACCGCAGGTCCGTGTCGAGGACCGCCAGCCCGATGGGCGACTGCTTGACGATCCGCTCGGACAGCGCCACGTCCTGCTCCAGCCGCCGCACGGTCGACTGGTCGGCGGCCAGGCCCAGCGCGAACACGTCGCCGTTGTCGTCCATCAGCCGCATGTTGCGGAACTCGACCACATGGGTGGAGCCGTCCTTGTGCCGGATCGGGAAACCGCCGGCCCAGCTCCGCCCGGTGGTCATCACGTCCGCGAACAGCTTGCCGACCAGTTCGATGTGGCGCTCGTGCACCATCAGCCGGGCCGCGTACCGGCCGAGCGCCTCCTGCGCCGAGTAGCCGAACAGTTCCTCCGCCTGCGGGCTCCACAGCACGATCCGCCCCTTGGCGTCCAGCACGACGGAGGCCACGCTCAGGACGTCCAGCAGCCCGCCCGGCCGCACGGGTCCGCGCACGGGCTCCCGGCCCCCCGGCACCGAGGCCTCGGCTGGACTCATCGCACGCACCGCCTTCGGACTTCCGTACGGCACGCCGTCCCCCGTGCCGACTCTCCCTGTTCTATCGCGCTCACACCCGACTCTCCGATGTCACCGCCGACTTTTCCACCATCTCTCAACACGGCGGCATCCGTACGGCGAAGCGACCACAGGGGCGGCAGGGGCGTGAGTTCACCTTCCCGTCCCGCCATTGGTCTGTACATGACCATCGGGCCCGCGCCAGACTGACCGGCGCACGCGCGTCCCACACCCCGATACCGAGGAGTAGGCTTCCATGCCCGCGTCCACCCGGCAACGTTGTCGCGCAGGCCTGACCGCCCTGGTCGCCCTCGCCACCACCATGGTCCTCGCGACCGCCGCCCCGGCCTCCGCCGCCGACACCTGGACCGAGACCGGCTCCGACCACGCCGATGCGCTGACCGAGAGCCAGGGTCTGACCTCGGTCGAGGTCCCGGCCAACAGTCCCAACCGGTACACCGGCATCGGCACCATCCCGCTCAGCGTCTCCAGCCGCGGCTGGAACCACGTCGGCGACCCCGACGAGTCCTACGACGGCTACTACGTCGAGCCCTACCAGGCGGACTCCGGCACCGCCAAGATGTACCGGGTGCAGGCCCCCGACGGCACCTGGTCGGAGTACGTCCACACGCTCGCCTCCGGCGAGGCCCTCAACAACTCCTGGTCCGCCATCACGCCCGACAGCCAGTACATGCTCTCCGGCGAGTACGGCACGATGACCCGCTTCCTGGTCTTCCCGACGCCGGGCGCCAACAGGAGCACCTCGCCGTCCGCGAACCTCCCGCTCGCGTCCGTCGTCAACCTGGACCACGCCGTGCGTGACGTGCAGGGCTGCGACTTCTCCGGCGCCACCACCCTGCTGTGCTCCTCGGACGACCCGGACGGCAGCCTCTTCGGCTACACCAAGCCGCTCCTGCAGATCGACCTGTCCGCCCAGCCCGGCTCCGCGAACGTCACCGGGCACGTCACGGCGTTGCGCCAGCTCCCGCTGCGTAGCTCCTGCTCGGGCACCTTCGAGGCCGAGGGCATCGACTACGACCGGCGCACCGGCACCCTGCGGGTCATCGTGATGTCGCCCGGCTTCTGCGTGCTCACGGACAGCAAGACCTACAAGTTCACCCGGAGCTGAGCCCGCGGCCGCCTGCCGCGGCGGGTGGTGCAGGGCCCGGAGATCGGTGCTTTTCTGTTGGCATGGCGTGGTTCGCGGGGGAACCCGTGCTACCGCGCCGTTGCCATGAGAGGAGCGATCACGATGGTCCGTGAGCGACAGCACGAGGAACCCGTCTCGCTGGAGATCAGCGGACGCAGCAAGGAGGACGCCCGGATCGTGTTCGACGCGCTGTGCCAGTGCTTCGAGTCCGACCGGGCCGCCGAGGACGTACCGCAACAGCTCCACGAGACCCGCCCGATGGTGTGGCTCGGCACGTTCGAGGTCACCGACACCCACGAGTGCACCCCGCCGCCCCGGCTCTCGGCCCCGGTCGAGGCCGACGCGCAGGGCGGTTACTGGGCGATCAGCCGGCTCCAAACGACCCTCGACTCCCTGTTCACCGTGCGGAACCTGTCGTCCGCGTCGGGGGACCAGGAGAGGGAGTTGCATGTGCTGCTGGAGAGCCGGGGGGCTTAGGGCACCGGCTGAAGATCCAGTGATATGTCACATGCCACCACCTCTGCCATTGTGCAACTAGTTGCATAAACCGTGCGCGGTCCTCTACAACTACGGTGACGACACCGCGCACGGAGGCCCCCATGAGCCGTTACCCGAACCTGCTGAAACCCCTCGACCTGGGCTTCACCACACTCCCCAACCGCGTGCTCATGGGCTCCATGCACGTGGGCCTGGAGGAGGCCGAGCGCGGCTTCGAGCGGATGGCGGAGTTCTACGCGGCCCGGGCCCGCGGGGGAGTGGGCCTCATCGTCACCGGCGGCATCGCGCCCAACGACGAGGGCCGGCCGTACGAGGGCGGCGCCAAGCTCACCACCGAGGAGGAGGCCGGCCAGCACCGGGCCGTCACCGAGGCGGTGCACCGCGAGGGCGGCCGGATCGCGATGCAGATCCTGCACTTCGGCAGGTACGCCTACCACCGCGACCTGGTCGCCCCGAGCCCCCTCCAGGCCCCGATCAGCCCCTTTCCGCCCCGCGAGCTGACCGACGCCGACGTCGAGCGCACCGTCGACGACTACGCCCGCGCCGCCCGCCTCGCCCGGCAGGCCGGCTACGACGGCGTCGAGATCATGGGCTCCGAGGGCTACCTCATCAACGAGTTCATCGCCGCGCAGACCAATCACCGCACCGACCGCTGGGGCGGCTCGTACGAGAACCGGATGCGGTTCCCCGTCGAGATCGTCCGCCGGGTCCGCGAGGCCGTCGGCGACGACTTCATCATCGTCTACCGGCTGTCCATGCTGGACCTGGTCCCCGGCGGCTCCTCGCTGGACGAGGTGATCACCCTCGCCCGGGCCGTCGAGGCCGCCGGGGCGACCATCATCAACACCGGTATCGGCTGGCACGAGGCCCGCATCCCCACCATCGCCACCTCGGTCCCGCGCGGCGCCTACACCTGGGTCACCAGGAAGCTGATGGGCGCCGTGTCCGTCCCGCTGGTCACCAGCAACCGCATCAACACCCCCGAACTCGCCGAGGAGCTGCTCGCCGAGGGCTTCGCAGACATGGTCTCCATGGCCCGCCCGATGCTCGCCGACCCCGACTTCGTCAACAAGGCCGCGGCCGGTACGCCCGAGGCCATCAACACCTGCATCGGCTGCAACCAGGCCTGCCTCGACCACACCTTCAGCGGGAAGATCACCTCCTGCCTCGTCAACCCCCGCGCCTGCCACGAGACCGAGCTGGTCCTCGCCCCGACCCGGCTGAAGAAGCGCGTCGCGGTGGTCGGCGCCGGACCGGCCGGCCTCGCCTGCGCGGTGTCCGCCGCCGAACGCGGCCACGAGGTCACCCTGTTCGACGCGGCGGCCGAGATCGGCGGCCAGCTGAACGTGGCCCGCAGGGTCCCCGGCAAGCAGGAGTTCGACGAGACCCTGCGCTACTTCCGCCACCAGCTCGACGCGCACGGCGTGGACGTACGCCTGAACACGACCGTCGAACCCGAGGACGTCACCGGCTACGACGAGGTCGTGGTCGCCACCGGCGTCACCCCGCGCACCCCCGACATCCCCGGCGTCGACCACCCGCGCGTCCTCGGCTACCTCGACGTGCTGCGCGACAACGCCCCCGTCGGCGACCGGGTCGCGATCCTCGGCGCGGGCGGCATCGGCTTCGACGTCGCCGAGTACCTCACCGACGGCGGCGACAAGGCGAGCGAGGACCCCGAGACGTACTTCAGGCAGTGGGGCGTCGACATGGAGTACCAGGTCCCCGGGGGTCTGGCCGCCCCCGAGCGCCCGGCGCCGCCGCGGACCGTGCACCTGCTCCAGCGCAAGGCGAGCAAGGTCGGCGCGGGCCTCGGCAAGACCACCGGCTGGATCCACCGCACCGAACTCAAGCACCGGGGCGTCACCATGGTCCCGGGCGTGCAGTACGACCTGATCGACGACGCCGGTCTGCACGTCACCATGGACGGCGAGAGCACGGTCCTGGAGGTCGACACCGTCGTGCTGTGCACCGGGCAGGAACCGCGCCGGGGCCTGTACGAGGAACTGGTCGCCGCCGGCTGCAGCGCGCACCTCATCGGCGGTGCCGACGTCGCCGCCGAACTGGACGCCAAGCGGGCCATCAAGCAGGGCACCGAGCTGGCGGCCGCCCTGTAGCGCCCGTCCCTAGGATGAGCCCATGTCACTCCCGCACGCGATCCTCACCGCCCTGCTCGAAAGGCCGTCGTCGGGGCTTGAGCTGACCCGCAGGTTCGACAGGTCGATCGGCTACTTCTGGTCGGCCACGCACCAGCACATCTATCGCGAGCTCGGAAGACTGGAGGCCGAGGGCTACATCCGCACCCTGCCCACCGAGCAGCCGGCCCGTGGGCAGAAGAAGAGCTACGAGGTCCTGCCCGCGGGCCGCGCCGAACTGGCCCGCTGGACCGCCGCCTCCCAGGACCCCAAGCCGCAGCGGGACGTGCTCCTGCTGCGGCTGCGCGCGGCCGCGGTCGTCGGCACCGACGGCCTCGAAGCCGACCTGCGCCGCCATCTGGAGCTGCACCGGCGGCAGCTGGCCGAGTACGAGGAGATCCAGCGCCGCGACTTCCCACCGGGCAAGGACGCCCCCGAGGACCGGCTGCGGCACCTGGTGCTGCGGGCCGGCATCGACCTGGAGACCTTCTGGACGCAGTGGCTCGGCCACGCCCTGGAGGAGTTCGGCGAACTCCCCGACCCGTCCTAGAGCCGGTAGGGCTTCGAGCGCTTGCGCAGGTACCAGCCGGTGGCGATGACGCCCGAGCCGACCAGCGCGGCGCCGATGCCCAGGGTGAGCGGGCCGTAGTCGCGGGCGGCACCGCCCAGACCGCCCATCACGCCGCGGGCCGGCGCGGCGGGCGCGGCCGACCTGGTGGCGGAGTTGGTGGTGGAGTTGGTGGTGGAGGAGGTCGTCGGCGCGGCGGGGGCGGACGAGACGATCACCGACTGGGTGCCCGCCGTACCGCCGTTGGAGCAGACGACGACCACCGTGTAAGTGCCCGGCGACACCCCCGACCAGGCGGCGGACTGGCTCACCGTGGTGCCCGCCAGGGCCACCTGCCGCCCCTGGGCGAATGCGGTCTGACCGCTGTTGAGCAGCGAGGCGTTGCCCCAGCTGCCGTTGGACTGGGTGCAGGCGCTGGTGACCACCGAGACCGTGGTACCGATGGTGCTCACCGAGATGCCCGAGAGCGCGGCGGACGGGCCGGCGAGCCAGGTCGGGAAAGCGGCGGCGGCCGCCAGGGTCAGGCCGGAGCGGAGGAGAGGTCGTGTAGTGCGCATGGTCTGCCCTCCGGCGGCACGGTCGGCGGAACGTCCCGTGCGCCGCCGGAGGTGGGGAATCTCCCGTGCTGCCTCAGGTTCAGCGAAAGGGGCCCGGGCGGGCCCCGCACCCGGAGGACGACCGGCCAGGTGACTTCTTCCTCCGTCCGGCCCAGGCAGGGATGCGCGTCCGGCTCCCGTCAGGCCCCTGTCGTCACGGTCCGCTCCGCCGACCAGCCGCCCCAGGTGCCGTCCGGCAGCCGTGCCCGCAGCCGCACCCGGTGGCGGACCCCATGGTCCCGGCCCACATAGAAGCTGTAGGTCGACCGTCCCTTCGGTGGGGTGCCGCCCCAGACCAAGGAAGTGGTCGTACCGCCGTCGAGGCGGATCTGGTATTCGGTGACCACACCGTCCACCTGCGGCGGGTCCCAGGCCAGATCCAGGTAGCAGGCCCCGCTCTCCTCGTGGGTCCGCGCCGTGACCGCGGTCGGCGCGGTGTCCCGGCCGTCGCCGCTGCCCGGCGTGGTGAGGCGCACCGCCGCACTCGCGGGCGAGAGGTTGTCGGCCGCGTCCCGGGCCCGGACGGTGAAGACATAGCGGGTGCCCGGCCGCAGCCCCATGACCACGGCCGCGGTCTGGTTCCCGCCCACACTGTGGATCTTGGCGCCGCCCTGCCAGATGTCGTACGACACCACGGCCCGGTCGTCCGTCGAGGCGCCCCAGGACAGCTGCACGGCACTACTGCCCACGGCCCGGCCCACCGGCCGCGCGGGCCGCGTCGGCGCCGAGCGGTCGGCGGCGGCCATCGCGGGGGTGGTCGCCCGCACCGCACGGCTGCGCGGCCCGAGGCTGCCGTCCCCGCCCCGGGCCCGCACGGTGAACACATACGCGGTGGACGGCCTGAGCCTGGTGACGTCCACCATGTGCTGGGAGCCGGGTACTTCCTCGACCTTCGTGGTGCCGCGATACACCTCGTAGGCACGGATCCCGGAACCCTCCGCCAGCTCGTTCCACATGACGTGCACGCTGGTGGCGCTCCCGGCGGCCGCGGTCACCCCCGTCGGGGCACCGGGCAGCCGGCCGCTGTCGCCGTCGGCGGCCCCGCCCCGGCCGCAGGACGTCACGAACAGCAGGGCGCAGACCGCGACGGCAACTCGGCGCACGGTTCCGCCTCCCCGGGGACGGCAGCACGGTAATGGTCCGGACCAATATGGACCGCCGGGATGCGGACATCAAGAGGGCCGTATTGCGGACGCCGGGGGAGAGTTACGTATGCTGAGGGTCCTGCGGTCGAACTTCCCGGGAGAACAGGGGAGTTCGCGCCTGTGGCGCGGAACGCTGTCGTCGCTGATCCCGCGCCGGCACGGGCGGCCGGGGCGGTCTGGGCCGACACCGGCTCAGCGCCCCGGCCCTCGGCGACCGCTCACGAAGTGTCAGTTTCGTTGCGCCGAACGGCCCTGTACGGCCCTCACGTGCTGGCCCGGCCGCCGGACCCGCACCATCTTGTTCCGGGTGATTCCATGTCCCCCACGAAAAGGGTCCCTCATCGTGCGTGTCCAGTCGCTGACGCTGGCCGCGGCCGGCGCCGCCCTGCTCGCCCCGGCCACACTGCCCGCCCCCGCCGCCTCGTACGCGGCCCCCGGTGACCGGCACCGGATCTCCGCCGCCGACCTGCTGGCCCGGGTGCGGGAGTGCACCCAGGTCTCCAGGGGCCGCTACCGCTCGGATGCCGACACCGCCGCCACCGTCCCCGTGTGCGGCACCCGGCAGGCCGTCTTCTGGAAGGCCGACCTCGACATCGACTGCGACGGCCAGCGCACCGCCCACTGCAACCGCGGAGCCGACCCGGCGTTCACCGCCACCACCGCCTACCAGCAGTCCAACGGCCGTCAGCTCAACGCCGAGAAGCTGCCCTACGTCGTCGTGCCCGGCCCCAGCGGCCGCTGGAACCACTGGGCGGCCGGCATCCGGGGCGGCGCGCTCGCCGCGGTGATCTACAAGGACCGGGTGCAGTACGCGGTCGTCGGCGACACCGGACCGCGCGACATCATCGGCGAGGCCTCCTACGCCACCGCGAAGGCGCTCGGCGTGAACCCCGACCCGCGGGTCGGCGGGGTGGCGTCCGGCGTCACGTACATCGTCTTCAAGGACTCCGGGATCCAGCCCATCGAGGACCGCGCGGCGGCGGAGGCGGAGGGGGAGCGGCTGGCGGAACAGTTCGCCGAGGGCGGCTGACCGGCGGGCCGGCCGCCCCCCGGCGGTGCGGGTCAGACGGCCGCCCAGCCGTTGTCCACCGGCAGGATCGCGCCGTTGATGTTGCTCGCCGCGTCCGAGGCCAGGAACACGATCGCAGCGGCCTGCTCCTCGGGCTCGGAGACCTGGCCCACGTTCCCGAAGTACGGGCCGAGCGCGGCCGGCCCGTGCGCGCCGTCCTCCAGGTCGAGCTGGATGCCGGTCCTGGTGCCGCCGGGTGCGATGGCGTTGGCCCGGATGCCCTGGTTGCGGTACATCACCGCCAGGTTCTTGGTCAGGCCGACGACACCGTGCTTCGAGGCCGTGTAGGCGGCGCCCGCGGCGCTGCCGCGCAGGCCGGCCTCGGAGGCGGTGTTGACGATCGCGCCCCGGCCCGCCGCCAGCATGTGCGGCAGCACCGCCCGGGTGAGCAGGAAGGGCGCGGTGAGGTTGACCCGTATCACCCGCTCCCACTCCGCGTCGCTGACATCCGCCAGCGCCGACATCCGGTCCATGATCCCGGCGTTGTTCACCAGGACGTCCACCCCGCCGAACCGCTCCACCGCCGTCGCGACCACCTCGTCCACCACGGACTGCTCGCCGAGGTCGCCGGTGACGGCCACGGCCGTACCGCCCGCCTTCTCGATCTCCGCCACCGCCGTGCTCGCGGCCTCGGCGTTCAGGTCGGCGACCAGGACCCGTGCCCCCTCCCCGGCGAAGGCCAGGGCGGTGGCGCGCCCGATCCCCGAGCCCGCGCCGGTGACGATGACGCTGCGCCCGTCGAGTCCGCTGGCCATGTGGTGCTCCCATCAGGTGGTTCGAGGGCGCTCGGCGCCCGGTGCGGTCACACCATACGACTTAATGTCGGCAAGTGACATAAAGTCGCGACCTGAATTTTCCGTCACACCGCCGACTCGGGGACAATCTCGGTGCAGCAGCCACCGGCACGGGAGGGACAGATGACCGCAGGGGGACGCACGGGACGGCCGCCCCTGACCGAGGAGCGCAAGGCCGAGATCAGACTGGAGATCGCCCGCGCCGCGGTGGACCTGTTCGTCGCCCAGGGGGTGGCCGCGACCACCGGCGAGCAGATCGCGCAGGCGGTCGGCGTCTCGGCACGCACGGTGTGGCGCTACTTCCCGAGCAAGGAGGCCTGCGTGCGCCCGCTGTTCGCGGCCGGCATCGAAGCCGTCGCCGACTGCCTGCTCGCCTGGCGCCCCGGCCAGCCGCTGGAGGAGGCCTTCGCGCACGCCGTACCGACCGACAGCCGGCTGGTGCGCAGCCCGGACCGCGCCACCATGGGGGCCCTGGTCCGGCTGACCCGTGTCGAACCGGGCCTGCGCGCGGAGTGGCTGCAGTCCTACGACGAGGCCGAACCGGCGTTCGCCCGCGCCCTCGCCGAACGGTGCGGGCTGCCCGCCGACGGTCTGCGGCCCACCATCCAGGCGGCCATGTTCAACGCGGCCCTGCGCGCGGCCGTGGAGCACTACGCCTGGCGCGTCGCCGACGAGGCCATGGACCCCGTCACGGCCGAGGCCGAGCTCACGGCGACCATGCGCTCGGCCCTCGCGGTGGCGGCGGAGGGGCTGGCCTAGGGACGGCTGTTGTACGCCTCCGCCCGCAGCGCCGGACGGCCCGTGGCGAGGGCCCGCGACGGCCAGGACGCGCTGACCGTCCGGGACTCGCCGGGCAGCAGCCACAGGTAGTTGTGGCTGTAGAGCGTCGGCAGCACGCGGTGACCGTTCGCCTCGTCCAGCAGGGACAGCCGGACCATGGCGGCGACGGCCGGGCCGCGGTTGCGGACGGTGGCCGTCAGGGAGTGGCGGTCCCCGGTACGGGACACCAGGCCGACCGAGACGGACACGTTCACCCGCGGCATCTTGCCGAGCGCCTGAAGGGCGGCGGGGGCGCGGTGGCGCCAGTACGTGTTGCGGGACAGCTCCCTGCCGGCCGCGTCCGCCAGGGTCAGCCGGAGCAGGTGCAGGTCGGGCAGGTCGTCGGTCCACTCTGCGGCGAACGCCCCGGCGGTGGCGGACCGTGCCACGTCCACCCTCGCCGACCGGCCGTTGCCGAGCTGCCGGCCGGACAGGTCGTACAGCCGGGCGGTGACGGTGGCGCCGTGGAGGTCCGCGCGGGTGTGGTTGACCGCGAGGACCTGCCACTTCACCGGATCGGCCTGGACGTGCAGCGGTTCGCAGGCCGAACGGGCGCCGTAGTACGTGCCGTTGACGTCGAAGTCGTAGTCGTAGGTCTGCCAGACGGTGCTGTGCCAGGCCGGGTGGGACATCCACAGCATGAGGCCGGTGGCGTTGTCCCAGAGGTTGGCGTTCCAGGCCTCGAACATGGCGCGGGTGTTCTCGAAGTTGACGAACTGTGCCTTGCGGGCGAAGTCGTCCAGGCCGGTGGCCGCGCCGAGGCGGGTCTCGACGGCCGCCTTGTAGTTCTGCGGCGCCTGGTTTCCGCGCTCGCTCCAGTCGTGGTAGTACCAGGCGCCGCCGATCGGCCACTCCGGCTCGTCGCCCGTCAGGTTGCGCAGGCTCGCCGCCGTCGAGACGACCGGCATGCCGATCTCGGTGTGGAAGCCGAAGTCCTTGCTGCCGTAGGTGGCGGGGTCGAAGTACTTCTCCGGCTCCACCCAGCCGTAGGGACCCCCGCCCGTGACGATGCCGCCCGCCGAGTTGTTCTGGTACAGCAGACCGGGCACCTGCTGCTCGACGGCCTCGCGCATGCCCTGGTCGATCGCGGCCGGCGGGTTGCCCTCGTTCGCCCCGCACCAGACGGCCACACAGGGATGGATGCGGTAACGCAGCACGGTGTCCCGGGCGATCGCGTTGAAGGCGTCGTGGTCCGGCGGGTCCATGCCCCAGGCGTTCGGGAAGTCGTTCCAGACGAGGATGCCGTGCCGGTCGCAGGCGGCGAAGAACTCCTCCCGGTCGCTGCTGCCGACCCAGTTGCGGATCATGGTGAAGTTCATGTCGCGGTGCATCCGCACCGCCGCGTCCATCCGCTCCAGCGGCATGCGGCGCAGCAGCTCGTCCCAGCCCCAGTTGCCGCCGCGGGCCAGCACCGGCACACCGTTGACCGTGATCTTCAGCGGATCGGGGGCGTTCGACACGGACTTGACGTCGGTCCACCGCTCGCCGTCGGAGGACACCCGGATGACGTACGTCTTCGGGTACGCCGTCTCCCAGATGATCGCCACCCGGTCGAAGTCCCGCGCGGAGCCCAGGTCCACCTGGATCCACTGGTGGTCCTCGTACTGCGAGGACCAGCGGGTGCCCGGGTCGCCGTCGGTGGCGTTCGAGGCGGGGTGGTCGGACTCCTCGGTGGAGGCCGTCGCCGTCCGGTGCAGGGCGAGGTCGGTGCTGGGCCCGGCGCTGTCGACGACGGCGAGGGACCACAGCGAGTTGCCCCAACTGGTGTTGCGCAGCCCGCAGTCGATACGGACGTAGTGGGCCGTCTGCCGGTCGAAGTCCTCGACCTGGAGGCTGGCGTTGCCGTCGTTGAACGGCAGCGGCACGGCCGAGTTGTCCACCGCCCGCACATCGGTCCACTCGGTGCCGTCGGCGGAGACCTGCACCACGAAAGTCCTCGCGTACGCCCGCTCCCAGGTGAGGTCGACCCGGTCGAAGGACTGCACCGAGCCCAGGTCGACGCTGATCCACTGGTCGTCCTCGTACGCCGAGGACCAGCGGGTGTCCGCATCGCCGTCCGTCACGTGGGCCGGCCCGTGGTCGTCGCCGTCCGTGCTGGAGGCGTCGGCGGGCGCGTGCAGGGCGAGGTCGGTGGCCTGCCGGGCGCTGTCCCGTACCGCCAGGGTCCACAGCGAACTGCCCCAGGAGGTGGCCCGGGTACGGCAGTCGATGCGGACGTGCCGGGCCTGCTGCCGGTCGAAGGTGACGGACTGGGTGTACGCGTCACCGGACGCGGTGAACGGCAGCGGCACCTGGTACTCGTAGCCGAACTGGCGGATGCCGAAGCGGGCGGTGCGCCGGTCGCTCTCGGTGCCGTCGACCGCCGCGGTGAGCGTGAGGTCGTGCAGGTCCGGCTCGCCCAGACCGTTCGGCCACCACAGCCGGGGGTCGCGCAGCCGCAACTGCCCGAAGGTGTCGGGGGCGAAGACGACGTCGACGCTGCCGCCGGCCGGCACGGTGACCGCCCTGGAGACCCGGACCTCGCCGAACGCCGCGGTCACCGTCGCCGTGTGGTCCGTGGAATCGGCGTTGCGGACGGGCACGACGACGGTCAGTTCGGCGACGGAGACGTCCGGCAGGTTCGGCAGGACCGTGTCCACGCGCGGGTCGCCGATGACGACCTGCCCGGTGGATCTGAGCCGGACGTGGTTCCAGATGCCCGCCGCACGGTCGCGGACGGCCGGCATCCAGTCCCAGCCGGAAGAGGCCAGGTACGTGGGGGAGTTGAGGTTCATCTGCCCGGCGCCCGCGTCCACCCACGACTCGCCCAGGGGGCCCTTGTCGCCGGGGCTGCCGGGCACGGGCATCGGGGTGATCCGGACGGCCAGCGCGTTCGCGCCGTCCGTGGCGAGCAGCCGGGTCACGTCGTGCGAGGAGCGGGCGAACGGATAGGTCAGGTCGCCGACATGCTCGCCGTTCAGCCAGATGCCGGCCGTGTGGTTGACGCCGTCGAACTCCAGCCAGATCCGGCGGCCGGGCCCGGTGCGCAGGCCCCGCGGCAGCCCGAAGTCCCGCCTGTACCACCAGGAGTGCCGGGAGAGTGCCTCGGGGATGCGCAGGTTGTTCAGGCCGGACACCGGGTCGGGCAGCCTGCCCTGGTCCACGAGGGATCCCAGGACCGTGCCGGGGACGGTGGCGGGCAGCCACCTGCTGGTGTCGACACCGGTCTTGGACAGAGCGGGGCCGTCCGCGCCCGCCCAGTCGTCGAGGGTGAGCCGCCAGCCGGACTCCACCGGCACGGTGCCGTCGTCGGCCACGGTCAGCCCGGGAGCCGCGCCGTGCCGGGTGCCCCAGTCGGTCCAGCCCGTCGCCGGGGGGCGGTGCCCCTGGGGAGTGCCGTACACCTCGAAGCCGTTGAGGCCCAGCGGGAGGGGGCTGGAACGCTTGCGGCACGTCATCCGCACCCAGCGCGCCGGGGCCGGGCGGGGCAGCTGGACGTCCACCACGCCGCCGGTGCCGGCCGTGGTGCGGTGGACGCTCGTCCAGGACTTCTCGTCGAGGGACGTCTCGACCAGGAAGTCGAGCGCATAGCTCGACAGGATCTCCTTGCCCGTGGTGCCGTCGGCCGGGTTCCCGGTGGCCGGCGGTGTGAACACCGGGTCGGCGGCGTCGGCTTCGAAGGTCAGACGGATCCGGGTGACCTCGCAGGCCGCCTGCAGGTCCACGGCGATCCACTGCGGGTCGCCGTCCCCGGCCCGCCAGCCGCTGCCCCGCACGCCGGGCACGGTGAGGCTGTCGACGGCGAAGGACCCCGGGGTGGCGGCGTAGGCGGTCGAGGAGACCGAGACGGGCCGGTAGAGCGCGAGTTCATCAGGCGTGGCGGGTTTGGCCGGGGTGCCGGTGGGGGCGGCGGCCGCGGCCGGCACCGGGAGCACCGAGCCGAGTCCGAACCCGGCCAGCAGGGTGGAGCCCGTGGCGACTATGGAACGCCGCGACGGATTGCGCGACGGAACCGGCTGATCGGTCATGATTCTGACGTCCCATCAGAGAGCGGCGGAGCGAGCCGAATCGGCTCCGGGCGCCCCGCGTCGAGCACAATGACAACGTTGCCAAAGGCTGTGTTGCCGTGAGCTTCCTGTCAAGACCTGGTGCGGGGATCGACGGCCGTGCGGCAGGTGAGCGGCCTCGGGGATGCGGTCCGCCTCCGCCGGCGCCTCGCGGATGACCCTCGGTCCGCCGGGAGGTGGCCAGTGGTGGGTGCGGTCCTGATGTTCGCGTACGCGAAGTGTGTGCCGGGTGGGGGGAGCGGGTGTCTCTCCGGCGAGCCCGGTGCGGTCGGGGCCCGGACGCGGAGTGGGAACGTCGCCGGGTCGTCCGATGGGTTGTTGGTCACCGGCCTGACGGCGCGGCAGAGCGTGAAACGGGTACAGCGAACCGAAGCGACGGACTTCGTGCAACCCGGCGGTGGTCGAGGCGATGACAGTTACAGACGCGACGCGGTGGGCAGCTGGCTGAACCCCACATCGGCGCTCGGCCGCGTGCCGGCCGTCCTGGTCTGTGCCTACCTCGCCGCCGTCCACCTGAACGTCGCCGCCCGGCGGCAGGGTGCGCCCGCTCTGGAGCGCTGGTTTAGGGACCGGGCCCTGCTCGCGTCGGTACTGACCGGAGCCGTCAGCGTCGTGGGCATCTTCGTCCTCCGGCAGGACGCCCCCCGCCTGTTCCACCGGCTCAGCCACCGTGCCCTGGCACTGGTCGTGGTCGCGGCGCTCTGCGGCGTCGCGACCGTGCTCCTGCTGCTCCGCGACCGCAGGACGGGACTGCGCGCGCTCGCCACCGCGGCGGTCGCGCTGGTCGTCCTCGGCTGGGGCGTCGCCCAGTACCCCTGCCTTCTCGGCACCCACCTGCAGATCCCCGCGGCGGCGGCGCCGGAGGCCACCCTGAAGGTGACGATCGGCGTGGCGATCGTCGCGGGGCTCTGCATCCTCCCCTCCACTGCGCTCCTTATCCTCCCCTCCACTGCGCTCCTTCTCGTGCTCTCCGGAAGAGGGCGGCTCCAGCCGGCACCGCAGGAGGGTGTCCCGGGCCCGCCACTCCGCGATTCCTGAACCCGGGTCGGCTTCACCCCGAGGTCCGCCGGATCCTGCCGCGACCGGGGAGGTCTCAGACCTTCCGGTAGGTGTAGGCCTCGGCTGCCGCCGCCTCCACGGCGTCGAGGTCGGCCCCGGTGGAGGCCGTGACGACCGCGGCGACCGCGCCCTCGACGAACGGGGCGTCCACCAGGCGGGTGCCGTCCGGGAGTTCGTCGCCATCGGCGAGCAGCGCCTTCACGGTGAGCACCGCGCTGCCCAGGTCGGTGAGGACGGCGACCCCCGCGCCCCGGTCCACGGACGCGGCAGCGGCGGCGATCAGCTCGGCGCTGGTGCCGAGCCCGCCGCCCTCGGTGCCGCCCGCCGGGGCGACCGGCACCGCCGTGGCACCGCCCGCCAGCCCCTTGGCCAGCTCCGCGACGGACGCCGCGACCTCCGCGCTGTGCGACACCAGTACGATCCCGACCAGCTTGCCGTCACTCACCGGCCGCCTCCGCGAGTCCCGCGACGAGCAGCGCCGACGACGTGGCCCCCGGGTCCTGGTGGCCGATGCTGCGCTCGCCGAGATAGCTCGCCCGGCCCTTGCGGGCCTGCAACGGGATCGTCGCCTCGGCGCCCTGCTCGGCGGCGGCCCGCGCCGCGCCGAAGCCGTCGCCGAGCGCGTCGACCGCCGGCACCAGGGCGTCGATCATCGTCTTGTCCCCGGGCGCGGCCCCGCCGAGCGCCATGACCTTGTCCACCCCGGCCCGCAGCGCCTCGGCGAGCTGGGCCTCATCGACCTCGGCCGCGTCGCCGAGCGCCTTGCCGGTGCTGCGCAGCAGCGTGCCGTACAGCGGCCCGGACGCGCCGCCGACCGTGGATATCAGCTGGCGTCCGGCCAGCGTCAGGACGGCACCCGGGGTGGCGGGCGCGTCCTTCTCCAGCGCGGCGATCACCGCTTTGAAGCCGCGCTGGAGGTTGCTGCCGTGGTCGGCGTCCCCGATGGCGGAGTCGAGGGCGGTGAGCCGCTCCGCCTCACGGTCGACCGAGGCGGCGGTCGCCGCCATCCAGCGGCGGAAGAAGTCGGCGTCGAGCACTGGATCTCCTTGCGTAGCGGTACGGACGCGGGTCGGTGCCGGTCGGTGTCGTCTCTCCCTCACATGCCCCAGCGCAGCGCCGGTGTCTTCACCGGGGCGTCCCACAGCCGCAGCAGTTCCTCGTCGACCTGGCAGAGCGTGACCGAGGCACCGGCCATGTCCAGGGAGGTGACGTAGTTGCCGACCAGTGTGCGGGCCACGTTCACCCCGCGTTCGGCGAGCACCCGCTGGACCTCGGCGTTGAACCCGTACAGTTCGAGGAGGGGGGTCGCGCCCATGCCGTTGACCAGGACGAGGACCGGACTGCGCGGTGGCATGTCCTCCAGGACGGCGTTGACGGCGAAGTCGGCGATCTCGCCGGACGTCATCATGGCGCGTCGCTCACGGCCCGGCTCGCCGTGGATGCCGATGCCCAACTCCAGCTCGCCGGGCGGCAGATCGAAGGTCGGGGTGCCCTTGGCCGGGGTGGTGACGGCGCTGAGCGCGACACCGAAGCTGCGGGAGTTCTCGTTCACCTGGTGCCCGACGGCCTCGACCCGCTCCAGCGGCTGCCCCTCGGCGGCGGCCGCCCCGGCGATCTTCTCGACGAACAGGGTGGCCCCGGTGCCGCGCCGGCCCGCGGTGTAGAGACTGTCGGTGACGGCCACGTCGTCGTTGACGAGCACCTTCGCCACCTGGATACCCTCGTCCTCGGCGAGCTCGGCGGCCATGTCGAAGTTGAGCACGTCACCGGTGTAGTTCTTCACGATGAACAGCACGCCCGCCCCGCTGTCCACGGCCGCGGCGGCCCGGGCCATCTGGTCGGGTACGGGGGACGTGAACACCTCGCCCGGACAGGCGGCCGACAGCATCCCGGGGCCCACGAAGCCACCGTGCAGCGGCTCGTGCCCGGAACCGCCGCCCGAAATCAGCGCGACCTGCCCGGCCACCGGGGCGTCCCGCCGGACGATCACCCGGTTCTCCACGTCCACGGTGAGCTCGGGATGGGCCGCCGCCATGCCGCGCAGCGCGTCCGCCACCACGGTCTCCGGGACGTTGATCAGCATCTTCATACGGTCCTCCATCTAACACTAGCAGACTAGTCCCTGACCTGCGTCTTTGCAGGTCAGGGTGGATCTCTCCCAGTCTCGGTCCCGGCGGGACACTGCGGCCTGGAGCGGGGTGTGGCGAGGCTGATACCGGTCCGGTGCCGACTTGCGTGATGGTCCGTCAGGTCTGAGGGGCGGCTGTGATGGCGAGTGGCGTAGTTCTCCTGACCGCAGTATCGACCTTGCGCGCACGAAGGTCACCTGGGCGAGGCCTGCGTGCGCGGAGGGCGATGAAGCAAGAGAGGGGGGTGCGGCGAGCGGAGTGCCGGGGGAGATGCCCTCGCCGGCGGCCGGCCGTCACTTCTCGGAGCGGCGGGAGCAGTCGCGGAGGATTCTGCGCGGTCCGTCCCGCTCGCCGTCACGGTCACGGAGACATTCTCCGAGAGGCCGGAAGAGGGCGTCCAGGGCGACACCGTTCTGCTTCTCGACTGTTCTGCTTCTCGTCACAGCCGCGGAGACACGCGTGGGCCCGGCAGGGGCGAACACCCTGCCGGGCCGACACCGCCTGGATCTGCGCAGCGGTGTGATGAACGGGCCATGCGGTCCACTGCTACTTGACGTCGACGTAGTCCCCGGTGGCCGTCGAGGCGGCGGTCGTGGTGTTGGTGGCGAAGGAGAAGCGGTAGTAGCCGTCGGCCGTGGCGGTGGTGGTGGTCTTGAGCGCGCCGCTGGTGCTGCTCGTGACCTTCTTGAGGGTCGTGTAGGTGGTGCTTCCCTTCTTGCGGTACTGGAGCAGCACCGCCTGCCTGCCGTAGCCGGTGTACGTGCCCTTGTTCCAGTCGGCACGCTTGAGGCTGCCGGTGACCGTGATGGTCCTGCCCTTCTTCACCGGCTCCGGGGTGGCGTCGGCGGTCAGCTTGGACGCCTTCTTGATGTGAGTGGTGGCGACGTCGTCGTTGTAGCTGGCGTCGGCGTAGAGGTCGAACCCGCCGAGAAACAGCTTCCAGGTCCCTGCGACACCGTTGTTCTTCAGGTCGGAGGCGGCGTTGATGTGGAAGACGGCCTTGCAGGCGTAGACGCCCGTCTGGGTGGTCGACTCGGTGCAGGCGGGGTCGTCGTCGGTGCCCAGGGATCCGCTGATCGTGTCGGGGCTCGAACTGTCCGTGCCCTGCCAGAGGAAGGCTTCGGTGAGGGCGACACCGCTCGAACTGGTCGCTGTGTACGTCACCGTGACGGACTGCTTGGTGGTGGTGCCGAGCACGATGTCCTTGCCGCCGTTGATGACCGCCTTGGAGAACTTCATGCTGCCCAGCGAGGTTTCCGGGTGGACGGAACGGGCGGCGAAGGAGTCGAGCCCTGCCGTCGCCCCCGGACGCTCAGCCGCCTGGGCGGCTGCCGGAAGGCAGAGCGCGGACAGGGCGACGGCGCCGGGAAGGGCCACCGATATTGCACGTATACGCATGTGACACCCCGTGAGGTCGAAAGTAACCCGCCGGAGGTCTCCGAGCAGGTGTGCCGGGCGCGTGCGGCGCACAGGCCTCATGCGCACCGTACGTCGCGCGGCCCGTGGCTCGGCATCCGTGAAACCACGCAGTTCACTACGGGTGCGGAGGCGGGCTTCGCCGTGGATGTTCCGGGCTTTCGCCTGTCCATGCCCACGGCGGGGCGCCGTCAGGGATTGGGTCCGCCCCGGGTGAGGAGGACATGGGTGAGGGTTGCCCGGTTCGCGACGTCCAGCTTCCGGTAGATCTGTCTCAGGTGGGTCTCCACGGTGCGCACGCTGAGGAACAGCGCCTCCGCCACCCGGTGGTTCGTCATGCCCTTGCTGACCAGGTGGGCGATCTCCCGCTCGCGGCCCGACAACAGGGCCCAGGGCCCCTGCGGCGCGGGCGACCGGGTCTGGTCCGCGAGCTCCCGGCGCCGCCGCGCGACCGTGTCGGCGAGCCGTGCCGAGCCGCACTGGTCGGCCAGTACCCCGGCCCGGTCCAGCCAGTCGGCCACGTCCTGCGTGCGTCCCGCGCCGAGGGCTACCCCGGCCGCGTCGAGCAGTGTGCGGCAGAGCTCGATGCGTTCCCCGCCGGAGGCGAATCCCTCGACGGCCTCCCGTGCGCAGCGCAGCGCTCCGTCGACGTCGCCCCGTACGGCGTGGTCCCACATCCGTGCCCGATGCGCGAAGGCCCGTCGGCCGGCCGACGGGAGCTGCCCGGCACAGGACTCGGCCAGCTCCGCCCAGTGCGCGGTTCCGGCCGGGTCGGACGCGGCGGCGGCCGCTCTGGCCAGCGCGTCGCACCAGCGCGGCTTGCGCCAGCCCGCCACCCGGGAGAGTTCCTCGCCCCCCGCGGCGTCCAGCAGCAGCCAGCGGGCGTGTGCCGGGTCCGACGTGCCCGCGTGCAGGGCGAGTTCGGCATGGAAGCAGCTCACGGACACGGCCCAGGCGGCCTGCGAGCCGTCCGCGATCTCCAGTGCCCGGGCGGCCGACGCCTGCCAGGTGTGCCGGCCGCCCGTTCCGCCCTGCCAGAACAGTGTCTCGGCACGGACCATCGCGATGATCGCCTCCGTCACCGGGGCACGGCCGCCCGTCAGGATCGCATCGGCCCGGTCGAGCGTGGCCAGTGCGGCGTGCAGCCGCCCGGAACGCAGCTGGGTGTTGGACAGGACCGTGAGGACGTCGGGCTCGACATAGACCTGACCGGTGCGCCGGCACAGCGCGGCGGCCCGCTTCAGATGGCGTTCGGCGTCATCGAGTCGTTCCAGCATCCCCTCGGTCATGCCCAGTTGGAGGAGCGCGTCCAGGTTCGTCGACAGCAGGGAATCGCCGGCCGCGTCCACGAGATCGGCCGCGTTCGTCGCCTGCCGGCGTGCTTCGTGCTGGTCGCCGAGGAACAGGGAGGCGAGGGCCGCCTGCGCCAGGGCGTGGGACTCGCCGACCCGGTCGCGGTGGTCACGGGCCAGCGCGGCGGCCGTCTCGGCATGGTGGCGGGACGACTCATGGTCCCGCACCGTGTAGGCGTGGTCGGCTAGTTCGACATGCAGGGCGGCGGCGATGGCGCCGTTGTGTTCGGTCAGGGCGGCCAGCCCGGCCCGGGCCATGGATCCCGCCTCCGGGTGCCGGCCGCGGTGGCGTTCCAGCCGGCTCGAATCGGCGAGCGCGGCCGCCTCGTCCGAGCCGGTGATGGTGGACCGCAACGTGTCCAGCAGGGCGCGGGCGTCGGCCGCCTTGCCACTCAGCATCCGGGCGCGGGCGAGCAGGACCTGCGCCTCGTACCAGTGCTCCCCTCCGTCGGGCAGCACCGCGACCGCGGCCTCCAGGTGGTCCACGGCCGCCGTCGGTGAGTCGTACAACTCGCTCCGGGCAGCGCTGATGAGCGTGATGGCGTGGTCCGGCCGGCTCGGGTCGGCGACCTGGGCGACATGCCGGGCGCGCAGGGTGACAGGCGCGGTGCGCCGTGCCAGTTCGGTCTCGGCCCGCCCGTGCATGGCATGGCGCCGGCTCGGCGGCACCCGCTGGTACACGACCTCGCTCAGAGCACGGTGCCGGACGGCGAGCTGCGGCGCGCGCTCGGCGGGGCGGACGATGTCGAGCCGGGTCAGCACGTCCAGCGCCGCGAGAGCCGTCGGCATGCCGAGGTCGGCCACCGCCGCCAGCAGGTCCGGCTGGAACGGCTCGCCGAGGACGGCCGCGGCGTGTACGGCGGTGAGCGCGTCCTCGTCGAGCCCGGCCAGCTCGGCGAGGATCGCTGTCACGGCCTGGTCGTGTGCCGGGCCGCTTCGAGCGCCCAGCGCTTTGAGGTACAGCGGATTGCCCAGGGCATCGTCGTAGACGGTGTCCGCGTGCAGATGACCGCCGAGCAGTTCCGCCGCCTCCTCCCGGGAGAGCGGACCGAGGGGCACGGTGGTGAGGAGACCGGCCGCCGCCGCGCGCGCCAGCAACTCGGCGCTCTCGGACGGCAGCTGGCGGGGACGGTAGCCGAGGAGACACAGCGACGGCGTGCTGGCGGCGGACCGCAGGGCTTGCTCCGCCAGGAGTGTCCCCTCCTCGTGCAGGGCATGCAGATCGTCGACCACGACCACCACGGGCGCGCCCGGACGAGGTGTCGCGTCGGTGACCGCCTCCACGGGCACGACCGGGATTCCGTCGGCCCGGGCCCGGGCCGCCACAGCCGCCAGGAGGGTGCTCTTGCCGATGCCGGGCTCACCGGTCACCGCGACGGCCCGCCCGAAACCGGACCGCAACTCGCCGACGGCCTTCAGGAGTTCGCCGGTCTCGGCGGTGCGGCCCACGAACGCGGACGTCTCCTCGTCCGCCCGGCCGGACGCGGACAGGCCGCCGTACTGCGGATCATCAGCCATGACCGCAGCGTAGTCACACCGGTCGGGCCCGGTCCGGCCCGGCCGTCACTCCGTCTTCGTGCCCGCGTCCCGCCCCCCCCGGGGGGATAAGGCACCGCCGCAGCCGCCCAAGTTACGTGGTTTCACGGATGCCCAGGGTGATCACCCCGCTGGAATGCTGACTTCGGCACATCGCTTCAGCCGCGTGCCGTCGCTTCCGCGGCATGGGACCCATGCCCGGAGGACGCTCCACGCTGATCGTCGTGTGAGGAGGAGTCCAGCGTGTCCACGATGAACGGCATCGGCACCAAGTTCCTGGGGTTCGGCAACCGCAACCGCGACGGCAGTCACTACGCCACCCAGTGGTTCGTCGTCCTCGACCTGCCCGTGCTGCCGCTGCGTCGCTACCGGCTCACCGTCGGCAACAGCACGTACATACCCAGGGGAGCCGGCAGCCGGACCCTGACGCGGTACGTCCTGCACGAGGAGACCCGCCTCGACGGCGGGGAGATCATGCGCACCTACCTGGTCTGGTGGCTCCTGGGGCCACTGGTGGTGGCAGGACCGGCCGCCCTCCTGCTCTGGGCGATCAGCGGCAACCAGGACGGCGGCTTCGGCTTCTGGGCCTTCTTCCTGGCCCTTTCCCTGGCCTGGGTCGTGGGAGCGGCGACAGCCATGAACACCTACGGCCGGCGACGGCACGGACTTCCGAAGTAGGCGCCGGCGATGTCGCGTGTCCGCCGGGCCGTCCCGCCGGACACGCGTGACACGAAGCTTCGGGAGGAACACGAATGAGGGCACGGCAGGCCGTGCGGTGGGGAGTTGGGTGCCGGTGAACATGTCCCGCAGGACCGCGGGCCGCTGGCCGGGGATCGCCGCGTGCGCGATGGTCGCGGTGCTCGCGACCGGTTGCACCGACCGAGGCACCGATGCCGGAGCGGATGCGCCGGCCAGCCCCTCCACCAGCGTGTCAACGGTCCGCTCCACACCGTCGGCCGGTCCGTCGCCCACGCCTCCCTATCCGGTCGACGCCGACGGCTGTCACCCCGACAGGGGCTGGAGCCGACGGCAGGCCGCTGCCTGGCTGCAACAGGAGGAAGACCCGACCGGCAAGGTGGGGTTCGTGAAAAGCACGGCCGGATTCAACGGGCCGCTGTGCGAACCGATCACCGTCCAGGTCCAGTTCTGGCGGCTCACCTACCGTTCCGCGGTCGGCGCCCGGGCCGACGGTTCGGCGAGTTCGGCCCCCGACTACTACTTCACCATGGCATCCATGAAACACGTCGAAGTGCGCGTCGACGGACGCCGGGACGTGGCCGTGTCCCCGCCGAAGGGCTACTACTCGAGTCACCGCAGCCCCTGCGTCGGCGGCCTCGTGGCGTTCTACACCGGTGGCCCCCTCACCGAGAAGGAACTGCCGAGCAAGATCGTGTCGGGCGACAGCATACTGACGTTCGACTCGGTGGACTTCCACACGAATCGTGTGATGGACAGCAAGCTGGACAGCCCCGCCGACCCTGCTGTGTGCGATGCCGACGGGAAACCGACCAGGCCCACTTCAGCGCCTTCATTCCCCGGCTCACTTGTCCAGACCCCGTCCTATCCCCCCATTCAGGTCAACCCGAACCACACCTGACGGCGGCGCCGGCCCCGCGTGCGGCGAGCGACTGTACCGGGTGGGAACCCTTACACCACTTCTCAGGACGCGGCCCGCGCCCGCTCGCCTCCGTCCGCGAGACGGATCGAAGCGCTCGACGCCGGCAGCCGCGCCGCCATGTCCAGTGGCACCCGAACTCACTGCCGAGCGGCGGCCGCTGACGACTCCGGCCCACTCGCAGGTCACTGTGCAGGCCACAAGTCGGTCGACGTCATGGCCTAGTATCCGAATCGATGACAAAGGGCGTGATCGCTCGTGTGCACATTCACGGGAAGGGAGGGGCGCGCTTGCCCCCCAGAGATCCGGCCCATGCGAACGGCGTCGTTCTCGTCGGCAGACACCCGCAGGCCGAGCGTCTTTCCGAGGTCGTACAGGATCTGACCGACGGCAGGGGAGCGGTGGTGGAGATCCCCGGTGAGCCGGGGATCGGCAAGACCGCTCTGCTCGGCCTGCTCGCCGAGCGGGCGTCCGGGGCCGGTGTGGCGGTGGCGCGAGCCCAAGCCGCGCACGGCACGACTCGACCCGGCCAGGTCGTCAGGGAGTTGCTGGATACGCTCGACGTGCGGGAATCCCCGGTACTCCTTGTGCAGGCTGCGGGCGAACGCCAGGAACAGGTGCAGGTTGGTGATGTCCTTGGCCAAGTGGCTGGACCAGCGGACGGGGGCACCCGAGGCGTCGGTGGTCATGATGCGGACCAGGCCGCCCGCGGCTTGGACCTCCCGGACCTTCGGCCAGGGCAGGCTGCCCTGCCCGCGGGCGCTCACGGCCGCGCGGGAGAGCGAGAGCGCCCCGAACGGGACCGTGCCGCCCTCGCGGAGCGTCTGCAGCACGGCCGGTCCCTGCGCACGCATCACCGCGTCCTGCATCCGGGGACCCCAGACGCCGGGATCCTCGTAGAACTCCGTGATCCGCAACGGCCCCTGGCCGGGGGCGCTCGCCGAGTACGTGTACTTGCTCGGTGCGGGGCGGCCGTTGATGACCAGCTGGGTGATCTCCTGCTGGAGGCGCAGGGAGTCCCAGCGCAGGGCGACCGGCCCGCCGCCGGACGGCGGGTGCACGACCAGCCCCTCTTCGAACAGGTGCAGCCGCTGGGCGGCCCGCTTCCGGCTGAAGTCGGGGAAGCGGCGCATGGAGAACCAGTAGTACAGCAGCCCGGGTATCAGGAAGAACACCGAGAGCATGAGGCAGTTGAAGACATGCGCGGCGAACACCGCCCGCCCGAGGCGCTTCGGCGCGAACGCGCCCTGGAGCGCCCCCAGCCGGTGGCGGGCGGCAAGGTCCGCGACCTCGGGCGACGCGGGGGTGAGAGGAGTCATGAGGACGAGACTCCGAGCCACGTCCCCACGTGACAAGCGTGGGTCTACGTACGTCCGTTACCGGGTTTCTTGCACAAAGCCCCGGCGTTCACGCCGGGGATGAATGCATCTCAAGGCTGCTCTGAAGTGCACGTTAGAGCGGACGTTTTTGCTGCTCGATGTACTGGCGGACGATCGCCAACGGTGCTCCTCCGCACGACGCGGAGAAGTACGAGGGCGACCACAGATGCCCGTGCATGATGGCGCGGTTGATCCGGCCGGTGAACTCCTGCCGTATCCGGCGGGCGGAGACGCCCTTGAGGCTGTTGACCAGCTTCGAGACGGCGACCTTGGGTGGGTAGTGCACCAGGAGGTGGACATGATCGCGTTCGCCGTTGAACTCCTTCAGCTCCGCTTCGAAGTCCTCGCATACCTTGCGCATGATCTCCTCGCAGCGTGTCAGCATCTCGTCGGTGAACACCCCACGCCGGTACTTCGTCACAAAGACCAAGTGCACATGCATCGCCGAAACCACGTGTCTTCCACGCCTGTAATCATTCGGTCCATCCATAAGACCAATCGTAGTAGGATCTTGAATGTGCAGCTCCGCTACAACTATCGGGCCTACCCGGATGCCACCCAGCGCCGTGCGCTGGCGAGCGCGTTCGGGTGCGCCCGTGTGGTGTGGAACGACTGCCTGCGCGACCGCAAGGAAGCGCACGCGGCAGGGCTGCCGTACGTGAAGTCGGCCGAGCTGTCCCGGCTTCGCATCACCCAGGCCAAGCGCACCCAGGACCGTGCCTGGCTCGCCGACGTGTCGGCGGTCGTCCTGCAGCAGTCCCTGCGGGATCTGGACACCGCCTACAAGAACTTCTTCGACTCGGTCAAGGGCAAGCGGCAGGGCCGCAAAGTCGGCCCTCCCCGCTACAAGTCGAAGAAGGACACCCGGCAGTCGATCCGTCTCAACACCAACGCCTTCTCCCTCCAGGACGATGGCACCGTGTACGTGGCCAAGGTCGGCGGCCTCAAGACCAAGTGGTCCCGCCGACTTCCGGCCGCACCCACGTCCCTGACCGTCACCAAGGACAGCTGCGGCCGGTACTTCCTCAGCTTCGTCGTGGACACCGAGCCGGACATCCTCCCGGAAGTGGAGACCGACGCCGGTATCGACCTCGGTCTGTCGGCCTTCGCGGTCCTGTCTGATGGGCGGAAGATCGACAGTCCCCGCTTCCTGCGCCGGGCCGAGAAGAAACTCAAACGCCTGCAGCGGGAACTGTCCCGCAAGGTGAAGGGATCGAAGAACCGGGCCAAGGCCCGCATCAAGGTCGCACGCCAGCACGCCAAGGTCGCCGACCGGCGCCGGGACTTTCACCACAAGGCCTCCACACAGATCATCCGCGACAACCAAGCGGTGTATGTGGAGGACCTCGCGGTGTCCGGCCTCGGCCGCACCCGGCTCGCCAAGTCCGTGCACGACGCGGGATGGTCCGCGTTCGTCGGCATGCTGGAGTACAAGGCCATCAAGCACGGCCGCACCTTCGCCAAGGTGGACCGGGCCTTCCCGTCCTCTCAGGTCTGCTCGGCCTGCGGATTCCGGGACGGCCCCAAGCCCCTGCACGTCCGCCAGTGGACGTGCGGCGAGTGCGGCACCGTGCACGACCGCGACCACAACGCGGCCCGCAACGTCCTGTTCGAGGGACGCCGAATCGTCGCCGCCGGACGGGCGGAGACGCTAAACGCCTGTGGAGCGCCGGTAAGACGGGCACACGTGCCCGCACAGCGCGTTGAAGCAGGAAGCCTCCGGAAGGGTCAGACGACCCAGGCTGGAATCCCTGGACTTTAGGCCAGGGAGCACGTCAAGTATCTTCGGGATGCCCGGCCGCGACGGCCTCGGGCCGTGGAGGTCATGCGCGCGGCGAGCCCGTTTGTGAGGGCGGCGCCAGGGCCTGGAGTGCGGACAGGACGCCGTCGGTGACCGGGGACGGCGGGGCCGACTCGGGCGGCAGCTTGCGGAAGGCGCTCGGGGACATGCCGTAGACCGCACGGAACCGGCGCGAGAAGTGGTAGGCGTCGGGGAAGCCGCAGCGTACGGCTATGGCGCGGAGCGAGAGGTTGCTCAGCCACAGCAGTGGCTCGGCCCTGGCCAGGCGGAGCCTTTCGAGACCGGCGACGGGGCTGACGCCCAGGTGCCGCCGGCAGATCCGGGACAGCGTGCTCTCCGAGACGCCGGCCGCCCGCGCCAGCCGCTCCAGGGGAAGCGGGCGGGCGACGCCGTCCGACCAGTGGCGGCGGACCGCGGCCATCATGGCGAGCAGTGGCTCCGGGAGCGCCGGTGGGCCGGGGTCGGCGCCGTCCACGAAGGTGAGGAGCAGCAGCCGCAGCGTCTCCTCGGCGTGCCGCTCCCAGCCCGGCGGGCGGGTCGCGCCGAGCGACAGCAGGTACCGGCAGAGCGCGGCCATCGGATCTCGCCGGCCCGACAGGTCCCGGACGACCGGCCAGCCGGTGTCGTCGGGGCGTTCCGTGCCCCCTACGACCGGGGGCAGCCGGAAGTGCGTGTAGGCGTGCCGGGTGGGCCGGTGGCCGTCCCAGTGGAACGTGTCGCGCATACCGGGGCGCACCAGCAGCAGCGTGCCGGGCGTCAGGGGTACGGTCAGGTCGCCGCAGACCCAGCGGGCGCTGCCGTGCAGCAGCCAGACGAATTCGTACGATCCGGCGTCCCTGGGGCCGAAGACCGCACCGGCCGGGTAGTCGGCGACAGCGGGACCGAGCCGGGACAGCAGCACGGGGGTGGGCGGCGGTACACGTGCCGTCACGGCCTCACCGGTCGCAGCCCCCGGACCGGTCGCGGCGCACCCGGGGCCTGCGCACGTCGGCGGTGCCCTTGTAGGCGTACGGGTCCCGGCCCGCGACCAGCACGATGTCCCGGAAGTCGGCCTGGGCCATGGGTACGTCGGCCCCGGGGGGCGCCCAGGGGAGGAGGGACGAGGCGCTCATGTAGTGGTTGACCAGAGCCCTGCGGAACCCCTGCCGGCCGGTGTTGGGCAGTGACTTGTGCAGCAGGTAGCCGTTGAAGAGCAGCACCGATCCGGCCGGGATCTCGACGGGGACGGCCTGCGTCTCGTCGTACGGGAAGGCGTAGGACTCGACCGTGCAGTCGTAACGGGGGTCCTCGTGCTGTCGGTTGGGGTAGATGACGCCGGCGCGGTGCGAGCCCGGCAGGACCCACAGGCAGCCGTTGTCCACGGTGGCGTCGTCGAGGGCCAGCCAGGCGGCGGTCAGCGACCGGTCCCGGGTGGGGATGAACATCTCGTCCTGGTGCCACGCCTGGCCCGGCCTCCCCTCGGACTTGACGAACAGCATCGACTGCATCGCCTTGACGTCGGGACCGATCACTTCGGTCAGCGGTCCGACGACGGAGGGGTGGCGCATGGTGTCGAGCATGAGCGGCGACAGCTTGTGCGGATAGTGCACGCACAGGAACCGCCGTACGGTCTCGTCGTCGCTCTCGCCCGCGACCGGCGGCGGCGCGCCCTCGACGGCACCCCGCCGGCCGCGGCAGATCCGCGCGGTCTCCGCCCGCAGCTCGGCCACCTCGGCCGGGGTCAGGGCGTCCGGCAGCACCGCGTAACCGTCCCGGCCGAAGCGGGACGCGAGGTCGTCGTCGACGGCGTTCTCGGCCATGGTCCCGATGTTCCTGGACTTCGCGTCCGCATGCCATGGCTCACCCGTGCACAGGGATGGCGAATCCGGTCACTCCGCAAGATCGGATCATCTGTCAGAAACAAGCATGACAAAGGGAGTTCACGTGTCTTGACGCCTTTCGTCGCGTCCGAGTAGCGTCATTCGGCACTTGCTGATACGTATTAAGTGGGAGCGCTCATGGCACCTCCCGAACGACGTAGACGCACCACCCAACGGGACATCGCCCGGCGTGCCGGAGTCTCCCAGGCGACGGTGTCGCTGGTGATCAGCGGAGGCGCGGCGAGTGCGCAGATCGCGGAACCGACCCGCCGGGCCGTGCTGGCGGCGGCCGAGGAACTCGGCTATACGGCCAACGTCGCCGCGCGCAGCCTGAAGGGCGGCCGGAACCGGCTGCTCGGGCTCTACACCTTCGAGTCGGTGTTCCCGACCGACCAACGCGACTTCTACTACCCGTTCCTGCTCGGCGTGGAGGAGGAGACGGCACGGCAGGGCTACGACCTGCTGCTGTTCTGCTCCGGCGGCGGTGCGTCCAGCACGGCGACGGCCGAGCGGTCCATCTACGCCGGTGGCACCAACCGGCTGAAGATCGCGGACGGTTGTGTCCTGCTCGGCCGGAACGTCCGCCGCGAGGAGCTGTCCGCGCTGGTCCGGGAGGACTTCCCGTTCGTCTTCGTCGGACGCCGCGAGGTGGACGACGGCGAACTCTCCTACGTGGCCGCCGACTACGTCTCGGCGACCGCGGAACTCGTCGCGGAGCTGGCGCGGCTCGGCCACCGGCGGATCCTGTATCTGCGGGCCCCGGAGGACAGCGAGCCCACCAGGGACCGCGAGGAGGGATACCGGCGCGGGCTGGCCGACGCCGGGATCGCCGTGGACGAGGCGCTGATCCGGAGCCTGGCCGATCCGGCGGACCTGACGGTCGACCGGCTGGCGGGGTGGGCCGACGGACTCGGGATCACCGCGCTGCTGGTCGAGCCGACGGAGGACGACCGGCTCACCGGGGCGCTGGCGACGATGGCCGGCACGGAACGGGTCCGGTTCCCGGAGGACTGCTCGCTGGCCCTGCTGGGCGATCCGCCGTCCTGGACACCCGACTCCCGGAACTGGACGCGGTTCTCGCTGCCCCGGGCCCGGATGGCGGGGGAAGCCGTACGGGTGCTGATCGAGCTGCTCGACCAGGAGACCCCCGAGCCGCGGCAGCTCACGGTGCCCTGCGCCTTCGTACCGGGCGACTCGATCGGCCCGGTACCCACGGGTCGTACCGCCGGCAGGAGGCCGAGGACATGATCCGGATGATCGTGCACCGGCTGCTCATCGGAGTCTTCGTGATGTGGGGCGCCGCCTCACTGATCTTCCTCATCGTCCGGGCCGCACCCGGCGACCCCGCGACGGTACTGCTCGGCCCGGACGCCACCCGGAGCCAGATCGACCAGCTGCGCTCTTCGCTCGGTCTCGACCGGCCGCTCGGCGCGCAGTACCTCAGCTACCTCGGCGACGTCTGCCGGCTCGACTTCGGCCAGTCGCACTGGCTCGGCAGGTCCGCGATGGGCGCGGTCCTCGACCGGCTGCCCGCCACCGTCGACCTCACCGTGACGGCCACCGTGATCGCGGTGATCGTGGGGCTGACGCTCGGCATGCTGGCCGGGGCGCGGCCGGGCAGCCTGGTGGACCGGATGGTCTCGGCCTGCACGATCGCCCTCCAGTCGTTCCCGACGTTCTGGATCGGCATCATGCTGGTCCTGGTCTTCGCCCTCACCCTGCGCCTGCTGCCCAGTTCCGGGGTCGGCACCCCCCAGCACCTGGTGCTGCCCGCCGTCACCCTCTCCTTCCCGTTCGTCGCGATCATCGCCCGGCTGACCCGGACCAGCGTCGCGGAGACGATGGGCGAGAGCTACATCCGGACCGCGCGCGCCAAGGGGCTGACCGAGCGTCAGGTGCTGTTCGGCCACGCCCTGCGCAACTCGCTGATCCCGGTGGTGACCGTGGTGGGCGTCCAGGTCGGGGCCCTGGTCGGCGGCGCCGTGATCGTCGAGAACGTGTTCGCCTGGCCCGGCCTCGGATCGCTGGTGGTGGAGGCGGTCGCCAACCGCGACTACACGGTCGTACAGGGCGCGACCCTGCTCATCGCCGGCATCGTCGTCGTGCTCAACCTGATGGCCGATCTGCTCATCGCCCAGCTGGATCCGCGGATCCGGACGGGAGCCGTCTGATGGCCGACCTCACCGTCGCCGTCGAGCAGCCGACGACGACTCCGCGGCAGGCCCGGCGCCCGCTCCTGTCCCGGGTCCCCGCCGTGGTCGTGGGCTGCTACCTGCTGGTGGCCGTCGTCGGGCCCCTGCTGATCCACTACGACCCGGTGCGCACCTCCCTGGACGACCGGCTGCTCGCCCCCGGCTCCAAGGTGTCCACCGGGGGCACGGCCTGGCTCGGCACCGACGGACTCGGCCGCGACATGTTCGCCCAGATCGTCTACGGGGCCCGGACGGCGGTGCTCATCGGCGTGTCCACGGTCGCGCTGTCCTGCCTCGTCGGGGGCCTCCTCGGTGCGGTCGCCGGCTACTTCCGCGGCGTCGCCGACGCCGTACTCGCCCGGATCTTCGACGTCCTGCTGGCGTTCCCCGCGATCCTGCTGGCGATCGTGATCGCGGGCGCCTTCGAACGCAGTGTCCTGCTGGTCGTCGTCGCGCTCTCGGCGACCGGCTGGATCGGCTTCGCCCGCGTCACCCGGGGCATCGCGCTCTCCCTCAGGGAACGGCCGTGGGTCGACGCCGCCCGGGTGCTCGGAGTGCCCGGCCGGACCGTCCTCGCCCGGCACGTGCTCCCGTTCACGGCCGGACCGATCGTCGCCCTCGCCACGCTCGAGTTCGCTCTGGTGGTGCTGGCGGAGGCGGGGCTCAGCTTCCTCGGCATCGGGCTGCCCCTCTCGACGGTGTCGTGGGGGCAGACCATCGCCAACGGCAAGGAGTACCTCGAAACGCAGTGGTGGATCTCCACCCTGCCGGGCATCGCCCTGTCCCTCCTGATCGTCAACGTGGGCATCCTCGGCGACCAGCTCACCGCCCGCTACGGGCGTGGCCGCTCCGACTGAAACACACCAGGTACAGCGCCTCACCCACCGGCTGACTCCGACCGACCCTCGATCGAGAGGAGCACCATCATGACCAGGACGCGTGAGCACGGGCGGAGCCGGCTGATCCGGCTCGCCACCACCGCCACGGCGGGCGCGGCGCTCCTCGCCGCCTGCTCGACGACCACCGGCGGCGACGACAACGGGGGCGGTTCCGCCTCGACGGACGTGACGGTCGCCGGCACCTATCCGATCGAGAGCCTGGACCCGCACGGGGCCCAGGGCGCCTCCACGGGCACCCAGCTGGCCGCTCAGGAGATCTTCAGCAGACTCGTGAAACCCGCCGCGGACGGCACCCTCGAAGGCGACCTCGCGGCGTCCTGGAAGCCCGACAAGTCCGTCACCGCCTGGACGTTCACGCTGCGCTCCGGCGTCAGCTTCTCCGACGGCTCCGCCCTCGACGCCGACGACGTGGTCGCCTCCTTCCGGCGGATGATCGGCCTGAACGGCCCCAACGCGGGCAACTTCCCGGGCGACACGATGACCAAGGTCTCCGCCACCGAGGTGGTCCTGCACAGCCCGGCGCCCGACGCGTCGGTCCCCGGCAAGCTCGGCACCTTCTACGTCCTCCCGTCGGGCGTCGGCGAGGACGACACCGCCTTCTTCAACCACCCGGTCGGGTCGGGGCCGTTCAGCGTCGACGCGTTCACCCCGAGCGGATCGCTGGTCCTGGTGCCCAACAAGAAGTACCGCGGCACGAAGCCCACGCTCGGCAAGGTCACCATCCGGAACATCCCCGAACTCGCGGCCCGCATGACCGCACTGCGCACCGGCGAGGTCGACGTCGTCTGGGGCATCCCCGACGACCAACTCGCCTCGCTGAAAGGCCAGAAGGGCCTCACCGTGCAGACCGTGCCGAGCAGCGCCGAGTTCACCATGTGGTTCAACTCCTCGATCCCCGCCCTCAAGGACGCGAAGGTCCGCCGGGCCATCTGGCAGGCCGTCGACTTCGGCACCATCATCGACAAGCTCTATCCCGACACCGGCAAGGCCGCCGACGCACCCGTCACGAGCGTCGTCCTCGGCCACGTGACGCAGCCCGCCGTCGCCCACGACCCGGCAGCCGCCAAGGCGGCCCTCACCGCCGCCGGGTTCGACTTCTCGAAGAAACTCCGGCTGCAGTTCGCCAACGACGAGTTCAAGCCCTTCATCCAGGCCGTCGTCTCGGACCTGCAGAAGGTCGGCGTGCAGGTGGAACCGCTGGAGAAGGAGCAGGCCGTCTTCACGGAGGACCTGCTCGCGCTCAGGTGGGACATCAACTTCCAGCAGCTGGCCACCCCCAGCTACGACGCGGCCAGCAACCTGGGCCGTCTCTACACCTGCGCGGCCAAGCGCATGGGCTACTGCAACAAGAGGCTGGACGGTCTGCTCGCGGCGGCCGGCGCCACGGCCGACAAGGCGCAGCGCACCGGCCTCTACGGTCAGGCCAGTCGGATCATCTGGCAGGACGCGGTCGGCATGTACCCGATGTCCGTGAGCATCGCCTACGCCTGGAACAGCGACCTGAAGGGCTTCGTCCCCGACGCCAGCGGGCTGCCGGACTTCGCCGGCGTACGGACCGGCGGCTCGTGACCCCCGCCGGAACCGCACGCGAACACGGGGCCGGGAAGGCGGTGGCCACGACGGACGGACCGGTCCTGCGCATCGAGGACCTGGTGGTGGAACTTCCCGGCCCGCGCGGCACCCGGACCCGCGTGCTGGACGGCGTCTCCTTCGACGTGCCGCGGGCCACCACCGTGGGGCTGATCGGCGAGTCCGGCAGCGGGAAGACCATGACCGCCCAGGCGATCCTGGGCCTGCCGCCCGAGGGCGCCACGCTGGCCGGCCGGCTGCTGTGGCACGGGGAGGACCTGCTCGCCGCCGACCCGGCACGGCGCCGCGCGGTACGCGGCCGGGAGATCGCCATGATCTTCCAGGACCCGCTCGCCGCCCTCAACCCGACCCAGCGGATCGGCCGTCAGGTCGGCGAGATACCGCGCCGCGACCGGCTGCCGCGTGCCGAGGTGCACCGCCGGGTCGTCGAACTCCTCGACCGGGTCGGCGTGCCGGAGCCGGAGCGCCGGATGCGCGCCTACCCGCACGAACTCTCCGGAGGTCTGCGCCAGCGCGCCATGATCGCCATGGCGCTGGCCGGGAACCCCGCGCTGCTGCTCGCCGACGAGCCCACGACGGCGCTCGACCTCACCGTGCAGGCCCGGATCCTGCGGCTGCTGGCCGCCGTCCAGGCGGCGGACGGCCTGGCGATGCTGCTGGTCAGCCACGACCTGCGGGTCGTGTCGCACGTCGGCGAAGAGGTGGTGGTGATGTACGCCGGACGGGTCTGCGAACGCGGGCCCGCCCGTGACGTCCTGCGTCGGCCCTTCCACCCGTACACCGCCGCCCTGGTGCGCAGCGTGCCCGCCGTCCGGACCCGCACCGCACTGGCCGACCCGCTGCCCGGGGCCCCGGCGACCCCCGCGAACCGGGCGGCCGGCTGCGCCTTCCACCCGCGCTGCCCACTGGCCCGCGCCCGCTGCCGCGCCGAACGGCCGGAGGTACGGGAAGTGGCGCCCGGCCGCTTGAGCGCCTGCCACTTCGCGGAGGAGGTGCCGCAGCCGTGAGCACGAGCGAGCGCGCCCTCCTGGACGTGCGTGACCTGCGCGTCCGTTACGGAGGGCGGCGGAGCGGTCAGGTCGCCGTGGACGGGGTGAGCCTGTCGGTGGCGCCCGAGGAGACGCTCGGGCTGGTCGGCGAGTCGGGCTCCGGCAAGACGACCGTCGCCCGGTGCGTGGCCGGACTCCTGCGGCCCGGCGCCGGGGCCGTCACCTTCGAGGGACGGCCGCTCGGCCGCGCGGGGCGCCGGCCGCCCGAACTGCAGCGTGCGGTGCAGATGGTGTTCCAGGACCCGCGGTCCTCGCTGAACCCGCGCATGACGGTCGCCTCGATCATCGCCGAGGTCTGGAGCACCCACCCCGTCACCGCACCCGAGGGCGACCGCACCGAGGCGCTGCACCGGCTCCTCGCCGACATGGGGCTCGATCCCGAGGTGGCGGCACGGCGCGCGGGGGACCTGTCGGGCGGCCAGTGCCAGCGGGTCAGCATCGCCAGAGCGCTGGCGGTACGGCCCCGGCTGCTGGTGTGCGACGAGGCGGTGTCGGCGCTCGACGTCTCGGTGCAGGCCCAGATCCTGCGGCTGCTGGCCGACCTGCGCGGCCGGCACCGGCTCGCGCTGCTGTTCATCTCGCACGACCTGGGAGTGGTGCACCAGATAGCCGACCGGGTGGCGGTGATGCGCCGGGGCGTGATCGTGGAGGAGGGCCGGACCGGCGAGGTCCTGACCGCACCGCGTCACGCGTACACGCAGGCGCTGCTGGACGCGGCCCTGGACCTGGACGACTCGGTGCCGGGGACGGCGCCGCCGACGGCGAGGCGGTCGTATGAGTGAGAGGCGGCGTGCCGTGACCCCGGTACCCACCGGCTGGAACACCTGGGACGTCCGCACGCACACCGGCATGAACCGGCTGCCGGACGGGCCGCGCGTGCGGTTCGGCGTCCTCGGCCCCGAAGGCCCGGTGCTCGACGGCTTCACCTGGCGCGACGGCCTCGACCGGCTCGGCCCGCACACCGTGGACGGCAGCTACGCCGAGGTGACGGTACGGGCGGCGGGCCACCGGCTGCGGCTGGAGCTCGCGGGCGGCCCCGGGGATGTACTGGATGCTCTGGCCGAGAGCACGGGGGTGATCGTGCTGTCCGTGGAGGGCTTGGACGGCATCGAGCAGCAGACGGACCTGGCCGCCACCGTCCGCGCGGGCGGCATCCGCTGGACGGTCACCACTTCGGCACCGACCCGCAGAATCGAGGGCCCGGAGGATGCGCTGGTACTGGCGTTCGACGGTGCCGTGGAAGTAAGGTTCGCGCCCCGAAGGGGCGCGGGGAACTGTGCGACCAGCCACAGCGAAGCCGCACCCGACAGACGACATGAAGCGGCACTCAGCGCGGAACGTACCTCGCTTCGTTCCACCGGCTGGCTGGGCGACGCCGCCGACGCCCTGACCCGGGCCGTCACCTGGAACACCGTCTACGCCCCGGACATCGGCCGCGTCCTGACCCCCACCTCACGGGACTTCGTCTGCGCCGAACGCAGGGGCTTCTACGGCACCTGGGCGCTGCACGCCTGGGACACGTTCTTCACCGGTCTCACCGCCTCGGCCGTCGACCGGGACTACGCGCGCGGCGTCTTCGAACAGATCCTCCCGTACGCGGACGAGGCCGGCATGATCCCGAACCGGGTCTCGGACGACAGGGGCCGCACCGACGACCGCTCACAGCCCCCGGTCGGCGCGCTGACGGTGTATCAGGCGTATCTGGCGGGCGGTCTCTCGCCCGGGACCCGCGACACGGCGCTGCTCGACACCACCTTCCCGGCACTGCTGGCCTGGCACGACTGGTGGCCCCGGGCCCGCCGCGGACCGCACGGGCTGCTCGCCTGGGGCTCCGACCCGGTCGCGGGCGACGCGGCGTCGGCGACCCTGGACCGGGCCAGACGCGAGTCGGGCCTGGACGATTCGCCGATGTACGACGAGGTCCGGTACGACCCGGCGACCCGCACCATGGACCTCGCCGACGTCGGCCTGAACGCCCTGCACATCGCCGACGCCGAGGCGCTGGCGGACATCGCCGGCCTCCTCGGGAAGCGCGCGCCGGCCGACCGGTTGCGCGCCGAGGCCGCCGCGGCCCGGACGGTAGCCGACCGACTGCTGTGGGACGACGAGCGCGGCGGCTACCGTAACCTCACCTCCACGGGTACGCATGATCCGCACGTCTCGCCGACGATGCTGTACGCGCTGCTGGGCGGGTTGCCGGACCCAGGCCGTGCGGCGAAGGCGGCGGCGGATCTGCTGAGGCCCGAAGTGCTGGGCGGAGTACGGCCCTTGCCCAGCGTGGCCCGCAACGACCCAGGGTTCGCCGCGACGTACTGGCGCGGCCGGATCTGGGCGCCGATGGCCTATCTCGCCGTACGCGGGCTGCGGAGGTACGGGCTGACCGGGCTGAGCCGGCCGGTGGTGGGGGACCTGCTGCGGCTGTTCCTCCACGAGTGGCACGAGCACGGCCACGTCCGGGAGAACTATCCGGCCGTCGACGGCGAGAACCTGACGAACCTTCGGAAGAGGTCGGACGGGTTGATGGCCTGGGGCGGGCTGCTGGCGTATCTCGCCTTCGGCGAACTGGCCGACGCACGGCCGGACGGCTGGCGGTTCGCCCACCCGGGCGAGCCTGCCGAACTGTGCAACCTGCCCCTGGGCGACGGCCGCCTCGACGTCCGGGCGGCCGACCGGCTCACCGTCCACCTCGAAGGACGTGCCCTGCTGGACCTGGCGCCCGGCGTCGTCGTACGGGACTACCAGTGGACCCGTGACCGTGTCACCGGGACCGCCGAGGGCGTCGGCGACCTGCTCGTCACCCCGCCGGGCGGCGGCCCGCCCGTGCCGGTGGCCGTACGGAGCGCGCCTCGGAGCTTCGCCTTCGGTCCGGACGGTGCGGGGGACGTACAGGAAGGGAGCGGTGTATGAGCGCGCCGACGTCGGCGGCCACGGACATCCTCGTCGTCGGCGGGGGACTCGGCGGGGTGGCCGCGGCGCTGGCCGCCCTCGACCGGGGGCGGTCGGTCCTGCTCACCGAGGAGACCGACTGGATCGGCGGTCAGCTCACCAGCCAGGGCGTACCGCCCGACGAGCACGCCTGGATCGAGCAGTTCGGCGCCACCCGCACCTACCGCGCGCTGCGCGAGGCGGTCCGCGAGCACTACCGGACCTGGTACCCGCTCACCGAGGAGGCCAGGCGGCGCCGGTATCTCAACCCGGGCGAGGGCCGGGTGAGCCCGCTGTGCCACGAACCGCGGGTCGGCGCCGCCGTCCTGGCGGCCATGGTCGCGCCGTACGTGGCCGCCGGGCGGCTGCGGATCCTGTACCGGCACCGGCCGGTTGCCGCTTCCGTGGACGGCGACCGGGTACGGTCCGTGGTCGTCGAAGGCCCGGACGGCACGCGGGTCGAGGTGCCGGCGCCCTACGTCCTGGACGCCACGGAACTCGGCGACCTGCTGCCGCTGACCGGCACCGAGCACGTGACGGGCTTCGAGTCGCGGCGGGACACCGGGGAGCCGAGCGCACCCGACGCGGCCCAGCCGGCCAACATGCAGGCGTTCTCATGGGTGTTCGCCGTCGACCACGTGGCCGGAGAGGACCACACCGTCGACAGGCCGGCCGGCTACGACCGCTGGGCCGCCTACCGCCCGCCGCAGTGGCCGAACCGGCTGCTGAGCCTGAGCGCGCCCGACCCGAGGACGCTGCAGACCGTGCCGCGCGGCTTCACCCCGAACGCCGACTCGGGGCCGGTCGTCGCCGACCAGAGCAAGGACGCGGGCGACAAGGAACTGTGGGAGTTCCGCCGGGTGTTCTCCCGGAAGCTGTACCCGCAGGGGTTCGCCGCGAGCGACGTGACCATCGTCAACTGGCCCATGATCGACTACCTGCCGGGCCCGCTGATCGGAGTGGACGACAAGGAACGGGACCGGCACCTGGCCGGGGCCCGCGAGCTGAGCCTCAGCATGCTCTACTGGCTGCAGACCGAGGCCTCCCGTCCGGACGGCGGCACCGGCTGGCCCGGCCTGCGGCTCCGCGGCGACGTGCTGGGCACGGCCGACGGGCTGGCCAAGGCGCCGTACATCCGGGAGTCACGCCGGATCGTCGCCCGGCGCCGGATCGTCGAACAGGACCTGTCCCTCGCCGTGCGCGGCGACCACGGCGCGGTGCGCTACCCGGACTCGGTCGGCATCGGGATGTACCGGATCGACCTGCATCCCTCCACCGGCGGCGACACCTACATCGACGTGGCCAGCAGCCCCTTCCAGATCCCGCTGGGCGCCCTGCTGCCCGTGCGGATGCGGAACCTGCTGCCGGTGTGCAAGAACATCGGCACCACCCACATCACCAACGGCTGCTACCGGCTGCACCCCGTCGAGTGGAACATCGGCGAGGCGGCAGGGGCGCTGGCCGCGTACTGCCTCGACAACCGACTGGACGTCGAGCAGGTGTACGAGGACGGCGAGGAGCTGCGCCGCTTCCAGGACGAACTCACGCGTGCCGGGGTGGAACTGGCCTGGCCCGAGGTCAAGGGGTACTGATGGGTGGTGGCGAAGCGCCCCGAAGGGGCGCGGGGCTGCATCAGTGTGCGGCTCCGCCGCGGGGCGCGACCAGCCACGACGCGGTCGCACTCGAACGACGACCCCTGACGGCACCCGCAGCCGAGCACTCGGTCGTCGACGAGAGGGGGCGGACCGACGGACGCGCCCTGCTGGCCGGCGTCATCGTCCCTCTGGTCACCCCGATGGACCACCCCGGACACCCCTCGGCCCCGGCCGCCGACGCCCTGCTCCGCGCGCTCGCGGCAGCCGGCGCCCGCGGCCTCATGCTCTTCGGCAGCAACGGCGAAGGGCCGCTGCTGCCCACGGCGGAACTGGGCGGGTTCGCCGTCGCGGTGGCCGAGCGCTGGCGCGAACTCACCGACGGCGGGCCGGTGTTGGTGAACGCCACGGCCGCCGGAACCGCCGAGGCGCTGGCGCGGGCGGCGGCCGTGCGCCCCGCCGCGCCGGACGCGCTGGTGCTCAGCCCGCCGATCTACTTCCACCACCGGCACGACGAGATCGTCACCCACTACACAGCCTTCGCCGGCCTCGGCGTTCCCGTCGTCGCCTACCACGCGCCCCGCTACGGGAACCCGCTGACCCCCACCCTGCTCGACGAACTGACCGCCCTCCCGCACCTGGTGGGCATCAAGGACAGCTCGGGCGACCCCGCACTGTTCGGCCACGCTCTCGCGGCGGCCCGTCGGCGCGACGACTTCGGGGTCAGCCAGGGCGCGGAGCGACAGGCACTCGACGCGCTGCGGCTCGGGGCCGACGGAGTCGTCCTCGGGGTGGCCAACGTGGCGCCCGCGGTGACCGTCGAGCTCGTCCGGGCCCACCGCGACGGCCGGCACGAAGACGCGCGGCGCGCGCAGCAACTGCTCGACGAGGTACTGGCGTTGCACACCGTACGCCCCGGGGTCCCGGCGGTGAAGGCCGTCCTGGCCGGACGCGGACTGTGCCCGCCGTATGCCGCCGCGCCCTTCACACCGTGCTCCGAGGGGGAGCGGAAGGCACTGCACGACCTGCTCGCCCCCCTCGACGCGCACCTCGTACGCGCCTGATCCCTAGTCCGCACCGGTGCCCTCTCCCGTCCGTACTCCCTCCGTTCCGCCCGAAAGGGGTGGCCCCATGTCCGACGACGGACCGAACCGCACCGCCATGAACCGCAGATCCTTCGCGCTGGGCGTCGTCGGCGCCACGGCCACCGCCGCACTGGGGCCCGTGGCCCTCGGATCCACGGCACAGGCAGCCGACCGCACGTCCGAACCCGACCGGCACGGTGCCTTCTTCGAGGAGCAGACCCTCTGGGACTCCGTCGCCGGCCCGTTGGTGAGCTACCACGTCCACGCGCTCGCCGTGCTGCCCGACGACACGGTCCTGGCCGTGACCGAGGGCCGCCACGAGGTGTGCGACGCCGGTCCGCGTGACCTGCTGCTGCGCCGCAGCACCGACGGCGGCCGGACCTGGGAGGCGAGCCGTACCCTGGTCGCCTCCGTCGACGGCGAGTCCTGGGGCAACCCGGCGCTGGTCGTGGACCGCCGGACCCGGGAGGTCTTCCTCTTCTACATGCTCTCGCTCCGACTCCCGCAGAACACCTCCTGCTCGGGCGACTCCGGCGAGCTCCATGTGATCTCCAGCCGGGACAGCGGCCGGACCTGGGGCGAACCACGCAGCCTGGCGGGCCTGTTCGACGGCTTCCCCTACAACTGGGCGCTGCACGGCCCCGGTCCGGGCCACGGGATCCAGCTGCGCTCCGGCCGTCTGCTGCTCAACTGCCTGCACCGCAGGGTGATCGTCGGCAACACGGTGGCCCAGCGGTACTACGGCGTCGCGCCGATCTACAGCGACGACCACGGCGCCACCTGGCAGGCGACCGGCGAGGTGCCCGTACAGGTCGCGTACCCCGTCAACGAGGCGCGGACGGTGCAGCGCTCCGACGGCTCCGTGCTCGTCAACGGCCGCTTCGCGTCGGGCGGTGAGAACCAGCGCATCGTCTCCGTCAGCACGGACGACGGCACGACCTGGTCGCAGCCGGCGCTCGACGGCAGCACCGGCTCGTTCAACGCGGTGGACGCAGGCCTGCTGCGCTACACCGGCGGCCCGGGCAGCCGGCAGCCCGGGCGGGTACTGTTCAGCCGTCCCGACTCGCCCGTCAGGTACAACATGACGGTGGCGGTCAGCTACGACGAGGGCTTCTCGTACCGGTACCAGCGGGTCGTCAACGAGAACCGCTCGTTCTACTCGGATCTCGCCCGGCTGTCCGACGGCACGATCGTGCTGCTCTACGGCTGCGACGGTGACATGGCGGGTGTCCCGCAGCGGGTCGACGTCTGCTGTTTCTCGCTCGAATGGCTGACCCGGGGCCGCGACAGCCTGCGCCGTGGCCCCCACCACCGGGAGTCAGTCGTCCCGTTGGCCGAAGCGGACCGCGAGGTCACCGGCGGCACCGTGCAGACCGTCACGGATCCCCTCGCGCGCGGTGGCGAGCGGCTGGTCCTCACCCCCGAACAGGTCGGCGACGCCGTGGAGTTCGCCTTCCGGGCGCCGCGCACCGGCGACTACGAGCTGCTCCTGCGCCACTACCGCTCGGCGGACGGCGCCCTGGCCACCGTCACGGCGGACGGCACCGGGCTCCCCGCCCACGCCATCGACACCACGGCGCAGACGGCCGACGGCTTCGACCTGGCCCACCTCGGGACCACCCGGCTGCGCGCCGGACGGCACACCCTGCGCTGCGCGGTGACGGCACCCGGCCGGGGCGGCGGCACCCGGCTCGGCCTGGACTCGCTCAGCCTGATCGAGGCGCCGGGCTCCGCCGACGTACGCGCCGAGGTGGTCGTGGACAACGACCGGCTGGGCTTCGCCGTCGTCAGCGGCAGCTGGCCGACCGCGACGGCGGACCCCGGCTTCTGGTCGGGGAACTACCGTACGGCGCCCGCCGGTTCGGGCGAGCGACAGGTGCGGTGGCAGCCGGCGGTGCCCCAGGACGGTGTGTACGAGATCCAGACGTCCTACCCCCCGGCCGCCGACCGGGCGAGCAACGCCCCGTACAGCGTCGTCCACGCGGACGGCACCACCACGACCGTACGCATCGACCAGCGGGTCGCGGGCACCACCGATCCGCGCGGCGGCACCTGGGTCCCGCTCGGCGAGTTCCGGCTCCAGGCGGGCCTCGGCACGTCGGTCGAACTGACCAACGACGCCGACGGCGTGGTGGCCGCGGACGCGATCCGCCTGCTGGGCCCGCAGGGCTGACCCCCCCCGGGGGGGAGTGGGCCCCGGGTGCTCCGCGGGACTGCGGCTCGCCTGATGATCGGCTCTGCTTCGTGGTGACGCCCGTGCCGGGCGCGTGGTGTAGCCCGCTGCACCACGGACCCGGGAGTGGGCTTCCTCGTGCCGGAGAGCGGACGCCGGAATCGTGGATGCGGGAGATCGGCCGAGGTCGCAACGGACCGCCGATCGGATCAGCCCCTCGCATCCGCCTACCGAAGGACAGTTCCATGCACCCGCTCGCCCGTGTGAAGGCGTTCGTCTCCGATCTGCTGCTGTGGTCGTGCTTCGTCGGCGGACTCGCCGCGAGTTCCGCTTCCGGTGCCGTCCTCGACGGCACCCGGAAGGACCTCGCCACCTACGTCGGCATCGGCGTCTCGCTCCTGACGGGGTCGCGCATCGCGAAGAAGCCGAAGATCAAGGCGTTCCTGGCACGGCGGGGCACGCTCTGGTTCCTCTTCCTCTTCAACGGGGCCACCGCCGTCGCCATGTACGTCGCCATGGACGGGGTGAAGGGGATCATGGGCGCCGCGTTCATGGGCCTGGTCTCCCTGGGCGCTGCAGGCGGCCTGGTCGCGAGCTACCGCGGCCCGAAGCGGTCCCGTCCCGAGGCAGCCGACCAGCCCTGGTCCTGACCGACAGCACGACCGGCGGCACGCCCCACGGCAGGGGCGGCCGTCCGTCCCGCTGTGACGCCGACCCGAAGGGACCGCCCGCATGCGGGCGGTCCCTTCGGGCTGTCCGTGGGCCCGGAGCGGCGGGGCAGCGGTGGCTCCGGTGCGCGGACGGGTTGGTGTAGCCGGCTACACCCCGGATGCGGGAGGGCGCTCCCTCGTGCGCCCCGGCGGCCCGCGAAAGGCTGGAGCACAGCGGCGGACGCCTCCCCGGGCCGGCCCTGAACAGGGCGGATCTCCCACGTGGGGCTCCTCGTCGTCGCGCCCTTCCCGAACCGCTGATGTGGAGGCCTGTCCCGCCATGGCAACTGTCCTTTATCACCTGGGCCGTGCGGCCTTCCGATGGCGATGGTTCGTGACCGTCCTGTGGGTCGCGGTCCTGGGCGCCGTGGGATTCGCCGCCTCCAAGGCGCCCGCGGCCGCCGACGAGGGCTTCACGATGCCCGGGATCGAGTCCCAGAAGGCGTTCGACCTGCTGGAGCAGCGCTTCCCGGGAACGGCGGCCGACGGGGCGAGCGCCCGGATCGTCTTCATCGCCCCGAACGGCGAGAAGGTCACCGCCACCGCCCACCGGAAGGCCGTCGAGAAGCTCGTCGACGAGGCCGCCGAGGGGACCCAGGTGGCCACCGCCGTCGATCCCTTCCGGGCGAAGGCGGTCAGCGAGGACGGCCGCACCGCGTACGCGACCGTCTCCTTCACGGCCAAGGCCGACGACCTCACCGACGCCAGCAAGCAGCACCTGGAGCGAGCCGTCGACCAGGCCAGGGACACCGGTCTGACCGTCGAGGTCGGCGGCGACGCGCTCGCGACACAGCCCGCGGCGGGCGGCAACGCCGAGGCGATCGGCATCGCGGTCGCCGCCCTCGTCCTGCTGGTCACGTTCGGCTCGCTGGCGGCCGCCGGCCTGCCCCTGATCGCCGCGGTCATCGGCGTCGCCGCCAGCATGACCGGCATCATGGCCCTGTCCCGGACCTTCGGCCTGTCGGAGAACACCGGCACCCTCGCCACCATGCTCGGCCTGGCCTGCGGTATCGACTACGCCCTGTTCGTCGTCTCCCGCTACCGCGAGGAACGCGCCAAGGGCCACGATCCGCGGCAGGCCGTGGGTCTGGCCGTCGGCACGGCGGGCTCCGCGGTCGTCTTCGCCGGCCTCACCGTCGTCATCGCCCTGGCCGGTCTCTCGGTCGTCGGCATCCCGATGCTCACCAAGATGGGCCTGGCCGCCGCCGGCGCGGTGCTCGTCTCGGTGCTGATCTGCCTGACCCTGGTCCCGGCGATCCTCGGCTTCTGGCCGAACGCGGTGCTCGCGCGCGGCGCCCGCCGCAACTCGCGGCGCCACCGCAGGAAGCAGCTGAAGACCGAGAACGGCGGTTCGCGGTGGGCCAGGATCGTCGTACGGCTGCCGCTGCCCGTGCTCCTGCTCGGCGTGGTCGGCCTGGGGGCGGTCGCCACCCCCGTCCTCGACCTCCGGCTGGGCATGCCCGGCGACGAGGCCAAGCCCACCTCCACCACCGAACGGCGCGCCTACGACGCGCTCGCCGAGGGCTTCGGCCCCGGCTTCAACGGGCCCCTGACCATCGTGGTCGACGCGAAGGGGGCCGACGACGCCAAGTCCGCCGTGGCGGCGGTCGCGAAGGACATCGGCGCCACCGAGGGCGTCGTCTCGGTGTCGCGGGCCCGCTTCAACAAGGCGGGGGACACCGCGGTGTTCGCGGCCACCCCGGCCACCAGCCCGACCGACGAGAAGACCAAGGACCTGGTCAAGGCCATCCGCGGCGAACGACCCGGCCTCGAACGGGACGCCGGGGTGTCCTACGAGGTCACCGGCAAGACCGCGCTGGACATCGACGTCGCGCAGAAGGTGCAGGACTCGCTGATCCCGTACCTCGCGGTGGTGGTCGGCCTGGCGGTCGTGCTCCTGCTGCTGGTGTTCCGCTCCCTGCTGGTGCCGCTCAAGGCCGCCTTCGGCTTCCTGCTCTCCGTCCTCGCGGCCCTCGGCGCCGTCGTCGCGGTGTTCCAGCAGGGACACGGCGCCTCGCTGCTGGGCGTGGAGTCCACCGGTCCGATCATGAGCATGATGCCGATCTTCCTGGTGGGCATCGTCTTCGGACTGGCGATGGACTACGAGGTCTTCCTGGTCTCGCGGATGCGGGAGGCGTACGTCCACGGCGAGGAGCCCCGGCAGGCCGTCGTCTCCGGCTTCCGGCACAGTGCCCGGGTGGTGGTGGCCGCCGCGCTGATCATGACGGCGGTGTTCTCCGGCTTCATCGGCGCCGGCGAGTCGATGATCAAGATGATCGGATTCGGGCTCGCCATCGCGGTCCTCTTCGACGCCTTCGTCGTCCGGATGGCCGTCGTGCCGGCCATCCTCGCCCTGCTCGGCCACAAGGCCTGGTACCTGCCGAAGTGGCTGGCCCGGCTGCTGCCGGACATCGACGTGGAGGGCGAGAAGCTGAGCCGCAAGGTGCCCGCCCCGAACGCCCCGAACGCCCCGGACACCTCGAACGCTTCGACGGCCTCGGCCGCTCCGGCCGGGCCTGCGGCGGAGGAGCCGCAGGCGTCGGAGCCCGCCGCGACGTACTGAGGCGAAAGGGGACGAAAGGAGGCGAAAGGAGGGGAGGGGCCGCCCGACCGGGGCGGCCCCTCCCGCTGCGTCTCGCTGCGTTCCGCTCACGCCTGCGGCGTGTGGGCCAGGTAGGCGAGGACCGCCAGCACCCGGCGGTGGCCGGTGTCACTCGGCGGCAGGTTGAGCTTGAGGAACACGTTGCCGATGTGCTTGTGCACCGCGCGCTCGGTGACCACGAGCGTCGCGGCGATGGTCGCGTTGTCGTGGCCCTCGGCCATCAGCCCCAGCACCTCGCGCTCGCGCGGCGTGAGCGAGTCGATCGGCGAGTCCTTGCGGCGGGTGAGGAGTTCGGTGACGACCTCGGGGTCCAGCGCGGTTCCGCCGGCGGCCACCCGCTCCAGCGCGTCGAGGAACTCGTCGACCCGGCCGACCCGGTCCTTGAGCAGATACCCGATCCCGCTGGTCCCGCCGCCCAGCAGCTCACTGGCGTACGACTCCTCGACGTACTGCGAGAGCACCAGGACCGGCAGCCCGGGCAGGCGTTCCCGGGCCTCCAGCGCGGCCCGCAGTCCCTCGTCGCGGAAGCCCGGGGGCATCCGCACGTCGAGGACGGCCACGTCCGGCCGGTGCTCCAGGAGAGCGGGCATGATCTCGGGCCCGCTCCCGGCGACGGCCACGACCTCGTGCCCGGCCGAGGTCAGCAGGAGGACCAGTCCCTCCCGCAGGAGGGCGTTGTCCTCGGCGATCACCACACGCACGGCAACTCCACTTCGATCACGGTCGGTCCCCCGACCGGGCTGGACACTTCCATCGTTCCGTCGAGCGCGGCGACCCGCCGCCGCATACCGAGCAGCCCGGAGCCGCCGGCCTCGTCGGCGCCGCCGCACCCCTCGTCCCGGACCCGCACCCTGAGGCCGCGGCGGACCCGGACCAGCCGGACCTCGGCACGGGAGACCCCGCTGTACTTGGCGACGTTGGTCAGCGACTCGGCCACCGCGAAGTAGGCGGCCGCCTCCACCGCCGCGGGCGCCCGGACCCCCTGGTCCAGGCCGCCGTCGTCCACGGTCACCTCGAGGCCGCTGCCCGCCGCCAGCGCCCGCACCGCGCCGGCGAGGCCGCGGTCGCTGAGGATCGGCGGATGGATGCCGCGGACGACCTGCCGCAGTTCCGTCAGTGCCTTCTCGGCCTGTTCCTGGGCCTCGTCGAGGAGCCGCCGGCCGGTCTCGGGATCACCGCCGTAGGCGCGCCGGGCCAGTCCGATGCGCATGGAGAGGGCCACCAGCTGCGCCTGCGCGCCGTCGTGCAGGTCCCGCTCGATGCGGCGCAGTTCCGCCTCGTGCGCGGCGATGGCGTCGGCGCGGGTCGCGGCCAGTTCCTCGACCCGGGCCGTGAGCTGCGCCTGCGGGGACGGCTTGAGCAGTGCGGTCGACCAGTCGGCCTCCAGGTCCGCGAGCCGCACGATCAGCGGCAGGACGACGGCCTCGCGGCGCAGCAGCCCGCACCACAGGCCGTCGACGACCAGCCCCAGCGGCCACAGCGGCAGGGCGAGGGCGAGCAGCGCGCCGTAGAACCAGTACGCGACCATCCAGCGCGCGTCGGTCCGGGTGCCGGGATCCCGTACGGCCGTGACGATCCGCTCGCGCATCGTCCCGGTCAGCGGCTGGTACACCTCGGGGATCTTCACCCCGGTCCAGGTGGCGGTCAGGCTCCGCTTGGCCCCCGCGATCCGCCGGATCAGCAGCACCGTCTCGGGCAGCAGCCAGGCACCGACGACCGCCAGCGTGCCGATCGCGGTGATCAGCAGGACGGTGACGAAGATCCACATTCCGAACGCCATCGCGGCGGCCAGGAAGAGATGGGCCGTGGCCCACCCGGCACGCCGCACCGATTTCCACATGGGGCGAAACTAGACGTTTTGCTTGACTCACGCAAGTTTCTGACCCTTCGATGCCGGTGTCCACGCGGCCGTCCGTGACCGCTGGCCCACCTCCGGGACCGGCTCCGGAGAGCTCTCGGGCCGGCGGCTCCGGAGCCGTGCCGGCGCACCCGGTCGCCGGCCGCCCGGCTGGATGCGCGGACCCGGCGGACCGTATCCCGCGAGCGGTGCGAGGATGACGGCTGACGGCGCGGGCCGATCGGTCGCGCGCCGTCGTCAGCGGCCGGGCCTAGGGAAGGGATCGCGGATGGAGCCGCCACGGGGCGACACGGCGGTCTGTGCGGGACCCGCGCGGCCGGCGGGCCGGCCGCGCGTGACCTCACGGGCCGCGCTCGAACGGCTGGGCTTCGAGCTGTTCGCCGAACGCGGCTTCGACGACACCACGGTCGACGACATCGCCGCCGCGGCGGGCATCGGCCGGCGCACCTTCTTCCGCTACTTCGCCTCCAAGAACGACCTCGTGTGGGGTGACTTCGAGGAACAGCTGACCAGGCTCGACGCGTTGCTGACGGCGGCCGACCCGGAGACGCCGATGATGGACGCGCTGCGTGCGGCGGTCGTCGCGTTCAACCGGTTCGACCCCGCGGAGGTGCCCTGGCACCGGCAGCGCATGGCCCTCATCCTGCGCGTGCCGACGCTCCAGGCGGACTCGGCCGTCCGCTACGCGTCGTGGCGGGCCCTCGTCACGGGGTTCGCCGCCCGGCGCCTGCGGCGCCCCGCCTCCGACCTGCTGCCGCGGGTGATCGGCAGCACCGTCCTGGCGGCGTGCGTCGCGGCGTACGAGCAGTGGCTGGCCGAGGAGGCCGCCGACCTGGGCGAACTGCTGGACCTGGCCGTGCGGCAACTCGCGGACGGGTACCGGGACCTGCCCGGGTAGCCGCATCCGCCGCAGGGCGTCGGTCAGGTCAGGCCCCGCCGCACCGCGTCGGCGACGACCTCGCCGATGAGGACGGCGGTGGCGGCCGGGCCCCTGAGCGGCGGCGTCGGCAGGATGGACGTGTCCGCGACGCGCAGACCGGCGACCCCGTACACCCCGCCGTAGGCGTCGACGGCGGCCCGGGGATCCTCGGCGGGACCCATCGGAACCGTGCCGCAGGTGTGGTGGGACGTGCCGAGGTGCCCGAGGATCCACTCGTCGAGCAGACGGTCGTCGCCCAGCACCTCCGCCACCGGCTCCACGAGCCCCGCGGAGACCTCCGCGAACTCGGTCGTAGCGACCAACTCGGCCGTGACACGGACCACTTCGCGCATCCGCCGCCGGTCCGCCGCCGTCGACAGGTACCCGTAGTCGAAGCCCGGGGGCGTCGCGGGATCGGCGGAGCGGGTGCGCATCCGGCCCGTCAGCCGCGGGGTCTGGACGGAGACGAGGAACGCGAGCGGGGCGCCGGGCACGGCCACCCTGCCGCCGGTCAGGCCGGCCGGCGGGACGAGGGACTGCAGGATTTCCAGGTCGCCCGGGTGCGCCCCGTCCGACGAGGAGAGGTGCAGCGCGCCGCCGAGCCAGGAACCGACGGGCTCCGGCAGCGGCCGCCGGGGTGTCCACTCCAGCACCAGCTGCGGATGGTCGCCGAACCGCGCTCCGACGGCCGGCGCGTCCCTGACCACGGGGATGCCGAGGGACTCCAGGAGGCGGCGCGGCCCGACGCCCGACAGGTGCAACAGGTGCGGGGAGCGCAACGCCCCTGCACAGAGCACCACTTCACCGCCGTACACCGTGCTGCGGCGTCCGTCCCGCTCGACCACCACACCGGTTGCGCGACCGCGCTCGACGACGACCCTGAGGACCGTACTGCCCCCCTCCATACGGAGGTTGGGGCGTCCGGACGCGGCCGCCAGACAGCCGATGCCCGTGTTGAGACGCACTCCGTCCACGACGTTGCACGGCACCGGGCCGAAACCCGGCGCGTCCTGGGCGTTCTTGTCCGGCTCCGCCGGGAAGCCCAGCCGTCGGGCCGCCGCCCGGAACGCCACGGCGGCGGGATGGCCGAGCCCGGTGCGCCGGACGCGTACCTGCCCTCGGTCGCCGTGCAGCTCACCGCCGCCCCGGTCGAGGTCGTTCTCCAGCGCACGGAGGAACGGCAGCGTCCGGTCGTAGGACCAGACCGGCCCGGCCGCGGCCGACCAGCGGTCGAAGTCCGCCCGCCGGGCCCGGACGAAGTACCCGCCGTTGACGGTCGTCGAGCCGCCGAGGACGCGTCCCCGTACGACCGTGTACGGGCGCCGAGGAGTGAGGTGGACCGCGTACGGCTGGACGGCGGGGTGTCCGGGCTGTGCGCCGGGCACGAGCCGGGCGTCCAGCAACTCCGGTGCGAACGCCGCCGGACGGGACGGTACCGGGCCGGCCTCCAGCAGCAGCACCGTACGGCCGGGATCCTCGCTGAGCCGCGCCGCGAGCACGGCACCGCTGCCGCCGGCCCCGACGACCACGACGTCGGGGCGTCTCATCCGCGCGCGTCCCCTACCGGGCGGGAACGGCACGGCGTCAAGTACCCCGATGGTGCGGTGAGGTTCATCAGCGTCCCCTTCGAAGCTCCGTGCCGTCCGGCGTCTTCACTTTCGGCACCCGGTGTCATTATTCTCCGACTGTCCGATGGGAGCGCTGCCCAGGGAGAGTCACATGAACGGACCGCACGCCACCCCGCCCGTCCCGGCCACCGAGATCCCGGACGAGGGCACCCCGGCCGAGGAAGCGCTGATCGAGGCCGACGAACTGATCGAGGAGGTCTCCATCGACGGCATGTGCGGCGTCTACTAGGCGCCGCTGTATGACCGCCATGGACCTCGACCGCGCCTGGGACCTGCATCCGCAGGTCTCGGTGCGGCCGGAACCCTTCGGTGCGCTGCTGTACCACTTCGGCACCCGCAAGCTGTCGTTCCTCAAGGACCGGCGGCTGCTGGCCGTGGTCCAGGCCCTCGCGGAGGCGCCCACGGCCCGTGCCGCCTGCCTGGCCGCGGGCCTCACGGAGACCGAACTGCCCCGCTACGGCCGGGCCCTCGCCGTACTCGCGCAGTCGTCGATGGTCGTCGGGAGGACCTCATGACCGCCACGCCCACGTCCGTGCCCACGCCCACGCCCACGTCCTCGTCCTCGTCCCCGTCCCGGCTGGTCGACCTGTTCGAGCTCGGGCTCGACGCACCGATCTGCCTCACCTGGGAACTCACCTACGCCTGCAACCTCGCCTGCGCCCACTGCCTGTCCAGCTCCGGCCGCCGCGACCCGCGTGAGCTGAGCACCGCCGAGGCCGAGGCCGTGATCGACGAACTGGAGGCCATGCAGGTCTTCTACGTCAACATCGGCGGCGGCGAGCCCACGGTCCGCCCCGACTTCTGGGAGCTCCTGGACTACGCCACCGCCCATCACGTGGGCGTGAAGTTCTCCACCAACGGCGTCCGGATCACCCCCGAAGCCGCCGAGCGCCTCGCCCGCAACGACTACGTGGACGTCCAGATCTCGCTCGACGGCGCGACCGCCGACGTCAACGACGCGGTGCGCGGCCCCGGTTCGTACAGCACGGCGGTCCGGGCGCTGGAGCGTCTCGCCGCGGCAGGCATGAAGAACTTCAAGATCTCCGTGGTCTGCACCCGGCACAACATCCCGCAACTGGACGCCTTCAAGGCACTCGCCGACCGTTACGGCGCCCAGCTGCGCCTGACCCGGCTGCGCCCCTCCGGACGCGGCGCCGACGTCTGGGACGACCTCCACCCGACCGCCGCACAGCAACGCGAGCTGTACGACTGGCTGCTGGCCCACGGCGAGAACGTGCTGACCGGCGACTCCTTCTTCCACCTCTCCGCCTACGGCCAGGCACTGCCGGGCCTCAACCTGTGCGGAGCAGGCCGCGTCGTCTGCCTGATCGACCCGGTCGGCGACGTCTACGCCTGCCCGTTCGCCATCCATGACGAGTTCCTGGCCGGCAACGTCCGCGAGCCCGGCGGATTTCGCGGCGTGTGGCGCGACTCGGAGCTGTTCCGGCGGCTGCGGACACCCCAGCACGGCGGCGCCTGCGCCTCCTGCGCGTTCTACGACACCTGCAAGGGAGGTTGCATGGCGGCGAAGTTCTTCACCGGGCTCCCGCTGGACGGACCGGACCCCGAGTGCGTGCAGGGGTACGGCGCGGAACGGCTCGCCCGGCGGGACACGGCCCGGCTGCCCAAGCCGTCCGGCGACCACTCGCGGCGCCCCGTGGACCTGGTCCTCACCCGCCGCCCTCCGGTGAGCGAGTGCGCCGAGAGCCCCCTGGCCGGGCTGGATCCGACACCCACCGGAAAGGGCGGGACACATGCCTAGGAACCCCTGGTTCGAGTCGGTCGCCGAGGCCCGCCGCCGGGCCAGACGGCGGCTGCCCGGCTCGGTCTACGGCGCGCTCGTCGCGGGCTCGGAGCGCGGCCGCACGATCGACGCCAACACGCAGGCCTTCGCCGAGCTGGGCTTCGCGCCGCGCGTCGTCGGCCACCACGCGGAGCGCGACCTGTCCACGACGGTCCTCGGCGTGCCCACCGCGCTGCCCGTGCTCATCTCACCGACCGGAGTGCAGGCCGTCGACCCGGACGGGGAGGTGGCCGTGGCCCGGGCCGCCGCGAACCGAGGTGTGATCATGGGGCTCAGCTCGTTCGCCAGCAAGCCCGTGGAGGAGGTGGGCGCGGCCCAGCCCGACTTCTTCTTCCAGCTGTACTGGAGCGGCACCCGCGACACCATGGTGCGGCGCATGGACCGGGCCAGGGCCGCCGGCGCCAAGGCGCTCATCGTCACCCTCGACTGGTCGTTCTCGCACGGCCGCGACTGGGGCAGCCCCGCCATCCCGGACAGGCTCGACCTCAGGACCATGCTGAGGTTCGCCCCCGACGTCCTGCCCCGGCCCGGATGGCTGTGGCGGTACGCCAGGTCGGGCCGCGTCCCCGACCTCACCGTCCCCAACCTGACCGCCCCCGGCGGCGAGGCACCCACCTTCTTCGGCGCCTACGGCGAATGGATGCAGACGCCGCCGCCCTCCTGGGAGGACCTCGCATGGCTGCGTCAGGAGTGGGGCGGCCCCTTCCTCCTCAAGGGCGTCTGTCGCGTGGACGACGCCAGGCGGGCGGTCGACGCCGGCGTGTCGGCCCTGTCCGTGTCCAACCACGGCGGCAACAACCTGGACACCACCCCGGCCACCATCCGGCTGCTCCCCGCCATCGCGGAAGCCGTCGGCGATCAGATCGAGGTCCTGCTGGACGGCGGGATCCGGCGCGGCGGCGACGTGGCGAAGGCACTCGCCCTCGGCGCCCGCGCCGTCCTGATCGGCCGCGCCTATCTGTGGGGCCTCGCCGCGAACGGGCAGGCCGGCGTCGAGAACGTGCTGGACATCATGCGCGGCGGACTGGACTCGGCCGTCCTCGGTCTCGGCCACGCCTCCGTGCACGAACTGGCCCCCGACGACCTGGCGGTACCGCCCGGCTTCCGGCTGACCCTGGGCGGCGGCGCGGCCGTGCCCCCGGCGCCCGCGGCGACCGACACCGCCCCTGTGCCCACGGCTGCCGCTCCTGAGCCGACGGCTGCCGACGCCGGGTCCACGGCCGCCTGACCATGTCCGAGGACTCCGTGCCGCCCGTCCTGGCCGACGCCGTCTGGCCGGCCGTGCCCTCCGGGGCGCTCGTCCTGGTCCCGGTCGGGTCCACCGAACAGCACGGTCCGCATCTGCCGCTCGACACCGACACCGTCGTCGCCCGTGCCGTCGCCCGGCGCACGGCCGACTACCTGGGCGACCGACCGCACGGGCCGCCGCTGGTGGCCCCCGCCCTGGACTACGGCGCGAGCGGCGAACACGCCGGCTTCCCCGGGACCGTCTCGATCGGGCACGAGGCGCTGCGCGCGGTCGTCGTGGAACTGACCCGCTCGCTGTCCCTGTGGGCGGGCCGGATCGTGTTCGTCAACGGCCACGGCGGCAACACGGCCACGCTCGGCGGTGCCCTCGCCCAGCTGCGCACCGAGGGCCACGACGCCGTCTGGACCGCCTGCGAGGTCCCCGGCGGCGACCCGCACGCCGGCCGTACGGAGACCTCCCTGCTGCTGCACCTGGCACCCGAGCGCGTCCGCCTGGACGCCGCCGTCGCCGGCGACATCCGCCCCCTGCCCGTTCTCCTGCCGGAACTGATGGCCCGAGGTGTCCGCGCGGTCTCCGCCTCCGGCGTCCTCGGCGACCCGGCCGGCGCCACGGCCGAGGAGGGCGGCCGGGCCATGGCCGCGCTGGTCTCCGCCACGGTCCGCCGCATCACCGCCTGGACCCCCGACGACCGGGGCCGTCTCACCGAACGCTGACGTCGTCCCCTGCTGCGAAAGGTGCCCGCCGATGACGCTTCCCCTCGGCTTCGTCGTCCGGTTCGACCGGCACACCCGGGTGGTCGACGGCGGCCGGGCGCTGCTCGGCGGGTATCCGACCCGGCTGCTCAAGCTGACCCCGCGGGCGCGGCGGCTGTTCACCGGTCGGGTGCTGGTCGTACGGGACGCGGCGGGCGCGCTGCTCGCGGACCGCTTGCTGGAGACGGGCATGGCACATCCCGTCGTCGGCTCGCTGCCGGCGCCGGCGGACCCCCGGTACACGGTCGTCGTGCCGGTCCGCGACCGCCCGCGCCAACTCGACCGCCTGCTGCGGAGCATCGGGCCCGGCCGCGCGGTGATCGTGGTCGACGACGCCTCCCGGCAGCCGGCCGCCGTGGCCGCCGTGGTGGCACAGCACGGTGCCCGGCTGGTCGCCCTCGCCGCCAACCTCGGGCCCGCCGGGGCGCGCAACGCCGGACTGCGCCTGGTCACCACGCCGTACGTGGTCTTCGCCGACTCCGACATCGTGCTGGACCCCGACACGGTCCCCACCCTGCTCCGGCACTTCGCCGACCCCCGGGTCGCGATGGCCGTACCCCGCATCACCGGGCTGTCCGCCCCGGCCACGACCTGGGTCGAACGGTACGAGAACTCGCGGTCCTCGCTCGACCTCGGCGCGCATCCGGCCCCGGTACGGCCCGGCACCCCCGTCTCCTGGGCCTCCTCCGCCTGCGTGGTGGCCCGGACCGACGCGCTGGGGGAGGGTTTCGACGCGGGCATGCGGGTCGGGGAGGACGTCGACCTGTGCTGGCGGCTGGTGGCGGCGGGGCGCCGGGTGCGGTACGAACCCGCCGTCCGGGCGGCCCACGAGCACCGGGTGCGGCTCGCGGACTGGCTGCTGCGCAAGGCCGTCTACGGCACCGGGGCGCAGCCCCTCGCCGAACGGCACCCCGAGTCCGTCGCACCCGTGGTGTTCGCCCCGTGGAGCACGGCGCTGGCCGCCGCGCTGCTCGCCGGACGGCGCTGGTCGGCACCGGCCGCCGCGGCCGTCCTCGGGATCGTCACCGTGCGCATCGCCCGCAAACTCGACGGCACCGAGCACCCCTACCGGCTGGCCGTGCGGCTCACCGGCAACGGAACCCTCGCCACCCTCTCGCAGACCGCCGCGCTGCTGACCCGCCACTGGTGGCCGCTGACGGCCGTCGGCTGCGTGCTCTCCGGCCGGGTGCGCCGCGCCACCGCGGTCGCCGCGCTGGCCGACATCGCCCTTGAATACCGTCGGGATCAAGCCACCCTCGACCCGGTGCGCTACGGCCTCGCCCGCCGCCTGGACGACCTCGCCTACGGGTCCGGCGTCTGGTTCGCCGCCCTCCGGGCCCGTTCCGGCGCCGCGCTGCGGCCTCGCATCACCCGCTGAGACGGGCCCAGTCCCGGTCAGCGGAAAGCGCCCGGCCGCCGCCCGTCCCCTGCCCCGACACTGGGTCGTCCCGCCGCCGGCGCCACGCCGCGCGGGCGATGGACCAGTCACCAGGAGGTGGGCGGAGTGACGCATGAAGTGGTCGGCCGTGTCGAGGAGTCGGGTCCGGAACTGGCCGCGCTCGCCGACGAGAACGAGTCACTGGGCAAGTTGAGCGACCGTACCGTCGAACTGCTGCGTTCCGCCGGTGTCATACGGCTGCTGCAGCCCAAGGAGTACGGCGGTTTCGGCGCGCATCCCCGGGACTTCGCCGAAGCGGTGATGGCGGTCGCCCGGCACGACGGGGCCGCCGGCTGGGTGTGCGGTGTCGTCGGGGTCCACCCGTGGGAGCTGGCCCAGATGGACCCGCGCCTCGCCCACGAGGTGTGGGACGCCGACCCGGACACCTGGATCGCCTCCCCCTACATGCCCAACGGCATCGCCGAACCGGTCGAGGGCGGCTATGTCCTCAGCGGCCGCTGGCCGTTCTCCTCCGGCAGCGACCACTGCCGCTGGGACTTCCTCGGGGCGCTCCTCGGGGACGGCAAGGGCAGGCCCGCGGGACCGATCACCGTCATGCACGTGGTGCTGCCCCGCGCGGACTACGAGATCATCGACGGCACCTGGGACGTCGTCGGCCTCTCCGGCACCGGCAGCAAGGACGTCGTCGTCGACAAGGCGTTCATCCCCGAGTACCGCACCGTACGGCAGGAGGCCGTCCAGGACGGGGCGGCCGCCGAGGCGATCGGGCTCACCGACACGCTCTACCGGCTGCCGTTCGCCTCGATGTTCCCGCTCGGGATCACCGCGGCCGTCATCGGCATCTGCGAGGGCGCGCTCGCCGTCCACCTCGGCCAGCAGAAGGAGCGGGTCGCCGTGACCGGCGTCCAGGTCCGCGACGACCCGTACGTGCTCTACGCGGCCGGGGAGGCCGCCGCCGAGATCGCCGCCTCACGGGTCCAGCTCATCGACGGCATCAGCCGGTTGTACGACAAGGCCGAAGCCGGCCTGCCGATCACCATCGAGGACCGGGCGAACGTACGGCGCAACCAGGTGCGTTGCGCCTGGCGGGCCGTCTCCGCCCTGGACGAGATCTTCGCGCGGTCCGGCGGCAACGCCATCCGGCGCGGCAACCCGATCCAGCGGTACTGGCGGGACGCGCACGTCGGACTGCAGCACATGATCCACGTGCCCGGCACGGCGTACCACGCCAACGCCCTGGCCCGGATGGGGCTCGAACTGCCCGAGGCGATGCGGGTCCTGATATGAGGGACGGCGCGGTCCGTGCCCGGGAGGTGGATGTGATCGAGGGCCGCCGGTTCCGTGACGTCCTGGGCAACTTCCCGACCAGCGTGGTCGCGATCACCACCACGGACGCCGGGGAACGGCCGCACGGGATGATCGTCGGCACCTTCACCTCCGTGTCCCTGGACCCGCCCCTGGTGTCCTTCCTGGCCGACCGCTCCTCCACGACCCTGCGGACCATCAGGGCGGCGGGCCGCTTCTGCGCCAACGCGCTCGCGGGCGACCAGGAGCGGCTCTCCCGGCGGATGGCGGCGGGCCCGGCGGGCGAGCGGTTCACGGACATGACCTGGCAGCCGTCGCCGCTGGGCAGTCCCGTCCTGGACGGGGTCGTGGCCTGGGTGGACTGCGCGGTGGAGCAGGTCGTCGAGATCGGTGACCACCTGCTGGTCGTGGGCCGGGTCCACGACCTGTGCGTCGAGTCGTTGAAGACCCCGCTGCTGTTCTTCCGCGGCGGATACGGCGACTACCTCTCCAGCGCGACGCTGCTGCTGGACAGGCTCGTCGGCTGGGACCAGATCGGCCGGTAGGCACCGGTCGGCAGCAGCCGGCCGGCGGACACCGGCCGGCCCACAAGGGAGCCGCAGTTGAGAAGAGACCTGTATCTGAGACTGGAACGCGTGTCGGCGTGGTGCGGAGTCGTCCTGATGGCGGGCTTCATCGTCGCCTTCAGCGCGGGCCACCTGCTCACCCCGGTGGACCCGAGGATGAGCCCCGCGGACCTCGTCACGTTCCTGCACGACCACCGCACGGGGATCCTGTGGTGCACCGTGATCATGGTGCTGGCCGTGCCCTTCGAGTACCCCTACGTCGTCGTGACGAGCCTTCAGATGAAGCGAGTCGAGGGCGGCTGGGGTCTGCTGTCCGTGATCCAGCTGACCACCGGTGTCGTCGCCCCGCTGGGCTTCTTCTTCCCTCTCGCCATCCTCTCCGCCGCCGCGTACCGGCCGGAGATCCACTCGCCCGACGTCCTGGCCGCGCTGACCGACACCTTCAACCTCATGCTGGTGGGCAACGCGTGCATCTTCGTCCTCCAGGTCTGGTCGATCGGCTACACCGCGTTCATCGACCACCGGGACAAGCAGGTCTTCCCCAGGTGGTACGGCTGGCTGAGCATCGTGCTGGGCGTGCTCCTCATCCCGGGGGCCTTCGTCTTCGTCACGGACAGCGGGCCGTTCGCCTGGAACGGGGTGCTCGCGAACACGATCCCCTCGCTGACGTACTTCGTCTGGAAGATCGCCACTCCCTATGTGCTGCTCAAGGCGATCAGGTCGGAGGAGCAGGAGCTGGCCGGCCAGGCGGAGGCCGAACCGGTGACCGTCTGAGCGCATGCCTGTGGCCGTACCCCGGTAGGGGGCACGGCCACAGACATGTCGTCAGACCGAGAGCGCGAACCCGCCCGTCACCCGCAGGGTCTCACCGGTGATGAAGGACGCCTTCGGGGAGACCAGGTACAGCAGTGCCTCGACGATGTCCTGCTCCCGTCCTTCCTGCGGCAGGATCTGCTCCCCGAGGACGCGTTCCGCCTCGGCGGGGGAGAGCTGGGCCCGCACCGCGTCGGTGAAGATCAGGCCCGGCGCGATGGCGTTGACCCGGATGCCGTCGGCGGCGAACTCCCGCGCGAAGGACACCGTCAGACCGCGCACGGCGAGCTTGGACACGCCGTAGATGCTGCGGTTCGCGTAGGCCGCCGAGGAGGAGATGTTGACGATGCAGGCGCCGGCACGGCCCTTCATGGCCTCCCGCGCAGCCATGGTGCAGATGACGGTGCCCATGATGTTGACGTCGACCACGCGCCGGACCTTCGCCAGGCCCAGTTCGGTGAAGGGCTTGTTGTAGGCGGCGTGCAGACCGGCGTTGTTGACCAGGATGTCGAGTCCGCCGTGGCGTGCGGCGATCTCGTCCACCACGGCGCCGACGCCGTCCTCGTCGGCGACGTCGCAGGCGACCCCGGTCGCGCCCCGGCCCCGCGCGGTCAGCTCCCGGGCCGCCTCGGCCGCGGCGTCGCCGTCGATGTCGGCGAGCACGACCTGCGCGCCGAGCGCCGACAGCGCCTCGCCGAAGGCCTTGCCGAAGCCCCGGCCGCCGCCGGTGATCAGGGCGACCTTGCCCTGGTGCGGTGTGGTGTCCGGCATCAGAACCTCACTTCGGTCCGAACCGCTGGCCGGCGTCGAGGCGCAGGCACTGGCCGTTCAGCATCGGGTTGTCCACGACCGCCAGAGCGAGCTTCGCGTACTCCTCGGGCCGTCCGAGGCGCCGGGGGAACGCCGCGTCCTTCACCAGGGCGGCCCGGGTCCCGGCGGGGATCTTCTCGGTGGCGCCCGTCTCGAACAGGCTCGGCGCGATGGCGACGACCCGGATGCCGAGGGAGCCGAGATCCCGGGCCATGGTCAGGCTCATGCCGGCGATGGCTGCCTTGGCGGCGGAGTAGGCGACCTGCCCGATCTGTCCCTCGAAGGCGGCGATCGAGGAGGTGTTGACGATGACACCGCGTTCACCGTCCGGCTCCCCGGGCTCGTTGCGGCTCATGTGCGCGGCGGCCAGCCGGCTGATGTTGAAGGTGGCGACGGCGTTCAGGTCGAGGATCCGGCGGAAGGTGTCCAGGTCGTGCGGGCCGTCCTTGCCCAGGGTGCGCCGCACACTGCCGCCGCCCGCCGTCGTGACCGACACGTGCAGCCCGCCCAGCGCCTGTACGGCCGCGTCCAGCGCGCTCTCGGTCGCCGCGAAGTCGGTCACGTCGACGGGGTGGAAGCTGCCGCCGAACGCGGCGGCGACCTCGCCGCCCGCCGACACCGGGCGGTCGAGCACGGCGACGTCGGCGCCGCGGGCCGCGAGGAGTTCTGCGGTGGCCCGGCCCATCCCGGAGGCGCCGCCGAACACCACCGCCTTCTTTCCCTTGATCTCCATGGGGAACCTTTCGGATCGTCCGCTCACGCGGATGCGGGAGACGCCCGCAGGAAGGTGCAGAGCCGGTCGCGGTGGACGGCGGCGTCGCCGTACAGCACGCTGTCGGCCCTGGCCCGGCGCAGGTGGAGGTGGAGCTCGTGCTCCCAGGTGAAGCCGATGCCGCCGTGCAGCTGGAGGGCCCGGCCCGCGACCTCGCCCGCCGCGGCCGCGACGTACGAGGCGGCGGCGCAGGCGGCCCGGCCGGCGTCCTCGGCGCCCGCGTCGGCGGCCATCGCCGCGTAGTAGCTGGCCGCACGGGCGCCGTGCACCCGCAGCGCGATGTCCGCGCAGGCGTGCTTGACGGCCTGGAAGGTGCCGATGGGGCGGCCGAACTGCACGCGGGACGTGGTGTGTTCGACGGTCAGTTCCAGCATGCGCTCCATCACCCCGAGCGCGTCGGCGCAGCGCAGCACCGACGCCTCGTCGAGGAGCCGCTGGATCTCGCCGGGGCCGGCGGCGAGACGGCGGTCCGGCGGCACCCGCACACCATCGAACCGGACCTCGTGGAACGAGCGGGTCAGGTCCAGGACCCGCTGCCGCCCGACCGTCACACCGGGGGCCGCACGGTCGACGAGGAAGGACGCCGGGACCCCGTCCTGGCGTGCGGTGACGAGCAGCCAGCGGGCGCCCCCCGCGTCCTGCACCGCCGTCTTCGCCCCGTCCAGGACCACCGCGTCCCCGTCGGAGCGGGCCGTGGCCCGCACGCCGTCCAGGGACCACGGGGCGTGCGGTTCGGCGAAGGCCCAGGTGGCCCAGTGCGAGCCCGCGGCGAGCGCGGGCAGCACCTCGGCGCGCAGCGCGGCCGACCCCGTGGCGGCGAGCGCCCGCCCGGCGACCGCGGTGGACGTGACGGGGCCCCGCCCGAGCGCGCGCCCCATCTCCTCGGCGACGAGGACGAGTTCCACCAGGCCCTGGCCGGCGCCGCCGTACTCCTCGGGCAGGCCGAGACCGGGCCAGCCGAGGTCGGCCGTCAGCCGCCACACCTCGGGGTCGACGTCCTCCGTACGGTCCGCCCAGGCCCGTACGTGCTCGATCGGGGCCCGCTCCGACAGCAGGTCGCGGGAGGCCTCACGGAGGAGTTCCTGCTCCTCGCTGAGCTCGAAGTTCACCACTTCAAGGTATCCTCTTTTAGATGGTCGGTCGAGATCGCTTGCTGAGATTGCAGGCAATCTGTCGATCAACCCTGTATTTGAGTATTCTGAATCCCATGGTTGATGCCGTTCTTCTCTCCGCGTGCCGCACCGCCATCGGAACCGCCCGCCGGGGGAGCCTGCGGGACACCGACGCCTTCGAGCTCGCCGTCGTCGTCGTCCGCGAGGCCGCCAGGCGGAGCGGACTGCCACCCGAGGCGATCGACGACGTCGTCCTCGGCGAATCCCTGGCCGGCGGCGGCGACATCGCCCGCCACGCGGCCCTCCAGGTGGGCCTGACCCAGGTCCCCGGCCTGGCCCACAACCGGCACTGCGCCTCCGGACTGGCCAGCGTGGCGACCGCCGCCGCCGGCGTACGCGCCGGGATGGACCGGGCCGTGATCGCGGGTGGGACGCACTCCTCGTCGATGGCGCCGGTGGCCCGGAGGCGGATTCCGGGGAGCGACGACTGGCAGGACCCCTGGATGGCGCCGACCCATGTGCCGACGCCCGACGCACCCAACGACGACATGGGGGTCCTTGTCGGCTGGAACACCGCCCGGCTGGCCGGGCTCACCCGGGCGGAGATGGACGCCTGGGCGCTGCGCTCCCACGAGCGGGCCGTACGCGCCATCGACGAGGGCCGGTTCGCCGACGAGATCGTGCCGGTGCCGGTCACCGGCCGGGACGGGACCACCTCGGTCTTCGACACCGACGAGCATCCGCGCCGCGACACCAGCGCCGAGAAACTCGCCGCGCTGAAGGTGCTGCACCCCGAGATCGAGGGGTTCTCCATCACGGCCGGCAACTCCAGCGGCGTCAACGACGGCGCCGCGGCGGTCGTCGTCGCCGGTTCGGACCTGGCCGCCGCGCACGGACTCACCCCGATCGCGACCGTACGGTCCTGGGCGAGTGTGGGAGTCGACCCCGTCGAGACGGGGCTGGCGCCGGTCGCGGCCATCCGCAAGGCCCTCGACCGGGCCGGGCTCGGCATCGGCGACGTCGACCTGGTCGAGGTCAACGAGGCCTTCGCGGCCGTGGCCGTGGCCACCACCCGTGAGCTGGGTCTCGACCCCGAGCGGGTCAACCCGTTCGGCAGCGGCTGCAGCCTCGGCCACCCGATCGCCACCACCGGCACGCGCATGGTCGTGACCCTCGCGCACGAACTGCGCCGCCGGGGCGGCGGGACCGCGGTCGCCGCCATGTGCGCGGGCGGAGGCATGGGCTCGGCGATGGTCCTGACGGTCTGACCGACGGTGATCCAGGTCGGAGCCGAGGGGCTGGACTGCCGCTGGGCGGACGGTGTGCTGTGGCTGACGCTCGACCGGCCGCAGGCACGCAACGCCATGACCATCGCCATGCGGCGCGGGCTGATCGAGGCGGTCCGGGCGGCCGACGCCGACGCGGAGACCCGGCTGGTCGTCCCCACCGGCACCGATCCCGCGTTCTCGGCCGGCATCGACCTCAAGGAGGCGCTGGGCAACGGCACCGGCTCCCCGCGCGGCACGCGCACGGACCCGGCCGAGGTGGTGCGGGCGTCCCGCACGCCGGTGCTCGGGGTGGTCAACGGCCTTTGCTACACGGGGGCGTTGGAGCTGGCGCTGTCGTGCTCGTTCCTCATCGCCTCCGACCGGGCACGGTTCGCCGACACCCATGCCGCGATCGGACTGGCGGCGGGCTGGGGGATGAGCGCGCTGCTACCGCGCGCGGTCGGCACCCGGCTCGCGCGCCGGATGATGCTGACGGGCGAGGCCATCGACGCCCGACGGGCCCTGGCGGCGGGCCTGGTCACCGAAGTCGTGCCGCACGACTGCCTGCTCGACCTGGCGCGCGAGATCGCGGACCTGATCCGTGCCGCCCACCCCGGGGCCGTCGCGGAGACACTCGCGCTGCTCGCGGACGGGGAGGACACCAGCCTCGCCCACGCCCTCGCGCTGGGAGCCGCGGTCTCGGCCGAACACGCCGGACTGGCCCGGGGCTATGTCAACGAGCACATCCCGTTCGGCAGCAGCGACGTCGGGCCGATCGTCCTCGGCATCAAGAAGTCCGGCGCCGACGTGCTCTACGCCCCGGTGATCCCCGAGACCGGCTTCGCGCTCGCCACCGGCCTGCGCCGGGCCGGGGTGCGGATGAAGTCGATCCTGCTGGCCACCGGTTACGGAGCGGACCTGCTGAAGTCGCCGCCCACGCTGAAGGTGGCGCAGGGGGTCGGTTTCATGACCTCCTACGCGCCGGTGGAGACGGGCACGAAGGCGACCACCGCCTGGTCGGCGGCGCTCAAGCAGTACGCCAAGTCCGCCTCCGGCATCCCCTCCTTCTCCCAGGCGGTCGGCTGGATCAGCGCGGACCTGCTGCTGCACGGGCTGGAGAAGGCCGGCTGCACCGCGAGCCGGAAACAGCTGATGGCAGCACTGCGCACCGACAGGAGCTGGACCGCCGGAGGACTGTTCCCGGAGCCCGCCGACTTCGCGGACAAGGGCACCTACTCGGTCGGCGGCCCCGGCGACTGCACCTTCGTCTCCGTCCTCAAGGGCACGAGGTTCGTGCCGGATCCGGCGGCGTCACCGGCCTGCGGCGAGCAGATACCCGGCGTGAAGGTCAGCGCCGGGTAGCGGCCGGGCGGCACGTGCCTCAGCGTGCCGCCCAGCTGACCGTCTTCGTCTGCAGGTACTCGTCCAGGCCGAACTCGCCCCACTCCCGGCCGAGTCCGCTCTGCTTGTAGCCGCCGAAAGCGGCCCGGGGTATCACTCCGGCGCTGCTCGCGTTGATGGCGACCGCGCCGGTCCGGATACGGGACGCCATCTCGTACGCGGCCACGGTGTCGGCGCTCCACACAGCGCCGGCGAGACCGTAGGGACTGTCGTTGGCGATCCGCACCGCCTCCTCGTCGTCCGCGAACGGAATGACGACGCCGACCGGGCCGAAGAACTCCGTGCGTGCGACGGTCATGGAGTTGCCGACGTCGGCGAAGAGCGTGGGTTCGACGAAGTAGCCGCGCCGGAGACCGGGGGGCCGGCCGCCGCCGCAGACGAGTCGGGCCCCCTCTTCCTCGCCGGCGCGGATCAGCTTCTCGACCTTGCCCCGCTGGGCCTCGCTGATCAGCGGGCCCATGGTGGTGGCCGGGTCGGCCGGATCGCCGACCTTCACCCGCGCGAGGGCCGCGGTCAGCCGGGCCACCAGTTCGTCGTGGACGGACTCGTGGACCAGCGTGCGGGTCAGCAGGGAGCAGCCCTGTCCGGCATGGGCGGTGATGCCCGTGAACGCGGCGCGGACCGCCCCGTCGAGATCGCCGTCCGCGCGGACGATGTTCGCCGACTTGCCCCCCAGTTCGAGGACGACCTTCTTCAGCGAGGCGGCGGCCTGGGCGTAGACCGTGCGGCCGACCGTGTCGGAGCCGGTGAAGCTCACCAGGTCCACCATGGGATGGGTGGTCAGCGCCCGGCCCGCCGCCACGTCGCCGGTCACGATGTTCAGCACACCCGGCGGCAGCCCCGCGGCGTCCGCGAAGTCACCGATCAGCAGGGACTCCAGGGGCGTGGCGGGCGCCGGCTTCAGCACGGCGGTGCAGCCGGCCGCGAGTGCCGGGATCACCTTCATCATGCTGAGGAAGAACGGGAAGTTGTAGGCGGAGACCAGCGCACACACCCCGAACGCCTCGCGGCGCAGCACCCCTTGGGAGACGCCGATGCCGGGCGCGATCGTGGGGTCCATCGGGCGCTCCCAGTCGAACCTGGGGATCACCCGCTCGGCCATGTCCCGCAGATGTGCCACCGGCACGCGGGTCTGAAGGGTCTCCGCCAGGCCCCGGACCGAGCCCGCCTCCGCCATGTTGACGGCGACGAGTTCGGGCAGCCGACGCTCCATCTCCTCCGCCATCCGTAGCAGGACGCCGGCCCGTTCCCGCGGCCGCATCCGTGGCCACGGTCCCTCGTCGAAGGCGCGCCGGGCCGCCTGCACGGCCTCGTCGACGTCGGCCGGCGAGGAGCCGGGGACCTCGGCGATCGTCTCCTCCGTCGCCGGGTTGCGGACGGAGACCGGCGTGTCCGACCGGCCGCCGGTACGCCGCCCGTCGATGTAGAGCTGCGCGGAGAACGCGTACGCCGTCGTCATGTCCGTCTCCTGCTCGCCTGCGGTGATACCCGAACCTGTTCAAGTTGAGTGTACTTAATTGGCGCATCATGAGAAGGGTGTGTGCCATGTTCCCCGTGTCAGCAAGGCGTCAGGTTTCGCGGCGGGAACTGCCTGCTCATTCCGTATGCTGAATCATTGACTAGACCGATCGGTACAGCTAACTTCGGCAACACCAGCGGGTTGGATTTCTGCGACGAACGACGAGGTTCGAAAGAGGTACCGCCTGTGTTCAAGGAATTTGTCGTCTCCGGCGACTCGCACATCATCGAGCCGGTCGATCTCTTCAAGACCCGGCTCCCCAGGCACCTGCGTGACCGCGCCCTGTGGGAAGAGGAGTTCACCCTCGACGAGCCGATCGTCGAGGGCGGGCACACCGAGTTCAAGAAGCTGCACACCATCGGCTTCGACGGCTGGACCATCTCCAAGTACCGGCAGACCGGCGGGGAGACCCCGGACGGCGACCCGGAACACATCCTCCGGGACATGGACTTCGACGGCGTCGACGCCTCGGTGATGTTCCCGAACCTCTCGCTGTTCGTCCTGTTCACGGACGACCACGAACTCTCCATGGCCCACGCGCGGGTGTGGAACGACTACCTGGCCGAGCGGTATCTGCCGTACAAGGACCGGCTGCGGCCGACGGCGGCGATCCCGCTCACGGACGTCCCCGCGGCGGTCGCGGAGATCGAGCGGGTCGCGCGCCTCGGGATCGGCGCGATCCTCCTGCCGGAGATCCCGCCGTTGCCGTACTACGCACGCGAGTTCGACCCGGTGTGGGCGGCCGCCCAGGCGCACGGGCTGCCGGTGTTCATCCACGTGGCGACCGGCGGAGTGCGGGTCAAGGAGCAGGTGTCCGAGACCGCGCTCACCGTCCGCGGCCTGATGACGGCCATGAACATGGGCAAGGGCAACCTGACCGACGACATGGTGGCCGGCCGGACCATGGGCAGCGCGGTCGGCTCGGCCGTGGCCGGCCCGCAGGGCATCATCGCCAGCCTCGTCGGCGGCGGGGTGTGCGAGCGTTTCCCGGACCTGCACTTCAACCTGATCGAGTACACGGCCGGCTGGCTGGTCTCCTTCATGGGGTACATGGACAAGGCGTGGAAGACGGGCACGGGTCAGGACCCTGACTGGTGGCTCGGTTTCTGGGACGACAGCCGCGGTCCGAAGGAGCAGCCCTCCATGGGGCGCCTGTTCGCGGTGAACGACAAGTGGCCCTACCCGCTCAAGCCGACCGAGTACGTCCGCCGGCAGATCCACGTCCAGTTCGCCGACGACCCCACGGCCGTCAAGGCCCGCCACATCACGGGCCTGTCGACGGTGATGTGGGGCAACGACTACCCGCACGCCGAGGGCACCTTCCGCAGCAGTGAGGAGTGCATCGCGGAGAACTTCGAGGGGGTGGGCGACGAGGACCGCGCCGCCATCCTCGGGGGCACCCTCGCGAAGGTCGTCGGCTTCGACACCAGCCGTAAGCTCGCCCCGGTCCCCGAGCAGGCCTGAGCGCCCGGCTCGCGTCCGCCCGGAGGAGCGCCCCGTCTCGGGGCGGACGCGCTGCCGCGGTGCGTGGCCGGAAGCGGCGGATCGGTGGTGCGGCGGGTCGGTGGTGCGGCGCCCCTCGAGCCACGCCCAGGGGGGCCGAATCAGGAGTGCGGGGAACTGCGCGACCAGCCCTCACCGACCCGCAGACGCACTTCTCGGACCCGCGCTACCGCTCGCCGCTCAGACCGCATCCGGCAGTGCGCCGATCAGGGCCAGCCCGGCTCGGGCGTACGCGGCACGGCGGCCGCGGCTCACCATGAAGCTCGGTGGGGCGAAGTAGCCGATGTCGCGGGGGAGCGAGCCGACGCGGCGGCTCAGCGTCTCCTTCGCGTCGGCGGTCGTGCCGCAGACGGCGATCTCGGTGAGCATCTCGTCGGTGACCGCCCGGGCCATGGTTTCGGTGTCACCGGTCCGGAAGGCGTCGCGCAGCCGGGCCACGGGCTCCTCCCAGCCGTGGTGGGCGACGAAGGGGTCGTACGTCCGGACCGTGAGGTAGAAGGCGATCATGCGCCGGGCGTCGGCGATCGCGCGTTCGGGCGCGTGGTCGTCGACCGCCGTGATGATCCAGCCGTGTTCGAGCGGACGCGTGCCGGCCGGGTCGTGTTCGTCCGCACCCCCGGCCACCGCGGGCCGTATGACCTCGTTCCACCAGGAGCCGGTGAACAGCCCGTGCCCGACGACGCCGTCGGCGACCCGGCCGGCGGTGACGGCCATCCGGGAGTTGAACGCCGCGAGCAGGACGGGGATGTCCAGCCGGCCGAGCACGGGGGCCCGGACGTCGGCGTCGAGGTCGTAGAACTCACCGGCGTACCGGACCCGCTCGCCGTTCTCCGCGTGCAGCCAGGCCCGTACGGCACCTACGGTCTCGGCGATCCGGGTCACCGGTCGTTCCGCGGGCACGCCCAGCCAGTCCCTGTTGATCCGGAACGCCGCGCTGCCCAGCCCGAGGAACAGCCGGCCCGGCGCCTGGGCGTGCAGGTGGCGCAGGGCGGTGGCGTGGGCGTAGGGGGTGCGGGCGAAGGCGTAGGCGACGGCGGGCCCCGCCATCGCGCGCTCGGTGTTCGCCACGATGTCGGCCACGGTGAGGTAGGAGTCGTGGTCGGCGAACTCGCCTGCGCAGAAGGCCTCGGCGCCGGCCTGCTCGGCCTCCCGTCCGACGTCCCGGCCGGGCCAGGGCATACCGAACCGCATGACAGCCTCCCGTTGGTCACCTCGTAACGGCGTCCTCTTGAAAAAAGTACACTTATTTGGGTGTGGGCGGGAAGTCGTCAGCGCAGTGTCCACCTCCCCCGGGGCACCGCCGAGCGGTCGATCTCGGCCTTCCCGATCGGGTTCCCGAGCTGCGTGTAGGACAGGCCGGTGCGCAGCGCCTGGGTGCGGGTGGAGTCGAGGGACTCCCAGATCGCACGGACCGTGCCCTGGACGGCGGCCGGCGGCTTCGCGGCGATGATGCGGGCGATGTCGTCGGCCCGGTCCCACAGGTCCTCGCGCGGCAGCACCTCGCTGACCAGGCCGATCTGCAGCGCGCGGGCCGCCGACACGCGCTCGTCCAGACCGAGCAGGGCGATGCGCAGCGCCTCGCCGAGGGGGACGCGCCGGGCCAGCCCGATGGGTTCGAGGGCTGCCGTGAGCCCGTAGCTGACATGCGGGTCGAAGAACGTGGCGTCCTCCGAGCAGATCAGGATGTCGGCCTCGTTCAGCCAGTAGAAGGCACCCCCCGCGGCCATCCCGTGCACCGCGCAGACCAGGGGTTTCCACACCTGGTTCAGCTTCGGCGAGAGGTACTCGCCGGGATCGGTCTGTGACCAGACGTTGGGGTGGCGGTCGATGCCCTCCTTCACGTCCATCCCCGTGCAGAACGCCCGGTCACCCGCCCCGCGCAGCACGACGACGCGCACGTCGTCGTCGTTCCTGACGGTGTCCCAGAGGAAGGTGAACTCCTCCAGCATCCGCTGGTTGAAGCCGTTCATCGCCTCGGGCCTGTTGAGGGTGACGGTGGCGACGTGGTCGGTCACCTCGAACAGGACGGTCTCTAGTTCCATCCGGCAGCTCCGTTCTCGACGCGATCGAGAAAAGTAGTATACTTTTCTCTGGTTACTCGGTGCCGCATGTTCGGCGCCACGAGAGCCGCGGAGGACACTGCGATGAGGCCACGCGTGGGGCAGATGCTCGCCAGTACGGTCGACACGACGGCGGTGATCGTCGTGCGGTGCCCGGACGAGGAACTGGAGATCGGCTGCGGCGGAGCCGCCATGGTCGAGGGCAACGGGAACGGGGCGGGATCCGCCGCCACCGGTACGGCCGACCCGGGCCTGACGGGCGGTTCACTGCTCGGGAAGCGGTACGCCGACGACGAGCTGGGCGTGGAAGTGCTGTGCACCAAGCCGGGACCCGGCACGCTGACGGTCAACGGCGTCCCGCTGCCGATGAAGACCGCCAAGCCGCTCCCGGCCTCGGACTGAGGGGCGGGCGGTCCGTGAACATGTCGATGCTCCTGGACATGGCCGCCGAGGGTTTCGGTGACCGGGTCGTCATAGGGCGCACGGACGACGGCCTGACCGCCGCGCGGCTGCGTGAACTCGCCGCCGGCGGGGCGAGGTCGATCCGCGACGCCGAGGCCGACGCGCTCGTGTACCTCGCGGTGAACGGTCCGGCCCTCCCCGCCGCGCTGTTCGCGGCGGCCCGCGCCGGAGTACCCCTGGTACCGGTCAACTACCGCCTGGGCGACGCCCAGCTGGACGCCCTGCTGGCCAACCACCCCCGTGCACTGGGCATCGCCGACCCGGCCCACGGCGCGGCGCTGCGCCGCGCGGGACTGCCGGTCCGCAGCCCCGCCGAGTGGCTCGCCCAGGCCGCGGAGCACGCCGACGCGCTGGGCGGAGCCGACGACGGCCAGGCGGTTCCCGAGGCCCCCGCCGTCCTCATCTACACGAGCGGCACGACCGCCGCGCCGAAGGGCGTGGTACTGCGCCACCGCAATCTGGTCTCCTACGTCCTGGGCACGGTGGAGTTCGCCGCGGCCGACCCCGACGAGGCCGCGCTGGTGAGCGTTCCGCCGTACCACATCGCCGCCGTGTCGAACGTGCTGACCAACCTGTACGCCGGGCGTCGTGCCCTCACCCTGGAGCAGTTCACCCCGGACGGCTGGCTCGACGTCGTACGGGAGCAGCGGATCACCAACGCGATGGTCGTACCGACGATGCTCGCCCGCATCATGGACACGGACGGGCTCGACCGCTCGGTGCCCTCGCTGCGCACGCTCGCCTACGGCGGGGCCCGGATGCCGGTCCGGGTCGTCGAGACCGCGCTGCGCGCCTGGCCGCACGTGGACTTCGTGAACGCCTACGGGCTCACCGAGACCTCCTCCACCATCACCGTGCTGGGCCCGCAGGAGCACCGTACGGCCGTCGCGAGCGAGGATCCCGCGGTTCGGGCCCGGCTCGGCTCGGCGGGGCTGCCGGTGCCGGGTGTCGAACTGGAGGTCCGCGACGTGTCCGGCGCGGTGGTGGCCCCCGGCGAGACCGGGCAGATCTGGGTACGCGGCGAGCAGGTGTCGGGGGAGTACGCGGGAGGGGGCTCCGCCGTCGACGGGCGGGGCTTCTTCCACACTCGCGACCGGGGCCGCCTCGACCACGACGGCTACCTCCACCTGGAGGGCCGGGCCGACGACACGATCATCCGCGGCGCCGAGAACATCGCGCCCGCCGAGATCGAGGACGTCCTGCTCGGCCACCCGGACGTGCTCGACGCGGTGGTCGTCGGCGTCCCCGACGAGGAGTGGGGCCAGCGCATCGAGGCGGTGGTCGTCCTGCGCGACGGCGGGAGCGTCGACCCGGAGGTCCTGCGGGCCGAGGTGCGCGGCACGCTGCGCGGCTCGAAGACGCCGGAGCGCATCACCCGCTGGCCGGAACTGCCCCGCACTCCGACGGGCAAACTGATCCGCCGCGACATCGTCCGGGCGCTCACCGCCGGGGACCGGACGGGGGCCGGCGCATGAGCGTCGTCGCCGACAGCGCGGACCTGACCGCGGAGCTGACGCGGCGGACGGCCGTCGCCCTGCGCGACTGGGCACCCGGGGCCACGGTGGAGTCGGTCGAACCGCTCGCCGGCGGCACGTCGAGCCTCACGTACGTGGCCGTACTGGCGGGTGCCCCCGCCGGCCACGAGCGCGTCGTCCTCAAGGTGGCCCCGCCCGGCCTGGAACCGGTCCGCAACCGGGACGTCCTGCGCCAGGCGCGGCTCATGCAGGTGCTGGCCGGGGTGCCCGGTGTCCGGGTGCCGAAGGTGCTGTTCTCCGACAAGGGCGCCCCCACGGCCCAGCAGCCGTTCGTGGCCATGGAGCTGGTGCCCGGACAGTGCGTGGAGCCGGTGCTCGTGCCCCGCGGAACCGTGCCCGCCGGGCAGGTGCGGGCCCGTGCGCTCGACGCCGCCCGGATGCTCGCCCACCTGCACCGCGTGGACCCCAAGCGCACCGCGCTGGCCGTGGAGCCCGTCGTCACGCCCGCCGCCGAGATCGACCGCTGGGCACGGGCGTTCACCACCGTCCCCGAGGACCTGCGCGCCGGTTGCGAGGCGGTCGAGGCACGCCTGCGGGCCACCGTGCCCGCCGCGATGATGCCGGTGTTCACCCACGGCGACTACCGGCTCGGCAACACACTGTGCGACGCCGACTCGGTCAACGCGGTCATCGACTGGGAGATCTGGTCGCTCGGCGACCCCCGGGTCGACATCACCTGGCTGACCTTCTTCACGGACGAGGCACATCACCCGGCGTCCGTCTCCGAGGAGCCGACCGGGATGCCCGGCAGGGCCGAGCTGATCGACGCGTACCAGGAGGCGCGTGGCGAACCGCTGCGTGACATGGCGTGGTTCGAGGCCCTGACGAAGTACAAGGAGGCGGCGGCGACGGCGCTGCTGATCAAACGGGGGCGGAAGGCGGGGCGGTTGACCGACATGCATCGGCGGATGGCACCGGCGTTGCCGGTGTTGTTGGACGAAGCAATGGGGTTGCTCGGCTGAGTGCTTCGGCTGCGGGCGCGTCGTGGTTGCTCGCGCAGTTCCCCGCGCCCCCGAAAACGGGGCGCGACCGCAGCCCCTGCTTTCAGGGGCGCGGGGCACTGCGCGACCAGCCCCCACGCACCCGCACTGTTCAGTACAACCCGCCATCCACCCGGATGACCGACCCCGTCGTGTAACTCGACGCCTCGCTCGCCAGATACAGCGCCGTGCTGATGATCTCCTCCGGCCGTCCCGGCCGGCCCACCGCGCTGCGCGTGCTCTGCCTCTTCTCCTCCGTCCACGCCTTGGAGATGTCCGTCAGGAACGGGCCCGCGGAGATCGTGTTGACACGTACCGTCGGACCGTACTCCAGGGCGAAGACCGTGGTCAGCGCGTTGAGCGCGGCCTTGGCACCGGCATACGGGCCGAACCGCGGCTGGGGGAACAGCGCGCCCGACGAGGAGATGTTGACGATCGAACCGCCGTCGCCCTCGGCCATCCGCCGCCCGATCAGCGAGGCGAGCCGGAACGGGCCCTTGAAGTTGACGCCGATCACCTTGTCGAAGAGCTCCTCGCTGGTCTCCGCGGAGGAGGGGGCCAGCGGGGACATCCCGGCGTTGTTGACGAGGACGTCGACGTGACCGAACTCCTCGTACGCGAGGTCCGCGAGCCGGCCGAGGTCCTCCCAGCGGCCCACGTGCGCGGCGGCCGGCAGCGCGCGCCGGCCCAGCTCGCGGACCTCCGCCGCGACCGTCTCGCACGCGTCGAGCTTGCGGCTCGCGACCACCACGTCCGCGCCCGCGGTGGCGAAGGCCCGCACCATCTCCCGGCCCAGCCCCCGGCTTCCGCCGGTGACGAGCGCGACCTTGCCGGACAGGTCGAACAGGTCGGCCGGGGCGATGGACTTGGCGTCCCGACCGCCCGCGTCGCGCTCGCCGCTCATCCGTCCACCCGGCCGCTGAGAGCGTCGTCCTCGATGATGTGGGCGTACCGCTTGCGGGCCGCCTCCAGCTTCGGCGGGATGTGCTCGCTCGGGAACAGGCCCTCGGCCGCCGTGTAGTTCCTGAGGAGCTGCTTGGCGATGGTGGTGCGGTGCACCTCGGTCGGGCCGTCGGCGAGAGCGAGGTTGGGCGCGGCCATCCACCACTTGGCGAGCGGGAGTTCACCGGTGGTGCCGAGCGAGCCGTGCAGATGGACCGCCCGCTGGACGATGTCGTGCAGCACCTTCGCCGTCTGCACCTTGCACATCGCGATCTGGGTGCGGGCGGCGCCGTGGGGCTGGGTGTCGATGATCCAGGCGGTGTGCAGCACGAGGAGCCGGAACTGCTGCAACTCCACCCAGGAGTCCGCGATGAACTGCTGCACCGCCTGCTTGTCGGCGAGCAGGGTTCCCTGCGTACGGCGGGACAGCGCGCGCTCGCACATCATGTCGAAGGCGCGCGCGCACTTGCCCACCGTACGCATCGCGTGGTGCACCCGGCCGCCGCCGAGCCGGGCCTGTGCGACCTCGAAGCCCTCGCCGGGGGCGCCGAGCATGGCGTCCAGCGGGACGCGTACCTGGTGGTAGCGGATGTAGGCGTGGATGCCCTCGTCGAGGTTCTCCCGCTCGTCCATGGTGCCGACGTTGCGCTTGATCTCGATGCCGGGCGTCTGCGCCGGCACGATGAACATCGACATGCGTCTGTGCGGGGGCGCGTCCGGGTCCGTGACGGCCATGACGATGAGGAAGGCCGCGTACCGGGCGTTGGAGGAGAACCACTTCTCCCCGTCGATCACCCACTGGTCGCCGTCTCGCCAGGCGCGGCAGGTGAACTCCTTGGGGTCGGCGCCCGCCTGCGGCTCGGTCATCGAGAAGGTCGAGACGATCTCGCCGTCCAGCAGCGGCCGCAGACAGGCGGCCTTCTGCTCCTCGGTGCCGAACATCGCCAGGATCTCGGCGTTCCCGGTGTCCGGGGCGGCGGTGCCGAAGACCGTCGGTGCCCAGTAGGAGCGGCCGAGGACCTCGTTGAGCAGGGCGAGCTTCACCTGGCCGTAGCCGGGCCCGCCCAGTTCGGGACCCAGGTGGCAGGCCCACAGACCCTGCTTGCGGACCTGCTCCTGCAACGGCCTGAGGATCGCGCGGGCCTTCTCGTTGCCGGTGTCGTACGGGTCGCCGCCGTGCGGGAACAGGAGGTCGAGCGGCTCGACCTCCTCGCGCACGAAGGCGGCCGCCCAGTCGAGCTTGGCCTGGAAGTCAGGTTCGATCGTGAAATCCAGCATGGCGAAAACAGTATACTTTTTGGCGGCCTCGGTCCATACTCGGAGCCGCAAGGGGCCGATTAGGTATGCGCAATAGCAGGTATGCGCGTAAGTGAGGTCGGGAGGTCGAGTCGGATGCAGAGGCCGATGGAGGGCGTGCGGGTGCTCGAAGTCGCGCAGTTCACCTTCGTCCCGGCGGCGGGTGCCGTGCTGGCCGACTGGGGTGCCGACGTGATCAAGATCGAGCACGCCGAACGCGGCGACGCCCAGCGCGGGCTGGTGCGGGTGCTCGGGTACGAGGCGGCCAGCGAGGGTTCCTCGTTCTTCCCGATCATGGAGGGGCCCAACCGCGGGAAACGCAGCGTCGGCCTCGCCCTGGAGAAACCCTCCGCGCGGCCCGCGCTGGAGGAACTGATCCGGTCCAGCGACGTGTTCCTCACCAACTTCCTGCCGGAGGCCCGCAAGAGGCTGCGGATCGAAGTGGAGGACGTCCGGGCGATCAACCCCGACATCATCTACGTCCGGGGCAGCGGCTTCGGCGCCCGCGGGGAAGAGGCCGGCAAGGGCGGCTACGACAGCACCGCCTTCTGGGCGCGCGGCGGCAGCGCCGCCGGTGTCACCCCGCCCGGCGCCGACCGCATGACCCGGATGCCGGCCGGCGCGTACGGCGACTCGATGGGCGGCATGACCATCGCCGGCGGCATCGCCGCCGCGCTGTACTCCCGGGCCACCACCGGCGTACCGTCCGTCGTGGACGTGTCCCTGATCGGCGTCGGCGCCTGGGCGACCCAGTTCACCGTCAACCTCGCGCTGCTGACCGGCGGCCCGCTCCCGGTGCGGACCCAGCCCCGGTACGGCTCGGCCACCAACCCGCTCATCGGCGCCTACCGCACCGCCGACGGCCGCTGGATCGAACTGTCGATGCTGCAACCGGGCCGCTACTGGGCCGAGTTCTGCAAGCTGGCCGGCCGCGAGGAGCTGGGCGGCGACGAGCGGTTCGACAGCACCGAGAAGCTGATGGCGAACGCGGCCGAGGCCGCCGAGATCGTCGCCGGTCTCATCGCCTCCCGCCCCTACCCGGAGTGGGTGGAGATCCTCTCCCGGGGCGAGGGGCAGTGGTCGGCCGTGCAGAACGCCTGGGAGGTGGGCCAGGATCCGGCCCTGCGGGCCAACGGCCTCATCGCCCCCGTCGTGGACGCCGACGGCGTCGACCGCGAACTGGTCGCCAGCCCCGTGCAGTTCGACGAGACCCCGGCCACCCTCACCCGGGCACCGCAGTTCGCGGAACACACGGACGAGGTACTGCGCTCGCTCGGCTTCAGTGACGACGAGCTGATCGCGCTCAAGATCGACGGCGCGGCGACCTGACGGACGTACGGCGAGACGGCGAGACGGCGAGGCGACGAGACGTGACCGGACGACGAGACGTGACCGGACGTACGACGAAAGGAGCCGTGATGCGGACGAAACTCGACGAGTCCGAGGGAACGTACGAGGGCACGCCCGCCTACCACTTCGACAACCGGCTCGGCGGGCCGGTCCTCAGCCACCAGGAGCGCTGGGACGAGATGGCCGGCACCCACGACGGGTTCCGCAGCACCGTCGCGCGCGGCTTCTGGGTCGTCACCGACGGGCCGGCCGTGCAGCAGGCGCTCCAGGACTGGCGGACCTTCTCCAGCAAGTCGGTGACGGCGCTGGAACCGGACCCGAAGTTCCTGTGGATACCCGAGATGCTGGATCCGCCCACGCACAGCGTGTGGCGGCGCCTGCTCGGCCGCTACTTCTCCCCGGGCGCCGTGGCCGCCCGAGAACCGGAGGTCCGCCGGACCGCGGCGGAGCTGATCGACGCGCTCAGGGACCGCGACGGCGCCGACGTGCTCGACGAGTTCGCGCGCCGCTTCCCGACCCTGATCTTCATGCGCATGATGGGCCTGCCGGAGGACGACCTGCCCACCTTCCTCGCCTGGACCCGCGAACTGCTGCACCTCTCGCACGCCGAGGACCCGGGCGGCGCCCGGCAGCTGACCGCCATGCGGGAGGTGTCGGCGTACTTCGAGGAGCAGATCGCGCTGCGCCGCAGAACGCCCCTTGACGACCTGCTCTCGCACGCCATGACCTGGACCATCGACGGCGAACCGATCGACGACCGGGACATGCACGCCTTCTGCGTCCTGATGTTCCAGGCCGGCTTCGACACCGTGCCCATCTCGATCGGCTGGGCGCTGTACCACTTCGCCACGCACCCGGAGCAGCGCGCCGCGATCCTCGCCGATCCCTCGCTGATCCCGACCGGAGTCGAGGAGATCCTGCGCGTCTACTCCTTCGTCGTCCCGGCGCGCAAGGCGACCCAGGACGTCGAGATCGGCGGCTGCCCGGTCAGGGCGGGCGAGATGGTGATGCTCCCGCTCGCGGTCACCAACCGCGACCCCGAGCGGTACGAGAACCCGCTGGAGGTGGACCTGCACCGCAGGGCCACCAACCACATCGCGTTCGGCTCCGGCCCGCACCGCTGCCTGGGCTCGCACCTCGCCCGCCTCGAACTCAACGTGGCGGTCGAGGAGTGGCACCGGCGCATCCGCGACTACCGGGTCGCCCCCGGCCAGGAGCTGTGGCAGCACGGCAACATGTACGGCATCAAGTCGCTGCGGCTGGAGTGGTGAGGCGCCGGCCATGACACATCCCCTGCACGCGGCGGACCTGTACCACACCGGGATCGTCGTCGACGACGTGGACGCCTGGAAGGCCCGGATGACGGAGGCCGCCGGGTACCGGTGGACCGAGACCATGTCGGCGGAGCTGCCGGTGCGGCTGTCGGACGGCGACCGGTTGCTGAACCTCCGCTACACCTACTCCCTGGACGCTCCGCACATCGAGCTCGTCCAGGCGATCCCCGGCACCCCGTGGACGGCCGCCGCACACATCGCCACCCACCATCTCGGCTACTTCTGCGACGACCTGGCGACGACGTCGAAACGGCTGGCGGCGGCGGGCTTCGCCCTGGAGGCCTGCGCGGTCGTCGACGGCGAACCGTCCGTCTTCGCCTACCACCTGGCCCCCTCCGGCATCCGCATCGAGATCGTGGACCGCACCCGGATTCCCGACTTCGCCGCCTATCTGCGGTCGAAGACGCCCCGGTGACGGCCGACGTGACCGCCGACACGACGGCCGACGTGACCGCTGTGGCTCCGGCCGCAGCGGCGGCCGAGGACGGGAAGGACGTGTCAGCCACCTTCACCGAGGAGCACGAGCAACTCCGCGCGACGCTGCGCCGCTTCCTGGCGGACAAGGCGCCGAGCGAGGCCGTGCGCCGCTCGATGGAGTCCGCGGACGGACACGACCCGGTGCTCTGGCGGCGGATGGCCGGCGAACTCGGCCTGCTCGGGCTGGCGTTGCCCGAGGAGTACGGCGGCTTCGGTGGCGGCCCCGTCGAGTTGGGCCTCGTCCTGGAGGAACTGGGCCGGGCCCTGCTGCCCTCCCCGTACTTCGCGACCGTGGCCCTGGCAGGCCAGGCCCTCGCGGTCTCCGGCGACGAGACGGCCAAGGCACGCTGGCTGCCGGGTATCGTCGACGGCTCGCTGACCGGCACGCTGGCACTGGCCGATGAGAACGGCTCGTGGCACGTCGAGGACGTGAGGGCCGAGGCCGTACCCGACGGGCGCGGTCCTGGCGACCGGGTGTCGGGCACGAAGATGTTCGTCGTCGACGGCCACAGCGCCGACCTCGTCCTGACCGTCGCCCGCTCGGCCGCCGGCCCCCGGCTGTTCGCCGTGGAGGGTACGGCCCCCGGAGTGACCCGCACCCGGCTGGAGACGCTCGACCCGACCCGGCGCCTGGCGCGGATCGACCTCGACGGCGCCCCGGCGCTGCCGGTGGGCCCGGCGGCCGCGGACGCCGCAGCGTACCTGCGCCGGGTGACCGACCTCGCGGTGGTGGCACTGGCCGCCGAGCAGGCCGGCGGCGCGCAGGCGTGTCTCGACGCGGCCGTGGCGTACGCCAAGGTCCGGGTGCAGTTCGGCCGGCCCATCGGCTCCTTCCAGGCGGTCAAGCACAAGTGCGCCGACATGCTCCTGAAGGTGGAGGCGGCACGCTCGGCGGCCTACCACGCGCTGTCCGCGGCGGCGGCCCTGCCGCGGCCGGGGGAGTCGAGCGAGTCGCCGCTGTCCACGGCCGCCGCGGTCGCCGCCGTCTGCTGCGCGGACGCCTACACCCACGCGGCCAAGGAGAACATCCAGATCCACGGAGGCATCGGCTACACCTGGGAGCACGACGCGCACCTCCATCTGAAACGCGCGAAGTCCTCCGAGCAGCTCCTCGGCAGCCCGGCGACGCACCGCCGACGGCTGGCCGGGCTGGTGGGGATCTCCGCGCCCGAGGCGACGAAAGGCCGAGCACGTGGGAATCCGTGACCGTCTGTCCCGGCTGCTCGGCGAAGCCGCCGCCGAGGCCGAGGCGATCGAGTACGACGGCGAGTGGTGGACCTGGCGACAGGTCCGCAGGACCGCGAGCGCTGTCGTGGCGCTGCTGGACGAGGCGGGCCTGCCGCCCGGCGGCCGGGTCGGCGTCGTACTGGAGAACCGGCCCGAGCACGTCGCCGTGGTCGCCGCGGTGATCGCCTCCGGGCGCTGCCTGGTCATGCTGAGCCCGTTGCAGCCGGCCGAGCGGCTCGCGGCCGACGTCGACCGCTGCGTGCTGCCCGTCGTCGTCGCCGGCGCCGAACCACTGGCCCGCGCAGGCGTGTTGGAAGCGGTGACCGCCCACGGCGCCGCGCTGGAACTGGGTCCGGACGGCACGGTGAAGCCGGCCGGCGGCACCGCCCCCGCCGACGCCCCGGCCAACCCCGGCGTCGCCGTGGAGATGCTCACCTCCGGCACCACCGGCCCCCCGAAACGCGTCCACCTGCGCATCGGCCAGTTCGACCAGGCCCTCGTCTCCGGCGGGCAGACGCCGAAAGCGGAGCGTCTGCTGTCGACGTCGGCCTCGCTCGTGTCCAGCCCGCTCGTGCACATCGGAGGGCTGTGGCGGGCGCTCGCCTGCCTCGCGACCGGACGTCGCATGCTGCTGATGCCCAAGTTCGCCGTCGAACCGTGGACGAGCGCCGTGGAACGGCACGGGCTACGCGCGGCGAGCCTGGTGCCGGCCGCGATCCGCGCGGTGCTCGACGCCGAGGTGCCGAAGGAACGGCTGGCGAGCCTTCAGGTCGTCACCTCCGGCACCGCGCCCTGCCCGGCCGAACTCGCCGACGCGTTCTTCCGCGCGTACGACGTGCCCGTCCTGATGACCTACGGGGCGACCGAGTTCGCCGGAGCCGTCGCGGGCTGGACGCTGCCGCTGCACGAGCGGTGGTGGCGGCAGAAGGCGGGCAGCGCCGGGCGCGCCTTCGACGGCGTCGAGCTGCGGGTGACCGGCGAGGACGGCGCGGAACTGCCCGTCGGCCGGACGGGCCGGCTGGAGGTCAGGACCGAACAGAGCACCCACGGCGGCCGGGTGTGGGCGCGTACCAGCGACCTCGCCCGGATCGACGCCGACCGGTTCGTCTGGATCGAGGGACGCGCCGACGACGCGATCGTCCGCGGCGGCTTCAAGGTGCAGCCGGACACGGTCCGCCGCGTCCTGGAGTCGCACCCGGCCGTACGGGAGGCGGCCGTGGCCGGACTGCCGGACGTGCGGCTCGGCGAGGTACCGGTCGCGGCGGTCGAGGCCGAACCGGACCGGCCCGCACCGGACCCCGCCGAACTCGCCGCCCTCTGCCGCGGCCGGCTCACCCCCTACGAGGTGCCCGCACACATCCTCGTCCTCGCCGAACTGCCCCGGACCCCCTCGGGCAAGGTCAGCCGGGTGGAGCTGCTGGGCCTGGTCCGGGACCGGCTGGGACCGAAGGAGGAACAGCGATGACGGACACCGAGGAGCGGTTCGGCGTGCTGACCGACGAGGCCGTCGAACGCTCCAGGCGCCGCCTCGGCGTCCCCCGGCCCCAGCGCAACCCCCCGCACAACTACGAGGTGACCTGGGACGCCGTCCGCCACTTCGCCTACGGCTACGGCGACGACAACCCCCTGTACTGCGACCCCGCGTACGCGGCCGGCACCCGCTGGGGCACCCTGCTCGCACCGCCCACCTTCCTCTACACGATGGGCGAGGACGCCGCCCCGCCGCCCGACCCCGGGACCAAGGCGCTCCTCAAGGGCGACCCCTTCGCCGGACTCGGCTCCTACCAGGCGGTGATGGAGTTCGAGTGGTGGCGCCCGCTGCGACGGGGCGACCGCTGCCGGGTGCTGCAGACCCAGGTGGGCGTCGACCTCAAGCCCAGCCGCTTCGGCGGCCGCACGGCCCACGTCGTCAACGACTACCTCTACGCCAACGGGCGCGGTGAGATGCACGCCCTGCGCCGGGGCACCTGGATCAACGCGGAGCGCCACACCTCGAAGCAGCGGGCCAAGGAACGACTCGTCCAACAGCCTTACACCGACGAGGAACTGGCCGCGATCGACACCGCCTACGCGGCCGAGACCCGGCGCGGCGCCGAGCCCCGGTACTGGGAGGACGTCGAGATCGGAGAGGAGCTCCAGCCCCGCGTGAAGGGGCCGCTGACCACCACCGACGTGGTCGTCTGGCACCTGGGCTGGGGCATGCAGCTCACCCCGCCCGGCGCGTTCGGGATCGCCGCGAAGGTCCGGCGCAAGGCGCCCGGCCTCTACCCGCCCAACTCGCTGAACATCCCCGACACCGTGCAGCGGCTGCACTGGGAGCCCGAGCGGGCCCGGGAACTGGGCCTGCCGGCCCCCTACGACTACGGCGGCATGCGCGAGACCTGGCTGTGCCACCTGCTCACCGACTGGATCGGCGACGACGGCTGGCTGTGGAGACTCCGCTGCGAGCACCGCAGGTTCAACTACCGCGGCGACACCACCTGGGTGCGCGGCACGGTCGTCGGCAAACGCCTGGCGGACGGGCGCGCCGAGGTCGACGTCGAGGTGCGCTGCGAGAACCAGCGGGGCGAGGTCACGACCCCCGGTACGGCCGTCGTCCTGCTGCCCACCCGCGACCGGCCCGTCGAACTCCCCGCGCCGCCCGCGGCGGACCTGGACGGCATGGTCGCCCATGAACTGGCCCGATTCGCCGTGACCGGCGAGCATTCGAGGAGGTAGGCGTGTCCGACGAGGTACTGGTGGAGCGCCGCGGCGCGGTGCAGCTCGTCACGATCAACCGCCCGGCGGTGAAGAACGCCCTGGACGCCGCGGTGGCCGAAGGAGTGGCGGCCGCGGTCGACGAGCTGGACGAGTCGGACGAGCTGCGGGTCGGCGTGCTCACCGGAGCGGGCGGCACGTTCTCGGCGGGCATGGACCTCAAGGCGTGGCTGCGCGGGGAGACCCCGGCGATCGAGGGCCGCGGCCTGTGCGGGATCAGCATGACCCCGCCGCGCAAGCCGCTGGTCGCCGCCGTGGAGGGCTGGGCCCTGGCGGGCGGCTTCGAACTCCTGCTGGCCTGCGATCTCGTCGTCGCCGCCCGCACGGCCCGGCTCGGCGTGCCCGAGGTGACCCGCTCGCTGGTCGCCCGCGCGGGCGCCGCACTCCACCTGCCGCGCCGCATCCCGTACGCCATCGCCCTCGAGCTGCTCCTGACCGGCCGGCCGATCGACGCCGCGCGGGCGGCAACGTACGGTCTGGTCAACCGGCTCACGGAGGAGGGCGGCGCGCTGGAGGGTGCCCTCGAACTCGCGGCGACCATTGCGGCGAACGGCCCGCTCGCGGTCGCCGCGACGAAGCAGATCGCCCGCTCCACAGCTGACTGGACCCTGGACGAGGCGTGGGGCAGGCAGTTCGACATCGCCGAGCCGGTGTTCCGGTCCGAGGACGCCCGGGAAGGGGCGGCGGCGTTCGCGGAGAAGCGGGCACCGGCCTGGAAGGGCCGCTGACGATGACGTCCGGAGCCGGGACCACCGGCCGCGACGGGACGCCGGCCGGTGTGGCCGGGCCGCTCGCCGGCTGCCGGGTTCTCGAACTCGGCGGTATCGGACCGGGACCCTTCGCCGGCATGCTCCTCGCCGATCTGGGCGCGGAGGTCGTCCGGGTCGACCGGCCTGGGCGGGAGTCCGAGCCGGACGCGGGCGGGCCGGCGGCCGTGCTCGACCGGGGCAAGCGGTCGGTCGTACTGGACCTGAAGCGACCCGCCGCGGCCGAGGCACTGCTGCAACTCGTGTCGCGCGCCGACGTGCTGATCGAGGGGTTCCGGCCCGGCGTCACCGAACGGCTGGGCATCGGACCGCACGACTGCCTGGCCCGCAACCCCCGCCTGGTCTACGGCCGGATGACCGGCTGGGGCCAGGACGGACCCCTGGCCGCCGCGGCCGGACACGACATCACCTACATCGCGCTCACCGGCGCGCTCGGCGCCATCGGCGAGGCGGGCGGCCCGCCGCGGATCCCGCTGAACCTCGTCGGCGACTTCGGGGGCGGCGGCTGCTACCTCGTGATCGGGGTACTGGCCGCGCTGCACGCCGTAGGGCGCACCGGCGCGGGCCAGGTCGTCGACGCGGCGATCGTCGACGGCACCGCCCACCTGCTCGCCAGCACCTTCGCCAAGCTGGCACGCGACGAGTGGCGCGACGAGCGGGGCGTCAACCGGTTCGACGGCGGCTGGCCCTTCTACGCCGTGTACGAGACGAAGGACGGCCGCCATGTGGCCGTCGGCGCGCTGGAACGCAAGTTCTACCGCAGTCTGGTCGAACTGCTCGACCTCGGCGTGGACCCGGACCGGCAGCACGACCGCTCGGCCTGGCCCGACCTGCGGGAGCTGCTGGCGAACCGCTTCGCGGAGCGCACCCGGGACGAGTGGGCGGCCCTGTTCGAAGGCACCGACGCCTGCGTGGCGCCCGTCCTGAGCCTGACCGAGGCGGCGGCACACCCTCATCTGGCGGCCCGCGCAAGCCTGTTCACCCGCGACGGAGTCCTCCAGCCCGCCGCGGCCCCCCGCTTCTCGGCGACCCCGGCACGACCCGGCCGCACGGCACCGGCCGCCGGCGCCGACAGCCGCGCCGTGTTCCGCGACTGGGGCGTGCCGTACCCCGAATGACCTGACCTAGGAGTTGTCATGCGAGACGCCGTCATCGTCGACGCCGTACGCACCCCGATCGGCAAGCGCAACGGCTCGCTGGCGTCGGTGCACGCGGCGGACCTGTCGGCCGAGGTGCTCAAGGCGCTGGTGCAGCGCACCGGCATCGACCCGGGCACCGTGGACGACGTGGTCTGGGGCTGTGTCACCCAGATCGGCGACCAGTCCAGCAACGTCGGCCGGTTCGCGGTGCTCGCCGCGGGGTGGCCCGAACACGTCCCGGCCGTCACCGTCAACCGGGCCTGCGGCTCCAGCCAGCAGGCCGTCGACCAGGCCGCGCACGCCGTCATGGCCGGCCAGTACGACCTGGTGGTCGCGGGCGGCGTCGAGACCATGAGCAGGGTGCCGCTGGGCTCGCACCGGACGACCGGGCAGCCGTACGGTCCCGCCGCCATCGCCCGCTACGGCGGTGTCGAGTTCAGTCAGGGCGTCGGCGCCGAACTGATCGCCGAACGGTACGGGTTCACCCGTACCCGCCTCGACGAGTTCGCCTCCGAGTCGCACGCGAAGGCCGCCGCGGCGATCGACGCGGGCGTCTTCGACGACCACCTCGTGCCGATCGACGTCGACGGAACCAAGTTCGCCGCGGACGAGGGTCTGCGGCGGGGCACGTCACCCGAGACGCTGGCCCGGCTCAAGCCTTCGTTCAAGGAGGACGGCGTGATCCACGCCGGGAACGCCTCCCAGATCTCCGACGGCGCGGCGGCCCTGCTCATCACCACCCCCGAGCGGGCCCGTGACCTCGGCCTCACCCCGGTCGCCCGCTACCACACCGGAGCGGTCAGCGGCGCCGACCCGATCACCATGCTCCTCGGCCCGATCCCCGCGACCGAGAAGGTGCTGCGCCGCTCCGGGCTGTCCCTCGACGAGATCGGCGCCTACGAGGTCAACGAGGCCTTCGCACCGGTGCCGTTGGCGTGGCTCGCCGAGACCGGCGCCGACCCGGAGCGGCTCAACCCGCTCGGCGGGGCGATCGCCGTCGGCCACCCGCTCGGCGGCTCCGGTGCCATCCTGATGACCCGGCTGCTGGCCCGGATGCGCCGCGAGAACCTCCGCTACGGCCTCCAGACCATGTGCGAGGGCGGCGGCACGGCCAACGCGACGATCGTCGAGCTCCTGTGACGACCACCGGGCGACGCGGCTGAGGAAGGCGGAGCAGGGCTCCGCCTTCCTCAGCCGCTCACGCCTCGTCGTCGTAGGTGACGACGACCTTCTCGGCGGCGCCGGGAGTCAGCGCCAGCTCGAAGGCCCGGTTCACCTCGGCGAACGGCACCCGGTGGCTGATCAGTCTGGCGAACCGCTCCTGGTGCTCCGCGAGTTCCGCCGTCACCTCGAAGATCTCGGTCGGATATCCCTGCGAGGCGATGAGGGTGAGCTCGCTGCGCAGCATCCCGCCGAGGTCGATCTCGGAAGGCTTCTGCACGGCGACCATCACCAGTTTGGCGCCCCATTGGGCGGCGTCGACCGTGGTGTTGAAGACGGCGGCGACACCGGCGGCGTCGATGTAGATGTCGGTGCCCGCGCGCGGCTGGCCGAGGGCGTTGGCCGCCTCGCCGTGCAGTTCGGTCAGCCGCGCGGTGACGTCCTCGGTCGCGGAGTCGATCACGGCGTCGGCACCGACGGCCAGTGCGGTCTGCAGCCGCTCGGGGATGACGTCGGCGACGACGACGTGCCCGACCCCGCGCAGCTTCAGCCAGATGGTGACGCCCAGCCCGATGGGCCCGGCACCGAAGACCATGACCTTGTCGGTGGGCGCCGCTCCGGACCGGTTGACGCAGTGCCGGGCGACCGCCATCGGTTCGTTGAGCGCGGCGACGTCGAAGGGCATGGTGTCGGGGAAGACCGCGAGGGTCCTGCCGATCTCCGCGTCCTCCAGCAGCAGGTACTCGCTCATCCCGCCGTGCGTGCCACCGCATCCGATGATCCCCGAGGGCACGCCCTGCGGGTTCACCACCACCCGGTCGCCGATTTTGAGGTCCGTGACCTCGGAGCCCACCTCCGCGATCTCGCCGGCCGGCTCGTGTCCGAGCAGCAGCGGCACCACCGAGCCGTCGGCGTTGTACGGCGTGCCGCCCGCCTGGACGAAGAAGGTGTCGGTGCCGCAGATGCCGCAGGCGCGGATCCTGACCACCACGTCCTTCGGGCCAGGCACCGGACGCTCGGCCGATACGACCTCGACCTTGTTCTTCGCGCCGGTCCGGACGGATTTCATCGTGGCCATGGGGCTGTCTCCTTCCGGGGGGCGCCGGTCACCAGGTGACGGGCAGGTCGTAGATGCCGTACGCCTGGGAGTCCTCCTTGAACCTCAGCTCCGAGACGTCGACCGCGAGCCGCAGGGTCGGGATGCGGCGGAACAGCGTGCTGAACACGACGTGCAGCTCGATGCGGGCCAGCTGCTGGCCGACGCACTGGTGCGGACCCCAGCCGAACGCGTGGTGGTGCGCCGCGGCACGGGTCAGGTCGAGATTGCCGGGCTCCGGGAACGCCTCGGGGTCCCAGTTGGCCGCCGGCAGCGAGGCGATGACACCCTCGCCGGCGCGGATGGTCTCCCCGGCGATCTCGATGTCGTCCAGCACCGCCCGCCGCGCCAGCAGGTGCGGGATGGTCAGATAGCGCAGGAGTTCCTCGACGGCCTTGGTCACGTACTTCGGGTCGTCCTGGTTCTCCCGCAGCGCCGCGAGCTGGTCGGGGTGCTGCAGCAGCAGCGCCGTGCCCAGGGTGATCATGTTGGCACTGGTGTCATGGCCGGCGACGAGCAGGATGTGCCCGAGCGGGGCGGCCTCCGCCATGGAGAGCACGCCCTCCTTGACCCGCGTGCCGAGGTCGGAGAGGACATCCTCACCGGGGTTGTCCATCTTCGCCTCGATGAGCCCGGCGATGTAGCGGCGCACCTCCACGATGGACTGGGCCGCCTCCTCGGGGGTCTTGAAGCGGGCGTTGGTGACCCCGGCGTGCTCCTGGAAGAAGTCGTGGTCCTCGTACGGAACGCCGAGGAGCGCGCAGATCATGAGCGACGGCAGGGGCAGGGACAGGGCCTCGTTGAGATCGACCGGGTTGGGCCCGGCCAGCATCCTGTCGATGAGGTCGTCGGTGATCTGCTGGATCTCCGGGCGGAGTTTCTCCATCCGGTGCCGGGTGAACGAATTGGTCAGCATCCGGCGCCAGCGGGTGTGCTCGGCACCGTCGGTGTTGTTGATCGACGGCTGGATCTCGGCCGCGTGGGCCTTCATGGCCTCGGTCGTGTGCGGGTAGCCGGGGGCACCGATGTTCGCGCTGAGCCGCGGGTCGGTCATCAGCTCGCGCTGCGCGGCGTGCGAGGTGACGAGCCACGGGGTGGTGCCGTCCCAGGTCCGGACGCGTACGACGTCCTTGTCGGTCTCGTGCAGCGCGAGCAGGCCCGGAGGGGGCGCGAACGGGCACTGGCTCGATCGAGGCGTCGGAAACTCCGGCAGCTCCGTGGCGGCATCGGTCCCGGCGATGCTCTCGCTCATGGTTCCCTCGTTCTCTCGGCGTCGCAATTGAGGGCACCTTACGTGGACCGAGCGGTACAATCAATATTGCGGCATGCATTGAGGCGCAATATCGACCGTGCGGTCCAATTGGTGGGGTCTCGGTCGGGTCGCCGTGTGCAGGGCCAGGTCAGCGGGGTTCCCGGGGCATCCCGAGACCCCGCTCGGCGATCTGCGTCCGCAGCACCTCGTTCGCGCCGCCCGCGATCGTGTACGCGCGTGAGTACAGGTGGGCGTCCTGCCACCAGCCCGCCGCGACCGCCGCCGGATCGTCCCCGGTGAGCAGGCCGTCGGTGCCCTGGAGGCGCAGGCCGAAGTCGGCCAGGTCGTGGTTGAGCTCGCTGAAGAAGATCTTGCCGAGCAGGGCGTCCGTGGGCCGCTCCGTGCCGTGCAGCATCCGCGACTGCGCGAGGGCGATCAGTGCGGCGTTCACCTGTACCCGTGCCGCCAGTTCGCCGATCTCCTGGCGGGTGGCGGCGTCGTCGAGCGCGGGCCGGCCGCCGGCCGGCACCTCCTTCGCGAGCCGCACCAGGTCGTCCAGCACGGCGAACAGCTCGACCCCGCGCGCGGCCACCCCCGAGCGCTCCCGCCCGAGGCTGCTCATCGCCACCCGCCAGCCGTCGTTCACCCCGCCGATCACGTTCGCCGCCGGGATCCGTACCCCGTCCAGGAAGACCTCGTTGAAGTCGGCGGTTCCGGTGATCTCGCGCAGCGGCCGCACCTCGACCCCCGGGCTGCGCATGTCCAGCGCGAAGGCCGTGATGCCCCGGTGCTTCGGAGCGTCGGCATCGGTGCGCGCCAGCAGGTAACCCATGTCCGCGTACTGTCCGTTGGTCGTCCACACCTTCTGGCCGTCGACGACGAAGACCGCGTCGGCGCCCTCGCCCTCGTGGCGGGCCCGGGTGCGCAGGGACGCCAGGTCGCTGCCCGCCTCGGGCTCGCTGAACAGCTGGCACCAGACGTCGTCGCAGGAGCGGATGCGGGGCAGGAACCGCGCCCGCTGTACGTCGGTGCCGAACTCGATGAGGGCCGCCGAGGCCAGCGAGGCCGCGCCGACCGGCGCCCAGGTGCGGGCGCGGGCGATCTCCTCCGCGACGACGGACGGTTCCAGGGGGTGCGCGTCGGGCCGGCCGCCGTACTCGGCGGGCCAGTCGATGCCGAGCAGGCCCGCCTCGTACAGCTTGGCGGTCCAGGCCCGGATCGCCGGCATCAGTTCCGGCTCGGGTGCGCGTACCCCGGTGTGTGCCTTGACGCCCGGCGCGTGCTCGGCCACGAAGGCGCGCACCTTGCCGCGGAGGGCCTCCAGCTCGGGTGTGGGTTCCAGTCGCATCGCCGCCGACTCCTCGGTCCTCATGCAAGCGATCTCGAAATGAGGGTACTCTAACCATGGCTCTGGCCTGGTTGCCAAGGGTCGATGCCGAAATCAGTGCCCCGATCTCGGCGTCGGATGTCCGGTCCGGGGGTTCCTGTCCCGGTGCTGAATAGACTGGGGATCCGCAATGTTTCCGCAGAGGAGTTGGCCCATGGCGACTGCCGTCGACCGCGAGCCCGCCGACGGCGAGACCGACGCCCCGGTCGGCAAGCTGGCCGCGCAGACCGCGCAGCGCATCGAGGCGACCGTGATCCGCCGGGGCTGGCCCGTCGGCGAGTCGCTGGGCTCCGAGGTGGACCTGCGGGAGCAGCTCGGGGTGAGCCGGGCGGTGCTGCGCGAGGCGGTGCGCCTGGTCGAGCACCACCAGGTCGCCCGGATGCGGCGCGGCCCCGGCGGCGGCCTGATCGTCTGCGCTCCTGACGCGGGCCCGGCGACCCGGGCCATGGTGATCTACCTGGAGTACGTCGGCACCAGCGTCACCGACCTCCTCCAGGCCCGCCAGTTGCTCGAACCGATCGCCGCCGGCCTCGCCGCCGACCGCATCACCGAAGAGGGCATCACCACCCTCCGCGCCACCCTCGACTCCGAACGCGACCACTGGGACGACCCGTCGGTCCACTCGCAGGACCCCCTGCACCCGGTACTGGGCCAGTTGTCCGGCAACCCGGTGCTGCACCTGTTCATCGACGTCCTCACCCGCCTCACCGCCCGCTACGCCCACACCTCGCGCCGGATCTCCAAGGCGGAGCTGCACGCGGCGAAGGAGACCTCGCACCGCGAGCACCGTGCCGTGGTCGACGCCGTCGTCGCCGACGACGGGGCCCGCGCGCAGACCGAGCTGACGGCGCATCTGGAGTCGGTGGCCGCCTGGATCGAGAAGCACCGGGTGCGCCGCGGCGCGCGGATCTCGGGGAGCGTGGTCGAGCCCGAGCTGGTCGAGGGCCCGCGCGCCAAGCTCGCCGAGGTGGTGGCCTCCCGGATCCACGACGACATCGCCGCGCGCGGCTGGCAGATCGGCATGGTCCTCGGTTCGGAGTCGGATCTGCTGGCCCGCTACGAGATCAGCCGGGCCGTCCTGCGCGAGGCCGTAAGGCTCCTGGAGTACCACTCGGTCGCCCGGATGCGGCGCGGTCCCGGCGGCGGCCTGGTCGTCACCGAGCCCGAGCCGCAGGCCAGCATCGACACGATGGCACTCTTCCTCGAATACCAGGGCGTCACCGCCGACGACCTGCGGATCGTCCGCAACGCCGTCGAACTCGGCATCGTCGCCAGGGTCACCGCCCGGCACGCCGGGGGCGACCCGGAGGTCGCCGAGCGCCTGGGCAGGGCCGTTCGCTGGACCGTCGAGGGCCCGGCCGACGACTCCCGCAAGGCCGACCTGTTCCACGCCGAACTGGCGGCCCTGGCCGACAATCCGGTGCTGTCGCTGTTCCTCGCCATCATCACCGAGCTGTTCCGCAGGCACGCCTCGGGGCACGACCGGCCGCTGCCCGGCGACACGGCGGCCGGCGAGGTCCAGCACGTCCACCAGCGCATCCTCGACGCGATCGTGCAGGGCGACGCCGGGGTGGCCCGCCACCGGATGCGCCGCCACCTGGACGCCCTCATCCCCTGGTGGCACTGATTTACTGACACTTATTACCCATGCCCCGTGCGGCTTTCTGTCGTACAGGGCTTTCTCCTGTCCCGGTGGTTGCTAATTGCGTATACTGAATAGGGTCGAGAGTCGAAGGAGACCCGATGCGCCGGACCCTGTTCGAACAGGACCACCAGGACTTCCGCCTGCTGGTCCGGGACTTCATCGCCCGCGAGGTGCTGCCGGTGTACGAGGACTGGCGGCGCGCCGGTCTCGTCCCCCGTGACCTGTTCACCTCGATGGGCAAGCTGGGCATCCTCGGCACCGCGATCCCCGAGGAGTACGGCGGCGGGGGCCAGGACGACTACCGCTTCAACGTCGTCATCCAGGAGGAGTGCGCCCGCGCGGGCGTCACCCTCGGCGGCCTGCGGACCCATCTCGACGTCGTCGTCCCGTACTTCACCGGACTCGCCGACGCCGGACAGCGGGCCCGCTGGCTGCCGGGCCTCGCCTCGGGCGACCTGTACAGCGCGATCGCGATGAGCGAACCGGGCGCGGGGTCCGACCTGGCCGGCATCGCGACGAGGGCGGTCCGCGACGGTGACCACTGGGTGCTCGACGGCGCCAAGACCTTCATCACCGGCGGCCACCACGCCGACCTGGTGATCGTCGTGGCCCGCACCGCCGCCGATCCGGACGACCGGCGCGCCGGACTCTCCCTGCTCGTCGTGGAGAAGGGCATGCCCGGGTTCACCGTGGGACGCAGGCTGGAGAAGATCGGCCTCACCGTCCAGGACACCGTGGAGCTGGCCTTCGACGCCGTCCGGGTCCCCACGGCCAACCTGCTGGGCGAGGAAGGCGCCGCCTTCACCCACCTCGGCCGCAACCTCGCCCAGGAACGGCTGGCCATCGCCGTCGGCGCCGTCGCCCAGATGCGCGCCGCGATCGACCTGACCGTCGCCTACGTCCGTGACCGCCGGATGTTCGGCAAGACACTGTCCTCGTTCCAGAACACCAAGTTCGAGCTCGCCGCCCTGGACACCGAGGCGGAGGCCGCCCGGACCCTGCTGGACGCGGCGATCAGCGCGCTCGTCGCCGGCGAGCTGAGCCCGGCCGACGCGGCCAGGACCAAGCTGTTCTGCACCGAGACACAGGGCCGGGTGGTCGACCGCTGCCTGCAACTGCACGGCGGCTACGGCTACATCCTCGAATCACCGATCGCCCGGCTGTACGCCGACGCCCGCGTGACGCGCATCTACGGCGGCACCAGCGAGGTCCTGAAGACCATCATCAGCAAGTCCCTGGGCCTGTAGAGGAGACCCAAGTGAACATCGACGGATCCACGGCACTGGTCACCGGTGGCGCCTCCGGCCTCGGACTCGCCACCGCGCGCCGGATCATCGACCGCGGCGGCAAGGCCGTCCTCGCCGACATCTCCGCGGAACAGGGCGCCAAGGCGGTCGCCGACCTCGGCGACGCCGCCCGCTTCGTCCTGGCCGACGTCACCGACGAGGCCTCCGTGAACACCGCCCTCGACACCGCGGAGGAACTCGGCCCGCTGCGCTTCGTCGTACACTGCGCCGGGCGCGGCGGCGACCGTACCCGGATCATCGACCGTGAGCGCACCCCCGGCGAACTCGCCACCTTCGCCGAGGTCGTACGGGTCAACCTGATCGGCACCTACAACGTGCTGCGCCTGGCCGCCGCCCGCCTCTCCGGCAACGAGGCCGTGGACGGCGACCGCGGGGCCGTCGTCCTGACCGCCTCGGTCGCCGCGTTCGACGGCCAGATCGGCCAGACCTCCTACACCGCCGCCAAGGCCGGCGTGCACGGCATGACCCTCGTCGCCGCCCGTGACCTGGCCGGCTGGCAGATCCGGGTGAACACCATCGCCCCCGGCATCATGGACACCCCCATGCTCGGCCGCCTCCGCGAGGACATCCGCGACGGCCTCGCCGCCTCCGTGCCCCACCCCAAACGCCTCGGCGCCCCCGACGACTTCGCCCGCCTGGCCGTCGAGATGCTGGAGAACCCCTACCTCAACGGCCAGACCGTTCGCCTCGACGGCGCGATCCGCATGGCCCCGCGATGACCGCGGCCGAGACCGGGACCGGGACCGACGAGCAGTTCCGCACCCGCCTGCGCGCCTTCCTGACGGAGCATCACCCCGGGCGCCGCCCCAAGAACCCGGCCGAACGCCTGGCGTGGCAGAAGCAGTGGCTGGCCACCCTGTACGACGCCGGATACGCGGGCCCGGGCTGGCCGCGCGCGTACGGCGGCATGGACCTGCCCTTCGCCCGGCAGGTCGTCTACCAGGAGGAGTACGCGCGCGCCCGGGTCCCCGGCCCCCTGGGCACCGGACTCGGCATCGCCGCGCCCACCCTCATCAGGTACGGCACGCCCGTGCAGAAGGACCGGTTCCTGCGCCCCATGCTGCGCGGCGACACGGTCTGGGCGCAGGGGTACTCCGAACCGGAGGCGGGCTCGGACCTCCCCGCGCTGCGCACCACGGCCCGTCGCGAGGGCGGCGGCCCCGACGACCCGGCGGCCGAGTACGTCGTCAACGGCCAGAAGGTGTGGAACAGTTCGGCCGACATCGCCGACATCCTCTTCACCCTCGTCCGCACCGGCCCCCCCGACTCCCGCCAGGACGGCATCAGTTACCTCCTCATCGACGCCCACGCCCCCGGCGTGACCGTGCGCCCGCTGCGCGACCTCACCGGCGACGCGCACTTCTGCGAGATCTTCTTCGACGACGTCCGGGTCCCGGCCGCCGACCGGATCGGCGCGGAGAACGGCGGCTGGCCCCTGGTGCGCACCAGCCTCGGCCACGAACGCGCCGCCGGGGCGATGAACCAGGCGGCCCTGTACCGGCGCGTCCTCGACGAGCTGATCGAGCTGGCCCACGAACGCGGGGCCACCGCCGACCCCCTGGTGCGCGACCGGCTCGCCGACTTCGAGATCCGGGTGACGGTCATGCGGCTCACCGGGATGCGGACCATCGCCGACATCATGGCGAAGGGCGAGCCAGGCCCCGCCTCCTCGACCGCACGGCTGTACATCGTGACCTTCGAGCAGGAACTGCACGAGTTCGCCCTGGAGCTGCTGGGGCCGTACGGGATCCTCGGGCGCCACGACCCGCACGCCGTCCAGCGCGGCCGCTGGGTGTGGGGTTTCCTGCGCACCCGGGCCTCGACGATCGGCGCGGGCACCGCCGAGATCCAGCGCAACACCATCGCCGAACAGGTCCTGGGACTGCCCCGGGACCCGGCGATGCCGGCCGCCGGGAGCACTCGATGAGAGCCGCGCGCTGCACGGACTACGGGCCTCCGGACGGCCTCGCCGTCGTCGAACTGGACGACCCCGCACCCGGCCCCGGGGAGGTCCTGGTCCGGGTGCACGCGGCCGCGGTCAACTACCCGGACGTGCTGCTGGTGGCGAACCGCTATCAGGTGCCCGCGCCGCTGCCGTTCACCCCGGGCAGCGAGTTCGCCGGAGTGGTCGCCGCGCTGGGTCCAGGCGTGTCCGGTCCCGCGGTGGGCTCGCCGGTGGCCGGAGCGGTGCTCACCGGCGCCTTCGCCGAGCAGGTCGTGGTGCCGGTGGCAGGCCTGCGCCCCGTCCCCGAGGGCCTCGACATGGTCCACGCCGCCGCGTTCCACGTCACCTACGCGACCGCCTACCACGCCCTGACCACCGTCGGGCAGGGCACGGCGGGGGAGTGGGCGACCGTGCTCGGGGCCGCGGGCGGCGTCGGCTCCGCGACCGTCGACGTCGCCACCCGGCTCGGCATGCGCGTCGTGGCGGCGGCGTCCGGCCCGGAGCGGCTCGCGGTCGCCCGGAAGCTGGGCGCCGAGGGCGGCGTCGACTACGTCCGGGAGGACCTGAAGACCCGCGTCCGTGAACTGACCGGAGGCGAGGGCGCCCACCTGGTCGTCGACCCCGTGGGCGGCGACCACGCGGAGGCCGCCCTGCGGGCGCTGCGCCGGGGCGGCCGGTTCGTCACGGTGGGCTACGCCGACGGGAGAATCCCGCGGATCCCGCTCAACCTGGTGCTGCTCAAAGACGCGGTCGTACGGGGCTTCGAGATCCGCATGCTGCGCCGGTACGCCCCGGAGGCGGTGGCCGCGGGCGACCGGGCTCTGGCCCGGCTGGTCCGGGACGGGATGCGCCCGCTCGTCACCCGCGTCCACCCCCTCGCCGAGGTGGCGTCCGCACTGACCGACGTGGCCGGGCGGCGCACCACCGGCAAGGTGGTCATCGACATGACGGAATGACCGTCAGAACGCCGGCAGCTGCGGGCGCCGCTTGACGTAGCCGCCGGCGTCGACGCGCATCTGCATGCCGGTGACGTACTGCGACTCGTCCGACACCAGGAACAGCACCATGTCGGCGATGTTCTCCGGCTCGACGAAGGGGATGCCGAACCCGGTCGTCGCGGGGAAACTGGGCAGCGCGTCCTCGCGGGTCGGGTGCTCCAGGTCGGGCCGGAACGACCGGTACATGAGGTCGCTGTTGAGCATGTCGGTGTTCACGTTCGTGGGGTGCACCGCGTTGACTCGGATCCGGCGGGAGAGCAGGACCGTCGCCAGGTCGTGCACGAACGCGGCCACCTGGCGCTTGGCGAAGGAGTAGCCCAGCCCGCCGGGCCCGTTGGCAGGGTTGTCGACGGTCGCCGGTATCAGCCCCGCGATGGATCCGGTCGCGATGATCGAGGCGCCGTCGGGCAGGTGGGGCAGGGCCGCGTCGACCGCGTGCACCACCCCGTTGAAGTCGACGGTGACGGCGTCCAGGAAGGCCTGCGCGGTCTGCTCGGGCCCCAGCGGGCAGATCCCGGCCTGGGCCACCACCGCGTCGAGCCGCCCCAGCTCGGACACCCCCTCGGCGACCGCCGCCTTCAGCGCGGCCGGGTCCCGTACGTCGGCCCGGCGGGCGACGATGCGGCGGCCCAGCTTCTCCACCTGCCGGACCGTCTCCTCCAGGTCCGCCTCGGTGGCCAGCGGGTAGCCGTTGGTGGCGATGTCCTCGCACAGGTCCACGGCGATGATGTCGGCGCCCTCCGCGGCGAGCCGGACCGCCTGAGCCCGGCCCTGGCCGCGTGCGGCCCCGGTGATGAAGACGGCCTTGTCCTGCACTCTCCCCATGGGGTCTCCTTCCGTAGAATAAAAGAGTAGCCTGAATACTGGCTACGGAAGCTGATCGATACCGGATGATCTGCGATCTCCACGAGGGTTTGGTTGGTCTTTCCCGCCCAGTGGGACAGGTTCAGTACACACAATGTGCCCGGTGCTAGAGAGTCCCCGAGACCGAGGGAGCACACGATGCCGTTGCAGCCATGGATGAAGTTGCTGTCGACCGACGACCACCTGATCGAGCCCCCACGCCTGTGGTCCGACCGGCTGCCGGCGAGGTACCGGGAGGCCGGGCCGCGCATCGTGGAGCAGCCGCGCGGCGAAGGGCGGGCCCCTGCCGAGGTCTGGGTCTACGAGGACCGGATCTACCCCTACATCGGCCTCAACGCCGTCGCCGGGAAGCGGCCCGAGGAGTTCGGCCTCGAACCCACCCGCTACGACGAGATGATCCCGGGCTGCTACGACCCGAAGGCCAGGATCCGCGACATGGACCTGGACGGCGTGTGGGGCGCCCTGTGCTTCCCGTCCTTCCCGGGCTTCTCCGGCCATGTCTTCCTGGACGGCCGGGACCGCGAGCTGGCCCTGCTGTGCGTGCGGGCGTGGAACGACTTCGTCCTCGACGAGTGGTGCGCCACCGCACCCGGCCGGCTCATCCCGCTGGTCATCATGCCGATGTGGGACGTCGACGCCTGCGTCGCCGAGATCCACCGCACCGCGGCCAAGGGCGCCAAGGCGATCTCCTTCCCCGAGAACCCCGCCCCCCGCGGCCTGCCCTCCTTCCACACCGACCACTGGGACCCCATGTTCTCGGCGGCCGAGGAGACCGATCTGCCCGTGTGCCTGCACTTCGGCACCTCGGGCAAGCCCCCGAAGACCGCCGAGGAGGCCCCCTTCGCGGTCACCATCGCCCTGTTCGGCTGCAACGCCATGTTCGCCACCGCCGACCTGCTCTTCTCCCCGGTGCTGCACAAGCACCCCAGGCTCAAGATCGGCCTCTCCGAGGGCGGCATCGGCTGGATCCCCTACCTCCTGGAGCGCGCCGACGGCACCTGGGAGCGGCACCGCTTCTACCAGAACGTCGACCAGAGCGTGCGGCCCTCGGAGCTGTTCCGCCGGCACTTCCACGGCTGCTTCATCGACGACCGGTTCGGTGTGGAGGTACGGCACCACGTCGGCATCGACAGGATCACCTGGGAGTGCGACTACCCGCACTCCGACTCCTACTGGCCCAAGTCCCGCGCCTACGCGGCCGAGGTCCTGGCCGACGTACCCGACGACGAGGTGCACAAGATCGTGGAGCTGAACACCCGCCGCCTCTACAACCTCCCCGCATGAGCCGGCGACCCGAGTCCGAGCGGTCCGACTGGACCGACCTGGACCTGCTCACCCGCGAGGAGGCGCACGGCCGGCTCCTCGCAGAGATCGCGGAGACGGACGTACGCCTCGCCGAACTGGGTGCCCCCGACGGGGCCGAACGCGAACTCCTCCAGACCCGGCTGCGCGCCCTGCGCGAGGCGGCGGAGGATCTGAGCGACCACGCGAAGGAGAAGTGAGGTGGCCGCGGGGCGGATGGAGGGCAAGGTCGCGCTCATCACAGGAGGTGCGCGCGGGCAGGGCCGTTCGCATGCCGTGCGGCTGGCCGAGGAGGGCGCGGACATCGTCGTCTCCGATGTCTGCCACGACATCAGCGCGGAACTGCCCTACTCGCTGGCCTCGAAGGACGAGCTGGAGGAGACCGTCAAGCTGGTCAGGGAGACCGGCCGGCGGTGCATCTCGGTACAGGCCGACGTCCGCTCGATCGCCGAGATGCGGGCCGCGGTCGACGCGACGCGCGAGGAGTTCGGGCGGCTCGACACCGTCGTCGCCAACGCCGGAGTGATGAGCATAGGGGCCGCGTGGGAGCTGTCCGACGAGGCATGGGACGTCACCGTCGACGTCAACCTCAAGGGCCCCTGGAACACGGTGCGCGCCGCGGCCCCCTGGATGATCGAGCAGGGGGAGGGCGGCTCGATCGTCATCACCAGCTCCGCCGCCGGCATCCGCGGCCATGTGCCGTACGCCCACTACGTGGCGAGCAAGCACGGCGTGGTGGGCCTGATGAAGGCCCTGTCCAACGAACTCGCCCCGCACCGCATCCGGGTGAACACCGTCCACCCCACCGGGGTCAGCGGCACGGGCATCACCGTCGGCGTGCCGATCGAGGAACTCGCGGCGCGGGAGCCGCTGTTCGCACTCGTCGCGATGAACCCGCTGGCCCCGTACGTCGAACCGCGGGACATATCGAACGCTGTGCTGTTCCTCGCCTCGGACGAGGCGCGTTACGTCACGGGCCTGCAGTTCACCGTCGACGCGGGGTCGACCAACAAGCCGTAGAACGGAGTGGGTTGAATGAAGGTCACCATCGACTCGTCGTCGTGCTCGGGCCATGCGCGGTGCGCGGCCGCGGCACCGGGACTCTTCCGGCTGGACGACGACGGCTATGCGCTGCCCCTGGACGGAGACGTCCCTCAGAGCCTGGAACAGGCCGCCCGGGACGGGGCGACGGCCTGCCCGGAACGGGCGATCTCCGTCCACTGAACGCCACCGAGCCCCACGGTCCGAGGACCGTGGGGCTCCCCCCGTACCCGCAGGTTCAGCCGGCCGGCTGCGGCGGCGGTGTGAAGTGGTGGCCCCAGAACGCGCCGTCCGTGATCTCGTACACGGGAACCGGCTCGGGCACCTTCAGGCCGTTCCAGCCGAACTCGACGGCGTAGTTCTCCGGCGACCAGACGTAGAACGACACCATGTGGTCGTTGGTGTGCTTGCCGAGCGAGTGCATCATCGGCACCTCGTACGTGCCGGCCCGGTCCAGGGCCCGCCCCACGTCGTCCAGGGTCGCCGCCTCGACCATGAAGTGCAGCAGCCGCCCCGGGCCCGGCATCGGCGTGACGCCCAGCGTGTGGTGGCGCGGGTTGCAGCCCATGAACCAGGTCGTGCCGCCCGGCGAGCGCATCGTGTTCCGCTCGATGAACCCGAGCACGCCGACGTAGAAGTCGAACGTGCCGCGCGCGTCCTCGGCGGAGACGATGGCGTGCCCGAAGCCCATGTCCCCGGTGACGAACTCCGACACCAGCGGGGTCTGCACGGGCAGGTGGTCGAGGGTCCGGCCGTAGAACAGCTCGACCGGGTTGCCGCCCGGGTCGCTGAACCTGACGAAGCCGGTCACCTTCCGCTCCGCCGCCTCGGCCTCGGTGCCGGCGGTGACCTTGATCCCGGCCTTCTCGACGTCCGCGGCCAGCCGCGCCAGCTCCCGCTCGTCGAGGACCTCGAAGCCCAGCGCCGTCATCGCGGGCTGGGCACCCGGCGAGACAACGATCCGGGACGGATGGTCGTCCATCCGGAAGGCGAGCGACCCGGAATCGCTCTCGACGGGCATCAGGCCGAGGAAGTCGGCGCCGAACGCCTTCCACCGGTCGAGGTCGTTGGACTCCAGACGCAGGTACCCGAGTGAGCGCACACCCATCAGGCCCTCCCCTCACGTTGGTCAGGTCCCAGGCGGCCCGTCGGACCCCCGGTATCGGTACGTCCGCGACGGTAGAAGGCCAGGCCGCACCGCCGCCGGGACCGTCCCACTGATCGGGAGACGGACGGCGACGGCCGCCGCGCGGGTGCCACGGTGACCGTCATGACACCGAGCACACCCAGCACCCTCGACTACGAGGACACCCTGCGCGAACTTCCCACCGACGACGGCGTCCTGCGCTACCACGAGGCCGGCGAAGGGCCGCCCCTGCTGATGCTGCACGGGTCGGGCCCCGGGGTCACCGGCTGGCGCAACTACCGGGGCAACCTGCCGGTGTTCGCCCGGCACTTCCGCTGCCTGGCGCTGGAGTTCCCCGGCTTCGGAGTGAGCGACCCGACCGCCGAGAACCCGATGGCGGCCGCCCCCAAGGCCGTCCTGCGCTTCCTCGAAGGCCTCGGCCTCGACCGCGTCGACGTCGTCGGCAACTCGATGGGCGGGTTCGTCGCCGTGGGGCTCGCGGTCGCGCACAAGGACCTGTTCCGCAGGATCGTGACCATCGGCGGGGTGGGGCGCAACCTCCTCTCCCCGGGCCCCAGCGAAGGGCTCAACCTGCTGGTGGAGTTCGCCGAGAACCCCACCCGCGACAACCTCGTCCAGTGGCTGCGCTCGATGGTCCACGACCCCGCCCTGCTCACCGACGAACTGATCGAGGAGCGCTGGGCGACCGCCACCGAACCGGCGACCCTGGAGGCGTCCCGCCGGATCTACGGCCGGCAGGCCATGGCCGCGATGCAGGCCGCCCAGTCCCGGTCGGACCAGCCGATCTGGGCCATGCTCCACAAGGTCGCCGCGCCCACGCTGCTGACCTGGGGCCGCGACGACCGGGTCACCCCTCTGGAGAGCGCGCTGCTGCCGATGCGGACCATCCCCAAGGCCGAACTGCACGTGCTGCCCGACTGCGGGCACTGGGCGATGATCGAGCAGAAGGCGGCCTGGGAGAGCGCCGTGCTGGCCTTCCTGACCCGCCCGGAGGCAGGCTGAGTGCCCGGCATGGGGGCAGCCGGCGACCTGGGGGAGGACGACGTGGTGAGACCGGCCGGGCCCCGCCGGCCCGCCGCGCCGATGTCGAGCCGGCAGACCGACCGCCGTATCCGCATCCTGCGCGCCGCCGCCGACCTCGGCACACGCGAGGGCCTGGCCACCGTGCAGATGCACGACGTGGCCAAGGAGGCCGGGGTCGCGATCGCCACGCTGTACCGGTACTTCCCGTCCAAGCCGTATCTGTTCCTGTCGGTCCTCGAGTGGCACATCGAGCAGTTCCTGGGCGGCCGCGACGGCGGTCCGGCCCGCGACCGGGCGACGGATCCCGTGACCGAGGTCGCCGAGACGCTCGTCGCGCTGAGCGGGAAGCTGCTGGACAGCCGGCTGCTCGCCTCGGCGGTGGCGCTGTCGTCGTTCACGGAGTACGCGAGCGCCGCCCGCAGCCGGATCGACATCGTGGAGAGCGCGCTGGGACAACGGCTGCTGCGGCTGGTCGGGGAGCGGGCGGACCCGCGGACCGGGCACAGCCGGGTGCGGCTGCTCATCTACGACTGGTGGGGGGTGTTCGTGGCCATGCTGACCCAGGAGATCTCCACCGCGCAGGGCGAGGCGGACCTGCGGCTGGCCGCGCGGCTGATCGCCGGGCCCTGACCACGCGAAGGTGCCCGGGACACCCCCGTGTCCCGGGCACCTGTCCGCCGCTCGGCGTCAGTCCGTCGCCCCGGCCATGTCCAGGACCGCCAGGTACCCGAACGCGAGACTCGATCCGATCGGGGTGCCGGCACCGGGGTAGACCCGGCCCGACATCGCGGCCGCGGTGTTGCCCGTCGCGTACAGGCCGTCGATCGGGGAACCGTCCGGTCGCAGCACGCGCGCGTGCGTGTCGATCCGCAGCCCGCCCTTGGTGCCGATGTCGGACGGCACGATGGTCGCCACGTAGAACGGCGCCTGGTCGACGGGCAGCAGGAGGGGGTTCGGCCACTCCGGGGACGGCTCGGCGGGGAAGTTCTGCCGGGGATCGGCCGGGAACCCGACGACGTGCCGGAACATCTGGTCCCAGGGCGTCTCGCCCCGGTGGAACCGCTCGTCGACGCCGGTGGCCGCGTAGCCATTGAACTCCTTGACCGTGCGGTCCAGGGCGTCGAAGGGCACGTCGATCAGCCGCGCCAGTTCCTCCAGAGTGTCGGCCTTCTGCAGCGCGCCCGAGGCCAGCCACTCCTCGACGGGCGGCGTGGCCGGCGGCCAGCCGATGCCGTCCCGGTCCAGCTGCCGCTGGTCGAACACCCAGTGGCAGGGGATGTGCCGCACGCCGGTGGCCACGTGACGGCGGAAGATCTCGTGCCCGGCCTGGTCGTAGGGGGACGTCTCGTTGACGAAGCGCTCGCCCGCGCCGTTGACCCAGATGCCGCCCCGGGTCCCGGTGTGGAAGACCGGCAGGCCGTCCGGGTGGACCAGCCCCGGCACGAACCAGGCCTCGTCGAGCAGCTCGGTGTCCGCGCCGACGGCGATGCCCGCCCGCAGGGCGTCACCGGTGTTCGCCGGGGCGCCGTCGGACCACTCCCCGGTGAGCGGCCACTGGTGCGCCTCGCGCAGCTCGCGGTCGCGCTCGAAGCCGCCGGCGGCCAGCAGCACACCCCGGGCGGCCCGGATCCGGACCCGCTCGCCCTCGCTCACGGCCTCGACGCCGACGACCCTGCCGTCCTCGACGAGCAGGCTCTCCAACGCGGTGTTCAGCCGCAGTTCGCCGCGGCCCGTCTCCAGGAATGCCGACAGGGCGCGGCCGATCAGCGCCCGCCCGCCGCTGAGCAACGGGCCCTCGTCGAAGCCGAACCGCTCCGTGGGCAGCGAGTCACGCACCAGCGCCCGGCGCTCCCCGAGCTCCGCGACGTCCACCGGCGGCGGGAAGACGGTGTGCCCCGTGGGCGACGACCCCGGGCTCGCCGCGTAGTAGTCCGGCACCGGCCCGTGCACGAAGGACTGGAACCAGGTGTTCTGCTCCAGCTCGTCGATCAGCCGGCGCCCGGCCGTCAGGTACGCGTCCTGGAGCCCCTCCCGGGACGGGTCGTCGACGACCGCGCGCAGATACGACCGCGCCGCCTCGACGTCGTCCCCGAGACCGGCCCGGCTCAGCGGCGCCGAGCCCGGGAACCACAGACCCGCGCCGGAGTACGCGACCGTGCCGCCGACCCGGTCGGTCTTCTCGACGACGAGCGTCCGCAGACCGCGCGCCGCCGCCACGTACGCCCCGACCAGACCGCCGCCCGACCCCACGACGATCACGTCGTAGGCATCTTCGTTGATGCTCATCCGAACCTCCTGATGGGTGCCGAACTCGTGGGTGGGGAGCCGCACTTGCGGGTGAGGACCGTGCTCGTGTGGCTGGGGATCGCGGGGCGAGGCCGGGAACGGGAGCGCCCTCGTACGGCCGTGGAGGCGCGGCTGCCGGCGACGGTCCCGCGGCGGCTACCGGCCGACCGGACGCCCCGCGGTCCCGCGGCGGTCTTGCGGCGGCCACCGGCCGACCGGACGCCCCGCGGTCCCGCCGACCGGGGCATGCCGTCACCGCCGCCCGGCAGCCCCGCGGACGACGGTAATGAGACAGCGCGAGGTCACTCTCGCGCCATCTCGCTCACCGAGACCCCGCCCGCCCTGCACCCGCCGCCTCCCGCGCGGCGATCGCGGGCGCTCGCCTTCCGCCGCCGACCTCGTGTTCCCGGCCCCGGCCCTGATCCCGGTCCCCGCCCCGCAGTCCCGGTGAGCGGAAAGTCCCCGACGCCCCGTGGCGCGGCGGCACAGGCTGGAGGTCCGAACGAGTCGAGGACGGCGATGACAGACGTGTGGGAACCGACGGCGGTCGCGGACCGTGAGACAGCCGTGGCCGAGGCGGCCGCGCGCCTCGCTCGGGCGGCGAGCGACCACAGACCCTGTGCGCCGGTACGGGATCTGCTCGGCCCGGACGACATCGGCCTCGCGTACGCCGTCCAGCGACGCGTCGTGGGCGACCGGATCGCGGCCGGAGCACGCGTCGTCGGCCGCAAGATCGGGCTGACCTCCCCGTCGGTGCAGCGTCAGGTGGGCGTCGACCGGCCCGACTTCGGCGTCCTGCTGGACGACATGGACGTCACCGCCCTGCCGGCCGTCCCCAGCGGCCGGCTGCTCCAGCCCAGGGCCGAGGCGGAGATCGCGTTCGTGCTCGCCGCCGACCTGGACACCGACGACCTCGACCTGGCGCGGGTCCGCTCGGCGGTCGGGTACGCCGTGGCCGCGCTGGAGGTCGTGGACAGCCGGGTCGCCGGCTGGGACATCACGATCACGGACACGGTCGCCGACAACGCCTCCAGCGGACTCTTCGTGCTCGGGCAACAGGCCGTCCGCCTCGACGAGTTCGAGCCGAGGGACGTGACCATGCGGCTCTACGCCGACGGGAAGCCCGCCTCCGCGGGCGACGGCACCGCCTGCCTGGGCGATCCGCTCGCCGCGCTGCTGTGGCTGGCGCGCACCGCCCGGGAGTTCGGCGACCCGCTGCGCGCCGGACAGGTCGTGCTCTCCGGTGCGCTCGGCCCGCTCGTCCCCACACCGCCCGGCACGACCGTACGGGCCGAGATGTCGGGCCTGGGCTCGGTGACCGCGGCCTTCACGCCCCAGGAAGCCCTCGACGTCCCCGATGCCCCCGAAGCTCCCGAAGTCCCCGAAGCCAAGGAACACGGATGACGAAGACCAAGGTGGCCGTAATCGGCTCCGGCAACATCGGCACCGATCTGATGATCAAGGTGCTGCGCCTCTCCGACACCCTGGAGATGGCCGCGCTGGTGGGCATCGACCCGGAGTCGGACGGCCTGGCGCGCGCCGCCCGGCTGAAGGTGCCCGTCACGCACGAGGGAGTGGACGGCCTGATCCGCATGGACGGCTTCGACGACATCGACATCGTCTTCGACGCCACCTCGGCCAAGGCCCATGTCGAGAACGCCAAGAAGCTGGCCCCGTACGGCAAACGCCTCGTCGACCTCACCCCGGCGGCCCTCGGCCCCTACGTCGTACCGCCGGTCAACCTGGACGAGCACCTCGCCAACGACGTCGAGAACCTCAATCTCGTCACCTGCGGCGGCCAGGCGACCATCCCGATCGTCCACGCGGTCAGCCGCGTCACCTCCGTCCCCTACGCCGAGATCGTCGCCTCGATCGCCTCCAGGTCGGCCGGACCCGGCACCCGGGCCAACATCGACGAGTTCACCGAGACCACGGCCGCCGCCATCGAGAAGGTGGGCGGTGCCCGCCGGGGCAAGGCGATCATCGTCCTCAACCCGGCCGAACCGCCGCTGATCATGCGGGACACGGTGTACTGCCTGACCGGCGACGCCGACCAGGACGCGATCCGTGCCTCGGTCGAGGAGATGGTGGCCGCGGTCGCCGGGTACGTGCCCGGCTACCGACTCAAGCAGCAGGTCCAGTTCACACCGGTCGCGGCCGGCGACCCGGTGCACACCCTCCTGCCCGAGGGCACCGCCGAGCGGCCGACCACCAGGGTCACCGTCTTCCTGGAGGTCGAGGGCGCCGCGCACTACCTGCCCGCCTACGCCGGCAACCTCGACATCATGACCTCGGCCGCTCTGCGCGTCGCCGAACGCATCGCCCGCCGCACGACCTCCGAGGTGACCGAGTGACCCGCAGGCTCTACGTCCAGGACGTCACCCTCCGGGACGGCATGCACGCCGTCCGGCACCGCATCACCCCCGAGTTCGTGTCGAAGATCTCCGCCGCCCTCGACCGGGCCGGCGTGGACGCCATCGAGGTCGCCCACGGCGACGGACTGGCCGGCGGCAGCCTCAACTACGGTCCCGGCAGCAACACCGACTGGGAGTGGATCGAGGCCGCCGCGGACGCCGTCGAGAACGCCGTCCTCACCTCGCTCCTGCTGCCCGGCATCGGCACCGTCGCCGAACTCGAGCGCGCCTACGCCCTCGGCGTCCGCTCGGTGCGCATCGCCACCCACTGCACGGAGGCGGACGTGGCGGCCCAGCACATCGCCACCGCACGGGAGCTGGGCATGGACGTCGCGGGCTTCCTGATGATGGCCCACATGGCGCCCCCGCACGCCCTCGCCGAGCAGGCCAGGCTGATGGAGTCCTACGGCGCGCACTGCGTCTATGTCACCGACTCCGGAGGCCGGCTCACCATGGACGGTGTCCGCGACCGGATCCGCGCCTACCGGGACGTGCTCGACCCGGGGACCCAGATCGGGATCCACGCCCACGAGAACCTCTCCCTCTCGGTCGCCAACTCCGTGGTGGCGGTGGAGGAGGGGGTCACCCGGGTCGACGCGTCCCTGGCCGGGCAGGGCGCGGGCGCCGGCAACTGCCCGATCGAGCCGTTCGTCGCCGTCGCCGGCCTGTACGGCTGGAAGCACGGCTGCGACCTGCACGCCCTCCAGGACGCCGCCGAGGACCTCGTACGACCGCTCCAGGACCGCCCGGTGCGCGTCGACCGGGAGACCCTCACCCTCGGCTACGCCGGCGCCTACTCCAGCTTCCTGCGGCACGCCGAGGCCGCCGCCGAACGGTACGGCCTCGACGCCCGCACCATCCTGGAGGAGGTCGGCCGGCGCGGACTGGTCGGCGGGCAGGAGGACATGATCGTGGACATCGCGCTGGACCTCACCCACCGCGGCTGACGTCCCACAGCACACGACCGCTCTCCGGGAACGCCTTCCCGGAGAGCGGTACGTTTTTCCGCGCAGAGTAAAATAGACCAAACGCTCCAATGAATCGGTGCACGACTCTTTCTCCGTGGCCGACGGCATTGATAACTTGACGTCGGCGCCGAACTAGAATTGATTTCAGTTTGAGCAGAGAGGCACCGACGATGACGTCTGCCCTTCGCCTGAGCTCGCGTCCCGCCGAGGCCGACGGCCCTGCGCTGCCTCCGTCGATGATGGAGCGGGTCACGCTGATCATGGACCTTTTCGAACGTCCCCAGACCCATCTGACGCTCGAAGCGGTGTCACGTCGGACCCAGCTGCCCCGGTCGACCACGCACCGGATTCTCGACCAGCTGGTCCGGCTGGACTGGCTGCGTCACACGGTGGCCGGCTACACCCTGGGATCGCGCGCGCTCGGCCTGGGAGGCCGGGAGACCGGCCACGGCGCGCTGCGCGCCGCCGCCGCGCCGCACCTGCTGGACCTGGCGGTCAGGACCAGGATGGTCGTCCACCTGGCCGTGCTCGACGGACCGGAGATCTACTACCTGGACAAGGTGGGGGGCCGGGCCGCGGTGGACATCCCGTCGAAGGTCGGCGGCCGGGCGGTCGCGCACTGCACCGGACTCGGCAAGGCCATGCTCGCCTGGCTGACCCCGGAGGAGATCGACGCGCGCTGCGCGCCGGTGATGGAGCGCCGCACGCCGCACAGCATCGGCCGCCTCGACCAGCTGCACCGCGAACTCGGCCTGGTGCGGCGCCGCAACGGGCTGGCGATCGACCGGGGCGAGTGCTTCCCCGACCTCGGGTGTGTCGGCCTCGCGCTGCGCGGGCCTGAGGGCCCGGTCGGGGCGATATCGGTGGTGGGGGACGGCCGCTCCCCGCTGGAGCTCGTGGCCCCGCTGGTGGTCGACGCGGTCCGGGCGGTCTCCGAGGAACTCTTCGAAACCTCGCGCGGGGCGGGCGCCGGGGTTGACCTCAAGTCCGGTTGAGTTTCTAGGTTGGGCGGTGCCGATACCGACCCGCCGGAGAGGAAACGACCATGAGGACACTGGTGCTCGGAAGGACGCCCGCCAGGGTGACCGCGGTACTCGCCACGCTGCACGCGGACGGCTTCGACGCGGAGGGGGTGAGCACCGACGAGGAGGCCCTGAAGCTCCTGGCGACCGAGGAGTTCGGAGTGCTGATCATCGGCGGGGGCGTGGGACCCGACTCCCGCGCGGCGATCAAGGAGTTCGCGGCGGAACACCGGGTACGGAACGTGATCGACGGCGCGCTGTCCGAGCCGTTCGACGTCTACGTGCGGCGGGAGTTCGAGCCGCTGATCCGCAGGGCCGCCGCCGAGGGGTGACGGTCGTCGGGCGGCATCCGGGGACCCGCCCGACGGACCTGGGCGGTCACCGCACTAGAGCGCCCTGACCTGCTGCGCCTGCGGGCCCTTCGTGCCCTGCCCGATGTCGAACTCGACGCGCTGGCCCTCGTCCAGGCTGCGGTAGCCGCTGCCCTGGACCTCCGAGTAGTGCACGAACACGTCAGGGCCGCCGCCGTCCTGCTCGATGAACCCGAACCCCTTCTCCGCGTTGAACCACTTGACGCTGCCCTGAGCCATGCCTGTTTCCCTTGTCTCATTGCCACGACCCGAATCGTCGCGGACCGCGACGATTCCTCCCCTCACGCCGGGACGGGAAACCCCTGTGGGCCACAATCACCCGGATGGTGGGAACCTTGTGACGGCCGGAGCGTGTGCACCGGCCGCCGGCGAGGCCGGTCACCAGGCCGTCCAGCCCCCGTCCACGGTGAGGGTGGTGCCGGTGACGAAGCGGGAGGCGTCCGAGGCGAGGAACACCGCGGCGCCGCCCAGTTCCGTGGCGTCGCCCACCCGGCCCAGCGGAGTCCCGCGGACGATCCGCTCGCCCCAGCGGCTGTCCAGCAGCCCGGAGCTGAGGTCGGTGTGGAAGTAACCGGGGGCCAGGGCGTTGACCCGCACCCCGCGATCGGCCCACTCCACGGCCAGCGCCCGGGTCAGGGCCTCCACCCCGCCCTTGCTCGCGGCGTAGGCGGCGATGCGCTCGAATCCGGTGGAGGCGTGCACGGACGAGACGTTGACGATCGAACCCGAGCGCTGCTCCAGCATCACCTTGCCGGCCTCGCGGCAGCAGTAGAAGGTGCCGGCCAGGTTCACGTCGACGACCTGCCGCCAGTCCTGGTCGGTGACCTTCTCGCTGCGCGTGAAGTGCGGGCTGATCCCCGCGCAGTTGACCAGTACGTCCAGCCGGCCGGTCCGTTCGGCGATGCGCCCGACCGTCTCGCGCACGGCGGCGGAGTCGGCGACCGATCCGGGCAGCACCAGCACCTTGCCGCCGTGGCCGGTGAGTTCGGACTCCAGGGTTTCGAGATCGGAGGCGGTGCGCGCGGTCACGGCGACGGTGGCGCCGGCCTGGGCGAGGGCGACGGCGATGGCACGTCCGAGCCCCTTTCCGGCCCCCGTGACCCACGCGGTCCTGCCGTCCAGGCGCAGTTCGGTGTTCACGTCGGTCATGGCTCAGCCCTCCGCGGGGATGTCGCGCAGCGTCCGCTTGAGGACCTTGCCCGAGGGCGTACGGGGCAGTTCGGCGACGAAGTCGAAGCGGGCCGGCACCTTGAACCTGGCCAGCCGGGCGCGGCAGAACTCCCGGAGTTCCTCGGCCCCGGCCTTCGCGTCCGGCCGTAGCACCACGAACGCGCGCGGGACCTCGCCCCAGCGGGGATGCGTCAGTCCGACCACGGCCGCCTCCAGGACGGCCGGGTGCTCGTACAGCACCCGTTCCACCTCGGGCGTCGCGATGTTCTCGCCACCGGAGACGATCATGTCCTTCTTGCGGTCGTCGATGTAGAGGAAGCCGTCCTCGTCGAGGTGACCGATGTCCCCGGTGTGGAACCAGCCGTCCCGCAGGGCGGCGGCGGTGGCCTGCTCGTCCCGCCAGTAACCGGCGAAGACCTTCGGGCCGCGCAGGGTGATCTCGCCGAGTTCGCCCGCCGGCGCCTCCCTGCCCTCGTCGTCGACGATCCGGACCCGGGTGTGCGGCACCGGGCGGCCGACCGAGCCCAGTTTGGCCAGGGCGTGCTCACGGTCCAGGAAGGTGTCGCCGGAGACGGTCTCGGTCAGGCCGTAGGCGTCGGCGTACCAGGCGTTGGGGAACGCGGTCATGATGCGGCGCAGCACCGGCTCGGGGGTCTTCTCGCCGCCGCCCAGGACGAAGCGGACCGAGGTGGTGTCGTAGCTGTCGCGGTCGGGGACCTCCAGGACCGCGTTGACCATGGCCGGCGCCAGCCACAGGTTGGTGACGCGGTGCCTCGGGATCGCCTCCAGGACCCCCACCGGGTCGAACCTGCGCTGCAGCACCACGGCACCGCCCGCGTAGAGGGTCGCGAGGCCGGGCATGTCGAGGCCGCCCACGTGGTAGAGCGGGCCGCACACCAGGGTGGTGTCGGCCGCGGTGAGCCCGAAGTGCACGATGTGCGCGAGGTTCTTGGCCTGCAGGTTCCCGTAGGTGATGCGCACGCCCTTGGGTCGTGAGGTGGTGCCGGAGGTGTACATCAGACGCTGCAGGTCCTCCGTGCCGACGTCCACCGGAGCCACGCGGGCGCCCCGGTGGCCGTCGAGCAGTGCCTCGTAGCCCCGCCAGGACCCCTCGGGCGTGCCGCCGACCAGGATCCGGTGCTCCAGGTCCGTCAGGCAGCCGGCACTGCGCTCCATCGCCGGCACGAACTCCGGCTCGGCGATGACGGCCCTGGCCTGGGCGTGGCCCAGGATGTACTGCCACTCCTCCTCGGAGAGCCGGTAGTTGAGGGGCAGGAACACGGCGCCGATCCGGCTCGCCGCGTAGACCAGCTCCAGGAACTCCGGCCGGTTGTAGAGGAGCAGGGCGACGACATCGCCGCGCCGGATGCCGAGTTCGGTCAGTCCGGCGGCCAACTGGTCGACCCGCTCGTGCAGCTGACGAACGGTCAGGCTCTGGTCCTCCTGTGCGACCGCCACGGCGTCGGGCCGCTGGGTCAGGTGGTAGTCGAGGATGCTCGCGAAATTGTGCACGGCTCACTCTCACTGTGTGGTGTTCGACGACGACCGCGGCTGCCTCGGCTCCAGGGCAACCCGGGTCCCGACCGGTCGGTTGCCCGCACCGAAGATTTAGTGTACCCCTTGGTCTATAAAACTTGTTTCCGCACTTTACGACGGCACGAAGGCCTCGACAAGCGCTCCCGCGCCTGCCGGTGCCGGAACCGGCGGGATGTGCTGGAGCCGACGAGGAGGTGCCTGTGCCACGCATCCGCTTCGACCTCGACGGGCCGGTCGTCACGGTCCGCCTGGACAACCCGCCGATGAACGCCTTCGACTCCGCCCAGCGGGAGGAGCTCTCCGCCTGCGTCCGCGAGCTCGCCGACGCCACCGGCGTGCGCGCCGTGGTGCTCTACGGCGGAGAGCGGCTGTTCGCGGCCGGCGCGGACGTGAAGGCGCTGGCCGCGATGGGGCCCGAGGAGGTCCGGGGCTGGAACCGCGCCCTGCAGCGGACCTTCGACGACGTCGCGCGGCTGCCGATGCCCGTCGTCGCGGCCGTCACCGGCTACGCCCTCGGCGGGGGTCTGGAGCTGGCCCTCGCCGCCGACTACCGGGTGGCGGCCGACGACGCACTCCTCGGGCAGCCCGAGGTCCAGCTCGGCATCATGCCGGGCTCGGGCGGCACCCAGCGGCTCACCCGGCTGATCGGCCCGTCCCGCGCGAAGAACCTCCTGATGACCGGCCGCCGGGTGGGGGCCGACGAGGCACTGCGCCTCGGCCTGGTGGACGAGGTGGTCCCGCCCGCCCGCGTCCTCGACACCGCCCTCGACTACGCCCGCCGCCTCGCCGAGGGCCCGGCCGCCGCCCTGGAGGCGATCAAGGAAGCGGTCGACCACGGCGCCGACACGGCCCTCGCCACCGGCCTCAGCCTCGAACGCGCCCTGTTCACCGGCGTCTTCGGCACGCACGACGCCACCACGGGCATCCGCTCCTTCCTCGACCACGGCCCGGGCCGGGCCCGCTTCGGGGACGCGGGACAGTAGCGCCCCGCAAGGGGCGCGGGGAACTGCGCGACCAGCCACAACGGCGCCGCAGCCGAAGCACACACATCACCGGCGCTTACAGGTACGACACGAAAGGGGTGCCCACCATGAAGGCACTGCGCTGGCACGGCGCACGGGACCTCCGCCTCGAAGAGGTCCCCGACCCTCCCGAGCCCGGCCCGCACGAGGCCGTCGTGGAGGTCTCCTGGTGCGGAGTGTGCGGCACCGACCTGCACGAGTTCCTGGAGGGCCCGCACATGATCCGCACCGGCCCGCACCCGCTCACCGGCGCCGAGCCACCCCTCGCCCTCGGCCACGAACTGAGCGGGACCGTCGTCGCGCTCGGCACCGACGTGCCCGGCATCGCGGTCGGCGACCGGGTGACCGCCGACCCCGTCTGGCGCTGCGGTGTGTGTTTCTGGTGCGCCCGCGGCGAGTACCACATCTGCCCCAGCAGCGGCTCCGTCGGCCTCGCCTCACCCGGCGGCTTCGCCGACCGCGTCACCGTGCCGGTCGCCGGACTGACCCGGCTGCCGGACAACGTCACCGACGAGATGGCGGCGGTCGCCGAACCGCTTGCCGTCGGCCTGCACGCGGTGACACGTGCCGGGGTGCGGCCCGGCGACAACGTCCTGGTCGTCGGCGGCGGACCCATCGGCGTCGCCGTCGTCCTCGCGGCCCGGATCGCCGGCGCGGCCGGTCTCTACGTGAGCGAGCCCCTCAAGGAGCGCCGGGAGATGCTGCTCGGCATCGGCGTCACCGAGGCCTTCGACCCGGCGGAGACCGACGTGCGCCGCGAGGTGTTCCTGCGCACCGGCCGGATCGGTCCGGACGCCGTCATCGACGCGACCGGCGTACCCCGGCTCGCCGCCCAGGCCGTCGCCACCGTCCGGCGCGGCGGCCGGGTCGTGCTCGCCGGAGTCGGCCACGGCAGCGTCGAGTTCGACATGGGGCAGCTCGTCTTCTACGAGCGTTCCGTGCTCGGCACGCTCGGCTACAACTTCGACATTCCCCGCGTGATCGACCTGATGAGCACCGGGCGCCTGGACGCCTCGGCGCTGGTCACCGGGCGCTTTCCGCTCTCCGCGGGAGCCGGGGTCTTCGCGGACCTGGCCGCCGACCGGGCCCGCCACCTCAAGGTTCTGCTGACCCCGAAGGGATGACCGACATGGATTTCGACCTGCCCGAGGAGACCGTCGCCCTCAAGGAGATGGTCCGTGAGTTCGCGGCCAAGGAGATCACGCCGCACGCGGCCCAGTGGTCGGAGAACGAGGAGTTCCCGACCCAGGTCTTCACCAAGCTCGGCGAACTCGGCCTGATGGGCATGCTGGTGCCCGAGGAGTACGGCGGCGCCGGCTCCGACATGGTCACCTACGTGGCCGTGATGGAGGAACTCGGCGCCGCGGACCAGTCGGTGGCCTCCTCCTGGAACGCCCACTCGACCATCGCCACGCTGCCGCTGCTCGCCTACGGCACCGAGGAGCAGAAGCACCGCTGGCTGGCCCCGCTGGCGGCCGGCGAGGCCATCGGTGCCTTCGGCCTGACCGAGCCGGAGGCCGGTTCCGACGCGGCCGGCATCGCCACCACCGCCCGCCGGGCGGACGGCGGCTGGGTGATCAACGGCACCAAGATGTTCATCACCAACGCCGGCACCGACATCAGCCAGGGCGTCACCATCCTCGCCGTGACCGGCCGCGGCGACGAGGGGCGCAAGCGGTACGCGACCTTCTACGTCCCGACCGGCACCCCCGGCTACACCGTCGGCCACAAGCTGAAGAAGCTCGGCTGGCACGCCATGGACACCCGGGAACTGGTCTTCGACGGCTGCTTCGTCCCCGACGACCACCTGATCGGCGAGGAGGGCGGCGGCCTGCGCCAGTTCCTCTCCGTCCTCGACAAGGGCCGCATCAGCGTCGCCGCGCTCGGCCTGTCCCTCGCGAAGGCCGCGCTCGGCCTGGCCGTCAAACACGCCACCGAACGGCACCAGTTCGGCCGTCCGCTGTCGGACTTCCAGGCCGTCGGGCACAAGATCGCCGACATGGGCACCGAACTGGAGGCCGCCCGCTGCCTGGTCTACCGGGCCGCCTGGCTCGCCGACCAGGGGCGCCCGCACAGCACCGCGTCCGCCATGGCCAAGCTCTACGCCTCCGAGGTCGCCAACCGGGCCGCCTCCCAGGCCGTCCAGATCCACGGCGGCTACGGCTACGTCCGGGAGTCGGAGATCTCCCGCTTCTACGCCGACGCCAAGATCCTGGAGATCGGCGAGGGCACCAACGAGATCCAGCGCAATGTCATCGCCAGGGCGCTGGTCGGCGAGGCGTGAGCGGGTTCCCGCGGTGTGCGTCGGTACACCGCGGGACCGTCCGTCAGCCGGCGGCGGGGACCTGCTCCCACTCCGCCTCGGGGTCGAGCGGAAGACCGGGCCGCTCGCGCTTGAACGCCTCGGCCTGGTCCTCGACCCTCGGCAGGGCGTGGTCCGGCGCACCGAACCCGCGGAACAGGGTCGCGCAGTACTCGGCGGACAGGAACGGCGCGTCCCACTGCCCCTCCGGCCGCACCCATTGGTAGGTGTGGTTGTGCAGGTTCAGGAACTGCAGGGTGGCGAGGCGCGGCGACGTCCGCCGGAAGACACCCTGTTCCATGGCCTCCGAGAGCAGCCCGGAGATCAGCTCCTCGAAGTCGGAGCGCTGCCCGAGCAGGGTCTTGAGCTCGTCGCCGCTGAGACTGCGGTAGTCGTGCTCGTAGACCCAGATGTGGTCGAGACGCCGGAAGATGATCGTCAGCAGCGACTCCGACAGCAGCCGCAGCCGCAGCAGGGGCTCCTCGTCCAGGTCCGCGATCTGGCGGGCGCGGGCGAGCAGCGGCCCCATCACCCGGGACTGGATCTCGACCAGCAGGTTCTCCTTGGAGCCGATGTAGTAGTACAGCGCTCCCTTGGCGAGCCCGACCGCGCGCCCCAGGTCGTTGATGGAGGTCGCCGCGTACCCCTGCTGTGCGAACAGCGAGGCCGCGATGTCGATGATCTTCTGGCGTCTGACCTCGAAACCCGGTCCATGGCCCGGCGGACGTGGCATGGATTCCTCTCCCCGCGTGATGTGACGACGTGTCGATTGAAACAGGCTCCCGGGCCCGCGTCGAACAGCCTTCGGCACATCCGGGGGAAGCGGACTCCAGGGCGTCGTTCCAGTTTGCTAGACCAAACGGTACATTAAAACACGGAATACAGACGGCCCAGCCGTCTGCGTGAGCATTGCGAGGACGCGCATGACCCAGGTACCTCAGCACACCGGCTCCGCCCCGACGGACGACCTCCTGGAAATGTACCGCCGGATGCGGCGGATCCGGCGCTTCGAGGAGCGGGCGTCCGAGCTGTACAAGGCGACGGAGATACCCGGCTTCCTGCATCTGTCCATCGGGCAGGAGGCCAGTGCCGTCGGCGCCTGCTGGCCGCTCACCGAGCGCGACGGCATCACCTCCACCCACCGCGGCCACGGCCACGTCCTGGCCAAGGGCCTGGACGCCGCCCCGATGATGGCCGAGCTGATGGGCAAGGACGCGGGCACCAACCGGGGCCGCGGCGGTTCGATGCACATCGCCGACCCCGGGCTCGGCATCTACGGCGCCAACGGCATCGTCGGCGCCGGACTGCCGATCGCCGGGGGCGTCGCCACGGCCGCCAAGCTGCGCGGCCGGGGCGACGTCGTGGTGGCGTTCTTCGGGGACGGCGCGGTCGCCCAGGGCATGTTCCACGAGGCCGTCAACCTGGCCGCCGTATGGGACCTGCCGGTCGTCTTCCTCTGCGAGAACAACCACTACTCCGAGTTCTCACCGGCCGCCGAACAGCACCGCGCCGGCCTCGCCGCCCGCGCCGCCGGGTACGGCATCGGCTACGAGCACGTCGACGGCAACGACGTGCTCGCGGTGCAGACGTTGATGTCGGGCGTGGTGGCACGGCTGCGGGCGGGCGGCGGCCCCGTCCTGGTGGAGGCCGAGACCTACCGCTGGCACGGTCACTACGAGGGCGACCCCGAGCGCTACCGCCCGGCCGAGGAGGTCGCGGCCGCCAAGGAACGCGACCCCCTGGTCATCGCGCGCCGGCACCTGGCGGCGGCCGGGGTGGCGACGGCCCTCGTGGACGCCGTCGACGAGGAGATCGGCAAGGAGATCGAGGCGGCCGTGGAGTGGGCCCGCAGCCTGCCGGAACCGGCCCCGGAGACGCTGTACGACTTCGTCTCCGCCCTGCGTCCCGCCGTACCGGAGCCCGCCCCCGCCGAGGGGGAGATCTTCCGCACGATGGACGCCGTACGCCTCGCGCTGGAGCACGAACTCACCGCCGACCCGGACGTGTTCGTCGCCGGTATCGACGTCGGCGCGGGCGGCAACGTCTTCGGCCTCACCCGCGGCCTGGCCCAGGCCTTTCCGGGCCGGGTGCGCGACACCCCGATCAGCGAGAGCGCGATCCTCGGCACGGCGGTGGGGGCGGCCATGGCCGGCATGAGGCCGGTCGTCGAGGTCATGTACATGGACTTCATCGGCGTCTGCCTGGACATGCTGCTCAACCAGGCCGCGAAGCTGCGTTTCATGACCGGCGGCCGGGCCGCCATGCCCCTCGTCGTGCGCACCCAGTTCGGCGCGGGCCGCTCCTCCGGCAGCCAGCACTCCCAGTCCCTGGAGGCGCTGCTCGCGCACATCCCCGGCCTGACCGTGGTGATGCCCGCCAACCCGGCCGACACCTACGGCCTGCTGCGGGCCGCCATCCAGGACCCCAACCCGGTGGTCTTCGTGGAGAACCGCCTCCAGTACGGCTTCAAGGGGCCCCGCCCGCCGGCCGACCACCTCGTCCCGCTGGGCCGGGCCAAGGTCGTCCGGGAGGGCACCGACATCACGCTGGTCTCCTGGTCGCGGATGGTCCAGGACTCCCTGGCCGCCGCGGAACTGCTGGCGGCCGAGGGCGTGAGCGTCGAGGTGATCGACCTGCGCACGATCGCCCCGCTGGACCGCGAGACCGTCCTCGCCTCCCTCGCCAAGACCAACCGGCTGGTCATCGCCCACGAGGCGGTACGGGACTTCGGTGTCGGCGCCGAACTGTCCGCGCTCGCCGTCGACGAGGGCTTCTGGCACCTGGACGCGCCCGTCACCCGCGTCGCCCCGCCGCCGATGCCGGCCCCCTACACGCCCGCGCTGGAACGGCTCTGGCTGCCCTCGCGCGACACCATCGCCGACACGCTGCGGCGGATCGCGGCGGTGTGACCGGGCCGCGCGGCGGCACGCCGAAGGGGTGCCCCCGGGATTCGCTCCCGGGGGCACCCCTTCGTGGTGTCCGCCGCCGGCCCGCCTTGATCGGCAGGACCATGCATGGGCCGGCGGCGGTCCGGCCGTGACCGTGGATCAGACGGTCGCGACCGGGGTCAGCGGACTGCCCTGGGTGCCGGGCAGGTTGAGCGGGGGAGCGGTGAGCAGGAAGCGGCTGCGGTTGTGCTCGCGCAGCCACGCCGCCAGGTCGTGCAGGTACCACAGCTCGCCGAGCGGGACGCCCAGCTTGAACAGGCACAGGTGGTGGATGGGGAGCAGGGTGTGGCGGCCCTGGGCCTGGGTGACGCCCACCCCCTCGACCGCGTAGTTGTCGGAGATCAGCGCCGACATCTGCGACTCGGCGATCCACTTGAGGATGTCCGGGTCGTCCGCGTCGAGGTACGCGGCGGTCTGGTGGATCGCCACCGGGTCCGGGTCCTTGTTCCAGGCGAGCACCTGGGTGGCGAAACCGGTGTGCAGCAGCACCATGTCGCCGGGCTCCACGGTCACGTTGTCCGCGGCCATGATCTCCTGGAGCTGCTTGTACGTGACGGCCTGGTAGCCGGTGCCCAGGTGGTGCGCGATGTCGATGAGGACACCGCGGCCCTGGACGCCGTGCTCCGCCATCTTCTCCAGGCCGAGGTGGCGGGCGAAGCTGACGCTTCCGCTGCCGTCGCCCTTGGCGTCCTCCTGCGGCCCCACCAGGTCGGTGCCGGGCCGGAAGCCGTTGTAGTAGACCGGCTCGGCCTCGCCGTCGCCGTCGGCGTCGAACTCGGCGCCCTGGTGGGCGAGGGAGTCCCACTGGGTCGAGTACTGCAGCCAGAGGGTCACCACGTCGTCGGACCAGACGTCGATCAGGGACGGGTCGATCTGGTCGCGTGCGACGACGTTGTAGAAGACGTCCTGGTTGTGCGCGAGGTCCTCGGTGGGCTTCAGGATCGGCGGGTACCGCCGCTGGTTCAGGGCCGTACCGCCCGGGTAGTCCAGCGGCAGGCTCAGGCTGAAGGTGACCCCGTGCTCCACCTCGCGCACGCCCTGGAGCACCTTCTCGGCGGTCAGCAGGTTGATGCGCCCGAGTTCGTCGTCCTCGCCGAAATCGCCCCACGTCGAGCCCGGCGGCCGCTGCTTCCAACGCTTCGTCACGATAAAAACGCCTCCTTAGACGACGGTCCCCGTCGACGGTCGTGGCCGCATGCTATTTGCAATGTACCGAGCGGTCAACAAGTCTGACAGCTTACAATTCAGGACTTCATATTGCCCCTGAGGATCAATAGACTGACTGGTCGAAACGTCTAGCACTTGGAGAGGCAATGAGCGAATCCACACAGGCGTGGGTCGCGGCCGGGGTCCGTGCCGTGATCGGCGCGCACACCCAGGCCCAGGACGCCGGCCGCACCGACGACATCGTCGCGCTGTACGCGCCCGACGGGATCCTGGAGCTGCCGGGCATGGACCCGGTGCAGGGGCACGACGCCCTGCGCGCGGCCTTCAAGGGCTGGGCTCCCACGCAACCGCAGCTGCACCTCGTGGGCAACACCGTCGTCACCGCCTCCGGGCCGGACGAGGCGACCGCGACGAGCGACGTGGCCTTCTTCCTGCGGGGCGAGTCGGGCTGGGCACCGCAGGTCGTCGGCCACTACGAGGACACACTGCGGCACGTCGACGGCACCTGGCTCATCCAGCGGCGGGTGACCGTCTTCCAGGCGTAGTCCGCCCCGTTCCGTCCCCGTCCGCTCCATCCCTTCCGTAACTGCTGAGAGAAGAAGACACATGACCATCTCCGCCGAAGAAGCCCTGGCCGGCGTGCAGTCCGTCATCGCGGCCTACGCGCACGCCATCGACGCGGGCGACGCCGGCAGCGTCGCCGACCTGTTCACGCAGGACGGTGTCTCCGAGATCGCCGGTCAGGGGACCTTCGAGGGCCGCGACGAGATCCGCAAGGCCTACGGCGCGTTCACCCCGCAGGCTCCGCAGCTGCACCTGGTCGGCAACACCGTCCTCACCTCGCCTCCCGGCGAGGAGGTGACGGCCAGCAGCAACCTGGTGTTCTTCGCGCGGGGCGAGCAGGGCTGGGCCGTCCAGCTCGTCGGGAGCTACGAGGACACGGTGGTCCTCGTGGACGGGGCGTGGAAGTTCCGCAGGCGGGTCACGTCCTTCCAGTGACCCGGTACGGATGAGCGCCCGTGCCGCCGGTCCCGCCCCGTGACGGGACCGGCGGCACGGGCGCCGGTCTGTTCAGTCCTGCTTCTGGTCCGCCTTGGCGAAGGAGAACGCGGGGAAGCCGTTCTCGGTGGACTCGTTGATCAGTTCCTTGAGCTTCCATCGGCCGGTCGGGTTCAGCAGCTGTTTGATCGCCTTGCCGGGGATGTTCGCCCCGTAGAAGTAGCTGCTCTTCAGGAAGGAGGACTGGCTCTCGCTGTCGTTGACCAGGTTCGTCCACTCCTCCTCCGCGGCCGCGGAGAGCGCGACGACGTCGTGGCCGTGGTCGCGTGCGTGCACGAGGACGTCCATCACGTAGTCGACCTGGTCGCCGGAGTAGCGCGGATTGTTGCCGAGGGCGCCGTGCGGTCCGCCGGGGAAGAAGAAGTTCGGGAAGCCGGCGGTCGCGACGCCCAGGTACGTCGACGGACCGTCCGCCCAGTACTCCTTGAGCGCGAGCCCGTCACGGCCCCGCACGCCCAGCCGGTTCAGGGCGCCGGTGCCGAAGTCGTAGCCGGTGGCCCAGATGATGATGTCGACCTCGTGCACGCCCTCCGCGGTCTCGATGCCGGTCTCGGTGATGCGGATGATCGGCGTCTCGTTGATGTCGACGAGGTGGACGTTCGGCTTGTTGTACGCCTCGTAGTAGCCGGTGCCGAACGGGGGCCGCCGGCCGCCGTAGCCGTGCCCCTTGGGGATGAGTTTCTCGGCCGTCGCCGGATCCTTGACGATGGAACGGATCTTGGCGGCGATGAACGCGCAGAACTCCTCGTTGACCGTGGGGTTCGTGGTCATGTCGTAGTAGTGCTCGGAGAGCTTGGTGAAGCCGGGGCTGTTCCACTTCTGCTCGTAGAACTCCTGCCGTTGCTCCGGGGTGTCGTCCAGGCCCGAGCGCATGGTGATCTGGTGCAGGAACCCGCTGACCGAGGTGTTCAGCGTGTCGCGGATGGACTCGAAGTTGGCCTTCAGATCCGCCTGCTCCTCGGGCGTGATCGGCCGGTTGTTCAGCGGCGTGAGCCAGTCGGCGACCTTCTGGTACACCGTGAGGGAGGCCACCTCGTCGGCGATCGCGGGGACGATCTGCACGCCGCTGGAGCCGGTGCCGATCTGGGCCACCCGCTTGCCGGCGAAGTCCACGGGCGTCTTCGGCCACCGTCCGGTGTGGTGCTGCTCGCCGCGGAAGTCCGCGCGCCCGGGGATGTCCGGGATGAACGGCACCGAGAGGATGCCGGTCGCCGCGACCACGAACCGTGCCCGGCGTTCCGTGCCGTCCTCCGTCCGGACGGTCCAGGTGCCCGACGGCTCGTCCCAGACGGCCGAGGTCACCTTGGCGCCGAAGGAGATGTGCCGGCGCAGGTCGAACCGGTCGACCACGTGGTTGAAGTACCGCTCGATCTCCGGCTGGCCGGCGAAGTGCTCCGACCACTCCCACTCCTCCCACAGCTCCTTGGAGAACAGGTAGCCGTAGGTGTAGCTCTCGGAGTCGAAGCGGGCCTGGGGGTAGCGGTTCCAGTACCAGGTGCCTCCCACACCCGTGCCGGCCTCGATCAGCTGCGCCGAGAAGCCGGCCTCGCGGGCCCGGTAGAGCTGGTAGATGCCGGTGACCCCGGCGCCGATCACCAGTACGTCGACGACACCGACGCCCTGCTCCGGTGCCTGTGCCTGCGCGGCGGGCGCCGCTTCCGGCGCCTTCGTCGATTCGCTCATCTGCCCTCCAACGTGACAGGGGCCGCTGCTCCCGCGTGCGCCTTGAATGATGTTTCGACCAGTCGGTCGAATATTCAGGCCGAGCGTAAGGGAGGGGGTGGGCCCGATCAATGGTCTGGGGTCGCGGGTTTTCGGGTCCCCGGGTGATCTCGCCGCACGGCGGGCTCGGTCCGCGGCGCGGACGACCGGATCGGCGCGATGGATTGATTGTACCGACCGTTTGAATTAACTTTCGCTCAGGCGAACCGCACAATGTCGTGGCAGAGGAGTCGCACATGACGACCGAGGACGTCCAGGAACCCACCGTGGCGGGGGCCGGGACCACCGCCGATCTGCGAGCCGCCGGCTGGAAGGCCATGCGCGCGGCCCTGCCGGGGGTCTTCCCGGAAGGGGAGGTCGACCTCCGCGACGGCCGTCTCGGGGAGGAACTGGTCGACATCGGTCTGACCAGCGTCTGGGGCGCGATCTGGGCCCGTGAGGGGCTCGCCCCCCGGGACCGCAGCCTGGTCACGCTCGGCCTCCTGATCGCGCTGGGCGCCGAGACCGAGTTGAAGACGCACGTCCGGGTCGCGCTGACCAACGGACTGACCAAGGACGAGATCGCCGAGGTCATCTACCACTCCGCCGGCTACGCGGGCTTCCCCCGCGCGGTGGGGGCCCGCACCGCGGCGCGCGAGGCGCTGGGCGAGTGACGGGGGCCGTACGCCACCCGCGCCAGGCACACCTCCCGCACCAGGCACACAAGGAGCACGCATGACCCTGCAAGGAAAGGTCGCGGTCGTCACCGGCGGCGCCCGCGGAATCGGACGGGCGATCGCGGTCGTCCTCGCCTCGCGCGGCGCGGCGGTCGCCGTCTGGGACCTGAACGCCGAAGGCGCGGAGAAGACCGTGGCCGAGATCCAGGAGGCGGGCGGCACCGCGATCGCCGTGGCCGGCGACGCCGCCGACGCCCCGGCCGTCGCCGCCGCGGCGGCCCGGACCCGCGAGGAACTGGGCGCCGTCACGATCCTCGTCAACAACGCCGGGACCACCGCCTACGTGCCCTTCACCGGCATCAGCGAGGCGGCCTGGGACCGCATGATCGGCATCAACCTCAAGGGGCCGTTCCTGGTCACCAAGGAACTGGTGCCGGACATGCTGGCGGCGGGCTGGGGGCGGATCGTCAACATCTCGTCCTCGTCCGCGCAGACCGGCGCCCCCGCCATGGCCCACTATGCGGCCTCCAAGGGCGGCGTCATCGGCCTCACCCGGGCCCTGGCGATCGAGTACGCCGACAAGGGCATCACCGTCAACCACGTCCCGCCGGGCTTCATCGACACCCCGCTGGTCCGCGAGGGTCCCGTCGACGTGGAGGCGGCCGCGGCCACCATGCCCATGAAGCGGGCCGGGCAGCCGGAGGACATCGCCTACGCGGTGGCCTACCTCGCCTCCGAGGAGGCCGGTTACGTGACCGGCCAGAGCCTCAGCGCCAACGGCGGGCGCTACCTCCTCTGAGCCCCGCCGGGCACGACCGGCACGTTGGCGGTGGGCCGTCCAGCCTCGCGCCGGGCGCTGTCCTGCGCGCGAGGCGTCCGGACATGATCCGAGCCGCCTCCTTATATGGACCGAATTGATTATGGCGACCGGTCGGTCTATTTTTCGGAGACGGACACCGCACCAGAGACCCAAACGGAGTCACGCATGACGATCGACGGCATCGCCAGGGGGAACACGGTCGGCGAGGTGCTCGCATGACCGCCCCGGACCGCGTGCTGGTGGTGGGCGCCTCCGCGTCCGGGCTGACCACCGCGGAAGCACTGCGGCGCAAGGGGTACACCGGCGCCCTCACCGTACTCGGCGACGAGCCCCACGCACCGTACGACCGGCCCCCGCTGTCCAAGCAGGTCCTCGCCGGCGAGTGGGAGCCGAAGCGGGCCGCGCTGCGCACCGAGGACGTCCTGTCGGCCCTGGACGCCGAGTTCGCGCTCGGCGACCCGGCCGTCGCGCTGGACCCGGCGACCCGGACCGTGCGCACCGAGTCCGGCCGGGAGCTGTCCGCCGACGCCGTCGTGATCGCCACCGGCGTACGGGCACGGCGGCTGCCCGGCCAGGACGCGCTCGCCGGGGTGCACGTGCTGCGCACCCTCGACGACGCACTGGCCCTGCGCAAGGACCTGCTGGCCGGCCGGCGGCTGGTGGTCGTCGGCGAAGGCGTCCTCGGCTCCGAGATCGCGGCCACCGCGTGCAAGCTCGGCCTCGACGTCACCCTGACCGGCCCCCTCGACGCGCCCATGGCTCTGCAGGTGGGCCCGCTGGTGTCCGGCGTGCTGGCCGAACTGCACACCGAACGCGGTGTCCGGCTGCGCCTGGGCCAGGGCGTCGTCGGGCTCACCGACGACGGCGCGGGCCGGGTGGCGGGCGTGCGGCTCGCCGGCGGAGAGACACTGCCGGCCGATGTCGTGGTCGTCGCGATCGGCGCCGTACCGGCGACGGAGTGGCTCGCGGACAGCGGGCTGCGGCTGGACAACGGCGTGGTCTGCGACGCCCGCTGCCGGGCCGCGGAGGGCATCTACGCCGTCGGCGACGTGGCCCGCTGGCACCACGAGCGGCTCGGCCGCCCGGTCCGCCTGGAGAACCGTACGAACGCCACCGAGCAGGCCATGGCGGTGGCCGCGGCGATCCTCGGCGAGGACCGGCCGTACGCGCCCGTCCCGTACTTCTGGACGGACCAGTTCGACGCCAAGCTCCAGGTGCACGGCTTCCTGCCGGCCGAGGCCGAAGTCGACGTCGTCGAGGGAGATCTGACGGCCCGTCGCTTCGTCGCTCGCTACCGGCTGGACGGCGTGGTCACCGGAGTCCTCGGCTGGAACATGCCCAAGCAGGCCCGGGTGCGCCGACAGGAGATCGTCGACGCCTTCCGTACCCCCATCCCCACCCCCTGAACGAGCTGGAGAGATCCCATGAAGGTCGTCGTCGACGAGGAGAAGTGTGTCGCGGCCGGACAGTGCGTGGCCGCCGCCATGGACGTGTTCGACCAGCGCGAGGACGACGGCATCGTCGTGGTCCTCAACGAGAACCCGCCCGCGGAACTGGCCGACGAGGTCCGCAACGCGGCCGCGGTCTGCCCGGCGCTGGCCATCCGCATCGAGGAATAGCCCACCCGCCGCTCGCTCCTCCCCCCACCCCGTCACCGTAGGAGAACCCATGGCCGAGGCAGAGGCCCGAACCGCCCCCGACGAGCAGGTCTACCACTACCAGGACGACCGGGACGCCAAGTGCCCCTTCGCCCCGCCGCCCGGGCTGCGTGCCCTGAACGAGAAGGGGCCGGTCACCCGGGGCCGGATCTGGGACGGCAGCACCCCCTGGCTCGTCACCGGACACGCCGCCCAGCGCGCCATCCTGTCCGACCCCAGGGTCAGCTCGGACGACAAGCAGGCCGGTTTCCCCTACCCGAACCGGGCCATGGCGGAGACGGCGCACCTTCACCCGCTCACGATCTTCAACGCGGACGGCGCCGACCACACCCGGATCCGCCGCATGATGACCCGGCCCTTCACCCGTCCCCGGATGGAGGCGCTGCGGCCCGAGATCCAGCGGATCACCGACGACCTCATCGACAAGATGCTCGCGGGCCCCAAGCCGGTCGACCTGGTGCACGCGCTGTCGCTCCCGCTGCCCTCGCTGATGATCTGCGCACTGCTCGGAGTGCCGTACGACGACCACGAGTTCTTCCACGAGCACGCGTCCTTCGCCACCCGCAGCGACAAGACCACCGAGGAGCAGAACCGCGCCAACCAGGCGCTGGGCGGCTACCTGGCGGCACTCCTCCAGAAGAAGATGGAGGAGCCGGGCGAGGACGTCCTCTCGGACTTCGCCGCGCGCATCAACGACGGCGACCTCACCCTTCCCGAAGCCACCCTGCTCTCCATGATCCTGCTGATCGCCGGTCACGAGACCAGCGCGACGATGATCACGGTGGGCACGGCGCTGCTCATGGACAATCCCGAGCAGCTGGCCAGGCTGCGCGAGATCGAGGACACCAAGGACGCGGCACCCGCCGTCGAGGAGATCCTGCGCTACCTGACCGTCGCCCAGTTCGGGCAGCGCCGGATCGCCGCCGAGGACTTCGAGTTCGAGGGCGCCGAGATCAAGGCCGGTGACGGCATCGTCGTCCCGCTGCCCGCCGGCAACTGGGACCCGCAGGCGTTCCCCGACCCGGAGAAACTCGACCTCACCCGGGACTCCCGGCACCACCACGCCTTCGGCTGGGGCATCCACCAGTGCCTGGGCCAGCAGCTCGCGCGCATCGAGCTGCAGGTCGTCTACGGCACCCTCTACCGGCGCATCCCGACCCTGCACCTCGCGGTCGACCGGGACGAACTCGAATTCCGGCCGTCCGACGCGCTCGCCTTCGGCATCGGCGAGCTGCCGGTCACCTGGTAGCCGGGGCGTCCCGAAGGCCCCGCACCATCCGCCGGTTCCGCCCGCCCGGACGGGACCGGTGTTCCGTATCCCGCACGCAACCGTCGCACAACAGGAGTCAGGCATGAGCAAGTTGAGCTTCGAAGGGCGCGTCGCCGTGGTCACCGGCGCGGGTCGTGGCATCGGCCGGGCCCATGCCCGCCTCCTGGCGGCACGCGGGGCCAAGGTCGTCGTCAACGACCTGGGCGGTTCCATGGAGGGCGACGGCTCGGACGCGGGTCCCGCGCAGAAGGCCGTCGACGAGATCACGGCGGCGGGCGGCGAGGCCGTCGCGGACACCCACGACGTCTCCACGCCGGCCGGAGGCCAGGCGATCGTCGACACCGCGGTGGAGCATTTCGGCCGCATCGACATCCTCGTCAACAACGCCGGGATCATCCGCTACGCGGGCCTGCCCGACATCGACGCGGAGAACCTGGAGCGCCACCTCGCCGTGCACCTCGTCGGCTCGTTCAACACGATGCGCGCCGCCTGGCCGCACTTCGTGGAGCAGCAGTACGGCCGGGTCGTCCTGACCACCTCCAGCGGCATGTTCGGCATGGACAACAACCTGTCGTACGCGGCCGCCAAGGCGGGCACGGTCGGCATGGCCCGCAGCGCGAAGCTGGCGGGGGAGCCGCACAACATCAAGGTCAACCTGATCGCACCGGCCGCCATGACCCGGATGGGCGGCGGCCCCGAGGAGGAGCCCGCCGCGGCCGCCCCCGGCATGCCGTACATGCCGTCCGACGCCGTCGCGCCCATGGTCGCCTACCTCGCGCACGAGAGCTGCCCGGTCAGCGGCGAGATCTACACGGCAGGCGCGGGACGCTTCGCACGCCTGTTCCTCGCCTCCACGGAGGGCTACGCCCACGAGGCCGGTCCGGCCTCGGTGGAGGACGTGGTCGCGAACTGGGAGGCCATCAACGACGAGAAGGGCTACTACGTGCCCTCCGACCTTATGGCGTGGACCGGGGCCTTCCTGAAGCACCAGTTCCAGCTCGGGACGGGGGCCGCGGACTCGTGAGCGGCGTCTGACGACACCGGGCTCCCTGCCCTTCTGTTCCCTCCTGAGCTTTTCTGGGCTCTTTCGTTGCCGCGCGAACTCTGATGTTCGCGCGGCATTTTTGTGCTGTCTCGGAAGCGACCGCCTCATCGAACTTTCTCCGGTTCGAAGGATTGATTGTACCGACCGTTAGGTCTACGTTACGTGCGACGCCCGTACCTGAGCGTCCCCGCATCTCCCCTGGGCCGACGAGATACGTCGGCGACCCGGATCGGCCCGCTCACCGCTGTGCCGTCCGATCTCCCCTCCGGCAAGGCGCACCAGGCCGTGTCTGTCCGCGGCGGCTTCCCGCGCCCCCGACCGTCCACGGAAGGCCCCCATGTCCCAGACGCAGACCGTTCCGCCAAAGGCGGACGACAGATCCCGCTCCACCACACGCAACGTGCTCGTCGTCGTCGCGCTGTTGTGGACGGTCCAGCTCGTGTCGCTCGTCGCCGCGCTGTCCGGCATCGCCCAGGCCGACGTCGCGATCCACTTCCGGACCACCCAGATCGCCTGGTTCACCCTGATGACCCTGCTGACAGGGACCTTCTTCCTGCCGTTCATGGTCAAGGGCGCCGCCCTGTTCGGCAAGAAGCGCGTCCTGCTCGTCGCCACCGGGCTCGGCTTCGCCGGCGACCTGCTCGCCGCCGTCGCCACCGACTACCGCACGCTGCTGATCGGACGCGGACTCGCCGGCGTCTACGCGGCCACGATGCCCATCGGCTACGCCATCACCCGCGACATCTTCCCGCGCCGCTGGGTCGGCATCGCCAGCGGCATCCTCGCCGGTGGCGTCGGCCTGGTCGCCTTCGGCGGACCGTTCCTGGCCGGCTGGCTGCTGGACGACTACGGCTTCCGCGGCGTGCTGTGGTTCATGGCCATCAGCACCGCGGTGAGCTTCGCGATGGTGGCGGTCTTCGTCCCGGAGAGCCCGGTCCGGCAGAGCACCGGCCGCATGGACTGGACCGGCGGGCTCCTCCTCGGCGCCGGGGTCACCGGGCTCGTGTACGCGGTCGGAGAAGGGGCCGACTGGGGCTGGGGCAGCGGGAAGTTCATCGGCTACGTCGCGGGCGCGGTGGTCGCGCTGATCGCCTTCCTGGTCGTCGAGCGCCGGGTGGCCGAGCCGCTGTTCCCGCCGGCCATGACCCGCCGCCGGCCCGTGTGGACCGTCCTGCTGGCCACCTCGGTGGCGGCCGGCTCGCTGAGCGCCGTCGGCGTGGTCATCCAGCTGCTGGTGCTGATGCCGAACATCCCGCACGTCTCCGAGGGCCTCGGCTGGTCCGGCACCCACAACGCCATCGTCACCAGCCCGATCAGCGCGATGATCATCGTGGGCGCCGTGGGCACCGGCTGGATCGCCCGCCGGGTGGACGCCCGGATCCTGCTGGCCGCCGGCGCCGCGCTCACCGTCGTCGGCTACGCCCTCGCCACGCACTTCCACGAGAACGGCCCGCAGATCGTGAGCTGGGGTGTGGCCGCAGGCCTCGGCACCGGCATGGTCGTCGCCGTCGTGCCCATCATGATCATCGAGGTGGTGACGCCCGCCGAGCAGGCTCTCGCCAACGGCGCCCAGAACCTCGCCCAGGGTGTCGCCCAGATCGTCGTCTCCCAGTTGGCCTTCGTGGTCATGGCCCAGCACGGAGTGGTCCTCAAGGGCACCCAGTTCTACCTCGACCAGGGCTTCGTCAACGGGCTCTGGCTCGTCGTCGGATGCGTGGCCCTCGGGATGCTGCTCGTCGCGCTCGTGCCGAAGCGTGCCCGCCTCGACGAGGCCGTCGAGACCCCGGCCGTGCAGGCGGCCTGAAGGGGTGTCGGTCCCATCGGGCGGGGGGGGGGGGGCCCCCCGCCGGGGGCCCCCGCGGGGGGGGGGGGGCGCGGGGGGGGGGGCCCCCCCGGGGGGGGGGGGCGCCCGCCCCGGGCCCCCCCCCCCCCGGCGTGGTCCGGGCCCCGTGTGGTGGAGCGGGCTACACCATGGTTCAGGGAGCCCGCTTCCTCGTGACGGCGGTCGCGTCACGGAATCGTGGAGGGCGGAGATCACGGGGGCGCCGAGCTCCCGTGCCCGAGGAATTCCGCAGGCGGTCGCGAGCAGCGCCGCCGTGAGAAGGGACCACCCCATGGCCGCCGACCGCCGCCGACGCATCACCGCTCTCGCCACCGTCGCAGCCGCCGTCACCCTGACCGCCGCCCTCGCCACCGGTTGCGACCCCGACGACTCGCTGGACTGCCTCACCAACGCCGACTCCATCGCCGACAGCATCACCGCCATCAACCAGGCGGGCGCGGACGCGGCCGAGGACCCGGCGAAGACCGGGCAGTCCATCACCACCATCGAGAAGAACCTGGACAAGATCAACGACAAGACGGACGACAGCAAGGTGGACAAGGCGGTCGACGAGCTCAACAAGGCCATCAAGGACTACAACAAGGCCATTCTGGACGGCGACACGAATCCCGACCCGAGCGGGATCGACGCCGCGGCGGCCCGCCTGAGGACGGTGTGCACCCCGTGAGGCCGGCGGCGTGGAGTCCGTGAAGACGGCCGCGGGCGAGCCCGCGGTCAGGCTCCGGGCCTGCCGTGGCAGAGGTGTCCCGGCCCCGCCGGGGCCCGGACGCCGCCACCCGGGAGACACTCGTGCTGTGACGAGTGTCTCTAGTGAGGAGTGGCGCATGACCACGGTAGGTATTGCCACCGGTGCCGGTCGCGGGACGGGGCAGGCATGCGCGAGCCGTCTGGCCGACCTGGTGGACGTGCTGTTGCTGGTCGACCAGGACGAAGCCGCCGTGGCCGCGTACGCGAAGGACCTGTCGAGCCAGGGCAGGAAAGCCGTCGCCGAGCCGTTCGCGGGCACCACGGCCGACCGCGACGACGTGGCCCGGCTGGCCGGCCGGGCCGCGGAACTCGGTACGCTCCGGGCCGTCGTGCACGCGGAGAGCGTCACCCCGGAGGAGGCCGACTGGCGCACGGTCCTCCAGGGCGACTTCGTCGCGACCGCCCTGCTGGCGGAGGCGCTGCGCCCGCTGGCCACCGCCGGTACGGCGTTCGTGTACCTGGCCTCCGTGTCCCCGCTGATCGCCCACGTCGACCCCGACCCGGCGGTCGCGGCCGTCCTGGACGACCCGCTGCGGGAGGACTTCCTCGACCGGGTCCGCGACGCGGTGGGCCCGGCGCTCGAGGATCCCGCCTGGGTCTACCCGTGGGCCACCTACGGCGTGCACCGCTTCGTGCCGGCCGAGGCCGTGCGGCTCGGGCCGGTCGGTGCCCGGGCGTGCTCGCTGTCGCCCGGCGCGATCGACACCCCGGAGACGCGGCTGGAGATGGCCCGGCACGCGTCGGTACGGGAGCTCATCGAGCGCACGCCGGTGGGCCGCCCCGGGCGGTGCGAGGAGGTCGCCGCCGTCGCCGCGTTCCTGCTGTCCGACGAGGCGAGCTTCGTGAACGGCGTCGACATCGTGGTGGACGGCGGTCTGTGCGCGGCGATGCGGGACGAGTAGCGCCGGGGAGTGCTCTGTGTGTGGGGGGCGGGGAGTTGTGCGACTGCGGCTGCGTGGGGGCTGGTCGCGCAGCTCCTCCCCCAGCCTTCGGCCGGGGGCACCCCCAGCGCCCCTTCGGAGCGCTGGTTGATCCAGTCATTCTCGCTTGCGGTATTGGCATTCTCATTTTTCGCAAGTACCGTATCCGAACGATGAATGACTTCGCGCAGACCTCGTCCGGCATCCCGCTGAAGCCGGTCTACGGACCGGCGGACCGGGCTGCCGAGCCGCCCGCGCCGGGCACGTTCCCGTTCACGCGCGGCAACTACGCCTCCGGATACCGGGGGCGGCTGTGGACGCTCAGGCAGTACTCGGGGTTCGGCACCGCCGAGGAGTCGAACCGGCGTTACCGGTATCTGCTGGCGCAGGGCGGTACCGGCCTGTCCGTGGCGCTCGACCTGCCGACCCAGTGCGGCTACGACTCCGACGACCCCGAGGTGAGCGAGGAGGTCGGCCGGGTCGGCGTCGCCGTCGACACGCTGGCCGACGCCGAGGTGCTCTTCGAGGGCATCCCGCTGGACCGCACCAGCACCAGCTTCACCATCAACGGGACGGCGGCGATCCTGCTCGCCCTCTACGTGGCCGCCGCCGAGCGCGCGGGAGTACCCCGGGCCAAGCTCACCGGCACCATCCAGAACGACATTCTCAAGGAGTACGCCTCCCGCGGCACCTGGATCTGGCCGCCCGAGCCGTCCCTGAGGCTGATCGCCGACACCATCGAGTTCTGCGCGGCCGAGGTGCCGAGGTTCAACGCGATCTCGGTGGCCGGCGCGCACTTCCGCGACGCGGGCGCCAACGCCGTCCAGGAGATGGCGTTCACGCTCGCCGACGGCGTGACGTACTGCGACACCGTGCTGGAGCGCGGCCGGATGACGATCGACCGGTTCGCCCCGCAGGTCTCCTTCTTCTTCTACACGCACGGCGATTTCTTCGAGGAGATCGCCAAGTACCGTGCCGGACGCAGGCGTTGGGCGACCATCGTGCGGGAGCGGTACGGCGCCGCGGCCGACAGGGCGGCCATGTTCCGCTTCGGCTGCGTGGCCGGCGGCGCCTCGCTGTACGCCCCGCAGGCCCGCAACAACACCGTCCGGGTCGCCTACGAGGCCCTGGCGTCGGTGCTCGGCGGCGTCCAGTCGCTGTTCACCGCCGCCTGGGACGAGCCGTTCGCCCTGCCCAGCGAGGAGTCGGCCACCCTGGCCCTGCGCACCCAGCAGATCCTCGCCCACGAGACCGGCGTCGCCCGCGTCGCCGACCCGCTGGGCGGCTCGTACTTCGTGGAGGCGCTCACGGACGCCACGGAGGAGCGGATCGTCGAGATCATGGCGGACCTGGAGGCCCACGGCGGCATGGTCCGGGCGATCGAGGACGGCTATCTGCAGGGGCTCATCGCGGACGAGGCCTACCGTATCCACCTGGAGGTCGAGGGCGGCGAGCGGCCGGTGATCGGCGTCAACCGCCACGTCGACGAGCACGAGCCCGCCCCCGACATCGCCACCTACGCACTCGACGCGCGGGGCCGCGAGACCCAGCTGAAGCGGCTCGCGCGCGTCAAGGCCGAGCGCGACCCCGCCGACGTCCGCGCCCGGCTTGCCGCCCTCTCCCGGGCCGCCGAGGGCACCGACAACCTGATGGGCCCTCTGATCGACTGCGCCAACGCCTACTGCACGGTCGGCGAGATGGTCACGGCGCTGAAGGACGTGTGGGGCGAGTTCCGGCAACCGGTGGTGTTCTGATGGGGAATCCGGTGATGCATTCATGGGGAATCCGGTGATGCACTGATGGCGACTCGCATTCTCATCGCCAAGCCCGGCCTGGACGGCCACGACCGGGGCGCCAAGATCGTGGCAAGGGCGCTGCGCGACGCCGGATTCGAGGTCGTCTTCACCGGCATCCGGCAGCGCGTCGACGCCATCGTGGCCACCGCCGTCCAGGAGGACGTGGCGATGGTCGGCCTGAGCATGCTGTCCGGCGCCCATCTGGCGCTGACCGCACGGACCGTCGAGGGACTGCGGGCCGCCGACGCCGGTGACATCACGGTCGTCGTCGGCGGCACCATCCCGCCGGCGGACGTCCCGCGCCTGAAGGCCGCGGGCGCGGCGGGGGTGTTCCCCACCGGTACCCCCCTGGACGTCGTGGTCGCCGAGGTGCGCGCGCTCGCGACGTCCTCCTGACCCTCCGCGTGCGCGGAGCCCCGAACCCGGACCATCTGGAGGGAACGTGCGGATCGGTGTCATGATCGGGCCCGAGCGGGGCGACTCCGCGCGGAAGGTCTCGCGCATGATCGCGGACGTGGAGTGGGCCGAGAGCGCCGGGCTGGACACCGCCTGGGTGCCTCAGGTCCCGTCGGACTTCGACGCGTTGACCGCCGTGGCGCTGATGGGCGCGCGCACCTCCCGGATCGAGCTGGGCACCGCCGTCGTACCGCTGCAGGCCCAGCATCCCGTCGCGCTGGCCCGCCAGGCGCTGTCCGCTCAGGCGGCCACCGGCGGACGGCTCGCCCTCGGCGTGGGCCCCTCGCACCACTGGATCGTCCAGGGCATGCTCGGCCTGCCCTACGAGCGCCCGGCCGGTCTCACCCGTGACTACCTGGACGTCCTGGACGCGGCCCGCAGCGGCCCCGGCCCCATCGACGTCGAGAACGCCACCTACACCGTGCACAATCCGCTCGACCTGGCCCCGGTCGCCCCGCTGCCGGTCCTGCTGGCCGCCCTCGGCCCGGTCATGCTGGCCCTCGCGGGCGAGCGCGCCGACGGCACCGTGCTGTGGATGGCCGACGAACGCGCCGTCGCCGACCACGTCGTCCCCCGGATCACCAAGGCCGCCGAGGCCGCCGGGCGCCCCGCGCCGCGCGTCGTCGCCGGCATCCCGGTGTGCCTGTGCCGGCCCTCCGAGGTCGACGCGGCCCGGGAACGCGCGAACCGCATACTCGGAGAGGCCGAGATCTCGCCCAACTACCAGCGGATGCTGGGGTACGGCGACGCCGAGGACGTCGGCGACCTGTGCGCGACGGGCGACGAGGCGGCGATCGCGGCCCGGTTCAGGCGGTTCGCGGACGCGGGCGTCACCGACCTGTCCGTACGGCTGCTGCCCATCGGCGACGGCCGCGAGGAACTGATCGCCTCCAAGCGCCGCACCCGGGAGATGATCGCCGGCCTGGCGGCGGATTTCCGGTGAGCCCCGGCCCCCTCGCCGGCATCCGCGTCCTGGAGGTCGGCCACATCCTCGCGGGCCCCTTCGCCACGATGCTCCTCGCCGACCTCGGTGCCGAGGTCACCAAGATCGAGCCGCCCGGCGGCGACCTCTCCCGGCAGGTGGGCGACGCCTACTTCGCCAGCATCAACCGCAACAAGCGCAGCATCTGCCTCGACCTCACGACCGAGCGAGGGCGCCTGAGACTGGGCGAGCTGGCCGCCGAGGCGCACGCGCTGCTGGTCAACCTCAAGCCGTCGGTGATCCGGCGCCTGGGGCTGACGTACGACGGCCTGCGCCGCCACAACGAACGGATCGTGTGTGTCGCCGTCACCGGCTACGGCCTGGACGGCGGGGACGACCCGGCCTTCGACTACGTCATCCAGGCCGCGACCGGTGTGGCCGCGCTGACCGGCGACCCGGACGGACCGCCGACCCTGCCCGGGTACTCGTCCGTCGACAACTCCGCGGCCCTGACAGCGGCGTTGGGTTTGCTCGCCCAGATCGTCTCCGGGCGCGGCGGACAGGTCGACGTGGCGCTGCGGGACGTGATGCTCGCCCAGCTCAACTACCGTGCCTCCGCCTACCTCAACGACGGCGTCGAGCCGCGCCGCATGCCGGGCGGCGCGCACTCCTACTACGTGCCGGCCCAGCTCTTCCCCACCCAGGAAGGGCACTTGGCGCTGTTCGTCACCCACGACGGCTTCTGGCGCGGTTTCGCCGCCGAGGCCGGGATCGACGGCTTCTGGACGATGGCCGAGCGGGCCGCCCGCCGCGACGAGGTCCTCGCCGCCGTCACCCGCGCCCTGGCCGCCGACACGGCGAAGGGCTGGGAGGCGCGACTGCGCCCGCTCGGCATCCCGGCGGCGGCCGTGCGCACCCTGCCCGAGGCCCTGGACGCCACCCCGGAGATGATCGTCCGGGCGGGCGGCTACCGGCTGGTCGGCAGTCCGGTCCGGATCGCCGGACACGAGCCCGAGTTCCGGCCGCCGCCCCGGCTCGGCGAACACGGCTCACTCGTAGTGGACGGTGACTGACCCCGCGTCCGGGATGCCCTGGCAGGTGAGGACGTAGCCCTCGGCGACCTCCTCCTCGGTGAGCGCGTCGTTCACCCGCATCGTCGCGCTGCCCTCCGTCAGTCTGGCCATGCAGGTCGCGCAGTTGCCCGCCTCACAGGAGGACGGCGGGGTCAGGCCGGCCCGGCGGGCGGTCTGCAGCAGCGTCTCGTTCGGGTGCTTGCGCACCGACACGCGCCTGGTGCCGAGCTGGATCGTGACGGTGCCGGTGTCCTCGGCGGGAGCGGTCCCGTCCGGCACGGGCGTCGCCGCGTCGCCGCCGAACCGCTCGCTGAAGATGCGCCCGGGCCCGGGCAGCGCCGACTCCACGAGCGCCATGAAGGGCTCAGGACCGCACACGTACGCGTCCGCGACACCGTCCGGTCCGACGAACTCCCGTACCGCGGCCGGGTCGAGGAACCCGCGGTCGGCGTCGAGGTGCCGCACGACCGTCAGACGCCCGGGATACCGGGCGGCCAGGTCCTCCAGTGCCGAGCGGAAGATCGCCGCGTCGCGGTCGCGGTCGGCGCAGAGCAGCCGGACGCTCCGGCCGGTGCCGGCGAGGGTGCTCTTGGCCAGGGACAGGATCGGGGTGATGCCGCTGCCGCCGCTGAAACCGAGCAGCGGCGTCGCGGCCGGGCGCAGGCAGAACCGGCCGCGGGGCAAGGTCAGTTCGAGTTCGTCGCCCTCCCCGACACGGTCGATCAGCCAGTTGGAGACCTTGCCGTCCGGGACGCGCTTGACCGTCGTCATCAGCTCGGCGTCGCACTCCGGAGCGCTGGACATCGAGTACGAACGCAGCAGGTCGCGGCCGTCGACCCGGACCCGGAAGACACAGAACTGCCCGGCCTGGTACGAGAACGGGCCGTCCTGCGGGTCCAGCACGAAGGTCCGGGCGTCGGCGGTCTCCTGAACGATCTTGACGACGGTCGCGCGCCGGAACAGTGCGGGGCTCGCCATGGACGCCCTCCTCCACCTCTGGTATCAAGGTTCTGTCTAAACGAGAATACTATTCTCTCCTGGTTGATGGGATCCTCTCAAGGGGTGGGAGCGAGAGATGGGCGAACGGGCCGCGCTGGTCTTCGAGGACCGTGGGTACAGCCGTACCGAGCTGACGGCCCTCGCGGACGGGCTGGCCGGGACACTGGCCCGGCGGGGTGTGCGGGCGGGGGACCGGGTGGCGCTCATGTCCTCCAACCGGCCGGAGTTCGTGATCGCCGTGCAGGCCCTCTGGCGGCTGGGCGCGGCCGTCGTCCTGCTGAGCCCGGCCTGGAGGCGGGGCGAGGTCGAGCACGCCCTGGAGATCACCGGGCCCGCCCACGCGGTCGGCGACCACCCGGTGCTCGCCGGACTGATGCCGATGCTGCACCTGGACGAGCCGATCGAGCCGGGACGCGGCGAGGAGCTGTCCGTGGACCGGGACGCCGACGCGGTCCTGGTGTTCAGCTCGGGCACCACCGGCATGCCCAAGGCGGTCCGGCACACGCACGCCTCGTTCGCCGCCGCCGTCCGGCACTGGCGGGACGCCCTCGGCCTCACCGCGCGCGACCGCATCCAGGTCGCCACCCCGCCCTCGCACATCCTGGGCCTGCTCAACATCGTCACGGCCCTGGAGGCCGGGGCCTGGCTGCGCCTGCACCGCCGCTTCGACCTGGACCGGCTGCTGCACCACATCGAACTCGACCGCATCACCGTGGAGATGGCCGTCGCCCCGATCGCGCTCGCCATCGCCTCCCACCCGAAGCTGGAGTCGTACGACCTGTCCTCGCTGCGCTACATCATGTGGGGCGCCACCCCGGTGACCCCGAGCATCGCCGAGACGGTGACCCGGCGGACCGGGGTGGGCTGGCTGCCCGCGTACGGGGCGAGCGAACTGCCCGTCATCGCCTGCAACCCGCTCGACGGGGCGCGCCTGGACTCGGCCGGCCGTCCCGTGCCGGGCGTGCGCGTGCGCGTGGTCTCGCTGGAGACGGGGGAGCCCGTCGGGCCGGGCGAGAGCGGGGAGATCGAGGCGCGCTCGGAGTCCCTGATGGCCGGGTACCTGCCGGCCGAGGCGACGGCGGACGCCCTGCACGACGGCTGGTACCGCACCGGCGACGTCGGCGGCGTCGACGCGGACGGGTGGGTGCGCCTCACCGACCGTTCCAAGGAGATGATCAAGGTGCGGGCGTTCCAGGTCGCCCCCGCCGAGGTCGAGGCCGTGTTGCACGGCCATCCGGCGGTTGCCGACTGCGCCGTGTTCGGCGTCCCCGACGGCGCGGACGGGGAGGCGGTCGTCGCGGCGGTCCGGCGGGCCGCGCCGGTCGAGGCCGCCGAACTCGTCGAACTGGTCGGCGGCAGGCTGGCCTCCTACAAACGACCGAGCCGTGTCGAGTTCGTGGCCGAGATCCCGCGCCTGCCCTCGGGAAAGGTGCTGCGGCGAGTTCTCAAGGAACAGGTACTCAAGGAGCGCGATGGACGTACGGCTGACAGCTGAACAGCGCCAACTCCGCGACGCGGCCGCCAGGTTGGCCGACGACCTGGGACCCGGCTCGGTCCTCGACCTGGACGACGCCGAGCGGATCGGGCGGCTGGAGAAGGCGGTCGAGGCCACCGGCTGGCGGGCGTTGCGCTCGGACGGCGCCTCCGGTGTCGAGGTGGCCCTCGTCGTGGAGGAGTTCGGGCGGAGACTGGTCGACGTACCGCTTCTCGGACCCGTGCTCGCCGACGACCTGGCCGACGGGGTCTCGTCGGCGACCGTGGCCGTCGACGGCCGGGCGCGGGACGCACGAGGCAGGCGACGGGCCCTGTCAGTCGAGGGCGACCGGGTGCTGTCCACCGGGATCGGCCCGCTCGTTCCCGGCACCGACCTGACCCGCCACGCCGCCGAACTGAGCGGCGCACCCGAGCGGATCGGCATCCTGACCGGCGAAGCGGCCGTCCGCTGGCGGGCGTTGGCCGTGGTCGCCACCTCGGCCGACCTCGTCGGCACGGCCCGCGGCGCGCACACCCTCGCCCTCGACTACGCCAGGATCCGCGCGCAGTACGGCCGGACGATCGGCTCCTACCAGGCGGTGGCCCACCTCCTCGCCGAAGCGCTGGCCCTCATCGAGGGCTCGGTCAGCGTCCTGCGCCACGCCGCCTGGGCCGTCGACGAACTGCCGCCCGCCGAAGCGCTCCGGGCGGCCCGCATCGCCAAGCTCTACTGCGCCCGCGCCGCCCGCACCGTCTGCGAGACGGCCGTCCAGGTGCACGGCGGCATCGGCAACACCTGGGAGTGCCTCGCCCATGTCCACCTGCGCCGGGCGCTGACGTCCACCGACCTGTTCCCCGTACGCCTGGAGGAGATCGACCGTGGACTTTCGTGACTCGCCCGAGGAAGCCGCCTTCCGCGACCGCCTGCGCGGCTGGCTGACCGAGCGCGCGGGCACGTTCCCCACCGCCGGCGACGCGTACTGGGCCCGCCAGGGCGAATGGCACCGCGCCCTGCACGCGGCCGGCTTCTTCGGCCTCTCCTGGCCCGCGCAGTACGGCGGCCACGACCTGCCGCCCGTCTACGACGTCATCCTCGACGAGGAACTCGCCCGCGCCGGCGCCCCCGCCCGCCCCAGCCTCGGCTACCTCGTCCAGGGCCTCGGCCGGCACGGCAGCGAGGAACTGCGCAGGCGCTTCCTGCCCGGCATGATCGACGGCACCGAGCGCTGGTGCCAGGGCTTCAGCGAACCCGGCGCCGGCTCCGACCTCGCCTCCCTCACCACCACCGCCACCCGCGACGGCGACACCTACGTCGTCCACGGCCACAAGATCTGGACCAGCTACTCCGACGTCGCCGACTGGTGCCTGCTCCTCGCCCGCACCGACCCGGCGGCACCCCGCCACAAGGGCATCTCCGCCTTCATCGTCGCCATGGACCAACCCGGCGTCGAACAGCGCCCGTTGAAGATGATGAGCGGAGTCACCAAGGAGTTCGGCCAGGTCCTGTTCGACGGCGCCACCGTGCCCGCGGACCAGATGGTCGGCGCGCCCGGCGAGGGCTGGGCGCTGGCCATGACGGTCGTCGGACACGAACGCGAACCCTCGACCCTGGGCTTCACCGCCCGCTACGGAAAGCTCGTCCGCGAACTCGCGGACCGCACGGCCGGCGACACCCTGCCACCGGAGGTCGCCTGGGCGGTCGTCGAGACGGAGATGCTGCGCCTGCACGTGCGCCGGCGCCTGTCCGAACAGCTCGACGGCGTCTCCCACGGCCCCGAGGGCTCCCTGGACAAGCTCCTCATGACCTGGACGGAGCAGACGGTGGGCCACGCTGCCCTGGCCGTCGGCGGCGCCGGCGACCCGGACCTCCTGCACGCCTACCTCTACAGCCGCGCGCAGAGCGTCATGGGCGGCACCTCGCAGATCCAGAAGAACATCATCGCCGCACGGATCCTCGGACTGGGAGCCTGACATGACGGGCGGTCGGAACTTGTACGGCATGCCGGAGGAGATCGACGTGCGCGCGGACGGCACGCTGCGGATCATCACCCTGAACCGGCCCGACGCGCTCAACGCCGTCAACGACCCGCTGCACATGGGCCTGGCCCGGCTGTGGCCCCGGCTGGCCGAGGACCGGGAGGCCAGGGCGGCCGTCATCACCGGGGCGGGAAAGGCGTTCTCAGCGGGCGGCGACTTCGCCTACCTCGACGAGATCCGGCAGGATCCCGACCTGCGCGCGAAGACCATCGCCCACGGCCGGGACCTGGTCCTCGGCATGGTCCGCTGCCGCGTCCCGGTCGTCGCCGCCGTGAACGGGCCCGCCGTGGGGCTCGGTTGCAGCCTGGTGGCGCTCAGCGACATCGTCTACATGGCCGAGGGCGCCTACCTCGCCGACCCGCACGTCCAGGTCGGCCTGGTCGCGGCCGACGGCGGCCCGCTCACCTGGCCGCTGCACACCAGCCTGCTGCTCGCCAAGGAGTACGCCCTCACCGGCGCCCGCATCCCGGCCGAGAGGGCCGTCGCCCTCGGGCTGGCCAACCACGTGGTGGCCGACCCGCTCGCCGAGGCCACGGCCTGCGCGAAACGCGTCGCGGGACTGCCGAGGCAGGCGGCGGAGAGCACCAAACGCGTCCTCAACATGCATCTGGAGCGCGCGGTGCTCGCCACCCTCGACTACGCCACCACCGCCGAGGAACAGTCCTTCCAGACGGACGACTTCCGCGACACCCTCGCCCGCCTCACCTCCCGGGAGCAGTGACCCGTCCGCCGGTGCGGGGGCGGGGCGCGTCCGTGCGGGGCGGGAAGCCCGCTCCGCCGGGCGTCACTTGGGCGGGAAGCGCAGCGCCCCGTCCAGGCGGATCACCTCGCCGTTGAGATAGTCGTTCTCGCAGAGATGCTGGACGAGAGCGGCGTACTCGGTGGAGCGGCCCATCCGGCGGGGGTGCGGGACCTGCGGTCCCCAGTAGGCCTCCAGCTGGTCGCCCGACTTGCCGTAGGCGGGTGTCAGGAACGTGCCCGGCGCTATCGTCACGACCCGGATGCCGAGCGGGGACAGGTCGCGGGCGGCCACCAGGGTCATGGCGGCGACCCCGCCCTTCGCGGCGGCGTACGGAAGCTGGCCGATCTGGCCCTCGTACGCCGCGATGGACGCGGTGGTGACGACGACACCCCGGCCGCCGTCCTCGTTCACCGGCTCCTGGCGGCCCATCGCGGCGGCGGCCAGCCGCAGGACGTTGAAGACGCCGGTCAGATAGATGTCGAGGGTCCGCCGGAACCCGGCGAGGTCCATCGGTTCGCCGTCTCGGCCCACCAGCCGGCCGCCGGTCGCGGGACCGCCGTGCACGTCCACCGCGATCCGCAGCGGGCCGAGCGCCTCCGCCTCCCCGACCGCGGTGCGGACCTCGCCCTCGTCGGTGGCGTCCGTCCGCACGTACCGGACGCCCAGCTCCTCCTCCAGCGCCTTGCCCTTGTCGTCGGCGAGGTCGGCGACGACCACGGACGCTCCCGCCGCGCGCAGCCGACGGACCGTGGCCTCGCCCAGGCCCCCCGCCCCACCCACCACGAGCGCGGATGTGCCCTGAACCTGCATCGCGACTCCCCTCTCGGGATATGTAGTTCTAGTATGACGAGAGTAGCATTCTCGCAAGGTGTGTGATCCCTGCCCGCCCCGCCGAGTTGGAGACCGTCCATGCCCGAGGCAGTCATCGTGTCCGCTCTGCGCACCCCCGTCGGCACCGCCCGCAAGGGGACCCTGCGCGACACCACCGCCTTCGACCTGGCCCACCACATCGTCCGGGCCGCCGCGGCCGGGCTCGACCCGGACCGCGTCGACGACGTGATCCTCGGGGAGGGCCTCTACGGCGGCGGCGTCCTCGCCCGCCACGCCGCGCTGACCACCGGCCTCACCGGCATCCCGGGGGCGGCCGTCAACCGGCACTGCGCCGCCGGGCTGGCCGCCGTCGCCGACGCCGCCGCGAGCATCCGCGCCGGGATGGACGAGCTGGTGATCGCGGGCGGCGTCAACTCGGCCTCGACGGCGCCGAAGTCCGCCTTCCGCGTCGACGGCGCATGGGTCGAGCCCTGGATGCCGCCCACCCATCCGAACAGGCCGGACGCCCCGAACAACGACATGTCGATCACCATCGGCTGGAACGTCGCCCAGCGGGCCGACGTCAGCCGCGCGGCGATGGACGCGTGGGCGCTGCGCTCGCACCAGAACGCCGTGCGCGCCATCGACGAGGGCCGTTTCCACGCGGAGCTGGTGCCCCTCGACACCCCGCACGGGCTGTTCTCGGTCGACGAACACCCGCGCCGCTACACGTCCTTGGAGAAGCTCGCCGCGCTCAAGCCGCTGCACCCCGAGATCGAGGGCTTCAGCATCACCGCCGGAAACGCCTGCGGCGGCAACGACGGCGCGGCCGCCCTGGTGGTCGCGAACGAGCAGACGGCGGCCGCCGAGGGGCTGCCCGTGCTGGCCACCGTACGGTCCTGGGCTTCCGTCGGCGTGGACCCGGCGGAAACCGGGCTCTCACCGGTCAAGGCCATCCCCAAGGCGCTCTCCCGCGCCGGCCTCACCACCGCCGACGTCGACCTCTACGAGATCAACGAGGCCTTCGCCTCGGTGACCGTGGCCGCCGTCCGCCGCCTCGACCTCGACCCCGACCGGGTCAACGTCAACGGCAGCGGCTGCTCGCTGGGCCACCCCGTCGCCGCCACCGGTGCCCGCATGCTGGTCACGCTCGTGCACGAACTGCGGCGCCGCGGCGGCGGCATCGGCGTCGCGGCGATGTGCGCCGGCGGCGGGATGGGCTCGGCGATGGTCGTGGAGGTGCCGGCCCCGTAGCGCACGGCTCGGCGCCGCGGGTCCGGCGTGCTCACCCCAGCGCCGCCGTGACCTGCGGCAGATCGAGCGTCGTACGGATCCCGGGAGCCGCCGCGCACACGAACGGCACGGCGTTGACCGCCCGGTGCGCCGTGTACGACGGGGACACCTCGGCCATCCGGTCGAGCGGCACCGGGAGCCTGACGCCGACGTCCAGCGGGGTGTCGCCCTCGACCGTGACATGCCAGCCGGTGTCGTGCAGGTCCCAGGCCGGGTCGAGGTCCCTCGTGCAGTACCAGGTGGCACGGAAGCGCAGGAGCGGACGGCCCGCGCGCAGCCCGGTCACCGTGAGCCGCTGGGCCGCGACCGTGCCCGCGGCCAACTCCCCCGCCGCGATGCGGACACGGCTGCGCGCGGTCGACAGCTCGCCGGTCGGTTCGAGGGAGTCGAGCGGCAGCCGCAGGGCGTCCGCGACCAGCCGCAGCGACGGGCCGAAACTGGTGCGCGCGTGGGACAGCCGCCGCTCGTCGAACGCCGCCGGTGCGCTGCCGAAGCCCATCACGCCGAACAGCAGCTCGGGGGACGGCCGCCGGGACAGGTCGGCGTACTCGTCGATGGTGAGGAGATCCAGGCGGCGTGCGAGGGACGTCAGCACGAGCGGCACCGCCTCGGTGATGAACCCGGGGCTGCTGCCCGTGCTGTGGATCGAGGTGCCGCCCCGCTCGCAGGCCTCCGCCACCTGCTCGCGGACGACGGGATCCATGCTGCCGGGGTGGTGGAACTCGCCGCGCGTGGTCACCACGTTGGCGCCCGACGCCAGCAGCCGGCACACCTCCTCGACATCGCACCGCAGCGGCATGTACAGCACGCAGTCGGCACCCAGGGCCAGGACGTCCTCGACGTCGTGGGTGGCCCGGACGCCGGTCGGGCCGCTCCCGCACAACTCGCCCGCGTCGCGGCCCGCTTTGGCCGGCGTGTGGACGTACACGCCGGCCAGGGTCAGGGCCGGGTGCTCGACGACGGCACGCAGTGAGCGGGCGCCGATCGTGCCGGTGGCCCACTGGACCACCCGGTACGGCGTCACGGCGCCTCCTTCGTGAAGCGCAGCAGGGCCTCCTGGGCGTAGGACGCGACGAGGGTGCCGTCCTCGGTGAGGACGTCGCCCCGGCCGAAGCAGCGGCCGTGCGCCAGGAGCGGGCTGTGCTGCCGCAGCAGCAGCCAGCCGTCCGCGCCGAACGGACGGTGGAACCAGACGGTGTGCGAGGTGACCGCGGAGGTGAACGCCGTTCCGGAGTCGTGCTGGGTGACTCCGGGCACCGGGCGCAGGGCGGTGCCGATGAGCGTGAGGTCGGTGGCGTAGGCGGTGAGTGCCGGGGCCAGGTCCGCCTCGGTGGCCGGGGTGCGCATCCACACGTCGAACTCGGGGGGTTCGGGTGCGGCGGTGTCCAGGTCGGCGGTGGTGCGCGTCTCCCAGGGGATCGGATGCAGGTCCGTGCGGTGTTCGGGGCCGGGCAGGGCGGCCACGGCCGGGACCGCCTGCCGGGCGGGGCCGTCCTCCGGGACGTGCAGGGACACCGACGCGGTGGCCACCACGCCCCGGGGCTGCCGGGCGACGATCGTCAGCGCGGCGAAGGAGGCCCCCTCGTGGTGGCGCCGCACCTCGTAGCGGACGGGTTCCTCCGGGCGGCCCGCCCGAGCGAACAGGGCGTGCAGGGACTTCACGCTCTTGTCCGGGCAGCCGAGCTGTGCCGCCCGGACGAACTGGGCCAGCAGCTGCCCGCCGAACAGGCGGTGGTAGCCGAGTCGTTGGTTGCCCGCCTCGTAGACGGGACCGGTCTCCTCCTCGCACCCCCTCAGATCGAGGCAGTGCAGGAGATCGTCCCAGAGTTCACTCACGGCAAGTGGCATGCCAGCGAGGGTAATGGAAATATTCAGATGTGAGAATGTCGCTCTCGTGATGGGTTCCCCCGGGCCGGCCGCCGGTGCGGCGGCCGGCCCGGCTCGGACTAGTCCTCGCCCGTGATCCCGTTCGCGCAGTAGTCCCAGATCTCGTCCGCGGTCAGCGGATGCGCCGCGTCCTGGCCGCTGGACTGGGCGTTGAACATGACGGTCTGCATGGTCAGCGCCGCCACCCGCTTGGGCTTGAAGCCCGAGCGCAGCAGGTTCGCGTCCTCCAGGTCCTGCATCAGCTCGGTGAACAGCGCGAGCAGCGGAGCGTTCGCGACCCGCATCTCGGCCGGGTGTGACATCAGCAGGCGCAGCGCGAAGTCGGTGAACAGCGGCTGCTGCTGGGTGGCCAGGTCGGGGCGGGAGCTCTCGAACAGCTCCTGGACGACCACCCTGAGCCGGTCCAGGGGGTCGGACTGCCCGGCGGCGAGGGCCCGCAACTGTTCCGCGGACTTGCTCATCGCGTCCTCGAACAGCGCGAGCAGCAGCTCGTGCTTGCCGTCGAAGTGCTGGTAGAAGCTCCGCAGTGACTGTTTGGAGCGGTCGACGACCTCCTGCACGGTGAAGTCGGTCGTGCCCTTCTCCGCCATGATCGCCTGGGCCGCGTCGAGGAACCGCTCCACCCTCTGTTCGGCCCGGCGTTTCGCCGCCTGGGTGGAGCGCTCCACGGCGCGCTGCTTCCAGGCCGGTTCCTCGGTCGGGGTGCTCACGGGCTGATCCGCCTTCTGTGCCATGGGAGAACATTACTGCACCGCATCGGGAAGCGGCCGGTGCCGAGTCTGGACAGCGCTGGAGATATGGAGAAGACTGCTGATTGCCAATTCGGAGAATGACATTCTCGTCAAGGAGGCCGTTCGTGGCATGGGGCGTGCAGGGGGCGGCACCGACAGGGGTCTTCGTGCGCGGAGGCGCCGATGCTGTTTGAGTTCGACGCCGAGCAACGGCTGTGGCAGGACACCGTGCACAAGGCCGTCCTCAAGGAGTGCCCGCCGGCGCTGGTGCGCGCGGTGGCCGACGACGGCGCCGACCCGGCACCGCTGTGGCGCGGTTACGTGGACCTCGGCTGGACCGAGCTGACCGATCCGGCCGACGCGGTCGAGCTGGCGATCGTCCTGGAGGAGCTGGGCCGGGCCACCGACCCCACGCCCTACCTGGCGACGCTGACCCAGTTCGCCCCGCTCGCACCGGAGTTCGCCGACCCCGCCCGGTCCGGCACCGCCGTCCACTCGGGCGTCACGGCGACCCCCGCCGACGGCGGCTGGATCCTGGAGGGCACCGCCCGGCACGTACTCGACGGCGACCGCGCCGACCGCCTCGCCGTGGTCACCGACGCGGGCGTCTTCGTCGTTCCCGCCACCGCGGTGACCGCCGTACGCACCCCGGCCTTCGACCCCGTCCTGCACCTCGCCGAGGTCACCTTCGCCCGGGTCCGGGTCGGCGCGGGGGACCGCAGCAGCGCGGACCCGGCGCGCGCCCGCCACCTCGCCCTCACCGGCATGGCCCTGACCATGGTCGGCGCCTGCCGCCGGGCCCTCGACCTGGTCCTCGACCACGCCCGCACCCGCCGCCAGTTCGACGCCCCCATCGGCTCCTTCCAGGCCGTCCAGCACAAGGCGGCCGACATGCACGTGGCCGTCGAACGGGCCCGCGCCCTCGCCTACTTCGCCGCCCTGACCCTCGCCGAGGACGACCCGCGGCGCCCGCTCGCCGCCGCCATGGCCAAGGCGTCGGCCGGTGAGTGCCAGGCCCTGGTGTTCCGTAACGCCGTGCAGTTGTTCGGCGCGATGGGGCACACCTGGGAGAACGACCTGCAGTTCGCGATCAAGCGGGCCAAGGCGGGCGAGCTGATGCTGGGCGGGGCCACCGAGCACCGGGCGTCCATAGCCGAACAGTGGGCTGCCGGGGGAGTGTCATGAAACTGTCCTTCGACGACGAGGTCGAGGCCTTCCGCGCCGAGTTCGCGGCGTTCCTGGCGGCCAACCTGCCCGCCGAGGCCGAGGCCGCCGAACGCTCCCGCTCCACCGCGCACCTGCCCGAGTGGGCCAGGCGCTGGCAGCGCCTCCAGTTCGACGAGGGCTGGCTGCTGCCCGGCAACCCGCCCGAGTTCGGCGGCCGGGGCGCCACGGTCATCCAGCAGTACGTGCACCGCGAGGAGCTGTCCCGGCGCCGCATCTGCCACAGCTTCAACCCTCAGGGCGTCGGCATCATCGCCGCCTCCCTGCTCTCCTTCGGCACCGAGGAGCAGAAGCGCCGCTGGGCCGTGCCCATCCTGCGCGCCGAGATCACCGCGGCCCTCGGCATGAGCGAGCCCGGCGCGGGCTCCGACCTCGCCTCCCTGCGCACCCGGGCCGAACGCGACGGCGACCACTTCACCGTCAACGGCCAGAAGGTCTGGACGTCCGGCGCCCACGACGCCGACGTGCTCCTCGCCTTCGTCCGTACGGACCCGGACGCCCCCAAGCACAAGGGCATCAGCGTCCTGCTCATCCCCACCGACACGCCTGGCGTGACCCGCCGCCCCTTCGCCTCCTACACCGGCCCCGACGACAAGGACTTCAACGAGGTCTTCTTCGAGAACGTCAGGGTTCCCGCCGAGAACCTCGTCGGCCCCCTCAACCAGGGCTGGCGGGTCGCCAACGGTTCCCTCGGACACGAGCGCACCCTGATGTGGCTGGGCGAGGCCGAACGCCTGGAGGCCGTGGTACGCGACTTCCGGCCCGCGGACGATCTGCAGAAGGACTGGTACGCCACCCTGCTCATGGACCTTCAGGCGCTACGGCTGCTCGGTTCGGCCGCGCTCGCCCGCGCCGCCCGCGGCGAGCAGGACGTACCCGCGCTGTCCGTGCTGAAGGTGTTCGGCTCGGAGGCGGCACAGCACGCCCTGGAACACGTCCTGGAGGCGTCCGGCCCGGACGGACTGGTCCATCCGGCAAGGACGGCGCCGTACTGCCACATGAGCTTCGACGACGACTCCGCCAGCTGGTTCAACCGCTTCGCCCGCAGCTTCGGCGGCACCATCGCCGGCGGCACGTCCGAGATCCAGCGCACGATCATCGCCGAGCGGGTGCTCGGTCTGCCCCGACGCTGAGGAGAGGTCCGTGCACATCCTGTACGAGGTGAAGGACGGCATCGCCACTCTCACCCTCAACCGGCCCGAGGTCGCCAACGCCCAGAACGCCGCTCTTCTCGACGAGCTCGACGCCGCCTGGACACGGGCCGCCGAGGACGAGGAGGTGAAGGTGATCGTGGTGCGTGCCGAGGGGAAGCACTTCTCCGCCGGGCACGACCTCAAGGACCGCTGGCCGGGCCCCGACGAGATCACCCTGGAGTGGATCTACCGCGCCGAGAACCGCCGGTACCTGGAGTACACACTGCGCTGGCGCAATGTGCCGAAGCCGTCCATCGCCGCCGTGCAGGGCCGCTGCATCGCCGGCGGGCTGATGCTGTGCTGGCCCTGCGACCTGATCGTGGCCGCCGAGGACGCCCTGTTCTCCGACCCGGTCGTCACCATGGGCATCGGCGGCGTCGAATACCACGGGCACACCTGGGAACTGGGCCCCCGCAAGGCCAAGGAGATCCTGTTCACCGGCCGCCCGCTGACCGCCGAGGAGGCCGAGAAGGTGGGCATGGTCAACCGGGTCGTCCCGCGCGCCGAGTTGGACACGGCCACCCGGGAACTCGCCGAACGCATCGCCGCGATGCCCGCCTTCGGACTGCGCCAGGCGAAGCGCGCCGTCAACCAGACCCTGGACGTGCAGGGCTTCTACGCCGCGGTCCAGTCCGTCTTCGACGTCCACCAGACCGGACACGGCAACGCGCTCAGTGTCAGCGGCTACCCGATCCTGGCGAAGCTGGACGAGATGAAGGAGAAGCTGCGCTAGTGCCGCTCGGCCAGGCTCTGGGTGCCGAGCACCGAGATCAGCGCCAGCTTCTCGGCGTCCTCGGTGCCGGGTTCGGCCGAGTACACGAGGATGTGCAGGTCCTGCTCCTCGATCCGGAGCTGGTCGCAGTCCAGGGTGAGCAGGCCCGCCTGCGGATGCTCGATCGTCTTGCGCGAGGCCTCGAGCCGGCCGACGACCCCCGCGTCCCACAGCTCGGCGAACCGCTTGCTCCCGGCACGCAACTCGGCGATCAGTCGCTGCAGTTGGCGGTCGCCGGGATAGCGGGCGGCCGTGGAGCGCAGCTCGGCGACCATGCCGGCCTCGAAGGCGCGCCGTTCCTCCGGGGTGTGCCGCACCCGGGTCGGCCAGTCCAGGAAGTTCCGCCACACGCCGTTGCGCTGGAAGCCGCGCAGCTGGGACGGGTCGCCCATCAGCGCCGCGTACATCGGGTTGGCCACCAGCAGGGTCATGGCCGCGTCGGAGACCGCCACCGGAGTGCCGGCCAGCCGGTCCAGCAGCCGCTGCACGCTGGGCGTGATGTACCCGGGCACCATGTCCGGACCCGGCGGCACCAGTCCCGCCAGCCCGAACAGATACCTCCGCTCGTCGGCGGAGACCCGCAGTGCCCGGGCCAGCGCCTCGACGACCTGCACGGACGGATTGGCCGCCCGGCCCTGTTCGAGGCGCGTCACGTAGTCGACCGAGATGCCGGCCAGCAGCGCCAGCTCCTCGCGCCGCAGCCCGGCCGCCCGCCGCTGGCCGCCGGCCGGCAGCCCCGCCGCGTCCGGGGCGACGCGGTCCCGCCAGCGCCGCAGCGCCTGCCCCAGTTCCGTCGCCGTCATGCCCCCAGTCAACACCGTCTGCCGTCGCCGTGCCTGGTACCGGCAGTCCCAGGAAGAAGGGTCTGCTGGCTGACCCATCGGCCGGGGCGCAGGGTGGAGACATGACGACAACACTGATCACCGGAGCCAACAAGGGCATCGGGTACGAAACCGCCCGCCAGCTCATCGCCGCAGGTCACACCGTGTACGTGGGAGCCCGGGACGCCGGGCGCGGACGCCGGGCCGCGGAGGAGCTGGGCGCCCGGTTCGTCCTGCTCGACGTCACCGACGACGCCTCCGTGGAGGCCGCGGCCAAGACCGTGGCGGCCGACGGCGGACTCGACGTCCTGATCAACAACGCCGGGATCGAGAGCAGGACCCCGGACAACAGCGTGCCCACGGCCGAGACCGTCACCGCCGACCAGATGCGCAACACCTTCGAGACCAACGTCTTCGGTGTCGTCCGCGTCCTGCACGCCTTCCTGCCCCTGCTGCAGCGTTCGGCCGCGCCGGTCGTGGTCAACGTCAGCAGCGGCCTGGCCTCGCTGACGGCCCTCTCCGACCCCGACCACCCCGCCCACTTCTACCCGGGCATCGCGTACCCGACCTCCAAGACGGCGGTCAACATGCTCACCGTGCAGTTCGCGAAGGCGTTCCCGGCCATGCGGATCAACTCCGTCGAGCCTGGCTTCACCAAGACGGACCTGAACGGCAACACGGGCACGCAGACCGTAGAGCAGGGCGCCGAGATCATCGTGCGGATGGCGCAGATCGGCCCGGACGGACCGACCGGCGGCTACTTCGACGTCAACGGACGGCTGCCCTGGTGAGTCACGGCCGACGGGGGTCTGCGCCCTGGTGAGTCGCGGCCGACGGGCGTCTGCGCCCCGGTGAGTCGCGGCCGACCAAGGCCTGTGCCCCGGTGAGTCACAGCTGAACCAGCCGGGGCGCGGTGCCCTTCGCCCGCACCAGCGCCCCGGCCTCGCGCGTCAGCTCCCGCGTGCTGCCGAGGAGTCCGTCCAGGACGAGCGCCCGGCGGACGTGCCGGTGCAGCGGGTGCTCGGCGGTGAACCCGATCCCGCCGAGCACCTGCTGGCAGTGCCGGGCCGCGGTCAGCGCCGCCTGCCCGGCCGCCGCCTTGGCGAGCAGCGACCCCAGGTCGTCCCCGGCCGCCGCGAGGGCGGCCTCGGCGCCCTCCAGGGCGACCAGGGTCTCCGCGAGCCGGTGCCGCACCGCCTGGAAGGCGGCGAGCGGACGGCCGAACTGGACCCGGTCCAGCGCATGCGTCCGGGCAAGCCCCAGCATGGCGTGGCCGCTGCCGAGCAGCCACCAGCCGACCGCCCGCCGGCCCGCCGCGAGCGGTACGGACGCCCCGGTGGAGTCCGGCCGCAGCAGCAGGTCCGTGGCCGCCTCCGGGCCGTCGGCCGGCACCGGTCGCAGCGGCAGGTCCTCGTCCAGTGTCCGGCCCGTGGCCGCCGCACCCCGCTCCCACACCACCCACGAGCCGCCGGTGTACGGCAGCCGCGCGGTGCCGCCGCCCGGCCGCCCGGCGGCCGTGAGCACCACGTCGTTCAGCACCGGGGCGTGCGCACCCGTCTCGCCCAGCAGCCGGAACACCGTCGGTAGGGCCACCTCCGGGAACTCGGCCAGCAGTTCGGCCCAGCCGAGCCCGGCCAGAGCGGCGTCGAGGGCGGCGCCGGAGGCCGTGCTCGTCATCGTCTTGCGCAGGGTCTGCGCGAGCAGCTCCACCTCGGCGTTGTCCACGGTCACTCCCTCCCCAGGTCCAGGAGCCGGCGGGCGATGATGTTGCGCTGGATCTCGGCGGTGCCGCCGTAGATGGTGGCCGCCTTCGCGTAGAGGTACTCCGACCGCCAGGGCGTCCCGGTCAGCTCCAGAACCCCCGGCAGCAAGTCCCGAACCGTCTCCAGGAGTTGCTGCTCGGCGGTGGCCAGCAGCACCTTGTCGACCGAGGTCTCCGGGCCGAGCCGGACCCCGTCCGCGAGCCGGCGCTGCGTCGCGTGGGAGCGGCAGCGGACGGTGTGCAGGGCGAGGTAGGCGGCGCCGAGGGCCGCGTCGTCCGGGACCTCGGTCTCGGCGAGCAGGCGGTCGAGACGGGTGTAGAGGTGCGCGATGCGGTGCCAGAAGCAGGTGGAGCGCTCGTGCGGGAGCAGGTCCATCGCCAGGCGCCAGCCGTCGCCGGGGCGGCCCAGCATCCGGTCGGCGGGCACGGTCACGTCGTCGAAGAAGACCTCGGCGAACTCGTCTACGCCGTGCATCGTGCACAGCGGCCGCACGGTGATGCCGGGGGTGTCCATGTCGACGAAGAACGCGGTGATGCCCTCGTGGCCGGGGGCGGTGCGGGTGAGCAGGACACAGCGGGCCGCGTACTGGGCGAGGCTCGTCCACACCTTCTGGCCGTTCACCACCCAGGTGCCGTCGTCCCGCGGCGCCGCCCGGGTGGTGAGGGAGGCCAGGTCGCTGCCCGAGCCCGGCTCGGAGAAGCCCTGGCACCACTGCTCCCGGCCGCTCAGCAGCAACGGGACCATGTCCGCAGCCAGTTCGGGACGGGCGTACGAGACGAGGGTCGGGGTGAGGACCTCGACCATCGAGTAGATGCCGGGCTCCGCGAGTCCCCGGGTCGCCACCTCCTCGCCGAGCACCGCCCGGAGCACCGCGGGCCCGCCGAGGCCGCCCACCTCCGGCGGCCAGCCGTACCGCATCCAGCCCGCGTCGAACAGGGCCCGGCGCACCCGCGCCAGCTGGGCGACCTGGGCGTCGAAGGAGTGGTCGGGGCCGGGGGAGAGGTCGTTGTCGTCCAGCCAGGCCCGCAGGGCCGTGCGGAAGTCCGCCGCCGTGGTGAAGGCGCTCATCCGGCCGGGCGCTGATACGCGTGCGGGCGCCCCGAGTCGTGTGCGCCGCTGCGGCGGATGAAGGTCATCGACCGGGTGCGCAGCCGCCAGCCCTCGGCGGTGCGCAGGTAGGTGTCGTCGTAGTAGCCGATGCGCAGGTCGTGGGTGGCGTGGTCGACGAAGCACAGTGGCTGGGTGCCCCTCGCCGTGTCGCCCGACAGTTCCACGGCGGGCGTACCGGTGAGGAACAGCCCCTTGGGGGCGGCCGCGACCAGCGCCGGGAACTCCGCGAGGGGGTACGTGTCGCCGAACGCGCTGTAGGTGCCGTCCGGTGTGAAGACCGCGAGCAGTCCGTCGATGTCGCCGCGGGTGATGGTCACCGCGTAACGGGCGAGGAGCTGCTGGATCTCCACGAGATCTTCGGTGGCGTCGGCGGTGGTGTGGTCAGTGGTCACGGGCCCGCCTCCTTTCCGCACGCTCGCGCGCGTCGTGTTCGGGACGGATGCCGAAGGCGTTGAAGGCCATCGCCATGAGGGCGTAGGTCCCCACGGTGAACACCAGGTCCATCAGCTGGCGTTCGTCGAGGTGCTCGGCGAGCGCGGCCCAGGTGCGGTCCGAGACGTCGGAGCCCTCTTCCAGCTCGTCCACGGCGTCAAGAACCGCGCTCTCCAGCGAGTCGGCCGCCTTGCCCTGTCCTGCCGCCTCGACCTCGGCCTCGGTCAGGCCGGCCTGCTGGGCGGCGTAGAAGTGGTGCGTCCACTCGTACGCGCAGTCGCGGCGCCTGGCGATCCGCAGGATGACCAGTTCACGCAGCCGGGCCGGCAGGGTCGAGCCGACCAGGAGGTAGGTGCTGTACGGGAGGAAGGCTGCGGTGAGGTCCGGGTGCCGTACGAGAGTGGACATCGCGCTGCCCGCCGCCGCGGCGTTGCGCATGCTGCGGGGAAGCAGGGCGGAGAGCACCTCGCGGGTGCGGTCGTCCCACTGGTCGTCCGGCAGCGGAGGCAGACGAGGCGGCATGCGGGCTCCCTCGGGCACAGGATCTGTGAAGTCGCGATCTTGAATTGCGAGAATGCTGTTCTCAATTCTGAGTTTCAGATTTCCACCCGGTGTGGCCCCGCGTCAACCGTCAGGCGCGCAGCTGGCCGAAGTCCCAGCTGACGATCCGCTCCGGGCGCAGCCGCAGCCAGCCGTGCCGGCCGTCGTACCGGAAGGTTCCGCCGCCCATGTACTTGTCCGCGAAGAGGCGCTCCGGATCTGTGAGTTCGGCCACCTGGCCGCCCTTGCGGGGGGTCTCGCCGACGACCTCGGCCCGGCCCAGCAACTCGACCCCGCGCAGTCGCAGGAAGTCGAAACCGCCGTCGTCGACCAGCACGCTGAGCCGCGGGTCGCGGCCGAGGTCGGTCCAGCGCTGGCTGTGCGTCAGCGAGTTGAGCCAGAGTGCCGTTCCGTCCCAGACGAACCAGAGGGCGCCGTTGTGCGGATGGCCGCCCGGGCCGACGGTCGCCACCCGGCAGACGGGCTGGGTGCGGAGAAAGGCGTCCCGCTCCCCTTCGTTCATGGCGATCGCGGTTCCCCTGCGCTGACCGGGCATGATTCCTCCCACTCTCGCGTGAATGCCTAATTCTCCTGCGCGACAGGTTGCTTCTCTTCTGACGAGAAGCTACTTTCCACCGCAGGCAGGGCCGTGGCAACAGGACCTGTGACACCCAGAAGAGATGGGGAGCCGTGAGTCTTTTCCATGAGGACCGGCTGTTGATCGACGGAGATCTCGTACCCGCGGGACGCAGCTTCGAGACCGTCGATCCGTCCACCGGGAAGGTGCTGGGGACGGCGTCCGACGCGGACTCCGGCCATGTCGATGCGGCCGTCGCCGCCGCCCGCCGGGCGTTCGACACGACCGGCTGGATGCGCGACCGCGACCTGCGGCTGCGCTGCCTCCGCCAGCTCCACGCCGCGCTCCACGCGCACCGCGAGGAGCTGCGCGATCTGACCATCGCCGAGGTGGGCGCCCCCCGTGCCCTCACCCACGGACCCCAGCTCGACGAACCGATCGAGATGGTCAGGTACTACGCGGACCTGCTGGAGCGCTACGAGTTCTGCGAAGAGCTCGGCACCGTGGAGAGCCGGGGACGGCGGCACCGCCGCTGGGTGGAGAAGGAGGCCGCCGGAGTCGTCGCGGCCATCCTGCCGTACAACTTCCCCAACCAGCTGGCCCTCGCCAAGCTCGCCCCCGCGCTCGCCGCCGGCTGCACCGTCGTACTCAAGGGCGCACCCGACACCCCGTGGACGACCCTCGCGCTCGGCCGGCTCATCGCCGAGGAGACCGACATCCCCGCGGGTGTCGTCAACGTCCTCACCTCGTCCGGCCCCGAAGCCGGCGAACTGCTCACCACGCACCCCGGCATCGACATGATCACCTTCACCGGCTCCACCCCGGTCGGCAAGGCCATCATGTCCGCCGCCTCCGCCACCCTGAAACGGGTGTTCCTGGAGCTCGGCGGCAAGTCCGCGATGATCGTGCTCGACGACGCCGACCTTGCGAACGCCGCGATGTTCGCGGCCTTCAGTATCTGCTCGCACGCCGGCCAGGGCTGCGCACTCAACTCACGCCTGCTCGTCCCGCGCGAGCGGCACGACGAGATCGTCTCCCTGGTCGCCGCCATGCTCGGCAAGGTCCGCTACGGCGACCCGGCCGACCCGGCCACCCACATGGGCCCCCTGATCAGCGAGAGGCAGCGCACCAAGGTGCACGGCATGGTCGAGCGGGCCGTCGCGGCCGGCGCCCGCCTGGTGACCGGCGGCCGCCCCGCCGACCGCGAGGGCTTCTTCTACGAGCCCACCCTGCTCGCCGACGTCGACCCGGCCGCGGAGATAGCCCAGGAGGAGGTCTTCGGACCGGTGCTCGCGGTCATCGCCTACGACGACGAGGACGACGCGGTCCGGATCGCCAACGGCACGGTGTTCGGCCTGTCCGGCGCGGTGCTCGGCGCCGACGACGAGCGGGCCACCGCCGTGGCCCGGCGGATCCGCAGCGGCACGTTCAGCATCAACGGCGGCAACTACTTCGCCGCTGACGCCCCGTTCGGGGGATTCAAGCAGTCCGGCATCGGCCGGGAGATGGGTGTTGCGGGGCTGGAGGAGTTCCTCGAGCTCAAGACCTTCGCCGTGCCGGCCGGTTGACCGTCGGCGCTCAGCAGTTCGGGGACACCACCGAGGAGGAACCCCCGTGAGAGTTCAGGCACTTCCCGCCGTGCTGGCGGCGACCGCACTGCTGGCCCTCGCCGGATGCGGCGGCCACAGCAGCGCCGGAGACACCGCCGACGGCGGCGCGACGCCGACGAAGGCCGCACAGCAGGCCGCGTCCGGAGACTTCGGAGACCTGAAGAAGGTCTGCGGACCGGGCACCGCGAAGAGCGCCCCCGCCCAGGGCGTCACCGCCGACTCGATCGACATCGGCGTCTTCTCCGACGTCGGCTTCACCAAGAACTCCGAATTCGCCGACACCGCGAAGGTGTTCACCTCCTGGTGCAACGCGGCCGGCGGCATCAACGGCCGCAAGCTCGTGGCCACCACCCGCGACTCCAGGCTGACGGAGGTCCGCCAGCGGATGCTGGAGGCCTGCAAACAGGACTTCGCCCTGGTCGGCGGCGGCTCCGCACTGGACGCCCTGGGCGTGCAGGACCGGCTCAAGTGCCTGCTGCCCGACTTCCCGGCACAGGTGAGCCAGGTCCAGAACGTCGGCTCGGACCTCCAGCTGAACGAGACCGGCGGGGCGGCCTACGCCCGCTACCTCGGCTACTACGACTGGCTGCTGAAGCAGGCCTACCCGAAGTCGGCGGGTGCCGTCGGCACGATCGCCGGCGACGCCCCGGTGACCAAGGTCCTCAACGCCGAGACCGTGGAGACGCTGAAGGCCGCCGGCGGGAAGGTCACCTACCAGGACCTGTACCCGGCGTCCGGCGTCTCGGACTGGACCCCCTACGCCCAGTCCATCAAGAGCAAGGGCGTCAAGGGGCTGGTGTTCAACGGCGACTTCGCGAGCCTGTCCAAGCTGGAACAGATCCTGACCGGCATGGACTACAAGCTCGACTGGATCGACGCCAACAACAACGCCTACGGGCCCGCCTTCCTGCAACTGGCCGGCAAGTCCCTCGCCTACCAGAACAACTTCGCCGACCTCGGCGGCGTCTACCCGCTGGAGAAGGCGGCCGACAACGCCGCGACCGGGCAACTGACCGCCCTGTTCAAGAAGTACGCTCCCAGCGCCCAGATCACGCTGCCCGGTGTCCGCGGCTTCGCCGCCTGGCTGCTGTTCGCCGAGGCGGCCTCCTCCTGCGGTGACGACCTCACCCGCAAGTGCGTCTACCAGGCCGCGGCCAAGGAGAGCGCCTGGACCGGCGGCGGACTGCTCGCCCCGGTCGACCTGTCCACCCCGGGCGCCCCGCTGACCTGCTTCAACATCGAGAAGGCCACCGCCAAGGGCTGGCAGCCCGCGGACTTCGGGCCCGACACCGGCGCCTACCGGTGCAACGAGTCCCCCTACCAGTTCAAGGGCAGCTACGGAAAGCCGCTCACCCTCGCCGACGTCGGCAAGAGCATGAGCGATGTGAAGTAGATGGAGCAGTTCCTGACCTTCGGGATCGTCGGACTGAGCACCGCGGCCATCTACGCGGTCATCGGCAGCGGCCTGGTGCTCACCTACGTCACCACCGGCGTGTTCAACTTCGCGCACGGCGCGGCGGGCATGCTGGCGGCGTTCTGCTACTGGCAGTTCACCGTCGGCTGGGGCTGGCCGGTCCCGGTGGCCCTGGCGGTGGTGCTGCTCGTGCTCGCGCCCGCGTTCGGTCTCGCCGTCGAGCGGGTCCTGATGCGGCCCGTGCAACGGCTCGGCGAGGCCGAACGGCTGGTGATGACGGTGGCGCTGCTCAGCGGCGCCATCGCCGCCGCCCGCTGGATCTGGGACCCCGACGTGCCCCGGCCGCTGTCGGTGTTCTTCGCCGACAAGCAGCCCTTCCACCTCGGCCCTGCCACCCTCACCTGGCACCAGGCGATCACCATGGCCGTCGCGGTGGCGGTCGCCGCCGGCCTCTGGTTCCTGCTCAACCGCACCCGTACCGGCGCCGAGATGCGCGCCACCGTCGACGACCGCGCCCTGGTGCGGCTCACCGGTGCCGACCCGGTCCGGGCGAGCCGCGTCGCCTGGATCCTCGGCACCCAACTCGCCGCGATCGGCGGCATACTGATCGCCCCCACCGTCGCCCTGGACGCCTCCCAGCTCTCCCTCCTGATCGTCAGCGCCTACACCGCGGCCGTCTTCGGCCGCCTGCGCAGCCTGCCGCTCACCTTCGCCGGCGCGGTCGTCGTCGGCTGCATGGAGAGCTACCTCGCCGGCTACCTCCCGCAGAACCCCTACCTGCCCGGTCTGCGCCTGGCGGCCCCGGCCCTGCTCCTCTTCCTCGCCCTGCTCCTGTTCCGCCACCCGGGCCTGCGCCACCGCGACCGGCGGCTGGTCCAGGTCCCGGCACCCGGCCTGCGCGGCACCGCCGTCTTCGCCGCCGCGACGGTCGTGGCCGGGGTGGTACTGGCCACCGTCCTCGACGAGGCCGACCTCGTCAGCTACGGGCCGGTCTTCTCCCTCGGCATCGTCGCCCTGTCGTACGTCCCGCTCGCCGGGTACGCCGGGCAGATCTCCCTGTGCCAGCTGAGCATGGCCGGCATCGGCGCCGTCGTATGGGGACACCTCGGCGCGCACGGCGAACTCTGGGCGCTGGCCGCCGCGATCGCCGTGTCCGGCGCGGCCGGAGCGTTGATCGCGGTGCCCGCGCTGCGGTTCTCCGGCGTCTACCTGGCGCTCGGCACGGCCGCGGTCACGGTGGTCCTGGACCGGTGGATCTTCACCCTGCCGGCCTTCCACCTGTTCGGCCTGCGCATCTCGCTGTTCGACCAGGGCTCGGTGGACATGAGCGGCCCCGACCTGTTCGGCCTGCACCTCGACTCCGCCGCCGACCTGACCGTCCTCGCCGCCGTCTGCCTCGGCCTCGCCTCCCTCTCCGTCGCCCGGCTGCGGCGCAGCGGCTTCGGGCGGCGCCTGATCGCGCTGCGGGACAGCGAGGCCGCGTACGCGACGCTCGGCGGCAACCTGCTGGTGACCAAGGTGGCCGTGTTCGCGCTGTCATCGGGCATCGCCGGACTCGGCGGCGCCCTCTACGGCATGCAGCAACGCGCCGTCACCGCCGAGCAGTTCAACCTCGTCGCCGGACTGCCGATCTTCCTCGTCGCCGTCATCGGCGGCCTCGGCGCGGTCGGCGACGGCCTGTTTGCCGGCACCGCCTACCTCGGCCCGAACGCCCTGACCGGTGTGGCCTCCTGGACGCAGAACATCGTCACCGTCCTGCCCGCCCTCGCCGGGATGGGGCTCGGGCACAGCCCCGAGGGGGTCGTGGCCAGGTTCCGCCGCCAGTGGGAACCCCTCGGCCGGGACCTCGCCGCCCTGCCCGTGCTGCTCGGCGCCCTGGCCCTGGGCTGGGTGCTGCGGCTGACCGGCGCGATCGGCGGCTGGACGTTCCTGATCGGAGCGCTGGCCGCCGGGTTCGCGCTGCGCGCCTGGGCCGCCGCCCGCCAGGCCCCGGAGGCCGAGGCGGACGTACCGGTCGAGTGGTGGGGCGTTCGACGGCCCTGGCGGCCCGAGGACGGGGAGGTGCTGACCCGTGCCACTGCTGGACGTTAGCGGCGTCACCGTCACCTTCGGCGGCAACCGCGCGCTGGACGGGGTCGGCATGAGCGCCGACCGAGGCCGGATCACCGGCCTCATCGGGCCCAACGGGGCCGGCAAGAGCACCCTGTTCGACGTGGTGTCCGGGCTGCGCCGGCCCGCGGCGGGCAGGGTCGCCCTCGGCGGCCGGGACGTCACCCGTCTCGGCCCCGCCCGGCGCTGCCGGCACGGACTGGCCCGCACCTTCCAACGCCTCGAACTCTTCGGCCGGCTGAGCGTCCGCGACAACCTCCTCGTCGCCGCGGAACTCGGCCCCGACCGGCGGCGGGCGGCCCCGGCGGCCGACGGCCTCCTCGACCGGCTCGGCCTGACCGGCATCGCCGACACCCCCGCCGACAACCTCCCCACCGGCGTCGCCCGCCTCGTCGAGGTCGGCCGCGCCCTGGCCGTACGGCCCGCACTCCTGCTCCTCGACGAACCCGCGGCCGGACAGGACGGCGAGGAGACCGAACGGTTCGCCGCCCTGCTGCGCTCGCTCGCCGCCGAAGGTACCGCGGTCGTCCTCGTCGAACACGACATGGGGCTGGTCATGGGCGTCTGCGACGAGGTGTACGTGCTCGACCTCGGCAAGGTCATCGCCGCGGGACCGCCCGAGGTGATCCGCAACGACGAGACGGTGCTCGCCGCCTACCTGGGGGACGTGTGAATGCTCTGCTCGAACTGCGCGCCGTCCGCGCCGCCCACGAGGGCATCACCGTCCTGCACGGCGTCGACCTGAGCGTCGGCGCCGGGCAGGTCGTCGCGCTGCTCGGCCCGAACGGCGCCGGCAAGACGACCACGCTCCACGTCGCCGCCGGACTCCACCCGCCGCGGTCCGGGCAACTCCTGCTCGGCGGACGGGACATGACCGGTGTGGACCCGCGTGACCTGGCCCGGGCCGGGGTCTGTCTCATCCCCGAGGGACGCGGTGTCTTCCCCAACCTCTCGGTGCGCGACAACCTCCTGATGATGACCTTCACCGGCCGCACCCGCCAGGAGATCGAGGAGGTCGCCTACGCCCGCTTCCCGGTCCTCGGCAAACGACCGGGCCAGGCGGCGGGGACGCTCTCCGGCGGCGAGCAGCAGATGCTCGCCCTCGCCCGCGGCCTGGCCACCGACCCGGCCGTGCTGCTCCTCGACGAACTGTCCATGGGACTCGCCCCGTTGGTCGTCTCCCGGCTCTACGAACAGGTCGCCGAGATCGCCCGGCGGGGTGTCGCGGTCCTGGTCGTCGAGCAGTTCGCGGCCGCCGTCCTCGGCATCGCCGACCACGCCGCCGTCCTCGTGCGCGGCCGCATCGAACGCCAGGGCCGCCCCGACGGCGGGCTGCGCGACGAACTGTCCGCCCTCTATCTGGGGAGTTCCGCATGACATCCACCGAGCCGGCTCCAGACTCCCGTGCGGACCGGTTCGTCCGCGAACTCGCCGACCTCCGGATCCCCGACCCGGCCGCCACCCGCGCCGGCCTCTGGCTGCGCCTGGGTGCCGCCCTGATGACCGTCGGCCTGGTCCTCGCGGTCTCCGCGTACTTCGTCTCGCACAACACCCAGAACCCGCTCGACCAGAACGACGCCCTCGCCCTCGGCCTCGGCGGCATCGCGGCGACGGTCGTCGGCGCGGCCCTGTTCCTGCGCTACTCGCTCACCGGCTTCCTGAGGTTCTGGATGGCCCGCCAGTCCTACGACCTCGCCGTGCTCGCCGACCGCCTGTCGGAAAGGGACCTGAACCATGACCTCACCAGCACCGACGCCGCGCCCCGGTGACCAACTCGCCAGCACGGTGTGCGGCACCCGGGTCGTCGTGGTCCGCGCCCCGGCGGACCGGCAACCGGCCCTGACCTGCGGCGGCGCCCCCATGACGGCCGCCGCCGACGCCCCGCCCGCCCCGCCCGCGAACGGCGCCCCGGTCACCCTCCTCGGCAAGCGCTACGTCGACGCCGACGGCACCCTCGAACTGCTCTGCACCAGCCCCGGAACCGGCGAACTCGCCTGCGACGGCGTCCCCATGACCCTCAAGGCCGCCAAACCCCTCCCCGCCTCCGACTGAACGCGCCTCCAGCGAAAGGGACCGCGCATGAACAAGGACGACCTGATCCTCATCAGCGTCGACGACCACGTCATCGAGCCGCCCGACATCTTCGTGAACCACCTGCCGAAGCGGTATCTCGACGACGCGCCCAAGCTGATCCACCGCGAGGACGGCAGCGACGTGTGGCAGTTCCGCGACAACACCGTCGGCAACGCCGCGCTCAACGCGGTCGCGGGCCGCCCCAAGGAGGAGTACGGCCTCGACCCGCAGGGCATGGACGAGATCCGGCCCGGCTGCTACGACGTCCACGAACGCGTCAAGGACATGAACGCGGGCGGCGTGCTCGCCCAGATGAACTTCCCGTCCTTTCCCGGCTTCTCGGCCCGCATGTTCGCCACCGAGGACTCCGACTTCTCGCTCGCGCTGGTGCGGGCGTACAACGACTGGCACATCGACGAGTGGTGCGGCTCCTACCCCGGCCGCTTCATCCCGATGGCCCTGCCCGCGATCTGGGACGCCGAGCTGTGCGCCGCCGAACTGCGCCGGGTCGCGGCCAAGGGCTGCCACTCCATGACCTTCCCCGAGAACCCGGCAGCGCTCGGCTACCCGAGCTTCCACGACCCGTACTGGAATCCGGTGTGGCAGGCCGCCTGCGACACCGACACCGTCCTGTCGGTGCACATCGGCTCCTCCGGCCGCCTGGCCATCCCGGCCGTCGACTCCCCGCCGGACGTGATGATCACTCTCCAGCCGATCAACCTCGTCCAGGCCGCCGCCGACCTGCTCTGGTCGCGCACCCTCAAGGATTTCCCCGCGCTGAAGATCGCCCTCTCGGAGGGCGGCACCGGCTGGATCCCCTACTTCCTGGAGCGCGTCGACCGCACCTTCGAGATGCATGCCGCCTGGACCCTCCAGGACTTCGGCGGCAAGCTGCCCTCCGAGGTCTTCCGCGAGCACTTCCTGACCTGCTTCATCACCGACAAGCTCGGCGTCAAGCTGCGCCACGACATCGGCATCGACAACATCTGCTGGGAGGGCGACTACCCGCACAGCGACTCCCTGTGGCCCGACGCCCCCGAGCAGCTGCACGGCGTCCTCACCGAGTGCGGGGTCCCGGACGCGGACACCGTGAAGATCACCCACGAGAACGCCATGCGCTGGTACTCCTTCGACCCCTTCGCGCACATTCCGCGCGAGCAGGCCACGGTCGGCGCCCTGCGCCGGGCCGCCGACGGGCACGACGTCAGCATCCGGCCCCGCAGCCGCCAGCTCAAGGAACCGGTCGACAAGCTGGAGGCCTTCCGGCAGCGGGCCCGCGCGGCCGTAGCGGCGGCGAGCAAGTAGTGGCACAGGACAACGAGCTGTTCGACCTGACGGGACGCTCGGCGCTGGTCACGGGAGCCGCGGGCGGCATCGGTGCCGCCGTCGCCCACGCGCTCGCCCGGGCCGGCGCCGCCGTCCTCGTCACCGACGTCGCCGCGGCCGCCGCGGCGGCCGTCGCCGGGAAGATCACGGCGGCTGGCGGCACCGCCGACAGCACCGGACTCGACGTACGGGACCGGAGGGCCGCGGAGGCCGCCGTGGACCGGGCCGCCGCCCTCGCCGGCGGGACCCTGCACATCCTGGTGAACAACGCCGGCGTGACCGCGCCCGCGATGTTCCCCGACCTCGACGAGAACGCGTTCCGCCGGCTGCTCGACATCCACGTCCTCGGCACCTTCACCTGCTCCCAGGCCGCCCTTCCGTTCCTGCCGACGGACGGCACCGGACGCATCGTCAACGTCACCTCGTCGGCCGGGCTCGTCGGCACCCTCGGCCAGGTCAACTACTCGGCGGCCAAGGCCGCGATCATCGGCATGACCAAGTCGATGGCCCGGGAGCTGGCCCGGAGACAGATCAAGGTCAACGCCCTGGCGCCGCTGGCCGCCACCCCCATGACCGAGACCATCCGCACCCATGAGAAGTTCGCCGCCACCATGCTCGCCCGCATCCCGCTCGGCCGCTGGGCCGAGCCCGAGGAGGTCGCCGGGGCCTTCGTCTTCCTCGCCTCGGACGCGGCCTCCTTCGTCACCGGCCAGGTCCTGCCGGTCGACGGCGGCTTGGTGATCTGATGGCCGACCGCACAAACAGGGGACCTCTCTCCGGGGTGACGGTGGTGGCCCTGGAGCAGGCCGTCTCGGCGCCCCTGTGCACCCGGGTCCTGTGCGACCTCGGGGCCCGCGTGATCAAGGTGGAGAACCCGGACGGCGGCGACTCCGCCCGCCACATCGACGACGTGGTGAACGGCCTGGCCGCCCACTTCGTGTGGACCAACCGCGGCAAGGAGTCCGTCACCCTCGACCTCAAGTCCGAGTCGGGGACGGCGATCCTGCACCGGCTGCTGGACCGCGCCGACGTCCTGGTCTCCAACCTCGCCCCGGGCACCACGGCCAAACTCGGCATCGCCCCCGACGACCTCGCGACCAGCCACCCCGACCTGATCGCGGTGGAGATCGACGGTTACGGCCCCGGCGGCCCGCTCTCCCACAAACGGGCCTACGACCTTCTCGTCCAGGCCGAGTCCGGGGTCTGCGCCATCACCGGCCACCCCGGCGCCCCCGCCAAACCGGGCCCGCCCATCGCGGACGCGAGCACCGGCCTCTACACGGCGCTGTCCGTCGTGGCGCTGCTGTACGCCGGTGAGCGCCGGGGCGAGCGCGGCGGCGCCGTCGCGGTGAGCCTGTTCGACACCATGACCGAGCTGATGGGCTACCCGCTGACCTACACCCGGCACTCGGGCGAGGAGCAGCAGCCGATCGGCATGAGCTCGCCCGCCGTCGCCCCGTACGGCGCCTACCGCACCGCCGACGGGCACACGGTGGTCCTCGGCACCATCAACGACCGCGAATGGCAGCGTCTGGCACGGGAGTTGCTGGAACGCCCGGACCTGGCCGACGACGAACGCTTCCGCACCAACCCCGACCGCGTCCGGTACCGCGGCCTGCTCGACGCGGAGATCGGCGCCTGGTGCGCCCGGCACGACCTCGCCCACGTCCAGCGGCGCGCCGACGAGACCGGCATCGGCAACTCCCGCTACAACACCCCGGCCGACGTCCTCGCCCACCCGCACCTCGCGGCCCGCGACCGCTGGCGCACCACCGACACCCCCGCCGGACCGGTACCGGCCCTCCTGCCCCCGCCGGTGATCGCCGGGTACGAGCCCCCGATGGGCGCCGTACCGGCCCTCGGCGAGCACACCCGGAAGGTGCTGGCCGAACTGGGCATCACCGAAGTCGAACCGGGGGACGCCACGTGACCGGTGACCCCGTACTGCTGTCCGGCGACAGCGGCGGCGTACGGACCCTGACCCTCAACCGCCCGCACCGCAGGAACGCCGTCGACCGCGAACTGTGGGCGGCACTGCGCCGGGCCCTCACCGAGGCCACCCACGACCGGACGGTACGGGCGCTGGTGCTCACCGGCGCCGGCGGGGCGTTCTGCTCCGGCGCCGACCTCACCAGCGGCGCCGCGGACCTCCGGCACCCGCTCGACAAGGTCCGCGACCTCAACGAAGTCGCCGTCCTGCTGCACGAGTCGCCCATTCCCACGGTGGCCAAGGTGGACGGGGTGGCCGTCGGCGCGGGCTGGAACCTGGCGCTCGGCTGCGACCTGGTGGTGGCCACACCGGAAAGCCGGTTCTCGCAGATCTTCACGCGCCGCGGGCTCTCCCCGGACTGCGGCGGCACCTGGCTGCTGCCCAGGCTCGCCGGCCTCCAGCAGGCCAGGAGACTCGCCCTGCTGGCCGAGACGATCGACGCCGAGGAGGCCCGGTCGCTGAACCTCGTCACCTGGGTGGCGCCCGCCGAGGAGATCGACAGTTTCGTCACCGACCTGGCCGGCCGGCTGGCGGCCGGACCGCCGGTCGCCGTCGCGCAGACCAAGGCACTGCTCAACGAGGGCACAGGTCGCACCCTGCGCGAGGCGCTCGCCGCCGAGGCCCGCGCGCAGGCGGTCAACTTCGCCTCGCCGGACGTGACGGAGGCCTACGCCGCGTTCGCCGGGAAACGCGAGCCGCGCTTCACCGGCCGCTGGTTCCGACAGCCCCCTACGGAGGACCCGTCATGCGCGAAGCAGTGATCGTCGAGGCCGTCCGCACACCGGTGGGCAGACGCGACGGCGGCCTGTCCGACGTGCACGCGGCCGACCTCTCCGCCGTGGTCCTGACCGCCCTCGCCGAGCGCACCGGCCTCGACCCGGCGCTCGTCGACGACGTCGTGTGGGGCTGCGTCTCCCAGGTCGGCGACCAGTCCAGCAACATCGGCCGGTACGCCGTCCTCGCCGCGGGCTGGCCCGAGACCGTTCCCGGGACCACCGTGAACCGGGCCTGCGGATCGAGCCAGCAGGCTCTCGACTTCGCCGCGCAGGCCGTCATGTCCGGCCAGCAGGACGTCGTCGTGGCCGGCGGCGTCGAGGTCATGAGCCGGGTGCCGCTCGGCTCGGCCCGCGCCACCGGGACGCCGTACGGCCCCCAGGTCCTCGCCCGCTACCACGACTTCTCCTTCCACCAGGGCCTCTCCGCCGAGAAGATCGCACTGAAGTGGGGCTTCACCCGCACGCGGCTGGACGAGTACGCGGCGCTGTCCCACGAGCGCGCCGCCGCGGCCCAGGACAGCGGCGCCTTCGAGGCACAGACCGTGCCGGCGGCGGGGGTGAGCGCCGACGAGGGGATACGGCGCGGCACCAGCGTGGCGAAGCTCGCGGGGCTGAAGCCGGCCTTCCTCGACGACGGGGTGATCCACGCCGGCAACGCCTCCCAGATCTCCGACGGCGCCGCGGCCCTCCTGGTCACCACACCGCAGCGGGCCCGGGAGCTGGGGCTGACCCCGCTCGTGCGCTACCGCGCGGGCGCGGTGGTCGGCGCCGACCCGGTCCTCATGCTGACCGGCCCGATCCCGGCCACGGAGAAGGTGCTCGCCAAGGCGGGCGTCGGCCTCGCCGAGGTGGGCGTCTTCGAGGTCAACGAGGCCTTCGCGCCCATCCCGCTCGCCTGGCTCGCCGAGACCGGCGCCGACCCGGCCCTGCTCAACCCGCTCGGCGGCGCCATCGCGCTCGGGCATCCGCTGGGCGCGTCCGGCGCCGTCCTGATGACCCGGATGGTCCACCACATGCGCGACCACGGGATCCGGTACGGCCTGCAGACGATGTGCGAGGGCGGCGGCACGGCCAACGCCACCCTCGTCGAACTCACGTCCTGACGAAGGGGTTTCGGTGCGCCGAGAGATCTACACACCCGACCACGAGGAATTCCGCAAGCTGGTCAGGGAGTTCGTGGCCAAGGAGGTGGTCCCGAACTACGCCTCCTGGGAGCGGGCCGGCCGGCTGCCCCGTGAGATCTTCGAACAGCTCGGCTCGCTCGGCGTGCTGGGCATCGCGATCCCCGAGGAGTACGGCGGCGCCGGCCTCGACGACTACCGCTACAACGTCGTCCTCCAGGAGGAGGCGGCCCGCGCCCTGGTCACCCTGGGCACCGTACGCACCCAGCTCGACGTCATCCTGCCCTACTTCCTCGCCTACGCCGACTCCGCGCAGCGGCGGCGCTGGTTCCCCGGCCTCGCCGCCGGCACGCTGCTGACCGCGGTCGCCATGACCGAACCCGGCACCGGGTCCGACCTGGCCGGCATCCGCACCACGGCCGTACGCGACGGCGACAGCTACCTCCTGAACGGCGCCAAGACCTTCATCACCGGAGGTCTGCTCGCCGACCTGGTGATCGTGGTCGCCCGCACGTCGAGCGACCCCGCCGACCGGCGCGCGGGACTGACGCTGCTGGTCGTGGAGGACGGGATGCCCGGGTTCACCCGGGGGCGGGTCCTCGACAAGATGGGCATCAAGGTTCAGGACACCGTCGAGCTGGCCTTCGACGACGTACGCGTCCCGGTGGCGAACCGGCTGGGGGAGGAGGGCGCCGCCTTCGGCTACCTGGGCCACAACCTCCCGCAGGAGCGGATGACGGTGGCGGTCGGCTCGGTCGCGCAGGCGCGGGCCGCGCTGGACACGACGATCGAGTACGTCAGGGAGCGCGAGGTCTTCGGCAGGACCGTGGCGTCCTTCCAGAACACCAAGTTCGAACTCGCCGCCGTCGCCGCCGAGATCGAGGCCGCCCAGGCCATGCTCGACCGCGCCGTCCTCGACCTCGTCGAGGGGGAGCTCTCCGGCGGCGACGCGGCGAAGGTGAAGCTCTTCTGCACCGAGGTGCAGGCCCGAGCCGTCGACCGCTGCCTGCAGCTCTTCGGCGGCTACGGCTACATGACGGAGTATCCGATCGCCCGGCTGTACGCCGACGCCCGGATCACCCGGATCTACGCCGGCACCAGCGAGGTCATGAAGGTGATCATCGCCAAGTCGCTGGGGCTGTGAGAACACGTCCGGGAAGGCGAGAGCGCCGCGGCCGCCGGGAGCGGCCGCGGCGCTCAGGTGGTCACTTCCCGTAGGGCGTCGTCTCCGCCAGGTCGGCGGCGGACTTCATCAGCTGCAGCACCATCGGGCCGAACGCCTGCAACTTCTCGTTGTCACCGGCTCGTTGGAAACCCTGTTCCAGGACGATGGCGAGCTTCCACTGGGCGAGGACGTCGTAGTAGTCCATGTCGTCGACCTGGCGGCCGGACACCTCGGCGTAGCGCTGGATCAGCTGCCCGCGCGAGGGCATGCCGAACAGGTCGACATAGGACGCGGTGGCCGCCTCGGGGGCGCTCGTGTCCTCGGGCCAGCCGCGGAGCATCCAGGCGAGGTCGAGCTTGGGGTCGCCGACGGTGCCCATCTCCCAGTCGACGACGGCGGCGAGCCGTGCCGGGCCGCCGTGCCGGAACATGACGTTGGCGAACTGGTAGTCGCCGTGCATCAGGCCCGGGACGTAGTCGAGCGGCCGGTGACCGCGCAGCCAGGCCGAGGCCTCGTCGAAGCCGGGCAGCTCACGGCCCTTCACCCGCTCCAGGTAGCGGGTCCAGCGGTCCACCTGGCGCTCGTGGAAGCCCTCGGGGCGGCCCAGGTCCTCCAGCCCCTTCGCCCGCCAGTCCACCCGGCCCAGCAGGGCGGCGCCCTCGGCCAGCTGGTACGCCAGCCCCGCCCGCGCGGCCAGGTCCGTGCCGAACGGGTCCGGCCAGCCGCGTCCGCCGGTGGTGGACATGGGCGACCAGCCGTCGACGAACTCCATCAGGTAGAAGGTGCGGCCGAGGACGGCGGTGTCCGTGCAGACGGCGATCGCCTCGGTGTGCGGGACGTCCGTGCCGTTCAGTGCCGCGGTGATCCGCCACTCCCGCAGGATGCCCTCGTCGCGGGCGGCCGGCGCGGTGGGCGGCGGGATGCGCAGGGCGCAGTGCAGTTCGCCGCGCCGGATCTCGTAGATCTCGTTCTGCGCGCCGCCCGAGACGTACCGCTGCTCGACCGGCTCGCCCTTGCCGGGCAGTGCGGACTCGTCCAGCCAGTCGGCCAGCCGATCGACGTCGATCACCGGGCCTCCGTCTCCGGGGCCAGGAACTCCGCGTACTTGGCCCGCGCCGCGGCCAGCCGCGTGGGCAGGTAGCCACTCGGCCACAGGTCCTCGCTGGGCCTGTGATCACGCAGCACCTGCCGGGCGACGGTCACCTTGTGCGCCTCGGTCGGACCGTCGGCGATGCCCAGGACGCTGGCGCCCAGGAGCATCCGGAACAGCGGCATGTCACCGCTCACGCCGAGGGCGCCGTGCACCTGGATCGCGCGGTGGACGACGTCGTGCAGCACACTCGGCAGCACGACCTTGATCATCGCGATGTCCTTGCGGACCCTGCGGTAGTCGTTGTACTTGTCGATCTTCCAGGCGGTGTGCAGCACGGCCAGCCGGAACTGCTGGATCTGGGCCCACGAGTCGGCTATGTGGCCCTGCACGAACTGCTTGTCGGCCAGGACCGTGCCCTGCGTGTGCCGGCTCAGCGCCCGCTCGCACATCATGTCGAACGCCTTGCCCGCGAGCCCGATCGTCCGCATCGCGTGATGGATCCGCCCGCCGCCGAGGCGGGTCTGGGCGATGACGAACGCCTGCCCCTCGCCGCCCAGCAGCGCGTCCGCGGGCACCCGTACGTCCTCGTAGTGCACCAGGGCGTGAGAACCCCGTTCTTCGGGCTCACCGGCCAGCGCCACGTTCCGCTCGATGACGATCCCGGGCGTCTCGGCCGGGACCAGGAGCATCGACATGCTCTTGTACGGGTCCCCGTCCGGGTCGGTCACGGCCATGACGATGAAGAAGGCGGCCGTTTTGGCGTTGGACGAGAAGTACTTCCAGCCGTTGACGACCCACTCGTCCCCGTCCCGTACCGCCCGGGTGGTGAACTCCTTGGGGTCGGAGCCGGCCTGGGGCTCGGTCATCGAGTAGCAGGAGAAGATCTCGCCGTCGAGCAGCGGGCGCAGGTAGCGCTCCTTCTGCGCCGCCGTGCCGTAGTGGGCGAGGATCTCCGCGTTGCCCGTGTCCGGGGCCTGGCAGCCGAAGACGACCGGCGCCCAGGAGGAGCGCCCCAGGATCTCGTTGAGCAGGCACAGCTTGACCTGGCCGTGTCCCTCACCGCCCAGGTCGGGGCCGAGGTGGGTCGCCCACAGGCCGTGCGCCCGCACCTCCTTCTTGAGGGGGTCGAGGACCCGGCGGAGGGTGTCGTCGGGCGGGGTGAACTGCAGGCCGTCCCACAGGAGGTCGAGGGGCTCGACCTCCTCGCGCACGAACCGGTCCGCCCAGTCCAGCTGCGCCTGGTAGTCCGGCTCTGTCTCGAAGTCCCACGGCATTGTGTCTCCTTCCGGCGGATGTCAGAATAACGTTCTCGTGGATGAGAACACAATTCCCTCGTCGCGGAACGCGACTTCTGGCGACGTGCCGGACCGGCCTCCGGACGGCATCGCCGACCGGATAGCCCAGCGCGCCCTGGCCCGCCGCGCCGACCAGTACGCCCACGAGGTACGAGCCCTCCTCGACGCGGCACGCGCGGTCATGCGCCGCCTCGGCACGACGGCACGCCCGCGCGTCGCCGACATCGTGACGGCGGCCGGACTGTCCAACGAGGCCTTCTACCGGCACTTCCGGTCCAAGGACGCCCTGGTTGCCGCGATCATGGAGGACGGCGCCGAGCGGCTGTGCGGCTACATCGCCCATCAGATGGCGAAGGAGCCCACGGCGCGGGGCAAGGTGCGCCGCTGGGCCGAGGGCGTCCTGTCGCAGGCGATGGACACCGACACGGCCGAGACGACCCTCGCGGTCATGTGGAACGCCCAGAGCGTGGGGGAGGGGTTCCTCGCCGGGCCGCCCTCGATCGCCGGCCTGCTCGCGGACCTGCTCCGCCCGCCGTACACCGAACTCGGCAGCACAACCCCCGACCTGGACGCCGCCCTGGCCGCCCACGCCGTGGTCGGCCGGCTCGCCGACCACCTGTGGCGGCGGACGCCCCCGACGGTCGCCGACGTCGAGCACATCACCCGCTTCTGCCTGCGCACGGTCACACCCGAAGGAGCGTGAGAATGAAGGCGACCGATCAGTTCCATGTCGGCCTCGTCGTCGACGACATCGCCGCCGCGGCGGCCGAGTTGACGGCCGTGTTCGGCCACCGGTGGTGCGAGGAACTGGGCGCGCCCGCCCGGGTGAGCCTGCCCGGCGGCGACGCGGTCCTCGACCTCAGGTCGACCTACTCCATGTCCGTGCCCCGGGTGGAGCTCGTCCGGAGCGTCCCGGGCACCCTGTGGCAGCCGGCCGCCGACTCCGGCATCCACCACCTCGGCTACTGGTCCGACGACGTGGCCGCCGACTCCGCCGAGCTGGCCCGGCGCGGTTACGCGTCCGAGGCCGTCGGCCGCCGCCCGGACGGTACCCCGTACTGGGCGTTCCTCCACGGCGAGGCCGGCCCGCGCATCGAACTGGTGGCCCGCACGCTCCGGCCCGTCCTGGAGCGGTACTGGACGACAGGCAGGAGGCCGTCGTGACCGTCGAGAAGGAGGCAGGCCCGATGACGAGCGTGGGAATCGTGACCGGAGCCGGGCGCGGCATGGGGCTGGAGTGCGCGCGGCGCCTGGTCGGCACGGTGGACCGGCTGCTGCTGGTCGACCTGGACGAGAAGACCGTTGCCACGGCCGCGGAGGACCTCTCCACCTCCCCGCACGCGACCGTCGTGGAACCGCACACCCTCGACATCACCGACCGCGACGCCCTGGCCGGCCTCGCCGCCCGGGCCCGCGAACTGGGCACCCTGCGCGCCGTCGCCCACGCCGCCGGCATCTCGCCCACCATGGCCGACTGGCGCCGCATCCTCAGGGTCGACCTCGTCGGCACGGCCCTGCTGGCCGAGGCCCTGCGCCCGCTCTTCACCCGGGGCACGGCGATGGTGTGCTTCGCGTCGATGGCGGCCCTGTTCGGCGACACCGAGCCGCGGCCGGCGACCGAGGCGGCCCTGGCGGATCCGCTCGACGAGCACTTCCTCGACCGCATCCGGGAAGCCGTGGGCCCGGACATCGAGGACCCCGGCATGGCCTACACGTGGGCCAAGCGCGGAGTCCAGCGTTTCGTGCAGCGGGAGGCCGTGCGCGTCGGAGCGGCAGGGGCCCGCGTCTGCTCGGTCTCACCCGGCGTCGTCGCCACCTCGCAGGGGCGTCAGGAGGCCGAACACCACCCGTCGATGCGGGCGCTGGTACGGCAGTCCGCCCTCGGCCGCGAGGGCCGCCCCGGGGAACTGGCCGCCGTCGTCGCCTTCCTGCTCTCGGACGAGGCGTCCTTCCTCACCGGCACCGACATCCTGGTCGACGGCGGGGTACGGGCCGGCCTGGCGGCACGCTAGCGGCACCGGGGCATGACTCCCGGGCCGGGGGAGCCCGACTTGCCTCCTGGTGAAGGTGAGTCGGGCGAAGCCCCGGCCGTGTTCACCCGGCGTCGGTCGTCCGTGGGGCGAACCCGGCCACGATCACGGCGTTGGTACGGGCGGCCGCCTGCCGCAGCGACTTCGCCTTCGCGTAGGCGGCCGACTCGTACCATGCCCGGGCCGCCGCCACGGACTCGAATTCGAGCACCACGGTCTGGTCGCCGTGCCAGGCGCCCTCCAGAACCTGCGGACGGGGATCCGCGGCCAGCACGGCGGCGCCGCTCTCGGCGATGGAGAGCCCGGCCGCCCTGCCGTAGGCGGCCATGCCGGCGGGGTCGTCGACGGCCTCGGTGAAGATGACGTAGCCCTTCGGCATGGCGCTCCTCGGCGTCAGGTCACGGTGATGGCGTGCTCGGGGCACAGGGCGGCAGCCGAGCGGACCGCCTCCTCGTGCTCGGCGGGCACCTCGGGTGTGTCCGCCACGGCGTAGCCGTCGTCGCTCAGGTCGAAGACCTCGGGGCAGACCGAGCAGCACACCCCGTGCCCGCGGCAGCGGTCGTCGTCGACGGTGACCTTCATCGGGCCGTGCTCCACTCCAGGTCGAGGTGGGTGAGGCCGCGGAGGATGAAGGTGGGCACGTACTCGTAGCGGCGGGCGTTCGCCGGGCCGTGCACCCGCTCGGCGATCCTGATGTCGGACGTGAGGTCCAGCAGCCGTTCGAGGGTCACCCGGGCCTCTGCGCGGGCGAGCGGCGCGCCGGGACAGGTGTGGGCGCCGCGGCCGAACGCGAGGTGGCGGCGGACGTTCGGACGGCCGACGTCGAAGGTCTCCGGGTCCTCGAACTGGCGCGGGTCGCGGTTCGCCGCGCTGTTGAGCACCATGAGCGTGGTCCCGGCCGGGATGTCGACGCCGCCCACCGTGGTCGGCACCTTCGACAGCCGGAAGTCGCCCTTCACCGGGCTCTCGGCCCGCAGCGTCTCCTCGACGAAGTTCGGGATGCGGTCGCGCTCGGTGCGCAACAGCCGCTGGAGCTCGGGGCGTTCGGCGAGGATCCTGAGCGCGGAGCTGAGCAGCCGGACGGTGGTCTCCTGGCCGGCGGCGAACAGGTTGGCCGCGACCCGGACGACGTCGATGACCTCCGGCGTCGAACCGTCCGGGAAGGTCGCCGTCGCCAGGCCCGTCAGCACGTCCGCGCGCGGCTCGCGGCGGCGCTCCTCGATGTATGCGGCGAAGCGGCCGTAGAGGAACTCCAGCGGCGAGTGGTGCAGGGTGTCGTCGCCCGTGCTGCCGATGCCGCCGCCGTCCTGCGGGCGGCGTTGGAGCCGGTCCATGAACTCCTGTTGGTCCTCGCCGGGCACCCCGAGCAGGTCTGCTATGACGAGCAGCGTGAACGGTCCGGCGAACCCGCTGATGAACTCCCCCTCGCCCGGCGCCAGGAACGTCTCCAGCAACCCGTCGGCGAGGTGCCACATGGACGCCTCGTTCTCCTTGAGGCGCTTCGGCGTGATCAGCCGCATCAGCAGGGCGCGGTGGTCGGTGTGCACCGGCGGGTCCATGGTGGGCAGCTGGTCGCTCATCGGCAGCTCGTGCCGGTGACGTTCGATCAGCTCGCTGACGTCGTCGCCCTCCAGCGGGACCGGGAATCCGGGGAACGGGCCGGTGACCGAGATGCAGGCGGAGAACGCGTCGGTGTCGTTGTAGACCTGCAACGCCTCGTCGTACCCGGTCACCATCATCACGTCGTGGTGGTTCTCGCGACGGACCGGGCACTGTCCGCGCAGGGCGTCGAAGTAGGGATAGGGGTCCGCGACGACCTTCTCGTCCCGGAAGAAATCGATCGCCTCGAAGTCGTTCACGGCCTGTTCGGCTCCCTCTCGCCGGCACCCTGACGATCGGGAACGATAGCACAATTCTCAATTTACTGGAATGCTGAATGATGTTTAGGAGAGTGACATTCTCGTCTACTGTCGGGGAGATTCATGGAAGAGACAGACGAACTGCGCGCCGCGCGAGGCATCCGCCGGAAGGTCCTCGGCGACGTCTGTGCCGACGCGACGACCGCCGGTCCCGCTCCCGTCGCCGTCGAGTTCCAGGACTACCTCACCGCGACGGCCTGGGGTGTCTGGGCCCGCGGTGGTGCCCTCGGCACCCGGGACCGCAGCCTCCTGGTCCTGGCCATGACGGCGGCCCTCGGCCGTATGGAGGAGTTCCGCCTCCATACCGACGCCACGTCGCGCACCGGAGTCACCGACGCCGAGGCCGACGAACTGCTCTTCCGGATCGCCGCCTACTGCGCGGCCCCCGCCGGCAGTGCCGCCCGGCGGGTCGTCAACGGCGTGCGCACGGAACGGGAGGCGGGGGAGTGACCGGCGGGAGCGTCGGGTTCGTCGGGCTCGGCAACATGGGCAGCGTTCTCGCCGGGAACCTCGTGGCGGCCGGGCATGCGGTCGTGACGCACGACGCGCTCGGTCCGCGGCGGTCGCCCGAGGGGGCCGTGCACGTTCCCGCGGTCGCCGAAGTGGCCGGCCGTACCGACGTGCTGGTGCTCAGCCTTCCCGGCGGCCGGGCCTGCGAGCAGGTGGCCCGGGAGATCCTGGCTACGCCCGGACGGCGCGTCCGGTGCGTCGTCGACACCTCCACCGTCGGTCCGGCCGCAGCCCGGGCCGTCGCCGCACTGCTGGCCGGGGGTGGCATCGGCTACGTCGACGCCCCCGTCTCCGGCGGGGTCGCCGGAGCCCGCGCCCGCACCCTCACCGTCATGTACGCCGGGGAGGACGAGGCCTGTTCGCGCGCCGAGGGCGTACTGGCCGGGCTCAGCGACCGTCGCCGCCGGGTCGGCGACCGGCCCGGCCCGGCCCAGGCCCTCAAGCTCGCCAACAACTTCCTGGCCGCGACCGCGCTCGCCGCCACCAGCGAGGCCGTCGCCTTCGGGCTCGCGGCCGGACTCGACATGGCCACCATGCTCGACGTCCTGAACGAGTCCAGCGGCCGGAGTGCGGCGAGCCGGGACAAGTTCCCGGCCCAGGTCCTCACCGGCCGCTATGCCGCAGGCTTCACCAACTCCCTGATGGACAAGGACGTACGGCTGTACCTGCGTGCCGTGGCGGAGCAGGGCGGCGCGACCGCGATCGGCGAGGCGACCGGGAACGTGTGGGAGCGGTTCGCCCAGGCCGAGCCCGGGGCCGACTTCACCCGGATCTTCCCCTTCGTGGACGGATCCTGACGAGCCCGCCCACGAGCCCCGCGGGCTCGTGGGCCGATCCCGGGCGACCGGCCGCCGAGTCCGCCGCGGCCTCCTGCGCCTTTCCTGACAGGCGGCTGACTTGACGGCCGATCTCGGGTGAGAATAGCATTCTCGTTTGGAGAGACTGAGATTATCGTAGGTCTCCTCCGAACAAGCGACTGGAGGACCAGACCCCATGGCGCACTTCAAGAAGCCCGAGGCGGGCAGCTGGACCGCACACCTGAAGATCGGCACGGAGCCGGTGTCGTACGAGGACTCGATCACGCCGGCCCACTACGAGCTGGAGCGGGACGCCATCTTCAAGCGCACCTGGCTGAACGTCGGCCGGGTCGAGAAACTCCCCAAGCGCGGCAGCTACTTCACCAAGGAACTGGACGCGGCGGGCACATCGGTCGTCGTGGTGCGCGGCATGGACGACGAGGTGCGTGCCTTCCACAACATCTGCCGGCACCGCGGCAACAAGCTCGTGTGGAACGACTTCCCGCGCGAGGAGACCAGCGGGGTCTGCCGCCAGTTCACCTGCAAGTACCACGCCTGGCGTTACGACCTCGAGGGCAAGCTGGCCTTCGTCCAGCAGGAGCAGGAGTTCTTCGACCTGGACAAGTCCCAGTACGGCCTCAAGGACGTGCAGACCGACGTCTGGGAGGGGTTCGTCTTCGTCAATCTCGACCCCGAGAACAGCACTCCGCTACGGGAGTACCTGGGCGAGTTCGCCAAGGGCATCGAGGGCTACCCGTTCCACAAGATGACCCAGGCGCACACGTACCGCGCGGAGATCGGCGCCAACTGGAAGCTGTTCATCGACGCGTTCGCCGAGTTCTACCACGCGCCGATCCTGCACGCCGGCCAGTACGTCTCCGACGAGGCCCGCAAGATCCAGAAGTACGGTTACGAGGCGCTGCACTACGACGTCGACGGCCCGCACAGCATGGTCTCCTCCTGGGGCGGCATCGCCCCGCCGCACGACCGCACGATGGTCAAGCCCATCGAAGGCGCCCTGCGCAGCGGTCTGTTCGGACCGTGGGAGGCACCCGACATCGGTCTCACGACCGAAGAGCTGCCGCCCGCCGTCAACCCCACCCGGGACCCGCGCTGGGGCATGGACTCGTTCGTGTTCTTCCCCAACTTCATGCTGCTGATCTGGCGGCCGAACTGGGTCCTGACGTACCACTACTGGCCGACCGCGTACAACACCCACATCTTCGAGGCGACCTGCTACTTCGTGCCGCCCGAGAACGCCTTCCAGCGGCTCCAGCAGGAGCTGGCCGTCGTCTCCTTCAAGGAGTACGGCCTGCAGGACGGCAACACGCTGGAGGCCACGCAGACCATGCTGGAGTCACGCACGGTAGGGGAGTTCCCGCTCAACGACCAGGAGGTTCTCCTGCGTCATCTGCACGGTTCCGCCCGGCAGTACGTCCGTGAGTACCAGCAGCGCACCTCCGGCGCCCCCACCGCGAGCTGACCCTAGGAGACCGAACCATGGCCACCGTTTTCCCCGCCGAGTTCGCCGCGCTGGAACCCTTCGCCGACTGGGCGGTCCCCACCGAGAAGGCCCGGTACGCCAAGCGCATCGCCAGCACCATGGACGAGCTCGACGCCTTCTACAGCGCCGCGTTCCCGCTGCTCGCCTCCGGCACGGACTACCTGCAGCGGGTCACCATGGCGGACATCTCCGAGGAGGACAAGCACCTGCTGTGGCTGTTCTGCGCGCTGGTGACCGTCGCGTTCTCGGTGGAGGCCTGGCGACAGCCCAAGGTGCCGGACACGGGCGCGGCGAGCATCGACTCCGTCGTGGAACCGGCGGTGTGAACGGCATGCGAGTCAGCCGCGTCCCGGGAGGTGCCTGATGCCGCGTCCGCGCACCCCGCAGCCGCCGGTGCGGCTGCGGGCCGCCCGCATGCTGGACATCGACAAGGGCGAACTGGTCGAGGCGGGCGACCTGCTGATCGAGGGCGAGCACATCACGGCCGTCGCCCCGGCCACCGTTGCGCCCGACACCGTCGAGCTCGACCTCGGCGACGTCACCCTCCTGCCCGGCCTGATGGACATGGAGGTCAACCTGCTCCTCGGCGGGCCCGACCACCGCAGTCCCCTCAACCCCGTGCAGGACGACCCCGCCGTGCGCACCCTGCGGGCCGTCGCCAACGCCCGCCGCACGCTGCGGGCCGGCTTCACGACCGTACGCAACCTCGGTCTGTTCGTGCAGACCGGCGGCCTGCTGCTGGACGTGGCGCTGAAGAAGGCGATCGACCTCGGCTGGATCGAGGGGCCGCGGGTCGTCCCGGCCGGCCACGCCATCACACCGACCGGCGGGCACCTCGACCCGACCATGTTCCAGGCGCTCGCGCCGCACATCATGCCGCTGACGGTCGAGGAGGGGATCGCCAACGGGGTGGCCGAGGTGCGCAAGGCGGTCCGCTACCAGATCAAGCACGGCGCCCGGGTCATCAAGGTGTGCGCCTCCAACGGTGTCATGTCGCACACCGGCCCGGCCGGTGCCCAGCAGTACTCCGACGAGGAGCTGCACGCCATCGCCGACGAGGCCCACCGGGCCGGGCTCAAGGTCGCCGCGCACTGCATGGGCGACCGGGCCGTCCGGGCCGCGCTGGACGCGGGCATCGACTGCATCGAGCACGGCTTCCTGGCCGGCGACGAGACCCTCGACCTGATGGTGGAGCGCGGCACCTTCCTGGTCGCCACCACCTACATCGCCGACGGCATGGACGTCTCCAAGGCCGCGCCCGAACTCCAGGCCAAGGCCGCCGACGTGTTCCCGCGCGCCAAGGCGACGACCAGACGCGCGATCGAGCGCGGTGTCCGGGTGGCCTGCGGCACCGATGCCCCGGCCATCCCGCACGGCCGCAACGCCCGTGAGCTCCTCGCCCTCGTCGACCGGGGCATGACCCCGCTCGCGGCGCTCCGGGCGGCGACGACCACCGCCGCCGCGCTGATCGACGCCGAGGACCGGGGCCGCCTCGAACCCGGCCTCCTGGCCGACGTCATCGCCGTCCCCGGCGACCCGCTGGCGGACATCGGGGTCACCGAGGACGTGCGGTTCGTGATGAAGGGCGGCCAGGTCTTCCGGCACGAGGAGACCGCCCGGTCCTGAGCGGACCGGGGGGAGGGGGACGGGAGGGCGGTGGCTCCGGCCGGAGCCACCGCCCTCCCGCATGCCGTGCGGCGTTCACACCTTCCGTGTGATGCCCCCGTCGACCCGGACGATCGCGCCGGTCGTGAAGCTGGACGCGGCACTGGCGAAGTGCAGCGCCAGCGGCGCCACGTCGTCCGGCAGGCCGAGCCGGCCCAGCGGCACGAAGGACGGGTCGAAGTCCGCGGCCGCCCAGGCCTGGTGGGCGTCGGTGAGCACCGGCCCGGGGAGGATGGCGTTCACCCGCACCTTCGGCGCGTACGCCTCCGCGAGCCCCACCGTGAGGGCGTTGAGTCCGGCCTTGGCGCAGGCGTACGGCAGTTCGTGGACGCTGGCCATCAGCGACCCGGCCGTACCGATGTTCACGATCGAGCCGCCGCCGTGGTCGGCCATGTGCTTCGCCGCGAGGACCGCCAGCCGGAACGGCCCCTTCAGATTCACCGCGAGGGTCTTGTCGTAGAGCTCCTCGCCGACCGCGTCGAGACTCTCGTACACGGGGGACATCCCGGCGTTGTTGACGAGCACGTCCAGCCCGCCCAGCCGCTCCAGCGTCTCGGCGACGAGCCGCTCGCAGTCGCCCCAGCGGCCGACGTGGCAGGCGATCCCGACGGCCCGCCGCCCGGTCGACGCCCGCACCTGTCCGGCCACCGCCCGGCACGCCTCGCCCTTGCGGGAGGCGACGACGACATCGGCGCCGGCCTCCGCCAGCGTCTGCACGATGGCCCGCCCGATACCGCGTGAACCACCGGTGACCACGGCCACCTTGCCCGTCAGATCATGAAGCTCAGCGAAGGTCGTCACCCGCGTCAGCCTTTCCGTATCGTCGTCAGCAGCTCGCGCCGCAGCAGCTTTCCGGTGGGCGTGTACGGCAGTTCCGCGCGGAACACGACCACGTCCGGTGTCCTGGAACCGCGCAGACGCCCCCGCACCCAGTCGCGCAGCGTCTCGGCGTCGACGGCCGCCCCGTCGTGGACGACCACGAACGCGGCGATCCGCTCGCCCCACTCCTCGTCCGGCACGCCCACCACGGCCGCCTCACGCACGGCCGGATGCCGCAGGAGAACGTCCTCCACCTCGGCGGGAGCGATGTTCTCGCCGCCGCGGATGATGGTGTCGTCGGCGCGGCCCTCGACGAACAGGTAGCCGTCGGCGTCGAAGCGGGCCAGGTCGCGGGTGGGGAACCAGCCGTCCGCGTCCAGCGGCGCGGCGGCCCCCTTGTACTCGCCGGACACCTGGGGACCGCGCACCCACAGCTGCCCCGGTACCCCGGCCGCCGCCACGGCCCCGCTCTCGTCCCGGATCTGCGCCTCGACGCCCGGCACCATGCGCCCGGCCGAGCGCAGCCGGTCACGGACGGCGTGATCGTCGGAGGCCAGCGCGGCGCGGTGGTCGTCGGGGCCCAGCAGCGCGATGGTCGAGCTGGTCTCGGTGAGGCCGTACGCGTTGGTGAACCCGGTGTCCGGGAAGGCCCGCAGGGCCGCCTCCAGGACGGGGTGGGGCATGCGCGCACCGCCGTACGCCAGCGAGCGCAGCGTCGGCACCCCGGCCGGGCGGCCGTCCAGGTGCTCCACGACGCGGGCCAGCATGGTCGGTACGACCATGGCGGAGGTGACGCCCTCGGAGCGGACCAGCTCCAGCCAGGCACCCGGTTCGAAGGCGCCGAGGTGCACCATCCGGCGGCCGGCGTAGAGGTTGCTGAGCACGGAGCCGACACCCGCGACGTGGTAGGGCGGGACCGCGGCCAGGACGGTGTCGCCCGGAGCGGCTGCGGCGAACTCCACGGTCCCGAGGACATAGCCGGTCAGGTGCCGGTGACGCAGGACGGCGGCCTTGGGCGCGGCCGTGGTGCCGCTGGTGAACAGCAGTACGGCCGGGTCGTCCGCGGCACCCTCCAGACCCTCGGCCGGCTCGGCCGCGAGTGCCTCGGCCAGCAGGTCCCCGGGGGTGTGCACCCGCGGCCCGGCCCCGGCGAACACCCCCGCGACGGCCTCGTCCGCGACCACCAGCGGACGCTCGGTGTGGGTCAGCAGACCGGTCAGCGCATCCGCCGAGAGCCGGTAGTTGACAGGAACCAGCGGCACGCCCGCCAGCGCCGCGCCGAACAACAGCACCGGGAACGCCGGGCCGTTGACCCCGGCGAACACCAGCTCCCGTGCCCCGGACCGGTGGACGACGGTCGCGACCCCGGCGGCGGTACGGCGGAGCTGCGCCGTGGTCGTCCCGGATCCGCGCGGCCCGATCGCCACCCGGTCCGGATCACCCGCCACGGCCATGTCGAGCAGCATCGCGATGTTCAAGGCACGCCCTTTCTTCCACTCCCCGGCTGCGAACGATATTCTACTGATATGGAAACCTCATTCTCCAGGGGTGGGTTCCGGGTTGTCTTCCGTCCAAGGCCGTGTCCCAGGGGGGCCATGTGGATTTCGAGCTGACCGAGCAGCAGGAGGACATCCGCGCCGGCGTCCGCGAGCTGGCCGCCTCCTTCGGGCCCGGGTACTGGGCCGCGCAGGACGAGCGGGCCGAGTTCCCCTGGAGCTTCTACGACGCCTTCGCCAGGGCCGGCTGGCTCGGGATCGCCGTCCCCGAGGAGTACGGCGGCGGCGGACTGGGCGTCCTGGAGGCCTCCCTCCTGCTGGAGGAGGTGGCCGCCTCGGGTGCCGGCATGAACGGCTGCAGCACCATGCACCTGACCATCTTCGGCCTCAACGTCCTGGCCCGGCACGGCAGCGAGCAGCTGCGCCGCGAGGTGCTCCCGCAGGCCGCCGCCGGCGACCTGCACGTCTGCTTCGGCGTCACCGAGCCCGACGCCGGCACCGACACCACCAGCATCTCCACCTTCGCCCGCCGCGACGGCGACCACTACGTGATCGACGGCCGCAAGATCTGGATCACCAAGGCGGGCGACTCCCAGAAGATGGTCCTGCTCGCCCGCACCACCCCGCGCGACCGGGTCGACAAGCCCACCAAGGGCATCTCGGTGTTCCTGGTCGACGTCGACCGCACGGCGATGGACATCCGCCCGATCCCCAAGATGGGCCGCAACGCCGTCGCCTCCAACGAGATCTTCATCGACGGCCTGCGCGTCCCGGCGAGCGCCCGCATAGGCGAGGAGGGCGAGGGCTTCCGCTACCTCCTGGACGGCCTCAACCCGGAGCGCATCCTGCTCGCCCACGAAGCCCTGGGCCTGGGCCGGGCCGCCCTGGACGCGGCCACCCGCTACGCCCGCGACCGGGTCGTCTTCGGCCGCCCCATCGGCCAGAACCAGGGCATCGCCTTCCCGCTCGCCGAGGCCCTCACCCGCCTCGACGCCGCCCGCCTGATGGCCCGCAACGCGGCCTGGCGCTACGACCGGGGACTGGAGTGCGGCCGCGAGGCCAACATGGCCAAGTTCCTGTGCGCCGACGCCGGCTTCCAGGCCGCCGACCGCGCCGTGCAGACACTGGGCGGCATGGGGTACGCCCGCGAGTACCACGTCGAACGGTACTTCCGCGAGTCACGGCTGCTGCGGCTCGCCCCGATCAGCCAGGAGATGGTGCTGAACTACGTGTCCCAGCACGTACTGGGACTGCCCCGGTCGTACTGAGCAGCGCCCGCGCGGTACGTGACGTCACCCGCCATCACGGCACGGCCGGATGCCCGGTTCGTTGCGCGTGCCCGTCGGCCGTGCTTGGCTCGCCCGATGAACCTTCTGCTGACGGCGAGTGGCCTGCGCAACGACACACTGAGGGATGCGCTGCGGGACATGCTGGGAAAGCCGTTCGGATCGGCGAACGTCGTGTACGTTCCCACGGCATCGGTCGCCGAGCCCGGGGACCACGGGTGGTTCGTCGAGGACCTGAACCGGCTGTACGGCCTGGGCTGGCGGGAGTTCGACGTCCTGGAGCTGAACGGCCTGCCCCGGCAGCTGGTGCTCGACCGGCTGCTGCACGCCGACGTCGTCCACGTCGAGGGCGGCAGCCACTACCACCTCGCGCGCAGCATCACCGGCAACGGCCTGGCCGACGGCTTCCTGGAGGCGCTGGAGAACCGGGTCTACGTGGGGGTCAGCGCCGGATCAATGATCTTCAGCCGCAATCTCACCGGACACTCCGCCGACGTCATCGGGGACACCGCCGACCTCCACGTGCTCGGCGCGACGACCGTGGAGCCGCCGTTCGGCCTCTTCGACTGGTATCTCAAGCCCCACCTGTACTCGCCGAACTTCCCCGAGCGGGGCGACGCCTGGGCCGACCGCATCGCCGCGCGGGCGGACTTCCCGGTCTACTTCATCGACGACGACACGGCCGTCCGGGTACGGGACGGCAAGGTGGATGTCGTCACGGAAGGCCGGTGGCGGTTCCACCCGTGACCCGACGTGCGGCGGGGAGCCCCGGACAGGGGTTCCTGAGGCTCCAGGAACCTTTCTTCAGTCCTCGCGGCTGGGGTCGCACAGCACCATGACCGCACGGGCGACGAGTTCGCCGGCACCGCCGAGTTCCTGGCGGTAGCGGTCCGTGATCCCCCGGACGGTCTCCGCGAAGGCCGGGTCGGCGGCGCGGGCGCGGGCGGGCGGCGGAAGCTCCTGGGCCATCGCGCGACGGCGGGCCAGGAGCGCGATGATCTCGTCGTCGAGCCGCTCGATCCGGGACAGTGACATCTCCGCCGTCGGTGCGGCAACGGGGTAGGTGGTCACGTGAGATCTCCGTTCTCCAGGAGGAACCGGGGCCCGGTTCCCGTCCGCGGTCATCGCAGTTGGTCCTTCATCACTTTGCCCGTGGCGTTCGTCGGCAACTCCTCCCGGAACTCCACGGACCGCGGAACCTTGAACCCGGCCATGCGCTCACGGCTCCAGGCGATCAGCTCCGCCTCGGTCACCGGCCCGTGCCGCACCACGAACGCCTTGCCCACCTGCCCCATCCGAGGATCCGGCACACCGATCACCGCGACCTGCGCCACCGCGGGATGCCCGAGCAGGAAACCCTCGATCTCGGCCGGGTAGGCGTTGAAGCCGCCGACCAGGAACATGTCCTTCTTGCGGCCCACGATCCTCAGGTGCCCGCGCTCGTCCAGGGTGCCGAGGTCGCCGGTGTGCAGCCAGCCGTCCCCGTCGACGGCCTCGGCGGTCGCCCGCGGGTCGTCGAGGTAGCCGCGCATCACGCTGTAGCCGCGCACCAGCACCTCCCCGTCGCCGGCGATCCGGATCTCCACGCCGTCGCAGGGGGTGCCCACGGTGGTGGCGATGTCCTCGAAGGAGTCGCCGGGGCGGGAGGCCGTCACCGTGCCGGCCTCGGAGAGGCCGTAGCCGGTCATGATCGACCGGAAGGGGAGTTCGTCGCGCATCCGGCGGATCAGCTCCACCGGGATGTCGGCCGCGCCGGTGACCGCGCACCGCAGCGAGGACAGGTCCCGCCCGCCCTTCTGCCGGGCTTCCAGAAGGGAGTGGTAGAGGGTCGGCGGCCCCGGAAGCATGGTCACCCGCTCGCGCTCGACCAGATCGAGCACCCGCTCCACCTCGAAGACCGGCACCGGCAGGATCGTGGCCCCGCGGATCAGGGAGGCGATGCAGCCCGCCTTGTAGCCGAAGATGTGGAAGAACGGGTTGACGATCAGATAGCGGTCGCCCTCGCGCAGATCGGCCAGGTCGCACCACTCGGCGTACAGGCGGAGCGTCTGGGCGTGCGTCATCATCACGCCCTTGGGCCGGCCGGTGGTCCCCGAGGTGAAGACGATGTCGGCCACGTCGTCGCCGCGCACCTCCCGCTCGTACGGCGAACCGCTCTCCAGGAAGCCGGACTTGAGGTCGATCACCGCGACGCCGGGCGGCCCGGTGAACTCCAGGCCCAGGAAGCCCTGTTGCACCAGTACGGCCTTGGCGCCGCTGCGTACGACGATGTCGTGCGCCTCGTCCGCCTTGAACCGGGTGTTGACCGGGACGAGCACCCCGCCCGCGGTCAGCAGCCCGAACGCGGCCACGATCCACTCGGCGGAGTTGGGCGCCCAGATCGCCACCCGGTCGCCCTTGCCGACCCCCAGCGACGCGAAAGCGCCCGCCGCCACCCGGACCCGCTCGGTGAGCTGGGCGAAGGTGAGCCGCAGGGAGCCGTCGACGACCGCCTCGGCGTCACCGAAGCGGTCGGCCGCGCTCAGCACCATCCGGGGGATGGTCTCCCACGTGGTACGAGCCGTCATGTCAGGCCGGGATCAGCCGGGACAGGTTGCCGCCCATGATCTTCGCCTGGTCGGTCCGGCTCAGTCCCTGGATGGCGTCGACGTACGAGGTCGGCTGCGCCAGGCCCTCGGGGTGCGGGTAGTCCGAGCCGAAGAGCACCCGGTCCACGCCGATGAGGTCGACGAGATCGCTCAGGTTCTCCTCGTAGAACGGGCTGACGTGGATGCTGTCCTTGACCGCCTGCACCGGGTCGCCGAGGAACTGCTCCGGCATCTTCTTGTACACGTCGGCGAGCTGGTCGAGCAGCGGGGCCACCCAGGAAGAGCCGTTCTCGATCAGTGCGATCTTCAGTTCCGGGAAGCGGAACAGGGCTCCGTGGCACACCCAGGAGGCCACCGCGTCCTGGATCGGCCGCCACTCGTTCACCTGGCGGAAGGCGTTCGACTTGAACGGCAGCATCTCGGCGCTGTTGCCCTCCCAGTCGTTGGCGTAGCGGGAGTACCCGCTGTCGGACGAGTGCATCGCCACCAGCACACCCGTCTCCACGACCCGCTTCCAGAACGGGTCGAACTCCTCCATCGCGAAGGACCGCGAGCCGCCGTACCCGGGCACCGGGGCCGGCCGGACGAGAATCGCCCTCGCGCCGCGCTCCACGGCCCAGTCGAGCTCCGCGATCGCCTTCTCGACGATCGGCAGGGTGATCACCGGGGTGGTGAGGATCCGGTCCTTGTAGTTGAACGACCAGGTTTCGTACAGCCACTCGTTGAGCGAGTGGATGACGGCGTGGATGAGCTCCGGGTGGTGCCGCATCCGCTCCTCGATGAGGCTCGCGAGCGTCGGGAACATCAGCGTCCGCTGCACGCCGAGTTCGTCGAGCAGCTCCAGTCGCGGACCCGGCTCCCGGAAGGCCGGGACGGAGCGCATCGGCTCCCCGAAGATCTCCCGGCGGGACTTGCCGTCCGGGTTGCCGACGCGGAAGTACTCCTCCATGGCGCCGGGCCGGGCGACCACCTCGAAGGTGGGGTTCGGGATGTAGTCGCTGATCTGGCCGAGGATCGCGATCTTGGTACGGCCGCGGACCTGTACGTACTCGATCGCACCCGCGTACTGCTTCGGGAGGAACTTGGTCAGCGCCTCCTCGGTCTCGTACAGGTGGTTGTCCGCGTCGAAGAGCGGATACGGCAGCGCACGCGAAGACATGAGACCCTCCTTTGCGATTTGAGAGAATCCTATTCTCTTCAGCTGCGTACGGCAATGTCCTGACGGAGCCGGAACTTCTGCACCTTGCCGCTCGCCGTCCGTGGGAAGTCCGCCACCTCGTGCAGCTCCTCGGGCCACTTCTGCCTGGCCAGGCCGGCCCGCTCGAAGTGGGCGCGCACCTCCGCCAGTCGGGGCATCGGGTGTCCGGGCAGCATGCGCAGGAACCCGGCCGCGTGCTCGCCGAGGCGGGCGTCGGGGGCGGCGACCACCGCGGCCTCCGCGACACCCGGCATCGTGAGGAGCACCTCCTCGACCTCCGGCGCGCTGATGTTCTCGCCGCCCCGGATGATCATGTCGGCCTTGCGGCCGGTGATCGTGAGGTAGCCGTCCTCGTCCACCTCGCCGAGGTCGCCGGTGCGGTACCAGCCCTGCTCGTCGAACGCCCGCGCCGTCAGGGCCGGGTCGGTGTAGCCGAGGCACAGGTCCGGACCCCGGCTGAGGATCTCGCCGTCCTCGGCCAGCCGGATCTCGACGCCCGGGAGCGCGGTGCCGTCCGTGAACAGCCGCTTGGGTTCCGGGGCGTCGTACCGGGACGAGGTGATCGAGGGATGCTCGGTGCTGCCGTACGCCCGGAAGACCCGGATCCCCAGACCGGCCAGCCGCGTGGTGACAGCCGCCGGCACGGACGAGCCGCCGAGCCCCGCGTAGCGCAGGTACCGCAGATGGCCCTCGGAGAAGTCGGGGTGGTCGAGGAGGCTGGTGACGTAGTACGGCGCCCCGCCCCCGATGTGGAGCCCGTGGCCGCTCATCAGCCGCAGGGCCCCGGCCGGGTCCCAGACGTCGGTGAGGTGCACGGGGGTGCCGTCCAGGACGGGGATCAGGAACGCGTTGACCATGCCGATGAAGTGGCCCACGGGGGCCGCGGTGAGCTGCCTGCCGCGGTCGGGCGGGTAGCTGGCGGCGAGCTGCCGGGTCTCGTGGCCGAGGGTCTGGTGACTGTGCACGACGCCCTTCGGGTCGCGGGTCGTGCCGGAGGTGAAGGCGACCAGGGCGGTGCCGGTGGGGTCCGCCGGGAGCGTCCCGGCGAGCGGGGTGCCGCCGAGCAGGTCGTCGAAGGGCTCGGCGTGGGCCCGGCGCCGGCCCGCCTCGCCCACCACGCCCACCACCGGCACGTCGGCGCACAGGTCCGGCAGGAACTCCAGGTGGCCGAACCGCTCGGCGGTGACGAAGACGCGCGGCCGGACGGCGTCGAGGATGTAGCCGACCTCCTTGCGCCCGTAGAAGTGGACGACCGGGACGACCGTCGCCCCCAGGAACGCCGAGGCCCAGAACACCGCGGCGGCCTCCATCCAGTTGGGCAGCTGGAAGACCACCGTGTCGCCGGGCCCCACCCCCCGCTCCCGCAGCCCGGCCGCGAGCCGGCGCGCGGCCGTCTCGACCTCCCGGAAGGTGCCCGCCCAGGGCCGGACGGCCGAGTGGACCCGGAACTCGGTGTCCGGCGCCGCCGCCAGACCCCGGGTCAGCAGGTCACCGACCGTCTCCCGGGTCCACCAGCCCTCGGCTTCATAGCGCTCCACCAACTCGACGGGGATCTTTCGCATCTGCGGCTACCTCCACTGCGGCGGGCGGCTCTTCGAGGCATCGGACTGTGCTGATCAGCGGCGTATACGCTATTCTCGCAAAACGAGAATGCCAATATCCCCAGAAGGGAATCGCGTGATCGACCTGGAGCTGGACGACGGCCTGGCCGTCCTCACGATCGACCGCCCGCACGCCCGCAACGCCATCTCGCGCGCCACGATGGACGAGTTGGAGAAGGCGCTCGACGCGGCGGCGGGCGCGCGGGCCCTGGTGATCAGGGGAGCCGGGGACCGGGCGTTCGTCTCCGGGGGAGACCTCAAGGAACTCGCAGCGATCCGCACCGAGGACGAGGCGGCGGCCATGGCCTGGCGGATGCGGGGCCTGTGCGACCGGATCGCCGGCTTTCCCGCCCCCGTCGTCGCCGCGCTCAACGGCCATGCCCTGGGCGGCGGGGCCGAGGTGGCCGTCGCCGCGGACATCCGTGTCGCGGCCGACGACATCAGGATCGGCTTCAACCAGGTGACCCTCGCGATCATGCCCGCCTGGGGTGGCGCCGAACGCCTCGCCGCCCTGGTCGGCCGCGGCAGAGCACTGCTGCTCGCGGGCACGGGGACCGTGCTCGGCGCCGCCGAGGCGGAGCGGGCCGGCCTGGTCGACCGGGTGGTGCCGCGCGCCTCCTTCGAGACGGAATGGCGTACGCTGGCGCGTTCCCTCGCCGCCCGCCCCGCGGCGGAGATCAAAAGAGTGGTGGGCGGCGGCACTTCGGCGGACGAGGCGGTGCACGCCTTCGCCCGGCTCTGGGCCGCGGACGCGCACTGGGAGGCCGCGGACCGGGCGCTGCGCCGCGGGAAGTGACCTGCGAAGTGACCTGCCCGGTCCCGGGGTCCGTCCCGCCACGGCGCCATCATCGACTCGGCGACGGACGCGCGCGACGGTCCGGACGCGCCGGATGCGTCACATGCGCGGAAGGGGGCGGGGCGCGCGCACCGGATCGCCGGTCGCCGAGGACGCGCACACCGGACCGCGGGGGAGGCGCGCACCGCGCGTCCCCCGCGTGACTTCCCCAGGGACTCAGGTGTTCCGGCCCCCGTTGACCCCGATCACCTGTCCGGTGATGTACCCGGCCTCCTCCGACACCAGGAACGAGCACGCGGCCGCGATGTCCTCCGGGCGCCCCGGCCGCCGTACCGGGGTGAGCTCCGCGTGGTGGTCCACCGACCCGCCGAGCAGACCGCGTTCCTCGGAGTCGCGCAGCATCGGCGTGTCGATGAAACCGGGCGGAATGGTGTTCACCGTGATCCCGTCCGGACCGAGCTCCAGAGCCAGGGACTTGGTGAGCCCGACGAGCCCGGACTTCGAGGCGACGTAGTGCGTCATGTACGGCTGTCCCGAGTGCGTGCTCGACGAGGAGATGTTGACGATCCGGCCCCAGCCCGCCTCCCGCATGTCGGGCACGACCGCCTGGCAGAGATAGAACGGCCCGTTGAGGTTCACGGCCATGATCCGGTTCCAGGTCTCGTCGGTGATCTTCAGGAACCGGCCGACCTCGCTGATCCCGGCGTTGTTGACCAGCACCAGCACGGGCCCGCCCAGCGTCTCGCGCACCCGCCGCACGGCCGCGTCCACCTGCCTCCGGTCGGACACGTCGACGCCCCCGAAGGAGACCGCCTCGTGCCCCTTGCGCCGGGACTCCTCGGCGACCTCCTCGGCCGTCTCCCCGTTCAGATCGAGGACGGCGGTGGCGAAGCCGTCCTCGGCCAGCCGCTGTGCGATCGCGCGCCCGATGCCCGAACCGCCGCCCGTGACGAGGGCCGTACGCCGCTCGCTCATGCGACCGCCTCCTCGCCGAGCAGCGAGGTGCGGTGCATCAGCCGGGAGGACGCCGGGCCGTACGGCAGGGCGCGGTGCAGCATCCCGGTGTTGTCCCAGATCACCAGATCGCCCTGGCGCCAGCGGTGGCGCAGGGTGAACTCCGGCCGGGTCGCCCGGTCCAGGAGCCGGTCGAGCAGCTCGCGGCCCTCGGCCGTCGGCCGGCCGGTCACCTCGCCCGCCGTCGCGCCGATGAGCAGTGACCTGCGTCCGCTGCCGCGGGTCCACACCAGGGGGTGCTCGCGGGCCGGGTTGCGGTCCCAGGCAGCCCGCTCCCGCGGCGACGGGTGCGGTGTCACGAGCAGTTGCGAGGCGGCGAGGCTGTGCACGACGCGCAGGCCGTCCAGCTCCTCGCGCTCGGCCCGGGGCAGCGCCTCGTACGCGGCGAAGGTGTTGGCGAACTCCGTGTCGCCGTCGCCGTCGTCCGACACCTGGCGTGCCGTCAGGAGGGTCGCCTTGTTGGGGACCTGCTCCGTCGTGCCGTCGATGTGCCAGAAGAAGGTGGACTCGCGGTAGGCGGCCAGCGGGCTCTTCGACGGGTCGCGGGTGATCCGCTGGATCTCGCCGTGGGTCGGGTGACCGCCCATCGGCAGCGGTACGACCTTGCCGAGCAGCCTGCTGAACGCGACCAGATCGGCGTCGTCGACGTCGGCCTCGCGGTAGATCACCACTCCGCGCCGCTCCAGCGCGGCCAGGCATTCCTCCGCGACACCGCGATCGACCAGCCGGCTCCCGGAGAGCCCGGTGATCTCCACGCCGGTGGCGGGAGTGAGTTCGGTGACGGTGACGGGCATTCGGGTGCAGCCCTTCTCTCGGTTCCTGCAAGATCATTCTTGATGGCTGAGAATCTCGTTCCGCCAGTGGGCGGCTCGGCCGGGACACCTGCCGCGCCGTCTCCCCGGGCGGTGCCGGCTACGTCACCGCCCCCGCCGCCTTCAGCGCCAGGATCCGCTCCCAGTCCAGCCCCAGCTCCAGCAGGACCTCCTCGGTCTGTGCCGCGAACTCCGGCGCGGGACCCGGCCGCGGGGCCGTGACGTCGAACTGCACCGGGTTCGCGACCAGTTCGAGCTCGCCGGCCCGCACGACGTACTCGTTCGCCCGGACCTGCGCGTCGTGCCCGACCTGCAGGGAGTCCTGCACGGGCGCCCACGGCCCGGCCAGCGTCGCGAAGCGCTCGGACCACTCGGCGAGGGTGCCCGTGGCGATCACCTCGCGCAGGATCTTGACGGCCTCCTCCGTGTTCGCGGCGAGCTGCTCGCCGGTCGCGAAACGCGGATCGTCCGCCAGTTCCGGGCGGCCGATGTGCCGGCACACGTCCGCCCAGAACCTGCCGGGCTGCATCATCACGAACGCGAGATAGCGGTCGTCGGCCGTGCGGTACAGCCCGGAGAGCGGGTTGGTGGGGGAGCCGTGCGCCCCGGTGGGCGGCGCGACCATCGGCCGGTCGAGATGGAGGGACAGGGCGATCCCGTGCCCCAGGGCCCACACACCGCTGCCCAGCAGGGAGACGTCCACGACCGACGGTTCGCCCGTGCGTTCGCGCTTCAACAGGGCCGCGGCGATGCCCCCGGCGAGGTTCGTGCCCGAGATCGTGTCCCCGTAGGCCGGTCCGGGCGGCGGGACCATGCCGGGCGTGCCGGGCGGTGTGAGGCTGGCCGCCGTACCGGCCCTGGCCCAGAACGCCGTCATGTCGTACCCGCCCCGGTCCGCCTCGCCGCCCCGCGGGCCGAGCGCGCTGCCGCGGGCGTAGACGATCCTCGGGTTCACCGCGCGGATGTCGTCCACGTCGATGCCGAACCTCCGCCGCGCCGAGGGCAGGAAGCTGGTCAGGAACACGTCCGCGCGCCGGGCCAGTTCGTACAGCACCTCCCTGCCCTCGGGCCGCGCCATGTCCAGGCCGATGCTGCGCTTGCCCCGGTTGGCGTGCTCCACGTTGGGGTTGGGGTCGCCCTCCACCTTGAAGGTGCCGGTCTGCCGCAGCCCGCGCTGCGGATCGCCGTTGACGGCGTGCTCGACCTTGACGACGTCCGCGCCCCAGTCGGCGAGCACCGCGCCGGCGGACGGGACGAACCCGTACATCGCCACTTCCAGGACCCGTATTCCGGCCAGCGGGCCGTCGCCGCTCATCCGACCACTTCCCCGAAGGTCTTGCGCTCCATGAACTCCTCCAGACCGTCGACGCCCTTTTCCCTGCCGATGCCCGACTGCTTGCAGCCCCCGAAGGGGGTGTCGGCGAAGAAGTAGTTGCCGCCGTTGACGCTGAACGTGCCGGTGCGGATCCGCCGCGCCACCGCGAGGGCCCGCTCCCGGTCGGCGCCGTGCACCGCCCCGGACAGGCCGTAGACCGAGTCGTTGGCGATGCGCACGGCATCCTCGTCGCCGTCGTACGGGATGACCGCGAGGACCGGTCCGAAGACCTCCTCCTGGGCGATCTCGCTGCCCGGGCCGACCCCGGCGAGCAGCGTCGGCGTGTAGAAGAACCCGGGGTCCACGCGCTCGCCCCCGGTCACCAGCGTGGCGCCCGCCGCCACCGCCCGCCGGACCATGCCGTCGACCTTGTCCCGCTGCCGCTCGCTGATCAGCGGGCCCATGTACGTCCTGGGATGGGCGGGATCGCCGTACCGCACCCGTTCCAGGCTCGCCGCGACCAGTTCGACGATGGCGTCGTGGTGCCGGCGCGGCACCAGCATCCGTGAGGTGATCGCGCAGCTCTGGCCCGCGTGCAGGCAGACCAGGTACGCCGCGTACCGCGCCGCGGCGGCGAAGTCGGCGTCGTCCAGGACGACCAGGGCGGACTTGCCGCCGAGTTCGAGGAACACCTTCTTCACCGTGCCGCTCGCGGCGGCCATGATGCGGCGGCCGGTGGCGGTGGACCCCGTGAAGCTGACCATGTCGACGTCCGGATGCGTGGTGAGCAGTTCGCCGGCCGAAGCGTCCGAGGAGGTCAGTACGTTGACCACGCCCGCGGGTATGTCGGTGTGCTCCGCGACGAGTTCGCCCAGGGCCAGGGTGATCAGCGGGGTGTCCGGGGCGCCCTTGAGGACGACCGTGCAGCCCGCGGCGAGCGCCGGGGCCAGCTTCGCCAGGGCGAGCTGGACCGGGTAGTTGTACGGCACGATCGCGGCCAGGACGCCGCCGGCCTCCTTCTCCACCCAGCGGTGGTGGCGCCGGCCCAGGTACTCGACCTCGCCGAGGTCCTCGGTCAGCGGATGGGTGCGCAGCAGGTCGGCGTAGTAGCGGACCAGCTCCACCGGTTCGTCGAGCTGCTGGCCGTGCGTGAGCATGCGGGGGGCGCCGACCTCGGCGATCGTCAACTCCCGCAGTTCTGCGAGGTGTTCGGTGAGCGCGCGGTGCAGCTGGTCGAGACAGCGGACGCGCAGGTCCCGGTCCGTCGGCCAGTCGGTCGTGTCGAAGGCGCGCCGGGCGGCGGTCACGGCGGCCTCGGCCTGCGCGGCGGTGGCGTCCGGAGCGTGCCCGAGCACCTCACCGGTGGCGGGGTCGACCGTGGCGAACGTCCGTTCGGCGTCGACGAGCCGGCCGTCGACGAGCAGCCGGCGTGCGGCGCCGACGCCGGTCCGGGCGCTGTTCGGGAGTGGCATCCCGTTCCCTTCCAGGCGTTGGAAATCAAGTTCTCGATTTTGAGAACCATACCTGTCCAGGCATCGCGCGTCACGACGTCGGAAACGCGGTCTTGGTGCTGTCGCGCAGTGACACAAAGTCGCCAGAAGGGGGTTACGGCCCCAGCTCTCTGAAAGTATGGTTCTCGCATCCGGAAGGGAGATTCTTGTGATCGGAGTCGTGGGCGCCGGTCGGATGGGCCTGCCGATGGTGCGGCGGCTCGCCGAGGCGGGCCACCGGGTACGGGTGACCGGCAGGACACCAGAGACCCGCCGCGCCCTCACCCGGGAACCCGCCCAGGTCGTCCCCGACGTCGCCCGGGTCGGCGAGGGGGCGGACGCCGTCCTGGTGTGCGTCCACACCGACGGGCAGGTGCGCGAAGTCTGCCTCGACAGCGGGCTGCTGACCACGATGCCGAGCGGCAGCACCCTCGTGCTCCACACCACCGGAAGTCCCCGCACCGTCGAGGCGGTGGCGGACCGGGCCGCGGCGGGCGGGATCGGCGTCGTCGACGCACCGGTCAGTGGCGGCCCGCCCGATGTGGCGGCCGGCCGGATCACTCTCTACCTCGGAGGCGACGACGACACCGTCGCCCGCGTCCGGCCCGTACTGCGCAGCTACGGAGACCCCGTGCTGCACGTCGGCCCGCTGGGCTCCGGCCAACGGGTCAAGCTCGTCAACAACACCGTCTTCGCGAGCCAGATCGGACTGCTCGCCCACGCCGCCCGCCTCGCCCGGCAACTGGGCCTCGACGAGCGGCTCCTGCTGGACGCCCTCACCCACGGCAGCGCATCGAGCCGCGCGCTCGCCGGTGTCGTACGCCACGGCTCGGTCACCGGATTCGCCCGCTCCACAAGGGAGTTCCTCGGCAAGGACATGGACGTCGTGCGTGCGGTCGCCCGCGAGCTCGGCGCCGACCTCGGCGCCCTCGCCCCCGCCCTCGACGCCCTGTCCGACGTGACCGTAGCGGAGAACGGCGGCTGAGGAGGCGACCCGCGCACCGGAGCCGAGGTGGCGACGCGACCGCGACCACCGGCCACCCCGCGGTCCGGGAACGAAGTACCACCACGGAAGAAGGGACACCGCCCATGGGACGAGTCGAGGGCAAGGTCGCGTTCATCACCGGCGCGGCGCGCGGCCAGGGGCGCAGCCACGCCCTGCGGCTGGCCGAGGAGGGCGCCGACATCGTCGCGGTGGACATCTGCCGCGACTACGAGACGGTCCGCTACCCGATGGCCACCCCCGAGGACCTCAAGGAGACCGTCCGCCTGGTCGAGGAACAGGGCCGGCGCATCGTCGCCCGCCAGGCCGACGTACGCGACACCGCCCAGCTGCGCGCCGCCCTGGACGCGGGCCTCGAACAGTTCGGCCAACTGGACATCGTGGTCGCGCAGGCCGGCATCGCCCCGCTGCGCGGCGAACCGAAGATGCAGGCCTGGTGCGACGCCGTGGACGTCGACCTGATCGGCACCATCAACACCATCCAGGTCTGTCTGCCGCACCTGCGGGAGGGCGCCTCGGTCATCGCCACCGGCTCCACCGCCGCCCTCATGGACCACGGCATCGTCCAGAACCCGGGCTCCAACCCGGGCGGCGCGGGGTACGCCTTCGCCAAGCGGGCCCTGTCGGAGTACGTCCACGAACTCGCCCGCAACCTGGCCCCGTTGAAGCAGCGCGCCAACGTCCTGCACCCGACCAACGTCGACACCCGCATGCTGCAGAACGAGTCGATGTACGAGTCGTTCCGGCCCGACCTCGACCATCCCACCCGCGCGGACGCCGAGCCGTCCTTCGCCGTGCAGCAGGCCATGCCGATCCCGTTCGTGGAGCCGCGCGACATCAGCAACGCCCTGCTGTTCCTCGCCTCCGACGAGGCCCGCTACATCACGGGAACCCAGCTGCGCGTGGACGCGGGCGGCTACATCAAGTGGTACGACTGGCGCCGCTGAAACCAGGAAACCCCCAGGTCAACAGGGAGAACTAGCGTGAAGGTCCGGGTCGATCCGGAGCGCTGCCAGGGCCATACGCTCTGCGCGATGATCGCTCCGAAGGCATTCCAGCTCGACGACATCGACGGCCACTCCTCGGCCGTGAGCGAAGACGTTCCCGCGGACCAGGAGGAGCAGGTCCGGGAAGCCGCGCACTCCTGCCCGGAACGGGCCATCCAGCTCTTCTGAGCCGGCCGACTTCCCCGAACGTAAGGACAGAGCCATGAGCGAGACCGGCACCGACGACGAACGCAAGAAGAACCGGGTGCACTTCGACCGGCACACACCCCAGTACCGCCACCGGTTCGAGGAGATCACCCACGAACTGCACGGCAAGTGCCCCATCGCCTGGACCGACGCCCACGGCGGCCACTGGGTCGCCAGCGGCAACCGCGAGGTCTTCGAACTGGCCCGGTCCGCCGATTTCCTCTCCAACGACCACGACGTCAGGGGCGAACGCCGCGGCTACAAGGGCATCACCATCCCCTCGCCCCCGCGCGCCCGCGAAGCACAGGGCGGGTTCCTGGAGATGGACCCGCCCGACCAGCGCCACTACCGCCAGACCCTCAACCCCTACCTCTCCCCGGCGGCCGTCGCCCGCTGGATCCCCTTCGTCGACGAGGTGGTCCGCGCCTGCCTCGACGAACGGATCGAGGAGGGCCGGATCGACTTCGTCGACGACCTCGCCAACATCGTCCCGGCCGTCCTCACCCTGGCGATGATGGGCATCCCGCTGGCGGACTGGACCGTCTACAACGAACCCGCCCACGCCTCCGTCTACACCCCGCCGAACTCACCCGACATGCCACGGGTCGCCGAGCTGAGCCGCGCCATGGGCCGCGGCCTGTACACGGCACTCCTGGAGATCCGCGACAAACCGAGGCCCGGCCTGATCGACGCCCTGGTCCGCGCGGACATCGACGGCAGGACCCCGCCCGACGAGGAACTGGTGGGCGTCCTCGCCCTGCTGATCGGCGGCGGCTTCGACACCACCACGGCGCTCACCGCGCACGCGCTGGAGTGGCTGTCCGACCATCCCGGTGAACGGGACCGGCTCAGCCGGGAGCGGGAAACCCTGCTGGACTCGGCGACCGAGGAGTTCCTGCGCTTCTTCACCCCCGCCCCGGGTGACGGCCGTACGATCTCCGCCGACTGCGAGATCGCCGGCCAGCGGTTCGAGGAAGGTGAACGCCTGTGGCTGTCCTGGGCGATGGCCAATCGCGACCCCACCGTCTTCGCCGACCCCGACCGGGTCCACCTGGACCGCAAGGGCAACAGGCACAGCAGCTTCGGCCTCGGCATCCACCGCTGCATCGGCTCGAACGTCGCCCGTACGGTGTTCAAGCGGATGGCGACGGCCGTGCTCGACCGGATGCCGGACTACCGCTGCGACCCGGACGGCACCGTCCACTACGAGACCATCGGCGTCATCCAGGGCATGCGTCACCTCCCGGCGGTCTTCACCCCGGGCAGGCGCCTCGGCCCCTCCCTGGACGAGACGCTGGCGACGCTCCAGCAGGTCTGCGACGAACAGCGCCTCGCCGAACCGGTGACCGTACGCCCGGGCCGGGCCCGTACCGCGGACTGAAGGGAAGTCGCACAGTGGCCGCATCCCCGGGGCGCCCGCTGCCCCTGATCACCGACCAGAACGAGTTCTTCTGGATGTCGGGGGCGGACGGCCGGCTGCGCATCCAGGAGTGCGCCTCCTGCACCGCCCTGATCCATCCGCCGCAGCCCGTCTGCCGATACTGCCGTGGACGGGAGATGGGTGTACGGGCCGTGTCCGGACACGCGACCCTCGTCGGCTTCACCGTCAGCCACCACTTCAGCCTCCCCGGCCTGCCGGCGCCGTACGTCGTCGCCCAGGTCGCGCTCGAAGAGGACCCCCGGATCCGGCTCACCACCAACGCCGTCGAGTGCGACCCCGGCGAACTCGCCCTGGGCATGCGCATGGAGGCCGTCTTCGAGCAGGCCGGGGAGGACGTGTGGCTGCCGCTGTTCAGGCCGGCCGCGGAGCAGGCGGAACCCGCGCCGCTGCCCGCCGACGAGACCGACCCGGGCTCAGTGGTATGTCACATACGACCGATGCGGACCGCGGAGAAGTTCGAGGACAAGGTCGCCCTCACCGGCATCGGCGCCTCCCCGCTCGGCCGCCGGCTGAGGGTCCCCCCGCTCTCCCTCACCGTCCAGGCCTGCGAGGCCGCGGTCGCCGACGCCGGACTCACCCTGGACGACATCGACGGTCTGGCCAGCTACCCGGGCGCCGGCGCCTACGGCGGCTTCGCCGAGGGCGGCGTCACCGCCCTGGAGTCGGCGCTCGGCATCCGCCCCACCTGGTACAACGGCGGCAGCGAGACCTTCGGCCCCGGCGGCTCCCTCATCGCGGCGATGCTCGCAGTGGCCGGCGGCCTCGCCCGGCACGTGCTCTGCTTCCGCACCGTGTGGGAGTCCAGCTTCGCCGAGCTCGTGAAGGAGGGCAGGATCCCTGTGGCCGGCGGGGCGGACGCCGGCTGGCTCAAGCCCTTCGGCGCCACCTCCGCCGCCCACACCCTCGCCCAGAACGCCCAGCGGCACATGCACCGTTACGGCACCACCCGCGAGACCCTGGGCTGGATCGCCCTCAACCAGCGCGCCAACGCGGCCCTGAACCCCACCGCGATCTACCGCGCCCCGATGACGATGGACGACTACCTCCAGGCCCGCCCCATCACCACCCCCTTCGGCCTCTACGACTGCGACGTCCCCTGCGACGGATCCGTCGCCGTCGTCGTCTCGGCCCTCGACACCGCGCGCGACCTCGCGCGGCCACCGGTCCTCGTCGAGGCCGTCGGCACCCAGATCACCGAACGCATCGAGTGGGACCAGAGCACGCTCGCCCACGAACCGCAGACCCTCGGCCCGTCCGCCCATCTGTGGACCCGCACCTCCCTGCGCCCCGCCGACGTCGACGTGGCCGAGCTCTACGACGGCTTCACCTTCAACTGCCTGTCCTGGATCGAGGCGCTGGGCTTCTGCGGCATCGGCGAGGCCAAGGACTTCCTGGACGGCGGGAAGAACATCGCCCGCGACGGCGTGCTGCCCCTGAACACCCACGGCGGCCAGCTCTCCCACGGCCGTACCCACGGCATGGGCCTCGTGCACGAGGCGGTCGTCCAGCTGCGCGGCGACGGCGGCGCCCGCCAGGTGCCCGGGGCCCGGGTCGCGGTGGTCAGTACCGGCGGGCTGGCGCCCGGCGGGGCCATTCTCCTCAGGACGGACACGTGACAGACAGTCATCCGGACGTGGTGCCCGGCGCGGTGAGCGTCGACGGCATCTCCCTCTCGTACCGGGCGAGCTGGGTACGACAGCCACGCGCCGCCGTCCTCGCCCTGCACGGCGGCGGAACCGACTCGGCCTACTTCGACTGCCCGGGCCGGCCACGGCTCTCGCTGCTGCGCACCGGAGCCGCCCTCGGCTTCACGGTCATCGCGCTCGACCGGCCCGGCTACGGCGCCTCCCTGCCCCACGCGCCCCGGCTCACCGACCCGGCACGGCGGGTCGACCTCGCCTACGCGGCCCTGGACCGGCTGCTCGCCTCCCGCCCGACGGGCGGCGGTGTGTTCCTGGCGGCCCACTCCGCCGGCGGTGAACTCGCCGTGCGGATGGCCGCCGACGAGCGCGGACACACCCTGCTCGGCCTGGAGATCGCCGGCACCGGACGGCATCACCACCCGCGCTCGGTGAGCTTCCTGGAGAACGGCGACGAGGAGCTGCGCCGCCCCGGCCGGGCCCGCGACCGACTCCGCGAAGCCCTCTGGGGCGCGGGCCACCTCTACCCGCCGGAGGTCCACGGCGGCGCGAGCATCGCCGCCGCCTCGCCCGCGTACGAGTCCGCCGCCCGCGGCTGGCGGCACGAGTTCCCGGAGCTGGCGGCCCGCGTACGCGTACCGGTGCACTTCACCCTGGGCGACCACGAGGAGGTGTGGAGCTCCGGCCCCGCCGCCCTCGCCGACATCGCCTCCCTCTTCACGGCGTCGCCTCGCGTCCGGGTCCACGAACAGCGCGACGCCGGACACAATCTCAGCCTCGGGTACTCGGCCCGGGCCTACCACCTGAGGGTGCTGTCGTTCGCGGAGGAGTGCGCGGTGACCCGGGAGGCGAGTGTCGCCGCACCCCCACGACAAGGGAGAGCGGGATGAACCACACCGATGCCGTCGCACTGCTGCTGCGCCTGGTCCTGGGCGTCGTCATGATCGCGCACGGGCTCAACCACTGGCGCGGCGGCGGCCGTATCGCGGGCACCGCCCGCTGGTTCACCGGCCTGGGCCTCACCCATGGCACGCTCCAGGCCTGGCTGAGCGTGGCCACCGAGACGGGCGCCGGGCTGCTTTTGCTGGCAGGCCTGCTCACCCCGCTGGCCTGCGCGGCCGTCATCTCGGTGATGCTGGTGGCGGGCCTGCTCGCGCACCGGCCCAACGGCTTCTTCGTCTTCAAAGAGGGCTACGAGTACGTCCTCACGCTCGCCGTCGTCGCCCTGGCGCTGGCCGCGCTGGGACCGGGCAGCGCCTCCGTGGACGACGCGGCCGGCCTCGACCGGGCCGGCTGGACGGGCGTCGGCATCGCCCTCGGGGCTGCTGTGCTCGCCACCGCCGGTCTGCTCGCCGCCTTCTGGCGTCCCCGGCCCGCGCCGGAACCGGTGCCCGCCCCCGAACCCCTCGAGCAGGAGGCCGGCTGATGCGTGTCGGATTCATCGGACTGGGCAGTCAGGGCGCCCCGATGGCCCGTCGGATCGTCGAAGCGGGACACGAGACGACCCTCTGGGCCCGCCGCCCCGCGACCCTCGTCCCCTTCGCGGACACCCCGGCCAGGCGCGCCGCCTCGCCTGCGGACCTGGCCGCGGCCAGCGACCTGGTGTGCGTCTGCGTCGTCGACGACGCGGACGTCGAGGAGGTCCTCACCGGCGAGCACGGTGTCCTCGCCGGACTGCGCAGGGGCGGGGTGGTCGCCGTGCACAGCACCGTCCACCCCGACACCTGCCGTCGCCTCGCCGACCGTGCCCGCACCCACGGCGTCACGCTGATCGACGCCCCGGTGAGCGGCGGGGGCCCGGCGGCGGCCGAGGGACGACTGGTGGTGATGGCGGGCGGTGAGCCCGGCACGGTGGCCTACTGCCGTCCGGTGTTCGCGACCTACGCGGACCCGGTGGTCCACATGGGTCCGCTGGGCACCGGCCAGCTGGCGAAACTCCTGAACAACGTGCTGTTCACAGCCAACCTGGGCACCGCCGCCGACACCCTCGCCCTCGGCCGGGACCTGGCGATCGACCCGGTCGCCCTCGCCCGGGTCCTCGCCCATGGCAGCGCGGCCGGGTTCGCGCTCGAGCGGGTCGCGGCCGCCGGGGGCACCCTGGACCGGTTCGCCGGTCACGCCGGGCCGCTGCTCCGCAAGGACGTCCGCCTGCTCACCGACGTCACCGAGGCCGCCGGTGCCGAACCGGACATCGTCCTGACGGCCGCCGGAGCCGCCCTCGCCCGGATGGCCGGACAAGGGACAACGGACAACGGCCGACGGCCGGTTCAGGACCGGAGGTAGCGGATCCGCCCCCCGACGAGAGTCAGTCGCACGAGGTCTGCCGACGGATCCGACAGGGCCTCGGCCGGCGGCACGGCGAGCAGGACGAGGTCGGCGGGCACGCCCGGCACCGGCCGCGGGGGCCTCGAGCCGGGGGCGTGGGGCGGCGAGAGATACGCCGCCAACGCCTGGGCCGCGGTGACGCGTTCGGCGGAGTTCGCGGTCCGCCCGCCGGGGACCTCGCGGGTGGTGGCCGCGCGGATCACGGACCAGGGGTCGAGCGGCCCGTACGGGGCGTCGCTCGACAGCGCCAGCGGGACGCCGGCGCGCAGGAACGAGGCACAGCGGTACAGGTCGGTGTGCTCGTGGGGCGGGGTGGCGTCGAGGAAGTCGTCGCCGCGGTCGGCGAGGAAGCCGGGCTGGGTGACCACGCTCAGTCCGAGGCGGCGCACGACGGGCACGGCCTCCGCCGGAACCACGGCCGCGTGCTCGATCCGGTCACCCCGCAGCACCCCGGTCCGTTCCAGCGCCGCGAGCAGCAGGGCGAGGGAGACGGCCGTGACCGTGTGCACGGCGACGGGACGGCCCCGCCGGTGTGCGGCCCCTATCTCCTCGGTCAGCCCGGTGAAGTCCGGCAGCTTTGAGTCGGCGAGGACGATCTTCCAGGGGCCGGGCGCCGGGCGGGCCGACGACGGTGTTCCGAGTGGCGCCCCGAGCAGCAGCAGCCGTTGGGGAAGGCGACCGCTGCGCGCCTCGTCGGTGAGCCTCTCGACGGACTCGGGGGTCAGGCGCGGGGTGGCGTCGGTGACGGCCGTGATGCCGTAACCGGCGAGTCGGCGGCCCACCGCCGCCAGGGACGGGGCGGGGGCTTCGGGCAGCCGTTCGCGCAGCCAGTCGTCGGCCCGCCACAACCGCCCCGTGGGCCGTCCGGCGTCGTCGCGTTCGATGCCGGGATGGCGTCCGGGTGCCAGGCCGGTCCGTTCGGCGGCAAGGGAGTTGAGCATCCACAGGGCGCCGCTTCGGTGCTGCACCCGCACCGGGACGTCCGCCCGCAGTGCGTCGAGGCCGGCGGCGTCCAGTGGGCCGGCGACCCGTTCGTCGTAGCCGACGCCCCTGACCCAGCCGTGCCGGTCCGGAACCGCCTGGTGCAGTGCCGCCCGCAGCGCCGGGCGGTCGCCGACGTCCGGCGGGCCGCACCGTACGGAGGCGACCGCGGCCGCCAGTGCGAACAGGTGCAGGTGATGGTCGGTCAGGCCGGGCAGCAGGGCACCGCCCGCCGCGTCGATCTCCTCCTCACGGGGCGCCCGCACCAGCCCCGTGCCGAGTTCCGCGACCACACCGCCCCGGACGCGCACGGAGCACCGTCGGCCCTCGACCTCCGCGTCCCGGATCAGCAGCCCGCTCACGGCACCCGGATCCCCAGCTCGCGCAGCACCGCGGCGGTGTCGGCGCCGCTCGCCGGGGCGGTGGCGGCCGGACGGCGCGGACGCGGCGCGGACAGCGGATACGCCGTGCCCCCGGTGTCCACCAGCCAGCCGTCCCCGTGCCCGACCACTCGGACTTCTCGGGCGGTCGGCACGGACAGGCAGGCCGTCACCACGTCCGCCATCGACACGTCCAGCACCGCGCCGCCGCCCCCCGGTCGTTCGGACAGGGCGAGCGCCGCGGCGAGCAGACCGGTGAGCGGGTCGGCCACGGCGTCACCGGCGAACACGGGCAGCCCGTCCGCGTCCGCGCCGAGGAGTCCGCGGGCGGCGGCCACGTCGTCGCCGAAACCGACGCGGCCCGAGGCACGCCCGTACGCCGTGATCGAGATCCAGGTGCAGCCACGGGCCGCCTCGGCCTCGGCGTCGAGCCCGAACCCCGCCAGAGCGCGGGGCCGGGAGGCCTCGATCACCACGTCCGCCCGGCCGACCAACTCGTGGAGAGCGGCACGGCCGTGCGGGTTCGCCGGGTCGAGGACGACCGAGGCATGGCCCGCGTGGAGCAGGTCGTAGAAGGCGCGGTCGCCGAAGCGGGCGCCGTCCGGGCGGGTCGGGGTCTCCACCTTGACCACCCTGGCTCCCGCCGTACCCAGCAGATGCGCGCACAGCGGGCCCGCCCACAGCGCGCTGAAGTCGACCACCAGCAGCCCCGCCCCGGCGCGCGGTGCGCCGGGCACCGGGCAGGTGCGGTCCGGACGGGGGCGGACCGCACCGCCCGCCAGACCGAGGAGTTCCACCCGCTCGTCCAGATCGGCGCCGTCGTGCGCGGCGAGCCAGTCGGCCAAGCGCCCCGGCAGCGCCCCGGCGTCCAGCTCCCGGCCGATCAGCGCGCTCCACAGCAGCGGGTCGTCCGGACGCGCGTCGGACACGGCCGCCCAGCCGTCCCCGGTGGGCAGGAGCCGGCAACTGCCGCCCACCGACAGCCGGCCCCGCCGCCCACGCCCGTTGAGCGCGGCCCGTTCGGCCGGCAGCCGGGCCCCGTCGAGCCGCGCCCCACCGGCGGCGGCGACGTGGTCGGCCAGCCAGGAGGCGAAGGTGGCGGCCGCACCGGGAGGCAGTAGCGGAGGCCCGTCGGCGTGACCGGTCAGCAGGGGGACACCGCTGCGGGCCCAGTCCTCCGCGATGCGGGCAGGGCTGGTGTCGGGGCCGGTGTCGGGCCAGGGACGCGCCGGCCGTGCCGGGGACGGCGGCGGCGAACCGCCGGGTGCCCGGCGGTTCGCCGCCGAGGACCCTGTCGTACTGCCGGATGCCCGGTCGGCCATGCGGGGATGGTAGATCAGAGAGGTGCCTGCGACCACAGCGATCTCCCTCACCGAACTCGCGGCCGGGGCGGCGGACGCCGACCTCCTGGACGCGCACGCCGAGCCGTCCCGGCCGCTGACGGTCGTCGACCTGGACCCGGCGACCACGCCCAGCGCCGCCGACCTGGAGCGGGCCGTCCGCCGGGCCCGGGACGGCGACCGGCTGCTCGTCGGACGCACCCGCCGACCGGAACCCACCTGTCCCGACGCCCTGTTGAACGCCCTGGACCTGACCCTGGTACGCGCTCCCCGCGACCGCCGCGACGCGACGGACACCGCCGGTCACCCGGCCACGGTCGCGGTCACGGACCCGGCCGCCGAGGCGGAGTTCCTGCGCGCGCGGGCGGCGGAACAACCCCAGGCGGCCCTGGTGCTGCGCCAAGTCCTGGGCATGACCGGGCAGTTGCCGGTCCGGCAGGCCCTCGACCTGGAGTCGCTGGCCTACTCCACGTTGCTCGGCGGTGCCGGGTTCGCCGGATGGCTCGCGGCACGTGGGCCACGGTCCGCGCCGCCGCCCGCGACGCACGACCCCGTGACGGCACGCCGCGAGGGCGGCCTCCTGCGGATCACACTCGACCGGCCCGAGCGGCGCAACGCGCACGGTGCGGAACTGCGGGACGCCCTGGTCGCGGCCCTCGACATCGCCGTCTGGGACGACACCGTGCGCGAGGTGGTCCTGGACGGCAACGGCCCCTGTTTCAGCTCGGGCGGCGACCTGGACGAGTTCGGCACCGCCGCGGACCTGGCGGCCGCGCACCTGATCCGCACCCGGGCCGGCGCGGCGGCCCGCCTGCACGCCCTCGGCGACCGGCTCACCGCACGCATCCACGGGGCCTGCGTCGGCGCGGGCATCGAACTCCCGTCCTTCGCCGCCCGGGTCGTCGCAGCCCCCGGCACCACCGTCCGGCTGCCCGAACTGGCCATGGGCCTGATCCCGGGCGCCGGCGGCACGGTCGGCATCCCGCGCCGGATCGGTCGCTGGCGCACTCTGTACCTGGCCCTCGACGGCCGCGCCGTCCCCGCCGAACGCGCCCTGGCCTGGGGGCTGGTGGACCGGATGGAGGAGTGAGACGGGGCCGGGCGCAGCGGCACCGCGGACCGGAGTCAGCCGATGCAGATGACCAGCAGGCAGAGCTGCGAGGGCGTGGTCGCGGACGCGGCCGGTGCGGGGCTCGCCGACGATGCCGACGTGCCCGCGCCGGTGGTCGCCGTGGTGGTTCCGGTGGTGGCGGTGGGGGTGGGCGTGGCAGTCGCCACCGTCGCCGCGCCGGTGGCGGTGCCGGACACCGTGGCGGCGGACCGTGACCGGGCGGCGGAGACCGTCGTGCGGGTCGGCGAGGTGGCGGTGTCCTGACCGGGAGTCGCCGTGGCGTGCGGCACGCCGGCGGTCTGCTCGTGCGGGGCGTTCGCCGTGGCCGCGCCGGCGGAGGCCGTCCGGTCCGGGGCGCGGTGCCTGCCGGTGGGTGCCGACGCCGCCGGGTCGGCGACCGTGGCCTGCTCGTCGGCGAGGCCCATGGGCCTGTTGTCGGGGGCCGTGGCCGCCTGCGCCCGATCGGTGCCCTGCCGGTCCAGGGACGCGACGGTCAGCCCGCCGCCGACCAGGGCGACCGCGGTGGCCACCACGGCCCGCCGCTGGTTCTTCTTCCAGCGGGCCCGCTGGCGGCGCCGGGCCGCCCGGCCCACCGGTGCGGCAGGGGCGGCGTCCGGACCGTCGTACGGACCCTCGGCCGTCTCTTCGGTGGCGCGGGCGTCCGTGTCGAACCACGCGGTGTTGGCCGGATCCTGCCAGGATGCCACGCCGGTCGACGCCGGAGCGACGGTGGCGCGCGCGGCGACTTCCGGGGCGTAGGCGCCGCATCCGGGGCACGCCAGGGCGCCGTTGAGGTGCCGACGGCACGATGCGCAGTAGTCCATCCGCGGTCTTCCTGACTCGACTGCGCCAGCGGCCCCATGAGCCGTGGCCTGATCTCGTTCGTACGTGGTATCGAACGGCCAGAACGGTAGCGAGCCTTTGGCCAGGCAGTGTGCAGCCTGTGTGTCGCTTCTGCGCAGATCAGGGGTTGTCGGCGATCCGGTACCGGGTGGCGGCCCCGCCGCCCCAGTACACGCCCGGGCGGCCGCCAGGGGATCATCGGCAGCGCGGTCGCCGCGGCGGACGTCCCCAGGGCCCGTACCGCTCTTCTTCCTCGCGTTGTCACTCCAAGTCGATCAGTCGAAGAGTCGATCAGTCGATCAGTCGTGCTGTCGATCAGTCGATGCCGGCGGAGACGAGGACGCGCACGTCCCACGGGCCGAGGTCCACCGCCGTGCCCGCGGCGAGTGACGTGCCGTCGAGGACGTCGGTGAGGTGGACCGGGGCGGAGACGTGCGCGGGCTCCCAGCTCCAGTTGTGGACGATGCGCACGCGGCGCCCGTCGGGTGCGGTGCCGGTCGTGGCGGTGACCGTCGCGGGGAGGTCCCGCCAGCCGTGCCGGGCCGCCGGGGAAAGCCACTCGGCCAGCGTCCGGGCGAGGTCGCGGCCCGGCACCGTGCCGACGTACGTCACCCGGCCCGCGCCGTGCCGGCGGGTGGTGACCGCGGGCCAGCGCCCGAAGTGCGGGTGGTCGTACTCGACGAGCACCTCGGCGTCCGCGACGATCAGGCCGTCCGCCCAGCGGGTGGCCGTGGCGCCCTCCGGCAGGCGGAGCGGGCCGCCGGGCACGGACCGGACCGGCAGCTCCCGAAGCAGGTTGCTGAACTCGTCGTACGACACGCCCGCCGCGTCCGTGAGCCGGCCGGGCGCCGGTTCGGTGCGGGCCCGGCCCTCCTGGTCGGCGTAGCCGGTGCGCGGGCCGAGGACCAGATGGCCGCCCGCGTGGGCGTAGGCCGCGAGCAGGTCGAGGGTCGCGTCGTCGGCGAGGTACAGCGCGGGCACGACCAGCACCGGGTGCCGGCGCACCGTCTCCTCGGGAGTCTCGCCGTCGCGCAGTCGGCGGGCGTGGACGATCCGCACCTGGCGGCCTGCGTCGAAGGCGCCCCGGTGGAAGGCGTCGAAGATCCGGTGGTAGGCGGCCGGGTCGGGGCCGCCGTCGGGTGTGGCCAGCGGCGGGTACTTCTGCATCAGCCACTTGCTCGGCGTCGAGTACACCATCGTGAGGTCGGCGTCCGGCTCCAGACCGGCGACGAGCCCGCCCGCGGTGTCGAACTCGGCGCCCAGCCGGGCGAGTTCGGCGTAGACCCGGCCGGGGCGGCCGGTGTGGGGGAGGATGCCGCCCCAGTAGGTCTCGGCGCCGAAGTGCAGCGTGTGCCAGTGCCAGTACTCGATCATCCTGGCCCCGCGCCCGACCAGTGCCCAGGCCGCCTGGCGCCACTGGCCGTCGTAGGCGGGCCGGTTGTCCCAGGGGAAGCCGATCGAGCCGGCGTTGGTCTCGGTGACCAGGAACGGCGCCTGCCGCGAGGAGAACATCCAGTCGGCGGTGCGGTACAGCGCCCACACCCCGGTGGTCTTCCACTGCTGTTCGTGGGTCTCGGGTGTGGGGTCGGGCAGCAGCAGTCCGTCCTGCATGTCGTAGTACGGGTTGCCTGCGGCGATGTCGAGGCGGTCGGTCAGCTCGTCGTCCTCGACCGCGGGGCGGGTGTAGGAGATGCAGGTGGTGACGAACTGCTCCGGGCGGGCGTACTCGCGGACGATGTCCGCCTGCCAGCCGATGAACTCGGTGACCTGACGGGCCTGGAACTCCCGCCAGGCGATGTCGTACTGGGGCTGCGCGTTGCCGTCCGGGGTCCACAGGTCGGCCCAGGTGGAGAGCCGGTGGGACCAGTACACCAGGCCCCACTCGCGGTTGAGGGTCTCGACGTCTCCGTACTTCTCGCGGAGATGGTCGACGAACCGCTCGAACACGCCCCGGTTGTGCAGGAGTTCGTTGCCGGGCTCGTTGTCGACCTGGAAGCCGATGACCGCCGGATGGTCCGCGTACCGGGCGACGATCCGGCGGACGACCCGCTCGGCGTGGAACCGGAAGGCGGGGTGCGTGAAGTCCACCTCCTGCCGGGCGCCCCAGCCGATCCGTTCACCGGTGCGGCGCTCGCCGGTGATCTCCGGGTACTGGCGGGCCAGCCACGGCGGGACGGCGTACGTCGGGGTGCCCAGGACGACCGAGATCCCGCGCTCGTGGGCGCCGTCGAGCACCGGTTGCAGCCAGTCCAGGTCGAAGCGGCCGTTCTCCGGCTCCCAGGTCGACCAGACCGACTCGCCGACCCGGATGACGGTGACATGGGCGTCGGCCATCAGGTCGAGGTCGGTCTTGAGGCGTTCGGCGGGACGCTCGTACGGCTGGTACTCGTGGTAGTACGCGGCACCGAACAGGACACGGGCAGGCAGAGCCGCCATGAAGGAGACCTCCGAAGGAGAGTGAGGGGAAGTTGCCGGAAGGGGGTCACTGCTTGACGCCGCCGGCCGCCAGGCCGCTCTGCCAGTACCGCTGGAGCAGCAGGAAGGCGGCGACGAGCGGCACGATCGAGAGCAGGGAACCGGTCACGACCAGCGCGAGCATGTCGCTGCTGGCACCGGCCCCGCCGTTCTGGGCCTGCGCGGCCCAGGAGGCCAGGCCCACCGTCACCGGGTACAGGTTCGGGTCGTTGAGCATGATCAGCGGCAGGAAGTAGTTGTTCCAGGTCGCCACGAGCGTGAACAGCAGGACCGTCACCAGGCCGGGGCCCAGCAGCCGCAGGGCGATCCGGAAGAAGATGCGGGCCTCGCCGGCACCGTCGATGCGCGCGGCCTCCAGGATGCTGTCCGGGACGGCGTCGGCCGCGTAGATGCGCATCAGGTAGAGGCCGAACGGGTTGACGAGGGACGGCAGGATGACGGCCCAGGGGGTGTTGACCAGGCCCGCCTTGGCGAACAGCAGATAGGTCGGGATGGCCAGCGCGGTGGTCGGGACCATGACGGCACCGAGGACCAGGTTGAAGGTGAACCGGTCGCCGCGGAAACGGAACTTCGCGAATCCGTAGCCGCCGGCCGCCGCGAGCAGCGCGGCGCCGACCGCGCTGACGACGGCGTACAGGACCGTGTTGAGCAGCCAGTGCACGAAGACGCCGTCGTCCTGGGTGAGGGTCGCCCTGATGTTGGCAAGGAGCTGAGGGGTGTGCGAGAACCACAGGCCGAAGCTGTTGAAGAGGTCCTGGGTGCTCTTGGTCGAGGCGATCAGCAGCCAGCACAGGGGGAGCAGGAAGTAGGCGAGCGCCGCCAGCATGGCGATGGTCAGCGGGGTGCTGCGGCGGGTCGTCATGCGGTCCTCCTGCGGCTGTCGCGGCTGCTGCGGCTGTCGCGGCTGCCGCGGTTCGCGGTGAGCAGCACGCCGTAGGAGGCGATCACGATGACGAGGCCGAGGAGGAAGGACACCGTGGCCGCGTAGTTGACCTGCTGGCCGGTGAACGCGAGGGAGTAGGCGTACAGGTTGGCGGTGTAGGAGCTGGTGATGACGTCCGGGGCGATCTTCATCAGCAGGTTGGGTTCGTTGAAGAGCTGGAAGCTGCCGATCACCGAGAAGAGCAGGGTGAGCAGGAGCGCCGGCCGCAGCGCGGGCAGTTTCACCGACCAGGCGATGCGCCAGGCCCCGGCGCCGTCCACCGCCGCCGCCTCGTACAGCTCCTGCGGGATCGTGCGCAGGGCCGCGTACAGGATGATCATGTTGTAGCCGACGAACTCCCAGGTCACGATGTTCGCCAGGCTGCCCAGCATCCAGCCGTCGCTGAGGAAGTGCGGGGCCGCAAGGTCCACTTTCCGGCTCAGCTGGGCGAACGGGCCGAAGTCCGGCCCGTACAGATAGCCCCACATGAGCGCGGCGACCACGCTCGGCACGGCGTACGGCACGAAGATGCCCAGCCGGATCACCCGCGCCAGCCGCAGCAGCCCGCTGTCGAGCGCGAGGGCGAACAGCAGCGCCAGCAACAGCATCACCGGCACCTGGATCACGAAGAACAGCGCCACCCGGCCCACACCGTGCAGGAGTTGGGGGTCGCCCAGTGCCTGGGTGTAGTTGTCGAGGCCGACGAACACCGTCCCGCCGATCAGGCGGTTCTGGAACAGGCTGAGATAGGCGGCGTAGCCGAGCGGGGCGAGGAAGAGCAGGAGGAACAGCGTCAGGAACGGGGCGACGAAGAGCGGTCCGGCGGCCCGGTGGCGGCGGGTGCCGGTCATCTCAGCTCCCCTTGACCGTGAAGCCCTGGCTCTTCGCGTACGTCGTCAGCCGTGACTGCCAGCTGCCGAGCGCGCGGACCGTGTCGGTGTGGTCCGCCAGGGACTTGCCGACGGTCTCGGTCCAGTCGGTGGCTGCCTGGTCCAGGAACGGGGGCCACTGGAAAGAGGAGTTGACCGTGGAGCTGATGTCGGCGAAGACCTGGTTGACCTTCTGTCCGCCGTAGAAGGAGGGGGCGTCCCCGGTGAACGACGCGTCCGTGAGCAGGGCCTTGGTGGCGGGGAAGAAGAACTGCTCGGTGGCGAACATCCTCGCGCTGGCCGGGTCGCTGTTCAGGAACTGCGCGAACACGGCGGCGGCGACGGGGTTCTTGGTGGAGCGGACCACCGCGGTGGTGGAGCCGCCCCAGTTGCCGGAGCTGGGCTTGGCCGCGTCCCACTGCGGCAGCGGGGCCGCCCGCCACTTGCCGGCCGTGGCCTTGGCGGAGCCGGACAGGAACACCGGCCCCCACGCGGCGGTGATCCAGGTGGCGTACTTGCCCTTGTTGAGGGCGGCGTACCAGGAGTCGGTGAAGTCCGGCTCGACGCCGATGACCCCTTCCTTCGCGAGCCCGCCCCAGTAGGCGCCGAGCTTTTGCGAGACGGTGTCGTCCACGCTGATGGTGATGTCGCTCTTGCCGGAGGTGACATAGGGCTTGGCGCCCGCCTGCCAGAGCAGCCCGTGCCAGGCGGCGACCTGGTTGGCGGCGAGGTTGGTCAGGTAGACGTCCGGGTCCGCCCTGTGCAGCTTGCGCGCGGCCGCGGCGAACTCGTCCCAGGTGCCCGGGACTTCGATGCCGTGCTTGTCGAAGATGTCGTGCCGGTACAGCATGCCCATCGGGCCGGTGTCCTGCGGTATCGCCCAGATCTCGCCGTTGCTGCCGCTGACCTGGCCCCAGGTCCAGTCCACGAAGGCGGACTTGAGCGCCGAGGCGCCGTACGGCCGCAGATCGAGCAGGCTGTTGGTGATGGTGAAGGTCGGGATGGCCTGGTACTCGATCTGGACCATGTCCGGAGCGCCGCTGCCGGCCTTCAGCGCCGTACGCAGCTTGGTGTACTGGGGCGTGCCCTGACCGGCGTTGACGATCTTGATCTTGACGGCCGGGTACTTCTTCTCGAAGAGCGCGACCTCCTTGGCGATGTTCGGGACCCAGGTCCAGAACGTCAGCTCGGTCGGGGTCTTCATGGCCTTGTCGATGTCGGCCTGGCTCACGGGCTTGGCCGAGGCGGAGGAGCCGCCGGAGTCACCGCCGCCGCAGGCGGTGAGGGCGGCGTCGAGCGACAGGGCGCCCGTGGTGGCGAGGAAGAGCCGGCGGCTCACGGGGGCGGTGCTGGACGTGGAGGTGGATCTGGGCATGGTGAACTCCCGCCGATGGCGAAGGGACGGCACGCCTGGCGAGGGCGTGCGGGGGTGGGGATGGGGGAGGAAGGAAGGCGAGTAGCAGGCGCGCAGGCCTGGCTCGGGGCCCTCTGGGGCGCGGTGCGGCTCTGGGAGCGCGGGTGCCAAGCGGGCGCGCTCAGGGAAGTGCGGAGGCGCGCGTGGTCGGCGCGGCGCCGGGCGTCGGCACGGTGGCCCGTGCCGGGATCGCGTCAGCCGGGATGGTGCGGGGTCGGACGGTGGGTCAGTCTGCGGCGGTGGTACCTCCGTTCGCGGATGCGGGACCTGATGCCGGACCGCGCCGGGCCCGGGCCGGTGTCCTGCGGCCCGGCGGTGACGCGGTCGAGGCGCGGACGACGAGGTCGACCGGCGGACCGCTCGACGGCAGCGGATCCGCCGCCGGGTTCTCGATGGCGTGCACCAGGCGTTTGAGACCCTCCTGCGCCACGGCGTCGAAGGGCTGGCGCACCGTGGTGAGCGGGGGAGTCACGTAGGCGGCGACCGGGATGTCGTCGAAACCGACCACGCTGACGTCCTCCGGGACGCGCCGGCCGGCCTCCGCCAGCGCGCGGATCAGACCGATCGCCATGTCGTCGTTGGCGGAGAAGACCGCGGTCACCCGGTCGTCGGCGGCGAGTCCGCGCCCCGCCGCGTACCCGGAGGTGGCCGACCAGTCGCCCCCGGCGACCGGGGGCACCTCCCTGCCCTCGGCGGTCAGGGCGGCCCGCCAGCCCTCCAGCCGGTCCCGGGCCGCGTACCAGCGCTGCGGACCGGCCAGGTGATGGACCGTCGCATGGCCGAGCGACAGCAGGTGTTCGGTTGCGGTGCGGGCCATCAGGTCCGCGCCGTCCCCGGCGGTCAGCACGGTCGGCGCGGTGACCGGCGGCGGCGCGCCCATGACGAGGACCGGCACGTCGACGCGCAGGGACACGTCGCCCTGCTCGTCGATGGGCTCGGAGATGACGATGCCGTCCACGCCCTGGTCGAGGAGCGAGTCCACGGCACCGGAGAGGCCCGCCGGGTCGCCCTCCACCGTGTTGACCACGCGCAGCGCGTATCCCGTGTCCCGGACGACCCGCTCGACGCCCATGAGCAGCGAGGCGGGTCCGTACAGGGCCGTACCGAGTGTCACCACGCCGATCGAGCGGGTGCGTCCGGAGGCCAGCGCCCGGGCGGCGTTGTTGCGCCGGTAGCCGAGCTGTTCGGCGGCGTCGAGCACCCGCCGGCGCACGTCCTCGGAGACGTACGGCTCGTCGTTGAAGACCCGGGAGACGGTCTTCTGCGAGACACCGGCCAGCCGGGCCACGTCCACACTGCGTGGCGCGGCGGTGCTCCTGCCGCGTCCCGTCCCTGGTGTCATGGCATCTCCCGGTGACCGCCCGACCGCTTGATCGAGGCCAATCATGTCATGCGCGGTCTGACTGACTGCGCTGTCATGTCTGCGTAGTCATGTCTACGCAGTCATAGGAATCGCGTCAAGACTCCGGAACGCATCGATTGCGGAGAGCCTGCGCGCGAGCCCGGTCCACGCGGCCGGTGCCCCGCACCGGGGGCGGGCGCCGGCTCCGGTGCGGAGCACGGGTGTTCGGCCACCGGCAGGTGTGGTTCGCGGCCGCCGTGGTCGGGCCGTGCCCGGCGCCTCGGTCGCACGGCCCGGAATCCGGATCACCGGTGGCCCGTGCCGTTCGTCGCCCGTGGGGGCGTCCGCGCGCTACTGCGAACGCGGTAGCCCCTGCTGATACCGCGGTACGTCGTCGCGGCGGCGCGTACTGCGCCCTGAGGCCGCCGTTTGCCCGCAGCGGGACGACGACGGCGCGCCCCCCGCCCCGCGAGCCTGAACCGGTGTCGGAGACCGGGGGCGCACCGCCTCGCGCGGCCCAGCCCAGTGCCGGTCGGATCCCCAGCAGGAAGCAGGGCACTCGGATGAGGACTCGTACCGGGCTCGGGCTGGCGGCGGTCGCCTCGTGCGTCGCGCTCGCCGCAGCCGTGACCGTCGGCCGGGAGGGCGGCTCGGCCGCGTCCCCGCACACGCTGCCGAAAGGGCCGTACGTGGCGCTCGGCGACTCCTACACGGCGGGCCCGGACATCCCCGACCGGCACGGGCGGCCCGCGGGCTGCGAGCGCTCCGACCGGAACTACCCCTCGCTGGTCGCCGCCGGACTCGGCCTGCGGTCGGCCGGGTTCAAGGACGTCAGCTGCAGCGGGGCGGTCACGGCGGATCTGGCCGCCCCGCAGACGACGGACGACGGCGTCAACCCCGCGCAGCTGTCGGCTCTGACCGCCTCGACGCGGCTGGTCACCCTCGGTATCGGCGGCAACGACATCGGCTTCGGCCCGCTCCTCACGACCTGCGTCAAGTTCGGCGTGGCGTACCGGCTGGCGGAGCGGATCGCGAGCGGGGCCGCCGACCGGGCACCGTGCCGCGGCCGGTACGTGGCGGACGGCACCGACGAGATCGACGGGAGGATCGGCGCGGTCGGCCGGCGGCTGTCCGGCGTGCTGGACGACATCAGGCGCCGTGCGCCCGCGGCCCGGGTCTACGTGGTCGGGTATCCCGCGATCCTGCCCGCCGAGGGGACCGGCTGCGCCGCGCTCGGACTGGCGCCGGGCGACGTGGGGTTCCTGCGCGAGAAGGAGCAAAGGCTCAACGCCGTGCTCCGGCGGCAGGCGCAGACGGCCGGGGCCGGCTACGTCGACACCTACACGCCCTCCGCGGGGCGTGACGCCTGCGCGGACGCCGCCGTGCGCTGGATCGAGCCGCTGGTCCCGGCGGCCCCGGCGGCCCCGGTCCACCCCAACGAGCGCGGCGAGCGCGGCATGGCCGACGCCGTGCTCCGGGCAATCGCGGCGACGCGCTGAGGCGGGCCTGCCGTCGTACCGGCGCACGATCCCGCGGCCCGGACGCGTACTGCGGTTTCAGTAGGCCGTCCTCCGGATTCAGTAGGCGGCAGTTCCAGTAGCCGCACGACGACGACGGGGCCCTCGCCGGGACAGCCTGGGTGACCAAGCGAGATCGGATGTGGAGTTCCCTGACGTGGCTAGTTTTCTGTATCGACTGGGCCGACTGGCCTTCCGGCGGCGCGGGTACGTCGCCCTGCTGTGGGTGGCCGTCCTGGCCGCCGTAGGACTGGGCGCCCTGCAGGCGCCGGGCGCCGCCGACGAGGAGTTCTCGACGCCGGGCATCGAGTCCCAGAAGGCGTTCGACCTGATGCAGGAGCGCTTCCCCGGCGCGGCCGCCGACGGTGCCACCGCACGGGTGGTCTTCGTCGCCCCGCACGGGCAGAAGGTCACCGCCACCGCGAACAGGAAGGCGATCGAGGAGACGGTGGCCGCGCTGGGCGACGGCACCCAGGTGGCCGGTGTCGCGGACCCCTTCACCGCGAAGGCGGTCAGCGAGGACGGCACCACGGCCTACGCGACCGTCACCTACAAGGTGAAGTCCTCCGCCCTCACCGACGCCGGCCGGACGGCGCTGGAGAACGCCGCCGGCCAGGCACGCGAGGCGGGCCTCACGGTCGAGACCGGCGGCTCCGCCATGGACAGCGGCGCCGGACCCGGCGGCGCCGCCGAGATCATCGGCATCGCGGTCGCGGCCGTCGTCCTGCTGGTCACCTTCGGGTCGCTGGCGGCCGCCGGACTGCCGCTGCTGACCGCGATCCTCGGCGTCGGCATCAGCATGTTCACCATCACCGTGCTCGCCGACGCCCTGGGCCTGTCCACCAGCACCGGCACCCTGGCGATGATGCTGGGCCTCGCCGTCGGCATCGACTACGCCCTGTTCGTCGTCTCCCGCTACCGGGAGGAGCGCGCCAGGGGCAACACCCCGCAGGAGGCGGCCGGCCTCGCGGTCGGCACGGCGGGCTCGGCGGTGGTCTTCGCCGGCCTCACCGTGGTCATCGCCCTGGCCGGTCTCTCGGTCGTCGGCATCCCGATGCTGACCAAGATGGGCCTGACCGCCGCCGGGGCCGTGGTCGTCGCCGTGGTCATCGCACTCACCGTCGTCCCGGCCCTGCTCGGATTCTGGCCGAACGCCGTGCTGGCGGGCGCCGCACGCCGCCCGGAAGGCGGCCGCCGCCGGCTGTTCCGTGCCAGGAAGACCGTGCCCCGGGGTGACAACCACGGCACCCGCTGGGCCCGCTTCGTGCTGTGCCGCCCGGTCCCCGTGCTGCTGCTGGGCGTCGTGGGCCTCGGCGCCCTCGCCGCCCCGATGACCCAGCTCCAGCTCGGCATGCCGGGAGACGAGGCCAAGTCCACGTCCACCACCGAGCGGCGCGCCTACGACGACCTCGCCGAGGGCTTCGGTCCCGGCTTCAACGGTCCGCTGACCATCGTCGTGGACGCCAAGGGGACCGCCGACGCCAAGGCCGGCGTGAGCACGGTCCGCGAGCGGATCGCCCGCACGGACGGGGTCGTCTCGGTCTCGCAGCCGCGCTTCGACAAGGCGGCGGACACGGCGGTGTTCACCGCCACCCCGTCCACCAGCCCCACCGACGAGAGGACCAAGACGCTCGTCAAGACGATCCGCGGTGAACGCCCGGCCATCGAGTCGGCGGCCGGTGCGTCCTTCGAGGTCACCGGGACCACCGCGCTGAACATCGACATCTCGGGCAAGGTCCAGTCGGCCCTGGTGCCCTACCTCGTCACCGTCGTCGGTCTCGCCGTCATCCTGCTGCTGGTGGTCTTCCGGTCGCTGCTCGTGCCCCTCAAGGCGGCGCTCGGCTTCCTGCTCTCGGTCCTCGCGGCGCTGGGCGCGGTCGTCCTGGTCTTCCAGCAGGGGCATGCGGCCGGGCTGTTCGGGGTGGACCAGACCGGGCCGATCATGAGCCTGATGCCGATCTTCCTGGTGGGTATCATCTTCGGCCTGGCCATGGACTACGAGGTCTTCCTCGTCTCCCGGATGCGGGAGTCCCACGTCCACGGCGAACCGGCGAAGGAGGCGGTCGTCTCCGGGTTCCGGCACAGCGCCCGCGTCGTCGTGGCCGCCGCACTCATCATGATCGCGGTCTTCTCCGGGTTCATCGGCGAGAGCGAGTCCATGATCAAGATGATCGGGTTCGGCATGGCCACCGCCGTGCTCCTCGACGCCTTCGTCGTCCGGATGGCGATCGTGCCCGCGGTCCTCGCCCTGCTGGGCGACCGGGCCTGGTGGCTGCCGAAGTGGCTGGACCGGCTGCTGCCCAGGGTGGACATCGAGGGTGAGGCCCTGACCCGGGGCGCGGCCACCGCAACGCTCACCGACCCGGACCCGACCCCGGACGAGCCCGTCGAGGCACGCCTGTGACCGTCCTCCCCGGTCCCGGCGGGCCGCCCGTGGCACACGTCACGGGCGACCCGACCGGGCGTTCCACGGCCGACGTCGGCCACCATGGACCCAGGCCCCGCACCCGGAGAGACACACATGACCACCACCTTGGACAGGAGAACGGGACGCTACCGCCGTTTCGTGGACGCGGCCACGGTCCTCTCGCTCCTCGGCTGCGTGGCCCTGGGCGCCCTGCTCCGCTTCCCCGGCCTCAGCCAGCCGCGGGAGCAGTGGCCCGCCGTGATCATCGCGGCCGTCACCTGCCTCGCCCTGCTGCGGGCCCGCGACCACCCGCGCGCCGTCGCCGCCGTGGCCATGGCCGGTACGGTGGCCACCCTCGCCCAGGGCTACCTCCCCACGCCCCTCATGCTGGCCCCCCTCATGCTGGCCCTGTACTGGTTGTCCGCCGAGACCGACCGGGAAACCGCGCGGGTGTTCGGGCTGGTGGCCATGGCCGTGGTGGTGATCGCCGCCATGCTCGACAACCCCACGACCGACATGCTGCTGCTGCGCACCGTCGGCCCCGTCCTGTGGCTGCTGCTGCCCCTCGTCGGCGGCGGTGGCGCCCGGCTGCGCACCGCCTACCTGGAGTCGGTACAGGCCCGGGCCGCGTACGCCGAACGCACCCGGGAGGAGGAGGCCCGGCTGCGGGTCGCCGAGGAACGGATGCGGATCGCCCGCGAGCTGCACGACGTCGTCGCCCACCACATGGCCGTCGCCAACGCCCAGGCCGGCACCGCCCGCCACCTCGTGCCCACCCGGCCCGAGCAGGCGCTGGCGCTGCTCGACGAACTGACGGTCACCACGTCCTCGGCACTGATCGAACTCCGGGCCACCGTCGGGGTGTTGCGGCAGTCCGGCGACCCGGACGGCGAGTCCCTGGAACCCGCCCCCGGCCTGGACCGGCTGCCCGACCTGGTCTCGACCTGCGCCGGCGCCGGGCTCGACGTCACCCTCACCACCGAGGGCGAACCCCGCCCGCTGTCCCCGGGCGTGGACCTGACGGCGTACCGGATCATCCAGGAAGCCCTCACCAACGTCACCAAACACGGGGCCGGCCAGGGCGCCGACGTCCGGCTCGCCTACGAGCGGACCCGGCTGCTCATCTCGGTCACCAACGAGGGCACTCCCACCGCCCCGGCGGCCGCCCACGGAGGTTTCGGCCTGATGGGCATGCGGGAACGCGCCCACTCCGTCGGCGGCGACCTGCGGGCCGGACCCCGCTCCGGCGGCGGCTTCGAAGTCACCACCGCCCTTCCGCTCCACTCCCTCGCACCGGAAGAACCAGAGGCCGCCGCGTGAGTGTCCGAGTCCTGCTCGCCGACGACCAGGCCCTGCTGCGGGGCACCTTCCGGCTGCTGATCGACTCCTGCCCGGACCTGGAGGTGGTCGCCGAGGCAGCCGACGGCAAGGAGGCGGTGGACCTGGCCCGCACCCACCGCCCCGACATCGTCCTCATGGACATCCGCATGCCCGGCACGGACGGCCTCGCCGCCACCGCCGCCATCTGCGCCGACCCCGAGCTCGCCGGCACCCGCGTCCTCGTCCTCACCATGTACGAGACCGACGAATACGTCGCCCGGGCGCTGCGCGTCGGCGCCAGCGGTTTCCTCGGCAAGTACGTCACCACCGACACCCTCCTCGACGGCATCCGCACCGTCGCCGCGGGCGAGGCCCTGCTCTCCCCGGGCGCCACCCGCGCCCTCATCACCCGTTTCCTCGCCGGCCCCGCACCCGGCAACCTCCTGGCACCCCCGGAGCGCCTGAACGCCCTCACCCCGCGCGAACGGGAGGTCACCGCGCTCGCCGCCCGCGGCAGGTCCAACGACGAGATCGCCGCGGAACTCGTCCTGAGCGTCCTGACCGTCCGCAGCCACATCCAGCGCGCCCTGACCAAACTCGGCGCCCGCGACCGCGCCCAGCTCGTCGTCATCGCCTACCAGACCGGCCTCGTACGCCCGGAGTCACGGCAGATCTGAGCGCGAGCCCGCCCCGCCCCTTCCACACGACCGGCCCACCGAGCGCACCTGCCCGGCCGCGACACGATCGACTGTCGGAACACGCTGGTACGTCGGCCTCGCCGCAGACACCGCCGCCCGTGACAGGCCGAGTGCCGGTTCCCCGGCAGCCGTGCGGGCGGAGCTCAGCCGGTGCCGCCCAAGCGGATCAGCGTCTGCTGGCCGTTGGCCACCAGGGTGCGCTCGCCGTCGTCCCGGACGCCGTACACCTCCAACCGGCACACGGTCAGGGTGCGGCCGGACTTCAGCACCGTGCCGATCGCCTCGATGTGGTCGCCGACGGCGGGCGCGAGGAGGTTGATCTTGTACTCGACGGTGAGGACGTCGCAGTCCTCGGGGACAGCGTGAGCGCCGCGTAACCGCCGGCCCTGTCCGCGACCGCGCTGGTGGCGCAGGCGTGGATGTAGCCGTGCTGCTGGGTCACCTCGGGGCGGGCCGGAAGCACGATGTGCACACGGCCCGGTGCGATCTTCGTGATCCGCGCGCCGAGATGAGTCATCAGCCCCTGCGCGTCGAAGCTGTCCTGAACACGTTTGCGGACCACGGGGCTCGCCTCTTCCTGCTGCGTCCGGTCGTTCACGTACGCGCTCTCCCTCCGGGGCCGCGCCTGCTTCGCCGCGTGAGGAAGGCTAGGCCGGATCAGCCGGGAAGTGTTCCCCGGATCCACCCCGCCAATGCAGTTGCCCGGCCGCGGGACGGTCGTGGAGGCTTGCGCGGTGAAGTCCGTGCTGTGGCCGTTCGACCTGTCCTGGGACGAGGTGGACCCCGTCCGTCATCCGTTCGACCACGCGGCGGCGGAGCGGGTGGTGCGCTCGCTCGGTCCGGCCCGATGCGTTCCGAGCCGTCCTGACCTGTCCCCGGCCGATCCGGCGATGAGTGCCTGGAGCCATGGCGAGGGCGGTCTCTGGGCGAGTTCCATGTCGTACGCCCTGATGAGGCGTTACGGCCGCTGGGCCGTGGGCTGGCGCTGGGCGCACGACGAAGGGGACCTCGGCGGCGGGCCCGTCGGGAGTTGGTGCTGCCCGCGGGATTCGATCAGCACACCGGAGGAGACACTCGACCGGGTCGTCGCGGCACTGTGCGAGTGGCGGACGTGGCTGGAGAGCCTCGCCGGGCGGTTCGAGGCGTACCCGCTGGATCCGGCCGGCATCGAGGACCAGCGGATCCTGTGGGAGCGCGCCGCCCGGAACCTGATCCTGCAGGTCGTCGACCGTACCGGCTGCGGCAGCGGCTGGTACGGGCACTGCCGGCAGGTGCTCGGCTGGTTCCTCGACCGCTGGGGAGTCGCACCGGGCAACGCGCGCGAACTCGTCGACGAGGCGGTCGGCGGTCGGTTCCACAGCTGGATCACCCCGGACGGCGTGGTGGTCGACGACATCGCGGAGCGCCTCGCGCGGTCGCTGCCGGCGTCCGGCGGACCGCGGCCGACCGCCGGGCCGGCCGTCGACCACCTGGCACGGTGGCTCGCCGTACGCGAGACCGTGGCCTGGCAGGAGGCCTCGAACCGTGGCGGGGAAGGACCGGTGACACCGGCACGCGACGGTGCGGCCGAGGACGTCCGCGCCTTCGACCGCGCCCTGGACCCCGCCCGCGCCGAGGGACTGCTCGCCGCGCTCGAACGGCTCCGGGCCGACGCGGCGCACGGCGCGCCGCTCGACTTCGCACTGCTCCAGGGCTGGCAGCAGCACGTCCTGGGCACCGCACGGCCGCCCGAGTTCCGCACCCTGCCCGCCTTCGCCAAGCGCGGCCGGGAGCGCTACGGCATCGCCCCGGACACCCGGGCCCGCCTCGACGCCTGCCTGGCCGAGAGCGCCGGGAGGGCAGACAGCGCCGGGAGCGCCGAGGACGCCGGCGCACCGCTCCCGCTGACCGCCCGGGCCGCCCGCGCCTACCTCGACGTGTGCTTCTTCCACCCCTTCGACGACGGGAACGCCCGCTCCGCCTTCCTCGCCCTGGTCTTCGTCCTCGCTCGCGAAGGCGTCACGCTCGACAGCGTCAGCCTGCTGCGCCGCGTCACCTTGCAGGCCGACTCTGCTCGGGACGCCCTGTCGCTCGCCAACTACGTCGACGTCCACCTCGCGGAGACCCGGCGCCGAGCCGCCGCCCCGGCCTCCTGACCGGATCCCCTCCGATCAGGGGGAGGTGCCGTCGTCGGCCTTCCAGCCCCAGACGGTGAGCATGCCGGCCGACAGCGCGGCACACTCCTCGGACTCCAGGTAGCGGATGGCCGCGTCCACGGCGGCGTCGTCGACCAGGGCGGTGGCGAGCATCGCGGCCCGGCTCCGCTCCCAGGTGTCCGCCCAGAAGCGGCTGACGGGACTGCCCGGCACCAGCGGCGGCACGTGGATCTCGGCGGCCACGGACCCGAGCCCCGCACCGCGCAGCAACTGCGGATACGACGGCACCCAGGAGAGGTCCGTGCCGATGGCGGCCCGCAGCCCCTGCCACATGGCCCGCATCACCGTGGTGTACGGCGTGTCGGGCGTCCGGTCGCTCGTCAGGTCGACCGCGTCGCTGAGCACCAGCACACCGCCGGGCGCGACGAGTCCGGCCAGCGTCGTGATCAGTCGCTCGTGCTCGGGCAGGTGCATCAGCACGAAGCGCGCGTGGACGAGCCGGAACCGGCCGGGCGCGACGCCCTGGGCGGTGAGGCCGGTGGTGATGTCGGCTTCCAGCACGTCGAGCCCGGGCCGCTCGGCGAGGAACCGTACGTCGCGGTCCACGGCGAGCACGCTCTCCACCCCGGCCTCGTCCAGCAGCCGGCCGGAGACCGTGCCCGTGCCGGCCCCCACGTCGAGGCAACGCCACCCCGGCCCGGCGCCGAGGGCCCGCAGCCGCGCCATGGTGATGTCGTCGTAGACGAGTGCGCCGACGTCGATCCGCCGGCCCTCACCGGCCTGTTCGGGACGGAAGACGGCCTCGCCGTAGCGGCCGCCGCCCGGCGCGGCGGTCACACCGCCGCCCTGGTGATGCCGGGACTGCCGTCGAACTCGGTGAGCCGGAACAGCGGGGCGTCGAAGAGTTTCATCGCCGGGCCTTCGCACGTGGTGGGGGTACCGGGCGGCCCGTCCCGGGGCCGCCCGCCCCACCGATCCTCCACCGGCGCCCGCCCGCACCGCCGAGGCGCGCCGCGCGAGCGGCCGATCGGCCGAAGGGCCGGGCGCCCTCCACCGGGGCTCCACCGGACCCCGGCAGATCGATGGCTGATACAACTGACTTCGCCGCACACGAGCACACGAGTCGTGCCGGGGGTGACCGGCACAGCGGAACACGGTCGGGGAAGCCGGCCGGCCAGGAGGATCGGGATCGCCATGCCGCACGTCACCGTCGACTACTCCCCGCGGCTCGCGGACTCCTTCGACCTGCGGGTCTTCGCGGCAGAGCTGCAGCCGACCGTGCTGGAGGGGAGCGGTTCGGCGGGCACCTGCAAGATGCTGTTCCGGCAGGCGGCCGAGGCCCGGGTGGCGGACCGGCACGGCGCTGCGGCGGCGTTCGTGCACGTGGAGGTCGGGCTGCTCCCCGGGCGGCCCGACGCGGTCAAGGCCCTGCTGTCCGAGGACGTGCTCGCCCTGCTGGAGAAGCACCTGGGGGTGGGCACGCCCCAGGCCGTGGTCTGCTCCGTGGAGGTGCGTGACCTGGGCGGCTCGTACCGTCTCCGGACCCTCTGAACCGCGTCCGACGTGCCGCCACCGGCCGTCAGGCGGTGTGGAGGGCGGTGTGCAGGGTGCGTGCGGCCAGGGAGATGGCGGCTTCGGCGGCGTGGGTCTCGCGCGGTGCGTTGAGCATCACGAAGTCGTGGATGATGCCCTGGAAGCGGACGGCGGTGACGGGTACGCCGGCTTCGCGGAGCTTGTTGGCGTAGGCCTCGCCCTCGTCGCGCAGGACGTCGGCCTCGGCGACGATGACGCAAGCGACCGGCAGCACCGGTGCCCCGGTGTACGGCTTCGTCGGGCTCGGGGTGATGGGGCAGCCCATGGCGCTCAACCTCGCCCGGGCCGGCACCCCGCTCGTCGTGTGGAACCGGACGCCCGGGCGGGCGGAGGCGCTGCGGGCGGCCGGGGCGCGGGTGGCGGCGAGCGCCGAGGAGGTCTTCGCCCACGCCCGTGTCGTGTTCGTCATGCTCGTCGACGAGACGGTGACGGACACCGTCCTCGGCCGGGGCGGCCCGGAGTTCGCGAAGCTGGTCGCCGACCGGGTCGTCGTGTCGACGGGCTCGACGGCGCCGGAGTGCGCGCGGGGACTCGCCGCCGACATCGAGGCCGCCGGCGCCCGTTTCGTCGAGGCGCCGGTCTCCGGGTCGCGCAAGCCGGCCGAGGCGGGCGAGCTGGTCGCGATGGTCGGCGGCGACCCCGACACGGTGGCGGAGGTACGGCCGCTGCTCGCCCCGATGTGCCGGGAGACCGTCTACTGCGGTCCGGCCGGGTCCGGCGTCCTCATGAAACTGGCAGTCAACCTGTACCTGGACACGACGCTCGCGGCACGGGCCGAGTCCGTCCACTTCGCCCAGCGGCAGGGTCTGGACCTGGAGATCTTCCGCGCCGTCGTCGACTCCGGCCGGCTGGGCAGCGGCATCACCCGGGTCAAGGTCCCGATGCTCGCGGCCCACGACTTCACGGTGCAGGCCGCCACCGCCGACGCCTACGCCAACACCCGGCTGATCGCCGACGCGGCCCGCGCGGCCGGCATCGCCACCCCCATGCTCGACCTCAGCAGCGAGCTCTACGGCGAGAGCGTACGGCTCGGTAACGCCCGCCTCGACATGTCCTCGGTCCTCACCGCGATCGAGGCCCGCACGGACACCGCGGCGCCACCGGTGACCGGCTAGGCTCCGGGACATGCGGATCTCCGTCTCCTCCGACATGGACGAACCCGTCGCCCGCCTCCTCGTCGAGGAGCTGCGCAGCCGCGGCCACGACGTGCGGACGTACGGCGCGCTGGAACCCGGGGCCGACCCGCAGTGGGCCGTCTGCTCGGAGACGGCCGCCCGTGACGTCGCCGCCGGCGCCGCGGACCAGGCCGTGGTGTGCTGCTGGACCGGCACCGGTGCCTCGATCGCCGCCAACAAGGTGCCCGGCGTGCGCGCCGCCCTCTGCGCCGATGCCTACACCGCCGACGGCGCCCGCCGCTGGAACGACGCCAACGTCCTCGCCATCGGCCTGCGGCTGACGTCGCAGCCGGTGCTCAAGGAGATCCTCGACGCCTGGTTTGCGGCCACGCCGAGCCAGGACGCCGAGGACCTCGGGAACGTGGCCCACGTCGGTCGCCTCGACGCGGGCCACGGGGCCGTCTAGGGAGTGTCCGGAGTCAGTGGGCGCCGAGCCCGCCGCCGCCGAACGAGCCGCTGGAGCCCTTGCTCCAGCGCGGCCGGTCCTTCGACGCGCTCGGCCTGGTCTGCTGGTTGCTGAGTTCGTACGGGGTGAGCGGACGGCCGCCCTTGGGCATCAGCGGGATCTCCTCCGATTCGCGGTTCTCCCGGATCTCGTGCACAGCACCCTCCGGTGGCAGCTTCGGCTGCTCCTCGGGGCGCGGCCGGGGCGACTCGCGGTACTTGACCCGGTTGCCCAGCCAGAAGCCCCCGGCGAGCATCGCCAGCACGGCCACGGCCACCAGGAAGAGCGCGAGACTCAGTAGGCCGCTGGGAGCGGCCAGCTGCATCGGTTCCGTACTCATAGCCAAGGGATACCCCTCTCATAACGGTGTGAACCGGACGTAATCGGTAGCTGATCGTGCACAGCGGGCGACAGGAGGTCAGTGCGGATCGTCGCGTACCGAGACCGGGCAGAGGCGGCAGCGGACGTCGACCACGCCCTCCACGGCGCGGGTCAGCCGCTCGGCGACCGGTGCCGGTTCCGGGCTGTCGATCCAGCCCGTCAGGGTGACGACCCCCTCGGTGACCTCGACCCGGATGTGGTCGGCGGAGAGCGGGAACAGGCGGTCGACGACCTCCCGGCGCACCTCCTCGGTCAGCTCCTCGTCCGCACGCAGGAACACCTTCAGCAGGTCCGCCCGGCTGACGATGCCCCTGAGCACGCCCGCACCGTCGACGACAGGCAGCCGCTTGACCCCGCGCCGGGCCATGACGCGTGCCGCCTCCGCCACGGTGGCGTCGGCGCGCACGGTCACCGCGGGCGCGTTCATCAGCTCCCCGGCGGTCACCCCGCGGGCCCTGGCCAGATCGGCCTCGGACACGACGCCGATCACCCTGCCCCCGCCCTCCAGCACGGGCAGGGTGCTGACCTTCCACCGGTCCATCAGCGTGACGACGTCCTTGAACGGGGCGGCGCGGCCCACGGCCACGGGGTTGCGGGTCATCACGTCGCCGACGGTGTGCGGGCTGTCGTGCATGGTCGCCTCCTCGGATCCCACCGATCACGAGAGGGCGGGAAGGACGCCATCCACTTCTCGCGGATCCTGATTGCACGGTGCGCGACCGTGGCCGGCCGCTTCCCCGCGCCACTGCGGGTCCTTCCCGTCACCTCCAGCACACCACGGGAACGCCCATGCCACCAGGGGCCACCGGTCCGGAATTCACCGCTCCCCACTCGTGCGGCGGGCGGCGGGCGGTGTCATGCCCCCGGCCGCACTTCTCTGGCGGTGCGGCCGCCCGTCGCGCAGCGTGGAGGTGGAGGGGGCCTGCCGAACGCCCGAGGAGAGGTGGAACGGATGGACAGGGATGTCACCGAGCGGCGGGTCGTGGTCGGCGTCGACGGATCGCCGTCCTCGTACGCGGCCCTGCGCTGGGCCCTGCGGTACGCCGGCCTCGTCGGCGGTGTCGTGGAGGCGGTCGCCGTGTGGGAACTGCCGGGGCTGTACGGCTGGTCGGGGCCCGCCGTCGACATGGACATCGACGCGGAGGAGGCCCGGGTCAAGATGCGGCAGGAGCTCACCGACGTACTCGGCGCGGACGCGGCGGGTTCGGTCCGTTCCCACCTGGTGCACGGCAACACCACCGACGTCCTGCTGCGGGCCGCGGAGGGCGCCGAGGCCCTCGTCGTCGGCAGCCGCGGCCGGGGCGGGTTCGCCCGCGCCCTGCTCGGTTCCGTCAGCCAGCAGGTGTCCCAGCACGCCACCTGCCCGGTCGTGATCGTCCGCGCGGCGCAGGACTGAGCAACCGCCGGCAACAGGCGGCGTTTGCCCGGGCCGCGTGCTGGTTACCCGGGCCGTATGACTTGGACGTCTTCTCAGCAGGACCTGTACCGGTTCCTGGAAGACCGGTTCACGTGCGCGCAGGCGTGCACGGAGTGCGCCCGGATGTGCGCGTTGCGTGCGGGGGTGCTGGATCCGGGCGGGACCGCCGACGCGGAGGCGGACCGGCTGCGCCGCACCGGCATCATGTGCGCCGAGGTGTGCGACACCACCTGCCGGGCACTGACCGAGGAGACCGACCGGGACGCGGAGGGGTTGCGCGTTCAGCTGGAGTGGTGCCGCACGGTCTGCCTCGACTGCGCGCGGGCCTTCGACGCCCGTCCGGGCGCCGAACAGAGCGCGGCCGCCTGCCGGGTGTGCGCCGCGGCCTGCACGGACTTCATGGCGGCACTCGGCTGACCCCATCGGGGCGTTCGCCGGGGTGGCGTGGCCTCCTTCGGCCCCGGTTCGGGCGCCGGTCACCGCGCTCGCCCTGGCACCGAAGCAGATCCGCGCGGCGGCGGCCCGGGCCGGCGCGAACCGCTGACCCGATGGCTGGCATCGCCGATACGCGTTTCCGCCGTACCGCCGGGCTGCCTAGCGTGACGTGGGTACCGCCCACCGTTCCCAGCCGCGCCCGTGCCACAAGAGGAGCACTCCCATGAGCCAGCCGCCCCGCCGGATCGTCACCGGTCACGACGAGACGGGTACCTCCGTGTTCCTCTCCGACGGTGAGCCGCCCGTCATCCGCACCGCGCCCGACGGCGCCGCCTTCTACGAGATGTGGAACACCGACTCCGTCCCGGCACCCGTCGCGGCGGACGAGCCCGAGCCCACACAGCGCGACCTGACCGTGCCGCCGGCCCCCGGCGGCACCAAGATCCGCGTCAACGAGTTTCCGCCGGGCTGTGTCTCCCCGACCCACCGGACCCAGACCGTGGACTACGGCATTGTCCTGACCGGCGAGGTCGTCCTCGTCCTCGACGACTCCGAGCGGCTGCTGCGCGCCGGGGACGTGGTGATCCAGCGCGGCACCGACCACCGCTGGGAGAACCGCACGGACGCGGCGGCCCGGATGGCGTTCGTCCTCGTGGACGGCGCCTTCACCGAGCCGCTGCTGAAGGTCCTGGGCCCCGAGGTGCTCGGCTCCCTGCACGGCAGCCCGCTGGCACCCGGCCAGAGCTGACACCGGTCACGGCGGGCCGCCGCCATTCCCAATTTCTGGAACACGTTCTACGGTGTGCGCCGTCAGGACCGCCCTTGGGGAGCCTGGAGGCGCCGTGCACCTCGACCACACGCCCGAGCAGCAGCGGCTGCGCACCGAACTGCGCGCCTACTTCGCCGGCCTGGTGCCGGACAACGCCTACGCCCGCTACGCCGACCCGGCCGCGCAGAAACGCTTCTACCGGGAGACCGTCCGCCGCCTGGGCACCGACGGCTGGCTCGGCGTGGGCTGGCCCAAGGAGTACGGCGGCCGCGGCCTGACCGCGATGGAGCAGTTCATCTTCTTCGACGAGGCCGCCCAGGCCGGCGTACCGCTCCCGCTGATGGCGCTGAACACCGTCGGCCCGACGATCATGCAGTACGGCACCGCCGAGCAGAAGTCGTACTTCCTGCCACGCATCCTCTCCGGCGAGATCGACTTCGCCATCGGCTACAGCGAGCCCGACGCCGGCACCGACCTCGCCGCCCTGAAGACCCGGGCTGTGCGCGACGGCGACGAGTACGTCGTCAACGGCCAGAAGATCTGGACGACGAACGGCGACACCGCCGACTGGGTCTGGCTCGCCACCCGCACCGACCCCGGGGCCCCGCCGCACAAGGGCATCACCATGCTCCTGGTGCCGACCACCGACCCCGGCTACTCCTGCACCGTCATCAACACCCTCGCCTCGCACGACACCACGGCCAGCTACTACGAGAACATCCGCGTCCCCGTCGCCCGCCGGGTCGGCGAGGAGAACCACGGCTGGCGGCTGATCACCAACCAGCTCAACCACGAGCGCGTCACCCTCGCCGCCCACGGCACCATGGCCATCCGCGCCCTGCACGACGTGCAGCGCTGGGCGATGGAGACCAAGCTCGCCGACGGCCGCCGCGTCGTCGACCTGCCCTGGGTGCGGCGCGACCTCGCCCGCACCCACACCCGCCTGGACGCCATGAAGCTCCTCAACTGGCAGATGGTGAGCGCCGTCCAGGAGGGCAGCCTCACCCCGCAGGACGCCTCCGCCGTCAAGGTCTACGGCTCCGAGGCCCGCCGCGACGCCTACGCCTGGCTGATGGAGGTCGTCGGCGCGGCCGGGCCGCTCAAGGAGGCCTCGGCCGGCGCGGTCCTCCACGGCGACCTGGAACGCGGCTACCGCTCGGCGGTCATCTTCACCTTCGGCGGCGGCAACAACGAGATCCAGCGGGAGATCATCTCCTGGATCGGGCTGGGGATGCCACGGGTACGGCGTTAGCCTGCCGGTATGGACGGTGATGCCGGGCTCTTCACCCCCGACTCCGTGACCTGGCAGATGCACGGTGACCCCATGATGTGGGTCGCCGCCATCCGGGCGCTCTATCTCCAGGCCCTGCATCCTCGCGCGCTGCGCGGTGTCATGGAGAACTCCGACTTCCGCCGTGACGCCTGGGGCCGGCTGATGCGGACCGCGAACTTCGTCGGTACGACGACCTACGGCACCACCGAGGCCGCCGAGCGCACCGGAGCGCGGATCCGGAAGCTCCACAGCATGCTGGGCGCGACGGACCCGGACACCGGCGAACGGTACGGCGTCGACGAACCCGACCTGCTGCTGTGGGTGCACTGCGCCGAGATCGACTCCTACCTGCACGTCGTCCGCCGCTCCGGCTTCCCGCTCACCGACGCGCAGGCCGACCGCTACATCGCCGAACACCGGGTCAGCGGCCGCCTGGTCGGCCTCGACCCCGCCGCCGTGCCGGGCGACCAGGAGGAGATGACCGCCTACTTCGAGAAGGTACGACCGCAACTCGCAGTCGGCGCCGACGCACGCGCGGTGGACGACTTCCTGCTGCGCCCGCCGACGCACCCGCTTCTGATACCGGCGCGCGAAGTACTGTGGCGGCGCGTGGCCAGGCTGGCGTACGCCTCCCTGCCGCCGTACGCCCACGAGCTGTACGGCAGACCGGCCCCTCGGCCCGCGGTCGTCACCCGCCGACTGCACGCCACCGGCACCCTGCTGCGCTGTGTTCCCGCACGTCTGCGCTGGCAACTCCCGCCCAAACACATCCTGCGCGCCATGGCGAGGCTCGGTCCGGACGCACGCCCCGCACCGTACAAAGTCGGGCGATAGACAGCCATACTGGGCGAGCAAGGGGGTGTCACGGACCGCGACGGGGGGGCGACGGCGCGCGATGGCTGACAGCAGGCTGGTCCAGGGGAGGTACCGGCTGCTCGACCTGATCGGGCGGGGCGGCATGGGCGAGGTGTGGCGGGCCCGCGACGAGTCACTCGGTCGGCAGGTCGCCGTCAAGTGCCTCAAACCGCTGGGCCCGCACCACGACCAGGCGTTCACCCGCGTCCTGCGCGAACGGTTCCGCCGTGAGGCGAGAGTCGCCGCCGCCCTCTCCCACCGCGGGGTCACCGTCGTCCACGACTTCGGCGAGTACGACGGCATCCTCTACCTGGTGATGGAGCTGCTGAACGGCCGCAATCTCAGCCAGCTCATGGAGGACGACAAGCACCATCCCCTGCCCGTCGGCGACGTCGTCGACATCGCCGAGCAGGTCGCCGCCGCCCTCGCCTACACCCACCAGCAGGGCATCGTGCACCGGGACCTGAAACCGGCGAACATCATGCGGCTCACCGACGGCACGGTGAAGATCTGCGACTTCGGCATCGCCCGCCTCGGCCACGACATCGGCTTCACCTCCCGGCTGACCGGCACCGGCATCGCCATGGGCACCCCGCACTACATGTCCCCGGAGCAGATCGGCGGCACCGAGGTCGACCAGCGCAGCGACCTGTACTCACTGGGCTGCGTCCTCTACGAGATCGCCACCGGGGCACCGCCGTTCGACCTCGACGACGCCTGGGCGATCCTCGTCGGCCACCGCGACACCCCGCCCGCCCCGCCGCGCTCCCACCGCCCCGAGCTGCCCGGCTGGTTCGAGAAGGTCGTCCTCGACCTGCTGGCCAAACGGCCCGAGCAACGGCCCTACGACGCCCGGGAGCTGGGCCGCCGGATCACCTCCGGGCGGACGACCCCCACCTACGTCCCCACCGTCGTCACCGCGCAGCCCCGGCTCCGGCCCACGGAACCGGCCGCCCGGGAGCCCCGGCTGCCGTCCTGGACCCGGTCCATGACCACCGGCCACAAGGCCACCGGCGCGGCCCTGCGCACCACCCCGCCCGACCCCGGCGCCGGACTCACCGGCGAGTGGATCGCCCGCCCGGCCACCGGCGTCGCGGAACCGCTCCCCGCGGTACCCGTCCCCTCCCCGGAGACCCTCGCCGCCCTCGCCGGCCGCCACAACGCCGGGCTCAGCCTGGGACGGCTCGGCCGCTGGGCCGAGGCCGGCGAGGTGCACCGCGCCGTCGCCGCCGAACGCACCCACCTCCTCGGCCCCGACCACCCCGACACCCTCGCCAGCCGCTACGAGATCGCCTTCACCCTCTCCCGCACCGGCCGCGCCGCCGACGCACTGCGCGAGTACACCGAGGTCGCCGTCGCCCGGGAGCGCGCACTGGGCGCCGACCATCCCGACACTCTCGCCACCCGTCAGGAAACGGCTTACGTGCTGGGCCAGTTGGGCCGCCACTTCGACGCCCACCAGGTGTACACGGCCGTCCTCGCCGCCCGGCAACGGCTGACCGGCCCCGACCATCCGGACACCCTGCGCTGCCGCCACAACCTCGCCTTCAACCTCAGCAGGCTGGGCCGCCCGGAGGACTCGTACCGCATGGCCCACGACGTGGCCGCGGCCCGCGCCCGGGTGCTCGGTCCGCTGCACCCCGACACCCTGGTCACCCGCTACGAAGTCGCCTACGCGCTCGGCCAGTTGGGCCGCTGGGAGGAGGCCCTGCAGACCTACCGCGAGGTCGCCGAGGCCCGTGGCCGCGCCCTCGGCGCCGACCACCCCGACACCCTCGCCGCCCGGTACGAGGTCGGCATCAGCCTGGGTCGCCTGGGCCGCAGCGCCGACGCGCTCACCCTCTACCGCGCCCTGATCGACGACCGCACCCGCGTCCAGGGCCCCGCCCACCCCGAGACCCTGCGCGCCCGCCACGGCCTCGGCGTCAACCTCGGCCGCCTCGGCCGCTGGGAGGAGGCCCTCGCGGAGTCCCGCGACGTGTGTGCGATCCGCGACCGGGTCCTGGGCCCGGACCACCTCGACACCCTGGTCAGCCGCCGCGAGGTCGCGGTGGGCCTCGGCTGGCTGGGCCGCTGGCCGGACGCGCTGACGGAGTACAGGAGGGTGGCCGGTGCACGGGAGAGAGTCCTGGGCCCGGACCACCCGGACACCCTCGCCAGCCGCAACGACGAGGCTCACTGCCTGGAGCAACTGGGGCGGGGCGCCGAGGCGGTGGAGTTGTACCGGAGGGTGGCGGTACTGCGCCAGCAGCGCGCGTCCGGCGGAGGGCTCTGAAACGCGCCCCCAGAGGGGCGCGGGGCTGTGACACATATGCGGCTCCGCCGCGTGGGCGCGATCAGCCCCCACCGGCCGGTACATGCAAACCGACCCTCCCCGCGAAGCGCACCGGCATGCCTCTTACTTGCCTAGATCATCATGTGTTACGAAGAGCCATGCCCCCTGCCACCGAAGCAACCCGGAGCTACGACGCCATCATCGTCGGCGGCGGCCACAACGGCCTCGTCGCGGCGGCCTACCTGGCCCGGGCCGGCCGCACCGTACTGGTGCTGGAGCGGCTGGGCCGCACCGGCGGCGCCGCGGTCTCCACCCGCCCCTTCGCCGGCGTCGACGCGCGGCTGTCCCGCTACTCCTACCTGGTCAGCCTGTTGCCGAGGAAGATCGTCCGCGACCTCGGCCTGGATTTCCGGGTCCGCGGCCGCACCATCTCCTCGTACACCCCCGTGGAACGCGACGGGCGGCCGACCGGGCTGCTGGTCGGCGGTGGCGAGCGGCGGATCCGCGAGGCGTTCGAACGGCTGACCGGGGGCAAGTCGGAGTACCAGGCCTGGCAGCGGTTCTACGGCACGACCGGCCGGGTCGCCGAGCGCGTCTTCCCGACGCTCACCGAGCCGCTGCCCGCGCGTGAGGAACTGCGCCGCCGGATCGACGACGAGGCGGCCTGGCGGGCCCTGTTCGAGGAGCCGATCGGGGTCGCGATCGAAGAGAACTTCACGGACGACCTGGTGCGCGGGGTCGTCCTCACGGACGCCCTGATCGGCACCTTCGCCGACGCCCACGACGCGTCGCTGCGCCAGAACCGCTGCTTCCTCTACCACGTCATCGGCGGCGGCACCGGCGCCTGGGACGTACCGGTCGGCGGCATGGGCGCCCTCACCGACGCGCTGGCCGCCGCCGCGTGCTCGGCGGGCGCGGTGCTCGCCACCGGGCACGAGGCGGTGCGGATCGAGACCGACGGGCGGGCCGCCGAGGTCGTCTACCGCACCGCGGACGGCGAGGGCGTCGCCGCCGCCCGGCACGTCCTGGTGGGCGCCTCCCCGCAGGAACTCGCCGCCCTCACCGGCGACCCGGCCCCGGAGCCCGCCGAGGGCGCCCAGCTCAAGGTGAACATGCTGCTCAAGCGGCTGCCCAGGCTGCGCGACACCGCCGTCGACCCGCGGGAGGCGTTCTCCGGCACCTTCCACATCGCCGAGGGCTACGGGCAACTGGCCACCGCCCACGCCCAGGCGGCGGCCGGCAGGCTGCCCGCCGCCCCGCCCTCCGAGATCTACTGCCACTCCCTGACCGACCCCACGATCCTCGGCCGTGACCTGGCCGAACGCGGCTACCAGACGCTCACCCTCTTCGGCCTGCACACCCCGGCCCGGCTCTTCGCCGCCGACAACGACGCCGTACGCGACGAACTCCTCAAGTCCACCCTCGCGCAGCTCGACGCCCACCTCGCGGAGCCGATCATCGACTGCCTGGCCCTGGACGCCGACGGCCGCCCCTGCATCGAGGCGAAGACCCCCCTGGACCTCGAACGCGACCTCCGCCTCCCCGGGGGCAACATCTTCCACCGCGACCTGTCCTGGCCCTACGCCCAGGACGGCACCGGCCGCTGGGGCGTGGAGACCCGGCACGCCAACGTGCTGCTCTGCGGGGCGGGCGCGGTGCGCGGGGGAGGGGTGAGCGGGGTGCCGGGGCACAACGCGGCGATGGCGGTACTGGAGCAGCGGGAGGGCTGACCCCCGACCGGGACGCCGTCAAAGAATCTGACGGAGCATCAGAAAACCTCTTCCGTCGGCCGCACGACTGCGGCATCCTGCGCCCATGCAGACGGAGCTGAGCAAGACCCTGGGAGTCGAGCACGCCGTCTTCGGCTTCACGCCGTTTCCCGCCGTGGCCGCGGCCATCAGCCGGGCCGGCGGCTTCGGAGTGCTCGGTGCGGTCCGCTACACCGCCCCCGACGACCTCAAACGCGACCTCGACTGGATCGAGGCGCACGTCGACGGCAAGCCGTACGGGCTCGACGTCGTGATGCCCGCCAAGAAGGTGGAAGGCGTCACCGAGGCCGACGTCGAGGCGATGATCCCGGAGGGGCACCGGCAGTTCGTGCGGGACACCCTCGCCAAGTACGGCGTGCCCGAGCTGGCCGACGGCGAGGCGTCCGGCTGGCGCATCACCGGGTGGATGGAACAGGTCGCCCGCACCCAGCTCGACGTCGCCTTCGACTACCCGATCCGGCTCCTCGCCAACGCCCTCGGCTCCCCGCCCGCCGACGTCGTCGACCGCGCCCACGACCAGGACGTCCTCGTTGCCGCACTCGCCGGCAGCGCCCGGCACGCGATCAAGCACAGGGACGCGGGCATCGACATCGTCGTGGCCCAGGGCTACGAGGCCGGCGGCCACACCGGCGAGATCGCCACCATGGTCCTCACCCCGGAGGTCGTCGACGCGGTCGCCCCGCTGCCGGTGCTGGCGGCGGGCGGGATCGGCAGCGGGCAGCAGGTGGCCGCCGCGCTCAGCCTCGGCGCACAGGGGGTGTGGCTGGGCTCCATGTGGCTGACCGTCACGGAAGCGGACCTCTCCTCGCCCGCGGTGACCCGCAAACTGCTCGCCGCCGGCTCCGGCGACACCGTCCGCTCCCGCGCCCTGACCGGCAAACCGGCCCGCCAGCTGCGCACCGAGTGGACCGACGCCTGGGACGACGCGAACGGCCCCGGCACCCTCCCCATGCCCCTGCAGGGCCTGCTCGTCGCCGAGGCACTGACCCGCATCCAGAAGTACGAGGTCGAGCCCCTGCTCGGCACCCCCGTCGGCCAGATCGTCGGCCGCATGACCGCCGAACGCAGCGTCCAGGCCGTCTTCGACGACCTCACCCGGGGCTTCGAACAGGCCGTCGACCGCATCAACCGCATCGCCGGAAGGAGCGGCAAGTGACCAGCACGCCCCCCGCCGGATTCTGGGCCCAGGCCACGAGCGATCCCGACCGCAAGGTGCTCGTCGCACCCGACGGCGAGGAATGGACCGCAGGCCGCCTGCACGCGGCCGTCAACCAGCTCGTCCACGGACTCCGGGCCGCGGGCCTGGAGCGCGGCGACGCCTTCGCGGTCGTCCTGCCCAACGGGCCCGAGTTCTTCACCGCCTACCTCGCCGCCACCCAGGCCGGCCTCTACCTCGTCCCGATCAACCACCATTTCGTCGGTCCGGAGATCGGCTGGATCGTCGCCGACTCCGGCGCCAAGGTGCTCCTCGCCCACGAGCGGTTCGCCGGGCCGGCCCGCCACGCCGCCGACGAGGCCGGCCTCCCGGCCACCCACCGGTACGCGGTCGGCGACGTCGAGGGCTTCCGGCCGTACGCCGAACTCCTCGACGGACAGCCGGAGTCGGCGCCCGCGGACCGCGAACTCGGCTGGGTCATGAACTACACCTCGGGCACGACGGGCCGCCCCCGCGGCATCCGCCGCCCGCTGCCCGGCAAACTCCCCGAGGAGGCCTACCTCGGCGGCTTCCTCGGCATCTTCGGCATCCGCCCCTTCGACGACAACGTCCACCTGGTCTGCTCGCCGCTCTACCACACGGCCGTACTCCAGTTCGCGGGCGCGTCCCTCCACATAGGCCACCGCCTGGTCCTCATGGACAAGTGGATCCCCGAGGAGATGCTCCGCCTGATCGACACACACAAGTGCACCCACACCCATATGGTCCCGACCCAGTTCCACCGCCTGCTCGCCCTCCCCGAGGAAGTGCGCGCACACCATGACGTCTCCTCCATGCGGCACGCCATCCACGGCGCCGCGCCCTGCCCGGACCACGTGAAGCGGGCCATGCTCGACTGGTGGGGCCCCAGCGTCGAGGAGTACTACGCGGCCAGCGAGGGCGGCGGCGCCTTCGCGACCGCCGAGGACTGGCTGAAGAAGCCCGGTACGGTCGGCAAGGCCTGGCCCATCAGCGAACTCGCGGTCTTCGACGACGACGGCAACCGGCTGCCACCGGGCGAACTCGGCACCGTCTACATGAAGATGAACACCGGCGGCTTCGCCTACCACAAGGACCGGGCCAAGACGGAGAAGAACCGCATCGGCGACTTCTTCACCGTCGGCGACCTCGGCTACCTCGACGAGGACGGCTACCTGTTCCTCCGTGACCGCAAGATCGACATGATCATCTCGGGCGGGGTCAACATCTACCCCGCCGAGATCGAGTCCGTGCTCCTCTCTCACCCCGCCGTCGCCGACGCCGCCGCCTTCGGCATCCCGCACGACGACTGGGGCGAGGAGGTCAAGGCCGTCGTCGAACCCGCCCCGGGACACGAACCCGGCCCGGACCTCGCCGCCGCCCTCCTCGCCCACTGCGCCGGACACCTGGCCGGCTACAAGCGCCCCAAGACCGTCGACTTCATCGCCGAGATGCCCCGCGACCCCAACGGCAAGCTGTACAAGCGGCGGCTGCGGGACCCGTACTGGGAGGGCCGCACCCGGTCGGTGTGACCGGCCGGGACCCCGCGCTTCAGGAGCGCGGCCGGTGCCGGGCCTCCAGGAACCCGGTGAGGCCGGCGGCATCGGTGCCGAGCTTGCGGTAGACGCTGGACAGCAGTTGCCGCACACCCTGCTCGGTGAGGTGCAGCTCCTTGGCGACCACACCCACCGCGTGTCCCCGGACGGTCAGTTCGGCGGTCCGCAGTTCCTGCGCGGTGAGCGTGTCCACCTGCGCGTAGCGCAACGGCAACGGCCGCAGCCCGGCCGCCGACAGCTCCTCCCTGGCCCGGGCGGCGAGGGCCTCGGCCCCGCAGTGGACGGCTCCCTCCAGCCCCTGGTAGAGCCGGTCGGCGGCCTCCTGGAGCCGGCCGGCCAGGGACAGCGCGGCACCGTGGCCGATCTGCGCGCGGGCGAGTTCGTAGGCGGCCGGCGACTGCTCCAGCTGCTCGACGGCCTGCGCGTACAGGTCGACCGCAGCCGGTCCGCGGGTCACCTCGGCGAGCGTGTGCAGGGCCTGCCCCACGGCCGAGCCGGCACCGAACTCCCGGGCCCTGCGCACGGCTTCCTCCGCATGACCCACCGCCTCCTCGGGAGCGGTGGGGGCCAGCGCGGTCGCGAGTCGCAGCTGCCACGGGCACCAGGCCGGGTTCCGCCAGCCCCGCCCGTCCAGCCACTCCCCGACCTCGGACAACAGCCGCGCCGCCTCGGCGTGCCGCCCCTCGGCGAGGAGGAGTTCGGCGTAGACGGTGCGGGGGTCGGGGTAGATGACGGCGTTGACCGGCGTCGCGCCGAAGTGGTGATCGTCGGCGAACGCGCGTGCCTCGGCGATGCGCCCGCGGGCCAGCAGGGTCTTGATGAGGATGCTCACGCCGAACCACTGGGCTGCCACGACCCCGTCCACCTTGTCGGCGATCCGCAGACCCTCCCGTACGGCGTCCTCGGCTTCGGCCAGGCTGCCGCGGCGGTAGCGGATGTACCCGGCGATGGTCTGGCCGAACGCCAGGTGGGAACCGTGCCAGCCCTTGGCCACGCATTCGGCGATCCCCTTGCTGAACAGCTCCTCGGCCCGTCGCGGCTGGTCGCCGTACATGTACACCAGGGCGACGGAAAGGGGTACCTCGAACCCCCGGTTCTCGTCGGTCCAGCTCATGCCGCCGTCCAGGGCCTTGTCGGCGTACGCGAGGGAGGTCTCCCTCGGTTCGCCGCGCATGGCCGCGTCCCAGGCCCGCAGTCCCAGGATGTAGCGCTCCTCCAGGCTGCGGCCGGGCAGTTTCCCGGCCAGGCGCGCCAGCGTCCGGGAGCGGGTGGGCGAGTCGTGGTCGTCCGGCCGCACCATGCTCCAGACGAACTGGTCGGCCTGCATGCGCAGTTTGACGCGCGGATTCGTGGCCTGCCGTGCCTCTTCGGCCGCCACGTCCACGGCCTCGGCCAGTTGATCGGTGTGCGCCATGGCCGTGGTCAGCCGGTAGACGATGGAGGCGCGCAGATCGGGGTCGACGTGCGGCTGGGCCAGCGCCTGGCGCAGATGCCGCACCGTCGCCGTGGGCTCGAGCAGGAACGTGGCGCAGGCGAGTTCGTGAAGGACCGCGGCACGGTCCTCGGGCAGGGGTGGTTCCTGCAGCGCGCGGGTCAGCAGACGCCGTGCCGCCTCGGTGGCACCGGCGCGAAGGTATGCGCGGGCGGCCTCGCGCAGACACGCCACGGTCTCGGGACGCTCTTCGCAGGGGACTTCCAGCAGATGCCGGGCGGCCTTGGCGGGTCCGTAACCCGCGGCGAGCACGGCCTGCGCCGCGGTGTTGTGCAGACCGGTCCGGAAGCCCGTGCGGATGGACCGGTAGATCGTCGTGGCGATCAGGGGGTGCACGAACTCCAGCTCGCCCTCGTGGCCGTGCCCCTCCGCCAGGATCCGGGCGGCGCGCAGCTTCCCGGTCGCCTCGGCGACGGCCTCGTCACCGAGCACGGCGATGGCCGCGGCGAGCTCCGGCGAGAACGGCGAACCGAGCACGGCCGCGGTCTGCGCGAAGCGCACGGTCGTGGTGCCGAGCCGTTCCAGGCGTTCGATCAGCCCCGGGCCCTTGATCGCGGCGGCCAGTTCACGCATCGCGGGCAGGTCGTCGTCGGTGCCGCCCAGTTTCCGCTCCGCGAGTCCGATGGCGAGTTCCACCGACTCGAAGGGGCTGCCGCCGGTGGCCGACCAGCACTCCTTGCAGAACCGGTCCCCGGCCGCCTCCCCGATCTCGTTCCTGACGATCTGTGCGACGCCCTCCGGGGTGAGCAGGGCCAGGTTGTGGGGGCGGTTCCCGTGGTCTCCGGCGAGCGTGCGGAGCCGGCCCGCCTCGGGGGGCAGTTCGTCGGGCCGGTAGGTGACGACGATCTGCAGGGGGAGATCCTCGACCCGTGGTGCGAAGGAGGTGAGCCAGCTCAGTGACTCGGGGTCGGTCCAGTGGAGGTCGTCCAGGACCAGGACGACGGGGGCCTTCTTCACCGTGAGCCGCGTCATGACCCAGTCGAGACCCTCGCGGACTCCGGTCGGGTCCGGTGCGGGGGCAGGCCCGGTGGCTTCGAGTCCGAGGACGGCGGCAACGGTGTCGTACCAGCTGCCCAGGAAGACGCGGAGTTCCGCCTCGTCCATTCGTGCCAACGGGGGCTGCATCAACTGGCGTACCACGTGGAACGCCGAGCCCTGCTCCGTCTCGCTGCCCCTGCCCGACAACACCGTGAACCTGTGTGCGGCGGCTCGGGCGCGTGCTTCCGTGATGAGTGCCGTCTTGCCCAGTCCGGCCGCCCCGGAAAAAGCGAGCAGCCCGTTGCTCCGTGTCCGCGGAACGCCGCCCGTGGTGTGCCGCAATTCCCGGAACGCCGCGTCGAGGGCCTGAAGTTCCCGTCGGCGCTCGATCAAGGTCTCCTGGCCCGTGATCGATTGCCGCGGCTCCGTCGCCATATGCCGTACCGCTTTCTTTCGTTCGGCCCGGGGACAGCCGAGCGTACGCCCTGTCGCGGTGTGAGCAGGCCGGACTGAGTACTATCGGGTGAATCATGAACTGGAGAAGGGACAATGTCCCCCTTCCGGGTAAGGGGCTCTGATCGCCACCTTCCTCGGGCGCGGTTGCGGGAGTGCGCCGGACGCCGCTACGTCACGGCGGGCACCGACGCCACGTCCGCATACCGGGGTACGGTTCGGGACCAGTGGTAACACCCGCGGATCCAGCCGATCATGCCCTCCACATAGACGACGCCCGCGGGACTCAACTCCGGTTCGACCGCGGCGTGGAGCCTTTCGAACTCGCGGATCGTGCTGTTGACCCGCCGGACGGCCAGGACGACGGCGGCCTGCAGGGAGCAGTGGTGTTCGCGCTGGTAGGCCAGGGCCAGGTTGATCATTTCGCCCGCGCGCTGTTCTTTCACGGCGGAGAACAGATCGGCTGTCCAGACCGCGGCGTCGGCCGAGAGCCGGCTGAGCCGCTCCACGGCCGGATGGTGGAGTTCCGCGGCGGACAGTTCGTCCGGCGCCGCGGCCTCGTACAGCGGGTGGAACGGCTCGACACCCGCGGTCAGCGACCGTATCGAGGCGCACTCTCCCGTGCGCAGGGCGACGGGGTGGGCCTGGGCCACCGCCTCGTACAGCAGACCGTGCACGTACTCCCGGCTCTTCCAGGCCCAGCGTGCGGCCTGACCTGGTGTGCACCGTTCCCGGACCTGCCGGTACAGGTCGGTCAGGGCCGCTCCGAGCGGTGTGGTGGGCGGGCGGTCGTCCCGCAGAACGGCGATGCTCTCGCACAGCATGGGCACGAGCCCGGCCGGGGAGTGCCGCCCGACGTCCTCCGCCCGGTCGTCGAAGACGAACTGATAGGCGATCTGGTGGGCCACGATGCGCAGGAGCCCGGGGTCCACGGCGGGACTGGTGAAGGACGCGAGCTGGGCGGGGCGGGTACGGGCGATCATCGCCGCCACACCCGGCTCGGCGGTCAGCCCCCACGTACTCAGCCATGCGTCCACACTGGCCGAGGCCTCCGGTTCATGGCGGTTGCGCCGGAACGGGAAGGGCATGTGCAGGTGGGTGTCGATGAGGTCCTTGAGACTGGCCGCCGCAGGTCCGTCCGCCACACCGACCGCGACTTCCTCATGTGTTGTCGACACAGTGGTCACCTGCCGATCGGGAGTCCGGTGCCTGTCGGGTGCAGACCGCGCCATGCGTGAGCGGAGCGCGGGACGACGACGCCTCTGACGGACTGTGCGAGCGTGTTTCGCGGATCATGACCAGTGAGCGTGGCCCCAGCGTGATCGCGGGGCGTGGTGTCCGTGCGACGTATCCGGGGAGATGGCGCAGGCGCACCCGGCCGGCGATGGTCGCGAGTGCCACGGTGACCTCCACCATGGCGAACTCGTCGCCGAGGCATTTGCGGTTGCCCGCGGAGAACGGCATCATCGCGCGCCGCTGTCCGGCGGTGGGGCGCCCCGGCAGCCAGCGGTCGGGGTCGAAGCGTTCGGGGTCGGGGAACGACGACGGGTCGTGGTGGAGGAGGTAGGGGCTGTAGAGCACGGTGGCTCCGGCGGGCAGCCGGCGTCCGGCGAGTTCCGTCTCCCGGGTGGCGACGCGGGTGAACAGCCAGCCGGGGGACGAGTGCCGCAGCGTCTCGGAGACCACGCACCGGGTCCGGACGAGGTCCGGGAGATCGCCGGGGCCGGGCCTGCGGCCGCCGGGCAGGACGGTGTCGAGCTCGGCGTGCAGACGCTGTTCGGCCTCGGGATGGCGGCCCAGCAGGCTGAAGGCCGCGGCCAGGGTCAGGGCCGAGGTCTCGGCGCCCGTGAGCAGCAGGGTCATCAGGTGGTCGTGGATCTCCTGGTCGGTGCGGGCGGTGCCGTCGCCGTGGGCGGCCGCCAGCAGGGTCCCCAGGACGTCGTCACGCGCGGGGCCCCGGCGGCGTTCCGTGATCACCGCGTCGATGATCGCGTGCAGGCGGGCGAGCGCCCGCTGATAACGGCGGTTGGCGGGGGTCGGCAGCCGGAACAGCGCGTCGATCGGGACGACCGTGCGGACGAAGAGGCCGCGGACGACGTCGGCGAGACAGTCGCGCACCTGGGCGGCGGTCGTGTCGTCCAGCGAGTCGGAGAGCAGCACCCGGCTGATCACGCGGGTCGTGAGGGTCGTCATCGCCTCGGTGACCGGAACCGCCCGGCCCGCCTGCCACCCTTCGCACACCGACTCGGCCTCCTCGGCGACGAGTTCCGTGTACGCGGCGGCGTGGGACGGGCGGAAGGCCGGCTGCAGCAGCCTGCGTTTGTCCCGGTGCGCAGGCTGACGGCAGGTGACCAGTCCGTCCCCCATCAGCTTGCCCAGCCTGTCGTACAGAGGGCCCCCCTTGTCGAAGGTGTGCGGGTCCATGAGCACGTCGTGGGCCAGCTCCGGGTGGCACACCATCCAGGCGCGCTGGGGGCCCAGCCGTATCTCGACCAGATCCCCGTGCGCGGGCAAGGAATTGAGAAACGCCAGCGGGCGACGGTATAAGGCGATACCGTGACCCAGGAGTGGGAATATGCCGGGAGCAGAACCTGCTGTCCACGTTCGTTTTTGTTCAGGCACAGCACCGTTCATGAAAACCTCCTGCCCAGTACGACACGTGAAATGAGCGGACCTGCTTCGAGGCTGACAGCCCGAGACAAGTCCTGCCCAGTTCAATCATGTGCGGGTTTCCGGAAACCTTTCTCCAGCGGGGGCGCACAGGGGCACGCTGAAGCAGAAAGCCTGCGGGATGAAGGCCTCTTGATGCACGGTGCATTGAGTGTGATTCTTTTCGGCACTCCAGTGCGGTCCCATCCCGTCCTGCGGTCCGACCGCGACCGGTGGGCAAGAGGAAGCGGCCGGGCGGGCCCGTGGGATTCCGGTGTCGGCCTTCGCGGTCGCTTGACCTGTCCGCGCGACAGGCCGAGGATCATGAGTCATGACGCAGGGACAGGGCAGCACGGTGGACGGGGTACTGCGGCGCAGCGCCCGCCGCACCCCCGCACGGGTGGCGGTGCGGTACGGCGAGCGACGCTGGACGTACCAGGAACTCGACGACGCCGTCTCACGCGCGGCGAGCGTCCTGCTCGGCCAGGGCCTCGACCGCGGTGACCGGGTCGGCGCCTACGGACACAACTCCGACGCCTACCTGATCGCCTTCCTCGCCTGCGCCCGCGCCGGCCTGGTGCACGTCCCGGTCAACCAGAACCTGACCGGCGACGACCTCGCGTACATCATCGGCCAGTCGGGCAGCTCGCTGGTGCTGGCCGACCCGGATCTGGCCGGCCGGCTCCCCGACGGCGTACCGGCGCTGCCGCTGCGGGACGCCGACGGCTCGCTGCTGGCCCGGCTCGCGGACGCGGCGCCCTACGACGGCCCCGAACCGCGCACCGAGGACCTGGTGCAGCTGCTGTACACCTCGGGGACCACGGCGCTGCCCAAGGGCGCGATGATGACCCACCGGGCACTGGTGCACGAGTACCTGAGCGCGATCGCCGCCCTCGACCTGAGTGCCGGGGACCGGCCCGCACACGCGCTGCCGCTCTACCACTCCGCCCAGATGCACGTGTTCCTGCTGCCCTACCTCGCGGTGGGCGCCACCAACATCATCCTCGACGGGCCCGACGGCGACACCCTCTTCGACCTCGTCGAGGCCGGGGACGTGGACAGCCTGTTCGCGCCGCCCACCGTGTGGATCGGACTCTCCAACCGGCCCGACTTCGCCACCCGCGACCTGAACGGACTGCGCAAGGCCTACTACGGGGCGTCGATCATGCCGGTGCCCGTCCTGGAGCGACTGCGCGAACGGCTGCCGGAACTCGCCCTGTTCAACTGCTTCGGGCAGAGCGAGATCGGACCGCTCGCCACCGTGCTCGCCCCCGAGGAGCACAAGGGGCGGCTGGACTCCTGCGGCCGTACCGTCCTGTTCGTGGAGGCACGTGTGGTCGGCGAGGACGGCGCCGACGTCCCCGACGGCACCCCCGGCGAGATCGTCTACCGCTCACCGCAGCTGTGCGAGGGCTACTGGGACAAGCCCGAGGAGACCGAAGAGGCCTTCCGGGACGGCTGGTTCCACTCCGGCGACCTCGCGGTGCGCGACGGCGACGGCTACTACACGATCGTCGACCGTGTGAAGGACGTCATCAACTCCGGTGGCGTACTGGTCGCTTCGCGACAGGTCGAGGACGCCCTCTACACCCACGAGGCGGTCGCCGAGGCCGCCGTGATCGGCCTGCCCGACGAGCGGTGGATCGAGGCGGTCACCGCGGTCGTCGTACGGCGCGGCGAGATCGACGAGGCCGGGCTGATCGCCCATGTGAAGGAGAAGCTGCCCGCCTTCAAGGCACCCAAGCGGATCCTGTTCGTGGACGCGCTGCCCCGCAACGCCAGCGGAAAGATCCTGAAGCGGGCGCTGCGGGAGCGGTTCGGCCCCGCTTCGTGAGGACCGGGAGGCGGCTCTCGCGAGTCCCCGGGACGTGAGCGTCGGCACAACGCCCGCCCAGGACCCAAGAAGTCTGGTTCCATACCGAGTGCGGCTTCCGACACCACGTCCGCCGTTCACCGCCGGCGAGCACACAACCGACATGCGCTGCTGCCTCCCCGTCCCCCTCGGCGCGCTCGCGGGCGTCCCCGGCCCCTGCGAGATGCTGCGCTCCGGCTTCCTCCTCGCCCCCGCCCTGCTCCGCTCCGCCCCCCGCCCCCGCCATCCCCGCTCGCTCGCCGCCGTCCACCTGGAACTGGTCACGCTCACCGAGGACCGCGCCGTCATCACCTGGCACACCGCCCTGCCCGGCACCGACGACGGCACCGGCCGCATGCTGGCCGCCGCCACCGAGGGCGAGATCATCTACGGCACCCACCCGGCCCGCCTCAACCGCACCGCAGGCGAGGACCGGCCCACCGCGCACCACCACGTCGAACTCACCGGTCTGGAGCCGGGCCAGACGTACTACTACCAGGCCCGCTCCCGCGGCGTCCCCGCCACCCCCACCGCGCTGCACCTGGTGCGCGGCAACGCGGCCGGGACCTCCCGCCACGGCCTCGACACGCCCGGCGGCCCCTACTCCTTCACCACCCCGCAGCCCCCGCCCGGCCGCCACCTGTTCTCCGTCGCCCTCTGCAACGACCTGCACATAGGCGAGACCGTCGCCGGTCTCGTGGCCGGCGTCCCCTTCCTGCGGGGAGTGGCGCAGCGGACGGGACAGACCCCCTACCCCGAACTCATGAGCCGGGCCGTGGTGGACGAGGCGCGCCGCCGCGGTGCCCAGCTGCTGCTGGCCGCCGGCGACATCTCGGCCGGCGGCGGACCGCGCGACCTGGCGGAGGCCAGACGGATCCTCGACGGCTTCGGCACCCACCGGCGGGACTACTTCACCGTCCGGGGCAACCACGACCGCGCCGCGGGCGAGGACGACGCCTTCCACCACGTGTTCGGCGTACCGGACGGGCCCGGCTGGTTCGAGCACGACGTGGCCGGACTGCGGATCATCGGCCTCGACACCTACGACAAGCGCGGCCACGGCGGTGACGCGGGCGGCCTAGGCGCCGAGCAGCTCTCCTGGTTCCGGCGCCGGTTGCGGGCCCACCGGGAACAGCCCACCGTCGTCTTCGGCCACCATCCGCTGACCGTCCGGGAGGCCCTCTTCCCGGTGAGCCCGGCACAGCGCCTCGGCCGCCGCCAGGCCCGCGCCATCCTCCGGGCCTACGCCACCGCCCCGGGCGTGTTCCTCCATCATGTGGGTCACACACACCGCAACAAGCGCACCCATGTGCCCCTTGCCCCGCAGGTGACCCAGCAGGAGGTCGGCGCCGCAAAGGAGTACCCCGGCGGTTTCTTCCTGCTGCGGATCCACAGCGGCGGCTACGCCCTCAACTTCTTCCGGGCCCGCGCCGCCGAGGCCCTGGAGTGGAACGAGCGCAGCCGCCGGCAGGCCGGGGGACTGTGGCCGTACCACGCACTCGGCCGTACGGTCGCCGACCGCAACAGCGTGGCCGCCCGCGACCTGTCCGGCATCGGCCGCCTGGTGCCGCCGTCCGCACAGTCCCGTTCCTCCCAAGGGATGACGGCCCTCCCGAACCCCCGCCTGGATGTGGCCTAGCGAGGGGCACCTCCGTAGCGTGGGGACATGTCGACCCTGTGGGAACTCATGCACGACTGCATCCCTGACGACCACGCTCGTCAGGTCACCTCCCGCTACTACCTCGACGAAGCCATGAGCTCGCCGCGGGCACCGGACCGGGTGGTCGACCTCGGCTGCGGACGGGGCACGTCGGCCGAGCTCTTCCGCAAGCACGACTCCGGCGTCCGCTGGGTGGGAGTCGACATCCGCGATTCCCCAGAGGCCGCCCAGCGCCAGGCCGGGGGCGACAGCGTGGTGTACTTCGACGGCGTCCACCTGCCGTTCCGCTCCGGCGCGGTACCGCTCGTCTACTCCCACCAGGTCTTCGAGCACGTGGCCCGGCCCAGGGAACTGCTCGCGGAGGTGGGCCGGGTGCTGAGCCCGGGCGGGCTGTTCATCGGCAGCACCTCCCAGTTCGAGCCGTACCACTCCTTCAGCCTGTGGAACTACACGCCCTACGGGTTCCGGGTGCTGGTGGAGGAGGCCGGCCTCGCCCTGGAGGAGATCCGGCCCTCGCTCGACGGCGTGACACTGATCATGCGCACCTACCACGGCTCGCGGAAGAAGGAGTACGGCCGCTTCTGGCAGACGGAGTCACCGCTCAACACGGAGATCGACGCCTGGGCCCGCAAGAGCAAGCGGGACACGGCCCTGGTGAACCTCCGCAAGCTCACGTTCTGCGGCCAGTTCGCGTTCCGGGTGAGCAAGCCCGTTGCGCCTGCCTGACATCGGGGGCGCGCCGTCCGCCGAAATCCTTTGCGGCACCGCGCCGTCGTACCCGAGGATCGGCGTCATGCCCACCTTCACCGCAGCCGACGGGACCCGACTCGCCTACCACGTCAGAGGGGAGGGCGAACCTCTCGTGGTGCTGCCGGGCGGCCCCATGCGGGCCTCCGCCTACCTGGGGGACCTCGGCGGGCTGACCGCCCACCGCCGCCTGGTCCTCCTCGACCTGCGGGGGACCGGCGACTCCGCCCTGCCCGCCGACCCGGCCTCGTACCGCTGCGACCGATTGGTCGACGACGTGGAGATGTTGCGCGCCCACATGGGGCTCGACCACATGGACGTACTGGCGCACTCGGCCGGCGCAAGCCTGGCCGTCCTCTACGCGGCGGCCCAGCCGCAGCGGGTGCGGCGGCTCGCACTGATCACCGGAAACCCCTCGGCCCTGGGCCTGCGGGCCACCCCGGAGGACCGGCTGGCTGCGGCCCGGCTGCGGGCGGGGGAACCCTGGTTCGAGGAGGCTTTCCCCGCGCTGGAGGCGTGGCTGACCGGCTCCGGGGAGTTCGACGAGGTGTTCATGCCCTTCTTCCACGGCCGCTGGGACGACGCCGCCCGGGCTCATGTCGCGGCCACCGAGAAGCAGAGCAACTTCGAGGCGGGCGACCGCTACTTCGCCGAGGGCGCCTTCACCCCGGACGCCACCCGGGCCGCCCTGCGCGCCCTCGCCGCCCCCGTCCTGGTGTACGCCGGCGAACTCGACGGCGGCCCCAGCCCCGCCCTGGCCCGCAGGGCCGCCGAGGCCTTCCCGTATGCCGAGGTCGCCGTGCAGCCCGGCGCCGGTCACTACCCCTGGCTCGACGACCCCCAGTGGTTCGTCCGCCGTACCGCCGCCTTCCTGGAGGCCTGAGCCGCACTCGGGTGCTGTGGCCCGAACGCGGTCAGGAAGCGGTCGCGGAACTTGTCCATCGCCCAGATCGGCGCGTCGGCGGCGGGCTTCAGGCCCGGCGTCCAGCCCCAGCCGGCGACCCGGTCCAGGGCCGCGGGGTCGTGGGCGACGATCGTGACAGGGACGTCCCGGCGCGGGCTGCCCGCGACGACCTCCGGGCGGGGCTGGTGGTCGCCGAGGAAGACCAGGACCGTGTTCCGGCGGGCGTGGCGCCGCATGAACCCGAACAGGCTGCGCAGCGAGTACTCGATCGATTCCCGGTACTCGGTGCGCACGCTCTGCGGATCCTTCCAGACCTCCGCCGGGTCCTTGCCCGCCTTCCGCATCGGCCCGTAGACCGAGCCGTCGCCGAGGTCCTGCCAGTCGAGCATGCGGGGGAGGGGCGCCCAGGGCTGGTGGCTGGAGGCGAGGACGATCTCCGCCATCAACGGGCGCCGGTTCCGCTTCCCGTACTCCAGGCGGTCGAAGGCCTCCAGCGTGAACTGGTCGGGGACGGGCGTCCAGCTGAAGTACGGGCCGCGGTACCCGAGGTGCGTGGAGTCGTAGGTGCGGTCGAGGCCGAAGAAACGGGCCTCCGGCCAGGCCCTGCGGACGCCCGGGACGACGCCGACCGTGCGCCACGCGCCTGTCCTGCGGAAGTACTTGTTGAGGGTCGTCCGGCCGCCCGAGACGAGATTGGCGTAACGCTGCTGGTTGTCGATCCACAGCCCGGACAGCAGCGTGGCGTGGCACATCCAGCTGCCCGCCCCGAGCACCGGGGACCGCAGCCAGCCGCTGCGCGCCTCGAAACCGGCCGCCCTGAGCGAGGCGGTGCCCTCCTGGAGGACCGCGCCGACCTGCCGCGCCATCGCCGGGTCCTCGATCGCCGTACGGCCATAGCTCTCGACGAATGTGAACAGCACGTCCTTGCCGCGCAGGCCCGTCAGCAGCCGGTCCGGCGGGGTGTTCTCGAAGGCGTCGACGGCGGCCTCCGCCGCGAAGACCCGGGCGTCCGCAAGACCGGCGCGGACCGCCCGCACACGGTCGTCCACCAGCTGGGCGTCGAGCGTCGAGGCGACGGGAGCGCCGCCGGCCTGGCATCCGAAGGTGGCACAGGTGACCCAGGCGACGGCCAGGACAAGGGTCGTACGCACTGCTTGCGGGCGCCGGCGCGCCATCCGCTCCGTGACCCGCATCAGGGCCAGGACGGTCGCGGCCGGGAGGGCCGCCGCGAGGAGCAGGGCCCCGACGATCGCGAGCACCTCGCTGGTCCGGCCGAAGGACTCCCGGACGTAGTCCGCCGCGTCGTCCAGCAGGATCCAGTCGAGCACCAGGTCGAACGGCCGTTGCAGCACCGAGTAGAACCCCATGTCGAGGCACTTGACCAGCGTCAGCAACCCCACCAGCGCGCCCGCCGGTACGGCCGTGACGCGCCGCGCCCGCCCGGGCAGGACCAGCAGCACGGCCGCGAGTACGATCCCCTCGGCCGGGAGGCGCAGAAACGCCGGTGGCGCGAGCAGGTCCAGCCGGTTCGGCAGCAGCAGCTCGGCCGGGAGCAGGAGGGCGGAGACGGCGGTCGTTCCCACCGTGATGCCGCGGGCGGTGCGTGGATGCCTCTGCCGCCGGACCTCGTCCGGGCCGGGATCCGCGGGCGCGGTCTCCGGCGGCCGGGCAGGCGTGGGGTGCGACACCGGAGGTCCTTCCGTGCGGTGGCCGTGACACTGTGCGCGTGATCGGCTTCGGATCGTGCGCACAGCGTACGGCCCGCGGACCGTCCCGCGGCGGTGGCACACCCGCACGGTCTACCGGTCGGCGGCCACCGCCACCTCCCGCGCCCACCGGTAGTCCGCCTTGCCGCTCGGCGACCGCTGGATGGCCTCGGCGATCACCAGCTGACGGGGCACCTTGTACCCGGCCAGCCGGCTGCGGCAGTGGGTCTGGATGTCCGTGAGGGAGGGCGGCTCGGCACCCGCGCGCAACTGCACCACGGCCGCCACATGGTTGCCCCAGGTGGCGTCGGGCACCCCGGCGACGAGCGCGTCGTAGACGTCCGGGTGCGACTTCAGCGCCTGTTCGACCTCCTCCGGGTACACCTTCTCGCCCCCGGTGTTGATGCACTGCGAGCCCCGGCCGAGCACGGTGACGACACCGTCCTCGTCGACCGTCGCCATGTCGCCGAGGAGAACCCACCTGCGGCCGTCCTTCTCGAAGAACGTCTCGGCGGTTTTCGCCGGGTCGTTGTAGTAGCCGAGCGGGACGTGCCCGCTCTGTGCGACCCGGCCGATCTCGCCCGCCGCCACCGGCTCGTGGGTCGCCGGATCGACCACCTGCGTACGGGAGTTGACGCGGACGCGGAAGCCGCTGCCGGCCCCGGAGTCGTCGGTCGCGGTGCCGTTGAATCCCGATTCGGAGGACCCGAAGTTGTTCAGCAGCATGGCGTTCGGGACGAGTTCGCTGAACTGCCGGCGCACGGTCTCGGAGAGGATCGCGCCGGAGGAGGAGACGCTGAACAGGGCGGAGCAGTCGGTGCCCTTCATGGGCCCGTTCAGGGCGTCGATCAGCGGGCGCAGCATCGCGTCGCCGACCAGGGACATGCTGGTGACCTTCTCCTTCTCGACGGTGCGCAGCACTTCCTCGGGCACGAACTTGCGGTGGATCACCACCCGCTGTCCGAAGTTGAAGCCGATGAGGGAGGTGAGGGTCGACGTGCCGTGCATCAGCGGGGGAGTGGGGAAGAAGGTGATCCCGGTACCGCCGGCCGCCACCCGCTCGGCCAGTTCCTCCGGCCGCTTCACCGGCTCGCCGGTCGGCGCCCCGCCGCCCAACCCCGCGAAGAACAGATCCTCCTGACGCCACATCACACCCTTCGGCATCCCCGTGGTGCCGCCGGTGTAGATGATGAACTGGTCGTCGCCCGAGCGCGCCGGGAACCCGCGCCCGGGTGACCCGGCGCCCTCGGCCTCCGCGAAGGGCAGGGCCTTGAGCTCCGACGTCGGCTCGCTCACGCGCACCAGGTGCCGCAGCTTCGGCGCCCGGGGCAGCGCCGCCGCCACCCGGTCGTCGAACTCCGCGTCGAAGACCAGCGCGACCAGGTCGGCGTCCCGGTAGAGGTACGCCAACTCTTCCTCGACGTAACGGTAGTTGACGTTGACCGGCACGACCCGCGCCTTCATGCACCCGAACACGGTCTGGAGGTACTCGACCCCGTTGTAGAGGTGCAGGCCGAGATGCTCGCCGGGCCTGATCCCGCTGTCGATCAGATGGTGGCCGATGCGGTTGGCGGCGGCGTCCAGTTCCGCGTAGGTCAGCCGGCGTTCCGCGCCCGTACCGGGGTGGTCGATGTACACGAGAGCCTCGCGGTCGGCAGCCACGTCGACGACCGACTCGAACAGATCGGCAAGGTTGTACTCCACCGCTCCTCCTGACCCCGGCGACCGTGACGAAGAAAGGCGCACCTGTCCGTTCGCCGGTCATCAGAGCAAAGGGCGCGGCAAGTGTGAAGGGTTCGCGCGAAGAAATCTGACTGTCTGTCAGAAAACTCTTGAAGTGCCTCCCCGGCTACTGCAACCTGTTCTCGTTCTTGTGGAGGGGAGACGATCCCTCCCGGAGGGGAGACGGTCCATGGGTGGGACGGAACACCTCACCGTGCGGCGCGAGGGCGCCACACTCGTGCTCACGCTCAACAGGCCCGAGGCGAAGAACGCGCTCTCGATCTCCATGCTCGTCGGCCTCTACGACGGCTGGATCGAGGCCGACGAGGACGACGACGTCCGCTCGATCGTGCTCACCGGGGCCGGGGGCGCCTTCTGCGCCGGGATGGACCTCAAGGCGCTGGCGGGGCGAGAGATGGCGGGCGAGCACCTGCGGGACCGGCTGAAGGCCGACCCCGACCTGCACTGGAAGGCGATGCTCCGCCATCATCGCCCGCGCAAACCGGTGATCGCCGCCGTCGAGGGGTACTGCGTCGCGGGCGGTACGGAGATCCTTCAGGGGACCGACATCAGGGTGGCGGGCGAGTCCGCGACGTTCGGACTCTTCGAGGTCCGGCGGGGGCTGTTTCCGATCGGTGGCTCCACGGTGCGGCTGCAGCGGCAGATCCCGCGCACGCACGCGCTGGAGATGCTGCTCACCGGGCGGCCGTACAGTGCCCGGGAGGCGGCGGACATCGGGCTCGTCGGGCATGTCGTGCCGGACGGCTCGGCGCTCGGGAAGGCGCTGGAGATCGCCGAACAGATCAACGCGTGCGGGCCGTTGGCGGTCGAGGCGGTCAAGGCGTCGGTGTACGAGACGGCGGAGATGACGGAGACGGACGGGCTGGCCGCCGAGCTCGAGCGCGGGTGGCCGATCTTCGATACGGCGGATGCGAAGGAAGGTGCCCGGGCCTTCGCGGAGAAGCGGGTGCCTGATTACAAGCGTGCGTAGCGCTGCGCCGGCCTGGGCCGTCCGGAAGCTGCGGGCCGGTGGGGGCTTGTCGCGCAGGTCCTCCCCCAGCCTTCGGCCGGGGGTACCCCCAGCGCCCCCTACGGGGCGCTGCACATCGACCTTTCAAGGAGGCAAGCCCCTATGCCCGAAGTCCTCAAAGCCCCCCTCGTCGTCGAGTTTCCCTTCACCCGGTCCCTCGGCCCCGTCCAGAGTGCCTTTCTCACCGGACTGCGTGAGCGTGTCGTCCTCGGGGTGAAGAGCGGTGACGGCCGCGTCCTCGTGCCACCCGTCGAGTACGACCCCGTGACCGCCGAGGAGATCCGGGACCTGGTCGAGGTCGCGCCCACCGGCACCGTCACCACCTGGTCCTGGAACCACGAACCGCGCCGCGGCCAGCCACTGGACACCCCCTTCGCCTGGGTCATGGTCCGGCTCGACGGGGCCGACACCGCCCTGCTGCACGCGCTCGACGTCCCCGGCCCCGACGCCGTCCGTACCGGGATGCGGGTCCGCGTCCGCTGGGCGGGCGAGCGGTCCGGCGCCATCACCGACATCGCCTGCTTCGAGCCGTACGACGGTGAACCGGCCGACGTGACAGGGCACAGCGGTGAGTTCGAGGACGCAGTCCACGGCATCGTCGCCCACGCCCGCCTCGACTACACCTACTCGCCCGGCCGCGCCCAGTCCGCCTACATCGACGCCCTGTCGTCCCGCCGGACGTTCGGTGAGCGCTGTCCCTCCTGCCGGAAGGTGTACGTCCCGCCCAGGGGGGCGTGCCCCACATGTGGGGTGGCCACATCGGAACAGGTCGAGGTGGGTCCCGGCGGCACGGTCACCACCTTCTGCATCGTCAACATCAAGGCGAAGAACCTCGACATCGAGGTGCCGTACGTCTACGCGCACATCGCCCTCGACGGTGCCGGCCTCGCCCTGCACGGCCGGATCGGCGGGATCCCCTACGACCAGGTGCGGATGGGGCTCAGGGTCGAACCGGTGTGGACCGAGGGGGCCCGCTATCCCGACCACTACCGGCCCACCGGCGAGCCGGACGCGGACTACGAGACGTACAAGGAGCTGCTGTGATGCGTGACATAGCACTGGTCGCCTTCGCGCAGACCGACCACCGCCGCACCAGCGAGGACCTCTCCGAGGTCGAGATGCTCATGCCCGTGCTGCACGACGTACTCGAACAGACCGGGCTGAAGACCGCCGACATCGGCTTCACCTGCTCCGGCTCCAGCGACTACCTGGCCGGCCGCGCCTTCTCCTTCACCCTCGCCCTCGACGGCGTCGGCGCCTGGCCGCCCATCTCCGAGTCGCACGTCGAGATGGACGGCGCCTGGGCCCTGTACGAGGCCTGGACCAAGCTGCTCACCGGGGACGCCGACACCGCGCTCGTCTACTCCTACGGCAAGTCCTCACCCGGCTCCGTGCGCGACGTGCTGACCCGCCAGCTCGACCCCTACTACGTGGCCCCCCTCTGGCCGGACTCCGTCGCCCTCGCCGCCCTCCAGGCCCAGTCCCTCATCGACGCGGGCGAGACCGACGAGCCCGCGCTGGCCGCCGTCGGCGCCCGGAGCAGGGCGGACGCGCAAGCCAACTCCCATGCACAGCTGAGGGGTCCGGTGCCGCAGGGGGACTATGTCGTACGGCCGCTGCGCACCGGCGACTGCCCGCCCATCGGTGACGGCGCCGCCGCCGTGATCCTCGCGGCGGGGGAGCGGGCCCGGGAGCTGTGCGCCCGGCCCGCCTGGATCCGGGGCATCGACCACCGCATCGAGGCGCACGGTCTGGGCGTCCGTGACCTGACCGACTCGCCCTCCGCCCGGCTCGCCGCCGAGCGGGCCGGCGCCTTCGAACGGCCCGTGGACACCGCCGAGTTGCATGCGCCGTTCAGCTCGCAGGAGGTCGTGCTGCGCAAGGCGCTGCGGCTCGGCGACGACGTGCGCGTGAACCCGTCCGGCGGCGCCCTCGCGGCCAACCCGATCATGGCCGCCGGGCTGATCCGCATCGGCGAGGCCGCCGCCCGGATCCACCGCGGCGAGTCCGACCGCGCCCTCGCCCACGCCACCTCCGGGCCCTGCCTGCAGCAGAACCTGGTCGCCGTACTCGAAGGGGATCCGCGATGAGCAAGGAACCCGTGGCCGTCGTAGGGATCGGCCAGACCAGGCACGTGGCGGCCCGGCGGGACGTGTCGATCGCCGGGCTCGTCCGCGAGGCCGCGCAACGCGCTCTCGAAGACGCCGAGTTGGGCTGGTCCGACATCGACGCCGTGGTCATCGGCAAGGCGCCCGACTTCTTCGAGGGCGTGATGATGCCCGAGCTGTACCTGGCGGACGCGCTCGGAGCGGTGGGCAAACCCATGCTGCGGGTCCACACCGCGGGGTCGGTGGGCGGCTCGACCGCGCTCGTCGCGGCCAACCTCGTCGCCGCCCGCGTCCACTCCACCGTGCTGACCCTCGCCTTCGAAAAGCAGTCCGAGTCGAACGCCATGTGGGGGCTGTCCCTGCCGATCCCCTTCCAGCAGCCGCTGCTGGCCGGCGCGGGCGGCTTCTTCGCACCTCACGTGCGGGCCTACATGCGGCGCAGCGGCGCCCCGGACACCGTCGGCTCGCTGGTCGCCTACAAGGACCGGCGCAACGCGCTCAAGAACCCCTACGCCCACCTCCACGAGCACGACATCACCCTGGAGAAGGTCCAGGCGTCCCCCATGCTGTGGGACCCCATCCGCTACTCGGAGACCTGCCCCTCCTCCGACGGCGCCTGCGCCATGGTCCTCACCGACCGCGCCGGTGCCGCCCGTTCCGCGAAGCCGCCGGCCTGGATGCTCGGCGGCGCCATGCGCAGCGAGCCCACCCTGTTCGCCGGCAAGGACGCGGTGTCGCCGCAGGCCGGGAAGGACTGCGCCGCCGACGTCTACCGGCAGGCGGGGATCGCCGACCCGCGCCGGGACATCGACGCCGTCGAGATGTACGTGCCGTTCTCCTGGTACGAGCCCATGTGGCTGGAGAACCTCGGCTTCGCCGAGGAGGGCGAGGGCTGGAAACTCACCGAGTCGGGGGTCACCGAACTCGACGGTGACCTCCCCGTCAACATGTCGGGCGGTGTCCTGTCCACCAATCCGATCGGCGCCTCCGGGATGATCCGGTTCGCCGAAGCCGCCCTCCAGGTGCGCGGCCAGGCCGGAGAACACCAGGTGGACGGCGCCCGGAAGGTGCTCGGCCACGCCTACGGCGGCGGCTCCCAGTTCTTCTCCATGTGGCTCGTCGGCGCCGCCGCCCCCGACAACTGAAAGGACCCGTTCACGTGGCCTGTTGAGTGCCGGAACCGAAAGCTAGGCTGGCCGCGGACGACGAATTCGGGAGGAGCACGGACGTGGCCGAGAGCACCATCCAGCAGCAGCGGGCAGTGGGCTGGGACAAGCCGGAGCTGGATCTCAGCGGGGCCGACTGGCAGTCCAGCAGCCGGGGCCTGGGGGATGTCCAGATCGCCTTTGTCGAGGGATTCATCGCGATGCGCAACAGCGGCAGCCCACAGAGCCCTTCCCTGATCTTCACCCCCGCCGAATGGGGCGCTTTCGTGTCGGGGGCCCGGGAGGGCGAGTTCGACCTCACCTGAGCGCCTGCTCCTGGTGCCGCCGTTGCGGCAGAGAGGTGAACCAGGGGGTGTTCCGCAAGGATTTCCGGACACGTGACCAGCAGCGCCCTTCCGGGGCCGCCGCCTGAGACAGGCTGGCCCCGGACGGGGAAGGTCGTATTCCGGAGGTGAGGAACGATGAGCGCTGCGCCGGTCATCGCCGCGGCGGACGGTTCGGACGACAGCCTGCGCGCCCTGGACTGGGCCGTGCAGGCGGCCCGGCAGCGGGACGCACCGCTGCGGGTGGTCCACGTCCGCCAGTACGCCGCCTGGGGGCAGCCCGACGTCCTGGTCGCCGGGGAACCGGACGAGGGGGGCGACCCCGTGCTCGACGAGGTCCGGGGCCGGCTGCGCACCGGTGCCGTCGGACTGACCGTCGAGTACGTCGCCCTGGAGGGCGCCCCGAGCGCGCTGCTGCCCGAACTGGGCGCCGACGCCCAGCTGTTGGTGCTCGGCTCACGGGGCCGCGGCGGCTTCGCCGGCCTGCTGCTCGGCTCCAACGGCATGGCCGCCGCCCGCGACGCCGGATGCCCGGTGGTCGTCGTACCCCGGCCCGGGCGGCAGGTGCACGAGGAACTGCCCGCCGAGCCAGGGCCCCGGGTCGTCGTCGGCCTGGACGTGGACAGCCCCGACGACGCCACCCTCGCCTTCGCCTTCACGGAGGCCGACCGGCGCGGCGCCCGGCTCCAGGTGATCGCCGCCTACCCGTGGCCGGTGCAGAGCTGGTTCGCGGCCGGGGAACTCGTCCCGCCGGCCGTCGACCGGGACGAGGTCGAGCAGGAGACCCGCACCCTCGCCGAGGGCTTCCTCGCCCCGCACCTCAAGGACCGGCCGAACCTGCGCGCCGACGTCCTCGCGCTGCCCGGCGACGCGGCCGGCCTGCTGGTCGCCGCCTCGAAGGACGCCGCGCTGGTCGTCGTCGGCCGGCACCGCCGGCGCCTGCTCGCCCCGGCCCGCATGATGGGCTCCGTCACCCACGCCGTGCTGCTGCACGCGGCCGCCCCGGTCGCGGTGGTCCCGCCGTCGCCGCCGCAGGAGTGATGTCAAGTGCCTTCGCCCAGTTACCGTCAGTAGGGAGCGGATCACCGCCGTGAAGCGTACGCTGAGCTGCCTGCAAGCCACGGTGCGCGCCCGCCCCCCGCGCTCGCGTACCACCGTGGCGGGGGGTGGTCATGGGACAGCGGGTCCTGCGGAACCGACGGACGCTCTACGAGCGTGACAGCGAACTCGCCGCCGTCGACGAGGCGCTGGCCGAGCTCACCGGCCTGGGCACGGACGGCGCGGCACCGGGCGACCGGCAGCTCGGCGCGCTGCTCGCCTTCGCCGGCCGGGCCGGCATCGGAAAGACCACCCTGCTCGCCGAGGTCCGCCGCCGCGCCGCCGCCCAGGGCTGCACCGTGCTCTCCGCGCGCGGCGGCGACCAGGAACAGCGCGTCGCCTTCCACGTCGCCCGCCAGCTCCTGCAACCCCGCCTCGCCGGCGCCCCCGAGGCCGAACTCCGCGCCTCACTGGGCAGTTGGTACGACATCGTCGGCCCCGCCCTGGGCCTGTGCGCCCCGACCGAAGGCGCCCCGCCCGACCAGCAGGGCCTGCGCGACGGCCTCGACTGGGTGCTCACCCATCTCGCCGTGCGCCAGGCCCCGATGGTCCTCGTCCTCGACGACGCCCACTGGGCCGACCCCGAATCCCTGGGCTGGCTCGCCGCGTTCGCACCGCGCGCCGAGCAACTCCCGCTGCTCGTCGTCGTCGCCTACCGGCCCGACGAACTCCCCGAGCACGCCGACGCGTTCCGCGGCCTGCCCGGACGGGCGGGCGGCCGCCCGCACGGCCTCGAACCGCTCAGCGCCGACGCCGTGGCCGTCCTGGTCCGCGAGAGCCTCGGCGACCACGCCGACGACGCCTTCTGTCACGAGTGCTGGGCCGTCACCGCAGGCAACCCCTTCGAGGCCGTCGAGCTGACCGCCAAGGTCCACGACCGGGGCCTCGACCCCACCGAGGCCGGCGCACCCCTGCTGCGCGACCTCGCCGCCGCCGTCAAGGGCAGCGGCCTGATCGCCCGCCTCGAACGCCTGGGCCCCTCCGCCGTCCGGTTCTCCTGGGCCTGCGCCGTCCTCGGCACCGAGATCCATCCCACGCTCGCCGCCGCCGTCGCAGGCCTCGGCCACGAGGAGGCCGCCGACGCCGCCGACGCCCTGCGCGGCGCCCGCGTCCTCACCGGGGCCGAGACCCTGGAGTTCGTCCACCCCCTGATCGCCACCGCCGTCTACCGGGCCATCCCGCCCGCCACCCGGGTCGCCCTGCACGGCCAGGCCGCCTGGTGCGTGACCGACGACGGCCAGGGCGCCACCGCCGCCGCCCGCCACCTCCTGGAGACCCACCCCGAGGGCGACACCTGGGTCGTCCGGCAGCTGCGCGCCGCCGCCGGCGAGACGCTCCGGGCCGGCGCCCCCGACACAGCCCGCGCCTACCTCGCCCGCGCCCTGCGCGAACCCCCGCCCGCCAAGGAGCGCGCGGCAGTCCTCCACGAACTGGGCAGCGCCTCCCTCCTGACCGAACCGGCCACCACCGTCAACCACCTGCGCGCGGCCCTTCAGGAACCCATCGCCGAGCCCGCGCTGCGCCACCACATCGTCTACCGCCTCTCCCAGGTCCTCGCCCACAGCGACCGCCTCGCCGAGGCCTCCGAGACCCTCGCCCGCGAGATCCACGTGACCGGCGACGCCCGGGTACGGCTCCGCATGCTCTCCGAACAGTTCATGTGGGACGCCTTCCGCGCCGACGAACCCGATCACCCCTCCCGGTCCCGTCGGCTGACCCGGCTCGCCGACCGGCTCCGGGGCCGCGACCTCACCGAGCGGTACGTCATCGGACTGCGCACCTGGGACGCCGTCCAGCGCGGCGAACCCGCCGACGTCGCCCTCCAGCACGCCGAACGCGCCCTGGCCGGCGGCCTCGGCTGGGCGGAGGCCGACCGCGGGTTCGAGGTCCCCGTCCTCGTCGCCCTCGCCTTCATGTACGCCGACCGGCCCGACCGCACGGAGGAACTCTTCGCCGCCGGGATCGCCGACTTCGAACGCCAGGGCTGGCGTGGCGCCCACCTCTCCTTCGCGTACACCCTCCTCGGCTACGTCCGCTACCGGCGCGGGCGCCTCGCCGAGGCCGAGGAACACGCCCGCTCCGGCCTGGGCCTCGCCGAACGAGTCGGCCCCGGGACCCCGGCCCACTGGTACGCCGTCGGCATCCTGATCCAGACCCTGCTGGCCCGCGGCCGCACCGACGAGGCCGCCCGCCTCGCCGAGGACCACGCCTTCCGGGAGCCCTTCCCGGCGGCCGTGGTCTTCCCCGACGCCCAGACGGTCTACGGCGAGCTGCTCCTCGCCCGCGGTCTCACGAAGGACGCGGCGGCCGAACTCTCCGCGGCCGGGCGCCGCCTCGAACCACGCGGCATCCGCAACCCCTCCTGGTGCCCCTGGCAGCTCCACCTGGCCCGCGCCGAGGCCCACGACGCTCCGGAACGCGCCCTCACCACGGCCCTGGACGCCCTGACCCGCGCCCGCCGCTTCGGCGCCCCGTCCGCGATCGGCCAGGCCCTGCGTACAGCGGCAGAGGTCTCGACCGGCGAGACCCGCCTGGCCTACCTGCGCGAGTCGGTGGCCTACCTGGACCGCTCCCCGGCCGCCTACGAGCTCGCCTGCGCCCTGGTCGCGCTGGGCACCGAACTCCACGACGCCGCCCACCTGCGCCGAGGACTCGAAACCGCCCGCCAGTGCGGCGCCGACGGCTTGGCGGCCGCGGCACGGGCCGAGTTGGCAGCGACGGAAGCGGCAACTCTGTAGCGGGCACCGACACCGACCCACCCGGGGCGTGCGGCGGGCGTCGTCTGCGGCATACCCAGGGTGGTGTGGCGGGCGTCGACTGCGACATCCCCAGGGGCGCGGGGAACTGCGCGACAAGCCACGATGGCGCCGCGCCCGGCAAAGGACCGCCACCCACCACGGCGATCACCGCCGCCCGGCACGGCACCGCCGAACACCACCGTCGTGGCTGACCACCGCCGCGGCGGCTCAAGAGTGCCGACGGCTCAAGCGCGCCGCACAGACGTCGGCCGACCCGCACCCCGCACTGATCCCCGCCCCACAACCCGGGCCCCGTACCATGGACCGCATGTCGTTCCTCCGTCGCCGCAGCGCCACTCCCGCCGGCCCCGAATTCGATGTTCTGGCCATGGACCCGGGTGACTGGCCCGGCAACCTCGGTGCCGGGCTGCTGCCCGCCCCCGACGGCACCTGCCAGGGCGTCTTCCTGCGCTACGACCTCTTCGGCGGCCGCGGCCCCGCGATGATCATCGGCAACCTCCCCGAGGGCTCCCCGGCCCGCGAGGTGGAGGAGGGCGAGATCCCCTTCGAGGTCGGCCAGCTCCTCCTCGCGCTGGAGAACGACGAGGACGTCACCGTCGTCGGCACCGAGGACATGCCGGTCCTGCAGGGCGACAACCTGCTGATCGTGCGGCGTCTCAAGCTCTCCGAGAGCCGGATCTCCTGCGTCCAGTTCGACCGCAGCGACGGCGTCCTGGTGACCATCGCGGCCTGGGACCGTCCGATCACCGACGACCTGTACGCCCTGCTGAAGCCGCTCCCGGCGGAGCTTTTCCAGCAGGGCTGAGGCCGGCTACTTTCCGTGGCCGTGGCCGTGGCCGTGGTGCCGCCCGGTCTTCGCGGCCGGCACCACGTCGACGTCGGCCGCACGGACGAACCCGATCCGGTGGCCGTACTGGATCTCGTAGTACAGGTCCTTGCCGACCACGACCTTGTGCGAGTCGGTGCTGAAGGTGACGGCGTAGTAGTACTCGCCCGGCACCTCGTCACCGGCCACGTACCTCTGGCCCGCCGGGATCGTGTACGGCAGCGGGGAGACCGACTGGACCGGTACCCCGGAGGGGTACGCGGACGCCTCCGGATAGGCGCGGCCGTACACCGGGATGCTGGTCAGCCCCGCCTTCGGCGTGATCACCACCCCGGTCGAGCCGACCGCCGCCGGGGCGCTCGCCGGGTTCTCGAACCAGGCCTTCTGCCCGAGGTACCAGATCGCCGTCCAGTCCCCCCAGGTGTCCGCCACCGTGTACTGCTGGCCGGTGGAGGCCCGTGAGGAGAGGTCGTTCACGTCGGTCGTCGGCGTCGTGCCCATGCCGATGTCCTTGATCAGGGCCGAGTTCTCGTCGTGGTCGGAGTACAGCCGTACCTCGCCGGACCCGTGCGCGGCGCAGGGCTGGCCCTTGGTGACGCAGCCGGTGTACGTCGGCTGGTTCGTGGCGTAGTCCGGCAGGATCGTGACCACACCGCCCGCCGCCACCCGGTGCTTCTTGCCCGCCTTGTGCTTGAAGGGGTGGTCCAGCAGCTCGAAGTAGTGCCGCCAGTCCCAGTAGGGGCCGGGGTCGGTGTGCATCCCGGGGATCGAGGACGTGGTCGGGCCCGGCACGGTGTCGTGGCCGAGGATGTGCTGCCGGTCCAGCGGGACGCCGTACTGCTCGGAGAGGTACTTCACCAGCCGGGCCGAGGAGCGGTACATCGCCTCCGTGTACCAGGCGTCCGGCGAGGCGAGGAAGCCCTCGTGCTCGATGCCGATCGACTTCGCGTTGATGTACCAGTTGCCCGCGTGCCAGGCCACGTCCTTCGCCTTGACGTGCTGGGCGATCAGACCGTCGGTGGAGCGGATGGTGTAGTTCCATGACACATAGGTGGGGTCCTGTACCAGCTTGAGGGTGGTGTCCCAGGAGCCCTCGGTGTCGTGGATGACGATGTACTTGATGCTCTGCGAGGCCGGCCGGTCGGCGAGGTCGTGGTTGCCGTAGTCGTCGTCCCCGAACTGCGCGTAGGGCGCGGGGATCCACTCGCACGACACCGTTGTCGGGCACTCCGTCCCGTCGTCCGCCGCCGTGGTGCGCAGCCCGGTCAGCTCCAGCTGCGCGGTGTCGGCCCGCAGCCCCGGCTGGGCGGCGAGGGCGACGAACTGTCCGGCGTCGGTGGTGCGCTCCTCGCCCGTGTGGAGGACGTCGAACACCTCGTTGGCGTACGCCGCCGCGGTCGCCGTGTCGTCGGCCCCGGAGAAGCGGGCGATCGCGCCGTACCAGTGCGCCGGATCGGCGCTGAACGGCTGGTGCAGGTCCCGCTGGGCAGCCGCGAGCAGGGCAGCGCCGCCGGCCACGTTCGCTGTCGCGTCGGTGCGCAGTCGCTCGGCCGGGATCCCGGTGAGCGCGGCGGCCTTCGGCAGGGTCTTGAGGCGGGCCGGGAGCGCGGAGTTCTGCGGGACCTGCACGCTGGGGCGGAGGGCGGGGCGGGCGCTGTCGCCGCGGGCGTCCTCGGTGCCGTCGGCGAAGTGCTCGGTGGCCGTCGCCAGCGCGGTGTGCGCGTCGGTGAGGTGCATCGGGCCGTAGCCGCCGGTCACGCTGGGCGCGCCGGCGTGCGTGTCCCAGCGGGACTGGAGGTAGGAGACGGCGAGCAGCACGCTCTGCGGTACGTGGTACTCGGTGGCGGCGGACGCGAACGCCCGCTGGAGCAGCCCGGCGGCGGACTCGCCGGTGTCCGGGGGCGGTGCCGCGCCCAGCAACGGCAGCAGCAGAGCCGCGGCGGCGACGGCCCCGGCCGTCCTGCGCGTACGTCTGCCGCGGTGCGGGGGTGCGGGCTCGGTGACGGATCCTCGCAATGCAGCCTCCTGGGGCGACGGGGCGTGCGGGGCTGAGCGTGGCTCAGTGGTACCGGCTTGCCGACGATCCGTCAATCATGCCCAGAGAGACTGGAATTCCCATGTCATACGATGATCGTGGGAGTTTCGCGGTGGCGGCCCGCAGGCCTGCGGGGCGTCAGTGGCGTACACCAGTGGGGCGTCCCCGACCCCCCTGGAGACACCCCCGGACATGCGAGGATCCGCGGTGCGCAGTTGCCCTGAGCGCACCGCGGATCCTCGTCCCCGTCAGCGAGTGCCGACCGCCGCGCGCACGGCCCGGCGGGCCAGCTGGCAGTCGTCGTGCAGCCGCCGGAGCAGCAGCCGCTGTTCCTCGCCGGTCGGCGCGGCGCCCGGGTGGGCCGTACCCGGTGCCGCCGGGGTCGCGTCGTGCATCGAACGCTGCACGGCGGTCTCGTAGGTCCGGATCTCCCGGGTGAGGACCAGCATCAGGTTCACCAGGAAGGCGTCCCGGGACGCCGGCCCCGCCGACTGGGCGATCTGGCTGATCTGACGACGCGCCACCGGGGCGTCGCCGAGGACCGACCAGAGCGTGGCCAGGTCGTACCCCGGCAGATACCAGCCCGCGTGCTCCCAGTCCACCAGCACTGGACCGGCCGGGGACAGCAGGATGTTCGAGAGCAGGGCGTCGCCGTGGCAGAACTGGCCCATCCCCTGGCGGCCCGCCGCGACCGCGATGCCGTGCAGCAGCTTCTGCAGGTCGCCCATGTCCCGGTCGGTGAGCAGACCCAGCTCGTGGTACCGGGCGATACGGGCCGGGTAGTCGACCGGGGCGTCGAAGGTGCCCGCCGGGGGCCGCCACGCGTTCAGCCGGCAGATCGCGCCCAGCGCGGCCCGGATGTCCGTCCGGGGCGGAGCCTCCACAGGGTGGCGCTGGATCGCCGCCACCCGGCCGGGCATCCGCTCGATCACCAGTGTGCAGTTGTCCGGATCCGCCGCGATCAGCCTCGGCACCCGGATCGGCGGCCGGTGCCGGACGAACGAGCGGTATGCGGCTATTTCGTGGCGGGTCCGCTCCGCCCAGGCGGGGGAGTGGTCCAGTAGACACTTCGCCACGGCCGTGCTGCGCCCCGTCGTCCCGACGAGGATCACGGACCGCCCGGTGCGGCGCAGCACCTGCACCGGAGCGAACTCCGGACAGATCCGGTGCACCGACGCGATCGCGGTGCGCAGCTGCGCCCCCTGGGGGCCGGAGAGGTCGAGTCTCCCGCTGAGGGGCTGGGTGCCGAGACCCGCGGCGCGCCGCTGCCGGCCCACGACCGGTACGGCGGCCCCGGGACGCGCGGGGTCGAGATAGGGTCCGCCGCCCGCCGGGCGGGGGCGCAGCGACCGGGGCGGAGCGGACACGGAGGACGATGCTGCGTACATGGGCGATACAGATCCCTTCGTGTACCTGCGGTGCCTGCCTGAGAAGTCCTGTGAGGGGTTCTCGCGCCCAGCCCGTCCCGGCCGCCCGGGCACACCCTGGGGAGTGTGCCCGTCGAGTGGCGACCGGGTCGGGGTGGCGCGTTCCTACCTGACACCCGTTGCCCAGTGGCACACCATCTGGCGCACCCTGGCGAACCGTGGCGAATAGTCGCCCGGCAACCGGCACCGGGCTACTGTCAACTCAGCCGAGAACCTGGGGGCTTGACGTGACCGGAGAACCCAACACCCGCCTCTCGGACCTGTTCGGCCTGGCCGGCTGGTCCAAGGGCGAACTCGCGAGGCTGGTCAACCGGCAGGCGGCGGCCATGGGCCACCCCCAGCTGGCGACCGACACCTCCCGGGTGCGGCGGTGGATCGACACGGGAGAGATCCCGCGCGATCCGGTGCCGCGGGTGCTGGCGGCCCTGTTCACCGAGCGTCTCGGCCGTGTCGTGACCATCGAGGACCTCGGTCTGGTACGGCACGGGCGTACGGGAAAACGGCCGGACGACGGGAACGTGGAACATCCCGACGGCATGCCGTGGGCGCCCGAACGAACCGCCGCGGTCCTCACCGAATTCACGGGAATGGACCTCATGCTCAACCGACGCGGCTTGGTGGGTGCGGGTGCCGCGCTCACCGCGGGATCCGTACTCAGCAGCGCCATGTACGAGTGGCTGCACACCGACCCCACACTCAAGGCCGACGCCCCCGTCCTCGACGATCCTCTGCACGCCGACCCCGCCGGGTTCGACCGCTACGAGGCCGCCCCCATCGGGTCCGAGGAGATGGAGGAACTGGAGCGCTCCGTCGAGGTGTTCCGCGCCTGGGACGCGGCCCGCGGCGGCGGACTGCAGCGCAAGGCAGTGGTGGGACAGCTCAACGAGGTGGGCGGCATGCTCGCCTACCGCCACCCCGAGCATCTCCAGCGGCGCCTGTGGGGCGTCGCCGCCAACCTCGCCGTCCTCGCGGGCTGGATGTCGCACGACGTCGGCCTGGAGCCCACGGCCCAGAAGTACTTCGTCATCGCCGCCCATGCGGCCCGTGAGGGCGGCGACCGGCCGCGTGCCGGGGAGGCGCTCTCCAGAGCGGCTCGCCAGATGGTGCACCTCGGCCGGCCCGACGACGCACTCGACCTGATGAAGCTCGCCAAGTCCGGCTCGGGCGACGAGGTGCTGCCGCGCACCCGGGCGATGCTGTACACCATCGAGGCCTGGGCACAGGCGTCGATGGGCAAGGGCCAGGCGATGCGCCGCACCCTCGGCCAGGCGGAGGACCTCTTCGTCTCCGACCGGGCCGACGTGCCGCCGCCGAGCTGGATGCAGATGTTCAGGGAAGAGGACCTGTACGGCATGCAGGCCCTCGCCTACCGCACGCTCGCCGAGCACGACCCGGCCGCGGCCGTGCACGCCCAGCACTACGCGGAGAAGGCCCTGGCCCTGCGGATCGACGGCCGCCAGCGGTCGAAGATCTTCGACTTCCTGTCCATGGCCTCCGCCTGCTTCATCGCGGACGACCCCGAGCAGGCGGACCGTTACGCCCGGCTGGCCCTGATGTCGATGGGGTCGAACTCCTCCCACCGCACCTGGGACAGGCTGCGCCAGATGTACCGGCTCACCGCCGAGTACGCCGGCTACCCGAGGATCCAGGAACTGCGGGAGGAGATCAAGCTGGCCCTGCCGAAGGCCAGGAGCAAGGGGAACCACAACAGCGCACAGGCATAGGGAGCAGTCTGCGCGCTCGACACGAACCGGCTGATGACGTCAGGGCGGCAACCGCTGCCCGTCGCTGTTCTTCCTATTCACCCACCTTGGCGACGAGCATGCAGGCCTCGTCCTCGCGCTCGCTCTCGCCGAACTCCTCGACCACGGCCCTGACACAGTCCTGGGCGGTGCGCGCCGCCCCGAACCGCGGGCCCAGGCCGAGGAGCGCGCCCAGAGAGTCCGCTCCGCTGTGCCCGGGCACCACCCCGTCGGTGTGCAGCAGGAGCAGATCGCCCGGTTCCAGGGTCACTTCGGCCTGCCCGTAGCCGGCTCCCGAGGTGACACCGAGCAGCACGCCGTCCGGCGCGCTGAGCGCACACCCCGTCCCGCCGCGGAACAGCAGCGGGGCGGGGTGTCCTGCCTGTGCCCAGGTCAGGGTGCGGGTGGCGGGCCGGTAGCGGCAGCAGACGGCGCTGCCCAGCGCGGGTTGCACGGTGGCGTCGAGTAACTGGTTCAGCAGGGACATGAGCTGCCCCGGCTGGGTGCCGGCCATCGCCATACCGCGTACGGCGCCCAGCAGCATCGTCATGCCCGAGGCGACGGCGACGCCGTGTCCGGTGAGGTCGCCGACGCTCAGCAGGGTGTCGCCGTCGGACAGCTCCAGAGCGTCGTACCAGTCGCCGCCCAGCAGGGTGCCGGCCCCGGACGGCAGGTGGCGGGCGGCGACGTCGAGCGTGCCCGGCCCCCGGCGCGGCAGCCGCAGGGCACCGCGCCCGGGCGGCAGCACGGCCTCCTGGAGTTCGACGGCGAGCCGCTGTTCGGTCTCGGCCCGCCGGCGGTGCCGCTGCATAGTGTCCCGGCTCTCGCGCACCGTCCGCTGGCTGAGCCGCAGTTCGCTGACGTCCCGCAGCACGGCCCACATCGAGGCGGTGCTGCCGTCGCCGTCGAGGACGGGCTCGCCCATCATGTGGACGGTCCGCACGTTCCCGCCGGGCCGCAGGACACGGAACTCGCCGTCGATCGGCTTGGCGTCGACCAGGCAGTCGGTGACCATCGCGGTGAGCCGGGGCCGGTCCTCGTCCAGGACCAGGGACGGCAGTTCGTCGAGGGTGAGCGCGGGCGCGGCCGGGTCACGGCCGAGGATCTGGTAGAGCTCGCCGGACCAGCTGGCCTCGTCCGTAAGGAGGTTCCACTCCGCGCTGCCGACCCGGCTGAGCAGCGAGCCCGGGGCGGGCGCGGAGCTGTGGGCGGGTGCCGCCTCCGCACCGGCCGGCAGCGGGGCCGGTCCGTCCCGCAGCTGGGCCAAGTGTTCGTCCAGGTCGTTCAGTTGATGGAGTGCCAGGTCGTACAGGGCCCGCTGCCAGCGCTCCTCGGGGTCCGAACCCGAGCTCCGGGTGTCCCGCCGCACCGCGTCCACGTCACCCTTGAGCCGCCGCGTCTGCGATATCAACGCCTCGACCGAGCCGCGCCCGGGCGGCTGGCCTGCGGGGCGGTCCGCGGAGACATGGGACGGCATGACGCACTCCGATGCGGATGGGGGTCCCCCCGCTCGAGCGAAGTCGAGAGTGGGGGAGTACGGCCAAGGCGGACGGTGGGACCGGTTACGACTGTTGCACAGCCCGCGACGCCCCGTAAGGGATTTGGCAACACACGATACGGTGGTGCTTCTGGCATATGCCAGAGTCTTCATGGGCTGGTCGACCCATATGAAAGGTGTACGCGACCGCTGGCCGAAGTCGTAGTGGGGCTACGCGATTTGACGGGCGCCATGAGGTCTCCGGGTCGCGCTCGGGCGGTTGTTCGACGCCTCTGTGTTCACAGTGTCGCGGTCTCGGCCAACCGCGGCAACTCTGTCCGGATTTCGCGTCATGCGAGGGGCCCTCCCGGAGTCCTACAGGCATGGACATCACTTTCGAGCAACCCGCCCGGGCCCGGCTGATCACCGCCGAGGACGAGGAGGTCCCGGTGCCCGCCACGCTCCGGTACACCTCAGGTGATCCGCTGGCCGTCTTCGTCGACTTCCCGGCCGAGGTCACCCTCGGCGGCGAGGAGGTCACCTGGACCTTCGCCCGCTCGCTGTTGGACCAGGGGCTCAGCGCCCCGGCCGGGCGCGGGGACGTCCACATCTGGCCCTGCGGCCCGGGCCGTACGGCCGTGGAGTTCCACTCGCCGCACGGCCTCGCCCTGCTCCAGTTCGACACCCAGGCCCTCTTCCGGTTCCTGCAGCGCACCCACGAGGTGGTGGCCCCGGGGCAGGAGGACGTCGAGGCCGTCGTGGAGCGGGGGCTGAGCACGCTGTTCGGGGGCGTGTGAGGCGTACGGGGCGCTACCGACCCGTACTTTGACTCTTGTTCACTCCCGCCTCACCGATCCGGCCCGGAGCCTGCCGACCGCCCCGTGCACCCTGGCGCGCGGTGTGCCGCACGGGCGCACCGGTGACGAGGACGGGGCGAATGACACCGATCAGCCGAAGAGACTTCGTGGGACTGGGCGCTTCCGTGGCGGCGGGCATGACGGTGGGTGCCGCCGGCCCACGGACCGCGGCAGCGGCCGCGGCCCGGAGCACGGCGACCGGCACGATCTCGGACGTCAAGCACGTGGTGATCCTCATGCAGGAGAACCGCAGCTTCGACCACTACTTCGGGCGCCTCAAGGGCGTCCGCGGCTTCGCGGACCGCAGCGGCATCACCCTGAGCGGCGGCTATCCGGTCTTCAACCAGCCGAACGACACGGGCCGCCAGTACCCGTGGAAGCTCAGCGCCACCCCCGACGCGGCCGGCAAGGACGGCGAGACCCTCGCCCAGTGCAACGGCGACCTCCCCCACTCCTGGTCCTCCCAGCACTCCGCGTGGAACAAGGGCCGCCTCGACAACTGGGTCGCGGGCGTCGGCAACGTGCGCTCCCTCGGCTATCTGGACCGCGCCGACATCCCCTTCCACTACGCGCTCGCCGACACCTACACGATCTGCGACGCCTACTTCTGCTCCACCCTCAGCGCCACCGGTCCCAACCGCACCTACCTGTGGAGCGGCAAGGTCGACTCCTCCAGCTACGACGGCGGCGACGAGTCGGGCCTGACCTGGCAGAACTACGCCGAGGCCCTGCAGAGCGCCGGAGTGACCTGGAAGGTCTACCAGAACGCCCAGGACAACTACGGGGACAACGGCTGCGCGTACTTCAAGAACTTCGCGAACGCCAAAGCGGGCAACCCGCTCCACGACCGGGGCATGTCCTCCGTCCCCGCGGTGACCGGCTCCACCCCCGACGACATCGCCGCCGCGATCAAGGCCGACGTCGTCGCCGGCACCCTCCCGCAGGTCTCCTGGGTGGTCGCCAACCAGGCGTTCTCCGAGCACCCCTACGCCCCGCCCGGCGACGGCGCCCACTTCGTCAGCCTGGTCTACCAGGCCCTCGCCGCCGACGCGGCCGTCTTCGACTCCACCGTGCTGTTCCTCAACTACGACGAGAACGACGGCTACTTCGACCACGTACCGCCCCCGGCCCCGCCCGCCGGCACGGCCGGCGAGTTCCTGAACGGCGTGCCCTACGGCTTCGGCTTCCGGGTCCCGATGATCGTCATCTCGCCCTGGACCCGCGGCGGCTGGGTCTCCTCCGAGGTCTTCGAGCACACCTCGGTGCTGCGCTTCCTGGAGACCTGGACGGCGGCCCTCGGCAAACCCGCGAACTGCCCCAACATCAGCGTCTGGCGGCGCGCCGTGAGCGGCGACCTGACCGGCGTCTTCGACTTCGCCAACCCGGTCTACGGCGCCGTCTCCCTGCCCGCGACCAGCGTCATCGGCTACTCCACCTGCGGCCCGCTGCCCAACCCGGTGCCCACCACCAACGCCCTGCCCGCCCAGGAGTCCGGCACCCGACCGGCCCGCGCGCTGCCCTACCAGCCGAACGGCTACCTGGACCACCTGGAGTTCGGGACCGCCGGCACCGTCCGCGCCTGGTTCACCATGGCCAACCAGGGCAGCCCGGCGACCCGGGCGGCCCACTTCTCCCTCCACCCGAACGCCTACCGGGACACCACCCCATGGCAGTACACGGTGGACGCCGGCTCCACCGCCTCCGACTACTTCAACATCGGCACCGGGTACGGCGCCGGCAAGTACGACATCACCATGGCCGGCCCCAACCGCTTCCTGCGCCGCTTCCAGGGCGACGCCACCAAGGCCGGCAAGTCGGCGGAGGTGAGCACCCGTTACGCCGTGGAGCCCGGCACCGGCAAGCTCGCCGTCTGGTTCAAGATGGCCAACACCGGCTCCGGGCCGGTGAAGTTCACCATCACCTCGAACAACTACCGCACCGACGGCCCCTGGACGTACACGGTCGCGGCGGGTGCCTCGGCCGAGGACTACTTCAACGCCGTCGCGTACCAGGGCGGCTGGTACGACTTCACGGTCACGGTGGACTCCGACGCGACCTGGTCGCGCCGGTTCACCGGCCATCTGGAGACGGGCGCCGCCTCCGTCAGCGGCTGAGGTCCGCGTACAGGTCCGGGCGCGGGGCGAGCTCGACGGCCGTACGGCCGCCGGTCTCCAGCGCCCGGACCCCGGCCTCGGCGACCACGGAGGAGGCGTAGCCGTCCCAGGCGCCCGGTCCGGTGACCCGGCCCTGCCGGGTGGCGTCCACCCAGGCCTGCACCTCGCGGTCGTAGGCGTCGGCGAACCGCACCAGGTAGTCCTGGGCCACCTCCTCGCGGGCGCCGCCGCCCGCGGTGACCAGCATGGTGTGGTCCTCGCCGATCCGGGCACTGCCCCGCTCGCACACGGCCTCGCAGCGCACCTGGTAACCGAAGCCGCAGTTCACGAAGACCTCGACGTCGACGACGGCACCCCCGTCGGTCTCGAACACCACCAGTTGCGGGTCGAGCAGCCCCTCGGGGGCGCCCGCGGAGGGCCGCGGCCGCAGCACGGTCACCGCGGTCAGCTCCTGGCCGAGCAGCCAGCGGGCCGCGTCGATCTCGTGCGACACCGAGCTGTTGATCAGCATGGCGCTGGTGAAGCCGGGCGGCGAGGACACGTTGCGGTGGGTGCAGTGCAGCATCAGCGGCCGGCCCAGGCTGCCGCCGTCCAGCAGCGACTTCAGGCGCCCGTACTCGGCGTCGTAGCGGCGCATGAACCCGATCTGCGCCAGCCTGCGCCCGAGCTTCGCCTCGGCGTCCACCACCCGCAGCGCACCGGTGGAGTCCGGCACCATGGGCTTCTCGCACAGTACCGGGAGCCCGCGCTCGAAGGAGGCGAGCAACGGCTCCTCGTGCGCCGGGCCCGGAGAGGCGATCAGCACGGCGTCGACACCCGGCGCGGCCAGGGCGGCCAGCGGATCGGCGTGCACGGTGACGCCGTCCAGACCGGCCACCGCATCCTTGGCGCGGTCGAGGTCGGGGTCGGCCACCGCGGCCACCCGCGCGCCGCTGATCACCTGGTCCAGTCGTCGTATGTGGTCGGCCCCCATGTGTCCGGCACCCAGCACCGCGACGCCCAGCAGCTCAGCCACGCCCACACACTCCCTCTCGGCCGACGATCACGGCCCAGAGCCTACGTCGGCCGGATGAGGGGCTCGTCAGTAGCGCAGCACGCCGGCGATGCCGTTCTCGTCGCCCAGAGTGCCGTCGGGGACGAAGCGGACGTCGGCGCCGGTCTCCAGGCACTGTTCCACGATCTCGTCCACGATGTCGTCGCGGGCGTCGAGGTCACCGCTCACGGCCGGCACCAGGTGGTCGCCGTCGTCGCGGACCGTGGTGCGGTAGTTCTCCTCGACGGCGAGCAGCCGGACCCGGCCCTCGCGGGCGTTCTGCCAGACCTCGTCGACACCGGCCGCGAACGCCTTGTGGCCGCGCGCGGACTCGAGTTCCCGGGTCACCGACGCGGTGCTCCGGCGGTTCTCCGCCTGGAGCAGCGGGGTGATCGCCTGCCACACGGCCTCCGGGCCGGCGTGCGAGAGACCGCCGTGCCGTACGGGGATGCTGTGCCTGGCGACGTTGCCGAGCTCCTCCCAGAGGGAGAGGGCGGCCTGCTCGCCGGTGACGTACAGGGGCCGCGGCTCGTCGCGCAGCAGCGCGGCCATCGCGGTGTTGGCGTCCCGCAGGAAGTGCTTGGTGTCCTCGTCGCGGAAGGTGCTGGGTGTGTCCCCGATCTGCTCCTGGCGCTCGGCGTCGAAGTTCCGCTGCGGGCGGTCCATCGGGAAACCGCCGGACCGGCTCTCGGTGACGCGGTCGACGCCGCCGTTCCACAGCGTGATGCGGTCGGCCGAGATCGAGAGCACCCAGAACGGGCGCTCGGCCGCGTGTGCCGAGACCAGGTTGCGGGTCAGGAAGGTGTCCGAGAGCACCACGCGCTCGGGCACGCTGCGGGCCAGCGACCACACCTGGTGCTCACCAGGCGCGGCGAAGATCACCAGACCGTCCTCGGTGTACGTCAGATCGACCTCGGCGAGCGCCTGTTCGAGCTGGCTGACCACGTCGGAGCGCCGGTCCCGGGTGACCGCGGGATCCGCCTCCAGCTGCTTCTTCGCCTCGGCCACGACATTGCGCAGCCGGACGGGGTCCTGGGCGTTGTCGGGCTCACGGCGGTGCGTCGGCGTCAGCACCGACACGGCGGGGTAAGGGCGCGGGCGGCGCAGCTCGGCAAGGGTCGAAGGACTGAGTGCGTGCTCCATATCAGCACCATAGGGCCGATTCGCCATTGCGGCATTTGGGGTAATTCCCCGATGCCGTCGGATCCGGCGCGCGCCGTAACCGTGTTGAGGCCCGGCGGCCGGTGACGGCGGGCCGGACGGCCCGTTACCGTACCCGGCAGTAACCGGATCACGCCCCAGGAGGCCCCCATGCCGCAGTTCGAAGTCGACGGAGCGGCACTGACGTACGACGACGAGGGCCCCCGCGACGGCGCCGCGGCGCCCCTGGTGTTCATCCACGGCTGGACCGCGAACCGGCACCGCTGGGACCACCAGGTGGCGCACTTCGCCGGAGCGCGCCGGGTGATCCGGCTCGACCTGCGCGGCCACGGCGAGAGCACCGGGGCCGGCGTGAAGACGGTCGCCGAACTGGCCGAGGACGTGGTCGCGCTCCTCGACCACCTGGAGGTGGATCGTTTCGTCCCCGTCGGACACTCCATGGGCGGCATGATCTCCCAGACCCTCGCGCTGGCCCACCCCGAGCGCGTCGAGCGCATGGTCCTGGTCAACTCCATCGGCCGGATGGCGTACAGCCGTGGCCGCGGCCTGCTGATGGCTGCCTCGACTCTCGTGCCGTTCAAGCTGTTCGTCGCCGCCAACATCCAGCGCGCCTTCGCCCCCGGCTACCCGCGCGAGCAGATCCGGGAGTACGTCCGCGCGTCCGCCGGCACCCCGCGCGAGGTCGTCATGACGCTGTACGGCGCCATGCGGGCCTTCGACGTCCTCGACCGGGCCGGTGAGATCACCGTGCCCACCCTGATGGTGCACGGCTACCACGACATCCAGCTGCCGGTGGGGCAGATGCTGCGGATGGCCAAGGCGTACCCGGACGCCGAGGTCCGGATCATCGACGCGGGCCACGAGCTGCCGGTGGAGCGGCCGGCCGAGCTGACGGCGGTGCTGGACCGGTTCCTGACTCCGGCCGCGTAGCGCGAACCCACGACAGCACCAGGTGACCGGCGCCCGGCGAAAGCCGCGGCGCCGACCCGTTTGGGGAACTTTTTGCGCTTGGCCTGTTCGAGGCGGACGGAGCCCGGTGCGAGGCGGGTTCGCGGGCCTCGCGCGGGCAAAACGCGTCCGAAAGTGGGGGTGGTGTACTCCGTTCGTGTTACGGCCAGGTTGACCGGCCGAGGTCCCGGGCGCACGCTCGTTATATAGGTGCTGAATACAAGTGGTTCGCTCGGGCAATTGTCTGCGCCGCAGAACCGCAGGTGGCGCGTATTACCCGGCTGACCGGCAGCAGGAGGTAACGCATGTGTGGCATCACCGGCTGGGTCTCCTTCGACCGTGACCTCACCACCGAGAAGCGCGCATTGGATGCAATGACGGAGACCATGGCCTGCCGCGGCCCCGACGACCGGGGCACCTGGAGCGAGGGCCCCGCCGCCCTGGGCCACCGCCGGCTCGCGATCATCGACCTGCCCGGCGGCCGCCAGCCGATGACCGTCGGCACCCCGGAGGGCACCGTCGCGATGGTCTACTCCGGCGAGGCCTACAACTTCACCGAGCTGCGCCGTGAACTCGCCGCCCGCGGTCACCGGTTCACCACCGACTCCGACACCGAGGTCGTGCTCCGCGGCTACGTGGAGTGGGGCGACGCCGTCGCCGAGCGGCTCAACGGCATGTACGCCTTCGCCGTCTGGGACGGCCGCCACGACAAGCTCGTGATGATCCGCGACCGCATGGGCATCAAGCCCTTCTACATGTACCCGACCAAGGACGGCGTCCTGTTCGGCTCCGAACCCAAGGCGATCCTGGCCAACCCGCTGGTCCGTCCCCGCGTGGGCCTGGACGGCCTGCGCGAGCTGTTCACCATGGTGAAGACCCCCGGGCACGCCGTGTGGGAGGGCATGCGCGAGGTGGAACCCGGCACCGTGGTCACCGTCGACCGCCACGGCCTGCGCACCCGGGCCTACTGGCGGCTGGAGACCCGCACGCACCCCGACGACCGCGACACCACCGTCGCCACCGTCCGCGAACTCCTCGACGACATCGTGCGCCGCCAGCTGGTCGCCGACGTGCCCCGCTGCACCCTGCTCTCCGGCGGCCTCGACTCCTCCGCCATGACCGCCCTCGCCGCCCGGCAGCTCGCCGTGCAGGGAGAGAAGGTCCGCAGCTTCGCCGTCGACTTCGTCGGCCGGACCGACAACTTCGTCGCCGACGAGCTGCGCACCACCCCCGACACGCCCTACGTGCACGACGTGGCCCGCCTGGCCCGCACCGACCACCAGGACATCGTCCTCGACGTGGCCAGCCTCGCCGACCCCGCGGTCCGCGAGAGGGTGATCCGGGCCCGCGACCTGCCGGCCGGGTTCGGCGACATGGACACCTCGCTCCTGCTGCTCTTCCGGGCCGTCCGCGACCAGTCCACCGTCGCGCTGTCCGGCGAGTCCGCCGACGAGGTGTTCGGCGGCTACCTGCAGTTCTTCGACGAGGGGGCCCGCACCGCCGACACCTTCCCCTGGCTCTTCCAGTTCGCCCGGCACTTCGGCGACGACGCCGGCGTCCTGCGCGCGGACCTCGCCAAGTCCCTCGACCTGGAGAACTACGTCGCCGACGCCTACCACTCCGCCGTCGCCGGCATCCAGCGCCTGGACGGCGAGAGCGATTTCGAATACCGGATGCGTCGCATGAGCCACCTGCACCTCACCCGCTTCGTCCGTATCCTGCTCGACCGCAAGGACCGGATGAGCATGGCCGTCGGCCTGGAGGTCCGGGTGCCGTTCTGCGACCACCGGCTCGTCGAGTACGTCTACAACGCGCCCTGGGCCCTCAAGTCCTTCGACGGCCGCGAGAAGACCCTGCTCCGCGAGGCCACCCGGGACGTGCTCCCGCAGTCCGTGTACGACCGGGTCAAGAGCCCCTACCCGTCCACCCAGGACCCGGAGTACGGCCGCGCCCTCCAGGAGCAGGTCAAGGACCTGGTGGCCCGGCCCGACCACCGGGTGTTCGATCTCGTCGACCGGGAGAAGGCCGACCGGGCGGCCCACCGGGCCGAGCTGAGCACCCAGGCCGACCGGCGCGGCCTGGAACGCACCCTCGACATGGCCCACTGGATCGACCTCTACGACCCCGAGCTCATGCTCTCCTGAGCCGTGAGCCGTGAGCCGTGAGCCGTGAGCCGTGAGCCGTGAGCCGTGAGCCGTGAGCCCCGGCCCTCGGGTCTCAGTCCGACGCGTCGGTGACGGCGCCGCCGTCACCGTCCGCCGGGCAGGAGCTGCCGTCGGGCGGCAGCGTGCCGTACAGCAGGAAGTCGTCGACCTTGCCGTGCACGCACGTCGACGACGTGTATCCGGTGTGGCCGTCGCCCCTGTTGTCCAGCACCACGGCCGACGGGCCGAGCCGTTTCGCCGTCTCCACCGTCCAGCTGTACGGCGTCGCAGGGTCTCCGCGGGTGCCCACGAGCAGCATCGGGGCGGAGGGCACGTCCTTCACCTCGTCGCGGATGAAGTCCGTGCCGCGCGGCCGGCCGTAGCACAGCAGCACCTGGGTCAGCCGGAACCGGCCGAACACCGGGGACGCCTGCTGGTACTCCTTGTCGAGCCGGGCGAGATCCCGGGTGAGCCGCAGGGCGCTCGGCCGGTCCGGGTCGTCGGCGCAGTTGATCGCCATCAGCGCGGCCGACAGGTTGTCCACGGGGATGTCCGCGCTGCCCACGAGCCCGCCGCCCGGCCTGTGCTGCTCGTGCGGAAGCGCGTAGCCGCCGGATGCGAGGTTCTGCACGCCCCGGGTGTCCCCGTCGTCGGTCAGTGAGGCCAGCCCCCGCTCCAGCAGCGGCCACAGGTCCTTGCCGTAGAGCCCCTGCCCGATGGCGTCCACCAGGTCCTGACCCGTGAACGGTCCGCCGAAGTCGGAGGGGACCGGGTCCTCGTCGAGGGAGCGCACCAGCTTCACGACCGCGTCGCCGGCCTTGCGCCGGTCCTGGCCGAACGGACACCCCCGGTCGGTGACGCACCAGTCCAGGAAGTCGTCCAGCGCCGTCTGCTGCCCCCGGGCCCCGGCCACCCCCTGCGCGGCCAGCGACTCGGTCAGCGTGTCCACGCCGTCCAGTGCGATCCGGCCGACGTTGTACGGGAACTGCGCCGCGTACACCGCGCCGAGCCTGGTGCCGTAGGAGAAGCCCAGGTAGTTCAGCTTCCTGTCGCCGAGCGCCTGGCGGATGACGTCCAGGTCCCGGGAGGCGTTCACGGTGCCTATGTGGGACAGCACGGGCCCGGAGTTCCTGGTGCACCGGAGCGTGAGCTGCTTCAGCGCCTTCATCAGGGCCTGCGGACGCGCGACGTCGGGGGGCTCGTCGGCGCTCGCGCCGTCCGAGGGGTCGCCGGTGCCGTCGCCGCAGCTGACGGGGGAGGAGCGGCCGACCCCGCGCGGGTCGAAGCCGACCACGTCGTAGCCGTTGGTCAGGCCCATGAACTCCTTGCCGTCCTGCCCGAGCTGGCTGACACCCGAGCCGCCCGGACCGCCGAAGTTCAGCAGCACCGAGCCCCGCGACGTCCCGGTCGCCCGGTAGCGGGACAGCGCCAGATCGAGGGTGCCCGCGGCCGGCCGTGCGTAGTCGAGCGGGACGGTGACCTTGGCGCACTGCATGTCCCTGGGCAGCTCCACGTCCTTGCACGCCGTCCACCTGACCTTCTGCCGGTAGAACAGGGTCAGGTCCGGCTGTTCTCCGCCCGCGGCCGCCGTGGTCACGGGCAGCCCGGCGCCCAGCAGGGCCAGCGCGACGGCACCGGCACCGGCGCCGGCGCGGCGCCGCAGGGCGGGCCGGGTACGGGGCACGGCAGGCATCGAGGGCCTCCAGGGACGCTCCGTGACGGACCGGGTACAGGACTTTCGCTCACCATAAGCGGGCTCCGCGGGGCCCGCCTCCCGGCGAGCGGCGCGGGCCGGAGTGCCGTACCCTCCGCGCGATCATCACCTTTCGGTGGCCTTGCATGCTTTTGCCGTCGGTTCGATATGGCTGTCGCTCGATGGGGTGAAATGTGGATAAGCCATAACTCACATGGTTCGTCTGCGTTTTAACCGTTGCGGGCGAGCGCCCGCAATCATGTCTGGAAGGCAGGGAACCTATGAAACGGGTTACCCGAAACGGTGTGATCGCCGTCGCCGCCGCGTCCGGTGCGATGGCCGTGGCGGTTCCGGCCTGGGCCGACGCGGGCGCGAACGGTACCGCGACCGGTTCGCCCGGGGTGGTCTCCGGCAACGGCATCCAGTTGCCGGTCGACCTCCCGGTCAACGTGTGCGGGGACACCGTGAACGTGGTGGGACTCCTGAACCCGGCGGCCGGCAACACCTGCGCGAACGAGGGCGGCCGCGCCACCGACAGCGCGGCCGGCGGCTCGGCCACGTCCGGCGGCGCGACCGCGCAGGGCACCGAGGAGGACTCGCCCGGGGTGGTCTCCGGCAACGGCATCCAGTTGCCGGTCGACCTCCCGGTCAACGTCAGCGGCAACAGCGTGGACGTGGTCGGCGTCCTGAATCCGGCCACCGGCAACACCTCGGGGAACACCTCCGGCGACCACCCGAGCCCGCCGAAGACCACCACCCCGAAGCCGCCGGCCCCGCCGAAGGCCCACCACGAGCCCAAGGCGCACCACCCCGCCGCGCCGCCGGCCCGGGCGACCCTCGCCCACACCGGCACGGACCTCACCGGTGCCACCGTGGCGGGCAGCGCGGCGCTGCTGCTCGCCGGGACCGCCCTGCACCGGCGCTTCCGCCCGGGCCGGACGCGCTGACCGGCCGGCGTGATATCGGAGCGGGCTGACGCACCGCACATCGGCAGGCCCCACCGGACCCGACCGGTGGGGCCTGCGCCGTACCCGCCAGCCGCCCGGCGACCGACCGGCGGACCGGAACGGCACGCGGCACGTCAACGGCTTGATCCCGTCGTGGCGCGGGACCCGGTGATCGGGAAGGATGCTGCGGGCGCGCGGCGCCGGTCGCCGCGCGGTCGGACCCCGTCACGGAATGGAGCGCATCGATGACCTCTCCGGCCCCCCAGGACCTCGTCGTCACCCGGGCCACGCCCGACGACTGGCCGGTGATCGTCGGCTGGGCGGCGGACGAGGGCTGGAACCCCGGGCTGTCGGACACCGCCGCCTTCTTCGCCCAGGACCCCGACGGGTTCTTCGTCGGCCGGGTCGACGGCGAACCGGTGTCGGCCATCTCCGTCGTCAACCACGGCGCCGACTACGCCTTCCTCGGCTGGTACCTGGTCCGTCCCGACCTGCGCGGTCAGGGTCACGGCCTCACCACCTGGAAGACCGCACTCGCCCACGCCGGGAACCGCACCGTCGGCCTGGACGGCGTGGTGGCACAGCAGGACAACTACCGCCAGTCCGGCTTCGAACTCGCCTACCGCACCGCCCGGTTCGTGGGCGAGGCCCCCGCCGCGGAGACCCCGGCCGGTGTCCGGCCCGCCCGCGCCGCCGACCTGGCCGCCGTCACGGCGTACGACGGTGCCTGCTGCCCGGCCGACCGGCCGCGCTTCGTGGCCGCGTGGCTGACCGCCGCCGGGCACAAGGCCCTCGTCCGCCACGACGGTGACCGCCTCACCGGTTACGGCGTGATCCGCCCCGGCCGCGACACCCTGCGTATCGGCCCCCTCTTCGCCGACACCGCGGAGGACGCCCGCGCCCTGTTCACCGCCCTCACCGCCGAGGCCGCGGGCAACCAGGTCGCCATCGACGTACCCGAGACCAGCACGGCGGGCGTCGCCCTCGCCGAAGCGGCCGGCTTCGCCCCCTCGTTCGAGACCGCCCGCATGTACACCGGCCCGGTCCGCGACCACGCCCGCGAGCGGGTCTTCGGGGTCACCACGCTCGAACTGGGCTGACCGTCGGTCACTGGGCCGACCGTCGGTCCCGGGCAGCCGGTGGCCGCGGGAAAAGGCGTTGCCGCCGCCGTGCCCGGATGATGGAGTGCTCGGATGGATCATCACACCGTGCTCGCTCTGTACGACCGTGACATGCGCGAGGGCGCCCGGCCCGACGGGCCCGGCGCCCGGGTCGAGCGGGTGGGCGCGGTGGTGCGTCAGGTCGCGGACGCCGAGGGATGGAACGGCGTCCTCTGGTCGGACCTGGACGCGGCGACCGCGGATCGTGCGATCGCCGGGCAGATCGACTTCTTCGCCGCCCGGGGGCTGGAGTTCGAGTGGAAGGTCTACGGCCACGACCAGCCGCCGGACCTCGGTGACCGGCTGACCGCGGCCGGGTTCCGGCCTGAGCCGCAGGAGACGCTGATGGTCGGCGAGGTGGCCCGGCTGAGCCTCGACACCGGGTTGCCGGACGGCGTACGCGTGGTGCCCGCCACGGACCGGGCCGGGATCGAACTCGTGGTGGACGTGCACGAGAAGGCCTTCGGCACCGACGGTGCGCGGCTGCGGCACCTGCTGCTGGCGCGGCTCGCCGAGCAGCCGGACAGCATGGTCGCGCTGGTCGCCCTCGCCGGGGACGAGCCGGTCAGCGCCGCCCGGGTCGAGCTGATGCCCGGGGCGAGGTTCGCCGGCCTGTGGGGCGGCGGCACGGTCGAGGAGTGGCGCGGACGCGGTGTGTACCGTGCCCTCGTCGCCCATCGGGCCCGGGTCGCCGCCGCTCACGGCTGCCGGTATCTCCAGGTGGACGCGTTGCCCACGAGCCGGCCGATCCTCGAACGGCTGGGCTTCCACGCTCTCAGCACGACCACGCCGTACCTCTCCCCGCAGTAAGCGCAGCAAGCGGCGGGAGACGGCCGGCCGGCGGTATCGCACGGCGCTCGGCCCGTTGACCGCCGCCGGGCGCGCCCGCGCGGCGGGACCGCACCACTCCGCGATGTGGTCCCGCCGCGCCCGATGCGCGTCAGGTCACCGGCGCGCCCTGCTGCGGTCCAGTGCCGCGATCCCCAGCGCCGCCAGGGCGATCTGGATGAACCACTCGATCCAGTCGGGGCCCTTGGTGTCGGCCACGCCGAAGCCCGCCGCGAGCGCCGAACCCAGCAGTGCCGCCACGATGCCGACGACGATGGTCCACAGGATGCCGATGTGCTGGCGGCCGGGGACGACCAGGCGCCCCAGCACACCGATGACGAGTCCGATGATGATGGCGCTGATGATGCCCGAGATCTCCATTTCCGCCCCTCTTCGTCTGTACCCCGCTGCTGTCCAATCTGCCCGCTGAATCCGGCGGCAGTCCCGTCCGGTTGTTACAGCGGTTTTCTGTTCACCGACCGGACATGCCATGTACCTTTCAATGAGTCGACGCGTGTAGAAATCTCAAGCACGTTCTACGCGCGCAGAGTTGGCGCCCGCACCGCCTCTACCCCACCCCCTCACGGAGGTTCGCCGGATGCTTGGATCCAGCAGATCCCGCCACAGACTCACCACCGCCCTGGCCGGGTTCGCACTGCTCGCCACGGGAGCCGCCCTCCAGGTCGGCACAGGGGCCGCCCCCGCCCGCGCGGCCACCACCTACCGCGTCCTGTTCGACGACGGCCACGCCGAGGAGGCCGGCAACGCGGACTGGATCATCTCCACCAGCAAGCCCGACCCGCTGGCCCAGGACTCCTCCCCGTCCTCGGAGACCGACTGGACCGGCGCGCTCTCCTCGTGGGGCGTCGCCCTCCAGAAGACCGGCAGCTACAGCATGAAGACCGCGACCAGCGCGCTCACCTACGGCGGCTCGTCGACGACCGACCTGTCGAACTTCGACGCGCTGGTGCTGCCCGAGCCGAACACGCTGTTCACGACCGCCGAGAAGACGGCGATCATGAACTTCGTGAAGAACGGCGGCGGTCTCTTCATGATCTCGGACCACACCGGCGCCGACCGCAACAACGACGGTGAGGACGCCGTCGAGATCCTCAACGACCTGATGACCAACAACAGTGTCGACTCGACCGACCCGTTCGGGTTCTCGATCGACTCGCTGGACATCAGCTCCGGCTACCCTGCCGCGATCAGCGACAGCAGCAACGCGGTGCTGAACGGCTCCTTCGGCACCGTCACCAAGAGCCTGATCGCCGACGGCACGACGGCCACGCTCAAGCCCTCCGACAACTCCGCCGTCAAGGGCCTTGTGTACCGCAGCGGTTACTCCGGGAACACCGGCGCCTTCTTCGCCACCAGCACCTTCGGCAGCGGCCGGGTCGCGTTCTGGGGCGACAGCTCGCCCATCGACGACGGCACCGGCCAGTCCGGCAACACGCTGTACGACGGCTGGAACGACAGCGGCGCCACCAACGCCGCCCTCGCCCTCAACGCCACCGCCTGGCTCACCGGCGCCTCCAGCGGCAGCAGTGGCGGCGGCGGAGGGGGCGGCGGTGGCACCTGCACCTCCGCCCAGCTCCTCGGCAACCCCGGCTTCGAGTCCGGCAACACCACCTGGACCGCCAGCAGCGGGGTCATCACCAACTCCAGCAGCGAGGCGGCCCGCACCGGCTCCTACAAGGCCTGGCTCGACGGCTACGGGTCCGCCCACACCGACACGCTGTCCCAGTCGGTGACCATTCCGTCCGGCTGCTCCGCGACGCTCAGCTTCTATCTGCACGTGGACACCGCGGAGACCACCACCAGCACCGCCTACGACAAGCTGACGGTCACCGCCGGATCCACCACCCTGGCCACGTACTCCAACCTCAACGCGGCTTCCGGATACGTCCTCAAGAGCTTCGACGTCTCCTCCCTGGCCGGAACCACGGCCACCATCAAGTTCACCGGTGTCGAGGGTTCGACCCTCCAGACGTCCTTCGTCGTCGACGACACCGCGCTCAACGTGAGCTGAGCGGGACGGACGGTTCCGGCAGGCCCGCCGGAACCGTCCGCTCCACCGCGTTCCAGCCGGACACCCGCACCTGGGGCGCGGAGCCGTGCAGGTCGGCGGTCCGGTAGGTGGCCGTCAGGGTCGCCGACTCGCCCGGCCACAGGCTGACCTCGTTGTCCGACCACTGGACGGGCAGCACCGGCTTGCCGTTCGCGTCGACCAGATGGACGTCCGTCAGCAGGGCCGGGGTCTTCCCCGTGCCCGTGTTGCGGACGGTGACCGTGGTGGTCGACGTGCCGTCGGCGTCCGTCGTCGACGCCGTCGCCGTGACCGGGACCTGGGCCATCGATGACAGCCCGGTCAGGTCGGCGTAGCTCGTCGTCGGGGTGTGCCACCAGTCGGTCTTCGCCCAGTCGAGGGTGTCGGACCTGGTGGAGAGCCAGTAGACGTTGCGGCTCACCTCCTTGCCGTCGGCGTCGGTGAGCACCAGCCGCGCCAGGTAGGTGGAGGACAGCCCGGACACCGACGCCGGCAGCGAGAGCGCGGTGCTGTGCGCGCCGTCGCCCTGCACCGAGACACCGGTGACGGTCTTGTCGTACTTCTGGGTGCCGTCGGGGTTGAAGAGGGTGGCCCGCGCGGTGAGCCCGGAGACCGGCGTGTGCCGGTTGTTCACCACGGCCACCGAGCGGTCGTCGTAGGAGTACTGGACGTGCAGCGGCTCGTTGGCCTTCTTGGCGCCGAAGTAGGCGCCGCCCTGGTCGAGATAACGGTCCATCAGCTGCCAGTGCAGGGACGTCCAGCCGCTGTTGAACATCCAGTAGACGACGCCGGTCGAGGGCTTCGAGGCGTCGGTCTGGTTGCGCTCGTACGCCTCGTACTGCGCGCGGACGTTCTCGTACTGCGCGAGCTGGGCCTTGCGGACGTAGTCGGTGAGGCTCTTCGGTGCGCCGTAGCGGCCGGTGAGGGCGGCGTCGTAGACCTTCAGGGTGCCGAAGGTCGCGGACGGCGAGCGGTGGTACTGCTTGGCGTCCGGGTTCTTCCAGAGGGTGTCGAGTTCGGCCGGGGTCATCATCCGGCGCAGGGTGTCGAGGGTCGGGATGTCCGGGCCCGCGCTGGTCTCGGAGTTGAAGCCGGTGGCGCCGCCCTCCCGCTTGGCGTACCAGTAGGACGGCGGGACCCAGTCGTAGGGGCCGGTCATCTTCATGCCCGAACTGCCCAGCTGGGGAGCGGACTTGTCGGAGGCGGCGGGCACCACGGGGACGGTCCAGTCGGCGGCGTCCAGGGCGTCCAGATAGTTCTTCTCGATCTTCGCGTCGGGCGCGGCGTCGCTGCCGATCAGGAAGGAGACCACGCTCGGGTGGTCACGCAGCCGGGCGGCCTCGGCGGCCATCGAGGCCTGGGCGACCGGGTAGTCGGCGGCGGTCCATTTCTCGCCGCTCTCGCCGGGGTTGGTCTGCCCCTCCCACTTGTCGCAGCACTCCCAGCCGGGCAGGGTGAGGACGCCGAGGCGGTCGGCGAGGTCGAAGAACTCGTCGGGCTCGATGTGGCCTTCCAGCCGGATGGCGTTCAGGCCCAGGTCGAGGGCGTACTTCAGGCGGTCCTCGGCGTAGGCGCGGTCCCAGCGCAGGAACTCGTCCGGTGACCAGCCGCCGCCCTTGATCAGCAGCCGGCGGCCGTTGATCGAGTACTGGCGGGCGCCGTCGGAGTTCAAGGGGGCCCGGACGTCCCGAATGCCGAAGCTCTCGTGGGCGGTGTCCGAGGCGGTGCCGGCGACGGACGAGGTGAGGTCGAGATCGTACAGCGGCTGGCCGCCCATGCCCGCGGGCCACCACACCTTGGGGGAGGTGAGGTGCAGACCGGGGGTGTCGGCGGGAGTGAAGGTGAGGGTCCTGGTCTGGTGGGCCGCCAGCTCGACCGACCTGGTGAGGGTCACCCCGGCGACGGTGCCGGAGACCTCGGCGGTGACCGGCGAGTCCGAGTCGTTGCGGGCCTGCGCCTTCACCGTCAGGTCGGCCGTCGCGAGGGACGGCACCGCGAGATTCGTCACCACGTGCGCGTCGCGCAGCGTGACCGGGCCGCCGCGCCGGACCAGGACGTCCCGGACGATCCCCATGTTCTGGTCGGGCGGCGGCTGGAGCCAGTCGAGCCAGCCCATGGTGAGGTTCTTGTTGGGGTTGTTGGGCCGGATGCGGAAGGCGACCGTGTTCGTGCCGGCCCGCACCAGCGAGGTGACGTCCAGTTCGTGGCGGGTGTAGGCACCGGTGACATCCGCGGTGGTCGCGACCTGACGGCCGTTCACATACACGTCGGCCGCCGAGATCACTCCGCTGAAGTCCAGGTAGGTGCGCTGTGCCGGGTCGGCCAACGAGAAGTCGCTGCGGTACCACCAGGGCACCTGGAAGGGCGCCTTGGGGATCTTCTCCTGGTTGGTGGAGACGAACGGGTCGGGGTAGACGCCGTCCGCGAGCAGCGCGGCCAGGACCGTGGAGCGGGGGCCGGCCGGATACCAGTCCTGTGTCGGGTAGCCGGGGGAGGAGACCGCCGCCGCGGAGTCGCCCACGTCGGCCGTCGACCGGATCGCGTACCCCGACAGCGGGGTCCTGGACCCGGCGGCGGACGGCACACGGGTGATCCGGGCGGGCCCGTGGGCCGGGTCGCGGGCCCCGGCCCAGGCGCTGGTGTTGAGTGAGCAGAGCAGTCCCAGGGCCACGGCGGCCGTGGCGAGGCGGTGTCCGGGGGCACGGCGAGGGAACACGATGGTCTCCAGGCTCGTAAAGTTAGGAAACTTTACTAACCCGGCTCAAGCTAGGGTGCCACGGAGGCCGTGTCAATCACCGTGGCGCCCGCGCGAGTTGGCGCCGCCGCTGTCAGGACGTGCCCGACCTGCGCTCGAACACCAGGTCACGGGCGGTCCCCAGGGCCGTGGCCACCGCGCCGAGCAGCACCGCGTCCTCGCCGAGCCTGCTGGGCGCCAGCTTCGGGCGCAGCGGTGTGAGCGTGCGCAGATGCTCCCGTACGGGGCGCAGCAGCAGGTCGACGCTGTGGCCGACGCCGCCGCCGAGCACCACCAGGTCGGGGTCGAGGACGGCGGCGGCGGCCGCCACCGTGTGCGCGATCCGCTCGCCCTCGAGGCGTACCGCCTCCACCGCGGCCGGATCGCCCAGGCGTGCCGCATCGAACACGGACTTGGCGGTGAGCTGCCCCGTCATCCCCAGTCGTCGCGCGGTCTCGACCACGGCCACCCCCGACACCGCGTCCTCCAGCCGCTCCGGCCCCCGCTGCTGTCCCGGCCAGGGCAGGAAGCCGATCTCCCCGGCCAGCCCGTGTGCCCCGGTGAACAGCCGCCCCTCGCTGACCACGCCCATCCCGAGGCCGGTGCCGATCATGATGTACGCGAACAGCCGGCTGCCCGCCCCGACGCCGTACGTGTACTCGCCGAGGGCCGCCAGATTGGCGTCGTTGTGCACCTCCAGCGGGACGCCCAGCTCCTCGCGCATCCGGTCGAACAGGCCCGCGCGCCCCCAGCCCGGCAGGTGCATCGCGTACCGCACCCGGCGCTGCCGCTCGTCGTACACGCCCGGCGTGCCCACCACCCCGTGCACCACCTCGGCCGGATCCACCGCGGAGTTGGCGACCACCTGCCGGGCGGTCGCCACCAGCAGGTCGGCCATCGCGCCCGAACCCCGGGCCCGGTTGCGCACGTCGGAGCGGGCGACCAGGGTGCCGTCGAGATCGGCGACCGCCACCCGCAGCCAGCTGCGGCCCACGTCGATGCCGAGCGCGAACCCGGCCGCCGGGTCGGGCGCGTACAGGACGGCCGTGCGGCCCCGCTCCGGCACGTGGGTGCCGACCTCGTGGACCAGGCCCGCCGACTCCAGCGCGGCGAGCGCGCTGGACACCGTCGGCTTCGACAGACCGGTCTCGCGGGCCAGTTGGGCGCGGGAGGCGGAACCGAGCAGGCGCAGCCGGTCCAGCAGCAGCCGCTCGTTGGCGCTGCGCAGGCGTTGCCGGCTCCAGGGCTGCTCCTGCTCCTCTACGACGTCGCTGGCGGCCATCGCACCATTCTCACCGATTCCCGTCGCATACTTGACGCATCTAGTAAGGCTCCTTAACTTTATCGGCCATCCCGCCGAGTCGGCCCCCGCCCGTCGTACGCGCCTCGCCCACCTCCCCGTGTCTCGCTCAGGAGCCCTCATGTCTGCAGGTCCCGGTAGTCCCGTCGTCTCGGGCGGTGCGCCACCGACCGGCGGTTTCGTCCGCCGCGTCGGCCTGTTCCAGGCCACCGCCATCAACATGAGCCAGATGTGCGGCATCGGTCCGTTCGTGACCATCCCGCTCATGGTCGCCGCGTTCGGCGGCCCGCAGGCCGTCATCGGGTTCGTCGCGGGCGCGGTGCTCGCGCTCTGCGACGGCCTGGTCTGGGCCGAACTCGGCGCCGCGATGCCCGGTTCCGGCGGCAGTTACGTCTACCTGCGCCAGGCCTTCCAGTACCGCACCGGACGCCTGATGCCGTTCCTGTTCGTCTGGACGGCGATGCTCTTCATCCCGCTGATCATGTCCACGGGCGTGGTCGGCTTCGTCCAGTACCTGGGCTACCTCGCCCCCGGCCTCGGCCAGACCTCCGGCGACCTGATCGGGCTCGGTGTCATCGCCCTGGTGGTGCTCCTGCTCTGGCGCGGCATCGAGCACATCGCCAGGATCACCGCCGTCATGTGGACGGTGATGATCGCCTCGGTGCTACTGGTGATCGTCGCCGCGGCCACCGACTTCAGCCCGCACCTGGCCTTCACCTACCCGGCCCACGCCTTCGACCTGACGAGCGACCACTTCTGGCTCGGCTTCGCCGCGGGCCTGACCATCGGCATCTACGACTACCTCGGCTACAACACGACCGCCTACATGGGCGCCGAGATCAAGGAACCCGGCCGCGTCCTGCCGCGCTCCATCCTCTTCTCGATCCTCGGCATCATGGCGATCTACCTGCTGCTCCAGATCGGCACGCTCGGCGTCATCGACTGGCACCGCATGACGAACCCGGACGACATCGCGTCGACTTCCGTGGCTTCGGCGGTTCTTGAGAAGACCTGGGGCAAGGGCGCCGCCGACACGGTGACCGTGCTCATCCTGATCACCGCCTTCGCCTCGGTCTTCACCGGCCTGCTCGGCGGCTCCCGGGTGCCCTACGACGCCGCCCGCGACCGCGTCTTCTTCCGCCCCTACGAGAAGCTGCACCCGAAGCACCGCTTCCCGATGCTCGGGCTCGCCACCATGGGCGTGATCACCGCGATCGGCTTCCTGATCGGCCGCCACACCGACCTGGCGACCCTGATCCAGCTGCTCACCACCGTGATGGTGATCGTCCAGGCGCTCGCCCAGATCGTGGCGCTCACGGTGCTGCGCCGCCGGCAGGCGGGGCTGAAGCGGCCGTACCGCATGTGGCTCTACCCGCTGCCGAGCATCGTCGCCTTCGCCGGCTGGTGCGTGATCTACGGCTACGCCGACCGGAACTCCCCGGGCCGTCACCCCATCGAGTGGTCCCTGGCCTGGCTCGCCCTCGGCTGCGTGGCGTTCCTGGTCTGGGCCCGGCTGGAGAAAGTGTGGCCGTTCGGGGCGAAGGAGATCAGCGAGGAGTACCTGACGCCGGAGGAGCCGGCCGTGGTGTAGTGTGCCGACCACACGTCAGCCTCACTCGGCGGTCAACTGCCGCCGGGTGAGGCTTTTTTCGTGATCGAACCCACTGCAGCGGACGTCGTCGTCCGCCCCGCCGTCCCCGCGGACCGCCCCGTCGTCGATCGTCTGTGGCTGATGTTCCGCCACGACCTGTCCGAGTTCCGTGGACTCCTGCCGAGGCCCGACGGCTCGTTCCGCGACGAGCGCGTCGAGGACGCGTTCTCCGCACCCGACTGGGCGGCCTACCTCTTCGTCCTGGGTGAGCACCCGGTCGGCTTCGCCTTCGTCCGCGCGCTGGACGTGCCCGTGCGGGTGCTCAACAGCTTCTTCGTGGCCCGCGGCGCGCGGCGGACCGGCATCGGGCTGGCCGCCGTCCGTGAGGTCCTCACCCGTCATCCGGGCCGCTGGGAGATCGCGTTCCAGTACGAGAACCCGGGCGCCGTCGCCTTCTGGCGGCGGGTCGCGGCCGAGGCCGCGGGCGACGCCTGGACGGAGGAGCCCCGGCCGGTGCCGGGCATGCCGGAGCTGCCGCCGGACGTGTGGATCTCGTTCGACACGGCTTCCTGAACCGCGTCGAACAGGAGGGCGACGTTGACATGCAAGCAATTGCCTGCATGACTTTGAGTGTGCGATCAGAGGGCGACAGTGGCATGGACCGCGCCTTCAAGGCGCTGGCCGACGACACCCGCAGGCGGCTGCTGGACCGGCTGCACGAGCAGAACGGCCAGACGCTGGGCGAGCTGTGCGAGCGCATCGCGATGACCCGGCAGTCGGTGACCCAGCACCTGGCCGTCCTGGAGGCCGCCAACCTGATCAGCACCGTGCGGCGGGGGCGGGAGAAGCTGCACTACCTCAACCCGGTGCCGCTCCACGAGATCCAGGAGCGGTGGATCGACAAGTTCGAGCGTCCGCGCCTGCGCGCGCTCGGCGACCTGAAGCGACGAGCCGAGGAAGCCATGAGCGACCAGCCCAGCTATGTCTACGTCACCTACATCGCCAGCACCCCCGAGAAGGTCTGGGACGCCCTCACGGACGCCGACCTGACCGCCGTCTACTGGGGGCACTCCAACGTCTCCGACTGGCGGCCCGGCTCCCGCTGGGAGCACGTCCGCACCGACGGCTCCGGCATCGCCGACGTGGTCGGCACCGTCGTCGAGAGCGACCGCCCGACCCGGCTGGTCACCACCTGGGCCGCGCCCGCGGACGAGGGCGACCGGGGCCGGCACTCCCGCGTCACCTTCGACATCCGCCCGCACGCCGACATCGTCAAGCTCACCGTCACCCACGAGGACCTCAACGACGAGGGCGAACTCCAGGCCGTCTCGTCCGGCTGGCCGGCCGTGCTCTCCAACCTGAAGTCCCTCATCGAGACCGGCAGCCCGCTCCCGCAGGAGCCCTGGCTGGTGCCCGGCCGCTGAGCGGGCGCGCGGCGGGGCCGGTCCGCCGTCATCGGACCGGCCCCGCGTCCTCCCTTCCAGGGGATGCTCGGTGTGCCTAGGTCATGGGCGTCCGCCTGGCCGCCGAAACGGCGCACACCAGCCCGAGGCAGAGGGCCAGCGCGCCGATGATGACGTTGTTGATGATGACGCCCTTGTCCGGGCTGGTGCCGACCACCCAGGGGGCGATGATCATCCAGATGCCCAGCGCGCACATGGCCCAGCTGAGGCCGTACATGCGCTCCGGTGCCCTGGTGAAGCCCAGTGCCAGCAGACCTATCGCTACGCCCATGATCAGGTTGTGGGTCACGAGCGCGGGCTGGCTCGCCGTGTAGTGGAGGATCCACGGGGACGCCGCGCAGTACAGACCGAGCAGGAACACCGGGCCGTCCACGAGCGCCACGTCACGGCCGCCGAGCATGCGGGCGTAGCGCTCCCGCATCTCGGAGACATCGGGGTGGCTGGATATGTCACTTCTGCCGTGCGAGACGTTGGCCATGACTCGTCTCCTTTGACTTGCAGGCCTGACCGCGTCTGGTGCGTGCGGTAAACGCCGCTAGAGAGCATTCTGCTCTTATTTCTTCTTTATGTGTAGTTCTGGGTTCAGCCGCGCTCCCGGGCCCGCCGGAACCGCGCGAGCCCCTCCGCCAGGTCGACGATCGGCTCCGGATAGCCGAGCGCCGCCCGGTCCGGGCCGCCCAGCTTCCACGGCACGTGCGCCTTCGCCCCCGCCAGCCCCGCCAACTCCGGCACCCAGCGTCGTACGTACGCGCCCTCGGGGTCGTAACGCTTCGCCTGGGTCACCGGATTGAGGACCCGGTTGGGGCGGGTGTCGGTGCCGGTGCCCGCCACCCACTGCCAGTTGAGCTGGTTGTTCGCCACATCCCCGTCGACCAGCAGTTCCAGGAAGTGCCGGGCGCCCACCCGCCAGTCGACGTACAGCGTCTTGGCCAGGAAGCTCGCTGCCAGCAGCCGCCCCCGGTTGTGCATCCAGCCCTCGTGGCGCAGCTGGCGCATCGCCGCGTCGACGACCGGGTAGCCGGTGCGCCCTGCCCGCCACGCCTCGGCGTCCTCGTCCGCGGCCCGCCCGGTGCGCCAACGGTCCTGTTTCGTCCGGTAGTCGGCCGTGGCCGCCGCCGGCCGCGCGGCCAGCACCTGCCGGTGGAAGTCCCGCCAGGCGAGCTGCCGTACGAACGCCTCGGCGCCCGGGCCGCCCGCCTTGCGGGCCCGGTCGACCAGCTCGACGGGGGAGAGTGTGCCGAAGTGGAGGTGCGGTGAGAGCCGCGAGGTCGCGTCGCCCGCCAGGTCGTCGTGGCGGTCCTCGTACGACCCGATGCCCGCGCGCAGCCAGGAGGTGAGCCGTCTGCGGGCCTCCGCCTCGCCCCCGGCGGCCAGCCCCTCCGACACGCCGGACACCCGGTCGCGGCGCGGCAGCGGCTCGGACCCGACCCCGTCCGGGACCGGGACCCGGCGCGGCGCGGCCACGGCCGTCCGCAGCGGCTGCCTCGACCACTGCCGGAAGTACGGCGTGAACACCGCGTAGTGGTCCGAGCCGGCCGGGGCCACCGCCCCGGCCGGGACCGCCCCGGTCACCGCGTCGTGGACGTGCAGCCGCCGGCCGTCCGCCTCCAGGGCGCGGCGCAGCCGCTCCTCCCGGCGCTGCGCATGCCCGCTGACGTCGCCGGCCAGGTGCACCGCGTCGGCGTCCGCCTCGGCCGCCGCCTTGCACACCTCCTCGACGAGGTCACCCGAACGCACCACCAGCCGGCCGCCGCGCTCACGCAGCCCCGCGTCCAGATCGCGCAGGCAGTCCGCGAGGAAGGCCAGCCGGTTGGGCACGGCGAAGCCGGCCCGGTCCACCGCGCGGTCCCGCACGAACAGCGGCACGACCTCGTCCGAGCCGTCCAGGGCCGCCCGCAGCGGCGGATGGTCGTACAGGCGCAGGTCGGCGGTGAACAGGACGACCGAGACGTTCATGGGGCGGCTCCGGTGCGGTGCGGCGGCAGACGAAGGTCCCACGCTCCCACTTCCCCGGGCCCGCGCGACGGACCGGCGGCCGGCGCCCCTCCGGCGTTTCCGGCATGTCCGCGTCGATCGGGGGCAGCCGCAGGGAAAGGCGAAGACCGACTCGGGAGGTGCGGGACCACTATGGGCGCGAGGGTGCTGGAGCGATTTCCCGCCGGGGCTCCCCGGGGTTCGTGGCCGGCCGAGGAGTACGCGGCGCGGTGCCGGGCCGAGGGCGGCCGGGCGACCGTGGTGATGGACCTCGGCTCGGACGCCTTCCTGGTCGTCGTACCCGGCCCGGACGACGACCGGCCCCCCTCCGCGGAGCGCGCGTCAGCCGGGAAGTGACTGCTCGGCCCAGATGGTCTTGCCCCGCGGATTGTACCGCGCCCCCCAGTTCTGCGCGAGCTGGGTGATGAGGTAGAGACCGCGCCCGCCCTCGTCCGTGTCCCGGGCGCGCCGCACATGGGGCGAGGTGCTGCTGCCGTCCGAGACCTCGCAGATCAGGCTCCGGTCCCGGATCAGGCGCAGCGTGATCGGCGCACCGCCGTACCGCAGCGCGTTCGTCACCAGCTCGCTCACGATCAGCTCGGTGGTGAACGCCTCCTCCGCCAGCCCCCACCGCGCGAGCTGCCGCGCCGCCAGCTCCCGCGCCCGGCCGACCATCCGCTCCTGCGCCTCGATCTCCCAGGTGACATGGGCGTCCGGGGCCAGACCGCTCATCCGGGCCACCAGGACGGCCACGTCGTCCTGGTGGCCCGGCGGCAGCAGTTCGGTGATCAGCGTGTCGCACACCTCCTGCGGAGCGGCCGACGCGGGGGTGCGCGAGAGCGTGGCGCGCATCCGGCGCAGCCCGGTGTCGAAGTCCTGCGCACGCGACTCCAGCAGCCCGTCCGTGTAGAGGACCAGGAGGTCCCCGTCGGCCAGGGCGACCTCCCGTTCCTCGAACACGACACCGCCGAGGCCGAGGGTCGGGCCGCCGGGCAGGTCCACGAAGTCGACGACGCCGTCCGCCGAGACGACCGCCGGCGGCGGATGACCGGCACGCGCCAGCTGGCACAGCCGGGACACCGGGTCGTACACCGCGTACAGGCAGGTCGCCCCCGTCACCAGGGACACCTCGTCGCCGCGCTCGTCGAGGAACCGGTTCATCTGGTCGTCCAGGTGGGCGAGGAGTTCCGCGGGGGACAGGTCGAGATCCGCGAGGGTGCGCACGGCACCGCGCAGCCGGCCCATGGTCACCGCCGACTGCAGACCGTGCCCGACCACGTCGCCCACCACGAGCGCCACCCGGGCCCCGGACAGCGGGATCACGTCGAACCAGTCGCCACCCAGCCCGGTGTGCTCGCTGGCCGGCAGATAGCGGGACGCCGTCCGCACCGCCGACGGCGACGGCAGCCGCTGGGGGAGCAGGCTGCGCCGCAGGGTCCGGGCCGTCGTCCGCTCCCGGTGGTAGCGGCTGGCGTTGTCGACGCACACCGCGGTACGGGTCACGATCTGCTCGGCGAGCAGCACGTCCTCGGGCTCGAACCGGCGGGGGCTGCGCGAGCGCATGAAGACGGCGGTACCGAGGGCGACACCCCGGGCGAGCATCGGGACCAGCAGCCAGGAGTGGACGTCCGGGCCGGCGCCCGGTGCCCGGCTGGGGTCGGTGGCGGCGGGGCGCAGTTGCTCGTCCGCGAGGAGCACGGACCTGCCCTTCGTGAGGGCGTCGAGGAAAGGCGAGCCGGATGCCGTCGCCGCCGTGTCGAGGTCGCCCACCCGCACCGCGCGCGCCCCGCCGGTGGTCGTGCCCCCGGTGGTCACCCCGTCGGACGCGGCCCGCCGCAGCAGCGGGTGGCGCGGCCGTGCGTCGTCGGCCGGCTCCCTGTCGTCCGCGTCGTCCCCGTCGGAGAAGACGGAGTCCAGCAGGTCGACGTGGCAGGCGTCGGCGAACCACGGCACCGCGACCTCGGCCAGTTCCCGGGCCGTCTGCCACAGGTCCAGGGTGGTGCCGATCCGGGTGCCGGCCTCGTTGGCCAGGACCAGCCGCTCGCGCGAGCGGACCCGGTGGGTCACGTCGGAGACCACATGGGCCAGCGCGATCACCGTCCCGGACGGGTCCCTGAGCGGCAGGATGGACTCCGACCACACGTAGTCCTGCGGTGAACCGGGTACCGGGTGGCCGACCACCTCGGTGTCGAGCAGCGCCTTGCCGGTCTCCAGCACCCGCCGCTGCCGCTCCTCCAGCGCGTCGATGTCCAGCAGGCCGGGCGGGGCCATCTCGCGCATCGTGTGCCCGGAGTACTCGGCATCCCGGAACACCCCCGCGCGGCGCTGCGCGAGGTTCTGGGCGATGAACCGCTGCCGGGTGTCGAAGAGGTCGATGTGGAAGGGGATGTCGGTGAACAGCCCTTGCAGCAGGGCGCGGCCGAATTCGTACGTGCGGTACGCCTCCGCGCCGGCCGCCTGTACGAGCCACCGCTGCTCGCCGTCCGCGGCGGTGAGGGCGCGCACCCAGACCTGGACCTCGACCGGTTCCCCACCGCGCCGCCGCAGCACCAGCGGCCCCTGGCGGATCCCCTCCTCCCACCGCCGGACCACGTGCGCCGCCTCGGCGGGGTCGTGCAGCAGGCCGTCCGCGGGCCGGCCGAGCACCTCCCGTGCCGGGTGACCGAGCAGCGCCTCGGCGCCCGGGCCCCAGGCCGCCACCCGGCCCCGCGCGTCCAGCAGTGCCTCCGCCTCGCCCCCGGGCTCAGGGAGCTCGCCGCGGCCGTCGAAGGTGATGTCGCGCATCCTCACCTCGGGCACATCCGTGCCGGACTCGGGATGTCGGTGTTTGTGGTGTTTGCCCAACAAATGATACCTGCGGGTGCGATGTCGGCCCCAGCGCATGCGGGGCGGGCCCCGGCCGTGCCGGGTGCGCGGGCCGCAGACGGATCCTTGACCCCCGGTTCGGCCTCCGCGATGCTGTGTTGCGAAACACGAGATGCGTGCCGTATTGGGCAACGTCTCGCCGCCTCTGTCAGTCGAGGAGTGGCCATGTCTCAGCAGGTCCGTGCCGTCGTCGCGCGGAGCAAGGGCGCCCCTGTCAGCCTGGAGACCATCGTCGTGCCCGACCCCGGTCCGGGCGAGGCGCTGGTCAGGGTCGAGGCCTGCGGGGTCTGCCACACCGATCTGCACTACCGCGAGGGCGGGATCAGCGACGAGTTCCCCTTCCTGCTGGGGCACGAGGCGGCGGGGGTCGTCGAGGCGGTCGGCGACGGCGTCACCGACGTGGCGCCCGGTGACTTCGTGATCCTCAACTGGCGTGCGGTGTGCGGGGCCTGCCGGGCCTGTCTGCGCGGGCGGCCCTGGTACTGCTTCAACACCCACAACGCGAAGCAGAGGATGACCCTCGCCTCGACCGGCCAGGAACTCTCGCCCGCCCTGGGGATCGGCGCCTTCGCCGAGAAGACGCTGGTGGCGGCCGGACAGTGCACCAAGGTCGACCGGCGCGCGTCGGCGGCGGCCGCCGGGCTGCTGGGCTGCGGCGTGATGGCGGGCATCGGCGCCGCCCTCAACACCGGCCACGTCGGACGCGGCGACAGCGTCGCCGTGATCGGCTGCGGAGGTGTCGGCGCCGCGGCCGTCCTCGGCTCGAACCTGGCCGGCGCGGCGCGCGTCATCGCCGTGGACATCGACGACCGCAAGCTGGACACCGCACGCAGGCTCGGCGCCACCCACACGGTCAACTCGAAGGAGACCGACGCCGTCGAGGCGGTGCGCGAACTGACCGGCGGCTTCGGCGCCGACGTCGTCATCGAGGCAGTCGGGCGCCCGGAGACCTACCGGCAGGCCTTCTACGCCCGCGACCTCGCCGGCACCGTCGTCCTGGTCGGCGTACCCACCCCCGAGATGAAGCTGGAACTGCCGCTCCTCGACGTCTTCGGCCGCGGTGGCGCCCTCAAGTCGTCCTGGTACGGCGACTGCCTGCCCTCCCGGGACTTCCCGATGCTGATCGACCTGTACCTGCAGGGCCGCCTCGACCTCGACGCCTTCGTCACCGAGACCATCGCCCTGGACGAGGTCGAGAAGGCGTTCGAGCGCATGCACCACGGTGACGTGCTGCGTTCGGTGGTGCTCCTGTGACGGACGGCCGCGGTCTCTGACCGCCCGCAGGCGCAGCGGCCCTGCCCCGGTGACGGCACCGGGGCAGGGCCGTACCCGCACCGCACAGGGGCCTGTTCGCCCTGCTCACGCCTGCTTTCGAGGGCGCTTCGGCGTGCCCGCGGGACCGCTGTCGGGGCCCGGGTAAACCGGCGCGTGAACTCCTTGACAACGCTTCGCGGCGGCCTCCAGACTGGCGTTGCGCTCATTGCAATCCGTTTCGCTATACGCACCGAGGTGTCATGATGATTCCCGCGTGCCGTCTCGCGGATCTGCCGCGAGGCGAGGCCCACCGGCTCGACATCGAACCGCCCGTCTCGGTGTTCCACACCGACGACGGCGAGCTCTTCGCCATCGACGACACCTGCACCCACCAGGACGCCTCGCTCGCCGACGGCTGGCTGGAGGGCTGCGAGGTGGAATGCCCCCTGCACGCCTCCAAGTTCGACCTGCGCACCGGCGCCGTGGACGCACCCCCGGCCAAGCTCCCGGTCCGCACCCACGAGGTCGTCGTGGAGGACGGAACGGTCTACGTCCGGCTCTCCGCCGACGCACCCAACCTGCCGCCGTGCGTCACCGCCCGCCTCGCCGGAGGCGCGGCGTGAGGACCGTCGCCGTGGTGGGCGCCTCGCTGGCCGGTCTGTCGGCCGCGCGCTCGCTGCGGCAGCGGGGATACGACGGCCGGCTGGTCGTCGTCGGCGACGAATCCCACCGCCCTTACGACAGGCCGCCGTTGTCCAAGGAGTTCCTGGCCGGCACCCTCGGCGAGGCGGACCTGGCACTGGAGCGCGACGACGAGGACCTCGGAGCGGAGTGGCTGCTCGGCTCCCGGGCCGTCGGCCTCGACCGCACCCGGCAGGCGATCCGTCTCGCCGGCGGCGGGGAGGTCCGCGCCGACGGCGTGGTCCTCGCCACCGGCGCCGCCGCCCGCACCCTGCCCGGCACCGAGGGTCTCGCCGGCGTCCACACGCTGCGCACCCTCGACGACGCCCGGGCGCTGCGGGACGACCTGGCCCGGGGCGGCCGCCTGGTGGTGATCGGCGGCGGGTTCGTCGGCGCCGAGGTCGCCTCCACCGCCTACGCCCTCGGCCTCGACGTCACCGTGATCGAGGCGGCCTCGACCCCGCTGGCCGGACCGCTCGGCGAGGACATGGGCGCCGTCGTCTCCGCGCTCCACGCCGACCACGGAGTACGGCTGCTGTGCGGAGTGGGGGTCAAGGGGCTGAGCGGCGAGCGCCGGGTGGAGGGCGTGCTGCTCGAGGACGGCCGCAGCGTGCCCGCCGACACCGTCGTCGTCGGGGTCGGGGCGCGCCCCTCGGTCGACTGGCTGGCGGGCTCCGGCATCGCGCTCGACAACGGCGTGAAGTGCGGCGCCGACGGCCGCACCAGCGTGGCCGGGGTGGTCGCCGTCGGCGACTGCGCCAACTGGTACGACCCGCACACCGGCGCCCACCGCAGGATCGAGCACTGGACGGGTGCGCTGGAACGGCCGGACACCGCCGTCGCCACGCTGCTCGCCCACGGCGCCCGGGAACCGGGGGCGCCCAGGCCGCCGTACTTCTGGTCCGACCAGTACGGCGTGAAGATCCAGTTCGTCGGTCACGCCGCCGGGGCCGACAGTGTGACGGTCGAGGCGGGCTCGACCGACGACCGCAGCTTCCTCGCCGTGTACCGGCGGGCGGGCCGGCAGGTCGCCGTGCTCGGGATGAACCAGCCGCGGCTGTTCACCCGTGCGCGCAAGCAGTTCGGCACCGCCGCGTCCTGACCCGGCGCCCGCGCCACCCCACCGATCCACGACGTCCTCCGAGGAGTGCACCGTGACCTCGACCAGCCTGCCGGACAGCCTGATCGCCACCCTCCCCGGCTCCGCCTACACCGATCCCGGGATCTTCGCCCAGGAGCAGGAGCGCATCTTCGAGACGATGTGGTTCTGCGTCGCCCGCGCCGCCGACCTGCCGAAACCCGGCGCGTTCCGCACGGTCGACGTGGGCCGCGAGTCCATCCTCGTCACCCGGGCCCGGGACCACTCGATCCGCGCCTACTTCAACGTCTGCCGGCACCGCGGCGCCAAGCTCTGCACGGAGGAGACGGGCGAGGTCAGGCGGGCGTTCCAGTGCCCGTACCACGCCTGGACCTACGACCTGGACGGCAGGCTGGTGGCGGCCCCCAACCTCACCAAGATGCCCGACGTCGGCCGCACCGAGTACGGCCTGGTGGGCGTCGCCGTCCGGGAGTGGCTCGGCTATGTGTGGGTCTGCCTCGCGGAGAACCCGCCGTCCTTCGAGGAGGACGTGATCGGGGCGGCCGTCGAGCGGCTGGGCGACGTCGAGTCGATCGAGCGCTACGGCATCGAGGACCTTTCGGTCGGCAGGCGGATCGTCTACGACGTCAAGGCCAACTGGAAGCTCATCATCGAGAACTTCATGGAGTGCTACCACTGCGCCACCATCCACCCCGAACTCACCGAGGTGCTGCCCGAGTTCGCCGACGGATACGCGGCCCAGTACTACGTCGGCCACGGCGCCGAGTTCGGTGCGGAGGTCCAGGGCTTCACCGTCGACGGCTCCGAGGGACTCGACCGCATTCCGGGGGTGTCGGCGGACCAGGACCGGCGGTACTACGCGATCACCGTCAAACCGCAGGTGTTCATCAACCTGGTGCCGGACCATGTGATCTTCCACCGCATGTACCCGGTGGCCGTCGACCGCACAATCGTCGAGTGCGACTGGCTCTACCTCCCGCACGTCGTCGAGAGCGGCAAGGACGTCAGCCGGTCCGTGGAGCTCTTCGACCGGGTCAACCGCCAGGACTTCGAGGCCTGCGAGCGCACGCAGCCCGGCATGAGCTCACGGCTGTACGCGAAGGGCGGGGTGCTGGTGCCCAGCGAGCACCACATCGGCGCCTTCCACGACTGGGTCCACGAACGGCTCGGCACCCGGCAGCCGGAGTGACGCCCGTGGCCCGCGCGCGAGGGGCGGACGCGGGCCGCACGGCGTGCTGCGGGGGCTCAGCCCAGGTACCCCATGCGGTGGCTGATCTCCTCCGCGCCCTTGACCAGCACCGGGGCCAGCTCGTGCATGCGCTCCTCGGTGAACCGGTAGGACGGCCCGGACGCGCTGATCGACGCGATGACCACCCCGTCCCGGTCGCGGATCGGCGCGGCCATCGCGTGCAGCCCGATCTCCAGCTCCTCCAGCGTCCAGGCGTAACCGCGCTCCCGGGCCTCGGCGAGGTTCTTCTCCAGCTTCGCCTTCGAGGAGATGGTGTGCGGGGTGAGCTTCTTCAGACCCCCGTCCGCGATCAGCGCGGCGCGCTCCGCGGCGGGCCGGTGGGCGAGCATGATCTTGCCGCTGGAGGTGGCGTGCAGCGGGGTCAGCTGGCCGACCCAGTTGTGCGCGGTGACGGCGGCCGTGCCGCGCACCTGGTAGAGGTTGATCGCGTAGTGCTCCTGCATCACCGCGATGTTGACCGTCTCGCCGATCTCGTCGGCCAGCCGCTCGCACACCGCCCGGCCCTGCTGGGTGACGTCGATGCGTCCCGTCACGGCACCTGCCAGGCGTACGATGCCGAAGCCGAGCGAGTACTTGCCCCGCTCGCCCGACTGCTCCACGAGACCGCGCGCCTCCAGGGCGCCGAGCAGACGGAACGCGGTCGACTTGTGAACATCGATCTCGGCGGCCACCTCGCTGACCCCCGCCTCGCCGCGCTGGGCCAGGATCTCCAGGACGCTGATGGCGCGGTCGACGGACTGCACGCCACCAGAAGATGAGCCGTTCGTTTCGGTATCCGGACTGAAGTTGCTCATAGCGAAACTATACGCGCAGTAAACAACGCTCTCCAAGTAACGCGATGTGAACAAAGATCTTACAAGTTGCGTTGTTCGCAACCTGGTGCGTATAGCGATACCCGTACTAGCATGCCGCGCAATCGACGGCGCGAGTGAGACGAGGCACCATGGCTCCCTTGCAGTACGACTTCGTCATCGTCGGCGGCGGCTCGGCCGGCAGCGCACTGGCGAACCGGCTCTCCGCCGACCCGGGCAACCGGGTGCTGGTGCTGGAGGCAGGCCGCCCCGACTACCCGTGGGACGTCTTCATCCACATGCCGGCGGCGTTGACGTACCCCATCGGCAGCCGGTTCTACGACTGGAAGTACGAGTCCGAGCCCGAGCCCCACATGGGCGGCCGCCGCATCTACCACGCCCGCGGCAAGGTGCTCGGCGGCTCCAGCAGCATCAACGGCATGATCTTCCAGCGCGGCAACCCCATGGACTACGAGCGCTGGGCCGCCGACGCCGGGATGGAGAGCTGGGACTACGCGCACTGCCTGCCGTACTTCCGCCGGATGGAGAACTGCCTCGCCGCCGACCCGGACGACGAGTTCCGCGGCCACGACGGCCCCCTGGTCCTGGAACGCGGCCCCGCCACCAACCCCTTGTTCTCCGCCTTCCTCCAGGCCACCGAGGAGGCCGGGTACGCGCCGACCGACGACGTCAACGGCTACCGGCAGGAGGGCTTCGCCAAGTTCGACCGCAACGTCCACCGCGGCCGGCGCCTGTCGGCGTCCAAGGCGTACCTCAAACCCGCTCGGAAGCGCCCCAACCTCACCGTGAAGACCCGCGCCCTGGTCACCCGCGTCCTCTTCGAGGGCAAGAAGGCGGTCGGCGTCGAGTTCCAGCGCGGCAAGGGCGCCCTCCAGCAGGTCCGGGCCAAGGAGGTCATCCTCTGCGGCGGCGCGATCAACTCCCCGCAGCTGCTCCAGCTCTCCGGCATCGGAAACGCGGAGGAACTCGCCGCCCTCGGCATCGACGTCGTCCACGACCTGCCCGGCGTCGGCGAGAACCTCCAGGACCACCTTGAGGTGTACATCCAGTACGCCTGCAAGCAGCCCGTCTCCGTCCAGCCGTACCTCGCCAAGTGGCGGGCCCCCTTCATCGGCCTCCAGTGGCTCTTCCGCAAGGGGCCGGCCGCGACGAACCACTTCGAGGCCGGCGGCTTCTGCCGCAGCAACGACGACGTGGACTACCCCAACCTGATGTTCCACTTCCTGCCCATCGCGGTCCGCTACGACGGCTCGGTGCCGGCCGGCGGTCACGGCTACCAGGTCCACGTCGGCCCCATGTACTCCGACGCCCTCGGCTCGGTGAAGATCAGGAGCAGGGACCCGCGCGAACACCCGGCTCTGCGCTTCAACTACCTCTCCACCGAGCAGGACCGCCGCGAGTGGGTCGAGGCGGTCAGGGTCGCCCGCAACCTCCTCGACCAGCCCGCCCTCGCCCCCTACAACGACGGGGAGATCTCACCCGGCCCGTCCGTGGCGACCGACGAGGAGATCCTCGACTGGGTCGCCAAGGACGGTGAGACCGCCCTGCACCCGTCCTGCACCTGCAAGATGGGCACCGACGAGATGTCGGTCGTCGACCCGGCGAGCATGCGGGTGCACGGCGTGGAGGGCCTGCGGGTGGTGGACGCCTCGGTGATGCCGTACGTCACCAACGGCAACATCTACGCCCCGGTGATGATGATCGCCGAGAAGGCGGCCGACCTCATCCTCGGCAAGGAGCCCCTGCCGCCCTCCAAGGCCGTGTACTACCGGCTCCGCGACGCCCAGAAGCAGGCCGGGTAGCCCGCCATGGGCGCCGAGGCGCTGCGGGCGCTGCTCGCCCGTGTCCGCTACGAGGTGCTGCCCGCCCGGGCGGCCGAGGACAAGGTCCTCGCCCATGTGCCCCGCGACGTCGTGGTCGCGGTCACGGCGTCGCCGGTCAAGGGCCTGGAACCGACCCTCGACCTCACCGAGCGGCTCACGGCGCACGGCTACCGGGTCGTCCCGCACGTCCCGGCACGGCTGCTGCGTGACGACACCCACCTGAAGGACGTCACCGAGCGGCTGCGCGCGGCGGGCGTCGACGACCTCTTCGTCCCGGCGGGCGACGCCGATCCGCCCGCCGGGACCTACGAGGGAGCGCTGCCGGTGCTGCGCCGTCTGACCGAACTGGGCAGACCCTTCGGGGAAACCGGGATCACCGGCTACCCGGAGAGCCATCCCCTCATCCATGACGACCTCACCATCCAGGCGATGTGGGACAAGCGGGCGCACGCCACCTACATCGTCAGCAACCTCTGCTTCGACGCGCGCGTGCTCGCCGACTGGCTCACCCGGATCCGGCGACGGGACGTCACCCTGCCCGTGTACCTCGGCGTCGCCGGGCCCGTCCAGCGGGCCAAGCTGCTGTCCATGGCGACGAAGATCGGGGTGGGGGAGTCGACCCGCTTCCTCACCGGACACGCCTCCTGGTTCCTGCGTTTCGCCACACCCGGCGGATACCACCCGGAGCGGTTGCTCACCCGCGGCGGGGCGGCGTTCACCGCGCCGTCGGCGGGCGTGGCGGGCCTCCATCTGTTCACCTTCAACCAGGTCGCCGAGACGGAGCGGTGGCGCCGCGCGCTGCTGGACCGGCTGGGCGGCTGACCCACCCCCGGGGGTCGCGTTTTCGCGGCCGAATCGGGATACGCGGAGCCCTTGACGGGTGTCAGTACATTCGGTCAGGGTGTTCCACCAAAAGCAATCCAATGCACAATGCGCAACGAATTCGGGCTCGAAGGGCGCGGCCGTGGCAGATCTTTATGTGGATGGGAAATGGCGCGCGGCGATGGCCGGCGGCCACCGCGAGATCCGCTGTCCGGCGGACGGCACCCTCGTCGCGACGGTCGCCGAGGCGACCCGCCCCGACACGGAGGCCGCGATCGCCGCCGCCCGCCGCGCGTTCGACGAGGGTCCCTGGCCGCACACCCCCGAGCGCGAGCGCGGCGCCCTGCTCCTGCGCACCGCCGACATCATCGAGCGCGACGCCAAGGAGTTCGCCCGCGCCGAGTCCCTGGACACCGGCAAGCGCCTGGTGGAGAGCGAGTACGACATCGCCGACGTCGTCTCCTGCCTCCGCTACTACGGCGGCATCGCCGGCACCAGCGCAGGACGGGTGATCGACACCGGCCGCGACGACGCGCTCAGCCGGGTCAGCTACGAACCCGTCGGCGTCTGCGGACTGATCACCCCCTGGAACTACCCGCTGCTGCAGGCCAGTTGGAAGGTCGCGCCCGCCCTGGTCGCGGGCAACACGTTCGTCCTGAAGCCCAGCGAGCTGACCCCCTCCACCGCGATCCTGCTGCTGAAGGCGCTGGAGGAGGCGGGACTCCCGCCCGGTGTCGGCAACCTCGTGCTCGGCGCGGGGCCCGAGGCCGGCGCCGCGCTCGCCGAGGACTCCGCCGTCGACATGGTGTCCTTCACCGGCGGCCTGGAGACCGGCAAGCGGATCATGGCCACCGCTGCGGCGACCGTGAAGAAGGTCGCCCTCGAACTCGGCGGCAAGAACCCCAACGTGGTCTTCGCGGACGCCGACTTCGACACGGCCGTCGACTTCGCGCTCACCGCCGTCTTCCTGCACTCGGGGCAGGTCTGCTCGGCCGGGGCGCGGCTGATCGTCGAGGACTCGATCCACGACGCCTTCGTCGACGAGGTCGTCCGCCGGGCCCGCCTCATCCGGCTCGGCGGCCCCTTCGACCCCGAGGCCGAGACCGGCGCGCTGATCTCCGCGCGGCACCGCGAGAAGGTCGAGGCGTACGTCGCCGCGGGCCTCGCCGAGGGCGCCGTACTGCGCTGCGGCGGCACGCGCCCCGACGACCCCGCGCTCGCGAACGGCTTCTACTACCCGCCCACCGTCCTCGACGAGTGCCGCCAGGACATGCGCGTGGTGCACGAGGAGTCCTTCGGCCCCGTGCTCACCGTGGAGCGCTTCCACGACGAGGACGACGCCGTCCGCATCGCCAACGACACGGAGTACGGCCTCGCCGGAGCCGTCTGGACGCAGGACGCGGGCAAGGCCCAGCGGGTCGCCCGCAGGCTGCGCCACGGCACCGTGTGGATCAACGACTACCACCCCTATGTGCCGCAGGCGGAATGGGGTGGCTTCGGGCACTCGGGCGTGGGCCGCGAGCTGGGACCGACCGGCCTGGACGAGTACCGAGAGCCCAAGCACGTCTGGCAGAACATCCAACCCCGGCCGCAGCACTGGTTCCGCGGCTGACGCCGAAGAGAGGTCCCCACCATGCCCCCAGCCCAGACCGAGGCGTCGCAGCGGCGCGACACGTCCGAGGAACCCCGGGACCGCACCCCGGTCATCTCCGTGCGCCGGCTGTGGAAGGTGTTCGGGCCCAAGGCCGACGAGGTGCCGGGCTCCGAGGAGCTCTGCGGGCTCACCCGCCGCGAGCTGATGGACCGCACCGGCTGCACCGCCGCCGTGCGGGACGTCGACTTCGAGGTGTCGCCCGGCGAGGTCTTCGTCGTCATGGGCCTGTCCGGTTCCGGCAAGTCCACCCTGGTGCGATGTCTGACCCGGCTGATCGAACCCACCGCCGGCGAGATCGTCTTCGAGGGCGAGGACATCCGGGACGCCGACCCCCGGCGGCTGCGGGAGCTGCGGCGCAGCAAGTTCTCCATGGTCTTCCAGCACTTCGGGCTGCTGCCGCACCGCAAGGTCGTGGACAACGTGGCGTTCGGCCTGGAGATCCGGGGCATGGGCAAGGCCGACCGCATGAAACGCGCGATGGAGACCGTCGAGCTGGTCGGCCTCGCCGGCTACGAGAACTCCTACCCCGACCAGCTCTCCGGCGGTATGCAGCAGCGCGTGGGCCTGGCCAGGGCGCTGGCCGGCGACCCCGACGTCCTCTTCTTCGACGAACCGTTCTCCGCGCTCGACCCGCTGATCCGGCGCGACATGCAGAGCGAGGTCATCCGGCTGCACCACGAGGTCGGCAAGACGATGGTGTTCATCACCCACGACCTCTCCGAGGCGCTCAAGCTCGGCGACCGCATCCTGATCATGCGGGACGGCAAGATGGTCCAGTGCGGCACCGGCGACGAACTCGTCGGGGCCCCGGCGGACGACTATGTACGGGACTTCGTCAAGGACGTGCCGCGCGGCGACGTCCTCACCCTGCGCTGGATCATGCGGCCCGCCGAGCCCGACGACGCCCTGGACGGACCCGAGCTGGGCCCGGACGTCGTCGTACGCGAGGCGACCCGGGCGGTGCTCGCCGCCGACAAGCCGGTCAAGGTCGTCGAGAACGGCAAGCTGCTCGGCATCGTCGGCGACGAGGAGATCCTCGCGGTCGTCGCCGGGCAGGAGGGCGGCGCCTGATGGCCGCCGTCGCCGACGCGACCGCGCCGGTCGCGACGATACGCAAGAAGGTCAGCCGCCCGATGGTGGTGGCGGCGATCCTGGTCGTCTGGCTGGTGCTCTTCGCCGCGTTCCGGGGCCGGCAGACGCTGACCCTGGCCGCCGCCGACCTCACCGGGCTGCACCGCTGGCTGAACGACGTCAACGACAGCATCGGCGCCAACCGGAACTCCAACCCGGTCTTCCTGTACTTCTTCAACGAGATCCGGCTGGTCATCGACAACCTGGTCACCTTCGTCCAGTCGCTGATCTCCCAGCCCACCGACGGCCGCCCGGTCCCGCAGATCGGCTGGCTCGGCGTCGTCGGACTCGTCGGGTACGTCTCCTGGGCGGTGGGCAACTGGCGGGTCGCCCTGCTGGCCGTCGCCGGGTTCACCTTCTTCGGGCTCCAGGGCCTGTGGCAGGAGAGCATGGACACCCTGGCGCTGACCCTGTCGGCGGTCCTGGTGGCGCTGCTCATCGGCATCCCGCTCGGGGTCTGGGCGGGGCTCTCCGACCGGTTCAACCGGATCATGACGCCCTTCCTGGACTTCATGCAGACGATGCCGACCTTCGTCTACCTCGCCCCGCTGACCCTGATCTTCCTCATCGGCGGCGCCTCCGCCGTCATCACCACCGTGATCTACGCGGCCCCGCCCGCCATCCGCATCACCGCGCACGCCATCCGCTCCGTCCCCGAGACCACGGTGGAGGCCGCCGACTCGCTCGGCACCACCCGCACCCAGCAACTGGTGAAGGTGCTGCTCCCGATGTCGAAGCGCACCGTCGTCATGGGCGTCAACCAGACCATCATGGCCGCCCTGGCCATGGTCACCATCGCCGCCCTGATCGACGCGCCCGGCCTCGGCAAGACCGTCGTCCAGGCCCTCCAGTCCCTCGACGTCGGCACCGCCTTCAACGCCGGCCTCGCCATCGTCGTCATGGCCATCGTGCTCGACCGGGTCACTACCGCGGCCGCCGCCCGCACCGAGACCCGCCGCACGGACGGGCGGTTCCTCAAGTGGCGCCGTCCGCTGCTCGGAGCGGGCGGGGTCGCCGCCGTCGTCCTGGCCTACCTCTCCCACACCTACGTCTGGGCGGCCGAGTTCCCCGGCGACGGCACCGTGGGCAGCCACATCGCGAGCGCGGCCGACACCGCGACCACCTGGATGCAGGACCACCTCTCGGGCCTCACCAACGCCCTGCGGGACGCCCTCACCAACGGCCTGCTCAACCCCTTCCAGACCCTGCTCACCGACTCTCCGTGGTGGCTGGTCGGCGCCGTCCTGGTCGGGCTCGGCGCGGTCCTCGGCGGCTGGCGGGCCGGGGTGACGGCGGCCGTGTGCGTCGGGCTGCTGGTCGGCACGGGCCTGTGGTCGGACAGCATGACCACCCTCGCCTCCACCGCCGTGGCCACCGTCCTGGTGATGCTGGTCGGCGTGGTCTTCGGCGTGTGGATGGGCCGCAGCATGCTGGTGGACCGGCTGATCCGGCCCACCCTGGACGCGGCACAGGTCATGCCGCCGTTCGTCTATCTCGTACCGTTCCTGGCGCTCTTCGGCGCCACCCGCTTCACGGCGATCGTCGCGGCCGTCGTCTACGCGGCACCCGTCGCCGTCAAGATCATCGCGGACGGGGTGCGGAACGTGTCCGCGCCCACCGTGGAAGCGGCCACCTCGGCCGGGTGCAACACCTGGCAGATCATCACCAAGGTCCAGCTGCCGATGGCACGCAGCGCCCTGACCCTCGCGACCAACCAGGGCCTGATCTACGTGCTGTCGATGGTTGTGGTGGGCGGCCTGGTAGGGGCCGGCGCCCTCGGCTACGACGTCGTGGCCGGTTTCTCGCAGGGCGAGCTGTACGGCAAGGGGCTGGCGGCGGGGCTCGCCATCGTACTGCTCGGAGTCATGTTCGACCGGATCACTCAGGCTGCGGCACGACGCACCAGGGCATAAGGAGCTCGACACCATGGCACAACACTGGCGAGCCGGCGCGGCCGGCCTGGCCGTCCTCGGCCTCACCCTCACCGCCTGCGGCGGGGCGAAGGTCGGGGACAGCAGTTCCGCCGGCTCGACGTCCTCGGGCGGCAAGTGCGGCACCTTCAACCTGGCCGTCAACCCCTGGGTGGGCTACGAGGCGGACGCGGCGGTCGTCGCGTACGTCGCGCAGCACGACCTCGGCTGTACGGTCAACAAGAAGGACCTGAAGGAGGAGATCGCCTGGCAGGGCTTCGGGACCGGCGAGGTCGACGCCGTCCTGGAGAACTGGGGCCACGACGATCTGAAGAAGAAGTACATCACCGGGCAGAAGACGGCCGTCGAGGCCGGCTCCACCGGCAACAAGGGCATCATCGGCTGGTACGTGCCGCCGTGGCTGGCCAAGGCGCACCCCGACATCACGAACTGGGAGAACCTCAACAAGTACGCGGCCCAGTTCAAGACCTCCGAGTCCGGCGGCAAGGGCCAGCTGCTCGACGGCGACCCGTCGTACGTCACCAACGACGCCGCACTGGTGAAGAACCTGAAGCTGGACTTCAAGGTGGTGTACGCGGGCAGCGAGACCGCGCTCATCCAGGCCTTCAGAACGGCCGAGAAGAACAAGCAGTGGCTGATCGGCTACTTCTACGAACCGCAGTGGTTCCTGTCCGAGGTGCCGCTGGTCAAGGTGGACCTGCCCAAGTACACGACGGGCTGCGACGCCGACGCGGCGAAGGTGGCCTGCGACTATCCCGTCTACGACCTGGACAAGATCGTCAGCGCGAGCTTCGCCAAGTCGGGCAGCCCGGCGTACGACCTGGTGAAGAAGTTCAACTGGACCAACGACGACCAGAACACCGTGGCCAAGTACATCGCGGTGGACAAGATGTCGGACGACGCGGCGGCGAAGAAGTGGGTCGACGCCAACCCCGACAAGGTGAAGGCCTGGCTGAAGTAGCGAGGGCCGTCAAAAGGGTCGTTCCGGGACGCCCGGCGGGCGGTGCGCAGCTGTGCGCGCCGCCCGCCGGGCGTTGCCGTTTTCCGGCCGTCGTGAGGGCCGCCGCCGGGGCTGCTCCCGGTGCTGTTCCGCGGGCTGTTCCGCAGGGTCGCCACCCCCTTGACACCCCTCGTCGAGGGGGGCACATTGAGTTGCGCAGCCTGAATCACGTTGCGCACAAAGCAACTGCACCGGTCTCAAGTTCGGAGGTTGGGCGATGGCGGGACCCCGAGTGGTCATCATCGGAGCGGGTGTCGTGGGGGCGGCCCTCGCGGACGAGATCTCCGCACGCGGCTGGACCGAGGTGACCGTGGTCGACCAGGGCCCCCTCCCGGCCACCGGCGGCTCCTCCTCACACGCTCCCGGCCTGGTCTTCCAGACGAACCCCTCGAAGACCATGACGGAGCTGGCCCGCTACACCGTCGAGAAGTTCTGCTCCCTCGACGTCGACGGCAAGCCCTGCTTCCTCCAGGTCGGCGGCCTCGAAGTGGCCACCACCCCCGAGCGCCTCACCGAACTCCACCGCCGGCACGGCTGGATCACGTCCTGGGGCATCGAGGCGCGGCTCCTCACCCCCGAGGAGTGCGTCGAGCAGCACCCGCTGGTCAACCCCGACCGGGTCCTCGGCGGCCTCCTCGTCCCCACCGACGGCCTCGCCAAGGCCGTCCTCGCCGTCGAGGCCCAGATCCGCCGGGCCACCGAACGCGGCGTCCGCTTCCTCGCCCGCCACGAGGTCCTCGACGTCCGCCAGAGCGAAGGCGCCGTCACCGCGGTGGTGACCGACCAGGGCGAGATCCCCGCCGACATCGTCGTCTGCTGCGCCGGCATCTGGGGCCCGAAGATCGCCCGCATGGTCGGCATGAACCTGCCCCTCACGCCGCTCGCCCACCAACTCGCCTGGACCGGCCCCGTCCCCGCCCTGGCCGGCCAGACCGAGGAGGCCGTCCGCCCGATCCTGCGCCACCAGGACGCCGACCTCTACTACCGGGACCGCTTCGACACCATCGGCATCGGCTACTACGGCCACCGCCCGATGCCGGTCTCCGCCGACGACATCCTCTCCGTCGACGAGGCCGACCAGATGCCGTCTGTCCTGAAGTTCACCGAGGAGGACTTCGAGGACGCCTGGACCGAGACCCGGTCCCTCCTCCCCGCAACCCGCGAGGCCAAGGTCGAGGAGGGCATCAACGGCCTGTTCTCCTTCACCACCGACGGCTACCCGCTGCTCGGCGAGTCCCCGGACGTCAAGGGCTTCTGGGTCGCCGAGGCCGTCTGGGTCACCCACTCCGCCGGCGTCGGCCGCGCGGTCGCCGAATGGCTGGTCGACGGCCACTGCTCGTCCTTCGACCTCCACGAGTGCGACGTCAACCGCTTCGAGCCCCACCAGCTCGCCCCGGAGTACGTCCTGGCCCGCGACTGCCAGAACTTCGTCGAGGTCTACGACATCCTCCACCCCCTCCAGCCGTCCGGGAAACCGCGCCCGATCCGCACCAGCCCCTTCCACGCCCGCCAGCGGGAACACGGCGCGTTCTTCCTGGAGGCGAACGGCTGGGAGCGCCCCCAGTGGTACGAGGCCAACGCGGGCCTTCTCGAAGACCGTTCGATCCCCACCCCCAACGACTGGGCCGCCCGCTACTGGTCGCCGATCGTCGGCGCCGAGGCCCAGGTCACCCGCGAGACCGTCGCGATGTACGACATGACCGCGCTCAAGCGCCTGGAGGTCAGTGGCCCCGGCGCCGCCGACTTCCTGGAGGGCCTGGTCACCGGCAAGGTCGCCAAGTCCGTCGGCTCGGTGACGTACACGCTGCTCCTCGACCACGACGGCGGCATCCGCAGCGACATCACGGTCGCCCGCCTCGCCCGCGACCTCTTCCAGGTCGGCGCCAACGGCAACCTCGACCTCGACTGGTTCACCCGCCACCTCCCTGCCTGGGGGCACCGCCCAGCGGTAGCTGGGGGAGGCAGGGTCCAGGTCCGCGACATCACCCCCGGCACCTGCTGCATCGGCCTGTGGGGCCCCCTCGCCCGCGAGGTCCTCCAGCCGCTCACCGACGAGGACTTCTCCAACGAGGGCCTCAAGTACTTCCGCGCCAAGCGCGCCTACATCGGTTCGGTGCCGGTCACGGCGATGCGGCTGTCGTACGTCGGCGAACTCGGCTGGGAGCTGTACACCACCGCCGACCAGGGGCAGAAGCTCTGGGACACCCTCTGGCAGGCGGCCGAGCCCCTCGGCGGGATCATCGCCGGCCGCGGCGCTTTCAACAGCCTCCGGCTGGAGAAGGGCTACCGCTCCTTCGGCACCGACATGACCTACGAGCACGACCCCTACGAGGCCGGCGTCGGCTTCGCGGTCAGGCTCGACAAGGGCGACTTCGTCGGAAAGACCGCGCTGGAGCGGCGCAAGGCGGATGTGCGGCGCCGGCTGAGCTGCCTCACCGTCGACGACCCGCGGGCGGTCGTGATGGGCAAGGAGCCGGTGTACGACGGTGAGCGTGCGGTGGGTTACGTGACCAGCGCGGCGTACGGCTACACGATCGGCAAGGGGATCGCTTACGCGTGGTTGCCGGTGGAGCTGGCGGTGCCCGGGACCGGCGTGCAGATCGGGTACTTCGACCAGCGCGTGGACGCGGTGGTGGCCGAGGAGCCGTTGTTCGACCCGGGGATGAGTCGTCTCCGTGGGTGACGGATCCGGGTGGCGTCGTTGTTCGACTGCGGGCTCGTCGTGGCTGGTCGCGCCCATGCGGCGGTAGCCGCATATCAGTACAGCCCCGCGCCCCTTACGGGGCGCCTCGCCAAGGTCGTTGAAAGGATCGCGGAACCCGTATGAACGCGCTCAACATGCCCCTGGCCGAGCTGGACCCCGAGGTCCATGCCGCGCTCCGTGCCGAGCTGGAGCGGCAGCAGTCCACCCTGGAGATGATCGCCTCCGAGAACTTCGCGCCCGTCGCCGTGATGGAGGCGCAGGGTTCGGTCGCCACGAACAAGTACGCCGAGGGCTATCCCGGCCGCCGCTACTACGGGGGCTGCGAACACGTGGACGTCACCGAGCGGTTGGCGATCGAACGGGTCAAGTCGCTCTTCGGGGCGGGGTTCGCCAACGTGCAGCCGCACTCGGGAGCCCAGGCCAACACCGCCGTCTTCTTCGCGCTGCTCCAGCCCGGCGACACGATCCTCGGCCTCGACCTCGCGCACGGCGGCCACCTCACCCACGGCATGCGCCTCAACTACAGCGGCAAGATGCTCAACGGCGTGCCCTACCACGTCTCCGAGACCGACAACCTCGTGGACCTGGACGAGGTGGAGCGACTCGCCAAGGAACACCGCCCGAAGATGATCATCGCGGGCTGGTCGGCGTACCCGAGGCAGCTCGACTTCGCGGCCTTCCGGCGGATCGCCGACGAGGTGGGCGCCCTGCTCATGGTCGACATGGCGCACTTCGCGGGCCTGGTGGCGGCGGGGCTGCACCCGAGCCCCGTCCCGCACGCCCACGTGGTCACCACGACCACGCACAAGACCCTCGGCGGCCCCCGCGGCGGAGTCGTCCTCACCAACGACGCCGACCTCGCCAAGAAGATCAACTCGGCGGTGTTCCCGGGGATGCAGGGCGGCCCGCTGGAGCACGTCATCGCGGCGAAGGCCGTCTCCTTCAAGGTCGCCGCGTCACCCGAGTTCGCCGAACGTCAGGCTCGCACCCTGGCCGGGGCCCGCATCCTCGCCGAGCGCCTGACCCGCCCCGACGCGGCCGCGGCCGGTGTGCAGGTGCTGACCGGCGGCACGGACGTCCACCTCGTCCTGGTCGATCTGCGGGAGTCCCCGCTCGACGGCCGCCAGGCGGAGGACCTCCTCCACGAGATCGGCATCACCGTCAACCGAAACGCCGTCCCTTTCGACCCGCGGCCGCCGATGGTCACCTCCGGCCTGCGCATCGGCACCCCCGCACTGGCCACCAGGGGCTTCAGGGCGGAGGACTTCGCCGAGGTGGCCGACGTCATCGCGCTCGCCCTCCAGCCCGAGCCGGACATCGCCGCCCTGCGCGCCCGCACCGAGGCGCTCGCTGCCGAACACCCGCTCTACCCGCACCTCTCGCACGACGGAGCCGTCCGATGAGCCCCCGCACCCGCCCCCTACGCCCTGCGGGCGTGGGGGGACCCCCAGGCGCCGACCTCCCCGACCACCCGGAGTTCCTCTGGCGCACACCCGAACCCAGGCGGTCGTACGACGTCGTCATCGTCGGCGGCGGCGGGCACGGCCTCGCCACCGCCCACTACCTGGCCAAGAACCACGGCATCACCAACGTGGCCGTCCTGGAGAAGGGCTGGCTCGCGGGCGGGAACATGGCCCGCAACACCACGATCATCCGCTCCAACTACCTGTGGGACGAGAGCGCCGGCATCTACGAACACGCGCTGAAACTCTGGGAGGGACTGGAGGAGGAACTCGACTACCCGATCCTCTTCTCCCAGCGCGGCGTCCTGAACCTCGCCCACAGCCTCCAGGACGTTCGCGACAGCGTCCGCCGGGTCGAGGCCAACCGCCTCAACGGCGTCGACGCCGAGTGGCTCGACGCCGACGGGGTCAAAGAGGTCTGCCCGATCGTCAACACCTCACCCGACGTGCGCTACCCGGTCCTCGGCGGCACCTACCAGCCCCGCGCCGGCATCGCCAAGCACGACTACGTCGCCTGGGGCTTCGCCCGCTCCGCGGACGCGGCCGGCATCGACATCATCCAGAACTGCGAGGTCACCGGGCTGGACGTGGTGGGCGGCCGGGTCGTCGGCGTGCAGACGACCCTCGGCCCGATCGCGGCAGGCAAGGTGGCCCTCTGCTCGGCCGGCCACACCTCGGTCCTGGCCGCCATGGCGGGCATCGAACTCCCCCTCCAGAGCCACCCGCTCCAGGCCCTGGTCTCCGAACTCCTGGAGCCCGTCCACCCCACCGTCGTCATGTCCAACGCGGTGCACGTGTACGTCAGCCAGGCGCACAAGGGCGAGCTGGTGATGGGCGCCGGCATCGACGCGTACAACTCCTACACGCAGCGCGGCGCGTTCCACATCATCGAGGAGCAGATGGCGGCGGCCCTCGAACTCTTCCCGGTCTTCGCGCGCGCCCACGTGCTGCGCACCTGGGGCGGCATCGTCGACGTCAGCCCCGACGCGTCGCCCATCGTCGGCCTCACCCCGGTGGACAACCTGTACCTCAACTGCGGCTGGGGAACCGGCGGTTTCAAGGCCACGCCAGGCGTCGGCTGGGTCTACGCCCACACCATCGCCCACGACAGCCCTCACCACCTCAACGCCCCCTTCTCGCTCGACCGTTTCACCACCGGCGCGCTCGTCGACGAGCACGGCGCGGCCGCGGTGGCCCACTAGGGAGCCCAACCATGCTGCTCATCCCCTGCCCGTGGTGCGGGCCCCGCGACGAGACCGAGTTCCACTACGGCGGCCAGGCCCACGTCCCCTACCCCGAGGACCCGGCCTCCCTCACCGACGAGCAGTGGGCCCGCTACCTCTTCTTCCGCACCAACCCGAAGGGCCCGTTCGCGGAGCGCTGGAGCCACGCGGCAGGCTGCCGGCGTTGGTTCAACGCGGTCCGCGACACGTCGACGAACGAGATCCTGACGGTGTACAGGACGGGTGAGCCGCGTCCGACACCATCAGCCCGTCAGGCGGGGCCTTCGCAGCCGACTCCGCCCCTCCCAGCCCGTCCGGCGTTTGAGGACGAGGCCGTTCAGGCCGAAGGGGGGCCTGGGGGCGCAGCCCCCAGCGGGGTCGAAGGGGCGGCGCCCCTTCAGGACGGGACGGGCAGGGGCGGCGGGGGCGACCACCCCTACCGCACCCCCACCGGCGGCCGAATCGACCGCACCACCCCCCTCACCTTCACCTTCGACGGCACCCGGTACCAGGGCTACCGAGGCGACACCCTCGCCTCCGCCCTCCTCGCCAACGGCATCATCCAAGCCGCCACCAGCATCAAGCTCGGCCGCCCCCGCGGCATCTTCTCCGCAGGCGTCGAAGAACCCAACGCGGTCGTCCAGATCGAGGCCCCGTTCCCCGAGCCGATGCTCCCCGCCACCACCGTCGAACTCCACGACGGCCTGGTCGCGACCAGCCTCCCCGGTCAGGGCCGCCTCGCCACCACCCCCGACCCGGCCCGCTACGACGCCGTACACGCCCACTGCGACCTGCTGATCGTCGGCGCCGGCCCGGCCGGCCTCGCCGCGGCGGCGGCCGCGGCCACCACCGGCGCCCGCGTCATCCTCGCCGACGACCAGCCCGAGCCCGGCGGCAGCCTGCTCGGCACCGGCGAGCACCTCGACTGGGTCGCGGCCACCCGAGCCCGCCTCGAAGCCGCCCCCGAGGTGCGCGTCCTGCCCCGCACCACCGTCTTCGGCCACTACGACGACAACCATCTCCTCGCCGTGGAGCGCCGCACCGCCCACCTCGGCGCCGACGCCCCGCCGCACGTCTCCCGTGAACGCGTCTGGCGGATCCGCGCCCGGCACGTCGTCCTCGCCACCGGCGCCCACGAACGCTCCCTCGCCTTCGGCGACAACGACCGCCCCGGCGTGATGCTGGCGACCTCGGCCCGTACCTACCTGAACCGGTACGCCGTGCTCCCCGGCCGGCATGCCGTCGTCCTCACCACCAACGACAGCGCCTACGCGGCCGCCCTCGACCTCGCGGCGGCCGGAGTCGGCATCGCCGCGATCGTCGACACCCGGCCCGAACCGGGCCAGTGGGCCGAGCGGGCCCGCTCCGCCGGGATCGAGGTGCTGCCCGGCCACGCGGTCACCGGCACGGCGGGCAGCGAGCGTCTCACCGCCGTGACCGTCGCGCCGTACGAAGGCACCGGCGCCCAGCGGGAGTTCGCCGCCGACCTCCTCCTCGTCTCCGGCGGCTGGAACCCCGTTGCCCACCTGTTCAGCCAGGCGGGCGGCAGGCTCCGCCACGACGAGGCACTCGGCACGTTCGTGCCCGACAGCTGCCGTCAGGCGGTGGAGGCCGTGGGCGCCGCGAACGGGGCGTTCGACCTCGCCACGGCCCTCGTACAGGGCGCCGCGGCCGGCACCCGCGCGGTGGAGGCGGAGGGCTACACCGCCGAGACCCCCGCCCTCCCCGCCGTGGCCCCACAGCCGTACACCCCGCCCATGGCGGTCTTCACCGTCCCCGGCGAGGCCCCCCGCTTCGTGGACCTCCAGCGCGACGTCACCGTGGCCGACCTGACCCGCGCGACCGGCGCGGGCCTGCGCTCGGTGGAGCACACCAAGCGCTACACCACGGCCGGCACCGCCAACGACCAGGGCAAGACCGGTGGCCTCCTGGCGAGCGGAGTCGTCGCCGAACTCCTCGGCGTCGACGTCTCGGCGCTCGGCCTGCCCACCTTCCGGCCGCCGTACACCCCCGTCTCCTTCGCCGCCCTCGCCGGGCGCGACCGGGGCGCGCTGCACGACCCGGTCCGCACCACCGCCCTGCACCGCTGGCACGTCGAGCACGGCGCGCTCTTCGAGAACGTCGGTCAGTGGAAGCGGCCCTGGTACTACCCGCAGGACGGCGAGGACATGGAGACCGCCGTGCTCCGCGAGTGCCGTGCCGCCCGTGAGGGCGTGGCCTTCATGGACGCCTCCACGCTCGGCAAGATCGACGTCCAGGGCCCGGACGCCGGGCGCTTCCTGGACCTGCTCTACACGAACATGATGAGCACCCTGAAGGTCGGCATGATCCGCTACGGCGTGATGTGCCGCCCGGACGGCATGGTGTTCGACGACGGCACGGTCATCCGGCTCGCCCCCGACCGGTTCCTGGTCACCACCACGACCGGCAACGCGGCGGCCGTCCTGGACTGGATGGAGGAGTGGCTGCAGACCGAGTGGCCCGACCTGCGCGTGCACTGCACCTCGGTCACCGAGCACTGGGCGACCGTCGCCCTGGTCGGCCCCCGGTCCCGCGCCGTCCTCGGCTCGCTCGCGCCCGGACTGGCCGTGTCCAACGACGACTTCCCGTTCATGGCCTGGCGCGAGACCACCGTCGCCGGCATCGACGCCCGCGTGTGCCGGATCAGCTTCTCCGGCGAACTCGCCTACGAGATCAACGTGTCGCCGTGGCACGCGGTCGCGCTCTGGGAGGCGCTGTACGAGGCGGGCGCCCCCTACGGCATCACCCCGTACGGCACCGAGACCATGCACGTGCTGCGGGCCGAGAAGGGCTACCCGATCGTCGGCCAGGACACCGACGGCACCGTCACCCCGCAGGATCTCGGCATGGGCTGGGCGGTCTCGAAGAAGAAGCCCGACTTCATCGGCAAGCGCTCCTACGCGCGTGCCGACACCGTCCGGCCCGACCGCAAGCAGCTCGTCGCCCTGCTCGCCGACGACCCTGCCGCCTTCCTCCCGGAGGGCACGCACCTGGTCGCCGACAGCGAACTGCCCGCCCCGCCCGTGCCGATGCTCGGCCACGTCACCTCCAGTTACCGCAGCGCCGCACTCGGCCGGACCTTCGCCCTCGCCCTGGTCAAGAGCGGCCGGGACCGCATCGGTGAACGCCTCTACGCCCCCGTCGGCGGACAGCTCCTGCCGGTGACCGTCGCAAGCCCCGTCCTCTACGACCCCGAGGGAGCCCGCCGCGATGGCTGACACCGCCCCGACCGCATCCCGGCGCAGCCCCCTGGCCGACGCCGCACCCCGGCTGGCCGCCGTGACCCGCTCCTCCAAGGGCGCGGTCCGCCTCGCCGAACTCCCGTTCCTGGCCCAGGTGAACGTCCGCCTCGACGCCAAGAGCCCGGTGGCGGACGCCGTCGCACTGGCCCTGGGACTGCAGCTGCCTCTGGAACCCGACACCGTGGTGCACGCGGGGGAGACGACCGCGGTCTGGCTCGGCCCCGACGAATGGCTGGTGGTGGGCCTGCCCGGCACCGAGCGGGACCTGGAGAGCCGGATCCGTACGGCAGCCGGGTACGAACCGGGCGCCGTGACCGTCACGGACGTCTCCGCCCAGCGCACCGCCCTCCTCGTCGGTGGCCCGCGCGCCCGCGACCTGCTCGCCCACGGCTGCGCCCTGGACCTGCACCCCCGGGCCTTCGGCCCCGGCCGCTGCGCCCAGACCACGCTGGCCCGCACCCAGGTCGTCCTGGTCGCACGGGACGAGACCAGGGCCGGCTTCTGGGTACTGGTGCGTTCCTCCTTCGCCGGCTACCTGGTGGACTGGCTGCTGGACGCGGCCGTGGAATACGTGTGAGGCACCGCGAAGGGCGGGCCGGCACCCCACCGGGGTGCCGGCCCGCCCTTCGCGGTGTCAGCGGAAGACGACCGTGCAGCGGCCGTTGACCAGCACCCGGCTCTCACTGTGCCAGCGCACGGCGCGGGCGAGCACCTGGGCCTCGACGTCGCGGCCCAGCGCGACCAGCTCGTCCGGGGCGTGCGCGTGGCTCACCCGGACGACGTCCTGCTCGATGATCGGGCCCTCGTCCAGGTCGGGCGTCACGTAGTGCGCCGTGGCGCCCACCAGCTTGACGCCGCGCTGGTGCGCCTGGACGTAGGGCCGGGCCCCCTTGAAGCTCGGCAGGAAGGAATGGTGGATGTTGATGGCCCGGCCGTCGAGCTGCTTGCACAGGTCGTCGGAGAGGATCTGCATGTACCGGGCGAGCACCACCAGGTCGACGTCCAGCTCGCCGACGAGCCGCAGCAGCCGGGCCTCCGCCTCCGCCTTGGTGTCGGGTGTCACCGGGATGTGGTGGAAGGGTATGCCGTAGGTCCGGGCCAGCGGCTCGAAGTCGCGGTGGTTGGAGACGATCGCCGGGATCTCGATGTTGAGCGCGCCCGTGGACCGGCGGAACAGCAGGTCGTTCAGGCAGTGGCCGAACTTCGACACCATGATGAGGGTGCGGGTCGGGGTCGACGCGTCGGTCAGCCGCCAGGTGAAGCGGTGCTCCTCGGCGACCGGGGCGAAACCGGTGCGCAGATCCTCCAGGGAGACGGCCTTGTCCGGGACGTCGAAGTGCACCCGCATGAAGAAGCGGTCCTGGAGCCGGTCGTCGAACTGCTGGCTCTCCAGGATGTTGCCGCCGTGGCCGACCAGAAAGCCGGTGACGGCGTGGACCAGACCGGCCCGGTCGGGACAGGACAGGGTGAGGACGAACTCGCGGCCGGGCTGCGGTCGAGGAGACATGACATCCTCCTGATGCGCATTGCGCAACGACATGAGTGATACGCAACATGGTCCAGCCAAGGGGGTCGACGGGTCAAGAGGCTGCGTTCTACTTGGCGCACCACTCTGTACGATGCGCAACTCGCGTGCGAGTCGGTCCCGTCAACGGCCGCCGGGGCGGGACCGCTCCGCGAGTCCCTTCAGGTGCGCCGTGCGCGACTCGCCCGTCTGCCCCTGGACCAGCAGGAACAGCCCCTCCCTGGCCAGCCGTTGGGCGCGGTGGTCCAGGGACATCGCCCGGCCGCCGCCCGTCACCACCGCCGCGGTCGTGGCCGTACGCATCAGCGTGAACGCCTCCGCCCGCAGCGCCAGCCGCTCCTCCGCGTGCTCGTCCGGCACCGGATGGTCGGCCAGCGCGTAGGCCCGGCGGCGGATCTCCGCCAGGCGGCCGCGCAGGCCGGCCGTGAACTCCTCGTCCACCAGCGCCAGCGCCGCCTCCGCGATGCCGAAGACCGCCGGGTTGGTGTTGCGGGTCTTCGGGCGGTCCGCCGCCGCCCACCGCGCGAACGGCGTCCGGAGCGCGACCGCCTCCTCCGGGACCAGCAGGCCGTCCAGGTCCAGCGACACCGTCCGGGACGCGGTGAGCGCCGCCAGGCGCATCGGCTCCGACGGCCGCAGGCCCGGCTGCTCCCGTGCCTCCACGAAGGCGAACAGGGCCTCGTCGTCCTCGGTCACCCCGGCCAGCAGCAGCACGTCGTTCAGGCCCCAGCCGGTGTACCAGGGCACGGTGCCGGAGAAGAGCCATGCGCCCGCCTCCCGACGGACCCGCACGGGAACCCGCGGGTAGGACCGCAGATGCGCGTACGCCACCCCCGACAGCAGCTCACCGCGGGCCAACGGGCCCAGCAGGCGCTCCCGCACCGGCAGATCGGACCTGGTCAGGGTCAGCACCGGAGTGTGGTGCTGCGTCTGCACGAACCAGGTCGAGCAGCACGCCCCGGCCAGGATCTCCGCCGTCTCCCGCACCACGGCCGCGGGCGCCGCCGAGCCGCCGTACGCCACCGGGGCGTTCACCCCCAGCAGGCCCGATCGCTTGACCGCCTCGATGTGGCTCGCGGGGACGCCCTCCTGGTCGACGTGCTCGGCGGCGGGGGAGAGGAGGCCGTCGGCGAGTTCCCGGGCGCGGGCGACGAGCGGATGCGCGGCGATGGTCATAGGGAAGATTCTTTCGGTTACCCGGAGTGCGGTGTCGATCCGGGGGCCCGCCGTTCGTGTAGAAGGCGAGAACACCCCACGACGACCGAGGAGAACGTCATGAAGCACTACCTGCTGAGCGTGGTCCAGCCCGCCGACGCCACCCCGCCCCCGCCCGACGCGCTCGCCACGATCATGCGCGACGTCGAGGCGTTCAACGACGAGCTGCGCGCCGCCGGTGCCTGGGTCTTCGCGGGCGGACTGCACGGTCCGGAGACGGCCACGATGCTGCGGCCCAAGGACGGCGACGTACTGATCACGGACGGGCCCTACGCCGAGGGCAAGGAGTACCTGGGCGGCCTCTGCCTGATCCGCGCCGAGGACCTCGACGCCGCCCTGGAGTGGGGCCGCAGGGCCGCTCTCGCCACCACCCTCCCCATCGAGGTACGGCCCTTCGTGGACCAGCACTGATGGTGGAGTCCGCCGATGTCGAGGCCGTGTTCCGTACCGAGTACGGGCGCGCGGTCTCGGTTCTGGTCCGCTTCCTCGGCGACATCGACCTCGCCGAGGAAGCGGTCCAGGACGCCTTCACCACCGCGCTGGACAGCTGGCCGCGCACCGGGACGCCGCCGAGCCCGGCCGGCTGGATCATCACCACCGCCCGCAACCGCGCGATCGACCGGCTGCGCCGGGAGTCCTCCCGGGACGCCCGGCACACCGAGGCCGCCCGGCTGCACGCGCCCGACGCACCGGCCGAGGAGGGCCCCGTGCGCGACGAACGGCTCCGGCTGATCTTCACCTGCTGCCATCCCGCCCTCGCCCTCCAGTCCCGGGTGGCCCTGACCCTGCGCCTGCTCGGCGGGCTCAGCGCGGCCCGGATCGCCCGCGCCTTCCTGGTCCCCGAGCCCACCCTCGCCCAGCGCCTGGTGCGCGCCAAGGCGAAGATCCGCGACGCTGGGATCCCGTACCGGATCCCGAAGGACGCCGACCTCCCCGACCGGCTGAACGGGGTCCTGGCCGTCGTCTACCTCGTCTTCAACGAGGGCTACGGCGGCGATCCCGCGCTGTGCGCCGAAGCCCTGCGCCTGGGCCGGCTGCTGTACGAGCTGATGCCGGACGAGCCCGAGGCCGCAGGGCTGCTCGCGCTGATGCTGCTCGTCGAGGCCCGGCGGCCCGCCCGGCAGCCGACAGCCGGTGAACTGGTCCCGCTGCCCGAGCAGGACCGCGGCCTCTGGGACCGGGAGCTGATCGAGGAGGGGCAGGAACTCGTCCGGCGGTGCCTGCGGCGCAACCGCCCCGGGCCGTACCAGATCCAGGCCGCGATCAACGCCGTGCACAGCGACGCGCGGAGCGCCGGGGCCACCGACTGGGGTCAGATCCTGGCGCTGTACGACCAGCTCATGGCCGTCGCCCCCACTCCGGTCGTGGCGCTGAACCGGGCGGTCGCGGTGGCCGAGGTCCAGGGCCCGGCCGCGGCTCTGGAGCTGGTCGACGCCCTCGAGCTGAGCGGGTATCACGTGCTGCACGCCGTCCGCGCCGACCTGCTGCGCCGGCTGGGCCGGGACCGCGAGGCGGTGGCGGAGTACGACGCGGCCATCGCGCTCACCGGCAGCCTGCCCGAACAAGTACACCTCGCACGGCGACGGGGCGAACTCACCGACTGAGCAGGTGTGACCTTCGTCAAACGCAGTGGTTTCGGGCTGCCGGAATTTACTTCGGTCCATGAAAGGTTGCAATATACATCTGATCGTCGAGACCCCGTTCGGGCCGTGCGGCCCGAACGCACCACCAGCGAGGCATCCGTGAACCAGCCCACCCCCGAGCAGCCCGCCGACATCGTGGCCCGGCTGCGCGCCACCTTCCGCACCGGCCGCACCAAGCCCGTCGAGTGGCGCATCGGCCGGCTCCGCCGGCTGCGCGCCATGCTCACGGAGCGCGGCGACGAGATCGCCGCGGCCCTCAACGCGGACCTGGGCAAGAGCACCCGCGAGGCCTACGGCTCGGAGATCGACTTCACCATCCGGGAGATCGACCACACCCTCGACCACCTGGAGGAGTGGCTGCGCCCCGAGTCCGCGCCGGTCCCGAAGCACCTGGGCGACGACGCGACCGCCTGGACGCAGTACGACCCCCTCGGCGTCGTCCTCGTCATCGCCCCCTGGAACTACCCGGCCCAGCTGCTGCTCGCCCCCGTGGCCGGCGCCCTGGCCGCCGGCAACGCGGTCGTCGCCAAGCCCAGCGAGCTCGCCCCCGCGACCTCGGCCGTCCTGGCCCGGCTGCTCCCGGCCTACCTCGACACCGAGGCGGTCGCCGTCGTCGAGGGCGGCATCCCGGAGACCACGGCCCTGCTCGCCGAGCGCTTCGACCACATCTTCTACACCGGCAACGGCGTGGTCGGCCGTATCGTCATGCGGGCCGCCGCCGAGCACCTCACCCCGGTCGCCCTCGAACTCGGCGGCAAGTCCCCGGCGTTCGTCGACCGCGACACCGACCTCACCGTGGTCGCGCAGCGGCTCGCGCGCGGCAAGTTCCTCAACGCCGGGCAGACCTGCGTGGCCCCCGACTACGTCCTGACCGACCCGGAGACCGCCGCGGCCCTGGAGCCCGCCCTGGCCAGGGCCGTCCAGGGGCTGTTCGGCAGCGAGCCCAAGGAGTCCGGCGAGTACGGCCGGATCGTCAACGAGCGGCACTTCGACCGGCTCAGCGCACTGCTCGGCTCGGGCCGGGTGGCCGTCGGCGGCGAGACCGACCGCGCCGCCAAGTACATCGCGCCCACCGTGCTCGCCGACGTCGACCCGAAGTCCCCCGTGATGCAGGAGGAGATCTTCGGCCCTCTCCTGCCCATCGTCACCGTCCCGGACCTCGACAGCGCGATCGGCTTCGTCAACGACCGCGACAAGCCCCTCGCGCTCTACGTGTTCAGCGAGTCCGACGACACCCGGGAGCGTTTCGCCGCCGAGACGTCCTCCGGCGCCCTCGGCCACGGCCTGCCGCTCGCCCATCTCACCGTCTCCGACCTGCCGTTCGGCGGGGTGGGGGAGAGCGGTATGGGCAGCTACCACGGCCGCTACTCCATCGAGACGTTCAGCCACCGCAAGGCGATCCTGGCCAAGCCCCTGAGCTGATCCCCCGTCACGTTCCGGGCCCGGCCGCACCTGCGCGGCCGGGCCCGACCGCTGCCGTGGCCCGGGGTTCGGCGGCCGGTTGACTGGTCTACACCCTTGACTGGTACAGACCAAAGCAGTTGAGTGTGCCTCACACCCCCCACCGCGGCCGCACCCCCTTCGAGGGGCGCGGCCGTGCTCCGCAAAGGAGTTGGTCCGTGTTGAGGCGCCGTATCGCCGCACTCCTGACCTCGCTGGCCATAGGCGGCTCCGTCCTGGTGCTCCAGGCGGCCCCCTCGGCCTCCGCCGCCGGCTTCGTCGTCAGCGAGGCGCAGTTCAACCAGATGTTCCCGAACCGGAATGCGTTCTACAGCTACAGCGGCCTCACCGCCGCCCTCAGCGCCTACCCGGCCTTCGCCAACACCGGCAGCGACACCGTCAGGAAGCAGGAGGCGGCCGCCTTCCTCGCCAACGTCAGCCACGAGACCGGCGGACTGGTCTACATCGTCGAGCAGAACACCGCCAACTACTCGCACTACTGCGACTGGAGCCAGTCCTACGGCTGCCCCGCGGGTCAGTCCGCCTACTACGGGCGCGGCCCCATCCAGCTCAGCTGGAACTTCAACTACAAGGCCGCGGGCGACGCGCTCGGCATCGACCTGCTCGACAACCCCTGGCAGGTCCAGAACAACTCCGCCGTGGCCTGGAAGACCGGCCTCTGGTACTGGAACACCCAGAAGGGTCCCGGCACCATGACCGGGCACAACGCCATGCTCAACCAGGCCGGCTTCGGCCAGACCATCCGCTCCATCAACGGCTCCCTGGAGTGCGACGGCAAGAACCCGGCGCAGGTGCAGAGCCGGGTCAGCGCCTACCAGAAGTTCACCCAGATCCTCGGCGTCCCGACCGGCGGCAACCTCTATTGCTGACCTTTCCGTCAGGACCGTGTGCCAGACTCCGTCGATGACCTCCGAAACGATCACCGCGGACGCCTCCGGCACCTGGAAACTCGGCGACCTGCCCGTCCACCGCCTCGGCTTCGGCGCGATGCGGCTGACGGGCAGCGCCGCCTTCCACCACGGCACCCCGAGCGACCGCGACCGCTCGATCGCCGTCCTGCGCAAGGCCGTCGAACTCGGCGTGAACCACATCGACACGGCGGCCTTCTACTTCTCCGCCCTGCGCTCCGCCAACGAACTCATCAACACCGCACTGTCCCCGTACCCCGACGACCTGGTCGTCGTCACCAAGGTCGGCCCCCACCGGGACTACTCCGGTGAGTGGGGCACCTCCGCCCGCCCCGACCAGCTGCGCGGGCACGTCGAGGAGAACCTGCGCCAGCTCGGCCGCGACCACCTCGACGTCGTCAACCTCCGCCGGATGCGGCAGGACTCGATAGCCGAGCACTTCGGCGCCCTCGCCGAACTGCGCGAGGCGGGGCTGATCCGGCACCTCGGCGTCTCCGACGTCGAACCACGCCATCTCGACGAGGCACAGGCCATCGCCCCCGTGGTGTGCGTGCAGAACCGCTGGGGACTCGACGCGGCGGACCCGGCCACCGACGAGGTCGTGCGCATCTGCGGCGAGCGGGGCATCGCCTTCGTACCGTTCTTCGCCGTCGCGGGCGACGCCGGGGCGCTCGGCGCCACCGCGAGCCACGACGACGAGGTCCTCGCCGTCGCCCGCGCCCACGGCGCCACCCCCGCCCAGATCCGCCTCGCCTGGACCCTGCACCAGGGCGCGCACGTCCTCGCCATCCCCGGCACCGGCAACCCGGACCACCTGGCCGAGAACGTGGCGGCCGGCGCCGTCCGGCTCACCGAGGACGAGCTGACCCGGCTCAACGCCCTCCACACCAGGGCCGGTTGACGGTACGGCTCAGACCGCCCACACCCCGCCGCGCATCAGGTGCCGGCCACGCAGCTCGCGCGTCCCCTGCCAGGCCTGCACCGCGTTCGGCCGGATCCGGAAGAACGCGTACGACGGGCTGTCCCCGCGCGGGTCCCAGCCCGTCTTCGCCCGCAGCGCCCCGGCAGCCGCCGCCGGCACGTCGGCCGGGGAGCAGGCGGTCACCTCGCCGTCGAGCAGCACGACGTCATGGGTGTCCCCGAGCGCGAGCCGGGCCCGGCCGCCGTCCCGCAGATTGCGGCCGGTCGCGTTGGTGATCCGGGTGGACAGCCACACCGCGTCCGCGTGCCAGACGAACCAGAGCGGGACGAGACACGGCAGCCCGCAGTCGTCCGCCGTGGCCACCCACACGTCCCTCTCCCGCTCCAGACGGTCGAGTACGTCGCGCTTGCGCTGCTCGGAGGAACGGGCCGGGTTCGTGATCTTCATGGCCGCGAAAGTACCGGCCGGGCCCGCTCCGCGCCTCGGGCCCGCGTCCTAGGTCTCCGGTACCGCGCACCCCGGGACGATTCCCCGGCGCGCGCCGGGCTCCCCATGACGGGTTCACCGGTGCCGGCCGCCGCCGGGCTGACTACACTGCCGTAGACGGTCTGCCGACCGAGGACGAAGAAGGGGTGAGGAACCTTCCATGGCCGACGGGAAGGACGAACGCCGGCCCGCCGGCGAACTGGAGGCGAGCGTCATGGCCGCTCTCTGGGCCGCGGGCGCGCCCCAGACCCCCGGACAGGTGCAGCGGAGCCTCGGCACCGACCTGGCCCGCACGACCGTGACGACGATCCTGACCCGGCTGCACGACAAGGGCGTGGTCGAACGGCACCGTCAGGGGCGCGGCTACGCCTACGTCCCCGCCCAGGACGCACAGGGCCTCACCGCGAAGCGGATGCACACCGAACTCGACCGGGACAGCGACCGGGAGACCGTGCTCGCCCGCTTCGTCGCCCAGCTCAGCCCCCACGACGAGCGGGTTCTGCGGACCCTGCTCGAACCCGGCGAGCAACCCGGTCCGTCATGACCGCGCTGCTGCTCCTGCCCCTGCTGGTGCCGTTCGCGCTGCCGGCGCTGTCCCGGCGGGCCCTCGACCGGCTGGCGCCCGGCACCGCGCTCTGGGTGATCACCGCCTCGGCCGTCGCCCTCGCGGGCTGCTGCCTGGCCGCGCTCGGTGCGTTCTTCCTCACCGGGCTCCTCGAGCTACCGTTCTTCGCGGCGCTCGGCGAGCTGGTCCGGCCCCTGCGCACCGCCTCCGACCAGTTCGTCCTGCCACTCGCGGCCATCTCGGTCGGCGGCCTCGCCGTGTGCTTCGGGACCCTCGCGCGGTCGGTGCTCCGGCAGACCCGCGCCTTCCGCGCGGCCCGCACGGAGGCGGGGCGCCGGCCTGCCGCGGGCGACCTGTGCGTCGTCGACTCACCGTGCCCGGACGCGTACGCGCTGCCCGGACGTCCGCACCGGATCGTCGTCACCACCGGAATGCTGCGCAGCCTCGACGGAGCCGAGCGGGAGGCGCTGTTCGCCCACGAGCGGGCGCACAACACGGGCGGCCACCACTTCTTCCTCGCCGCGGCGGAGCTCGCCGCGCACGGCCACCCGGCGCTGCGGAGGGTCCGGGACGTCGTCCGGCTCGCCGTGGAGCGGGCCGCGGACGAGGCCGCGGCGAGCGCGGTGGGGGACCGGCGCCTGACGGCCCGCGCGATCGCCCGGGCCGCGCTGGCGGGGCAGGGTGCCGCCGCCGAACGGCCGGCGTTCGTGTCGGGCGCCGCGTCCGGGCCGGTGCCGCAGCGGGTCGAGGCGCTGCTGGCGCCGCGCGGGCGGCGGCGGGCCGGGGCGTGGGTCGTCGTGCTGCTGGTGGCCTGCGCCGGGTTGTCGTGTGTCGCCTCCGCGACCGGGATGGTCGACTTTCACCATCGGGTGGAGGTCGCTCAGGGGGAAGCGGAGCGGTAGGGGGACGGCAGGGGGGGGGCGGCCGTTCGTCAGGTGCGGGTGCGTCGTGGCTGGTCGCCCAGTTCCTCCCCCAGCCTTCGGCCGGGGGTACCCCCGGCGCCCCTGTCGGGGCGCTCCGGTCGGCGCACCCCGAAAGAGTTGCCCGAGGGAAAGGGCGGCTGGCGTCCTGGGCGTTTTACGTATAACCTCTCCCGCTAACCAGCCCCACCGAAAGGCCCCCATGCGACGCGTCGCCCTGGTCACCCTCGTCGTCGGCGACTACGACGAGGCGATCCGCTTCTACACCGAGGCCCTCGGGTTCCGGCTCGTCGAGGACGAGCCCCGCCCGGACGGCTCCCGCTGGGTCGTCGTGGAGCCCGGCGGGGAGGGGCGCGGCACCGGACTGCTGCTCGCCCGCGCCAAGGACGAGGACCAGCGTGCCCGCGTCGGCGACCAGACGGGCGGCCGGGTCGGCTTCTTCCTGCACACCGACGACTTCGCCCGCGACCACGCCCGGATGACCGCCGCCGGCGTGACCTTTCTGGAGGAGCCGCGGCACGAGCCGTACGGCAGCGTCGCCGTCTTCCAGGACCTCTACGGAAACCGCTGGGACCTGCTCCAGCCCGCCGCCTGACCGACCACTCCGAACCACCTGCCGAGGACAGCTCCACCATGACTGCTACGCGCGTAGACAAAGCCGCGATCCGTCGCCTTCCCAAGGCCGTCCTGCACGACCACCTCGACGGCGGCCTGCGCCCCGCCACCCTCGTCGAGCTCGCGGCCGAGGTCGGTCACACCCTGCCCACCACCGACCCCGACGAGCTGGCCGCCTGGTACTTCGAGGCCGCCAACTCCGGCGACCTGGTCCGCTACATAGCCACCTTCGAGCACACCCTCGCCGTCATGCAGACCAAGGAGGGGCTGCGGCGGGTCGCCGAGGAGTACGTCCTCGACCTGGCCGCCGACGGTGTCGTCTACGGCGAGGTGCGCTACGCGCCGGAGCTGAACGTCAAGGGCGGGCTCACGCTGAACGAGGTCGTCGAGAGCGTGCAGGAGGGGCTCGCCGCCGGTATGGCGAAGGCCGCCGCCGCGGGCACGCCAGTCCGCGTCGGCACCCTCCTGTGCGGCATGCGGATGTTCGACCGGGTCGGCGAGGCCGCCGGGCTGGCCGTCGCCTACCGGGACGCCGGTGTCGTCGGCTTCGACATCGCCGGCGCCGAGGACGGCTTCCCGGCCGCCGACCACCTCGCCGCCTTCGAGTACCTGCGCCGCGAGAACGTGCCGTTCACCATTCACGCCGGTGAGGCGTTCGGCCTGCCCAGCATCCACCAGGCGATCCAGGTGTGCGGCGCCCAGCGCATCGGGCACGGTGTCCGCATCACCGAGGACATCGTGGACGGCAAGCTCGGCCGCCTGGCGAGCTGGGTGCGCGACCGCCGGATCGCCCTGGAGATGTGCCCCACCTCCAACCTCCAGACCGGCTGCGCCGCCTCCATCGCCGAGCACCCGATCACCGTGCTGAAGGAGCTGGGCTTCCGGGTCACCCTCAACACCGACAACCGGCTGGTCTCGGGGACGACGATGACCCGGGAGATGTCCCTGCTGGTCGAGGAGGCGAACTGGACGGTGGAGGACCTGCGCACGGTCACGGTGAACGCCCTGAAGAGCGCGTTCATCCCGTTCGACGAGCGCAGGGCCCTCATCGAGGACGTCGTGCTGCCGGGTTACGCCGCTGTGCTCTGAAGCAGCCCCCGCAGATAGGCGGCCTGTCCGACGTGCTGAAGGTCGTCGGACAGGACGCTCACCAGCCGTACGCCCAGCGTGACGGGCGGATCGAAACGGGTGTCGACGACCCGTTCGAGGTCCTTGGCGGGGAGCTCGCGCAGCACCCCCAGGGTCTGCTCGTGCACCGCGTCGTAGTAGCCGGTCAGCAGGTCGCCGGAGTCCACCGTGACCTTCGCGACGTCGGCGGGCGTATGGCCGTACCCGTGGTCACGGGGCGGCAGGTCGAGGCCGAAACGCTTCTCCCAGCCCTGGGCCAGCCACACCTGGTCGAGGTCGAAGGCGTCGGCGACGTGGTCGTCCTGGATCCGGGTGAGGTGCCAGACCAGCCAGGTGACGGAGTTGGCGTCGGTGGCAGGGCGCTTGTTGAGCAGGTCGGGGCCGGCGCCGTCGAGGGCGGCATGGACTTCTTCCTGGATGCGGCCGAAGCCGTCGATGAGAATGTCCCTTGCATGCATACGACCACGATCGCGCATCGCCGGGCGTCATGCGTCAGGAATCCAGCTTCCGTGGAAGCCCAGCGGCACCCGGCCCGGCAGGTGCACCCGGGCCAGCGGCTCGCCGGTGAAGTCCTGCGCGGCGAGGATCAGCAGGTCGGCGGCGCCCCGGTCGGGATTGTGGACGTAGGCGATCGCGTACCCGTCGTCCTCCCAGCGCCCGTGTGCGCCCGGCACGAACACCGCCTCACCCGCCGCCGCGTCCCTCGGCAGCCGGTGCACCTCGGCCGTGCCGCGCGCAAGGTCGTGCTTGAAGAGGGCGTTGGAGAAGGCGCGGTCCGGTGGGTTGCCGTCGCCGGCCAGATAGGCGACGGACATCTCGGCGGCCGCCGCCGAGTAGCCGTAGCGGTGCCGGCGGGACACCAACTCCTCGTTGACCCGCGGGAATTCCTGCGGCCGGTCGTCGAGCGTGCGCCTGCGGACCTGCCCACACCGCAGGTCGACCGTCCAGCGCTCCAGCTTCGCGGTGCCCACCGCGTGCGGTCCGTCGGTGGTGGCGCTCGCGACGTCGAACGGTGCCGGATACGTCGTCAGGTCGATCACCACGGACCCGCCCTCGTCGTACGCGTTGAGGGTGTGCGAGTAGAAGACCGGGTCGACGCCGAACCACCGGACGGCGCCCCCGGAGCGTGGCATCACGCCCACCCGCGCCGGGTGTTCACGGTTCCAGACGTACGGCACCGGTGCGCCCGCCCCGGCGGCCGCCGCGTCGAAGGTGACCGGGATGTCGAAGACGACCACGTGCCTCTCGGTCAGCGCGAAGTCGTGCATCATCGGCGCGTCCCGGACCGGGATCCGGGTGGTGCGGGCGAGCCGGCCGCTCGGGTCCACGACCAGGTGCCGGACATGGTCCCAGGTCGGGTAGTAGGCGATCGCGTGCAACTCGTCCGCGTGCGCGTCGTACTTGGTGTGCGCGGTGAACGCGCCCTCCAGGGTGCCCCGGAAGTCGTAGGTGCCCACGGTGTTGAGTTCCCCGTCGAGTTCGTACGGCAGCGGGCCGCTCTCCTGGAGCGCGAGGATCCGTCCCCGGTAGGGGACGACATGGGTGTTGCAGGCGAAGTCGTCCGGCGGGACCGGACCGGGGTAGGTCTCGCCGAGCTCCGCCGTCACCTGTGAGGACCGCACCCAGCGGTTGCGGTACCACTCGGCGCGGCCGCCGCGCAGCCGCACCCCGTGCACCATGCCCTCGCCCAGCATCCAGTGGTGGGCGCGCGGATCCTCCAGACCGAGCACGTTCGGGCCGTTGCGCAGGTAACGGCCGTTCAGGTCGCTCGGGATACGGCCGGTGACCGGCAGGTCGAAGGCCGTGAGTTCCTCCGTGACCGGGGCGAACGCGCCCTCCAGGAAGGGAAAGCGACGCTCCGCTGCATTCGCTGCCGCTGCCGCTGCCTCCGCCGGACGGACCGCCGTTCCCGTCAGCGCGCCCGCCACCGCGATGCCCGCCGCCCCGCGCAGCACCGTACGCCGTGTGTGTTCCGCCATCTCCGTACTCCCCGTCGTCGTCGTGGACAGCCACGAGTCTGCGGCGACGGGGCAGCCCGGGTCAGGAGGGGCAGGCCCCGTCCGGGGGTGTTGCCAGACCCCCTGTTTCGAGGAGGGTGATCAGCGCCCTGGCCGCCGGGCTGGTGGCCGTCTCGGGCGGCAGCAGGGCGACCGTCTCGTACGCCGCCTCGTCCGTGTCCTTGAGCGCGAGCGCGGCCAGCGCGGGGCGCTTGTGGCGGAAGTGGCGGGGTACGACGGCGATGCCGAGGTTCTCGTCGACCAGGTCGAGGAGGCTGTGCACATCGTTGACCTCCAGGGCGACCGTGCGCCGTACGCCCGCCGAGGCGAAGGCCGCGTCGGTGGTGCGGCGCGGGCCCCAGTCCGGGTGGAAGTCGACGAACACCTCTCCGCCGAGGTCCTCCGGGGTCACGGCAGCGCCGGCCGTCGCCAGCCGGTGGCTGGGATGGCACAGCACGGTCATCGGCTCGCCGGTCAGGGACACCGAGCGCAGCTGGTCGGTGTCGTCCTGGGTGCGGTAGGCGAAGGCCAGGTCGAGCCGGCCCGCCGCCACCTCCTCGGCGAGGGCGCCCGAACCGGCCTGCCGCAGCCGGATCTCCACGTCCGGGTGGCGGCGCCGGAACGCGGCGAGCAGCCCGGCCACATGCACCCCGGCGATGCACTGCTCGGTGCCCAGCGCCAGCGTCCCGCGCAGCACGCCCTGCACCGCGGCCACCGCCTCGTGCGCCGAGCGCACCTGGGCGAGGATCCGCTCCGCCTCGCCGAGCAGCGCCCGGCCCGCCTCGGTCAGCGTCACCCGGCGGGTGGTCCGCACGAACAGCGGCGCCCGCAGCTCCCGCTCCAGGGCCCGGATCGACGCCGACAGACCCGACTGGGACACCATCAGCCGCTCGGCGGCCCGGGTGAAGTGCTGGTCCTCGGCGACGGCGACGAAATGCTGGAGGTGGCGCAGTTCCATGATTGAGAAGACTAACCGCACAATTCCATCGGATTCTCCTGTTGGACCACTGCCCGCGGCTCGGGAAAGAGTGGAACCGGTAGATCCTGTGGCAACCCCTCTGGAGTCGCGTTGTACACCGCACACCCCGACCGCTACGCCGACATGCCGTACCGCCGCAGCGGCCGCAGCGGCCTGAAGCTTCCCGCGCTGTCGCTCGGCCTGTGGCACAACTTCGGGCCCGACCGGCCCGTGACGACCCAGCGTGCCATCCTGCGCCGCGCCTTCGACCTCGGTGTCACCCACTTCGACCTCGCCAACAACTACGGCCCGCCGCCCGGCGCCGCCGAGTCCGCGTTCGGCGAGGCCCTCAGGGCGGACTTCGCGGCCTACCGCGACGAGCTGGTCATCTCCACCAAGGCCGGCTACCTGATGTGGCCCGGCCCGTACGGCGAGTGGGGTTCGCGCAAGTACCTGCTGTCCTCGCTGGACCAGTCCCTGACCCGGATGGGCCTGGACTACGTCGACATCTTCTACTCGCACCGCCCGGACCCGGAGACTCCCCTGGAGGAGACGATGGGCGCCCTGCACTCGGCGGTCCAGCAGGGCAAGGCGCTCTACGTCGGCATCTCCAACTACTCGGCGGAGCAGACCCGCGAGGCCGCCCGGATCCTCGGCGAGCTCGGCACCCCGCTCCTCATCCACCAGCCGCGCTACTCGATGCTCGACCGCCGCCCGGAGGCCGAGGGCCTCCTCGACGCTCTCGACGAGCTCCAGGTCGGCTCCATCGTCTTCTCCCCGCTGGAGCAGGGCCTGCTCACCGGCCGCTACCTCGACGGCATCCCCGAGGGGTCGCGGGCCGCGAGCGACAGCCCGTTCCTGAACTCGGACGCGGTCACCGCGGACCTCGTCGCCCAGCTGCGCGACCTCGACGAGGTCGCCAAGGGCCGCGGCCAGACCCTGGCCCAGCTCGCCCTGTCCTGGGTGCTGCGCGGCGGCCGGGTCACCTCGGCGCTGATCGGCGCGAGCAGCCCCCAGCAGGTCGAGGACTGCGTCGGCGCCATCGGGAACCTCGACTTCGACGCGGAGGAACTGGCCCGGATCGACGCGATCATCAACCGGTGATCCGTTCGGTGAGGCGGACGCACACCGCGTCCCCCTCACCCTTTCCGATCGCCCTGCGGACGTCGGCCCGCACGGGGAGCTTGTGCGTGCCGTCGCCCAGGGCCATGAAGGAACTCCGGAACGGGTGCCCGTCGACCGTGCCGCGGATCCTGACGAGCCCCCGGGTGCCGAAGAACACGGCGGACTCCGGCCAGACCACGTAGGCCCAGCCGCCTCTGGCGGGGCTGCGGCGCAGCACGGCGGTGAATTCCACGTCCAGATGTGCGGTCGTACTCATGACGATCCTCCGCTCGCGTTGGTCTCTCTCGTCGGGGAGACCGCCGCGAGGGCGGGAACTCATCGCGGGCGCGGGCTCACGCCCCGGCCGGAACCCGGTCCAGGAAGCCCAGTACCCGGAGGATCCGGCCGTCCTCACTGAGCGTGACCACGTCAAAACCGGCCACCGGAGCCGATCGGTCCGCCTCGTTCACCAGCTCCCAGCCGAAGCGGGCCGTGTCGTGGTGGCCGTCGACGACCCCGAGCGGGCGGAAGACGAAACCGGGGAACTGCTCGTGCGCCGCCGCGATCACGGCCGTGATCTGCGCATGTCCGGCGACATCCGCGAGCGGGTCGGTGTAGCTGCCTTCGGGGGCCCAGGCCTCGGCGACCGCCTTGCCCAGCGCCTCCGGCTCGGTGGCGTTCCAGGCCTCGAAGTAGCGGGCGGCGGCGGTCTGGTAACGGTCGGTGTTCACGGACATGGCGAATCAGCCTCCATCGAGGTCGTCACTGCTGGTCAGGGGGTGGATCGCGGTGTGCGGCGATCCGTGGGCACCACTCTGCCCCGGTTCGCGTGACGGGTCGATTACCCCTCGGGTAATGAAGGCCGGCCGGTACACCTTGCGCATTTCGGCCAATTCGCAGGGCGAATATGCCAAGAGACTGGCCGGAAAGGTGTGGTGACAGTGTTTCGAAAGTGAACATACTCGAATGTCAGGAGCACTTCACCGCACAGGAGCCGCACGGAAACCCGGCCGCGACGGCACACCGGCGAGCTACGGGGGAGTGATCGTGCACGACGAATTCCTGTGCCATGTCACGGCATACGGCATGTGCGGCGGGCAACGCATCGGCGTTCCGCTCGGCACCTACCGTGCACCGACCCTGGCACTGGCGCTGTGGTGGTTACGGGACCGGGCCTCCTGGATCGCGGAACGCCTCGACCCCTTACCCGAGAACCCCAGATTCCCGCAGGGTTCACTCGTCCCGGTCGCGGAGACCGTCTCCGACGTGCCCGGCCTGCTGCGCGCCTGGTGCGCCGACGCGGCCCGGCAGGAACTGGTCGCCGACGAGCTGGCCGACGGGCGGCTGGTGCGGATCGCGCTCCAGGACGACACCACGGAGTACGAACTGCTCGCCGAGTCCATCGACGCCCTCCGGATGCAGCGCACCGTCCCGGCCCTCGTCGTCCCCGTCGCCTGACCCGTGACAGCCGCCGCCGAGGCGGTCGTGACCAGGCACAGAAGAGGTCGGATCGGTAGAATTCTGCCCATGGCGGAGTGGCCGGTCGCCTCGACGGCGCCCGAACTCGTCCTGGAGACCGACACGGGATCCACGGTGATGACCCCGGGCCGCGACTACCACGTCGGGCGGGACCCGTTGAGTGACATCGTCATCGACGATGCCCGGGTCTCGTGGCACCACGCGGTGCTGCGCCCCGACGACGGCCACTGGACGCTGGAGGACGAGCAGAGCACCAACGGCACCTACGCCGACGGCCGCCGCATCCGCGAGTGGGAGGTCGGACCGGGCACGGTGATCCGCTTCGGCAGCCCCGCCGACGGGCCGTCCGCCGTTCTGAGCGGCCGCCCGGCGCCCGCCACGGACCGTCCCTCCGCCGTCTCCATGCCCGCCCGGACCGGCACCTTCCGGCAGCCCTCCTCGGTACGTCGGCTCCCGGCCCGCACGGTCCGCATCGGCCGCGCCGCCGACAACGACATCGTCGCCGACGACCTGATCGTCTCCCGCCACCACGCCGAACTGCGCACCCAACCCGACGGCAGCCACGAGATCGTCGACCTCGACAGCCACAACGGCACCTACCTCAACGGCCGCGCCGTCACCCGCGCCCTGCTCGGCCCCCGGGACGTCGTCGGCATCGGCCACTCCGCGTTCTGCCTGGTCGACGGGGAACTGCAGGAGTACGTCGACACTGGCGAGGTCTCCCTCGACGTCCAGGAACTGACCGTCGCCGTCGACCACGGCCGCAGGATCCTGCTGGACCACGTCTCCTTCCCGCTGGGGGAGAAGTCCCTGCTCGCCGTGGTCGGACCGAGCGGTGCCGGCAAGTCCACCCTCCTCAACGCCCTCACCGGCCAGCGCCCCGCCGAGCACGGCACCGTCCTCTACGACGGCCGCGACCTCTACCGCGACTACGCCGAGCTGCGCCAGCGCATCGGCCTGGTCCCGCAGGACGACATCCTGCACGTCCAGCTGACCGTGCGCAGCGCCCTCACCTACGCCGCCGAACTGCGCTTCCCCGAGGACACCGCGAAGGCCGAGCGCCGGCAGCGGGTGGACGAGGTCATCCGGGAACTGGGCCTCGAACAGCGCGCCGAGCAGCCCGTGCACAGCCTCTCCGGAGGGCAGCGCAAACGGGTCAGCGTCGCCCTGGAGTTGCTGACCAAACCGTCCCTGCTCTTCCTGGACGAGCCGACCTCCGGACTCGACCCCGGGATGGACCGCTCGGTGATGAACATGCTGCGCGGCCTCGCCGACGACGGCCGTACCGTCATCGTCGTCACCCACAGCGTCCTCAGCCTCGACGTCTGCGACCGCCTCCTGGTCCTCGCACCGGGCGGCCGGACCGCCTACTTCGGCCCGCCCGGCGACGCCCTCGGCTTCTTCGGGTTCGACGAGTGGCCCGAGGCCTTCGAGGCGTTCGAGCGAGACACCGGCCGGGACTGGGCGGGGGAGTACCGCGCCTCGTCGTACCACCGCAAATACATCGTGAACTCCAGCGCGCAGCCGGTGGTGGCGCGCTCCGGGGCGGTGGCCGCGGCCCCGCCGCCGCGGCCGCGCAGCTGGGGCGCCCAGTTCTCGACCCTGGTGCGCCGCTACACGGCCGCGCTCGCCGCCGACCGGACCTTCCTCGCCATCATGATCGCGCTGCCTTTCGTCATGGGCGCGATGGTCCGGGCCGTCGCCGGCCACAAGCTCACCGTCGACACCGCGACCGACGTGCTGCTCCTCCTGTGCGTGGGGGGAGTGCTGGCCGGCTCGGCCAACGCGGTGCGCGAACTGGTCAAGGAACGCGTCATCTACCAGCGCGAGAGAGCCGTCGGGCTGTCCAGATCGGCGTACGTCATGTCGAAGGTCGTCGTCCTCGGCACCGTCACCGTGCTCCAGGCGATCGTGCTCACCCAGGTGGGCCTGGCCGGCGTCGACCTCAACGCGCCCGGCGGCGAGGGGGTGCTGATGCCGCCCCTGCTGGAGATCACCGTCGCCGTGGCCGTGCTCTCCTTCACCGCGATGATGCTCGGGCTGCTGATCTCCGCACTGGTCCGCAAGGAGGAGGTGACGATGCCGCTGCTGGTGCTGCTCACCGTCGTCCAGGTCGTCTTCTGCGGGACCCTGCTGAAGCTGAACGGCGTGCCCGGTCTCGAACAGGTCGCCTGGCTGGTGCCCTCGCGCTGGGCGCTCGGCGCCATGGCCGGCACCGTGGAACTGCACCGGATCGTGCCCGGCTCCCTCACCGCCGACCCCTTGTTCCGGCACTCGGTGGGCGTCTGGCTGCGGAACATGGTCATGCTGGTGGTGCTGTCGGTCGTCTTCGGCTGGGTGCTGTCCCGGCTGCTGCGCCGCCACGAACCGGCCGTGATGCGGAAGTAGGCGACCCATGACGACGACGCCAGGATTCCGGCCCACCCATGTCGTCCCCGGCGACGGCATGCCCGCCTGGGAGGCCCCCGACCCGGCCCGGCCCACCGTGCCCCTCGATCCGCTGCTGCCGGTCCAGCTCGTCGAACGGCGCGGCGACTGGGCGCACATCAGCTGCGCCAACGGCTGGTCCGCCTGGGTCGACGGCCGCTACCTCGTCGCCGTACCCCAGGACCCGCCCGTCACCGGCGGGCCGCCCGCCGAGGCCACCGACCCGCGCCCGCTGCTTGCCCGCGCCGCCGAGGCGCTCAACGGCTACCGGGCCGCCGTCGAGGAACTGGCCGTCGGCGGCCTCGACGGGGAGTCCTTCCGCGGCCGTACGCACGGGCTGCGCATCGGCGTGGTGGTCGACGGGGAGTCCATGTGGCTGTACGACCCGGCCGAGGGACGCTGGCTGTACGGCGACGGGCGGCGGCTGTCCACGTACGTCACCGACCGCGCCCGGCCCGGGCGCGCCGGTCCCGGCCGCGAGCCGACCCGGGTGGTCGCCCCCGACGGTGACCGCTGACGGCGGGCTGCGCTCAGGCCGCCACCTCGCCCCGCCGGTGCACCGGGCGGGCCAGCAGCGCGCCCAGGAACCCGGCGAGCAGACCCCACAACGCGCCCAGGCCCACCGCCGGCCAGAGCACGGGCTCCAGCAGCAGTTCGCCGGACAGGTTGCCGCCGAGGTCGCCGATGCCGAGCAGGGAGAGGCCGTAGTGGGCGGAGATCCGGCCGATCAGGCACAGCGTCAGCATCGTCAGCGCGAGGGCGACGGCCAGGTGCAGGGCATGCTGCCAGGCACGGATCCGGGCCGGGGAGCGGGCCGCCATCAGGAAGGCGGCCGCCGGCAGCAGCACCGCGGCCACCCAGGCCAGCCACCACCAGCGGCCGTCGTGGGCGGCGACGGTGCGCAGGTTCAGCGTCGAGACGTGCGGTGTGCGCAGCACCTCGGCGAGCACCTTCGGCACCGGCAGCCCGAACGGGCCGTCGACCCTGCCCTGCCAGGTGGCGCCCAGACCGAGCGTGAGGGCGAGCCAGGCCAGGTTGGGCAGCCCGAGCAGGATCACCGCGAGGGTCTCCTTGGCGTGCCCGCGGGTCACCACCGAGGCCAGGGCGATCACCAGGGCCAGCACGACGTACGCCAGCACGAGCACGACCATCGCGTACCCCGCCGGGCGCACCGAGGCCTGGAAGCGCAGCAGACGACCCGGCAGCGGCGCCCCGCGCGACACCAGCAGCGCCAGCAGCAGGATCCCCGCCAGCCACAGCAGCCCGAACCCGGCCGTCTGCGGCACGTCCGCCGTGAAGCCCGCCTTCGGCGCCGCGTCGAGCGCGTCGGTGAGATCGTCGAGGGTGCCGCTGTCCACGTCCACCGCGAAGGTGTGCCGGGCACCGGACGCGAGCCCGACCAGAGTGAGCAGCCACAGCACCGCGATCCGCGCCGCCCACCCGGCCAGCTCCCCGGCCCCGGCCACCGCCCGGTGCCGCAGCGGCCGCAGGAAGCCCCCGGCGGCGGCCAGCGCCCCGACCAGCGTCACCGACAGCGGTACGACCGTGAGCCCGGCGTTCGTGCGGGCCAGTTCGCCCGCGGTCCCCGACAGCTCGACGGCGCCGCCCACCGCCGTCACCACGGTCGCGAGAACCACCGGCAGGAACGCCCCCTTCGGCAGGTCCGCCGCGTCCGCCGCCCACAGCCCCACCGCGGCCACCACGAGCATCGCGACCGACGTGGCCAGCACCACGGCGAGGGCCTGCGGCCAGCCGTGCCGGGCCGCTGACCGGCCGGCCGGCGCGGCCACCGGCCGCTCGGAGGCGATTCGGAGGCGCACGCTGTCACGCTAGGCAACGCCCGGACCCGCCGCCCGCCGGGTGGTCCGTCCGCGTCGGCTCCGCGTCGGCTCCGAGTCCGCTTGCGGACGGTACCGGACCGGCGCACATTGGGCTCGACATGCCCCAAATGAGGCATTTTTCATCAATGTCGTTTACCGCACTGGGGAGATGAGCGCGTGAGCGTCGAACCGCCGTCGTCCGGCCGCCCCACAGGACCTCCCTCCGGCCCCCTGTCCGGGCCGTCCGGGCCACCGCCGGGACCCCCCTCGCAGCCGACCGGAGGCGGCGACGGCCAGGGCGGCGAGCCGCGCCGGCCGTGGTGGAGGTCGGCGCCCCGGGTCGCGACGCTCACCACCGCCGTGGTGGTCGCCGCCGCCCTGGCCGTGGTCCTCACCCGTTCGGGCGACAGCTCCGGCAGACGCGGCGAGGTCTTCCTGCAGGCTGCCAACAGCTCCGGCCAGGACCCGTTCACCGAGTCCACCGCCAAGAAGAGCTCCGCGGCGCCGCTGTCCGCGGCCCCGGCCGCGTCGGCGGCGCAGGCGAACGAGGTGCGCGGGGTGGACGGCGGGGCGCCCGGCCTCTACAGCGGCACGAAGAACAGCGCCAGCTGCGACGTCGAACAGCAGGTCAAGTACTTCCAGGCGTCGCCGTCCCGCAACAGGGCCTTCGCCTCGCAGGCCGGCGTCCAGCCCTCCGGCGTCCCCGCCTACCTGCGCTCCCTCACCCCCGTGCAGCTGCGCGCGGACACCCGCGTCACCGCCCACGGCTACCGTGACGGCAGGGCGACGACCTACCAGTCCGTCCTCCAGGCGGGCACCGCCGTCCTGGTCGACGGGCACGGCGTGCCCCGGCTGCGGTGCGCCTGCGGCAACCCGCTGGCCCCGCCGGTCGCGCAGCCGACCACCCCGAGGACCATCGGCACCGCCTGGGCCGCCTACCGGCCCGCGAACGTGGTCGTCGTCGCACCCGCCGTGCAGATCATCAAGGTGTTCGTCGTCTTCGACCACGACCACGACGACTGGTTCGGCCGCCACCGGGGCGACCACACCGGGCACGACGACCGCCCGGCCAGGCCGCCGGCCGATCCGGACCCGCTGAACCCGCCGCCCCACCGCGGCTGCCCGCCCGCGTCCGGCAGGCCCGGGTCACCCGGCACCACCCCGTGCCCGCCGGCCTCGTCCGGCCCGTCGACGCCGACGAGCCCGGGGAACGGCTCCAGGTCCCCGTCGTCGAACCCGCCGTCCTCGAACTCCCCGTCCTCGCAGTCGCCGGCGTCGAAGCAGCCCTCGTCCGCGCCGCCGTCCTCGAAGCCGCCGTCCTCCGAACCGCCCTCGTCGGAGCCTCCGAAGAGCGAGTCGCCGAAGACCGAGTCCCCGCAGACCCAGAACCAGTCCCCCCGCACCGAGTCCCCGCAGACCGAGTCCCCGGCGTCGCAGCCGCCGAAGTCGCAGGGACCGGCCTCCGAGCCGCCGTCCTCCGCGCAGCCGCTCGCCCCGCAGTCCGCGGCGCCGCCGGGATCGCCCGGCCCGCAGTCCGCGGTGTCCTCCGCCGCTCCGGTGTCCTCGGCCCGGCAGGTGGCGCCCGGCTCGGCCGCTCCCGGTTCGCCGGCGCCGTGACCAGCGTGACGAGTGGAGTGCGCGGTCGGCGAACGCCTCCGGGGACTGCCGGGGCGCACTCGGGGTACGAGCATGGATGCAACAGCGACGGGCCGGGACGGCCTCCTGGAGAGACACGCATGATCGAAAATCTGGGCGGGGCAGTGATACCGACTGGCTTCGACGTACCCGTGGAGCCGCTGCGGCGCGCGGCGCACTACACCGGCGAGCCCGGCTGCATCGCCGAGGCACGGGACTTCGCGGCCGGCTTCCTGGAGCAGCTCAGGACCGAGTGGTGTGCCGCGATCGATCCCCGGGCCGACGGTGAGCTGCTTCTCGTGGTGAGTGAGCTGGTGACCAACGCGGACCGGCACAGCAACGGCCCGTACATCCTCGAACTGGAGGGCACGGACAGCGCGGTCCTGGTCTCCGTGTACGACAGCAGCGCCGCGCTGCCCCGTCGCTTCCCCAGGGACCCCGAGCGGGTCGGCCGGCACGGGTTGGAGATCGTCCATGCCCTGGCGGCGGAGGTGACCGCCGAGCGGGTTCCGGTCGGCAAGCGGGTACGCGCGCTGGTGCGCTTCCCCCAGTGAGCCCGAACCCCGCCCCGGTGAGCCGAAGCCACGGGCGCTGCCCCACGCGCCGGTGCGGGGCAGCGCCCGGGATCCCGCCGTCAGGCGCAGCCGAGCTCGCCGAGCATCCCCTGACGCAGCCGTGTGATGATCCGCTTGATCAGGCGGGAGACGTGCATCTGGGAGCAGCCGAGCCGCTCACCGATCTCCGCCTGGGTGGCCTCCTCCACGAACCGCAGATGGATGATCTCCCGGTCCCGTTCGCTCAGCTCGGCCATGAGCGGGGCCAGCGACTGGAAGTCCTCCACGAGCCGCAGACCTTCCTCCTCGACCCCGATGAAGTCCGCCAGAACCGCCTCGCCGTCCTCCGGGCCGTCCCCGGTCAGCGCGGCGTCCAGGGAGGAGGAGTTGTAGCCGTTGGCGGCCAGCTGGCCCTCGACCACCTCGTCCTCGGACAGGTTCATGAGCGTGGCCAGTTCGGCGATCGTCGGCTCCCGGTCCAGGCGGCTGGAGAGCTCCTCGCGCGCCTTCGCCAGCTCCACGCGCAGTTCCTGGAGGCGGCGCGGCACGTGCACCGCCCAGGTGGTGTCACGGAAGAACCGCTTGATCTCGCCCACGATGTACGGCAGCGCGAAGGAGGTGAACTCGACCTCGCGCGACAGCTCGAACCGGTCGATCGCCTTGATCAGGCCGATCATCCCGGTCTGGACGATGTCCTCCATGTCGTCGCCGCGGTTGCGGAACCGTCCGGCCGCGAACCGGACCAGCGACATGTTCATCTCGATGAGCGTGTTGCGGGCGTACTGGTATTCGTGTGTGCCCTCCTCCAGCTCCCCGAGCCGCTGGAAGAACTGGCGGGACAGCTCGCGTGCGTCGCGCGGGGCGACGGTGCTCGGGTCCTCGATTCCTGGCAGTGCCCCCTCCGGCGTCCGCGCCTCGACGGGGTGAGCGGTGTTCACTGCTTCCGACCGGATCCCGGCGGTGTTCATGTCCTCTCCCAGGTCACTCATGTTTCGGCGGCTGCCTCTTCGGCCGGTGTCGTCCCGGCCCTGTCCAGGTGTCGCTCGGCCCCGGATACCCGGAACCGGACGTCTCATGCGTGCCTCGTCCGCTCGGGTACCCGGGGTGACGCGACGCATGCGTCCTGTTTCCCGCCCTGGCGGAAAACCGCCGGTGGCGGTCTGTGGAGAGGTGGCTACGGCCCGACGCGTACGGCTGTGACCAGCTCGTGCCAGTACCGTTTGGTGACGACACCGCCGTACCGGGAGTCGATCAGCTTGCGGATGCTCGCGAGCAGCCCGTTCCGGGCCGGCTCCGGGAGTGCGCGGTGGTTCGAGTAGGTCAGCAGCAAGTCCAGGTACTGGCCGGTGCTGTACGTGATCTCCTGGGCGTGGCCGTGCACGGCCACGTCGGTGAAGTACGGGGAGCCGGTGAATTCGGTCGTGTCGGTCGCGAGATCCGCCTCACGGGTCTGGCGCAGGCCCGGCGGGGTGGCCGGATCCCAGCGTTCGTAGCACTCCTGGACCTCGGCGAAGAAGTCCTCGGTGCCGCCCGCCACGTGGTGGGTGGTGACGACACCGAGCAGCCCGGCGGGGCGCAGCGCCCGGGCCGCCTTCGGCACCCGGACCGCCGGGTCGAGCCAGTGGAAGGCGGTCGCGCAGACCACCGCGTCGAACGGCTCCGGCGGCAGTTCCCACTGTTCGAAGGCCGCGACCACCACGTCCACCCCGGCAACCGCCGACAGCTGTCGGCGGGCCACGGCGGCCATGCCCGGTCCGATCTCCACGCCGGTGACCGAGCAGCCGGACGCGGCCAGGTCGACGGTGAGCTTGCCGGTGCCCGGGGCGATCTCCAGCACCCGGACGCCCGGCCCGGCCCCCGTGACCCGGACCAGCTCCTCGACCAGCGCGCCGGGGTAGCGGGGCCGGGCCCGTTCGTACAGCTCGGCGTCCTCGTCGAAGATGTCCCGCAGCTTCGGGTCCTTCACCCTGAATTCCAGTGCGTCCACGCAGGGCAGGATGCCGGTGCCCGCGCCTCGGGGCCAGTGCTTTTCGGCGGCGCCTCGGCCCTCGCGCAGCTGGCGGCCGATGAGTTTCCTGGCGGGCACCGGTCGGTACACATGACCGCGTTCCCCGCTCCCAGGAGGTGTCCATGAGCACCGACGGATTCACCACGTGTCTCTGGTTCGACGGGCAGGCCGAGGAGGCCGCCCACTACTACGTGTCGATCTTCAAGAACTCCAGCATCGGGAAGGTCGGCCGGTACAACGAGGCCGGGCCCGGGGAGGCGGGCTCCGTGCTGGCCGTCGACTTCACGGCCAACGGGCAGAAGTTCGTCGCGATCAACGGCGGCCCGCAGTTCAGGTTCACCGAGGCGATCTCCTTCCAGATCTACTGCGACGGCCAGGAGGAGGTCGACCACTACTGGGCCAAGCTCACCGAGAGCGGCGGCGAGCCGGGTCCCTGCGGCTGGCTCAAGGACAGGTTCGGCGTGTCCTGGCAGGTGATCCCGGACGGGCTGATCGAGATGATCGGTGACGCCGACCCGGAGAAGGCCGCGCGTACCACGCGTGCCATGTACGCGATGGGCAAGCTCGACATCGCCGCGTTGAAGAAGGCCTACGCGGGGGAGTGAGCGGTACGGGGAGGGGGCGGTGTCCGCGGACACCGCCCCCCTCGTGCACACGCCGCCGGGTCAGACCCGGTCGGCCACGATCAGCAGGTACTGGAAGCTGCCGTTCTTGTACGCGGTGAGGAACGCGTCCTCGATCCCCGTCACCAGGTGGTCGGCCTGCTTGCGCAGTTCCCAGTACGGGATCGTCGCCGCGGTGAGGTCCTCGACATGGACCGGCACCAGCCGGTTGGCGGCCATCGCCCGGAAGTACTCCGACCTCGGGTGGATGTCGCAGATGTAGTGCGCGTTGATCAGGGACACCTCGCGGGACGCCTGCCCGTAGGTGTTGTTGTAACAGCCGGTGATCGTCACGTAGCGGCCACCGCGGCGCAGCAGCCGGGCGTGCTCGGCGAACAGCAGCTGCAGCTCGACGTACATCGTGGACTCGTTGTTCCACGAGGCCGCGTAGGCGCCCGTTTCGAAGCCGGTGTCCAGCATGTTCCGGTGGTGGTAGCGGACCTTGTCGCCGACCTCCCGTTTGCGGGCCATCTCGTTGGCGAAGTCGGCCTGCTTGGCGGAGATGGTCACCCCGTCGGAGTGGCAGCCGTAGCGCAGGTTCGCCACGATGCTGCCGCCGCCGCGGCCGCAGCCCGCGTCGAAGACCCGGTCGGCCGGCGTGAGGGCGCCGAGATGGGAGGCGAGCAGTTCGGCCTGGGCGTGCTCCAGGCGGTGCAGCTCGGCGGTGACGCGTTCCTTGCGCAGCGCGGGGTCGGTCTCGTCGAGCACCGACCAGTCGGCCTCACCGATGCCGTAGTGGTGGTGGTACAGGTCGTCGATCTTTCCGAGTTCGAGGTTGACCGGGTTCTCCTCGGCGTTCCAGTACTCCGCGACGCTGTTCTGGTACCTGGACTGGGTCGGCACCGGGGCTGACGTGGTGGTCTTCCGAGTGACAGGGGCGGTCGTCAACAGTTGCTCCTCGAAGTGTTTCTGACGGCGTTTCGGATTGGCTCGGTGGCTACCAGTAGTCGGGCAGGTGGTAGCGGTTGGTGTTGGTGGCGTGCCACTCGTGGTTGCCGGCGACCCAGGCGGCGAGCCCCTCGGCGTAGCGTGCGACCAGCGGCGAGCCGGCGGACAGGGCGGCCGACTCCTCCTCGAAGGCGTCCATGACCCGGTTGTGGATGTCGACGGACTTCAGATAGGCCGCCTTCAGCCCGCGCCGGTCGTTGGCGGCCACCACCTGGGGCAGGTTCAGGTGGTCCGGGTCGCTCGCCAGCTCCTTGGTGAAGGAGTACAGGTCGTTGACGATGGTGGTGGCGTTGCAGGCCAGGGCCGTGATCCGCTGGATCTCCGGGCGGGCGTAGAGCTGTTCGGGCAGTTCGTAGCCGTCCACCGCGTCGACGATCGACAGGCACGGCCGGAAGTTGTTGAACTGCCGCATCACCAGGTACTCCCAGACCCGCGGTACATACCCGGTCTCCATCCACGCGGCCTCGCCCAGATAACCGAGGTGCAGCCGGGCGATGTCGTGCACGAACCGGTCGGTCTGGCTCGGCGTGGCGAAGGCCGCGAAGTCCGCGAGGGCGAAGTGGTACGACCGCAGGGGTCCGGTGGCCCGAATGCCTTCGCGCCACTCCTCCTCCAGCTCCGGGATGCCGTGGTAGGGGTCGAGCGCCGACTGGGCGATGATCAGCGGCCCGCCGAGGCCCCGCCGGGATCCGCCGCGCCCCTCGTCCTCCTCGCAGTAGCAGGAGTCCACGATGTTCTCGGCGAGCAGCAGCTTGCCCGCGGCGGTGAGCCGGTCGAGGTCGAGGCCGCCCGGGTGTTGAAGGGCGACGGCCCGGCCGAACTGGAAGCCGGAGAAGTCCCCCCTCCAGGCGGCGGGGAACAGGTCCAGCTCGCGGGCCCAGGCCTCGAGCCGGCGGTCGAGTTCGGCGGCCTTCTCCGGGGCGGCGGGCACGGCCGGCCGGTAGTGCAGTCCGGGGACCGCCCCGGTGCGCCTGGCCGGGCGCAGTCGCTCCGCGATGTTCGGCGGTCCCGGCAGGGCGTAGGAGGTGGTGGTTGTACTCATGGATGTGCTCCAGGCCGTCAGTCGGCGGTGCGTCCGAGCTGGACGTTCTCCAGGATCCCGGCCGCGTCGGGGACCAGGACGGCGAGCGAGTAGTAGGCGGTGACCAGGTAGTTGACGACGGCCTGCTCGTTGACGCCCATGAAGCGGACGTTCAGGCCGGGCTGGAACTCCTCGGGGATACCGGTCTGGTAGAGGCCGATGACCCCCTGGTCGGCCTCGCCGGTGCGCAGCGCGATGATGCTGGTGGTGTGGTCGTCGCTGATCGGGATCTTGCTGCACGGGTAGATCGGGACCCCGCGCCAGGCCGGGATCTCGTGCCCGTCGACGGTGGTGGACGGGGGGACGAGGCCGCGCCGGTTGCACTGCCGGAAGAAGGCCGCGATCGCCTTCGGGTGCGCCAGGATGACCTTGGTCTTGCGGCGCATGGAGATCAGCTCGTCCATGTCGTCCGGGGTCGGCGGACCGGTGAAGGAGCTGATCCGCTGCCCGTAGTCGATGTTGTGCAGGAGCCCGAACTCCCGGTTGTTGACCAGCTCCCACTCCTGGCGCTCGCGGATCTCCTCGACCGTGAGGCGCAGCTGCTGCTGGGTCTGGTCCATCGGGTGGTTGTAGAGGTCGGCGACCCGCGAGTGCACCCGCAAAACGGTCTGGGTGAGCGACAACTCGTACTCGCGCGGCGCGAGTTCGTAGTCCACGAAGCCGCCCTGGAGGGTCGGCTCGCCGGTGTGGCCGGCCTGCACCGGCACCTCGGCCTCGCCCTTGCGGTTCATCGGCAGCCGCTGCCGGTCGACATAGGCCTGCAGATGGGCGCCGAGCGACGGCACCCGGTCCATGATCTCCTCGGCGACCGCCCAGGGCAGCGCCAGGACCACGCCCGCCGTCTCGGCCCGCACCGAGGTGAGCCACAGCGGGTCGGTCTGGCCGACCGCCTCGTCGCCCATCTGGTCGCCGTCGGTGACGACCCCGACGACCTCCTCCTCGCCGTACTTGCCGACCGCGTACCGGGTGAACCGGCCGTGCACCACCAGGTAGGTCTCGGTGACCGGCTGCCCGGCCTCGAACAGCACCTGCCCGGCGCGGACCTCGCGGGGCTGGAACCGGTCCGCGAGCTGGTTCAGCGCCTCCTGGTCGTCGTAACCGCGCAGGATCGGCAGCTCGGTGAGGGTCCCCGGGATGACCCGGATGTCGTCCCCGCCGTTGTGCTCGAAGCTCACCCGGCCCCGACCGGTGCGCAGTTGGAGGCGCCGGTTGACCCGGTAGGTGCCGCCCTTGACGTCCACCCACGGCAGTGTCTTCAGCAGCCACCGGGAGGTGATGGCCTGCATCTGCGGTTCGGACTTGGTGGTCGTGGCGAGCTGGCGTGCCGCCCGGGTGCTCAGGCTGGTGAGCTGCCCGTCGGCGGTCGGATCCGGCTCGGGCTCGTCGACGGCGGAGCCGATGACGCTGTCCGGTGTGGACACATTCCCTCCAGCAGAGAGGTGAACAACGGTGACCCGGAGGGTCGGTGGTGTGCGAGGTGGTGGTGCGCACGGACAAGCCAAACAGCCTTGGTGATCTACGGGTACGGCGCGAAAGGGGCGGTTGCATCCCTTAGTTGCGCAAACCTGGTGTTCGGGGTGGAAAGGGTGGTGTTCGGTGATCGCGCGCCGGTCAACCCGCTCCGGTGCCCGGGTCGCCCGGGAGGTTCAGCTCAGGAAAGGTCGTTCACCAGCACCGCGGCCCCGTCGAAGCGCCCGGCCTTCAGGTCCCGCAGGGCCCGCGGGGCCTCCGAGAGCGGGTAGGGGTGGGTGGTCGCGTGCACGCCGTGCCGCTCGGCGAGGGCGAGGAACTCCCGGCCGTCGGCACGGGTGTTGGAGGTGACGCTGCGCAACTCCCGCTCGTAGAACAGCTCGCGCTCGTAGTTCAGCGACGGCACGTCGCTGAGGTGGATGCCCGCGACCGCCAGCACCCCGCCCCGGTCCAGGGCGCGCAGCGCGACCGGCACCAGGTCGCCGACCGGCGCGAACAGGATCGCGCTGTCCAGCGGCTCGGGCGGCGGCTCGTACGCGTCCCGCGCCGAGGCCGCGCCCAGCTCCACGGCCAGCCGCCGCGCCTCGGCGCCCCGGGTGAGCACATGCACCCGCGCGCCCTCGGCGAGCGCCACCTGCGCGCACAGGTGAGCGCTGCCCCCGAAGCCGTACAGACCCAGCCGGCCGCCCGCCGGCAGCGACGCCCGGCGCAGCGCGCGGTAGCCGATGATCCCGGCGCACAGCAGCGGCGCGAGCGCGACGTCGTCGAGGGCGCCGGGCAGCCGGTAGGCGAAAGCGGCCGGCACGGTCGTGTACTCCGCGTAACCGCCGTCGGCGTCCCAGCCGGTGTACTCCGAGCGCGGGCACAGGTTCTCGGCGCCCCGCAGGCAGTACGCGCACTCCCCGTCCGTGCGCCGCAGCCAGGCCGCCCCGACCCGGTCGCCGACCGCGAAGTCCGCCACCCCGGCACCCGCGCCCGCGATCACGCCGACCACCTCGTGCCCCGGAGTCACCCCGGTCCGGCGCACCGGCAGATCCCCCTCGGTGACATGCAGATCGGTGCGGCACACCCCGCAGGCCCGTACCCGCACCAGCAACTCGTCCGCCCCGGGCACCGGCACCGGCCGCTCGACCAGCCGCAGCGGATCCGCCTCGACCGGCCCGGGCCGCTCCACCGACCACGCCCGCATCACGTCCGCCATACCGCGCCCCGTCCGCCGAAGGCCGCCGAATCCCTTCCCAGTCTCCGCCGGAGTCCGGCATTCGGCGCGCGGGCGGACCGCCCCGTGGCTAGCGTGAGGAACCGGGAGAACCCGCTCGATCGGAAGGGCCGCGGCGATGGCGGTACAACCTGAAGGAACCCCCTGTTGGGCCGACGCGATGTTCGCCGACCTGGAGGGGGCCAAGCGCTTCTACGGCGAGGTCCTCGGCTGGACCTTCGGCGAGTCGTCCTCGGAGTACGGCAACTACACCCAGGCCTCCGTGGACGGCAAGGCCGTCGCCGCGGTCGTACCGCCCATGTCAGGTCAGGAGGGGCACTCGCAGTGGTGCCTGTACCTCGCCTCGCCGGACGCGGCGGCCACCGCCGCGCGGATCCGGGCGAACGGCGGCGAGGTGCTGATGGAGCCGATGCAGGTGGGCGAGTTCGGCACCATGTGCCTGGCCCGTGAGCCCAGCGGCGCGGTGTTCGGGATCTGGCAGGGCGGTGTCCACGAGGGCTTCGAGGCCACGGCGGTGCCCGGCGCCTACTGCTGGGCGGAGTTCTTCACCCGCGAGCCCGAGAAGACCGACCCCTTCCTCGCGGCCGTCTTCCCCTACACGGTCCAGCAGATCGAGGACGGCAACGTCGACTTCCGTACGTTCCACCTCCGTGAGCAGCCCGTCCTCGGCCGGATGCGGATGACCGACGACTTCCCGCCCGAGGTGCCCTCGTACGTGAACGTGTACTTCACCGTCGCCGACTGTGACGAGGCCGTCGCCAGGGCGACGAAGCTCGGCGCCGCGCTCCGGTTCGGGCCGATGACCAGCCCCTTCGGCCGGATGGCCGCGCTCACCGACCCGCAGGGCGCGAACTTCTCGGTGATCGACGTCACGACCACCGAAGGCGAGATGCCGTCCAGCACGGAGGTCTGACCAGGGCGGATCCCGGGCCACGGCCGGGCACCCCGCCCGGCCGTGGCATGATCGGGCCCATGCGTGAACGAGTGGTGGCCGCGTGCGACGGGGCTTCTAAGGGAAACCCGGGACCGGCGGGCTGGGCCTGGGTGGTGTCCGACGACGCGGCGACTCCCGCCCGCTGGGAGGCCGGGCCGCTCGGCAAGGCCACCAACAACGTGGCCGAACTGACCGCCCTGGAGCAGCTGCTGGCGGCCACCGACCCGGACGTGCCGCTGGAAGTGCGGATGGACTCGCAGTACGCGATGAAGGCCGTCACCACCTGGCTGCCCGGCTGGAAGCGCAACGGCTGGAAGACCTCCGCGGGCAAGCCGGTCGCCAACCAGGACCTCGTCGTCCGGATCGACGAACTCCTCGACGGGCGCACGGTCGACTTCCGGTACGTCCCCGCCCACCAGGTCGACGGAGACCCGCTGAACGACTTCGCCGACCGCGCGGCCAGCCAGGCGGCCACGGTCCAGGAAGCCGCGGGCAGCGCCCTCGGCTCCCCGGCACCGCCGCCGTCACAGGCGCCCGCCGCCTCCACCGCGGCCCCGCGCCGCAAGGCGGCACCCCGCAAGAGCGCGGCGGGCGGCTCGGCGTCCCGCACCATCAAGGCGAAGTTCCCCGGCCGCTGCCTGTGCGGCCGTTCCTACGCGGCCGGCGAGCCGATCGCCAAGAACGCGCAGGGCTGGGGCCACCCGGAGTGCCGCGCGGCGGCCGAGGCCTGACGCAGGCGTCACCCAGCGGCCCGGTCAGGCCTCCAGGGTGTCGAACGTGTAGAACCTCGTGTGGTCGAGCAGGTCCGCCGGCCGCACGTCGTTCCACGGCTTCATCGTCTCGTCCAGGTCCACCACGTCCGGCGTGCCACCGCCCGGCACATAGGCCGCCTCCGGGTGCCGGCGCTGCCACCGGGCCCACAGCTTGTCGACGAAGGCGTGGTGCAGCCAGAACACCGGGTCGTTGGGGGACACCCCGGTGGCCATCTGGCCGCCGACCCAGACGTGGACCCTGTTGTGCAGGTTGACCCCGCGCCAGCCCTCCAGATGGTTCCGGAACCCGTCCGAGGCACTGTTCCAGGGCGCCATGTCGTACGTCGCCATGGACAGGACCGAGTCGACCTCGGCCCGGGTCGGCAGCTCGCGCACGCCCGTCCCGAGCGACCTGCGCAGATAAGTACGGCCGTCCACGCGGACGTTGACCGGCCAGTTGCCGCCGGTGGCGGCGAACGGCCCGTCCGTCACCCGCCCGTCCGAACTGCGCCCGGTACCGCCGAGGAAGTCCGGTGCCCACAGCGAGGCGCGGACGGTCCGGTCGGTACTCCAGTCCCAGTAGGGGAGCGCGACGGAGGAGTCCACCGACTGCAGCGCCTGCTCGAAGTCGAGCAGGAATCTGCGGTGCCAGGGCAGGAACGACGGCGAACGGTGGCCGGTGCGCTCCGAGTCGTCGGTGTCGGACATGATGAAGGCGTTGTGCGTGCGCACGAAGTCGTCGTAACGCCCGCTGCGCTTCAGCTCGACGACGGCGGCGACGAACCGCCGCTTCTCGTCGGCGGTCAGACTGGCCTGGTTCTTGCGTACGGTCATGTGCGGGAAGCTCCTCGAACGGGGCGGTCGGGGCGGTCAGTTGGCGGGGAACGGCAGCAGCGCGGCGCCCTGCAGCTCGTCGACCGCGGCCCTGGCGGCGGCGCGCGGGGTGGCGACCGGGTCGTAGTGGCTGACCACGCTGATCCAGCTGCCGTCGGCGTTCCGCATCACATGCAGTGCGACCCCGTCCACGAACACCGCGTATCCGGCGCCGTGTCCGTGGTGGTGACCGCCGCCCATTCCCTTCATCCCGCCCATGTCGTCCATGCCGGCCGGGCGGCCCTGTATTCGGCGGCCCTTGTAGACCTCGTCGAAGGGTTCGAGCGATCCCTCGTGCGAGTGGCCGGCGGCCGAGGCGCCGGGCGCGAGGAGGGTCTGGGTGCCGGCCGCGGCGGCGAGGGCGGCCGCCGCGGTGAGGGCGCGACGGCGGGTGAGTTCGGGCATGCGGATGCTCCTGTGACGGATGTGGGTGCTGACCCCGTATGCCTATCCGGCGGTCTCGGAGCGGGAGAAATCGCCCGGATCGAGTTGGCTACGATCAGGACAATCAGTCACATGTCATACAAGATTGAACGAAGATGATCTTGCTGTGGTGATGGCTGCGACGGACCCGGAACGGGTAATTCCTTGCGTGGGCGCGCGGCTTGCCGCTGATCCTTCTCCGTGGTCCGCCGTCCGGGTGGTGTGGCTCACGGCGTCAAACTGGCGCGATCCGAAAACCCGGCCGGGTGTCCTCGCGCTGCTACCCTCCGATGCCAATTGACCACGTTCGGTGAAACCTAGGGGTGTGTGCGTGAAGGTCGTCTGCGTCGGAGGCGGGCCCGCCGGCCTGTATCTCGCGATCCTGCTCAAGCGGCAGAACCCGTCCCACGACATCGCCGTCCACGAACGCAACCCCGAGGGCTCCACCTACGGCTGGGGCGTCACCTACTGGCGCGCCCTGCTCGACCGGCTGCACACCTGCGATCCCGAGTCGGCCCGGGCCATCGAGGACAGCTCGGTGCGATGGACCCAGGGTGTCGCCCACGTCCGGGACCGGACGGCCCGGCAGCCCGGCGACGTGGGCCACGGCATCGGCCGCCACCGCCTCCTGGAGATCCTCGCCGACCGCGCCCGCGGCCTCGGGGTCCGGCTGGAGTTCGAGGACGAGATCACCCCCGAGGACCTCCCCGAGGCCGACCTGGTCGTCGCCGCCGACGGCATCCACAGCGCCCTGCGCACCCGGCACGCCGGCCACTTCGGCACCGAGGCCACCGAGGGCCGCAACCACTACGTGTGGCTCGGCACCACCCGGGTCTTCGACTCCTTCACCTTCGCCTTCGTCGAGACCGAGCACGGCTGGGTCTGGTGCTATGGCTACCCGTACGACGACGGGCACAGCACCTGCGTCATCGAGTGCGCCCCGGACACCCTCGCCGGTCTCGGCCTCGACGCGATGGACGAGGCCGGCCAACTGGCCCTGCTGGAGAAGCTGTTCGCCGGCATCCTCGACGGCCACCCGCTGACCGGCGGTTCCTCGGCGGCCTGGCCGGCCTTCCGCACCCTCACCAACCGCACCTGGCACCACGGCAACCTCGTCCTGCTCGGCGACGCCGCCCACACCACCCACTACTCCATCGGCGCCGGCACCACCCTCGCCCTGGAGGACGCGATGTGCCTGGCCGGCGCCCTGCGTGAGCACACCGTCCTGCCGGAGGCCCTCGCCGCCTACGAGCGGCGCCGCAGGGCCGAACTGGTCTCCGCCCAGAGCGCCGCCCGCCTCAGCGCCCAGTGGTACGAGAACCTGCCGCGCTACATCGGCCTGCCCCCGCACCGCATGTTCGCGCTGCTCGGGCAGCGGCACTCGCCGCTGCTGCCGTACGTCCCGCCGCAGCTCTACTACGGCCTCGACAAGGCCGCCGGACGGCTGGAAGTGCTGCGCAGGTTCAAGCGGTGGATCGGGCCCCGGGCGGCGCGCGCCCTGCACGCCCGGTCATAGGCGCCGTACGCGGAATGGTTTGGGTGAAAGACCATTCACCCGATAGGGTGAATGGGTATTCACCTGTTTATCCGCGACGCCCGCAGGAGTGCCGATGGACCAGCCCGCCCCGACAGCCGGTCACCCGGGATCGCCCGCCGCCCCGCCCCCGCTGCGCGAACGGCTGACCATCCCGGTGCTGGCCTTCGGCGGGATCCTCATGGCCGTCATGCAGACGGTCGTCGTCCCCCTCCTGCCGGACCTGCCCCGGCTCACCCACTCCTCGGCCGGCACCGTCTCCTGGACGGTCACCGCGACCCTGCTCGCCGGGGCCGTCCTCACCCCGGTGCTCGGCCGGGCAGGTGACATGTACGGCAAACGCCGCGTGCTCACCGGTGCCCTCGCGCTGATGACCGTGGGCTCGGTGATGTGCGCCCTGTCGTCGGACATCGGCGTGCTCATCGTGGCCCGCGCCTTGCAGGGCGCCGCCGCTTCCGTCGTACCGCTCTCGATCAGCATCCTGCGCGACGAACTCCCGCCCGAGCGCCGGGGATCGGCGGTGGCGCTGATGAGCTCCACCGTCGGCATCGGCGCCGCACTGGGCCTGCCGCTGGCCGCGCTGGTCGTGCAGTACTACGACTGGCACACCATGTTCTGGCTGACCAGCCTCCTCGGGGCGCTGGGCGTCGCGGCCGTCTGGTGGGCGGTGCGGGAGTCGCCGGTGCGCGAGAGCGGCAGGTTCGACTTCCTCGGCGCGCTCGGGCTGGCCGTGGGGCTGACCTGTCTGCTGCTCGGCGTCTCGCAGGGCGGCCAGTGGGGCTGGGGCAGCCCCCGCGTCCTCGGACTCTTCGGCGCCGCCGTCCTCGTGCTGGCCTTGTGGTGGTGGCAGCAGCTGCGGACCGAGCAGCCCCTGGTCGACCTGCACCTCGTGACCCGGCCGCGGGTCGGTCTCTCGCACGTCGCCGCCCTGCTCACCGGGTTCGCCTTCTACGCCAACTCCCTCGTCACCGCCCAGCTGGTCCAGGCGCCGAAGGCCACCGGATACGGGCTCGGCCTGTCGATCGTGGCCACCGGCCTGTGCCTGCTCCCCGGCGGCGTGACCATGCTGCTGCTCTCGCCAGTCTCCGCCCGGATCTCCGCATCCCGCGGACCGCGCATCACCCTGGCTCTCGGCGCCGCGGTCATCGCCTGCGGATACGTGGTCCGCATCGCCGACAGCCGCGACCTGTGGATGATCATCCTGGGCGCCACCGTCGTGGCCACCGGCACCACCCTCGCCTACTCAGCGCTGCCCACGCTGATCCTGCGGGCCGTACCGGCGAGCCAGACCGCCTCCGCCAACGGCGTCAACGTCCTCATGCGCACCATCGGCCAGGCCACCTCCAGCGCCGCGGTGGCAGCCGTCCTCACCCACCACACCAGCCTCGTCGGCGGCGCCCCGATCGCCACGCTCCACGGCTACCTGCTGGCCTTCGCGATGGCTGGGGTCGTCGCTCTCGCGGCCGGTGCCGCCGCCCTCTCCATCCCCGGCGACAGGGCGCCCGACGACGCCCCGCGGGCCCGGAGCCGTGCCGAGGGCGCCAGGGACGACGCGCTGGAGGGAGCATGAGTGCCGTGAACACCCGCCCCGGCACCCCCGCCGCGCCCGCACCCGCCCCGGCTCCCGCCCGCCGGGACGCCGAGGCCACCAAGGCGGCCATCCTCAGGGCCGCCCGGTACCTCCTCGCCCGGCACGCGCACGCCGACATCACCCTCAAGGACGTCGCCGAACGCGCCGGCGTGAGCGCGCCCCTGATCCTCAAGTACTTCGGCAACAAGGACAGCCTGTTCGCCCGCGTCATGTCCTTCGACACCGACGCGGCCGCCCTGCTGGACGCGCCCCTGGAGGACCTCGGCCGGCACATGGTCCGGCACGTCCTGGAGAGCCAGCGCGACCGCGGCGCCGACCCGCTGCTCCGCATCGCCTTCGCACCCCTGCACGGCGACCACGGAGACGTGCTGCGCGCCAACTTCCGCGCCCACGTGATCGACGCCCTCGCCGCCCGGCTCACCGGCCCCGACCCCGGCCTGCGCGCCGAACTCGCCGTCGCCCAGCTCATCGGCCTGGGCGTGATGTACGGCATCGCCCGCGGCCCGCGGCTGCGCGAGCGCGCGGCCACCGACGTGGGCGACATCGCCGACCGCTACGGCCCGGCCGTACAGGCCCAGTTGACGCCCTGAGCGCTCAGCCGGAAGTGCCGCGACGCGTCGTCGTTCGGCCGCGGCGTCGTCGTGGCTGGTCGCGCAGTTCCTCCCCCAGCCTTCGGCCGGGGGTACCCCCAGCGCTCCGAAGGGGCGCTGCCGGACACGGCGGACTTCCCCCCGGCCTGCTCAGTCAGGCTCCGGGCCCGTCAGCAGTGCCTCGGCCGACCTGCGGAAGGCGGCCGTCAGCCGGTGGTTGTCCCCGGCGCGGGTCGCCAGCACCACATGGCTCGGTTCGAGGCCGTGCAGCGGGACCGTGGTGAGGTCCGGGCGGATGGCTGCGCCCGGCACCCAGGGCACGATCGCCACGGCCTGCCCGGCGGCGACATGCTCGAACTTGTCCTCCACCGCGCCGATCAACGGCCCGTCGGGCGCGGGGCTGCCGTCCGGACGGGGATCGACGCGCCAGAACGCGTTCCACAGCGGATCCCGCCCGCGGGGCAGCGGCTCCTCGGCGATGTCGTCGAGGGTGACCGACTCCTTCCCGGCCAGCCGGTGGTCCAGCGGGACGACCAGGACGCGCGGCTCGTCGTAGAGCACCGTCACCCGCAGCCCGTCGGTGCTCAGCGGCAGCCGGGTCACGACCGCGTCCACCCGCCCCGCCAGCAGGGCCTCGCGCGGCTCGCCCCAGTCGAGGTGCAGGGTCCGCACGTCGGCGTCCGGGAAACGGCGGCGCAGGTCGCGCACGGCGGGGGTGACGAAGATCCCGTTGATGTACCCGACGGTGATCCGGCTCGGCTCGGCGGCGGCCCGGGTGACGGCCGCGGCCTCGCCCGCGGCCCGCAGCAACTCCTTGGCCCGCGGCAGGAACACCTCGCCGGCCTCGGTGAGCCGGGCCCCCTGCGGGGTGCGGTCGAAGAGCCGCGCCCCCAGCACCTGCTCCAGCCGCTGGATCTGCCGGCTCAGCGCCGGCTGCGTGATGTGCAGGGCGCCCGCGGCCCGGCCGAAGTGCCGCTGCTCGGCGACGACGGTGAAGTACCGGACGAGCCGCAGATCGAGGTCGGGGACGGACGCGGGATCAGCCATGTCTCCAGATTACGACCGGCGACCTGCGCTCATGCCTGAGATGCATTGCGCATTGCGAAAGAGGCTTTGGACGCCCGCCGCCCGCCGGCCGAACGATGGGAGCACGACCCCCTCCTTGGAAGGACGCCCTCCATGCGCGTATTCGTCACCGGCGGCAGCGGCTTCATCGGCTCCGCCGTCATCCCCGAACTCCTCGGCGCGGGCCACCGGGTCCTCGCCCTCGCCCGGTCGGACCGGTCGGCCGGGACGCTGCGGGCGGCGGGCGCCGACGTGCACCGTGGGAGCCTCGACGACCCCGAGGACCTGGCCCGCGCGGCGGCCGGTACCGACGGAGTGATCCACCTGGCCTTCAACCACGACCACTTCCCGGACCTCACCCTCGCAGCGGAGGGCGACCTGCGCGTGATCGAGGCGATCGGCGCCGCGCTGGCGGGCTCCGACCGGCCCTTCGTGATCACCTCGGGAACCCTGATGCTCGCCTCGGTCGACGGGGTGGCGACGGAGGAGGACACCCCGGTGCCCGGCACCTACCGCGCCGACCCCGACCTCGCCGCGCTCGCCCTGGCCGAGCGCGGCGTACGCAGCGCGGTGGTCCGCCTGCCCCCCTCGGTGCACGGCCACGGCGACCAGGGCTTCCTGCCACGGCTGATCGACGTCGCCCGTGAGAAGGGCGTCGCCGCGTACGTAGGCGACGGCACCAACCGCTGGCCGGCCGTCCACCGCCTGGACGCGGCCCGCCTGTTCCGCCTGGCCCTGGAGTCGGCCCCGGCGGGCACCGGCCTGCACGGCGCGGCCGACGAGGGGATCCCCTTCAAGGGCATCGCGGCGGCGATAGGCAGCGGCCTCGGTGTCCCGCTCAAGAGCATCCCGGCGGAAGAGGCCCAGGCCCACTTCGGCTGGCTGGGCATGGCGGCGGCCGTCGACAATGCGACGTCGAGCGAACGGACCAGGAACATCCTGGGCTGGAAGCCGGAACAGCCGGGTCTGATCGAGGACTTGGAAGTGGGCCACTACTTCGGCGCCCCGTAAGGGGCGCTGGGGGTACCCCCGGCCGAAGGCTGGGGGAGGAACTGCGCGACCAGCCCCCACCCACCCGCAGCGTTCAACGGCGCACAAGCACCGCGTCCAAGAACCCGTTGCTGAAAACCCGGTGTGGGTCAAGGCGGTCCAATACCCCCACCGCCGCATCCCACACCGCGCCCCCGAACGACTCCGGAATCCGCGCCCCGATCACCTCCTCATCACTCCATACATCGGACTCCGTATAAGCCCACCCCTTGGACCACTCCACCCGCGTCCCTTCGAACCTCTCGAACAGAAACCCCTCCAGCTCCCGCAGGAACGCCTCCGCATGAGGCGTCCCCGGCAGCGTCAGCACATCCAGCCACACAGCGGTGTCGGCCCCCTCCCGGGGACGCACCGCCGACAGCAACGGCACCTGCGCCCCGGCCACCCCGGCGTCGGACGCCTCGTCCAGCCCCGTCACCCGGATCTCCACGGACCCGTTGACCGGGAACCGCCCCGCCGCGGCGTACGCGGCCAGCCGTTCCCGGTAGAACGAGGTGAACTCGTGCACCACCCGCTGCACGTCGGCCCGCTGCGTCAGCACCGCGTACCCGTTCGCGCCGACCCGCAGCGTGGTCGGCCTGATGTACAGCAGCGTGTTCTTCGACGCCCCCCAGATGTCCGAGGACAGCGTCGCCGTCAACCCCAGGGCCGCCACGTCCAGTTGCGCGTTCCCGAGCACCGGCGCCAGGTACCAGGCCGCGTCGGACGCCATCCGCCCCACCAGGTCGGCGACCACGGTCGGCACGTTGTCGGAGAAGGGGTAGTTGTACGGCGCGGTGACGTGCCGCGAGGTGAGCGGCCTGTCCGGTGCCACGCTCCACTCCTTCAGCCACGGGTACTCGGTGAAGGCGAACCAGATCGCCTCGACGCGCCCGGACCGGCGCAGGAAGCCGTCCAGGGTCCGGCCACCGGAACCGGGCGCGGCGAACAGCTCGCCGGCCGGGATGTCGGTCCGGCTGACGCACCGCAGCATGCTGTTCGCCCCCACCCGGAGCACGACCTCGGTGACCAGCGCGCGGCCCAGATGCGTCAGCAGCGCCGCGCAGTCGGCCTCGTCGCGTCGGAACGTCCGCAGGACGTACGCTGCGGCGCTCTCGTCCCACACCACCGCCGTCAGCGACAGTACGAGATTGCTCAGCGAGCCGTAGGTGTGCCCGGGCACCGGCTCCTCGCCGTCGGCCGGTACGGCGGTGCCGTGCGCGTCGATCGCCAGCGCGCCGCCGAGCGTCAGATCGCCCGGCGCGGGTGCGGCGGTGAGCCCGAGGCCGTGGTCCTCCAGGAAGGTGAGCAGCGACTCCAGGGTGACCCCGGTCCCGGCCCGGACCGCGGAGCCGGAGTCCAGGGAGAGCCCGGTGAGATGGCTCGTGGTGTCGACGAGCAGAACCTGTTCGCCCGCTGCCGCCCCCTCGGTGATCGTCAGGGGCGACCAGCCGTGCGAGGAGCCACGCGCGCGTACCCGCCACCCGTTGCGCCAGGCCCAGTCGACGACCGTGAGCACCTGACCGGCGTCGGCCGGGGCGCAGGCCCACAGTCCGTCGGCGGTGATCTCGCCGACCCAGTTGCGGTAGGCGGAACGATACAGCGCGACATCCGCCGGAAAGCCGGGCAGTTCGGCGGCGGCCACGGCCGGATCGGCGGCGAGCAGCACCGGAACGGCGGCGAGCGCGGCGGCGGACCGCAGGAAGCCACGGCGGCTCCAGCCGTCCACGGCAGGGAAGTTGTCCGATGAACGATCAGTCACGCCGACACGCTAGGGGCACGGTGGACACACCTCCGATTTCCGTCCCTCACAATCACCCGTGTGAGTGAAGGATTCACAGGTGGGTGCCGGTGCACCGGCCCGTGACACCGTTGTCGGTGGCGGATGACAGACTGGCGCCATGGACGAACGCGTAATCGGCAGGTCGGGACAGCGGGCATCGGTCGTCGGCCTCGGCACATGGCAGCTCGGCGCCGACTGGGGCGAGGTGGACGACAAGGAGGCGCTCGCCGTTCTGGAGACGGCGGCGGAGTCGGGGGTGACCTTCTTCGACACCGCCGACGTGTACGGGGACGGGCGCAGCGAGCAGACCATCGCCACGTTCCTGCGCGGCAGGCCGGACCTGCACGTGCTGGTGGCCACCAAGATGGGCCGCCGGGTCGACCAGATCCCGGAGAACTACGTCCTGGACAACTTCCGCGCGTGGAACGACAGGTCCCGCCGCAACCTCGGCGTGGACCGCCTGGACCTGGTGCAGCTGCACTGCCCGCCGACCCCGGTCTACTCCTCCGACGCGGTGTACGACGCCCTCGACACCCTGGTCGAGGAGGAGCGCATCGCCGCCTACGGGGTGAGCGTCGAGACCAGCGCGGAGGCCCTCACCGCGATCGCCCGCCCGGGCGTGGCCAGCGTGCAGATCATCCTCAACCCGTTCCGCATGAAGCCGCTGTACGAGGTGCTCCCGGCCGCCCGCGAGGCCGGCGTCGGCATCATCGCGCGCGTGCCGCTCGCCTCCGGGCTGCTGTCCGGCAAGTACACCAAGGACACCGTCTTCGCGGCCGACGACCACCGCACGTACAACCGGCACGGCGAGGCCTTCGACCAGGGCGAGACCTTCTCCGGCGTGGACTACGCGACGGGCGTCGAGGCCGCCGCCGAGTTCGCCGCCCTCGCCCCCGAGGGGTACACCCCGGCCCAGCTCGCCCTGCGCTGGATCATCGACCAGCCGGGCGTGACCACGGTGATCCCGGGCGCCCGCAACCCGGAGCAGGCCCGCGCCAACGCGGCCGCCGCGCGGCTCCCGGAGCTGTCCGGGGAGACGGTCGCCGCGATCCGCGAGCTGTACGACCGCCGGATCAAGGACCAGGTGGAAGCCCGCTGGTAGCACCGCACGGACCGGGGGCGGCACCCTGCCGCCCCCGGTCCGTGCCGTTTGGGGGACCGGCCCGGGGGTTACCCGTACTCCATGACCGACCAGGAGCGGCGGACCGGGCGCGACGAGACGGAGGAGGAGCGCGCCGACCGGATGTGGGGCGAGCTCATCCAGGAGGTGCGCGTCGCCCAGACCGGAGTGCAGATCCTGTTCGGCTTCCTGCTCACCGTGGTCTTCCAGCAGAAGTACGCCCAGCTGTCCGACGTGGACAAGACGATCTACATCGTGACCGTCATCCTGGGCGCGTCCGCCACGGGTGCCCTCATCGGCCCGGTGTCGCTGCACCGGCTGGTCGCCGGCCGCAAGGTGAAGCCGCTGGCGGTGCGGACGGCGTCCCGGCTCACCTCGATCGGCCTCTTCCTGCTGCTGGCCACCATGACCGCCTCCCTGGTGCTGATCCTCCGGGTGGCCACCGGCGGCAGCCAGGTGACCTGGGCGGTGGTGGCCGTCGTCGTCTGGTACCTGGTGTGCTGGTACGGCCTGCCGCTGTGGTCCCGGCACCGCCACACGACCCGCTGAGCCGCGTCACACCGGCCGAGTCGCGTCACACGCCCCGCCGTGCCGCCTCCAGCGCCCGCATCTGCCGGTCGTGCACCCTGCTCAGCACCAGCACGGACACCGTCGCGCCGATCAGCGCGCAGAACATGTCCCACTGGGTGTCCCACACATCGCCCTGGGTGGCCAGGAAGGCGTCCGCGCCGTGGCCGCCGATCTCGGCCGCCAGCCACTCCAGCAGCTCGAAGAAGGCGCTGAACGCGAGGCACGCACACACCGTCAGCGGGGCCAGCCAGCGGCTGCCGCGCAGCGGCGAGGTACGGACGAGCAGTTCCCGGACCAGGACCGCCGGCACGAACCCCTGCATGAGGTGGCCGAAGCGGTCGTACGGATTGCGGGACAGGTGGAAGGTGTCGCGCACCCAGTCGCCCACCGGCACCTCGGCGTAGGTGTAGTGGCCGCCGACGGCGAGCACCAGGGCGTGCGCCGCGAGGAGCCCGGCCAGCAGCCCGGTCAGCGGGAAGCGCCGCCAGGTCAGCACCACCAGCGGCAGCCCGACCAGCACCCACACCGTCTCCAGGAACCAGGTCGTACGGTCCCGTGCGCCCCACGCCGAAAGGGCCATGCCGGCCACCACCACCCCGGCGAGCAGCGCCGGCGGAACCCGGCGGGGCACGCGGTGCGGAACGGGGCGCGGGGCGGGGTGCACTGCGGTCATCGCGGACTCCTTGTCGTGGGAGCCCCATCGTGGCCGCGGCGTCCGGGCGCCTGCATGAGTACGGCTACTCAGCCGGTGGCGAGGATCTCCGCGAGTACGTCGTCCACCGGGACCTCTTCGCGGCCGGGCGGCACGGCCATGTAGGTGTCGCTCAGGAAGGAGGCCAGCGCGGGCGCCCACGCGAACACCACCGCGTGGTGGCGGCTGCCGCCGGGCAGCGGGTCGCCGAGGAAATCCATGCGCACTTCCCTCCAGCGCCCCTGCCGTACGGGACGCAGCCGGACGTCCCCGACCCCGACCGGTTCTCTCAGCCCGTCGTTCAGCATCTCGCGGTCCAGCCGCCACCGGGCGAGCACCCGGCCGTCCAGGGTGAACAGCGCGGTGACGGCGAACGGGTCACCGGGGTCGTACGACAGATGGGCGAGGACGGGACAGCGGCCCGTCCCGTCCGTCCGGAGCTGTACGACCAGGGTCCTGTGCACGATGGGGTTCACGCGAGTGGCCTCCGAGAACGATCGGCTTGGTGCCCTCTAGTACCCCTCTCGCGGGAAAAACGCTCAATCCTGAGCGGAATTGCCCTGCGAGTCCTACGAGTCCTACGCGTCCGCGGTGTTCTCGTCGCTCTCGGTGCCCTTCGTGCCGCGCAGCGCGGCCAGGCAGGAGCCGATGGCCTGCTGGAGGTCCTCCAGGCGCTGGACCATGTCGTCCTCGTAGAAGTCCTGGGCGTCGTCGAAGGTCAGCTCCTCGAACGCCTTGGTCGCCTTCTGCAGGCTGTTGTAGAACTTGGTGCGCTTCTCCTGGACCCGCAGTTCGGGGTCGGCCTCCACCGCCTCCACGACCAGGTTCTTCATGGTGTCGTAGGCCTCGGTCGCCCACTCGCCGGTGTCCTCGTCCTCGTCCAACTCGTCGAGGAGCGACAGATGGCGCTCGGCCTCCTGGCGCAGCTCCGACGGCGCGTCGACGGTCTGCCCGGCCGGGGTCTTGATCTGGCCGGACTCGGCGATCTGCCGGACGTAGCCGATCCGGTCGGCCGAGCGGCTCTCGGTGGCGACGGCCTTCTTCAGGTCGGCGGTGCGGACCACGTCCCGGGCCAGCACGGTCTGCAGGTCCGGGTCCTCCTTGATGCGGTCGAGAAGGGCCGAGCGGGCGGCGCGGGCGGTGGACGGGTCGGCGAGGATCGCGGCGCGCAGCGCGGTGGGATTCTCGGCGACCTCGAGGGCCTTGGTGGGCCGGATGCCCTCGGCCTCGGCGGCCTCCGCGATGGCCGTGCCGCGCTCGGAGCCGGCACTGCTGCGGGAGACGTAGTAGTCCAGCCAGACGTCGGAGTCCGGGAGTTCCACCTCCTGGCCCGGGGCGAGGGCCTCGAAGTGCGGGACCAGACCGTCGTCGGCGGCCTTGTCCCAGGCCTTGTAGTAGCGCATGACACGCTCCGCGGAGCAGCCGGCCAGCTCGGCGAACTCCTTCGCCGACACCTTCGGCGTCTCGTCCGCCCCCTGACCTCCCGGCCGCACGCTGCGGGCCACCATCAGCCCGAACGTCCAGCCTCCGGTCCGCACATAGGCGCCGAACTCGCGGGCGTCCCGCGCCACCAGGTCGGAGAGGGGAGCCGGGGACGCGCTGGACGTCTCGGACGGGTCAATCGCTAGGGTCACGGAGGACACTCCTGAAGGCTGCCGAACTGCATACGTACCGACGGGCAGCCTATATCGACCCATTGGCCGGGGTTTGCCGGACCGGCGAAGATCAGCCGAGGGCGTCGCGCAGTGCCGGCAGCAGCGTCTTGCGGGACCAGTCCAGGTACTCCGGCTGTGACTCGCCGCCGATCTGCACCAGGGCGATCTCCCCGAACCCGGCCTCGGCGTACGGCCGTACCGCCTCGACGAAGTCGTCCGGGTCGTCCCCGCACGGGATGGACGCGGCCACGTCGTCCTGGGTGACGAACTGGGTCGCGGCCTCGAAGGCGTCCGGGTGCGGAAGTTCGGAGTTGACCTTCCAGCCGCCGCCGAACCAGCGGAACTGGGCGTGCGCGCGCTTCACCGCCGTGTCCCGGTCGGGGTCCCAGCACACCGGCAGCTGCCCGACCCGGGGCTTGCCCGAACCGCCGTGCCGGTCGAAGGCGTCGAGGAGGGACGCCTTCGGCTCGGTGGCGATGACCAGGTCGGCGAGGTGCCCGGCGAGCGTGCAGGACTGTTCGCCGGAGACCGCGATGCCGATCGGCGGCGGGTCGTCCGGCAGGTCCCACAGGCGGGCGGACTCCACGTCGAAGTGGGTGCCCCGGTGGTTCACATGGCCGCCCGCGAACAGCGCCCTGATGATCTCCACCGCCTCTTCCAGCATCTCGTGCCGTACGTCCACCGACGGCCAGCCGCCGCCCACCACGTGCTCGTTGAGATTCTCTCCCGCGCCGAGGCCGAGCCGGAACCGGCCCCCGGACAGCAACTGCACGGTCGCCGCCTTCTGGGCCACCACCGCCGGGTGGTAACGGAACGTCGGGCAGGTCACGTAGGTCATCAGCGGGATCCGCTCGGTGGCCTGGGCGGCCGCACCGAGCACGCTCCACACGTACGGCGAGTGCCCCTGTGAACGCAACCACGGAAAGTAGTGGTCCGAGGCCACCGAGAAGTCGAAACCCGCTTCCTCGGCCCCCACCAGATGGTCCACGAGATCACGTGGACCGGCCTGCTCGGTCATCATCGTGTATCCGATTTGCACCATAGGCGCCGAGTCCCCCGGCCGGGCGGCCGGAAAACGGATCAGCTCGCTCAGGTGCGGAACGTCTCCAGGAAGGTCTTCATGGCGAGCTTGTCCGCGGCGTCGTCCCAGTCGGCGGCGGGTGCCGTGATGCGCAGCGAGAAGCTGCGGCCGCCGCCGAGCAGGAAGCCGCGGCCGAAGGTGTGCACCCGGTCGGCCCCCGTGCCGGACAGCCACTCCATGTCCGCGGCCTTGTGGCCCTGGTAGGTGGTCGCTTTGATCTCGCCGATCCGTTGGTAGCCGTCCAGTTTCTCCAGCCCCGGCTCCACGTCGTCCCGCCAGATCGCGACCGGGTCCGGGCCCGCCTGGGTGCTGTAGGTGACCGCCAGGGTGCGCAGGTCGTCGCCGCCCGGGCCGAAGGTGACACGGTAGGCGACGTCGTCCCGGGCGGTGTCGAGGCGCTTCCAGCCCTTCGGGAGCGCCACGGAGAACCCCTCCGGGGCTGTGTAACGGCGGAAACCGGCCGGCAGGGCACCCGCCGAGGCCGAGGCCGAGGCCGAGGCCGAAGCGGAGACGGAGACGGAGGCGGAGACGGAGGCGGAGACGGAGGCGGAGGCCGACGGGGTGGGGGAGGAGGACGCCCTGTGCGACGGGGAGGGACTGGGGAGGTTGCCGTCCGTGCGGTTGCCCGCTGCGCCGGCCGTGGCCGAGGCGCTCGGCGCCGAGCCGGCCGTGGCGGCACCCGGCAGGCCCTGGGTCGCGGCCAGCACCGCGACGGACACGGTCACCACGGCCAGCGCGGTCCCGCCGATCATGGTGGTCCTGCTCCACCCGGAGGCCCGGGCGGCCACATAGGCGCCGCGCAGCCGGGAGACGGGGGCGGGCTGCTCGGCCGTCTCCGGGTCCTCCTCCAGGACACGTGTCAGTGCCTGACGCACCACGGCCCGGCCGAGCCGCTCCCGAGAGCTCTTCCGCAGCAGCCCCTGCACCACCTGGGTCAGCGGCCCGGCCCGCAGCGGGGTGCGCAGCGGCAGCCGGTCCACGCCCTTGAGGGTGGCGTCGGCCCTGCCCCGGTCCCGGAACGGCGGCCGTCCCTCGACCATCGTGTACAGGATCGCGCCGAGCGCCCACAGGTCGGCGGCGGGGCCGATCCGCTCGTCGCGGGCCTGCTCCGGCGAGGCGTACGACGGCGCGGTGACCCGGGGCGCCAGCGTCGCGCCGGCCAGACCGAACCCGGTGACGACCACCGGGCCCCGGTCGCGGACGAAGATCTGGCCGGGGCTCAGCTCGCCGTGCGTGTAGCCGTCGGCGTGCGCGGCCTCCAGCACGTCGAGCACTTCCAGACCGATGCGTGCGGCCTGTACATAGTTGAACGTGGACTGCTGGGCGAGCAGTTCACTGAGCGGCGTGCCGTCGATCAGCTCCGTCACCGTCCACAGCACGCCCGCCTCCTCGAAGGCGTCGATCACCATGGCGACCCGGCCCGGCCGCAGCGCGCTCATCACCTCCGAGGAACGCAGAATGCGGGCCGTGGCCCGGCGCACGGTGTCCTCGGTGGGCGACTCGGGAAACGCGATCTCGGTCACCAGACGCGGTCGCTCGGCCTGCACGTCTTCCGCGTACCAGCTGACGCGGTTCGGCTCGCGGTCGGCGACCTCGAGGAGCCGGTACCTTCCGGCGACCAACTCTTGTGCGGAGACATGCGCCTTGACCATCGTCATCCCTCGCTGAAACCCCTGCCTCGTCATTGACCAGAGGTACGCGGGACATACCTGGGTTTGTTCAAAGAATCTGCAACTCGGGGACCGTTCTTGCCTTTTATTCAAGTGGCGGCACCGGCCCGGCACTTGAGGAAAACAACATATGGCCGGGCTTCGACCTGCGGGTAACCGACGGTAAAAGCCCGGCTGCGATCCGCTGGTCAGGCCGGCCCGAAGCGCGCGGTCCACTCCGAGATCTCCTGGTGTGTCACATTGCCTCCGCACACCACGAGCCCGATGCGGGCCCCGGTGCCGACCCGCTCGAGCACCTGCCGGGCCGCGGGCAGCAGACAGCCGGCGGCGGGCTCGGCCCACACCTTGGCGTGCTCGGCGAACTCCAGACTGCCCCGCACCGCCTCCCGGTCCGGCACCACCAGCACCTCCTCCACCAGCGCCGCCGCATGGTCGTACGTCAGCCGGGACACGGACGGCGCGCTGAGCGTCGTCACGATCGACGACACCGCGACCGGCAGCGGACCGCCCGCCGCGAGCGCCTCGGACATGGCCTGCGCGCCCGCCGTCTCCACGCCCCACACCCGCACCTCGGGGCGGCGGGCCCGCACTGCCGCCGCGACGCCCGCGATCAGGCCCCCGCCGCCGATGCTGACGATCACGTCGGTGACGTCGTCGTCCGCGTCCTCGGCGAGTTCCAGGCCCACCGTGCCCTGTCCGGCGATCACGACCGGGTCGTCGAAGGGGTGGACCAGGGTGAGCCCCTCGTCCCGCAGCCGCGGCACCAGCGCGAACGCCGAGTCCATGCCGTCGGTGAGCCGCACCGACGCCCCGGCCGCCTCGACCAGCGCGATCGACCGCGCGGGCGCCGTCCGCGGCATCACCACCGTCGCCTTCACATCGAGGGCCGCGGCCATCACCGCGAGGGCGATGCCGTGGTTGCCGCCGCTGACCGCCACCACGCCGGCGGCCCGCTCGGCCTCGCTCAGGGAGAGCAGCTTCGCCGTGGCACCGCGTGCCTTGAAGGAGCCGGTGCGCTGGAGGAGTTCGAGCTTGGCGGTGACCGGGACGCCGAGCAGCTCCGACAGGCCGGGACTGGGCACGGTGGGGGTGCGTACGACGTGTCCTTCGATCAGCCTGGCCGCGGCTTCGATGTCCGAGATCCCGATGATGCCGTTCAAGGCGGTTCACCCTTCCGGCGCGGGGCGACGGTCCGCGCCGCTCGCACCCTCACCCGGCCGGACCGCCCTGGTCAACCCGGACCGGCCGCGGCGGCCGGACCACGCGGACCAGGGCGCCGGGTGTCAGTGCTGCTGCGCCTTCTGCGGGGTCGCCTCGCTCGGCCGGACCACGACATGGCCCTCGCCCTGGAGCATCAGCTGGACCGTTTCGCCGGAACCGCCGCGCAGCATCGAGCCGATGGACTGCGAACGGTGCAGCGAGGTCTGCAGGTGCGCGGTCCAGCCCACGACCGCGTCCGTGTCGACGTACACCGGTGCCTGCGGCGAGACCGGGATCACCAGCGGGTTGCCGTCACAGATCAGGCCGAGCCTGCCGTATCCGGAGAACACGCTGTTGAACAGGCCGCCGCCCGCGATGCCGGACCCCTTCACCGTCCGGATCTCGTACGACAGCGTGGCGTCGAAGCACAGCACGTTGCGGCCGTTCACGGTGAACTGGTCGCCCGGCTCTATCTCCACGATGAAACAGTTCTGCGCCTCGTGCGCGAACCAGGCCTCGCCCTGGCCCTGCACGGACATCAACGGCAGCCCCTCGCCGGTCACCGCGCGCTTGAGCATCCCGCCCACGCCCTGGCCCTTGCGCTCGAACTTCAGACTGCCGCGGTGCGCGATCATCGCGCCCTGGCGGGCGTACATCTCGCCGTTGACCGCGTACCTGAGGCACTTCGCGTTCTCGACCGTCATGCCCGGCTCGACCGCCGGCGCCACCATGTGCTGACTTGAAAAGAGATCACCCTTCATGCCGGGCATGGTGTCCCGGACGGACCCGTTCCGCCAAGATCACGGACGGTACCGGTTCAGGCACCGAACAGCTGGGTCCAGTAGGTGCCGGCCCGGCCGCCCCCGGCGAAGCCGGTGCCTATGTGGGTGAAGTCCGGTTTGAGGATGTTGGCCCGGTGACCCGGGCTGTTCATCCAGCCCTCCACCACCTCGGCCGCGGAACGCTGGCCGCAGGCGATGTTCTCGCCGATGGTGCGCCGGCGGGAGCCCGCGGCGGCGGCCCGCTCCCAGGGCTGGGTGCCCTCGGGGGAGGTGTGCGAGTAGAAGTCGCGGGTCGCCATGTCCGTGCTGTAGGCCTGGGCGGCCGCCGCCAGCTGCGGATCCGCCGCGAGCGGCCGCAGGCCGGCCCGGGTGCGCTCCTGGTTGGTGAGGTCGACGACCTCGGCGCGGGTGCGGGTCAGTTCGGCCTGGGTGAGGGGTCTGGCCCACAGAGCGGTCCAGTAGGTGTCCCCGTCCCGCGGGCCGCGGGCGTGCGCCAGGCCGGCGTGGGTGAAGGCCGGGTCGAGCAGGGTGCGCCGGGCGTCCTCGGTGCGCAGGCAGTAGTCGACGAACTCGGCCGGGGTGCGCGGGCCCGAGACGAGGTGTTCGCCCACCGTGACATAGGCGAATCCGGTGGCGCTGATCCGCTGGTGGACGGAGACGCCGTCGCGGCTCTCGCCGGACAGCCGGCCGGCCTCGGCCATCGCGGTGGCGTGGGCGAGGGCGGCGGAGGTGAGCCGGGTGTCCGGGGCCACCGGCGGGCGGCCGGCCCCGGCGCGGGCGGAGTTGACCAGGCCCAGCAGCCCGTCCGGATCGGGGAGCGAGGCCACCGAGGGGCGGGCCGGCGAGGCCGCCGTGCGCTGGCTCGGGATCGTGGCGCGGAAACCGGGGGACGGCTGCCGGTCCTCGACCACGTCGACACCGAAGTCCCGGGCGAGGCCGGCCAGTCCGTCCGCGTACCCCTGGCCGATCGCGCGCAGCTTCCAGCCGGTGCCCCGGCGGTATATCTCGGAGAGCAGCAGCAGGGTCTCCGTCTGCGGGCGCGGCGGGGCGAAGCGGGCCACCGTACGGCCGAGGCGGTCGGTCACGTGCAGGGTGGCGGCGGGCAGCCGGCCGAGCGGGGTGCCGGGCTCGGCGGCGGTGACCGTGAGGGTGACGCGCTGGGCGCCGGTCCGCAGCAGGCCCGGCTCGACGGTCAGCGTGTCACCGCGCAGCCGGACGCCGGGTGCGTCCGGCTGGTTGTAGAAGACGAAGTCGGCGTCCCCGCCGACCTTGCCGCTCTCGTCGGTGATCAACGCCGACACGTCGAAGGGGCCGGGCACCCGCAGCGTCAGCGCGCCGCCCGGAAGGGGCAGATTGCCCCCGGGGACCAGCTCGCTCATCTCGCCGCCTCTGCGAGGTGGGGGGCCGAAGGTCGCGCCCGGTGGGGGAGTCGCCGGTTGAACGTCCGGCCCGGGCGCGGGGTTCCCTCCGAGAACCGGGGCGCTACTGCTCCCGCGGCGCGGCCGGTGCCACGTCCTCGCGCTCCAGCGGCACGGCCGCGGTCCGCGGGGACTTCTGCTTGCCGCAGAACACCGGCTCCAGCGTGGCCGCCAGGGTGTTCAGCACGTCGGAGCTGTTGGAGGCGTTGGCGAGCGCGGTGAGGCTGCGCCTGCCGTCCTTGCTGGTGAAGGAGTACGTGTAGTAGCCCTGGACGGCGCCCGTGTGGCCGTAGACGGAGATCCCGCAGGACAGGTCGCGGCGGCGCAGCCCGAGGCCGTAGGAGGTGTTGGCGTTGACGCGGGTGAAGCGCTCCATCTCCGCGAGGCGCGCGGTCGACGTCAGCTTTCCGCGCACCAGCGCCGAGTAGAACGTGTCGAGGTCGCGTGCGCTGGAGATGATGGCGCCCGCGCTCTGTGCCCAGGAGACCGTCTGGTCCGTGGCGTCGACGGGCGCGGCGACCGCCCGGTCCGCGGTGAGGTAGCCGTTGGCGTGCCGCCCCGGGATCTTCGTGTCGGGGTGGACGTAGAAGGTGTCGTTGAGCTTCAGCGGCTTGAAGATGCGGTTCTCGTACTCCGTGCGCACGCTGTGCCCGGTCAGCTTCTCGATCAGCATGCCGGCGACCACGAAGTTGGTGTTGGAGTACGAGTAGGCGGCGCCCGGCGCGTTGGTGCGCGCCTTCTTCAGGGACATGTCCACCAGCTGGCGGTAGGTGAAGACCTTGTTGCGCACGGCCTCGAAGCCGGTCACGCTGCTGGCGAACATGTCGTTGGTGTAGTCGTAGAGACCGCTGCGGTGGCTCAGCACGTGCCGCACGGTGATGCGGTCGTCCGGCAGCAGACCCGGCAGGTAGCGGTTGACGGGCGCGTCCAGGGCGAGCTTGTGCTCGTCCACCAGTTGCAGCAGGACCACCGCCGAGAACGTCTTGGTGACGCTGCCCACCCGGAAGCGGTCGGTGGTGGTGAGGGCCCGCCGGGTCGTCCGGTCGGCGACGCCCTGTGCGGACCGGTAGACCTGCGTGCCGTCGTCGATGCGGGCCATCGCGCCGGGCGCGCCCTTCGCCACGACCGAGCGCAGCACCGCGGCCAGTCCCGTGGTGTCGGGCGCCGGGAGGGCGGTGGCCGCCCGCGGCCCGGCCGCCGTCTTCAGGGGCGCCGCCTGGGCCGGGACCGCGAACAGTGACAGCGTCACCGCCCCGAGCACCGCGCTTCTGCACATCATTGCCGAGACCATTCGGACCTGTTCCTCTCCGTGCTGTCTTCGATGCGAGATGAGTCACATACGGTTCGGGGAACCCTCTCGCATCCCGTCACATCTCCACAGTCGACGCACAGTTGGTCACTCCTTGATCACTGTGCGGTGCGGGTTCGCCAAGTAATGCCACGAAAGGCAAGAAACGTAACGAATTGCGCTTTACATGTACATGATTCGTCCGGAAGGGTTGCGGCTCGGGGCCCGACCAGCCCTCTCGGCGCCCAACGGCGCCCTGCCGCAAGGCGGTTGGTGACCCCGGCCGTCTTCGAACGAAGGAACCCTGATCAGTGCGTAGCGCGCACATACGCAGCGTGGCGGTCGCCGTCGCCGTGACGACGGCCGCCACGGGCCTGGCCGGCACCGCCTTCGCCGGCCCCGCGACGGGGGAACGACAGCCGGCCGTGGCGGCCTCCGTCACGACGGCCGCGCAGGTGGTGGCGGCGGCCCGGACCGCGGCCTTCGCCCATGCCGCGGCGACCGGAGTCGGCGCGGGCGACGAGCTCCAGCCGCAGGACGTGATGATCGACCCCGAAGGGGCGCGCCATGTCCGCTTCGTCCGCACCCACCGGGGGATGCCGGTGCTCGGCGGCGACCTCGTCGTCCATCTTTCCCGCCGGTTGGCCTACACCGGCGTCACCCGGGCGGCCGACCACACCGTCAGGCCTGCCGCCACCGAGGCGAAGCTGACCGCCCGGCAGGCCGAGGAGAAGGCCGCCGCGGCCGCCGACGGCGACGCCGGCACCGCCCGGCTCGTGGTGGACGCACGCGACGGCGCCGCCGCCCTCGCCTACCAGGTGGCGGTCGACGGTGCGGACGGCTCCAGCACGGTCGTCGTAGACGCCCTCACCGGGAAGGTGCGCAGCAACACGCCGGACAGCGACGAGTTCCTCTCGCCCAGGCTGCTGGACACCCTCCGCAGCCACGGCGAGACCCTGGACCCGGCCACCGGCACCGGCGCACCGGCCCAGGCCCTGGCCGGCGCGTCCGTCTCCGCCGCCGCCCACTACCCGGTGACCGCCCACGGCTCCGGCAGGTCCCTCTTCGTCGGCAAGGTCCCGCTCACCACCACGCAGACCGCCCGCAAGAGCTTCCTGCTCAAGGACCCCACCCGCTACGGCACCGAGACCCGGGACGCCAAGGGCAGGGAGACCGAGAGCTTCGGCCAGGGCACCAAGTTCACCAGCACCACCGACAGCTGGGGCAACGGCACCACCACCAGCCGGGGCAGCGCGGCCGCCGACGCCCAGTACGGCATCACCGAGACCCTGGACTTCTACAAGAAGACCTTCGGCCGCAAGGGCATAGCCAACAACTCCAAGCCCGCCCGCGCCATGGTCCACTGGGGCAACAAAGTCGGCAACGCCTTCTGGGACTCCGCCTGCGGCTGCATGCTGTACGGCGACGGCGACGGCGACGAGATCAAGAAGCCGCTGGTCGTCCTCGACGTCACCGGCCACGAGCTGACCCACGGTGTGGTGGACGCCACCGCCAAGCTCGAACCGACGCGCGTCGACAACGACGGCAACCAGTTCGGCGAACCGGGCGCGCTGAACGAGTCGCTGGCCGACATCTTCGGCTCCGGCGTGGAGTTCCTCGCCAACAACCCGAAGAACCCGCCGAACTACCTGCTGGGTGAGAAGCTGGGCCTGCGCCAGAAGTTCCTGCGCCGCCTCGACCACCCCTCGCTCGACCGCCTCGAAGGGACGGTCGACTACTGGTCGCCCGAGGTGGCGGACGCCGAGGTGCACGCCGGCTCCGGCGTCTCGTCGCATGCCTTCTACCTGCTCGCCGAGGGCAGCGGCCGCAAGACGATCGGCGCCACCACCTACGACTCGCCCACCTACGACGGGTCCACGGTCACGGGTATCGGCCGCGCCAAGGCCACGGCGATCTTCTACCGTGCCCTGACCCGGTACATGGTCTCCTCGACCGACTTCCACGACGCGCGGATCGCGACGCTGAAGGCGGCCAAGGACCTCTACGGCGCGAACGGCGCCGAGTACCGCACGGTCGACCAGGCCTGGGCCGCGGTCAACGTCACCGAGGCCGACACGCCGGCCGCCCGCCGCTGACGGGCGCGCCCCACCGCTGATCCGGGTGCCCCGTCGGGGGGCTGGGCACCCGGATCGGTCGCGCTTGCGGAACGTGAGCCAACGCCCCCGCCCCACCCGTCATTTGAAGGCCACGGGAGCCTCACAGTCAACCATCGGGTGATTCCTGTTTCTTTTATTGACAGCGGAAAATAAGCCACCTAAGTTCCCGGCCATGCGCTCCACCTCCCGAGCCGAGACGTTCCCGGCCCACACGCCGGCCGTCTCGCAGATCTTCACCACGGTCCTGTGCCACGGCCCCCTCACCCGCCTGGAGGCGGCCCGCCGGGCCGGCCTGTCACCGGCGGCCGTGACCAAGGCCGTCCGGCCGCTCCTCGCGGCCGGGTACCTGGCGGAGGACGCCGACGGCGAGGCCCGGCCCGCCCTCGGGCGCCCCGCCAACCTGGTGCGGGTGGACGGCGGACGCGCTCTGTTCATCGGGGTCAAGGTGACCGGCGACGAGGTCATCGCGGTCCTCACCGACCTGTGCTGCCGGATCCTGCTGGCCCGCCGGATGCCGGTCACGGACCGCGCGGCCAGGGCCGTCCTGACCTCCGTCGCCGAACTCACCCACGAACTGCGCACCGAGGCCGAGGACTTCGGCGCCCCCGTGCTCGGCCTCGGCATCGCCGTCTCCGGCGACGTGGACCGGGCCGAAGGGGCCGTGCGGTACTCACCCTTCCTCGACTGGCGGGACGTGCCCCTCGCCGAACTCGCCGCGATGACCACCGGACTGCCGGTCGTCGTCGACCACGACGTCCGCGCCCTGACCGTCGCCGAGCAGTGGTTCGGCGCCGGTGTCGGGCTCTCCGACTTCGCCGTCGTCACCGTCGGCGCCGGCATCGGCTGCGGACTGGTGGTCCACGGCCAGGTGGTGTCCGGTGCGCACGGCGTGGCGGGGGAGATCGGGCACGTGGCCATCGACCCGGCCGGGCCCCACTGCCACTGCGGCAACCGGGGCTGCGTGGAGGCGATCGCCGGGGACGCGGCGATCGTCGCCCGCATGCGGGAGGTGACCGGCCGTCAGGTCGCTGACTCCGCGGCGGCGGTGGCCCTCGCCCACGAAGGCGTGCCCGGAGCGCGCGAGGTGTACGCCCGCGCCGGTGAGGCCATCGGCCGGGGCATCGCCACGGTGGCCAACCTCTTCGGCCCGGAACGCGTGATCATCTCCGGCGAGGGACTCGCCGCCCACGACCTCTTCGCCGAGCAGATCCTCGACTCGTTCACCGCGGCCGCCTTCGGCTCCGCCGCGCGGTGCGACGTACAGACCCGCCCGCTCCCCTTCGAGGAGTGGGCACGCGGGGCCGCGGCCGCCGCGATCCAGTCCTTCATCACCTCTTCTCCCACACCGACGGGCAAGGGCTGAGCCGCCCAAGACCCCGAACCCTGGAGGGCCCATGCGGTCACCTTCGACATCCGCCCTGCCCGTACGCGGGCTGAGAACCGTCCTCGTGCTGGCACTCACGGCAGCCTTCGCGGCCACCGTGCCCGCCGCGCAGGCCGACACCCCCGCCCCGATCGCCGCCAAGCCCTACATGGGCTGGTCGAGCTGGAGCATGCAGTCGTCCAAGTACCCGGGCCTGAACGACAAGGGCGACTACAGCTACCTGACCGAGGCGAACGTCCTCAAGCAGACCGACGCCCTGGCGAGCAAACTGAAGAAGTACGGCTACGACTACGTCAACATCGACGCCGGCTGGTGGATGGACTGGAACTGGAAGCAGGGGTACGACCAGTACGGCCGTCAGAAGGCCGACCCCGCCCGCTTCCCCAGCGGCATGAAGGCCGTCGCCGACCACATCCACGCCAAGGGCCTCAAGGCCGGCATCTACCTCCCGGTGGGCCTGGAGAAGGGCGCGTACGGCGACGGCAAGACGCCGATCTGGAACGCCGAGGGCTGCACCACCGCCGACGTCGTCTACGACGACCTGCGCACCACCAACGGCTGGGACAGCTCGTACAAGCTCGACTTCGACAAGCCGTGCGCGCAGAAGTACATAGACTCGCAGGCCCAGTTGCTCGCCGCCTGGGGCTACGACTTCCTCAAGCTCGACGGCGTCGGCCCCGGCTCCGGCAAGAGCGGCGACCAGTACGACAACGTCGCCGACGTGGCCGCCTGGCACCGGGCGATCGCCGCCACCGGCCGCCCGATCCACCTGGAAGCCTCCTGGTCCCTGGACTTCGGGCACGCCGCCGACTGGCAGAAGTACACCAACGGCTGGCGCATCGACACCGACGTCGAGTGCTACTGCAACACCCTCGTCAGCTGGGAGAACTCCGTCGACGACCGCTGGGACGACACCCCGGCCTGGACCGGCAAGGCGGGCCCCGGCGGCTGGAACGACCTCGACTCCCTCGACGTCGGCAACGGCGCGATGGACGGCCTCACCAAGGCCGAACGGCAGAGCTACGCCACGCTGTGGGCCATCGCCAAGTCGCCCCTGTTCACCGGTGACGACATCACCAAGCTGGACGACTACGGCGTCTCCCTGCTGACCAACCGCGACGTCATCGCGATCGACCAGAGCGACAACCCGCCGGCCCGGCCGATCACCCCGTCCGACCCGCAGCAGGTCTGGGCCGCGAAGAACGCCGACGGCACGTACACCGTCGCCCTGTTCAACCTCGCGGACTCGCCCTCGGCGGTCACGGCCGACTGGACGGCACTGGGATTCACCGGCAAGGCGTCGGTGCGGGACCTGTGGAACCACGAGAACCTGGGCAGCTTCCAGAACAAGATCACGGAAGCGCTGCCGGCCCACGGCTCACGCCTGTTCACCGTGACGCCGAAGGGCAGCGCGCTGGCCTCCACCGGGTACGAGGCCGAGGCGAGCGGCAACACGCTGAGCGGAAACGCCTCTGTCGCCGGGTGCGACGCGTGCTCCGGCCAGAAGAAGGTCGGAAACCTGTACCAGGGCGGCAAGCTGACCTTCAACGACGTGGTGGTCGACAAGGCCGGTACGTATCTGGTGAAGGTGGCCTACATCAGCGGTGACTCCCGGCCGGCCACCGTCGCGGCCAACTCCGGGGCAGGGACCGGCCACAAGTTCCCGTCCACCGGGGACTGGGGGACCGTGGCGACGGTGAGTGTGCCGGTGGTGCTGAAGGCCGGTGCGAACACGATCAGCTTCGACAGCGGGTCGGGGTACGCGCCGGACGTCGACCGGATCGACGTTCCCAAGTCGCCCCGTTAGCGGCCTCGGTAAGCGCGTGGTTCGGGAACTGCCGGCCGGTGGGGGCCGGTCGCGCAGTTCCCCGCGCCCCCGAGGGGGCGCCCTCCTCACGGACGTCGGATTGGAACTCCATGGACAACCAACCCAGTAGACGCAGCTTCCTGGCCCTCGCGGCAGCCACCGGAGCCCTGGCCGGGCTGCCCTCCTTCACCGCATCCGCCGCGCCGGTGCGGTCCTCCGAACCGCTCGCCACCCCTCGCCATCAACTCTGGTGGCAGGCGCCCGCCGACGACGGGTCGATGATCACACAGGGGCTGCCCGTCGGCAACGGCCGGCTCGGCGCCCTCGCCGGCAACGACTCCGGCCGTGAGCTCCTCCTGGTCACCGACGCCACCCTGTGGACCGGCGGTCTCAACGACACCCTCGACTCCGACGGCCAGTTCCCCTACGGCCGGGCGGACTTCGGCTCGCTCACCCTCCTCGCCCGGCTCACCGTCGAGATACCCGACCACGACCTGGGCGCCGTCTCCTACTACCGCCGCACCCTCGACCTCGACAACGGCGTGGTGACGGCGTCCTACGTCCGCTCCGGCGTGACGTACCGGCGGCAGGTGTTCGCCAGCCGTCCCGACGACGTGATCGTGCTGCACTTCGGCCAGGACGGCGGCGGGCGCTACACCGGCACCATCACCCTGGAGGGCACCCACGGGGAGACCGGCGGCACCGCCGAGTCGTTCGCCGGGTCCTTCGCCAACGGACTGAAGTACGGGGCCGCCGTCAAGGCGTACGGCAGCGGCGGCAGCGTGCGGGTGAGCGGATCGCACATCAGCTTCGCCGACTGCCGCGAGCTCACCGTCGTCCTCAGCGGCGGCACCGACTACGCACCGGACGCCGCCGCCGGCTACCGGGACACCTCCGTCGACCCGGTGGCGCTGGCCCGTACCAAGGTGAAGGCCGCCGCCCGGCACTCCGCGGACTCCCTGCTGCGCACTCACGCGGCGGACCACCGGGCGCTGTTCGGCCAGTTCGACCTCTCCCTCGGTACGTCGACGGCGGACCAGCGCGAACTGGACACCTGGGCGCGTCTCCAGGCCCGCGCCGACACCGGCGATCCCGACCCCGAACTCGAGGCCGCCTACGCCCAGTTCGGCCGCTACCTGATGATCGCCGGATCACGCGACAGCCTGCCGACGGGCCTCCAGGGCCTCTGGCTGGACGGCAACGACCCGGACTGGATGGGCGACTACCACACCGACATCAACATCCAGATGAACTACTGGATGTCCGACCGGCTGGGCCTGTCCCAGTGCTTCGACGCGTTCACCGACTACTGCGTCGCCCAGCTCCCGTCCTGGACGGACCTCACCCAGCGGCTCTTCCAGGACTCCCGCAACCGCTACCGCAACTCCAACGGCAAGGTCGCCGGCTGGACCGTCGCCATCTCCACCAACCCCTTCGGCGGAGGCGGCTGGTGGTGGCACCCGGCGGGCAACGCCTGGCTGTGCCAGAGCCTCTGGGAGCACTACGAGTTCACCCGGTCCCGCGCCCACCTGGAGAAGATCTACCCTCTCCTCAAGGGTGCCTGCGAGTTCTGGGCGGCGCGGCTGCTCACCACCACCCTGGAGGACGGGAAGGAAGTGCTGATCGCGGACAGCGACTGGTCGCCGGAGCAGGGACCGCTGGACGCCAAGGGCATCACCTACGCGCAGGAACAGGTCTGGATCCTGTTCGGGAACTTCCGTACTGCAGCCGCCGAGCTGAAGAGAGATGCTGGATACGCCGCCACCATCGGCGGCCTGCGCGAACGCCTCTACCTGCCGGTGGTGAGCCCCAAGACCGGCTGGCTGGAGGAGTGGATGTCCCCGGACAACCTCGGCGAGACCACCCACCGCCACCTCTCGCCGCTGATCAACCTCTTCCCCGGCGACCGGATCCGCCCCGACGGCTCCACCCCCGCCGACATCGTCAAGGGCGCAACCGCCCTGCTCACCGCCCGCGGCATGGACAGCTTCGGCTGGGCCAACGCCTGGCGCTCGCTGTGCTGGGCCCGGCTCAAGGACGCCGACAAGGCCTACCAGCTCGTCGTGCGCAACCTCCGCCCCTCGAGCAACGGCAGCAACGGCACCTCGCCCAACCTCTTCGACATCTACGAGGTCGAGCAGGGCCGGGGCATCTTCCAGATCGACGCCAACTTCGGCACCCCGGCCGCCATCCTGGAGATGCTGCTGTACTCCCGCCCTGGCCACCTGGAACTCCTGCCCGCCCTCCCCGACGCCTGGGCCGCCTCCGGCAAGGTCACCGGAGCGGGCGCGCGCGGCGGCTTCGTCGTGGACCTGAGCTGGCGGGACGGCCGGCCGACGGAGGCCCGGATCCGCAGCGTGGGCGGCCGTACGACCACGGTCGCCTACGGCGGGAAGACCCGGACGATCACGCTGAAGCCCGGCACGTCCGTCACGCTGAAGGACCTGGCGCGGTGACCGGCCGGTTCGCGCGGCTCGTCGGCGTCGCCGCCGTCTTACTGGCCACGGTCGCCTGCCAGACCGGGCCCGCCGGGGCGACACCCGTGCGGGAGTCCTCCGCGTCGCCGTCGTCACAGTCCCCGCAGTCCTCGCAGTCCCCCCAACCCGCTCGGCCCGCTCCGTCCTCCTCCCGGTCCGCCGCTTCCGCCCGGCACGACGTCGTCACCTGGGGGGCCGGCGCCGACCAGCTGGGACAGGGCACCGCCGACCGCGGCTACCGGCTGGTCGTGCACACCAGCACGGCCGGCAGCGACCTGCGGGTGCGGCTGTCCAACGCCTTCGGCGACCGGCCGCTGAACCTGGACAGCGTCTACGCCGGTCTGCAGAGCGCGGGCGCCGCCCTCAAGCCGGGCAGCAACAGGCGGCTGACCTTCGACGGCGCCCGCACGGTCGCCGTGCCGGCCGGCGCCACCGTGTGGAGCGACCCGCTGCCCGGCACCCTGCCCGCCGGCAGCAACCTGGTCGTCAGCCTGCACAGCCCGGACGCGGCCGGCCCCGCCACCGGCCACGGGATGGCCATGCAGACCTCCTACCTCACCCAGGGCGACCACACCGCCGAGGAGAGCGCCGCCAACTGGACCGGCACCACAGGATCCTGGTGGTACCTCGACTCGGTCTCCGTACGGCCGAAGAACCCGGACACCGGGGCGGTGGTGGCGCTCGGCGACTCCATCACCGACGGCTGGGCCTCCACCAGCGACCAGAACCGGCGCTGGCCCGACTACCTCGCCCGCCGGCTCCAGAAGGCCGGCACCGAGGTCAAGGGCGTGGCCGACGAGGGGATCTCCGGCAACAAGGTCCTCGCCGACGGCGCCGGGCAGGCGGCCCTCAACCGGCTGGACCGCGACGTCCTCAGCCAGCCGGGCGTCCGTACCGTCTTCCTCTTCGAGGGGGTCAACGACATCAAGGCCCACACCGGGGTCACCGCGGCCGACCTGATCGCCGGATACCAGCAGGTCGTCCGGCGGGCGCACGCGGCCGGGAAGTGCGTGGTCGCCTCGACCGTCGGGCCGTTCGAGGGCTGGCCGGAGTGGGACCAGGCGGGCGAGGCGGTACGCCGGCAGGTCAACCAGTACATCCGCACCAGCGGGGAGTTCGACGGGATCGCCGACTTCGACCGGATCCTGCGCAGCCCCTACGACCAGGCGCGGATGCTGCCGTTCCTGGACGGCGGCGACCACATCCACCCCAACGACAAGGGAATGCAGGCCATGGCCGACTCCGTCGACCTGGCGGGCCTCGACTGCGACCGCTGAACCACCTGGACCCCCCGTCCGATCACCCCCGGGCCGTCGGCTCGGGGGTGATCAGACGTTCCCGGTAGGCGATCGCCACCGCCTCCGTACGGCTCGCCGCGCCCAGCTTGGCGAGGATGTTGGAGACATGCACGCTCGCCGTCTTGCCGGTGATGAACAGCTCCTCGCCGATCTGCCGGTTGCTGCGGCCCAGCGCCAGCAGCCGCAGCACGTCCTGCTCGCGTGCCGTCAGCGGCGAGACCGGGTTCTCCACCGGCGCCGACCGGCGCAGCAACGCGTCCGAGCGCGCCAGCAACGGCGCGGCCCCCAGCGCCACCGCGGTCTCCCGGACCGCCCGTGCCTGCTCCGCGGCCTCCGCAGGCCGCCCGTCGGCCGCCAGGGCCTCGGCGTAGCGCAGCCGCACCCGCGCCGCCTCGTACACATCGCCGTACGCGAACGCGGCCACCGCCTTCTCCCAGGCCGCCACCGCCGGCCCGGACACGGCCCGGGCCCACTCCGCCTCGGCCCGCGCCAGCCAGGCCTGCCCCTCCGGACCCTGCGGCCCGGCCGCCGATCGGGCCAGCTCCACCAGTTCACCGGCGACGCCGGTCCAGCGGTCCTCGCTCCCGTCGCCGCGCCGTTGCGCCGCCGCCCGGTCCGGGACCGCCGCCAGCGCGAGCGCGGCGAGCCGGACCGTCACGTGCGGCGCCCGCCCCAACCCGTCGGAGAGCACCGCGACCGTCTCCCGCGCCCGGGCCACGGCCTCCTCCGGATCACCCCGCAGCGCGGCCGCGTCCGTCAGCACGATTCCCCCGACGAACGTGCCCATCCAGTCGAACGGCTCCCCGAGCAGCGCCCTTGCCCGCGCCACGACATCCGGCTCGCCCCGGGCCAGTGCTACGTACAGGACGGGCCCCTCGGCGAAACCGGGCGCCGGATCCTCGCGGGCCACCCGCACACACTCGTCCCACCGCCCCAGCGTGAAGAGCACCAGCAGCCGCAGGTACCGCATCTCCAGCGCGTACGGCGAGGACAGCAGCCCCGACCGCCGGGCCCGGTCGAGCCCCTCGGTGATCCACGGCAGGGACTCCCGCAGCTCACCCGACTCGAAGCAGCTGATGGCCAGGCTGAACAACGCCCGTATCTCCACCGGGGTGTCCCCGGCTTCCCGGGCCAGCTCCCGCGCCTCCCGGAGCCGCTCCCGGCCCTCCCCGGTGTGGCGCCCGCCGCCCTCCAGCCGGGCCAGGGAGATCAGCAGGTCGGCCCGGGCGGCGGTGGCACCGATCCGCTCGGCGACCTCCAGGGCCTGCCGCGCGACCCGCAGCGCGGTCGCGTCGTCACCGACCTGACGGGCCGCCATGACATGCGTGGCCGCCGCCCACACCCAGGTCCGGGACGGCGGCTCGGCGGGGATCATCGCCAGCGCCTCGCTGCTGTAGGCGAACGCGGCGGCGAGGTTGTCGACGGTGATCAGGTTCCCCGCGAGGGTGTAGCGCACCCGGGCGGCGAGTTCGGGATCCGCGTCCTGGCCGGCGCCCGCCAGCGCGGCTCGGGTCAGCGACACGGCCCGGTGCGCGTCCCCGGAGTGCGCGGCCGCCGCCGACGCCCGCAGCGTCAGACTCACCGGGTCCAGCCCCTCGCCGGCGGGCCGCGCCTCGCACGGCACGGCCGGCCACAGGTCCAGGGCCGTCTCCAGGTGCCGCAGCTCCTCCGCCGGGGCACCCATCCGCCGGGCGTGACCGGCGGCCTCCAGGGAGGCGGCCAGCGCCTCGGGCAGATCGTGACTCTCCCGGTAGTGGTGCGCCCGCTCGGCGGCCGTCGCCGCCCCGCTCCCGCGGGCGGCGAGCAGCCCGGCGTACGTGCCGTGCAGCCGCGCCCGCTGCCCGGGCAGCAGATCGCCGTACACCGCCTCGCGCGCGAGGGCGTGCCGGAAGGCGTACGTGTCCCCGTCCCCGGCGACGAGCAACTGCCGCCCCACCGCCTCCCGCAGGGCGGCCTCCAGCTCCTCGTCCGGAAGTCCGACCGCGTCCCGCAGCAGATCGTGCCCGACCCGGCGCCCGGCCACCGCGGCCGTCCGCAGCACCTGCTGGGCCGTCTCCGACAACTGCTCGACCCGGATCAGCAGCAGATCGGCGAGTCCGGTCGGCATGCCGTCCGCGCCGGCGGCGGCCACCAGCTCCTCGGTGTAGAAGGCGTTGCCCTCGGCCCGCTCGACGATGTCCCGTACGGTCGCCTCCGCCAGCGGCCGCTCCTCCAGCGCCCGCACCAGCCGCGCCACCTCGCCGTCGGCCAGCGGCCGCACCTCCAGCCGCTCCACCCCGGGCAGCCGCACCAGCTCGGCGAGCAACGGCCGCAGCGGATGCCGCCGGTGCAGGTCGTCGGCACGGTAGGAGGCCAGCACGGCGAGCCGCCGGGGCAGCACCCCGCGGCTGAGCAGGAACCGCAGCAGATCCCGGGACGACTGGTCGGCCCAGTGCAGATCCTCCAGGATCAGCAGCAGCGGAGCGCTCGCCGCGAGATCCGCGAACAACCCGGCCACACCCTCGAAGAGCCGCAGCCGCGCGTCGGCGTCGCGGGAGGAGTCCGAGGCGGCACCGAGCAGGCGCTCCACGACGGGATGCGCGGCAAGCACCCCACCGAACCGCTCATCACCCGCCAGCACCCCGAGAATCTCGGTGAACGGCAGATACGGCAGTCCCACATCCCCTAGATCGACACAGTGCCCGACGACGACGGTCGTTCCGTCCGCGGCCGCCCTGACCGCCACCTCGTCCAGCAGCCGGGTCTTGCCGACCCCCGCGTCCCCGGCGACCAGCAGGGCCTGCCCACTGCCGTTCCGTGCCCGCTCCAGCACCGAGGCAAGGCGGCCCAGTTCGTTGTCCCGCCCGATCAGAGGGCTGCCGAAAGATCTCTGCGACACGCCCTCATCCTCGCAAGACGCGCGAGGCCAGACCCGCCGGGGGCGCGGGGAACTGCGCGACCAGCCACGACGCACCTGCAGCCGCCGTCACCACAGAACCCCCCACCCCCGTAGGCACGCGGCTCAGCCCCTCAGAACCCGCGCCCAGTCCGCCGGCACCCGCTCCGCGGGACCCGGCACCGACTGCTCCGCGGGATGACTCACCGGCGGCGCCAACTCCGGCCCGGCCTCGTAGAGTTCCTCCGTCTCGAAGTTCCAGAACCACCCCTCGCCCGGCTCGTAACTACGGATCACCGGATGCCCGGTGTCACGGAAGTGCGCCGTCGCGTGCTTCGCGGGCGAGTCGTCGCAGCACCCGATGTGCCCGCACTGCGCACACCGCCGCAGATGGAACCACCAGCCCCCCGCCGCGTCGCACTCCACACACCCGGCGCCGCTCGGCGGAACGTTCGGGTCTATCGCGGTGTCGCCGCTCATACTGCCTCCACAGGTGTCTCGGATTCCTCGGGCGTCTCGGCGGTCAGCGGTAGCAGCACCTGGAACCGGGTGTCGCCGGGCTCCGACTCCACCCGCAGGCTGCCGTGGTGCTTGTTCACGACGATCCGCCACGAGATGTCCAGACCGAGCCCCGTGCCCTGCCCCACGGGCTTGGTCGTGAAGAAGGGGTCGAAGATCCGGTCCTTGATCTCCGGCGCGATCCCGGTCCCGGTGTCCCGGAACTCGACCAGCAGCTGCTCGTGGTCGAGCGCGGTCCGCACGGTCAGCGTGCCGTGTCCGCCGCCCGCGCCGTCGCCGTCCTTCATCGCGCAGACCGCGTTGTCGATGAGGTTGGTCCACACCTGGTTCAGCTCGGCGGGGTAGGCGGGGACCGGCGGGACCGTACGGTCGTACTCCTTGACCACCCGGATGTCCTGCCCGATCTTCGCGGACAGCATCAGCAGGGTGCTGTCGAGGAGTTCGTGCACGTCCACCACCCGGTACGGCGCCCGGTCCAGCTGGCTGTACTGCTTGGCCGCGTCGACGAGGTTCGAGATGCGGGTGGTCGAGTCCTCGATCTCGTTCATCAACAGCTCTGTCTCGATGGTGTAGTTGAGCCAGCTGATCGCGTTCGGCAGGATCTCCTCGTCCACGGCCACCGCGACCTGGTCCAGCCAGTCGACGTCGAGACCGGCCTGTACGAAGGTCGGCGCGATCTGCCAGGCGTTGTCGCAGCCGTGGTCCTCCAGCCAGTCGGTGAGCGTGTCCTCGCGGTCGGCGGCCTCCAGCGGACTGAGCGCCGGCGCCTTGGCGACCAGCTCGGCGGTGCGCTCCTGGATCTCGATCAGCCCGGCCAGCTGCTCCCGGGAGAAGGGACTCTCGGCGATGATCGCGAGCTTGTGCCGCATCTTCGCCACCCGCTCGCGCAGCGTGGACGTGGCCCGCACGGCCGCCGCGGCCGGGTTGTTGAGCTCGTGGGTGAGCCCGGCGGACAACGAGCCGAGCGCCAGCAGCCGTTCGCGCTGTCCGATCGCCGCCTGGGTGTTCTTCGAACCGAAGAACAGGCCCTCCAGCAGGTGCACGGCCATCGGGAACCAGTCCTGCATGATCTCCGCGAACGTGTCGGCCGGCAGCACGAAGAACCGGGTCGGCTCGGTCACCCGCATCGAGTTGTTGTACGCCTGCCGCACCCGGTCCCCGAGGTACGCCTGCATGGCGCCCGCGTACACGCCGGACTGCGAGGTCCGGGTGACCTCGACGTCGTCCCCGCCGACCTGCCGGGAGAGCACCACCGTGCCCTCGACCATCACGTAGAAGCAGGTGGCCGGTTCACCCTCGGTGTAGACCGGACCCGGCTGGAACAGCTCCACCCGGCCCGCCGCGCACAGCCGCCCGAGCTGCTCCGGCTCCAGCTTCTCGAACAGGAACAGCGCACCGATCTCCTTCGGGCTGCACGGCATCAGCTGCCCGCTCATGACTGCTCCAGATACCGGTGGACGAGCATCACTGCCATGGCTCCTTCTCCGACGGCGGACGCTACACGCTTGGCGGACTCGGCGCGTGCGTCGCCCGCCACGAACACGCCGGGAATGCTGGTCTCCAGGTGGTACGGCGGCCGGTCCAGCTCCCAGCCCGCCGGCGGCCGTCCGTCGACGGTCAGGTCCGGCCCGGCCAGGATGAACCCGCGTCCGTCCCGCAGCACCGTGTCGCCGAGCCAGTCGGTGAGCGGTGCCGCCCCGATGAAGACGAACATCCACTGGGCGTCGACCTGTTCCCGGTCCCCGCTGCGGACATGGCGCAGGGTGAGCTGCTCCAGGCGCTCGACGCCGTGCGCGGCGTCCACCACGGTGTGGCTGCGCACGGAGATGTTGGGAGCTTCGTTGATCTGCTGGATCAGGTAGTACGACATCGACGCCGACAGGTCGGCGCCGCGGACGAGCAGGGTCACCGACTTGGCGAACCGGGACAGGTACATCGCCGCCTGGCCGGCCGAGTTGGCGCCGCCGACGATGTACACGTCCTGGCCCTGGCAGGAGGTGGCCTCGGTGAGCGCGGAGCCGTAGAACACCCCGCAGCCGGTCAGGTCGAGACAGCCCGCGGCCTCCAGCTGTCGGTACTGCACACCGGTCGCCAGGATCACGCTGTGCGCCGCGACCGCCGAACCGTCCGCGAACCGCACCACCCGTGCGGCCCCGTTGACCTCAAGGGCCGTGACCTCGCGCGCGGTCAGGATCTCCGCGCCGAACTTGGCGGCCTGCCGCCGGGCCCGGTCGGTGAGCTGGGCGCCCGAGACACCGTCCGGGAAGCCCAGGTAGTTCTCGATCCGGGAGCTCTGTCCGGCCTGGCCGCCGGTCGCCGACCGCTCCACGAGCACGGTCCGCAGCCCCTCCGACGCCCCGTACACGGCCGCCCCGAGCCCGGCCGGGCCGCCGCCGATCACCACCAGGTCGTAGAAGTCCGCCGTCGGGGTCGTCGCCAGGCCCACGTGCGCGGCCAGCTCGGGAGCCTCCGGCTCCACCAGGGGGGTGCCGTCCGGTGTGATCACCAGCGGCAGCCGGTCCCCGTCGACCTCGGCCGCGGCCAGCAGCCGCCGGCCCTCCGGCTCCTCCACCGAGTACCAGCGGTACGGCACCTGGTTGCGGGCCAGAAACTCCCGCACGTCCGAGGAGCGCGCCGACCAGCGGTGCCCGACGACCTTGGTGGCCGGCACCGGCTTGTAGTCGCTGGCCCGCCAGGCGTCCAGCAGGTCGTCGAGGACCGGGTAGAGCTTCTCCTCCGGGGGATCCCAGGGCTTGAGCAGATAGTGGTCCAGATCGACCACGTTGATCGCGTCGATCGCCGCGTTGGTGTCCGCGTACGCGGTCAGCAGCACCCGCCGCGCGCCCGGGTACACGTCCAGGGCCTGTTCCAGGAACTCGATGCCGTTCATCTGCGGCATCCGGTAGTCGGCCAGGATCACGGCCACCAGGTCGCCGCGCAGCTTCAGCTCCCGCAGCGCGTCCAGCGCCGACTCCCCGGACTCCGCGCGCACGATCCGGTACGACGCGCCGTAGCGGCGCCGCAGGTCCCGGGCGACGGCACGGGAGACCCCCGGGTCGTCGTCCACGGTCATGATGACGGTCCGTGCTGCGTCGGCAGCCTGTGCCATACGTCTCCCACCCCGAGCCGTTGGTTCCACGGCACGGCGGACCCCTGGAGGGGGCGCGGACACCGTACCGGTTCCCGCCCATCGTATGTTCGATCGCTCGCCTGCGCTCTGGTACGAGGGTGCACAGCGGGCACCCGTCAGTGCGGAAGACTGATCACGCAGACGCGGAACCGACGAGGAGGCCGGTGCATGACACGCCCGATCACGGCAGGGGTCGACGGTACGGAGGAGAGCCTTGCCGCTCTCGACTGGGCGGCCCGGGAAGCGGTGCGCCGGGGGCTGCCGCTGCGGGTGGTGCACGCCTGGCGGTACGAGCAGCACGAGGCGCTCGGCGGTGACCGGGAGGCCCAGCGCGGGTGGGTGTCCGACGGGGTGGCCGAGTCGGTGCGGACCGTCACCGGGCGGTATCCGGAGCTCGCGGTGAGCGTCGACGTGCGGGAGGGCGGCCCGGTCGAGGTGCTGGCCGACGCGGCGGCCGGGGCCGAGCTGCTGGCGCTGGGTTCGCGCGGGCACGGCCGGGTCGTCGGGTTCCTGCTGGGCTCCGTCGGACAGCAGGTGATCGCCGGGGCCGCACGTCCGGTGGTACTGGTGCGCGCCGGTGACCGGCCCACTGCGGAGGCCGCCGGACGGGAGGTGGTCGTGGGTCAGCAGGGCGGCCCGGAGGACAGCGCGGCAGCACTGGAGTTCGCGTTCGGCACGGCGGCTGCCCGGGGCGCGACGGTCCGGGTGGTGCGGGCCTGGACCCTGCCGCCGGTCTTCGCCTACAGCCCGGGCTCGCTCAAGCTCCTCGACGAGTCCGGAGGCATGGAGCCCTACGAGAAGAAGGCGCTCTCCGAGGCGGTACGGCCGCTGCGCGAGCGGTTCCCGGACGTGCCGGTCGCCGAGCACGTGGAGATGGGCAGCGCGGGGCAGGTGCTGCTCTCGGTGGCCGCGCGGGCGCAGCTGATGGTCGTCGGCCGGCGCGCCCACCGCACGGCGGTCGGCGCCCGCATCGGCTCGGTCGCGCACGGGGTGCTGCACCACGCCGACTGCCCGGTGGCCGTCGTCCCGCACGAGTGACTCGGCCCGGGGGTGCTCCGGGCTCACTCCGGGGTGACCGGCTCCAGGGTCTCCCGCGCCTTGGGCAGCACGTTCTCGATGTAGTCCTCGACCGCGTTCTCCAGGCCTATGTCGTGCTGCGCCCGCTCGGAGAGGTACCAGCGGTGTTCGAGCAGCTCGTGGTAGATCTCGGCCGGGTCCATCGAGCCGCGCAGCTCCAGCGGCACGGCCCGCACGGTGGGGCGGAAGACGTCCCGCACCCACCGGTGGGCCAGTACCTCGGGGCGGGCGGCGAGAGGGTCGCCGGGGGCGTAGTCGTCCTGGGTGGCCATCCAGCTCTCCAGGTCGTTGAGCAGCCGCCGCGCCTGGTTCTCCTCGGCGTCCAGGCCGGTCAGCCGCAGCAGCTGGCGCTGGTGGTGGCCGGCGTCGACCACCTTCGGCACGAAGGTGACCGAGTCACCGTTGGAGGAGTGCTCGATCTGCATCTCGGCCACGTCGAAACCGAGGTCGTTGAGCCGCCGGATGCGGCGCTCGATGTACTGGTACTTGCCCGCCGGATACACCGAGGTCCGGGTCAGCTCCTTCCACAGCTCGCCGTACCGGGTGCAGATCTCGAACCCGAACTCGATCGGGTCCAGCGAGGGATGCAGCGCCCCCGAGGCCTCCAGGTCGAGCAGTTCCCCGCTGATGTTCACCCGGGCCAGGTCGAGGTCGTACTCCCGCTGCCCGTTGCTCAGCTGCGTGTGCAGGTCGCCGGTCTCGGCGTCCACCAGGTACGCCGCGTAGGCGCCCGCGTCCCGCCGGAACAGGGTGTTGGACAGCGAGCAGTCGCCCCACGCGAACCCGGCCAGGTGCAGGCGGACCAGCAGCACCGCCAGGGCGTCCATGAGGCGGTGCATGGTGGCCGGGCGCATGGTCGTCTCGAACATCGAGCGGTACGGCATGGAGCCGCCGAGGTGCCGGGTGACCAGCACCGACTCCAGCGGTTCGCCGTCCGCGTCGAGGCGGCCGGTGATCACGGCGAGCGGGTCGACGGCTGGGATGCCGAGCCGGTCCAGGTCGCGCAGCAGCTCGTACTCGCGCAGCGCCGGGCGCTCCGCCAGCTCCTTCACCGCGATGACCTCGCTGCCGGCCCGGGCGTAGCGCACCACGTGCCGGGAGATGCCGCGGGGGAGCGGCACGAGGTACTCCTCGGGCCACTCCTCCAGCGGGACGTCCCAGGGGAGTTCGAGCAGGAGCGCGGGGTGCTCCGGGTTGGTGGCGTTGATCTGCAAGGCCATGGGAGGAACCTTAAGGCCGGTGGGTCACGAGGCAAGCTCCCGGGCCCGCTCGGCGGCCGCCCGCACCGGACCGCGGTGCAGCGGGCCGTGTCCCGGCAGCAGGGCGTCGCCGTCGAGGGCGCCGATCAGGTCCAGCGAGGCGACGGCCCGGGCCCGCTCGTGGTGGAACATGTCGGGCAGCAGCTGCGGGCCCTGGATCCGCGAGGTGCGGTGGCCGCTGACCAGCGCGTCCCCGGAGATCACCAGCCCGGCCTCGGGCAGGTGGTAGACGGTGTGCCCGTCGGTGTGGCCGGGGGTGTGCACCGGGACCGGGCGGCCCGGCAGGTCGAGCGGGCCGTCGGCGACCGGGAACGCCTCGGGCGCCTTGACCGGGTGCTGCTCGGTGCCGCCGACGCGCAGCACGTGCACCAGCCAGGGCACGACCCCCGGCCGCCAGGCGTTCTTCACCACCTCGCCCACGGACACCTGCTGGAGGAACTCCCGCCGGGCGTGCGGTACTTCGGCCTCGTGGAGATAGACCGGCGTGCCGTGGGCGTCGCGCAGGTACTCGGCCGAGCCGAGATGGTCGTTGTGCGCGTGCGTGATCAGCACGGCTGCGACCGCCTCCGGTGAACTGCCCACCTCCGCGAGGGAGCCGAGCAGCCCCTGCCGGTCCCCGGGGTAGCCGGTGTCCACCAGCGTGACGGCGTCCCCGTCCTTGAGGATCACCCAGTTGGTGTGCTGGCCGTGCACCAGATAGGCGCCCTTGCCGACTTCGTGTACCTCTGCCCGCATGATCACTCCGGCCCGTTCGTGCAGATCGAAACGGAGGACAGCCAACCACATGCCGTGTGCCGCCCGTTGCCGAGGCCCGGGTCAGCGCACCCCGTGCGGCCGGAACTGGATGCTGATCCGCGGCCCGGCGGCCCGGGCCGTCTTCGGCACGCAGTGCTCCCAGGTCCGCTGGCAGGAGCCGCCCATCACGATCAGGTCGCCGTGGCCGAGCGGGCGCCGGACCGAGGGGCCGCCGCGCAGCGGGCGCAGCAGCAGATCGCGGGGCGCGCCCACCGAGAGGATCGCGACCATGGTGTCCTCCCGCGCACCCCGGCCGATCCGGTCGCCGTGCCAGGCCACGCTGTCCCGGCCGTCGCGGTAGTAGCAGAGCCCGGCCGTGGCGAACGGCTCGCCCAGCTCCTCGGCGTAGTGCCGGGTGAGCGCCTCGCGGGCCTCGGTGAGGACGGGGTGGGGGAGCGGGTCGGCGGCGCCGTAGAAGGCGAGCAGGCGCGGTACGTCCACGACGTTGTCGTACATCTGGCGGCGCTCGGCGTGCCAGGGGACGTCCGCCGCCAGCTGTTCGAACAGCGCGTCGGCGCCGCTCAGCCAGCCGGGCAGCACGTCGATCCAGGCGCCGGAGCCCAGCGCCGTCCGGCCGATGCCGTCGAGGGTGCCGAGCCGCAGCTCGTCGGTCTGGTCGAACAGGGAGCCCTGGAGGTGCGTGGCCATGAGTCAAGCGTACTCCGTAATCGAAAATCTGTTCTTATTTGATCTCCGGCGGGTCCGTGGCGGCCTCTTTCGATACACCGATGTATTCGATACATTCGCGTATTGAACGGAGGTCGGCCCATGACGGTGGACGGCGGTGCGCAACGGCGCGTGACCCGGCGGCGGGTGCAGACCCGCGCCCGGCTGCTCGACGCCGCGTTCACCGTGTTCGCCGCCAAGGGCTTCGGGCGGGTCTCCATCGAGGAGGTCTGCGAGGCCGCCGGGTTCAGCCGGGGCGCCTTCTACTCCAACTTCGCCACCCTCGACGAGCTGTTCTTCGCCCTCTACCGGGAACGCGCCGACCTCATCGCCCGGCAGGTCGCCGACGCGCTCGCCGGCGACGGACCCGACCTGGACGTACCGGCCTCCGTGGACCGGGTCACGGACGTACTGCTCCTCGACGTGGACTGGCTGCTGGTGAAGACCGACTTCCTGGTGCACGCCGCCCGGGACCCGGCCGTCGCCGGGCTCCTCCTCGACCACCGCACCCGGCTCCGCGAGGCCGTCGCCGACCGGCTCCTGCGGGCCCGCGGCCACACCCCGATCCCCGCCGTGCTCGGCGACGTCGAGGGAGCGGCCCATGCGGTGGTCGCCGCCTACGACGGGGTCACCGTCCAGCTGCTGCTGGACAAGGACGTGGACCGGGCCCGTGCCTGGCTCAAACAACTGCTCACCGCGCTGCTGACCGACGGCAGCACCCGATTCGGATAAGAAAGGCGTCGCCATGGACGCGGACGTCATCGTCGTCGGAGCCGGCCTCGCCGGCCTGGTCGCGGCGCACGAACTCACCAGCAGGGGCAGGCGCGTCGCCCTGGTCGACCAGGAGAACGCCGCCAACCTCGGCGGCCAGGCGTTCTGGTCCTTCGGCGGGCTCTTCCTCGTCGACTCGCCAGAACAGCGCCGCCTCGGCATCAAGGACTCCCTCGACCTGGCCTGGAGCGACTGGCAGGGCAGCGCGCAGTTCGACCGCAAGGACGACGAGGACTCCTGGGCGGTGCGCTGGGCGCGCGCGTACGTCGAGTTCGCGGCCGGGGAGAAGCGGCCCTGGCTGCAGAGCCACGGCATCAGCCTGCTGCCGACCGTCGGCTGGGCCGAGCGCGGCGACCTGCGGGCCGACGGGCACGGCAACTCCGTCCCGCGCTTCCATGTCACCTGGGGCACCGGCACCGGCGTGGTCGAGCCCTTCGCCCGGTACGCCAAGCAGGCCGCCCGCGACGGACTGCTCACCTTCCACCACCGCCACCAGGTCGACGAACTCGTGATCGAGGACGGCGAGGCGCGCGGCGTCCGCGGCACGGTCCTCGCCCCCGACGACTCACCGCGCGGCGTCGCCTCCAACCGCGACCGCATCGGCGACTTCGAACTCACCGCCCAGGCCGTCGTGGTCACCACCGGTGGCATCGGCGCGAACCACGACATCGTCCGCCGCTACTGGCCCGCACGCCTCGGCACGCCCCCCGCGGAGATGGTCACCGGCGTCCCCGCCTACGTGGACGGCCGGATGCTCGACATCAGCGCCGAGGCGGGCGTCCGCCTGGTCAACCGCGACCGCATGTGGCACTACACCGAGGGCATCCAGAACTGGAACTCCGTCTGGCCCGGCCACGGCATCCGCATCCTGCCCGGCCCCTCCTCGATCTGGCTCGACGCCCTCGGCCGCCGCCTGCCCGACCCCTGCCTGCCGGGCTACGACACCCTCAGCACTCTCAGGCACCTGCGCACCACCGAGGACATCGCCGGGTACGACCACTCCTGGTTCGTCCTCACCCGTAAAATCGTCGAGAAGGAGTTCGCGCTCTCCGGCTCCGAGCAGAACCCCGACATCACCGCCAAGGACCGCAAGGCCGTGCTGCGCGACCGGCTCCTCGGCAAGGGCGCGCCCGGACCGGTGCAGGCCTTCCTCGACCACGGCGCGGACTTCGTGACCGCGACCTCCCTGGACCAGCTCGTCGAGAAGATGAACGGGCTCACGGACAAGGCGCTGCTCGACGCGGCCGAGGTGCGCCGCCAGATCGTCGCCCGCGACCTGCAGATCAACAACTCCTACAGCAAGGACTCCCAGGTCCAGGGCATCCACAACGCGCGCCGCTACATCGGCGACCGCCTGGGCCGGGTCGCCACCCCGCACCGCATCCTCGACCCGGCCGCCGGACCGCTGATCGGCGTCAAGCTGCACGTCCTCACCCGCAAGACCCTCGGCGGCATCCAGACCGACCTGGACTCCCGCGCCCTCGGTGCCGACGGGCAGCCGATCGGCGGGCTCTACGCGGCCGGCGAGGTGGCCGGCTTCGGCGGCGGCGGCGTGCACGGCTACAACGCGCTGGAGGGTACGTTCCTCGGCGGCTGCCTGTTCTCGGGCCGGGCCGCGGGACGCGCGGCGGCGAAGCAGACCGCGTGAGCGTCGCGCCGGGGGTGCCGTCGCCGCCTGCGGCGCCGTCGTGGCTGGTCGCGCGGTTCCTCCCCCAGCCTTCGGCCGGGGGCACCCCCAGCGCCCCTTACGGGGCGCTCAGCTGACTCAGTCGGTCAGGAGCCGCGCCAGTACCGTGGCGTGGCTCTCGTCCGGGGTCTTGGACGAGGTGAGCAGGGTCACCGGCCCCTTCCGGGTCGACTCCCGCAGACCGTCGAGGAGTTCGGCGGCCTCGGGAGCGGCCAGCTCCGCCTCGTAACGTCGGGTGAACTCCTCGTACGACCCGCCGTCGTGGAACCAGCGGCGCAGCTCGTTCGACGGCGTCAGACCCTTCGGCCACTCGTCCACGTGCGCGTCCTCCTTGGACACCCCGCGCGGCCAGAGCCGGTCCACCAGGACGCGCACCCCGTCCTCCGGCTCGGGCGACTCGTAGATCCTGCGGACGCGCACGCTCACGGTCGATGCACCTCTCGGCTCGCTGACGGTGCCGCGAGCGTAAGCGGCGAACCCGCCCCACGGGTGCCGACGCGGCGCAGCTTGACCAGAATGAGGGGGAAACGCGGACACCCGCGCGCCTAGTCTGTGGGCCATTGATCATCGGCCACCCCCCCAAGGGAGTTCATGTGCAGGGCGCAAGCAGACGTACCGCAGTCCTCCGCCGCGAGGCCGTCCTCGGCACCGTCCCGGTCGCCGTGGCGGCCCTGCTGGCCGCCGCCGGAACGGCCTCGGCGAGCACCATCGGCGCCGCGGGCGCGGGCGACCCCTACTTCCCGCTCAGCGGCAACGGCGGCTACCACGTCAGCCACTACGACCTGTCGCTCCGCTACGACACCTCCTCCCGGCACCTCGACGGCAAGGCGGTCCTCACCGCCCGTGCCACCGAGAAGCTGACCCGCTTCGACCTCGACCTCAGCGGACTGAAGGTCACCCGGGTGACCGTCGACGGCCGGACGGCCCGTTTCAGCCGCAGCGGACAGGAACTCGTCGTCACGCCGTCGCGGGCGCTGGCGAAGGGCCGGGCCTTCCGGGTCACCGTGGCGTACAACGGCGCACCCAAGCAGGTCACCGACCCCGACGGCTCGGCCGACGGCTGGATCCGCACCGACGACGGCGCGTTCGTCGCCGGGGAGCCGCAGGGCGCGATGACCTGGTTCCCGGCCAACAGCCATCCCAAGGACAAGTCGTCGTACGACTTCACGATCACCGTCCCCAAGGGCCGCACCGCCGTCGCCAACGGCGTCCTCCTCGGGCAGCACACCTCCGGCGGCCGTACGACCTTCCGGTGGCGGCAGACCGAGCCGATGGCCGCGTACCTCGCGACCGCCACGGTCGGCACGTTCAAGGTGCAGCAGTACACCACCCGGGACGGGATCAAGGTGTACAACGCGGTCGACCCGCGCGAGGCGAGCGGGTCGGCGGCCGTGCTGAAGAAGCTGCCGTCGGTGCTGGAGTGGGAGAGCAAGCTGTTCGGGCCGTACCCGTTCCGGTCCGCCGGGTCGATAGTCGACCACGCGCCGAGCGTCGGGTACGCGCTGGAGACGCAGGGCCGGCCGATCTACGACTCGGCGCCGGATCTGAGCACGCTGGTGCACGAGAACGCCCACCAGTGGTTCGGCGACTCCGTCTCCCTCACCGCCTGGAAGGACATCTGGCTCAACGAGGGCTTCGCCACGTATGCCGAGTGGCTGTACAGCGAGCAGCACGGGGGCGACAGCGCGCAGAAGAACTTCGACGCGCTGTACGCGAAGCCGGCGAGCGACGAGTTGTGGGCGTATCCGCCGGGGGATCCGGGGAGCGGGAAGAACATCTTCGGTGAACCGGTGTACGCGCGGGGCGCGATGGCCCTGCACGAACTGCGGAGGGCGGTCGGGGATCCGGTGTTCTTCCGGATTCTGCGGGCGTGGGCCTCGGAGCACCGGTACGGGCACGGGACTACGGCGGAGTTTGTGAAGCTGGCCGAGGGGGAGTCGGGGAAGGACCTCGGTTCCTTGTTCCAGACGTGGTTGTACAAGAAGGGCAAGCCGTAGCGGTTCGGATGCGGGCCGGTGGGGGTTGCTCGCGCAGTTCCTCCCCCAGCCTTCGGCCGGGGGTACCCCCAGCGCCCCTGAAGGGGCGCTGAAAGCTGACGAGTTTCTTACATCCGTCGGCCAAGGTCGATCTCATGATCCATCGCAGAGCTGCCGTCGCCCTCCTCTCCGCCTCCCCCCTCCTGCTGTCCGGGTGCGGGGGTGGCGCCGAGGCTGCGCCGAGCCGGTCGGGGGACGACCGGCCGGCGGAGGCGACGGCTTCCCCCACACCCGAGAGCAGCAGTAGCCCGCAGCCGAGCGGCATACCCGGGCTCGGGCCCAGGACGACGGCCGCGATACCCGGGCGGGCGGAGCAGGTCGTCGTCACCACCGGCCGGGGCAAGGACTCGCCGATCTCCACCGTCGTCCTCTACGAACGCGACGACGACGTCTGGCAGCCCGGCGCCAGTTGGCCCGCGCACAACGGCAGGGACGGCTGGAGCGAGCATCACATGGCCGGGGACCTGCGCTCGCCCGTCGGCGTGTACGGGCTGACCGACGCCGGGGGCCTGCTCGCCGACCCGGGGAGCAGGCTGCCATACCACCAGTCCTACGGCTTCACCTCGCCCGGTACCGGGTTCGAGGGCGAGCCGCTGGAAGGTTCCTTCGAGTACGTCGTCGCCATCAACTACAACCGCCAGACGGGCACTTCCCCGCTCGACTGGACCCGGCCGATGGGCGCGAACCGGGGCGGCGGCGTGTGGCTGCACGTCGACCACGGCGGGCCCACGCACGCCTGCGTCAGTGTCGCCAAGGCGCACATGAAGGAGTTGCTGCGCACCCTCGACCCGGACCGGCATCCGGTGATCGCCATGGGCTTCGCCGGCTGGCTCGCCCGCTAGGCCGCCGGAACTCCGCTTAGGATCCGAACCTGTGTGCGCACATGTGCTGGTGGCCGAGGACGACGAGATGCAGGCCGAGCTGATCCGGAGGTCGCTGCTCGCCGAGGGGCACAGCGCGACCGTGGTCCATGACGGGGCCGCCGCGCTGGACGCGGCCCGGCGGCTCGGTCCCGACCTGGTCGTCCTCGACCTGATGCTGCCGGTGATCGACGGCTTCGGCGTCTGCCGGGTGCTGCGCGGCGGCGACCCGGAGATCCCGGTGCTGATGCTCACGGCCCGCTCCGACGAGGACGACGTGCTGCTCGGCCTTGAGCTGGGCGCCGACGACTACATGACCAAGCCGTACAGCCCGCGCGAGCTGATGGCCCGGATCCGGACGATCCTGCGGCGCAGCGGGCGGGCCGCGCCCGTCCGGGAGGAGGAACCCGCCGTGACCGCCGCCGGGATCAGCGTCGATCCCGTGCGGCACCAGGTGCGCTGCGACGGGGAGCCGGTGGAGGTGACCCCGGCCGAGTTCCAGATCCTGCTCGCCATGGCCGGGGAGCCCGACCGGGTCTTCACCCGGCGGCAGTTGCTGCAGTGCACGCGGGGCTTCGACCGTTCCTCCACCGAACGGGCCGTCGACGTCCATGTGATGAACCTGCGCCGGAAGATCGAGGCCGATCCCCGGCGGCCGGTGCGGCTGGTGACCGTGTTCGGTGTCGGCTACAAGCTGAGCGGCGGCCGGCCGTGAAGCCCCGGATACCGTGGCGCAAACGGCTGCTGGTCCGGCTGCTGTTCACCTCGGTACTGATCGCCGTCTGCTCGGTGGCCGCCACCGCCTGGCTCGCCGTGACGACCACCACCAGCGCGCTGGAGGAGGAACAGGGGCAGGACCTGGCCGCCGACAACAAGATCCTCGCCGAGCTCAGCGGGTACGCGGCGGACCACCCCGACTGGAGCGAGGTCCGGCACACCCTCCGGGCCCTGGCGGCCAAGACCGGCCGCAGGATCGCGCTGACCACCGCCGACCGCACGCTGATCGCCGACTCGGCAGCCCACGACACCCCGCTGCCACCGCGCCCGGCGGCCGCCGTGGACCCCCTGCACACCGACACCTACACGGAGTCCGGCGCGCAGCTCAGCGGCATCGATCCGCGCGCGGTCGGTCCGTTCCGGCTCACCGCGCAGGAGCGAGGGAAACTGGACGCGGTCGCCGAGAAGCAGCAGGAGTGCTTCGGCCGCTTCGGCGTCCGGACCAGCGTCCAGCACATCCCGAGCGGACGGCCGCACGTCGTCTTCGACGACGCCAGAGACGCTCCTCTGGAACTCAAGGTCGGGTGCGGCAACGTCCTCGGCGAGTCGACCGGCGGGATCAACGACGCGCTCGACTTCCCGACCGCCACCGAGACCAAGGCCCTCGACGCGCTGACGGACCTGGCCCGTCCCTGCCTCAAGGCCCAGGACACGGACATCGGCGGCTCGCTGTACCTGACCTACGACACGACAGGGCGCGACCCCGTCTCGGGCGGGTTCCTCGTCACCAAGAAGGGGATCGAGCGGAAGACGGACCGGCTGGCGAAGAACTGCATCGCCAACGCCCGGCGCACCCAGCTCGAACCGTACGTCGCCCCGGCCGCCGAGCTCTTCCTCGGCATCGGCGACCAGACCGCACCCCGCTTCGACATGTCCCGGGCCAACAAGACGAAGATCGTCGGCGCGGCCGGCCTGGTCCTCGCCGTCACGGTCGCCGTCACCGCCGTCGTCGCCATGCGTCTGGTGCGGCCGCTGCGTGCGCTCACGGCCGCCGCGCAGCAGCCGCCCGAGCTGCACGTCCGGGCACGCGTGCGCACCCGGGACGAGACCGGGCTGCTGGCCGAGGCGTTCAACGACCTCACCGAGCGCCGGGAACGCCTCGAAGAGCAGCGCAAGGCGATGGTCAGCGACATCGCCCACGAACTGCGCAGCCCCCTCACCAACATCCGCGGCTGGCTGGAGGTCACCCGGGACGGTCTGGTCGACCCCGACCCGGCCCTGCTGGGCTCCCTGCACGAGGAGGCGCTGGTCCTGCAGCGGATCATCGACGACCTCCAGGACCTGGCCGCCGCCGATGCCGGCACCCTGCGCGTGCACCGCGAACCGGTGCGCGCCGCCGACCTGACCGACCAGGTCGCCGCCGCCCACCGCGTCGCCGCCGACGCGGCCGGGGTCACCCTGCTGACCGACACCGACGGCACCGCCTGGCTCGACGCCGACCCGGTCCGGATGCGGCAGGCCCTCGGCAACCTGGTCTCCAACGCCCTCCGGCACACCCCCGCCGACGGCACGGTGACCCTGTCAGCCCGCCGTGACGGTGACGACGTCGTCCTCACCGTCACCGACACCGGTCCGGGCATCGCCGCCGACGATCTCCCGCACGTCTTCGAGCGGTTCTGGCGCGCGGAGAAGTCCCGCAGCCGCCGTACCGGAGGCAGCGGCCTCGGCCTGCCGATCGTGCGCCATCTGCTCGCCGCCCACGACGGCACCGCCGAGGCGCGCAGCGAACCCGGCAAGGGCGCCGAGTTCATCCTGCGGCTGCCGGCCGCACCGGCCCCGGCCGACGTCAGCTGAGCCGGCGCTCCGCCCGCTGCCGGCGCCGGGCCAGCAGCCGGCGCTCCGCCTCGGTCGTACCGCCCCAGACGCCGACGGCCTGCCCGGTCGCCATCGCCCAGCGCAGGCAGGGGTCCTGCACCGGACAGCGCTCGCACACGGCCTTCGCGCGCCGCGTCTGATGCAGCGACGGGCCGGTGGTCCCGATCGGGAAGAAGAGGTCGGGGTCCTCGTAGCGGCACTCGGCGTGGTCTCGCCAGTCGTCCATCGAAGTCACCTGCGATCCAAGTCGACTCAGCCGTTTCCTGTGCGCGTTGCTCGGCTCCGGGTCACCGGTCCGGGCGCGGCTGAAACGGCCAAGTCCCGCGGGATTCGCGGGCGGTCACTGCTCGCGCAGACCCCAGGGGGAGCCGTATTCGGTCAGCAGGTCGAGGAACGGGCGGGCCGGGAACGCCTCCGGGCCGAGGACGCCCGAGCCCGACCACGCGCCGGTGGCCAGGAGTTCGAGGGCGACGACCGGGTTGAGGGCCGTCTGCCACACCACGGCCTGACAACCGTACTCCGCCATGGACCACTGGTTGTCGACAACGTGGTAGAGATACACCTCCCGCGGCTGTCCGTCCTTCACCCCGCGCACCCAGGTGCCCGCGCAGGTCTTGCCGCGCATGCGCTCGCCCAGTGTCGCCGGGTCGGGCAGCGACGCGGCGACGACGTCCCGGGGCGAGACCGCTACCGGGCCGTCGGCGCCGGGCACCGTCACCGGGGCGGTGCGGTCCAGGCCCAGCAGGTGCAGCGTCTTCAGCGTCTCGATGAACTCGCGCCCGAGCCCGTACTTGAAGGTGACCCGCCGCGCGTCCACCCAGCGCGGCACGAGCAGCACCTCCTCGTGCTCGACGTTCACGCACTCGACCGGACCGATCCCGTCCGGGAAGTCGAACACCTCGGGCTCGCTGAACGGCGCGGTGGTGAACCACCCGCGTCCCCGTTCGTACACGACGGGCGGGTTGAGGCACTCCTCGATGGTGGTCCAGATACTGAAGGAGGGCGCGAAGTCGTAGCCGTCCACGGTCAGGTTCGCACCGTCGCGGATGCCGATCTCCTCGATCTCGTCGAAGAGCTCGTCGGCCGCGTACCGGGCGAACACGTCCGACAACCCGGGCTCCACCCCGATCCCGACCAGCGCCAGCGCACCCGCCCGCTCCCACTCCCCGGCCAGCGCGAACTGCTCGTCGCCCAGCTTCACCCCGCACTCCTCGTACGGCCGCTCGGGATGCGGCCGGGACAGCGACATCGCCATGTCGAGGTAGTCGGCGCCGGCCTTGCGGGCGGCCCGGAACAGGGGCATGACGAAGCGCGGGTCGGTGGCGTTGAGCAGCACGTCGCAACCGTGGCGGGCCAGCAGCGCGGCCACGGCCGCCTCGTCGCCGGCGTCGACGCGCTCGGCGCGGAACCGGTCGTCGCCGACGGCCGCCACCGCCGCCTCGGCGCGGGCCAGGTCGTAGTCGGCGACCACCAACAGGTCGAAGAACGGCCGCCGGGCCGCGATCCGGGTGACGGCGGTGCCCACACCACCGGCTCCCACGAGCAGTACACGCATGCGGGAATCTCCTTCTGGGACAGAGAGCGAGGTCGGAAACGAGGGCGCCTTGGCCGGAATGAAACGCCCGGCCGTCGCGTAAGGTCAATGGCGTTGGCATAAGGGCGCGGCACAGGAACGGCAGGGAGTACGCGATGCCCAAGACGGTGGTACCGGAGGAGAAGCGCCGCAGGCGCCGCCCCACCCGCAGCGGCACGGTGCTCTCCGAGCGGCTGATCGTGGAGACCGCGCTGCGCCTGCTGCGTGAGCACGGCAGCGCCGGCCTGACCGCCCGCCGCCTGGGTCTCGCCCTCGACTGCGACGCCAGCACCCTGTACCGCTACTTCCGGGGCATGGACGACCTCACCCTGGCGATCGGCGACGCCCTCATCGGCCAGGCGCTGGCCGGCTGGAGCCCGACGGGGGAGTGGCGGACGGACCTGCGGACCATCGGCCTGCGCATCCACGCGCAGTACGTCGCCCACCCGCAGGCGGCCCTGCTGACGACGAACCGCGTGACCGGCCGGGCACACGAACTGGCCGCCGACGAAGCGGTCCTGGACGTCCTGCGCACGGCAGGCTTCTCACTCGCGGAGACCGTCCGCGTCTACCACGCCTTCATCGACCAGACTCTCGCCTTCGCCGCCCTGGACGCAGCCTCCCTCACCCTCCCGAAGGACTCCCAGCGAGCCGACGAGGACAAGTGGCACTCGACCTACGCCCGCCTCCCGCACACCACCCACCCACGTATCGCGGAGGCGGCGCCGCTCCTGGCGAAACGCATGGTGACCAGCGCCTATCCGACGGCACTTGAAATGCTCCTGGACAGTGCAGCACCCCGTCAGGGGCGCTGGGGGTACCCCCGGCCGTAGGCTGGGGGAGGAACTGCGCGACCAGCCCCCACCCACCCGCACCCGTACGCGTACGAATTGACTCCCTACGGCCGGCGCAACGCACCCTCGGCCGTACTCGCCACCGCCTCCGCCACCGCCCCCAACGCCGGCGAATCCAACTTCCACTGCTGCCAGTACAACGGCACGTCGACCCACCACTCCCGCCCCCCGATCCGCACCAACCGCCCGTCCCGCAGCCGCGGTACCGCCTGCGGCTCCGGCACCATCCCCCACCCCAGCCCCGCCGTCACCGCGTCCACGAACCCCTCCGACGTCGGCACGTAGTGCCGCAGCGCACTCGCCCCCGCCCCGCCCAGCCGCCGTACGAACCCGTCCTGGAAGTCGTCGACCCGGTCGAACACGATCACCGGCGCCTCGGCGAGCGCATCCGGCAGCGCCCCCGAAAGACGCGCCGCCGCGAACTCCGGCGCCGCCACCGGCAGGTACCGCATCCGCCCCAGCGCCCGCACCGAACACCCCGGCACCGCCTCCGGCGACGACGTCACCGCCGCCATCACCAGCCCCTCCCGCAGCAGCGCGGCCGTGTGGTCCTCGTCCTCCCGCCGCAGTTCGACATAGACGTGCGGCAGCCCGGTCAGCGCCCGCAGGAACCACGTCGCCAGCGAGTCCGCGTTGACCGCGACCGACACCCGGGTCGGCTCCCCGGCGCCGCTCATGCCCAGCTCACCGCGCGCGTCCCGCTCCAGCCGCGCCAGCTGCCGGGCGAACCGGACCAGTACCTCGCCCGACTCCGTCGGCCGCACCGGCTTGGTGCGTTGGAGCAGCACCCGGCCCGTGCGCTGCTCCAACGCCTTGACCCGCTGGCTGACCGCCGACGGCGTCACGTGCAGGGCCGCGGCCGCCGCGTCGAACGTGCCCTCGTCCACCACCGCCAGCAGCGTCCGCACCTGGTCGAGCGGAAGTTCCACCGTCGCACTCCTGTCTGTCTCCTGTCTGTCTTCAGCTGCGCTAAGGGTACGTAAAAATCTTTAGCTGTACGCAGAGTGATCGCTTCCGTAGCGTCGAGGGCATGTCCAGCTCTCTCGCCGCCGCTGCCGCAGGATTCGGCACCGGCCTCTCGCTCATCGTCGCCATCGGTGCCCAGAACGCCTTCGTGCTCCGCCAGGGCATCCGCCGCGACGCGGTCCTCGTGGTCGTCGGCATCTGCGCGCTCTCCGACGCCGTCCTCATCTCGCTCGGCGTCGGCGGGGTGGGCGCCATCGTGGTGGCCTGGCCGGGCGCGGTGCGGGCGGTCGGGCTGATCGGCGGCGCCTTCCTGCTCTGCTACGGCGCCCTCGCCGCCCGGCGGGTCCTGCGGCCCGGCACCGGCGGTCTGCGCACCGAGGGCGAGACGGCAGGGTCCCGGCGGCGGGCGGTCCTCACCTGCCTGGCCATGACCTGGCTGAACCCGCACGTCTACCTGGACACCGTGTTCCTGCTCGGCTCCCTCGCCGCCCACCGGGGCGACCTGCGCTGGACCTTCGGACTCGGCGCCGCCCTGGCCAGCCTCTGCTGGTTCACCGCCCTCGGCTTCGGCGCCCGGCTGCTCGGCCGGTACCTCGCCGGGCCGGCCGCCTGGCGGGTGCTGGACGGGCTGGTGGCACTGACCATGATCGGGCTCGGCCTGATGCTCGTGGCGGGATCCTGAGCCGCCCGGATCCTCGAACGGCCGCATCCTGAGACAAGCGGTTCGGCAGCCACGGAAGTTGCTGCGATAGTGAACCTGCAACCGAAAAGATGTAGCGGGCATCGAGAAGAGCAGGACACCAGGAACTCCGTGGACACCAGCGAGAGCGGCACCCAGTCCGACATACAGACCCCCGACGACGCCACGGCCGCCCCGCCCCGGAGCGGCTGGCGGCGCTGGGCGATGGACACCCGCCCGCTGCGCATCCCGGCCTACCGCAGGCTGTGGACGTCGACCATCGTCACCTCGGTCGGCAGCCAGCTGACCGCCGTCGCCGTGCCCAAGCAGATCTTCGACATCACGGGGTCGTCCGCCTGGGTCGGCGCGGCGAGTCTCGCCGGACTGCTGCCGCTGATCGTGTTCGCGCTGTGGGGCGGCGCGGTGGCCGACACCATGGACCGCCGCAAGCTGCTGCTGATCACCAACATCGGTATCGGCGTGACCTCACTGCTCTTCTTCGTCCAGGCGGCCACCGGGATGAGATCGGTGGCCGCGCTGATGGTGCTGCTCGCGATGCAGCAGGCGTTCTGGGGGCTGAACGCGCCGGCCCGTACCGCCTCCATCGCCCGGCTGGTCCCGGAGGCGCAACTGCCCGCCGCCAACGCGCTCGGGTCGACGGTCATGCAGACCGGGCAGGTGGTCGGCCCGCTGCTCGCCGGTGCCCTGATCCCCGTCATCGGGCTGCCCGAGCTGTACCTGATCGACGCGCTGGCGCTGTGCGTGACGGTGTGGGCGGTCTACCGGCTGCCCGCGCTGCCGCCCCTGGCGGGTGCGACGGCGCGGCGGGCCGGGGTGCGCGAGATCGTGGCGGGCTTCCGGTACATCTCCATGCACAAGGTGCTGCTGCTGTCGTTCCTCGCGGACATCATCGCGATGGTCTTCGGCATGCCCCGTGCCCTGTTCCCGCAGCTGGCCGCGCAGACCTACGCCTCCTACGGCGAGGGGCTCGCGCTCGGCCTGCTGTTCGCGGCGATCCCGGTCGGCGCGGTTCTCGGCGGGCTCTTCTCCGGCACCTTCTCGCGGGCCCGCCGCCACGGCCTGATGGTGATCGGCGCCGTGGTCGGCTGGGGTGCTGCCGTCGCCGGGTTCGGGCTGAGCCGCAACCTCTGGGTCGCCGTGGCCTTCCTGGCCGCAGCCGGGGTCGCCGACATGGTCTCGATGGTCTTCCGCGGCGCGATCCTGCTGTCCGCGGCGACCGACGAGATGCGGGGCCGGATGCAGGGGGTGTTCACCGTGGTGGTCGCGGGCGGGCCGCGGCTGGCCGACGTGCTGCACGGCACCGCGGGCTCGGTCTTCGGGCCGCGGGCGGCGGTCGCGGGCGGCGGGCTGCTGGTGGTCGCGGTGATGCTGGTTCTCGCCGCCGCCGTTCCGGCCCTGCGCCGCTACCGCGTCTGAGCGGCTACACGGGCCGACGTCCGACGTAGGCGTCGAGGAGTTTGCCGCGGGTGACCTCCAGGCGGCTGGCGAGGATCTCGGCGACCGTCCGTACCAGGGACAGACCGAGCAGCGGATCCTCCACGCACAGCGCGAGCACGGCCGAGGCGTCGTACTCGTAGGCCCGCACCTGGCTGAAGGCCACCGCCCCGAAGTCCCAGGTGTACGGCGGGAACAGCCAGGACCAGCCGAGCAGGTCGCCGGCGCCCAGAGTGGCGACGGTGACCCGCTTGTGGGTCGTCACCTCCTGGTCCAGGTTGACCGCTCCCGAGCGGATCACCCAGAAGCGGTCGGCGGTGCCGCCGGCCTCGAAGATCCTGGAGTCCTCGGGGAAGGACACCTCGTGAGCCAGTTCCATGAGGCGCTCGCGCTGGGCCTGGGGCAGGGCGGTGAGCAGTTTGATGGCTTTGGTCATGGCACGGGGCTCCTCGCCGGCGAGGGTACGGGGTGCTTTCCCTACGCCCATTTCAGCCGCTGCCGCCCCGCCGGGCACCTCGAAGAAGGTGAGAATCGCCGTCGGAAACCGGTCCGGGCGTGAAAAAGCCCTGGCTGGACGGGGGAGGCCAGCCAGGGCCGTCAGAAGTGGTTCGGGAGGACCTGCTTGTCAACTCCTCGACCACTTATGGGTGAACGGTAAACCATCCAGAGCTATTTCGCGTAGTCGTGAACAGGGTACGTGACCTGTTTCACTTTGGGGAGCCCCGGTCGCCCGCGAAGGGTTTGGCCGCGCCCCGACCGGTGAGCCGAAGAGTAGAGCCCCGTACGGACGGGACTGAGCCGACCAACCGGTCCACCACCCAGGGAGCGAAAGGATGTACGAAAAGTACCGGACCGAGTCAACCATGGCACCACCTGAGTCCCGTCGGCCGCCGCTGCGGCCGGCCGACGCCCGCAGAGCGGTATGCGGCGCCGTCGCCCGACGCGCCGTACCGTGCCCCGCCGAAGCCCTCGACGACGCCCTGCTCGTCACCTCCGAACTGACCACCAACGCGATTCTGCACGGCGGCGGGATCACCGGCTTCGCCGTCGACGTCGAGGGGTGCGCGGTACGGGTGTCCGTCAGCGACCGCAGCGACGAGATACCGGTGGCCGAACGGGCCGTCGACGAGGACCGCCGGTGGCGGCCGCACGGCCGGGGCTGGCCCATCGTCTGCCGGCTGGCCCGGGACGTGGAGGTCGCCGGACTGCCCTGCGGCGGCAAGCGGATCACCGCGGTCGTGCCCCTGCGCTGAGCCCGCGGAGGGGCTGGCCCGCGGAGGGGCTGGTGCCGGGAACGGTGTTTGGGCCCGGATCGAAGGGGCAGGCGGAGTGTCGTGCTTCGGACCGGAGGCGCGCGCCAGTGGGAGCAGTCGTTCGACAGCCCCCGGGCCCGTAGAGCGGTCCGGGTGGTGCTTCCGCGGCGACCCTGACATCGCAGTTCGGGTCGAGTCCCGGAACCACGTTCCGGTGACGCCCTGAAACCCACAGTTCAGGAGCGAATCCGCATGCCCACCGACTTGTCGACCAGCCGTTCCCGCACATCCGACCGCACCACCCGCACGACGCCCCGCCGCACCCACGACGACGCCCCGGACACGGTGGCCCTCTTCACCCGGCTCGCCACGCTCGACGACGGGCCCGAGCGGGAGGCCCTGCGCGACGAACTGGTCGCCGCCTGGCTGCCCATGGCCCACCGCATCGCCGGCCGGTTCCGCGACCGCGGCGAGTCCGTCGAGGACCTGCGCCAGGTGGCCGCCCTCGGGCTGGTCAAGGCCGTGGACCGCTTCGACCCCTCGCGCGGCGCCTTCGAGAGCTACGCGGTGCCCACCATCACCGGCGAGGTCAAGCGGCACTTCCGGGACCGGATGTGGGCGCTGCGCGTACCGCGCCGGGTACAGGAACTGCGCAACCGGGTGCGGGTGGCCCGCCGCGAACTCACCCAGAACCCCGGCTCCGCCGAGCCCACCACCGCGGCCCTCGCCGCCCACACCGGGCTCACCGAGGACGAGGTCAACGCCGGCATCGAGGCCCTGGAGAGCTTCAGCACCCTGTCCCTGGACGCCGAACTCTCCGCGGGCGAGGACGGCTACAGCCTCGCCGACACCCTCGGCGAGGCCGACGGCTCCTACGACGTCGTCGTCGACCGGGAAGCGGCCAAGGAGGGGCTGCGCCGGCTGCCCGAACGGGAGCGGGCCATCCTCTACATGCGCTTCTTCGAGGACATGACCCAGAGCCGGATCGCCGACAAGCTGGGCATCTCCCAGATGCACGTCTCCCGCCTCATCAGCCGCAGCTGCGCCCGCGTCCGCGCCGAGGCGCTGGGCCGGACCGCCGAATGATCCCCCGACCGCCGTGGAACCGCTTCCGACCGACCGAGGAGTGACGCCGTGCTGATGCCCCACCCCGCCACGCTGCGCCGGCTCGTGGACGAGTACGAGAGTCTCCGCACCGTGGAGACGGCGCCGGACCCGAAGGCGGGCGACCTGGCCTACACGCTCTGCGTGATCACCGGAACCCGCGACATCGCCGCGGCCCTGGCGAAGTCCCGCCACCTCCTGGCCGCCGCCGCGACAGCCGGCCTCCCGCCCGTCACCATCCCCGCCACGCCCTCACCTCCGGCACCGGACACGACGGTTGCGCCGACGGCGGCCACCGCGGCCCTGCCCGGGGTGCCGCCGGTCCCGACGACGGCGTTCGGGGACGCGCGAGACCGCGCCTCGGCCCGCATCGCGGTGGCGGAGTGACCCGGCGTCAGGGGGCGGGCACGGGCTGCCGGACGGGGACCTGCAGCGGACGGGCCAGGCCCGCCACCGACTCGTCCAGGCGCTGGAGATGGCGCAGCACCCGGTCGGTCACCCTGCCGTAGCGCGGGGCGCGCAACGTACCCGGCTCCAGCATCGACACGATGCTGGGGCCGGTCTCGATCCGGGCGTCCGACCCGTCCTGCCCGACATGGGCGGCGATCGCCTCGATGTTGTGCACGATCCGCCGTCCCGCCCCGCGCAGCCGGGGATCCGCCGCGATGGCCGGATGGGTGGGCAGCAGCTCCGCCGTGGCCGCCAGCGACCGCGCGTGGTAGGCACAGGTCTCCAGCAGCGCCACCACATAGCGGGCGGTGTCCCGGCGGGAGCGCAGCGGGGTGATCGGATGGGTCAGCGGCTGGACGGCCGCGGCCAGATCGGCCAGCGCCTGGTCCAGGTCCCGGGCCTTCTCCACCAGGTCGACCGGCGGCGCCCCGCCCAACTGGTCGGCGGCGGCCCGGGTCACGTCGGCCAGCCGGTCCAGCGTCGTCACGAGCAGCTCGTCGGTACGGCGGTCGGTGTGCACCGGCAGCACCACCGCGGCCGCGATCACCCCGCACACCGCACCGAGCGCGGTCTCCGCCACCCGCAGCACCAGGACGTCCAGACTGTAGGTGTTGAGGAGCGTGTACAGCAGGCCCAGCATCGCCGTCACGAAGAACGACATCAGGGTGTACGACAGCGGTGCCGAGTAGAACATCGCGAAGATGAAGAGCAGCACCAGCCCGAACGCCGTCCAGGTGTGGTGCCCGACCAGTCCCGCGAGCCCGATGCCGGCCACCACGCCGAGGACCGTGCCCAGCAGCCGCCGGTAGCCCTTGACCAGGATCTCGCCGGTGGACGAGGTGTTGATGAACACGATCCAGCAGGTCAGCACCGCCCAGTACCAGCGCTGGGCGGACAGGAACTCGCCGCCGACGATGGCCAGCGACGAGCCGACCGCCACCTGCACCGCCGCCCGCGTGGTGGGCCGGCGCAGCCCGGTCGCCTCCTCGGCCTGCCGTTCGCCCTCCTCGGCGCCCTCGATGGCCGCGTCCTCGGCGTCCAGTTCCTCCCGCGACCGGGAGGTGGCCGGGGTGTCGTCGGACTCGTCCTGCGGCCCGTCCAGGGCGATCCGCAGCCCCAGCACCGCCCGCCCGGCCTCGCCGATGCCCCGGAAGACGTCCTGGACGGCGGGCGAGGCGGCCGGCAGGTTCTCCCCCTCCCGGTAGCCGAGGAGCCGGTTGCGCAGCCGGGCCAGCGCGGTCCCCTTCCCGGGGCCGGCCGGCCGCAGCACCAGCAGCCGCAGCGCCTCCAGATCGAGCCGCAGCCGCTCCAGCGCCTCGTCCCGCACCGGCTCCCCGACGGCCGACGGCAGGGGGGCACCCGGCAGATGGAGGGTGAGCGTGTCCGCCCGCCCGGTGCTGCGGGCGGTGAGCAGCAGCAGCCCGAGCCGCTCGGCGGCGATCTCCGCGTCCGCGATCCGGCGCTGCACCAGCCTCGCCACCGTCTCGTCGGAGGTGCCGTCCGCCAGCCGCCCCTGGATCAGCAGCGCCGTCTCGTGCAGCCGGGCGGTCCTGACCCGGACCTCCTCCACCGCCCGGTCCAGCTCGTCCGGCCCGGCGTCGAGCAACTCGGCCTGCGCGGCGACCAGTTGGGCAAGCCGGACGCGGAAGGCCCGCCGCAGCCGGGCCAGGATGCCCGCGGGGGTCTGCCGTACCAGCACGAACCGTGCCAGGGCCGCGCAGCCGAACGCCACCGTGATCGTGAGGTACAGGCCCGGCAGCGCGGCCACGGTCGCGTGCACGAACAGCGACGCGAAGTAGATCTGGAAGCCGATCAGCCCGAGCGCCGTGCCCCGGTCGCCGAAGCGGCGGCCGTAGACCGCGCAGAAGATGAGCGCCACGAAGAACAGGTCGCCCATCACCACCCGCGCGTTGAGCAGCGCGCCGAGCGACATCGAGGCGAGTGCCACCGGCAGGCCGAGGGCGAGCGTGACGGCCTGCTGCGCCCGCCCCTTCTCCCGGATCGCGAAGGTGGCCACCATCGCCGTGATGGCCCCGGCCACCAGATGGGACACGTCGGCCCGCAGCGCCGCCAGCACGGCGAGCGTGAGCGCGATCGACGTGACCGTGCGCAGACCGGCGGTGAACCGGAGCAGCCCGGGGTCGGCCGCCGCGAGCCGCCCCCAAAGCTCCGCCCGCACCGGCCGCCCCGCCGCTCTCACCGGGCCGCGCTCTGCGTCACGCCGGCGAGCCGCCGGGGTCCTCGGGGCCCTCGGCGCGCGCCCGGACCTGTTCCGGCGTCAGATACGTGTTCGTGTACTCGAAGTCCTTGAGCCGGGCGGGCTTGCGGGCCTGGAAGCCCGTGCGCACGAAGTCGTCGCCGGCCAGCGCGTTCAGCAGCCAGTTGGTCGCGACCCGGGTCTTGGCCACGTTGGTGCGCAGCGCCGACCAGTGGTAGCCGCGGGCCACCGCCTGGGCGGGCAGACCGCGCAGCTCGATGCCGAGCGGCTTGGAGACCGCGTCCTTGCCGCCGAGGTCCACCACCAGCCCGAGGTCCTTGTGCACGTACGGGTGGAGCGCCTGGCCCCGCAGGGTCGCGATCACGTTGTCGGCGACCGCCTTGCCCTGCCGCATGGCGTGCTGCGCGGTCGGCGGGCAGACCGCGCCCGGCTCGTCCTTCGCCTTGTCCGGTACGGCCGCCGCGTCGCCGAGCGCGAACACCCCGTCGTGGCCGGGCAGCGTCATCTCGGCGTCGACCGCGAGCCGTCCCCGGACCGTCTCCGCGCCCAGGGTGGCGATCAGCGGGCTGGCGACCACTCCGGCCGTCCAGATCAGCGTGTGGGTGGGCACCACCCGGCCGTCGGTGAAGGTGACCTCCTGGTGGCCCGCCTTCTCGATCGACACCCCGAGGGAGACGTCCACGCCGCGGCGGCGCAGCACCTCCTGGGCGCTGCGGCCGAGCTTGTCGCCGAGCTCCGGCATCAGCTTCGGGGCGATGTCGATCAGGTGCCACTTGATCAGCTTCGGATCCAGGTTCGGGTAGCGGTGCAGCGCCGCGTGCGTGAGCTTCTGCAGACACGCCGCGGTCTCGGTGCCCGCGTAGCCGCCGCCGACCACCACGAACTGCAGCCGCGCGGCGCGTTCGGCCGGGTCGTCGCTGGCGTCGGCGAGATCGAGCTGGGCGATGACGTGGTCGCGGATGTAGGCGGCCTCGGCGAGGGTCTTCATGCCGAACGCGTGCTCGGTCAGGCCGGGAATGTCGAAGGTGCGGGTGACACTGCCCGGAGCCAGCACGATGTAGTCGTACCGCTCGTTGACGAGCTGGTCGGTTATGGTGCGGACGACGCACACCTTGGACTTCAGATCCACGCCGATCGCGCCGCCCGGGATGATCCGGGTGCGGTACCGCTTGCTGCGGCGCAGCGACACGGCGATCGACTGGGGCGTCAGCACACCCGAGGCGACCTGTGGCAACAGAGGCAGATAGAGCTGGTAGGAGGTCGGCGAGACCAGGGTGACGTCGGCCTCGTCGGGGGAGAGCTTCCGCTCCAGGCGGCGCACGCATCCCACTCCGGCGAAGCCTGCGCCCACCACCAGGATCCTGGGTCGTGTCACGGTGTATCCCTTTCCGCTGCTCCGGGCCGTTCGGCTCGAGGCCGTCCGCGTGCCCAGGAACGCTTGCTTCGCACCACATCGATCCCACCGTGCCCGACGCCGTTCCGCCAGCCGGGCGGAGCAGGCAGACGAACGCGTGGGCTCCAGCATGCCCCTGGATCGCCGGGAGAAACCGGCTGTCGCACAGATATGCGGCGGACTTCCGTCCGGTCAAAGGCCGTCCCGCGGCGATCACATACGCCAGTAGAGTGCCCGCCATGGCGCAGACCCAGCCCGGAACGGGCTTCCAGAAGCGGCACATCGACCCCGACCGTGTGACCCCGCTGGTGGCCGCCCTGGACTCCCAGGACGCCAACCCCGGCGTACGGCGGCTGCGCGCCTGGGCCGAGGAGGCGCTGGCGGTGCGGCCCGGCGAGCGGCTCCTCGACGTCGGCTCCGGCACCGGCTCGCAGACCCGGGCACTGGCCGCCGCCCTCGGCCCGGACGGTGTCGCCATCGGCGTCGAGGTCAACCCGAGTCTGCGCGCGGTCGCCGAGGAGCGGTCCGCCGACAGCCGGGCCCGCTTCCTGCAGGGCGAGGCGGAGGCGCTGCCGGTACCGGACGGCTCGATGGACGTCGTGTGGTGCGAGCGGGTCCTCCAGCACCTCCACGACCCCGACCGGGCGATCGCCGAGATGGCCAGGGTGCTGCGCCCCGGCGGCCGGGTGGCGGTGCTCGACACCGACTGGGGGACCACCCTCCTGCACCCCGGCGACCCGGTGGTGGTGCGCGCCCTGACCGCCGCCGCCCTCAACGGCGCCAACCCCTACTCCGGGCGCCGTCTGGTCGGCCAGCTGAGCGCGGCCGGGTTCGTGGTCGACGACCGCGGCTCGCAGGCCCTGCTCCAGGACCACGACTCGGTCGCCTGGCCGCTGATCCGCATGCTCGGCGAGGCCGCCGTGCGCACCGGCGCCGTCACCGAGGAACAGCGGGACACTCTGTACGCCGATCTCGCCGAGGCCGCCGAGCAGGGCGCGGTGCACATGTCGGTGACGATGTTCGGAGTGGTCGCGCACCGGGCCGAGTGACCGCACCCGGCCCCACGAGGGCACCCCCCACCGGGGCACCCCTGGGCACCCCTCACCAGGGCAGGAAGGCGTGGATGTCCTTGCCGTCCGCGGTGACGACCACGCTGACCTGGTCGCACAGGGTGTGCAGCAGGTGCCAGCCGATGCCGCCCCCGCCCCCGTCCGGGTGGAAGGGCCGCGGCTCGGGCCGGACCTGGCTGGAGTCGTGCATGGTGACGTGGACCCCGTCGTACGTGCGGCGCATCCGCAGTTCAAAGGGGCCCGGCGCGTACTGGACCACGTTGGCGGCCAGCTCCGTCACGACCAGCAGGATGTCGTTCCAGCAGTCGGGACCCGAGGGCGGCGAGGTGCGCGCGAGACCGACGAGGTAGCCGTCGGCTGCGATCCGGGCGCCCGTCACATCACGGAGCCGCCCCGGGAAGGGGACCGCGCATGCGTCGGTCTCCTCCGCGGATCCTCTGTCGTCCCGCCGTGGTCCGGTCCCCATCTCGTCTCTTTCAGTCCCGGAAGGGTGCCCCCGTCGCGCTGGTCTCTTCTCCTTCGCTGCGAGTTCCCACCATGTCACCGGATACGCGTCACCCTCACCGGAAGACGTTGTCCGAGTCGTCCCAGTCGGCCGGGTCGGGCCGGCCCGGGCGGCGCACCGCCTGCGAGCGGGCCTGGTACATGGCGTCGATCTCGGCCGCGTAGTGGCGCGCTATGGCGTCCCGGCGCAGCTTCATCGACGGGGTGAGCATGCCGTTGCCCGGGGCGAACGGTTCCTGGAGCACCCGGTAGACGCGGATCGACTCGGCGCGGGACACCACGCTGTTGGCGGACGCGATGGCGCGGGCGATCTCCTCGCGCAGCGCGTTCTCCTCGCGCGCCTCGCGCCCGGGCGAGTCGCCCGGCACCGTCAGCGCCCCCCGCCAGTGCGCGAGGAAGTCCGGGTCCAGGGTGATCAGCGCACCCACACAGGGCCGGTCGTCCCCGACGACCACCGCCTGGTGCACCAGCGGGTGCATCCGCAGCCGCTGCTCCAGCGGGGCCGGGGCCACGCTCTTGCCGCTGCTCGTGATGAGGATGTCCTTCTTGCGGCCCGTGATGGTCAGATAGCCCTCGGGGTCCAGCCGTCCGATGTCCCCGGTGGTCAGCCAGCCGCCGCGCAGCGCGGCCCGGGTCGCGTAGTCGTCGCCGACGTACCCCTGGAACACCGACGGACCGCGCACCAGGATCTCGCCGTCCTCGGCCACCTGGATCTGGGTGCCCGGCAGGGCCTGGCCCACCGTGCCCGACTTCTCCCGGCCCAGCGGCTGCATGGTGATCCCGCCGCTGGACTCGGTGAGGCCGTAGCCGTCATGGACGTACAAACCGATGCCCTCGTAGAACAGGGTGAGTTCACGGCTGAGCGAGGAGCCGCCGGACGTGGCGCGCAGCACCCGTCCGCCGAGTGCCCCCCGCAGCTTGCGGTACACCGTCCGCTCGTACAGGGCGTGTTGCAGCCGCAGGTCGAAGCCCGGGCCCGCCCCGGTGCCCAGCCGCTGCCGCTCCGTGGCCGCGGCGAAGTCCCGCGCGGTCTCCGCGGCCCGCTCGAAGAGGGCACCCCGGCCGTGCTGCTGGGAGGTGCGCAGGAACGTCTTGTACAGCTTCTCCAGCACCGACGGCACGGCGTACAGATAGGTCGGCCGGAACGTGCCCAGCGCCGAGGCCAGCGCGGCCTCGGTCATCTCCGGCTCGTGGCCCATCAGGATCCCGCCGCGCAGACAGATCACCATGATCATCAGGCCGTACACGTGCGAGAACGGCAGGAAGGCCAGGACGGAGGCCTGTTCGCCTGGGCGTGCCGCGGTGTGCCCCCAGCCCGCCAGCAGGGTGTCGCACGGGTACGCGAGCCCGCGGTGGCTCAGCGCGCAGCCCAGCGGGCGGCCCGAGGTGCCGGAGGTGTAGGTGATGGCCGCGGTCGAGTCGGGCATCACGATCCGGCGCAGCGACTCCACCGTGGTCAGCGGGACGTACGTGCCCTTCTGCACCAGCTCGGGCAGCGCCCCCGCGTCCAGCTGCCACACGTGCTTGAGCCCGGGCAGCCCCTCGCACACGGTGCCGACGGTCATCACCGCCTGCTCGTCCTCGACCACCACGGCCACGCAGCGGGCGTCCCGCAGGATCCATTCGACCTGGTCCCGGGAGGACGTCGGGTGGATCGGGACGACCTCCGCCCCCACCGACCACAGCGCGAGGCCGAACACCGTCCACTCGTAGCGCGTCCGCGCCATCACGGCCACCCGCTGCCCGGGCGAGATCCCCGACGCGATGAGCCCCTTGGCCAGGTCGACTACCTCGTCCCGCAGTTCGACCGCGGTGACCTCCTCCCAGCCCTCGGCGGCGCCCTCGGGCCGGCGCGCCAGCACCGGCAGGGTAGGGTTCCGGTCCGCCGTCTCGAAGATGCTGTCGGCGAGCCCGCCGGTCAGGGTCGAAGCGGTCGTCGGAGCGAGGGCGTAGTCGCGCATGCGCTGCTCCTGGATGTACGGAGGGTTACCCTCCCGATCGGTACTGTTGTCGACGCGGGTCGAATCTAGCCCAGGGGAGTGCGGCTCGTGTCGGGAACGGTCAACTCGTTTCCACCTGATGACAAAGCTCAGCCCCGGAATTCAGCCCTGGGTGCGGCGCACGCACTCCACGACCACGTCCCGCAGGCTCCCGGTGCGCTCCAGGAACGACCGCTGCTCGCGGGCGCCGGTACCCCTGTGCAGCAACTGTGCGACGGCTTCCTCGGCGCCGACCGTGTCACCGCTGTCGGCGAGCGCCTGCGCGGTGTGCGCGAGGAGCGCGCGCACCACCTCGACGGCGGGCCGGGGCCGCATGGTCACGGGGTCGAGGAGGTCCTGCTCCAGGCCGACGCGGGCGGCCTGCCAGGAGGCCAGCCGGAGCATGCTCACACTGTGGTCGAGCGGCGGCCGTCCGGCCCGCCAGTCACGCGCGGCCGTCTCCACCAGGGCGCGGATCAGCGTGGCGACCAGGACGGTGGTGTCCGCCCGCAGGCACACGTCGGCCACCCGGATCTCCACCGTCGGGTAGCGCGTGGACAGGCGGGCGTCGAAGTACACCATCCCCGTGTCGAGGATGACCTCGCTGGCCACCATGTCCGCGACCCGCCGCCGGTACCGCTCGGGCGAGCCGAACAGCTCGGTCGGCCCCGCCGACGGGCCGCGCGCCCACAGCCGGCTGCGGAAACTGGCGTAACCGGAGTCCCGGCCCTGCCAGAACGGGGAGTTGACGCTGAGCGCGCGCAGCACCGGGAGCCAGGGCCGGATCCGGTCGAGGACGGCGACGCCCTCCTCGTCGGACTCCACCGACACGTGCACATGGCAGCCGCAGACGAACCAGTCCACCATCGCGGCACCGTACCGCCCGGCCATCCAGTGGTAGCGCTCGTGCCTGGTGAGCGCCGGGTCGACCGGCAGGGGGTAGGTGGCGAGTGCCGCGACCGCGCAACCGATCTCGCCGGCCAGCCGGCCGGCCTCCTTGCGGCACCGCACGATCTCGGCGCCGAGCTCCGCCATGTCCCGCTGCGGACTGGTCGCCAGCTCCAGCATCTGACCGAACAGCTCCATCTGGAACATGGCCTGCCCGGGGTCGTCCTGGGCGGCCCGGTCGAGCACGGCGGCCGACCAGGGCATGGGCTCCCCGCTGTCCGGGTGGACCAGCAGAAGTTCTTCCTCCACTCCGACGGTACGCAGCACGGGCAACCGCCCTCCGGCCGGGCCGCGACCGGGCGCGGCGAGGTCTTTCATCCCGGACTGCCCGGCCCCGGCCGCGGAAACACGTACCGCGGCCCTCGGCGGGCTACGGGGCGACTGGCTCCAGCCACACCGTGCCGAGCGGGGGCAGCGTGAGCCGCAGAGCCCCGTCGTCGGCCAGCAGCGGCCCCCGGCTGACGACGTCCCCGCCGCCGTACCGGGCACTGTCGGTGTTGAGGATCTCCTGCCAGACGGGGACCCCCTTGGGCACGCTCAGCCGGTAGCCGGGACGGACCACGGGGGAGAGGTTGGAGACCGCCAGCAGCGGCCGGGCCTCGGCATCGAACCTCAGGAAGGCGAAGACGTTGTCCTCGGCCGCGTCACCCACGACCCACTGGAAACCCGCCGGATCGGTGTCCCGCTGCCACAGCGCGGGGTGCGCGCGGTACCCGGAGTTGAGATCGCGGACCAGATCCCGGACACCCCGGTGATCGGCCTCGGCCCCGTACCCGGCGTCGAGCAGCCACCAGTCGGGGCCGTCGGCGTGGGACCACTCGCCGCCCTGGGCGAACTCCTGCCCCATGAAGAGCAGTTGCTTGCCCGGATGGGCCCACATGAAGGCCAGATACGCGCGGTGGCTGGCGCGCTGCTGCCACCAGTCGCCGGGCATCTTGGAGACGAGCGAGCGCTTTCCGTGCACGACCTCGTCGTGGGAGATGGGCAGGACGTAGTTCTCGCTGTACGCGTACACCATCGAGAAGGTCATCTCGTTGTGGTGGTACTTGCGGTGGACGGGCTCGTGGGACATGTACTCCAGCGAGTCGTGCATCCAGCCCATGTTCCACTTCAGCCCGAAGCCCAGGCCGCCGCTGTCGGTCGGCCGGGTCACCCCGCCCCACGCCGTGGACTCCTCGGCGATGGTCACCACCCCGGGCGCCCGCCGGTACACGGTGGCGTTCATCTCCTGGAGGAACGCCACCGCGTCCAGGTCCTCGCGCCCGCCGAACACGTTCGGCGTCCACTGCCCGGAGTCCCGCGAGTAGTCGAGGTAGAGCATCGAGGCGACCGCGTCCACCCGCAGCCCGTCGACGTGGAACTCCTCGCACCAGTACACGGCGTTGGCGACCAGGAAGTTGCGCACCTCCACCCGCCCGAGATCGAACTCGTAGGTCCCCCAGTCCGGATGCTCGGCCCGCCGCTCGTCCCCGGGCTCGTACAGCGGGTCCCCGTCGAAGCGGGCCAGTGCCCAGTCGTCCTTGGGGAAGTGCGCAGGCACCCAGTCCATGATCACGCCGATGCCGGCCCGGTGCAGGGCGTCGACCAGGTACCTGAAGTCGTCGGGGGTGCCGAGCCGGGAGGTCGGCGCGTAGAAGCCGGTGACCTGGTAGCCCCAGGAGCCGCCGAAGGGGTGCTCGGCGACCGGCATGAACTCGACGTGCGTGAAGCCCAGGTCGCCGACGTAGGCGGGCAGTTCCTCGGCCAGCTGCCGGTAGTCCAGGCCGGGGCGCCAGGACGGCAGGTGCACCTCGTACACCGAGAACGGCGCCTCGTGCACGGGGGTGTCGCCGCGGTGTGCCATCCACTCCGCGTCACCCCACTCGTACCGGGACGCCGTCACGATCGACGCGGTCGCGGGCGGCACCTCCGTCCGCCTGGCCATCGGGTCCGCCTTGAGGAACCGGCCGCCGTACCGGGAGGTGATCTCGAACTTGTACCGGGCACCCTCGCCCACCCCCGGCAGGAACAGCTCCCACACCCCGGCCGCGCCCAGCGAACGCATCGGGAACTGCGTGCCGTCCCAGCACGTGAAGTCCCCGGCCACCCTTACGCCCTGGGCGTTGGGCGCCCACACCGTGAACCGGGTGCCGGCCACGCCGTCATGGGTCATCGGCTCGGCACCGAGCGCCTTCCACAGCTGCTCGTGCCGCCCCTCCCGGATCAGATGCAGGTCGAACTCACCGAGCGCGGGCAGGAAGCGGTACGGGTCGTGGACCTCGTGCTCGCCGCCCTCCCCGTCCTCTCCGCCCTCGTACTCGACGAGGAGGGTGTACGACGGGACCTCGGCGTACGGCAGCACCGCCGCGAAGAGCCCGTCGTCCTCCGGTGCCAGGGGGCTGCGCACCCCGTCGACGAGCACGCTCACGGCGCGCGCGTGCGGGCGCAGCGCCCGGAAGAGGGTGCCGCCGTCCACCGGGCGGGCGCCGAGCAGGGCGTGCGGATCGTGATGGGTGCCCGCGAGCAGGCGCCCGCGGTCGGCGGCGTCCAGGGGCGGGGCCGTGGGACGGGAGGGGCCGGAGGGCTCCGGGAGCGAGGAGTCGCGCAGTGCCATGACGTCAGCCTCTCCAGCGGGCGAGCCGCTCGATCGCGGCCATCGGAACCGGAAGCCAGGCCGGCCGGTGCCGGGCTTCGTACACCACCTCGTACACCGCGCGGTCCGTCTCGTGGGCGCGCAGCAGTGCGTGCTTCCTGCGCGGGTCCCAGCCGGCCCGCGCAGCGTAACCCGCGCAGTAGGCCTCCCGGCAGCGGCGGGCCCACTCCGGGCGCCAGGGGCGGCGCTGGCGGGCCGCGTAGTCGAAGGAGCGCAGCATCCCGGCGACGTCCCGTACCGGCGACTGGGTGCTGCGCCGCTCGGCGAGCGGCCGGGACGGCTCGCCCTCGAAGTCGATGACGAACCACTCGTGGTCCGCCCGCAGCACCTGACCGAGATGGAGATCGCCGTGGATCCGCTGGGCGAGCGGCCCCGCGTCGCAGCTGGCGAGCGCCTCGAAGGCGCCGCGCAGCCCGGGGACGAACGGCCGCAGTACCGGCACCGCGTCCGCGGCCGTGTCCAGCCGCGCCGACATCGCCCCGGCCGTGCGGCTGTGTTCGTCGTGGACGGCGGACGGGAAGGCGGCGGCGAGCGCGAGATGCACGTCCGCGGTGGCGCGCCCCAGCTCGTGCGCCTCGGTGGTGAAGTCGTCCCCGGCCGCGAGCGCGCGCAGCGCCAGGGTCCAGCCGTCGGCCGCGTCCGGCAGGAAGGGCTGCAGCACCCCGAGGGTCGCCGGGCTCGGCTCGGTGGTCCGGAACCAGGCCACCGGCGCCGGCACCCGTGCGCAGCCCTGCGCGGCCAGCGCGCCGGGCACCTCCAGGTCCGGGTTGACGCCGGGCTGTATCCGCCTGAACACCTTCAGGATGTAGGAGTCGCCGTACACCAGGGAGGAGTTGGACTGCTCGGCGTCCAGCAGCCGCGGCGCGAGTCCGCCGGGTATCCGGGCCTGCGGGGCGGTCTCGAAGCGCAGTGGGCCGGCCGTGCCGGGTATGCGCAGCCGTTCCAGGAGGAGTTCGGCGGCGCGCGGGTCGTGCAGGGCGTCGTAGAGGGCGAGTCCGGCCAGTGGGCCCTCCTCGGCCCGGCCTATGTAGGCCCGCTCCAGCCGGGGCGCGCGGTGTTCGCGGACGCCGAGCAGGAGCTGGTAGCAGTCACCGGACGGGGTGGTGCCGCCGTGCGGGGAGTGGTCGGCGTGGACCAGCAGGTGGAGGCAGCCGGGGAAGAGTTCGGTCACGGACAGCACGGACAGCTCGGTGACGGGCCGGTCCTTGCCCGCGAACCAGCGCTGCCGGGGCAGCCAGTCGCGCAGCAGCCCGCCCAGCGAGACCAGCGACCGGTCGAGTCCGGCCGTCGTGCTCCGGGGCAGGTCAACGGTCTTCGTCATGGTGACGCGTCCTTTCCTCGGCTCCGCACGCTCAGCGCCGACGGCCGATGCGGGAGGCGACTCGGGAGAGCCGGAACCAGTAGAAGCCGTGCCCCGCGAGGGTGAGCAGATACGGCAGTTCACCGATGGCGGGGAAGCGTACCCCGCCGATCAGCTCGACCGGGTGCCGGCCGTCGAAGGCCCGCAGGTCGAGCTCGGTGGGCTGGGCGAAGCGGGAGAAGTTGTGCACGCAGAGGACCAGGTCGTCCTCGTACTCGCGCAGGAACGCGAGGACCGCCGGGTTGGAGGACTGCAGTTCGGTGTAGGACCCCAGTCCGAAGGCAGGATTCTGCTTGCGGATCTCGATCATGCGCCGGGTCCAGTGCAGCAGGGACGACGGCGAGGACATCGACGCCTCGACGTTGGTGACCTGGTAGCCGTAGACCGGGTCCATGATCGTGGGCAGGTAGAGGCGTCCGGGGTCGCAGGAGGAGAAGCCGGCGTTGCGGTCCGGGGTCCACTGCATGGGGGTGCGCACCGCGTCGCGGTCGCCGAGCCAGATGTTGTCGCCCATGCCGATCTCGTCGCCGTAGTAGAGGATCGGTGAGCCGGGCAGGGACAGCAGCAGGGCGGTGAAGAGTTCGATCTGGTTGCGGTCGTTGTCGAGGAGGGTGGCCAGGCGGCGGCGGATGCCGATGTTGGCGCGCATACGCGGGTCCTTCGCGTATTCGGCCCACATGTAGTCGCGTTCCTCGTCGGTGACCATTTCCAGGGTCAGTTCGTCGTGGTTGCGCAGGAAGATGCCCCACTGGCAGCCGGAGGGAATGGCGGGGGTCTTGGCGAGGATTTCCGAGACGGGGTAGCGCGATTCCCGGCGTACCGCCATGAAGATCCGCGGCATGACCGGGAAATGGAACGCCATGTGGCACTCGTCGCCGCCCTTGTCGTAGTCGCCGAAGTAGTCGACGACGTCCTCCGGCCACTGGTTCGCCTCGGCCAGCAGCACGGTGTCCGGGAACATGGCGTCGATCTCGCGGCGGACCCGCCTCAGGAACTCGTGCGTGGGCGGCAGGTTCTCGCAGTTGGTGCCCTCTTCGGCGTACAGGTACGGCACCGCGTCGAGGCGGAAGCCGTCGATGCCCAGGTCCAGCCAGAACCGGAGCGCCGCCAGTACCTCCTCCTGGACGGCCGGGTTTTCGTAGTTGAGGTCGGGCTGGTGCGAGAAGAACCGGTGGAAGTAGTACTGGCCGCGCACGGGGTCGTAGGTCCAGTTGGAGACCTCGGTGTCCACGAAGATGATCCGCGCGTCCTGGTACTGCTTGTCGTCGTCCGCCCACATGTAGAAGTCGCCGTACGGGCCGTCCGGGTTCTTCCGGGACTCCTGGAACCACGGGTGCTGGTCGCTGGTGTGGTTCATGACGAAGTCGATGATGACGCGCATGCCGCGCTGGTGGGCGGCGTCGACGAACTCCACGAAGTCGGCGAGGTCGCCGAACTCGGGGAGTACGGCGGTGTAGTCGGAGACGTCGTAACCGCCGTCCCGCAGCGGGGACTTGAAGAAGGGCGGCAGCCAGAGGCAGTCGACGCCGAGCCACTGCAGGTAGTCGAGTTTGGCGGTGAGGCCCTTGAGGTCGCCGATGCCGTCGCCGTTGCTGTCCTGGAAGGAGCGGACCAGGACCTCGTAGAAGACGGCGCGTTTGAACCAGTCCGGGTCCCGGTCCTTCGCGGGAGTGTCCTCGAAGGTGTCCGGGACGGGTTCGTTGACAGTCATGACGCGCTGGGCCCTCCGTTCGCTGGTGTCGGCCGCCCTACCTGGAGCACGTGCGCCGGCGTCCGGCCGGGAGTGAGGCGCACATAGTTGGTCCTGCCCCATGAGTAGGTCTCACCCGTCAGTTCGTCCTGCACGGACAGGACGGCGTGCCAGTCCAGGCCGAGTTGCGGCATGTCCAACGAGACCGTGGCCTCCTGGGTGTGGTGCGGATCAAGGTTGACGATCACCAGAACCGTGTCCGGCCCGGTGCGCTTGCTGTACGCGATGACGGACTCGTTGTCCGTATGGTGGAAACGCAGGTTGCGCAGGTGCCGGAGCGCGGGATGGCGGCGCCGGACGGTGTTGAGGCGGGTGATGAGGGGGGCGATGCCCTCGGTCTCGGCGCGGGCCCAGTCGCGGGCTTTGAGCTGGTACTTCTCCGAGTCGAGGTACTCCTCGCTGCCCTCCTTCAGCGGGGTGTTCTCGCAGAGTTCGTAGCCGCTGTAGATGCCCCAGGTGGGGGAGAGGGTGGCGGCGAGCACGGCACGGGCCTCGAAGGCGGGACGGCCGCCGTGCTGGAGGTAGGCGTGCAGGATGTCCGGGGTGTTGGCGAAGAAGTTCGGCCGCATGGAGGCAGCCGACTCGCCCGACAACTCGGTGAGGTACTCGGTGAGTTCCTGCTTGCTGTTGCGCCAGGTGAAGTACGTGTACGACTGCTGGAAACCGATCTGGGCCAGGGTGCGCATCATCGCGGGCCGGGTGAAGGCCTCGGCGAGGAAGATGACGTCCGGGTCGGCGCGGTTGACCTCGCCGATCACCCGCTCCCAGAACACCACCGGCTTGGTGTGCGGGTTGTCCACGCGGAAGATCCGCACCCCGCAGTCCATCCAGTGCCGCAGCACGCGGACCGTCTCGGTGATCAGGCCTGCCATGTCGGCGTCGAAGGCGATGGGGTAGATGTCCTGGTACTTCTTCGGCGGGTTCTCGGCGTAGGCGATGGTGCCGTCGGGCCGGTGGTGGAACCACTCCGGGTGTTTTTCCACCCAGGGATGGTCCGGCGAGCACTGCAGCGCGAAGTCCAGGGCGATCTCCAGGCCGTGCCGGCCGGCCTCCGCCACGAACCACCGGAAGTCCTCCAGGGTCCCCAGATCGGGGTGGACGGCGTCGTGGCCGCCCTCGGGCGATCCGATCGCCCACGGCACCCCCACATCCTCCGGGCCCGGGGTGAGGGTGTTGTTGCGGCCCTTGCGGAAGGTGGTGCCGATGGGATGGATCGGCGGGAGGTAGACGACGTCGAAGCCCATCTCCGCGATCTTCGGCAGCCGCCGGGCCGCGGTCCGGAACGTGCCGTGCGGCCGCTCCGGCGTGCCCTCCGAGCGCGGGAAGAACTCGTACCAGGAGCCGTACAGCGCCCGTTCACGCTCCACGAGCAGCGGCAGCTCCTCGGAGACGGTCACCAGCTCCCGCAGCGGATACCGCGCCAGGACCTCGTCGACCTCCGGGGCCAGGGCGTTCGCCAGCCGCGTGTGCAGGGGGAGGGAGTCGTTGCCCAGGGCCCGCGCCGCCGCGAGCACCCGCTCGCGCTCGGGTCCTTCCGGGACTCCGGCGGCCGCCCGCTCGTAGAGCTCGGCGCCCTCCTCCAGGACCAGGCCCGTGTCGATGCCCGCCGGGATCTTCACCCGGGCGTGCTGCCGCCAGGTGACGAGCGGGGCGCTCCAGGCCTCCACGTGGTACGTCCAGCGGCCCGGTTTCCCGTCGACGGTGACCTCGGCGCCCCAGCGGTCCGTCCCGGGGACCAGCTCCCGCATCGGCGTCCACGGGCCAGGGCGGCCCTCGGGGTCGCACAGCACCACATTGGCGCCGACGGCGTCATGGCCCTCGCGGAAGACGGTGGCGGTGACCTCGAAGCTCTCGCCGGGGACCGCCTTCGCCGGCCGCCTGCCGCACTCCACGGCCGGCCGGACGTCACGCACCGGAACGCGGCCGATGGCCTCAGTCGCCTTCATGGGTCTCACCTCCGCCGTGCGCGGGGCCGGGCCCGGGGCCCGGCTCCGCGGTCCGTAATGTGCCGGAAGACCGGTGTCTTCCCGCGGGTCCGCCTGCGGGATCACTGCCTCGCGGAACGCCGCTCCGCCGGCGGCCCCTGCCGGACCTTCCCGCTCAGCGGGGACCGCCCACCCTGTTCCCGCACATAGGTGACGAGGCTGGTGCGCAGGTAGCGCTCGGCCGCGTCCACCGCCTCCCGGGCGCAGCGCTTGCCCATCAGCACACACAGCGTGTAGCCCGAGTCCTCGAAGGTGGACCGCACCTCGCGGTCCTGCGGCGAGGCGAGCATGACGCGCTCCCACGCCCGGTAGCGCCGCAGCTGCCGGGCCACCTCGGCCTTCGCGGGTAGCAGCATGGCCGTGTCTTTCCTTCCGACGCTCTCGAATGGGCACGTGTCCCCGGAGCGGGGGAGCGTCCGGGCACGGAAGAGCACGGAGCCGTTACGGCGAATCGAGGCTTTCACTCATGGTGCACGCACGATGACCGAGCGTCTTGTTGGATCTTCAACTACCTCATGCGGCTCTCAGGTTGCACGAATGGCGTAGCGCCCCCACAGTGAAGGTGACTCAGGAGCGATCAGCGCTCACGCTGCGCTTCCGGAACGGACTTCCGGACGGGCGAGGGGGAGCGGGAGCTTCGCGGGTGAGGAGCTAGCGACAATGAAGACCGCAGTGCCCTGCTACTACCACCTCGACGTGGAGGTCAGCCCGGAACGGGTGGGACAGGTCAGCCGCATACTGGCCGCCCATCTGCGTTACTGGGACCTCGACAACCTCGTGGACCCCGTCTGCCGCGGTGCCGAACTGCTGCTGACCGCCATCGACCAGCACGCGACGGACAAACACACGTCCATCGAGATGTGGTGGAACGGGCAGCACCTCATCACCGCCATCGGCGACGACGACCGGGATCTCCGCCCCGACCAGGATCTGCGTCCGTGCCTGGCGCACCTGGCCGCGACCAGCGACGGCTGGGGGTGTTGCGCCTCGGAGACCGGCAGCAAGATCATCTGGTTCTCGCAACGGGCCCGGTCCGGGGAGCGCGTCCCGCTGGTCCCGACCGGGCCGGCGCCCCGGCTGCGCCAGGTCCTCAAGGTGCCGCGCGCCCTTCCCGTCGCCCAGTTGGCCGCAGCCGCCGACGGCGTCCTGGAGGGCGCCCGGTGACGGCGAGGAAGTCCCGGAAAGGGGTGCCCGTGTGGAGCGGGCACCCCTACCCGTTGGGGGCCTCCTTCGACGGGCAGGGCACCAACTTCGCCCTGTTCAGCGAAGTCGCCGAGCGGGTCGAACTGGTGCTGGTGAACGACGCCGCGACCGGGACGACGGTGCCGATGACCGAGGTCGACGGCTTCGTCTGGCACGCCTACCTGCCCGGGATCGGGCCCGGCCAGCGCTACGGCTACCGGGTGACCGGCCCCTGGGACCCCGAGCTCGGCCACCGGTGCAATCCGGCGAAGCTGCTCCTGGACCCGTACGCTCTGGCGATAGACGGCCAGATCGACAACCACGCCTCCCTCTACGAGCGCACCCCCGGCGGCCCCTCCCCGGCCGACAGCGCCGGGCACTCGATGCTCGGCGTGGTCACCGACCCCTACTTCGACTGGGGCGACGACCGCCCGCCCCGCCGGCCGTACTCCGACTCGGTGATCTACGAGGCCCACGTCCGCGGCCTGACCCTCACCCATCCGGAGGTACCCGAACGGCTCAGGGGCAGTTACGCCGGCCTGGCGCACCCGGCGGTCCTCGACCACCTGACCTCCCTCGGCGTCACGGCGGTCGAGCTGATGCCGGTGCACCAGTTCGTGCAGGACGGGGTGCTCCAGGACCGGGGCCTGTCCAACTACTGGGGCTACAACACCATCGGCTACTTCGCCCCGCACAACGCCTACGGCGCCTTCGGCAGCCGGGGCCAGCAGGTCAACGAGTTCAAGGCGATGGTGAAGGCGCTGCACGCGGCCGGGCTCGAAGTGATCCTCGACGTGGTCTACAACCACACCGCCGAGGGCAACGAGATGGGCCCCACCCTGTCCTTCCGGGGCATCGACAACGCCTCCTACTACCGGCTGGTCGACGGCGACTGGGCGCACTACTACGACACCACGGGCACCGGGAACAGCCTGCTGATGCGGCACCCCTACGTGCTCCAGCTGATCATGGACTCGCTGCGGTACTGGGTGACCGAGATGCACGTCGACGGCTTCCGCTTCGACCTCGCGGCCACCCTGGCCCGGCAGTTCCACGAGGTGGACCGGCTCTCGGCGTTCTTCGACCTGATCCAGCAGGACCCGGTGATCAGCAGGGTCAAGCTCATCGCCGAGCCGTGGGACCTGGGCGAGGGCGGCTACCAGGTCGGCAACTTCCCCCAGCTGTGGTCGGAGTGGAACGGCCGCTACCGGGACGCCGTACGGGACTTCTGGCGGGCCGAGCCCGGTTCGCTGGGCGAGTTCGCCTCCCGGCTCACCGGCTCCTCGGACCTGTACCAGGCCAGCAGGCGGCGGCCGCGGGCGAGCGTCAACTTCGTCACCGCGCACGACGGCTTCACGCTGCGCGACCTGGTGTCGTACAACGACAAGCACAACCAGGCCAACGGCGAGGGCAACCGGGACGGCGAGAGCCACAACCGGTCCTGGAACTGCGGGGCGGAGGGCGAGACCACCGATCCCGCCGTGCTCGACCTGCGGGCCCGCCAGCAGCGCAACCTCCTCGCCACGCTGCTGCTGTCCCAGGGCATCCCCATGCTCAGCCACGGCGACGAACTCGGCCGCACCCAGCGCGGCAACAACAACGCCTACTGCCAGGACAACGAAGTCTCCTGGATCGACTGGGAACTGACCGAGGAGCAGCAGAGCCTCACCGACTTCACCCGGTACGTCATCGGGCTGCGCGCCGCCCACCCCGTGCTGCGCCGACGGCGGTTCTTCCTCGGCGACACCGCCATGCATCCCGGGCAGCCGCTGCCCGACCTGGTGTGGCTGCTGCCCGACGCCCGCGAGATGACCGACCGGGACTGGCAGCGGCCCGACGCGCACTCGGTCGGCGTCTTCCTCAACGGTGACGCCATCGCCGAACGCGACCCGTACGGGCGGCGCCTGATCGACGACTCGTTCCTGCTGCTCCTCAACAGCCACTGGGAACCGGTCGACTTCCGGCTGCCCGACGACTCCTACGGTGAGCGCTGGACGACGCTCATCGACACCGCCGACCCGGAGGGCGTCCCGGACGAACGCGAGCGCAAGGCAGGCACGAGGCTGAGCGTGGAGGCGCGCAGCATGGTCGTGCTGTCGCGGCCGTCGAGGTAGTTCCCCGCGCCCCTGAAAGCAGGGGTGCTGCGGTGAGCGCCCCTTCAGGGGCGCGGGGAACTACGCGACCAGCCACGACGCACCCGCAGCCGGCCACCCCGGCGGCCCGCCACGGCTCAGCGCGCCCCGCGTGACGTCGTCACCGTGAACTGCGCGCCGTCCGGATCCCGCAGGATCGCCTCGGTGTCCTCCTCGCTCAGCACACTGCCACCGTGTTTCTCCGCGATCCGGGCGCAGGCCGCCACGTCGGACACCGCGAAGTGGATCTGCCAGTGCGGCCGTACCGACGGATCGGGGGCCGCCTCCACCGCCCCCGAGTCGATACGGGCCACGGCGTCGCCGCGGCTGCGCAGCACCACTTCGCCGCCCTCGTACTCGACCTCGCAGCAGCCCGGTTTGTCGGAGGCCCAGCCGAGGACCTCGCCGTAGAACATCGCGGAGTCGAAGGCGTTGCGGGTGTGCAGGCGGATGAAGGTCGGGGCGGCCCGCCGCCAGGTCTCCCAGTTGGAGACCAGTTCCCCCTCCCAGATGCCGAAGACGGCACCGTCCCGGTCGGCGATCAGCGCCGCCCGGCCGGGCGGGAAGGAGAGCGGCCCCACCGCGGGGGTACCGCCGCGCTCACGGGCCCGGGACACCGCCTCGTCCGCGTCGGGCACGGCGAAGTACGGCGTCCAGGCCACCGCCATCTGCCACATCGCGGCGACCGCGGCGATTCCCGCCACCGGCACCCCGTCCGCCAACGCGATCCGGAAGTGGTCGCCGAGCCTGACGCTGCGCCATCGCCACCCGAGCACGGCGCTGTAGAAGTCCTCGGTCGTCTGCAGGTCGCGGCTGGTCAGGCTCACCCAGCACGGGGCACCGAAGACCGAGTGCGTGGAGAGCACCGCCCGCTTCTTCGGCGCGGGGCAGGGGGGAGGCGTGTCGTCGTTCATGGCACTCGCGTCCTGGTGTCGGGGCCGGCGGGGCGACCGGTCTGCCACCAGTCTCCAACCGGATGTGGTGGGAATGCCTGCCGAGTACCCCGGTGGCACGGAGCCAGACGGGTGACACGATGGATGGATGGGCGAGACCGAGCAGGACCGGATCTTCCACCTGCAGGAAGAGGTGGACCAGCTCAAGGAGGCCGTGGCGTCCCATGCCGTGGTGGACCAGGCCATCGGGATGGTGGTCGCGCTCGGCCGGGTGACGCCCGACGAGGGCTGGGAGGTGCTCAAGGAGGTCTCCCAGCACACCAACATCAAGCTGCGCAACGTCGCGGACCTGATCCTGATCTGGGGGCGCACCGGAGACATGCCCGCCGAGATCCGTGTCGGGCTGGCGGAAGCCCTCGAACGGTACGGCCCCACCCAGATCCCCGGCGCGCCGCCCACCGGGTGAGTCTCAGCCGGCCTCGGCCTGCAGCTCCTCGCGCAGCCGGTCGAAGCAGGCGCTCAGCAGGCGGGAGACATGCATCTGCGAGATGCCCAGCTGCTCGGCGATCCGGCTCTGTGTCATACCGCGGAAGAACCGCAGGTAGAGGATGAGCCGGTCGCGCTCGGGCAGGTTCTGGAGGCAGGGTTCCGCGGCCGCGCGGTCGACGATCAGGTCGTAGCCGGGGTCCGCGGTGCCCAGGGTGTCGCCGAGCACGTATCCGTCGCCACCGGGCACCTCGGCGTCCAGCGACAGCGTCGAGTAGCAGTCCAGGGCCTCCATCCCGGCCCGCACCTCCTCCTCGGTGAGCTGGGTCCGGGCGGCGATCTCGGCGACGGTGGGCGGACGCCCCGGGGTCGTCTGGTCCAGCTCCTTGAGAGCCGTCCGGACCCGGTTGCGCAGCTCCTGGACCCGGCGGGGCACGTGCAGGGTCCACATGTGGTCCCGGAAGTGGCGCTTGATCTCGCCGGTGATGGTCGGTACGGCGTACGCCTCGAAGGCCCGGCCGCGATCCGGGTCGTAGTGGTCGACGGCCTTCACGAGCCCCAGCGCGGCGACCTGGTACAGATCCTCCAGGGTCTCCCCCCGGCCGCGGAACCGCACGGCGATCCGCTCGGCCATGGGCAGCCACAGCTCGACCAGTTCGTCCCGGAGCGCCAGGCGCTCGGGGCCATCGGGCAGTCCGGCCAGCCGTACGAAGGCCTGGGCCGTGTCCGGGGCGTCGTCGTGGGGATGGGGCCTGGGTGTGCAGGTGGCACGCATCACGCGCACCTCCCTTGGCGGGTGCTGGTGGACGGACACCGTGGGAGGAACGCGCTCGGACCCTGGGGAGGACACGGGGGCGACCGGCGGAAACCGGCTCCCACGCACGTGCCTCCGGTCCGAAGCACTGAACTACGAATGCCCCGAACGGCGTATGGCGAAACAATTCGGATGAAAAGGTTGGAAAGCTCTCATTCGTCTCATGGTCTTCTCGCCGGCCGCCCCTTTGGTCGCCCCCTTGACCGTCCCTTGAGGGAGATATCTCTGTAGCAGAGGTAATCTTCGAGGTGTGGAATCGGAGACCTTTCCGGAAGAACTCGCCGACGCGTTGGTCGGCATCCAGCGGCTGATCCGCCGCAGGCTGCGCCGCGGGCTCACCCGGCCGCGGCTGCGTGGCGCCGAGGTGGAGCTGCTGCGCCTGGTCGAGTCCCGGCCCGGGATCGGCATCTCGGACGCCGCCAAGGAGCTGTACCTGGCGGGCAACTCGGTGTCGACCCTGGTCAACCAGCTCGTCAAGGACGGCCTCATGCGCCGGGAGACCGACCCGGCCGACCGCCGGGCCGCCCGGCTGCTGCTCACCGAGGACGCCGAGAAACGACTCGCCGACTGGCACCGCCGCCGCGCGGAACTCGTCGCCGGTCACGTCGCCCGGCTGGACGAGGCGGACCGGGAGGCGCTCAGGGCGGCGCTTCCCGCGCTGCGGAGGCTGGCCGACACCCTGCATGAGGAGGCCGGGGAATCATGACAACGGACACCGCCGCAGTCGCCTGCACCGGACTCTCCTACTCCTTCGGAGAGACCAAGGCCGTCGACGGGCTCGACCTGGGCGTGGGCGAGGGCGAGGTCTTCGGCCTGCTGGGCCCCAACGGCGCCGGCAAGACCACCGCCATCCGCTGCATCACCACCCTGCTGCCCGTCCCCGCCGGGATGGTCCGCGTCTTCGGCCACGACACCGGCAAGGACCGGATGGCCGTGCGCCGGCTGCTCGGCTACGTCCCGCAGCAGCTGTCCGCCGACAGCGGGCTCACCGGACGTGAGAACGTCGAGCTGTTCGCCCGCGTCTTCGACGTCCCCCGGCGCGAGCGCGCCGCGCGGGTCGCCGAGGCGCTGGAGGCCGTCGACCTCGCCGACGCCGCCGACCGGCTCGCCGGCACCTACTCCGGCGGCATGGTCCGCCGCCTCGAACTGGCCCAGGCGCTGGTCAGCGCGCCCCGGCTGCTGATCCTCGACGAACCGACCATCGGCCTCGACCCGATCGCCCGTACCAGCGTGTGGGACCAGATCAACTCCGTACGCGCGGCGACCGGCATGACCGTCCTGGTCACCACCCACTACATGGACGAGGCCGACCAGCACTGCGACCGGGTCGGCCTGATGCACCGCGGCCGCATCCGCGCGCTCGGCACCCCCGCCGAACTCAGGCGCGGCCTCGCCGAACGCCGGGCCACCGACGCCCTGCCCACCCTCGAAGACGTCTTCCGCGACGTGGCCGGCAGCGGCCTCGACGACCAGTCAGGAGGTTTCCGCGATGTCCGAAGCACCCGCCGCACCGCGAACCGTGTCGGCTGAGCGCACGGGCACGTCCCTGCTCCTGACCCCGCCCCAGCCGCGCTCCGGCTGGCGGCTGCTTCCCGCCCGGGTCTTCGCCATGTGCGCGGTGGAGCTGCAGAAGCTCCGCCACGACCGCACAGAGCTGTACACCCGCGCGATCCAGCCCGCCCTCTGGCTGCTGATCTTCGGCCAGACCTTCACCCGGATACGGGCGATACCCACCGGCGGCATCCCCTACATCGACTACCTCGCGCCCGGCATCATCGCCCAGTCCGCGATGTTCATCGCCATCTTCTACGGCATCCAGATCATCTGGGAGCGCGACGCCGGCATCCTCAACAAGCTCCTCGTCACCCCCACCCCCCGCTCGGCCCTCATCACGGGCAAGGCCTTCGCGGCCGGCGTGAAGTCCCTCATCCAGGCCGTCGTGGTGATCGTCATCGCCGCCGTCCTCGGCGTATCCCTCACCTGGAACCCGCTGAAACTCCTCGGCGTCGGACTGGCCGTCGTGCTGGCCTCGGCCTTCTTCTCCTGCCTGTCGATGAGCATCGCGGGCATCGTCCTCAGCCGCGACCGGCTGATGGGCATCGGGCAGGCCATCACCATGCCGCTGTTCTTCGGCTCCAACGCCCTCTATCCCGTGGCGATCATGCCGGGCTGGCTCCAGGTGGTCAGCAAGATCAACCCGCTGAGCTACCAGGTCGACGCCCTGCGCGGCCTGCTGCTCGGCACGCCCGCCCACCTCGGCCTCGACTTCGGTGTGCTGGCGGTCGCCGCCGTCCTCGGCATCACCGCGGCCTCCTCGCTGCTCGGCCGCCTGGCTCGCTGAGCCGGCCGCAGGTGCGGGGTACACCGACGTGATGTGCGGCACGCGCCCGCGACCCGCCCCGGACCCCCGGGGCGGGATAACCGCTGCGCAACGCTTGATCAGCGATCAAAGCGGGCGAACCCCCTGGCCACAGTGCATTCCGCTCATTTGACAGTGCGCTGAGCACACAGATAAACAGCGGGGGTCGAGAGGGGCACTGTGTACGAGCCGAACGTGGTCGGGGACTGGCACGAGTACGACGAGCATGCCGGTCTGCGGGTCCGCGTCCACCGCCTGGAGGAGTCCGAGCCGCCGCGCGGCCGGGACGACGCCGCGGCCGGGCTGACGTATTTCAGTGCCCGGGTGACCATCGAGAACCGCGGCTCCCGCCACCTCGGCGTCCAGCTGGAGGACGGCCAGATCGACGTCCGGGTCGGCCCCGACGGCGAGGGCGCGTTCATCGACTGGCGCAACTCCCAGTTCATCGAGGGCTTCGACGTCTACCCGCTGCGCCGCGTCACCGCCGTCCTCTACGCCGCCGGTCCCGAGGCCGCCCTGACCCAGGTGGACATCCAGATCCAGCTGCGCGTCGACGAGGAGTGGACCGAGCGCCGGCTCTGGGCGGGCGGCATCGGCGTCCTGGAGTCCACCACCGCCACGGCCTGCCAGTCCGCCGCCCCCGGCAGCCTGGCCCACCAGGTCACCACCTACCTCAAGGACCAGACGGAGCCCGGCCCAACTACCCCCTGACCGACAGCGCACCCCGCCAGGGCCGCAGGGAACCGCGCGAACACCCCCACCCTGCCGTAGACGGCCAACGACTTGGCGTGGCACTTCCCGCACCCGTCAGGGGCGCGGGGAACTGCGCGAACACCCCCACCCTGCCGTAGACGGCCGACGACTTGGCGTGGCACTTTCCGCACCCGTCAGGGGCGCGGGGAACCGCGCGAACACCCCCACGCCGCCGCAGACGGCCGACGACGCATCCCGGCGCCACCCAGCGGAGCGCCTAGTGGGGGATCCCGTCGATGATCTCGCGGGCGCCCTGCCGCAGCAGGGCCACGGCGACCGAGGTGCCGAGGGTGGCCGGGTCGAGGCGGCCCGCCCACTCGTGGGCGTTCAGCCGGGTCTTGCCGTCCGGCGTGAACACGCACGCGCGCAGCGACAGTTCACCGCCGCCGTCGACCCGGGCGTAGCCGGCGATCGGGCTGTTGCAGTGGCCCTGCAGCACGTGCAGGAACATCCGCTCCGCGGTGGCCTCCCGGTAGGTGGCCGGGTCACCCAGCCCGCTCACCACGTCGATCAGCTCGGCGTCGCCCTCCCGGCACTGCAGCGCGAGGATGCCCGCACCGATGGGCGGCATCATCGTCTCCGGGTCCAGCACCTCGCTGATCACGTCCGTACGGCCGATCCGCTCCAGGCCCGACAGCGCGAGCAGCAGCGCGTCCGCCTCACCGGCGGCGAGCTTCTCCAGCCGCCGGTTGGCGTTGCCGCGGAAGGGCACGCACTCCAGATGCGGGTGGGTGGCCGACAGCTGGGCGATCCGGCGGACCGCGGAGGTGCCGATCCGGGTGCCCGGCGGCAGCTCGTCCAGGGTCAGCCCGCCCGGGTGGACGAGCGCGTCGCGGATGTCGTCCCGCTTCAGGAACGCCGCGAACACCGTCCCGGCGGGCAGCGGCCGGTCCGCGGGCACGTCCTTCACACAGTGCACGGCGAGATCGGCCGCACCGGCCAGCAGCGCGGCGTCCACCTCCTTGGTGAACGCCCCCTTGCCCTCGACCTGGGACAGATCGCCCAGCCACTTGTCGCCGGTCGTCTTCACCGGCACGACCTCGGTGCGCACCTGCGGATACAGCGCGGCCAACTCGGCCCGGACACGGGCCACCTGAGCGAGCGCCATCGGCGAGTCGCGGGAGACGATACGGATCAACTCGGGTACCGACATGGGGACACGATAGACCTTCCCGCCGACCACCGATTCCGACATCCTGTCGGCCGCCGCCCGGCCTGCCGCCGGTCCGGCCGCCGATCGGAGACCGCCCGGTCGTCAGCCCATGTCCTCCGGCAGGTCCGCCGCCGACTCCTCCGGTGCGAGGTCCGGGCGCAGCCGCAGCCAGGACGGCTGGCGCAGCAGTCCGGCCCGGGTCCGGGTGCTGTAGCTGACCTCGCCGACCAGCCGGGGCACCACCCAGCGGGCGCCAGGGACCGGTGGGACCGGTTCGAAGGGGCACGAGTCGGCCGCGGCGGCCCGCAGCAGCGCGGCCAGTTCGGTCCGCTCCGCCGCACTCCAGCCGGTGCCCACCCCGCCGACGTACCGCAGCCGCCCGTCGGGGGACCGCTGGCCGACCAGCACCGCGCCCGGCAGCCCGGTCAGCCGCCCCTTGCCGGGCAGCCAGCCGCCGACGATCACGTCCTCGGCGCGCATGTTCCGGATCTTGATCCAGGCGCGGGACCGCACCCCCGGCTCGTAGACCGAGTCCAGCCGCTTGCAGACCAGGCCCTCCAGACCGTGTTCCCGGGTCGCCCGCAGCGCCTCGGCGCCGTGCCCCACGACGGCCCTCGGCGTCGACCAGTGCGGCCCCGCGAGCGAGAGGGACTCCAGGCGCGCCCGGCGGTCTGCGTACGCCATGGTGAGCAGTGGGTCCGACAGCAGCAGTGCGTCGAACAGCACCAGGTGGACCGGGATCCGGGCCGCCATCCGTGCCGCCCGGGCCGGGGCGTGGGCCAGCCCCATCCGGCTCTGCAGCAACTGGAAGTCGGCGCGCCCGTGTTCGTCGACGGCCAGCACCTCGCCGTCCAGGATCGCCGCGGTCCGGCCCAGCGCCGCTGCCAGCGGGCGCAGCTCGGGATAGGCGGCGGTGATCTCCTCGCCGGAACGGGCGCGCAGCAGCACGCTGCCGTCGCCGGGCAGGTAGACGACCACTCGCTGGCCGTCCTGCTTGGTCTCGTAGGCCCACCGGGCGTCCTGCGCGGCGGGCGGCAGCCGGCCGGGAGTGGCGAGCATGGGCGGGATCACGGGGAGGGCGGTCACGCAGGAGATGTGACCCGGCACGGCTGCGGCACGCGTCTTCCGGCGCCGGTTCCCCCGAACAGGCCTCAGGCGTCGGGCACCGGCGGCGGGGGCTGCACCAGCCCCGACTGGTAGGCCATCACCACCAGTTGGGCCCGGTCCCGGGCGTCCAGCTTGGTCATCGCCCGGTGGATGTGGGTACGCACGGTCAGCGGGGAGACGAACAGCTTCCCGGCGATCTCCTCGTTCGAACGGCCCTGGGCGGCCAGCGCCATGACCTCGCGCTCGCGGGCGGTGAGCACGCGCAGCTGTTCGGGGGTGGCGAGCCGGGCGCCGGGCGCGGGAGCGGCCAGGAACCTGGTGATGAGGGTGCGGGTCGCGGTGGGGGAGAGCAGCGACTCGCCGGCGGCCACCGTACGGATCCCGGCCAGCAGCGCCTCGGCGGTCACGTCCTTGCCGAGGAATCCGCCGGCCCCGGACCGCAGCGCCTGCGCCACGTACTCGTCGACCTCGAACGTGGTCAGGATCAGCACCCGCACGCCGGACAGCTCCGGGTCCGCGCAGACCTCGGCCGTGGCGGCCAGCCCGTCGGTGCCGGGCATCCGGATGTCCATCAGGACGATGTCGGGCCGGTGCTCGCGGGTGAGCGCGACCGCCTCGGCGCCGTCGGCGGCCTCGGCGACCACCTCCATGTCGGCGCAGGAGTCGATCAGGATCCGGAAGGTGGCCCGCAGCAGGGCCTGGTCGTCGGCGAGGAGCACGCGGATGGTCATGGCGTCCCTTGTTCCTCCGGTTCGGTGGTGCCGGGGTACAGCGGCAGCCGGGTGGTGACTTCGTAGCCGCCGCCGTCCCGGTGCCCGGCGGCGAAGGCGCCGCCGACCGACTGGGCCCGCTCCCGCATCCCGATCAGCCCGAATCCGCGTCCGGGGGCGGGCGTGGGAGGGGCGGTGGCGGTGCCGTCGTCGGTGACCGTGAGGGTCAGGCTGTCCTGGGCCCACCCGATCCGGACGTGGGCGGCCTCGGCAGCGGCGTGTTTCGTGACGTTGGTCAGCGCCTCCTGCACGATCCGGTAGGCCGTCAGGTCGACGCCCGCCGTCAGCGGCCGCGGGGCGCCCTCGACGCGGACGTGCACGGTGAGCCCGGCGGACCCGAAGGCCTCGGTCAGCTCCGCCAGCCGGTCGAGGCCGGGGCTCGGGGCGAGCGGCAGGTCCGGGTCGCCGGTCTGCCGGAGCAGGCTCACGGTGGCCTTCAGCTCGCGCAGCGCGGAGGCGGTCGTACCGGCGAGTTCACCGAGGATCCGGTGCACCTGGTCGGGGTGGGTGCGCGAGAGGTGGGCCGCCGTGCCGGCCTGGGCGTTGGCCAGGGCCAGATGGTGGGCGACCACGTCGTGCAGCTCCCGCGCGATCCGCATCCGTTCCTCGGCGACCCGGTGCCGGGCCTCCTCCTCCCGGCTGCGCTCCGCGTACTCGGCCCGCGCGTGCACGGCCTCCAGATAGGCGCCCTGCAGCCGTACGGCGTTGCCGGCTACGACCGGCAGCAGCAGCCAGGCGGCCGGACTGATCGTCTCCAGCGGCCAGGGGACGCCCGGCGGAGCGAGGACCGCGGCGGTGGTCACCACGAGGGCGAGGCTCGCGAAGTAGAACCGGCGCGCGGTGGGCCGGTCGGTGTCGACCGCCAGCCGGTACAGCGCCAGCATCAGGCCGCCCAGCAGCAGCGGGGTCGGCAGATGCCCGAGCCCGGCGGCGGCCGCGGTGGCCGCCGCGCTGACGGCGACGACCGTGCGCGGCCGGGTGCGCTGCCAGAGCAGGGCACCGCAGCCGACGGCGGCGAGGGCGATGGTGAGCCCGACCGCGTTCGGCCGGGACTCGGTACTCATGGTGATCTCGCTGCCGAGCAGGAACGAGGCGAACATCAGCACCGTCGCCATGGTGTCGACGGTACGGGCGTGCTCTTCGGCGTAGCGCTGCCAGGGAGTGCTCATCGGTCGCTCCGGTCGGTCTCCTGTGACCATGGTCCGTGACGCGGCGGGCGGGGCGGGCCGCCCCCGGGGTACGGCCCGCCCCTCCGCGGATCACCGTCCGCGGCTCAGTGCACGGATTCGGCCGCGGGCGCTGCCGTGGCCGGAGCGGGCTCCGGGTCAGCCGCTCGGCGGCCCGGCAGGAAGGAGGCGAGGACGAAGGCCAGGACGGCCGCGCCCGCGCCGATCGCCATGACCACCTTGAAGCCGTTCTCGGAGGGCAGGGTGGTGCCGCCGAGGCTGATGGTCATCTGGGCCAGGATCACCCCCGCGAGGGCACTCGCCACCGATGTACCGATGGACCGCATCAGCGTGTTCAGGCTGTTCGCGGCGGCCGTCTCCGACGCCGGGACCGCGCCCATGATCAGCGCGGGCATCGCGCCGTACGCGAAGCCGACACCGGCGCCGATGACGCAGGAGACCAGGATCAGGTGCCAGACCTCGGACATCAGGACGATGTTGAGGCCGTAGCCCGCGGCGACGATCACCGCGCCGATCATGAGCGTCACCTTCGGGCCCCTGGCCTTGGTGATGGCGGCCGAGAGCGGGGCGAAGGCCATCATCACCAGACCCTGCGGGGCCATCACCAGGCCGACCGTCAGCATCGACCTGCCGAGGCCGTAGCCCGTCTGGGTCGGCAGCTGGAGCAGCTGCGGGATCACCAGGGACATCGCGAACATCGAGAAGCCGAAGGCGATCGAGGCGAGGTTGGTGAACAGCACCTGGCGGCGGACCGTGGTGCGCAGGTCGACCAGCGGCTGGGCGGTGCGCAGTTCGAAGAAGCCCCAGGCGAGCAGCACGACGACGGCGAGCGCGAACAGGCCGAGCGTGGTGCCGCTCCCCCAGCCCCAGTCGGCGCCCTTGGAGACGGCGAGCAGCAGCGAGACCAGGCCGACCGCGAGGCCCACCGCGCCGACCGCGTCGAAGCGGCCGCCCGAGCGCACCTTGGACTCCGGAACCAGCAGCATGACCAGCGCGAACGCGACGACACCGAGGGCGGCGGAGGTCCAGAACAGCACATGCCAGTCGTAGTGGTCGGCGATGAACGCCGCGGCCGGCAGGCCGAGCGCGCCACCGACGCCCAGCGAGGCACTCATCAGCGCCGTCGAGCCCGCGAGGCGCTCCGGCGGCAGTTCGTCGCGCATGATGCTGATGCCGAGCGGGACCACGGCGGCCGCGAGGCCCTGGAGGGCACGGCCGACGATCATCGGGACCAGCGTGTCGCTCAGCGCGGCCACCACCGAACCGGAGACCAGCAGCACCAGGCTGACCAGCAGCATCAGCCGCTTGCCGAACATGTCGCCGAGCCGGCCGGCCACCGGGGTGGCCACGGCGGCGGCCAGCAGGGTGGCCGTGACCGCCCAGGCCGCGTTGGACGCGGAGGCGTCCAGGTACTTCGGCAGCTCCGGGACGATCGGGATCACCAGGGTCTGCATCAGCGAGACGGTGATACCGGACAGCGCCAGCACCGCCACCACGGCGTTCGGGTTCGGTCGTTCCGCTCTCGTGGACCCGGCGGGCTGGACAGGGGCTTCGGACATGGAACTGGGCCTCCGTAGGAAGGGCATGGTGCGACTGGGGCTTATTTAAGTCAGTCGCTTGACTTACTGTACTGGCAAGGTGTTTCCGCACTCCGCGGCCCTGCCGCGTAGCCTTCTTCTTCGGCTGGACCTCGCCGCTTCGGGCGGGGCCCCGGCACGGCTCGCGGGACCGGCCGGCCGGGGTGGCAAGGAGTCCCGGAGCGGTGGTGGGCATGGCAGGCAGGACGGCGCGGGCGGACCAGGTGAGCGCGACGCGGGAGGCCATCCTGGGCGCGGCGGAGCGCCTCTTCGCCGAACAGGGCGTGTACGCCGTCTCCAACCGCCAGGTCAGCGAGGCCGCCGGCCAGGGCAACAACGCCGCGGTCGGCTACCACTTCGGCACCAAGGCCGACCTGGTCCGCGCCGTCGCCGCCCGGCACTTCGACCGGATCGAGGAGATCCGGGTCCGCCTGCTGGCCGAGACCGGCGACTCCGACGACATCCGCGACCTGGTGGACTGCCTGGTCCGCCCGATCACCGAACACCTCGCGAGCCTGGGCAGCCCGACCTGGTACGCCCGCTTCTGCGCCCAGGTCATGACCGACCCCGCCCTGTACGACATCATGGTCGAGGAGTCACTGACCTCGCCGTCGCTGCGCCAGGCCGTCGACGCGCTGAACCGGCGGCTGCCGGAACTGCCCGCCGAGGTCCGCGCCGAACGCGGCCTGATGGCACGGACGTTGATCCTGCACACCTGCGCCGAGCGGGAGCGCGCCCTCGCCGAGGGCACCGCCACTCCGCGCGCCACCTGGAGCGACGCGGCCACCGGGCTCACCGACGCGCTCCTCGGGCTGTGGCTGGCGCCCGTCTCCGCTACGCGTCGAAGGTGACGACGACCTTCTCCGCGGCCCCCGGCGTCAGCGCCAGCTCGAAGGCGCTGTGGACGTCGGCGAACGGGACGCGGTGGCTGATCAGCTTCGCGAACCGCTCGTGGTGCTCGACCAGTTCGGGCGTGACCTCGAAGATCTCCGTCGGGTAGCCCTGCGAGGCGACCAGGGTCAGCTCGCTGCGCAGCATGCCGCCGAGGTCGATCTCGCCCTTCTTCTGCACGGCGACCATGACCAGCCTGGCGTGCCACTGGGCGTTGGCCACCACGGTGTTGAAGACGGCCGGGGCGCCGGCCGCGTCGATGAAGACGTCGGTGCCGGGGCGGGGCTGGCCCAGCGCGTTGGCGCTCTGCCCGTGCAGCTCGGTCAGCCGCGCGGTGACGTCCTCCTCCGCGGAGTTGATCACGGCGTCCGCACCCACGGCCAGCGCCTTCTCCAGCCGGGCCGGGATGACGTCGGCGACGACGACATGCCTGACACCCCGCAGCTTCAGCCAGATCGCCGCGCCCAGCCCGATCGGCCCGGCGCCGAAGACGACCACCTTGTCGTCCGGCGCGGCCTCCGAGCGGTTGACGGCGTGCCGGGACACGGCCATCGGCTCGTTCAGGGAGGCGACCTCGAACGGCACGGTGTCCGGGAACACCGCGACACTCCGGCCGACCTCGGCGTTCTCGATCAGCAGGTACTCGCTGAGGGCCCCGTACCGGCCGCCGCAGCCGATGATCCCGGTGGGCGCGTCCTGTGGGTTCACGACCACCCGGTCGCCCACCTTGAGCCCCGTGACCTCGGCGCCGGCCTCGACGACCTCGCCGGCCGGCTCATGGCCCAGGGCGATCGGGACCAGCTCGCCGCCCAGATGGGCGCGGGCGGGCATGCCGCCCATGTGCAGGAAGGTCACGTCAGTGCCGCAGATGCCGCCCGCGCGGATCTTCAGCAGCACGTCCTTCGGACCGGGCACGGGACGCTCGACGTCCACGACCTCGATCCTGCCGACGCCACCGGTCTGTACGGACTTCATCGTGGCCATGGGGTGACTCTCGCTTTCTGGTGGTGCCGTCGAGGTTCGTCGGGCCGTTCGGCCGAGGAGATGCCCTCGGGCCGACCGCCGGGCCGGGGGGAGTGGGCCGGCGTCCGGCCCGAGGGCCGCGCCGGCTCCCGTCCCCACGGGTTCCGGCGCGTGGGCCCGCCGCGGGCGGGCCCTCGGGGCGGCCTCCGCTCAGGACGGCCCCGATTACTTGAGTTAGGCAAGCACATGTGGCTTACTTGAGTCAAGCAATCGAATTGCCGGCGCCTCGAACGAATGGGTCACCCCATGTACGGCAGCTCTCTCCCGCCCCTCGTGCTCGCCCGTGGCAGCGGGCAGCGGCTCCTGGTCGCCGCCGGTGACCGGGATGCCGCGGAACTCCTCACCTCCGCGCTGGAGCTGGCGGGCTACCGGGCCGGTGCCGCGGCCAGCGGTGCCGACGTGGCGCGGCGGCTCGTGGAACACCGGTACGACCTGGTCGTCGTCGACGCCGAGCTGCCCGGCCTCGACGACCTCGCCCAGGGGGGCCGCCTCGAACCGGCCTACCGGCCACCGGTCCTGCTGCTGGCCGCCTGTGAGTCGCTCGCCGGGCTGGTGCCCGAACTCGGCGCCGGTGAGCGGGACTACGTCACCAAGCCGGTCCGGATCGCCGAGGTTCTCGCCCGGGTCAAGGTGCTGCTCCGGGACGTGGGCGGCGGTGGCCGCCGGGGCGGCACGCTGGACCACGCCGACCTGGTCCTGGACGACGGCACCTGCCGGGCCTGCCGGGGCGGCCGCACCCTGGACCTCACCCCCGCCGAGTACCGGCTGCTGCGCCACCTCCTGGTCAACGCCCGCAAGGTGCTGTCCAAGGAGCAGATCAGCCGGCACGTCTGGGGCGAGTTCCGGGGCGACAACGCCATCGAACAGCTGGTCTCCCGACTCCGGCGCAAGGTCGACCGGGGCGGTCCCGCGCTGATCCACACCAGGCGGGGCTTCGGTTACTGGCTGGGGGAGCTGTCGGGGCCCCGGTGACCGCTTCGCGATGGAATCCGCGAGCAAATACCCCGGTGGTCGTTCCGCCCGTCCGGCGTGCCCGCCCGAGCGGGGGAGCGGTCGGCCGTCCGGGCGGGTGCGCGGTACCGCCCGCGACATCAAGGTCCGTTGCCTATAGAGGAGTTCGATGCTGATCGAGCACCGGACGAACGCGGCGGAACAGGGGATGGCCGCGGCCCGCAACCTCCTCGACCCCGGGGCCCGCAAGGCGTTCGCGCCGGTGCCGTACTTCTGGTCCGACCAGTACGAGATGAAGATCCAGGCGTACGGGTACCTGCGGGGCCACGAGGAAGTGCGGGTCGTGGAGGGGGATGTGGAGGAGAGGCGGTTCGTCGCCGCGTATCGGAGGGGGGAGCGGTTGGGCGGGGTGCTCGCGGTGGGGGTGGGGCCGAAGGTGATGCGGGGGTGGCGGCAGCGGGTCGCGGTGGCCGCGCGTTGGCGGGATGCCGTCATCTGATGGGAGGGGGCTGGTCGCGGAGGGGGAGCCGCGGGCCGGTTGTGGCTGGTCGCGCAGTTCCTCCCCCAGCCTTCGGCCGGGGGTACCCCCAGCGCCCCTGACGGGGCGCCTCAGCCGGCCCTGGTTGCAATGCTGAGCGCGTTCGCCGCGACCACCGCCCCGATCCCGGCCCACTCCGGCACCCCCAGCCCCTGCCCCAGCACCACCCGCCCCACCACGGCCGCCAGGACCGGGTTGACGCTCATGAACAGGCCGAAGGTCTGGGGCGGGACCCTGCGCAGGGTCAGCAGGTCGGCCAGGTACGGCACCGCCGACGACAGCACGCCCGCCGCCACCGCGCAGAGCACCGCACCGGCCGTCGGCGGGTGTCGTACCGCCACCACGACTCCGATCGGCAGGAACGTCAGTGCCGACACGCTCGCGGCCGCGGCCGGGCCCTGCGCACCCGGTATCCGGCGGCCGACCACCCGGTTGAGCAGGATGTACGACGCCCAGCAGCCCGCCGCCACCAGGCCCAGTCCCATCCCCGCGTAGTCCGTGGACGGCCGCGGACGCATCAGCACCACCACCCCCGCCGCCGCCAGCACGGCGCACCCCGCGTCCAGCCGACGGCGGGACGCGGCAAGGGCGATGGTGAGCGGGCCCAGGAACTCCAGGGTGACCGCCAGGCCCAGACCGACCCGGTCGATCGCGGTGTAGAGGGTCAGGTTCATCGTGCCGAAGACCACCGCGAGCAGCAGCACCGGCCACCACTGCCGCCAGGTGAAGGCGCGCGGGCGGGGCCGGCCGACGGCCACGAGGACGACTGCGGCCACGTACTGCCGTACCGCCACCACCCCGAGCGGGCCGAGGACCGGGAAGGCGAGCGAGCCGACGGCCGCGCCGGTCTGGTTGGACAGGCCGCTGCCGACCATGGTCGCCACGCCGGAGAGCGGATTCGGTGCGGAGGGGGAGAGCGCGGGGGGAGAGACCGGGCGTGCAAGGGCTCGTCGCATGTCAGGAGCGTCCGCCCGGCCTGCACATACGCAAAATGCATGCGGCCCGGGATCTATACGCTGTGCGCATGGATGAGGTCGAGCTGCGGCAGCTGAGGTGTCTCGTCGCCATCGTCGACGAGGGCACCTTCACCGACGCGGCGATCGCGCTGGGGGTGTCCCAGGCGGCGGTCTCCCGCACCCTGGCCGGTCTGGAACGAGCCCTGGGGGCAAGGCTGCTGCGGCGGTCCTCGCGGGAGGTGACGCCGACGGCGGCCGGGGTGCGGGTGGTGGAGCGGGCCCGGCGGGTGCTGGCGGACGTCGCCGACCTGGTCCGGGAGGCCGCCTCGGGGCCGTCCCGGCTGCGGATCGGGTACGCATGGTCGGCGGTGGGGCGGCACACCGTGGCCTTCCAGCGCGCCTGGGCCGCCGCGCACCCCGGGACCGAACTGCATCTCGTCCGGGTGAACACGGCCTCCGCCGGGCTCGGCGAAGGGGCCTGCGACCTCGCCGTCCTGCGGCGGCCGTTGGAGGACCGGCGGTTCGACTCGGCCATCGTCGGGCTGGAGCGGAGGCTGTGCGCGCTGGCCGCCGACGACCCGCTGGCCCGCCGCCGCACCGTGCGCCTGGCCGACCTCACCGGCCGGATCCTCCTGGTCGACCGGCGCACCGGCACCACCACCCCGGAGCTGTGGCCGCCGGAGTCGCGGCCGGTCGTCGAGGAGACGCACGACGTCGACGACTGGCTCACCGCCATCGGGGCCGGCCGTGCGGTCGGCGTGACCGCCGAGTCGACCGCCAACCAGTACCCGCGGCCCGGCATCGTCTACCGGCCGGTCCGGGACGCCGAGCCGGTCGCCGTCCGGCTGGCCTGGTGGCGGGACGACCCGCACCCCGCCCACCAGGCGGTTCTCGAACTGCTCAGCGAGCTGTACCGCACCGGCTGAGCGCGCAGGGCGCCGGACTGGCCCGGCAATACGGCAGACAAAATTGTTGACAATCTTGTTTGGCTAGATTTACGTTCGACAGGCACTCACTCAGGGAGGGCGCAATGCCGAAGGAAGCCCGTCCGAGCACCGGAGAGCAGGCCAAGCAGCATGCGTTCACGCAGCTGCGGCAGGCGATCCTGCACGGCGAGATGGCCCCGGCCCAGCGGCTGGTGGAGAACGAGCTCGCCGAGGAGTTCGGTGTGACGCGGGCCAGCATCCGTGCGGCACTGATCGATCTGGAGGCCCAGGGACTGGTCGAGCGGATCCGCAACCGCGGCTCACGGGTGCGGGTGGTGACCGTGGAGGAAGCGGTCGCGATCACGGAGTGCCGCATGGTCCTGGAGGGACTCTGCGCGGCCAAGGCGGCCGTCGCAGCCAGCGACGAGCAGCTCGCCGACCTGGCGGACCTCGGTACGGCCATGACCAAGGCCGTCGCCGACGGCGAACCGGTCACCTACTCCGAGCTCAACCAGGAACTCCACGCCAGGATCAGGACGATCTCCGGCCAGCAGACCGCCGTGGAGCTGCTGGAGCGGCTCAATGCCCAACTGGTCCGGCACCGCTTCCAGCTGGCGCTGCGTCCGGGGCGACCGCAGCACTCCCTGAGCGAGCACCTGGCGATGATCGAGGCGATCAGGGCCAGGGACCCGCAGGCGGCCGAGGCGGCCGTCCGCGCCCACCTCACGAGCGTGATCGAAGCACTGCGCGACTGAGCACGCCCGGGGCCGGGTGGGCGCACACCTGTCCACCAAGGAGAGTTTTCCATGACGCACGCCAACGCGCCCGCCACAACCCCACCGCGATCCACTCTGGTCGTCACCGCGCACGCCGGGGACTTCGTGTGGCGGGCGGGTGGAGCCATCGCCCTGGCCGCGTCCCGGGGCGAGAAGGTCACCATCGCCTGTCTGACCTTCGGCGAGCGCGGCGAGTCCGCCAAGGCGTGGCGCGAGGGCAGGAACCTGGCGGAGATCAAGGCGATACGCCGGGAGGAGGCGGAGAAGGCCGCCGCCGCTCTCGGCGCCGAGGTCCGGTTCTTCGACGCCGGCGACTACCCCTTGGTCGCCACCGCCGAGCTGACCGACCAGCTGGTCGCCGTCTACCGCGAGGCCCAGCCCGACGTCGTGCTCACCCACCCCGTCGAGGACCCCTACAACGGCGACCACCCGGCCGCCAACCGGATGGCCCTGGAGGCCCGTATCCTCGCGCAGGCCATCGGCTACCCCGGCGAGGGCGACATCATCGGCGCCCCGCCGGTCTTCTACTTCGAGCCGCACCAGCCCGAGATGAGCGGCTTCCGGCCCGAGGTCCTGCTGGACATCACGGAGGTCTGGGAGACCAAGCGCAAGGCGATGGAGTGCCTCGGCGCCCAGCAGCACCTGTGGGCCTACTACACCGACCTCGCCGTCCGCCGGGGCGTCCAGCTCAAGCGCAACGCGGGCCCCAACCTGGGCCTGGCGCACGACACCATGGCCGAGGCGTTCATGCGGCCGTTCCCGCAGATCGCGAAGGAGCTGGCATGAGCGGCGTGATCGTCACCGACCCGCCGAAGGCGGAGCTGAAGGACGTCGACGCCCTCGCCGGCTTCGGTGTCGCCACCGTGAGCGAGGCCATGGGCCGAACCGGGCTGCTCGGCCCCGGGATCCGCCCGATCCAGCAGGGCGTGCGGGTCGCGGGCACGGCCGTCACCGTGCTCAGCTGGCCCGGCGACAACCTCATGATCCACGCGGCCGTCGAGCAGTGCGGCGAGGGCGACATCCTGGTCGTCACCACCACCTCGCCGTGTACGGACGGGCTGTTCGGCGAGCTGTTCGCGACCGCGCTGAAGCAGCGCGGGGTGCGCGGGGTGGTCCTCAACACCGGCATCCGCGACACCCAGGAGCTGCGGGAGATGGGCTTCGCCGCCTGGTCCCGGGCAGTCTCCTCGCAGGGGACGGTGAAGGCCACCGGCGGCTCGGTCAACGTGCCGATCGCGATCGACGGCCAGGTGATCAATCCGGGTGACGTGATCCTCGCCGACGACGACGGGGTCGTGGTCGTACCCCGGGAGCGGGTACGCGAGACGACCGAGAAGTCCGAGGCCCGCGAGGCCAAGGAGGCCGCGACCCGCGCCGCGTTCATCGACGGCCAGCTCGGCCTCGACCGCTACGGGCTGCGGGAGACCCTCGAGCGGCTCGGCGTCGAGTACAAGACGTACGAGGAGTACGGCACATGACCGGGCCTGCGGAGGTGCGCTGCATGCTGATGCGCGGCGGCACCTCCAAGGGCGCGTACTTCCTGGCCGAGGACCTGCCCGCGGATCCCGCCGCCCGGGACGACCTGCTGCTGCGGGTGATGGGCAGCCCCGACCCGCGCCAGATCGACGGCCTGGGCGGGGCGCACCCCCTCACCAGCAAGGTGGCGGTCGTCTCGGTGTCGGACGACCCGGAGGCGGACGTCGACTATCTCTTCCTCCAGGTCGCCGTCGACCGGCCGGAGGTGACCGATCGTCAGAACTGCGGGAACATCCTCGCGGGGGTCGGACCGTTCGCCGTGGAGCGGGGGCTCGTGGCCGCCGGTGACGGTGAGACCTCGGTACGGATCCGGATGCTCAACACGGGGGAGTCGGCCGTCGCCACCTTCCCGACCCCCGGTGGGCGCGTCGACTACACCGGGGATGCCGAGATCTCCGGGGTGCCCGGCACGGCCGCCCCGGTGGTGATCGAGTTCCCCGCCGCCGAGAGCCCGCTGCTGCCCACCGGCAACGTCCGCGACACCGTCGCCGACACCACGGTGACCTGCGTCGACAACGGCATGCCGACCGTGCTCGTCGCGGCGAGCGCCCTCGGTGTCACCGGCTACGAGACGCCCGGGGACCTGGAGGAGAACCTGACCCTGGCCGACCGCCTCCACGAGATCCGGCTGGCGGCGGGGAAGCTGATGGGCCTCGGGGACGTCGAGACCGCCACCGTGCCCAAACTCAGCCTGCTCGCCCCGCCCCGCGACGGGGGTGCGGTCACCACCCGGACCTTCATCCCCGTCCGCTGCCACACCTCGATCGGCGTCCTCGGCGCCGCCAGCGTGGCCGCGGGGCTCAGGCTGCCCGGCAGCGTGGCGGAGGGGATCGCCCGGCTCCCGGAGCACGGCGACCGTATCCGCGTCGAACACCCCACCGGGTTCCTGGAGGTCGACACCAGCGTCGACCCGGGATCCGGCGGCTCCCCGCCGGCCGCCCGCCGGACCGCGGTCGTCCGCACCGCCCGCAAGATCTTCGACGGCACCGTCTTCCCCCGTGCCGCCGCCCTGCCCGCACAACCTCAAGGAGGCAACGATGGCTCCGCCCCTCGGTGACATCGCCCATATCGGCCATGCCCAGCTGTTCACCCCGGACCTGGACGCCAGCGTCGCCTTCTTCACCGACTTCCTCGGACTGACCGTCAACGGCCGGGACGGCGACACCGTCTATCTGCGCACGTACGACGACTACGAGCACCACAGCCTGGTCCTCACCGCCCGCGACCGGCCCGGCCTCGGCCGGCTCGCCCTGCGCACCTCCAGCGAGGAGGCCCTGAACCGCCGTGTCGAGGCGGTCGAGGACGCGGGCGGCACCGGCCACTGGGTGGAGGACGAGCCCGGCCTCGGCAAGCTCTACGTCACCACCGACCCGGACGGCCACGAACACGCCCTCTACTGGGAGAGCGAGCACTACCGGGCGCCGGACGAGCTGAAGCCCGCGCTGAAGAACCAGCCGCAGGCCAAGCCCAACCGCGGGGTCGGTGTGCGCCGCCTGGACCACGTCAACTTCCTGGCCGCCGACGTGCTCGCCAACGCCGAGTTCCAGGAACAGGTCCTCGGCGCCCGGTCGACCGAGCAGGTCCGCCTCGACAACGGGACGATCGCGGCCCGCTGGCTGACCTTCACCCACAAGTCGTACGACGTCGTCTACACGTCCGACTGGACCGGCTCGACCGGGCGGCTGCACCACATCGCCTTCGCGACCGACGGCCGCGAGGACATCCTGCGCGCGGCCGACCTCGCCATCGACACCGGCGTGTTCATCGAGACCGGCCCGCACAAGCACGCCATCCAGCAGACGTTCTTCCTGTACGTCTACGAGCCGGGCGGCAACCGCATCGAGCTGTGCAACCCGCTCACCCGGTTGGTGCTGGCCCCCGACTGGCCGCTCATCACCTGGACCGAGGCCGAACGCGCCAAGGGCCAGGCGTGGGGTCTGAAGACGATCGAGTCCTTCCACACCCACGGGACACCACCGGTCGGCTGATCCGGTCACGGCAGGCATCAGGGGGGTGGGGGGGGGGGGGCCCCCCGCGCCCCCCCCCCCCCCGCCCCCGCCCCCCCCCCCCGGGGGTTGGGGGGTTTTTTTTTTAAAATTTTTTATTTTTTTTACCGCCGTCCAGAAGGAGT